>CAWHKU010000014.1:0-454460 GCA_963830125.1 uncultured Alphaproteobacteria bacterium | reverse complement strand
GCCAATTGCAGGGACAGGCCGGTCCGCCGCTCGCCGGGCCAAAGTTTGCCGCGAATATTGCCTACAGTAAGATTTCGGCACAGCAAATGTTCACCTTCATTAGGACGCAGATGCCGGCCGACAAGCCGGCCAGCCTGACCACGCGGCAATATCTGCAATCGCTGGCCTACATCCTTTCGAAGAACGGCTATCCCGCCGGATCAAATCCGCTGAGCGAAGAGACGCTTGGGCGGATCAAGCTGTTGCCCTATCCGAATTCGAACGACGGCCAGCACAAAGGCGAAGCGAGTACGCAATAAAATCTGCAGCAGCGAAAGCGACTGCAGAAACTAGGGGGCGGCAGAAGTGACATTCCCAAGGAGTTAAGACGATGAAAAATCTCTTGCGCACACTTGTTGCTACCGACCATGACGCCGCTTTTTCGCATGGATTGGCGCTTGGTATTTCTACAGCCGCTTTGGCCCTTGTGCTTCACGCGCCTATTGCCGAAGCGCAGTCCCAGCAAAACGAAATTGTCAAGAACGACACCAGCCAGGCGGTGCAAGGCATTGTGCCGTCGGGAACGAACGTCAATGTCTCCGACGACAACATGCAAGCGGCGGACCATAACCGCAGTGACTGGCTGTTGCACGGACGCACTTATTCCAACCAGCGCTATTCGCCGCTCCGGCAGGTCAACGCCCGCAATGTACGCGGGCTGAAGCCGGTGGCGCTGATCCAAACCGCCATGCCGGCGAGCTTCGAGACCACGCCAATCGTCGTCGAAGGTGTCATGTACGCCACAACGCCGGTGGTCGACAACAAGATGAAGGTCATGGCCTTCAACGCCGCCAACGGCGACCGCATCTGGGAAACCACCTATGATCTCGGCGATTTCAAGATCTGCTGCGGGCCGGTCAACCGGGGCGTCGCGGTCGGCTACGGCAGTGTCTACGTGCTCACGCTCGACGACGAGCTGCTGGCGCTTAACGCCAAGGACGGCAAAAAAGAATGGGAAAGCAAGCTGGCCGATCCGCGCGCCGGCTTCTCCGAGACCATGGCGCCCCAGATTTACGACGGCAAAGTGATCGTCGGCAGCTCCGGTGGCGAATGGGCGATCCGCGGCTTCGTTGCCGCTTACGACGCCAAGACCGGCAAAGAGGACTGGCGCTGGCAGGCCACCGACCCGAAAACGTTCAAAAGTGATTCTACAAGAGTGGCGGCGGCATGGTGTGGACGACGCCGGCGATCGACCCACAGCGCGGGCTGTTGATCTTCTCGACCGGCAACCCAAATCCCGATCTTAATGGTGCGGCGCGCAAGGGCGACAACCTGTGGACCGATTTGATCGTCGCCCTCGACGTCAACACCGGCAAGTTGAAATGGGCCTACCAAGAGGTCAAGCACGACGTCTGGGACTACGACGCTGTTAGCAACGTGGTGCTGTTCGACGTGCACGAGAACGGCAAGACCATTCCGGCTGCGGGCGAAGCCGGCAAAGTCGGCTGGTTCTTTATCGTCAACCGCGAGACCGGCAAGCTCATCCGCAAGTCGGCGCCGTTCGTGCCGATGTCGAAGAACATGTTCAGCACGCCGACTAAGGAAGGCGTGGAAATGCTGCCGGGCGCCAATGGCGGGGCGGAATGGTCGCCACCGGCCTATTCGCCGAAGACGCAGGACGTCTACATCCTCGGGCTCAACCAGCTCATGACCTTCACCACCTCGGAGGTGACCAACCTTCCGGGCACGATCCGGCTCGGCAGCACGTTCGCGAACGTCAAGGGCGACAAGGCGCAGCAGAGTGGCACCTTTACCGCCATCAACGTCGAGAACGGCAAGGTCGACTGGCAGGCCAAGGTGCCGCAGCCGATGATGGGCGGCGCGCTCGCCACCGCCGGCAACGTGGTTTTCACCGGCGAGGGTAATGGCTGGTTCGACGCTTTCAACGCCAAGACCGGCCACAAGCTGTGGCGCTATAATCTGGGCGCTGGCGTCAACGCGCCGCCGATCACCTACACGGTCGACGGCAAGCAGTATGTGGCGGTCGCCGCCGGTGGCAACTTCCAGCTCGGTTATCCGCGCGGCGACCTCATCGCCATCTTCGCGCTCGATTTGGGCGCGCGTGAACATCGCACACGGCGTCATCGCTGACGCCGGGCAACGTGTCGAGTAGGCGGGGCGCGTTAGCGTCGCGTCTGCTCGACGATTATCACGGGGAGCGGATGTTGCAGGTGTCGATGCGGGCGGTCTCGCTTCCGTCGGAAAGCGCGAGATAGCGGGCATGAGGGCGGAGTACGTGATGGCTTATGGCGGTGGTGTGTAGATCGGCACCGAACATTGACCCTCTTTGGCGCCCAACCATCGTCTCGGATAAGGGGCGGCTTTTGCTCACTTTCAATAGCTTCTCACTCGTTGAGAGCGATCAGTCTGCGGAGCTGAGTGGGCGGCCAAAGGCTTGCCGATTGCCGCAAAGAACGGAGGCCGCCGATGCGATCTTACCTACTTTTCTCTACCTGGACGTTTCTGGCGGGTGCGGGTATTCCCCTGATCGGGGTGCTAAACAGCGGCGTAGCGCGAAGCGTTGGCAATCCATTTGCTGCAACGGCGATTATGTTTGCGATTGCGATGATCATGGCCATCGGTCTCACATTGCCCTTTTATGGTAGTCCGACTGTTGCTCAACTTACTTCTGCGCCTCCGATAAGCTACGCTGCTGGCCTGCTTATCGGATTTTACGCGCTATCTGCGACGATAATTATACCGCGCTTCGGCGCTGCCAGTTTTGTGGCTTTCATTCTGATTGCTCAGCTTCTGACGTCCGCCATCGTCGATCAGTTTGGATTGTTTGGTATGCCAAGCCGGCCAATCGACTTGACGAGGCTGATCGGTTTGATCGTTATTGCAACAGGGATAGCGATCATGGAGATCGACAATCTACGGAAGGCACATTCGTAGAGCGTGATCGCGGGCCGATCGACTGTTCGTCCGTTATCTCACCGTTCAGTAGCTCATCGCGGAGCTTCCCGTTGAATGACTCGCAGCAGCCATTCTCCCAGGGGCTTCCTGGTTCGATGAACAGGGTCTTGGCTCCAACCTGCGTCAGCCAGTTGCGGACGACCTTCGCCGTCATCTCCGGGCCGTTGTCAGAATGGATATGCTCGGGTACGCCCCGCATTGGCTCTTCTTCGGCATAACCAAAGCTCCTTTCAAAGACCATTTTCTCACAACGCTTGGTATGAAAAAGCCCGGTCAGGTCAGTGTTGCACTAGCTGGAAAATTGGCTGCGTATCCTCCTACCCCCCCAGTCAATGGTTATTTGGATTTTCGAACCGTGACACAATTTCTAATTGGGTCATTCTGCAGCGGCTTGAGTAGAGCTTTCTTCAAGACGATTAAGCCAGTCGCACCAAAGCTTCATCACTTCAATCTTTTCTTCAAGAAATTCGTCTAGCGCGTATGAGCCGATGAGACTTTCATTTTCTGGATCCACCTCGCCAGGATGGGTTATTAGTCGCACCTGATCAAGTGAAAGCCCAGCACCGCCGTTTTTCCTCATCCGCCCGTGCTTTGCGAAGGCGCGCCGAAAGTCATGAGGACCAAACTGAAGTCCGATACGCGCCAGGGCGTCATTGATGACCTTCTCGCTCAAGTGGCCATTCATGCCCGCGCCGCGGCGCCGCTCGCGTAATTGTGGGAATAGCCATTTCGATTTGCCGGCAAGTCGTTTGGCTTCCTGCACCAATGACCAAACACTTGGTGGCAGGGGTATATTGTGGGGGCGATCAGTTTTCATTTTCCATGACGGAATTGCCCAGATACCCCATCCAGACGGCAAGTCGAAATCAGGTAGACCATTAGCGAATTCCTCTTGTTCCGCTGACAGAACGGTTAAGCGCCTTTGCGCAGAGTACTCCGCTAATCTAGTCGCGGCCTGGACTTGCGGAAACACTCGCTCATTTGCGAGCAAAATAGGAAGGCGACTGAGCTCACCAATTGTTGGAGTGCGCGCCTTCAGCCGCTTGACCCGATCAGGATCTTTTTTTTGCTTGTAGAGGAATGGAACATCACGTGCCGGATTGAACTTCTTCAATCCAGACGCCGGTTCGGCGGCTGCCCAGCTAAAAAATGCCTTGAGAACTCGTAAGACATGATTGGATTGGGTGCGCTTTCCACGGTTGTAAATGGAAGAGCGAACGCTCGCTATATCGTCGTCCGTGATGGCTTTCAGCAACTTTCCGCGAAGTGGTCGTAGATCTCCATAAAGTGGTGAGGGAATCAACACTTTAACTCCAGCTTTGAACTGTTCGCGATGTTTTCCATTCCGGCTCTTTGACGGCTTTCGTACGCGCTCAATGAATTCTTTTGGGTTTAAACACGATTTGTAATCTTTGTGTGTCGCGTCACGCTTTTCCGACTTGATGTGGCTCAAGTAATTGGCGACGCCGGCTTCGTAGTCCCATCCGTCCGTCACCACATCGAAGGTGCGTTCGATCGGACCACCAAGTTCCTGCTCCCGAAACCACTCCGCCGGGTCAATGCCGCGCCGTATGCTGACACGAGCTTCGCCAACGCGTTCTCGCGCCTTCGAAGGTGCCGTTAGGTTGGCAATGCTCGATACCGTCCAAGTCTTGAATTTATTCGCAAAGCGGGCGCGAAAAATCCATGTGATGCTCCGCGGACGTACGCGCAGGACCAGACCGCGACACAGACTGTCAGGAACTTCGTAGGGGCCGCTGGGTAGTTTTGCCCCAACGTCGGACCGCGCTTTATTCAAAGTAGCGACCGAAATCTCGGTCGCGGGGCGTCTTTTAAGGGGGCGGGCCCGCTTCTGTTTGTCGGGGCCAGTCGGTGTTTGGCCAAGCCCCGAACCCCGTTTCGGGGTAGCAATGGGGTAGCGGCCAAATTTGTTGACAAGGCCTTCAAAGCTGGGAGAATTTCGTGCCATACGTGCAATTATAACAGCTCTATCAATTAGTTACAATGGTCAAACGGTCAATTGAAAAGGCTCCAAATTATTAGACCCGCTGACTCTTAATCAGCGGGTCCCAGGTTCGAGCCCTGGTGCGCCCACCAATCATCTCAAACGCTCCGTTTGGTGATTGCCGGAAACCCTGCCGGATGTTGTGCCGTTAACCGGCTTCCCCTGACCGGGCCCAAGAGGTCATTTCCAAGCGGCCATTGCTAAGCGCCAGCTGCTGCGTTGAGCGTTCGGCGGTATTCCGCCGCTTCGGCCGGGGCTGTGACGGCGGCGTCGTGCGCGCTATACAGGGCGCCCGACACACGCGCCGCGCCATTCCGGCACCGACCTTTGCCGGGCTACCGCGCCGGATCCCCGCGCGATTGTCCAGTTTCTCTCCCGACGGCGCCTGGACCGCCGTCACTCGACTTTGAAGGTGCTCCATGGGCTTTATCAATCCGTCACCATTCACGACACGTCCGGAAATCGAAGGCACCTTCGGTGTGGTGGCGTCGACCCATTGGATCGCGACCGCGGTCGGCATGTCGATCCTGGAAAAGGGCGGCAACGCTTTCGACGCCGGTTGCGCCACCGCTTTCACGCTTCAAGTGGTCGAGCCGCACCTCAACGGCCCGGGCGGCGACGTGCCGGTCATTCTGCACGATGCCAAGCGCGACCGCACCGAGGTGCTGTGCGGCCAGGGCGTTGCGCCGGCCGGTCTCACCATCGCGCATTGCCAGTCGCTTGGGCTCGATCTCATTCCCGGCACCGGCCTGCTGGCGCCCTGCGTGCCCGGCACCTTCGACACCTGGATGATGCTGTTGCGCGATTACGGCACGATGTCGCTGGCCGAGGTGCTCGGCCCGGCGATCTCTTATGCCCGCAACGGCCATCCATTGGTCGAGCGCGCCAGCGCCACGATTGCCATGGTCAAGGACCAGTTCGTCGACCATTGGCCGACCTCGGCTGCCGTCTATCTGACAGGCGGCGAGGTGCCCGCGCCCGGCACGCTGTTCCGCAATCCGGCGATGGCCGACACCTACGAACGTATCCTGGGCGAAGCGCAAGGCGCCGGCGGCAGCCGCGAGCATCAGATCAACGCGGCGCGCAAGACCTGGTCGCAAGGTTTCGTCGCCGAGGCGATCGATAAATTCTGCCGCACCCAGGCCGTCATGGATGTCACCGGCCGCCGCCATCACGGCGTGCTGACCGGTCAGGACATGGCCAATTGGCAGGCCACGGTCGAACAACCGCTCGGCTACGATTACGGCCGCTACCGCATGCTCAAGGCCGGTCCGTGGACGCAAGGCCCGGTGGCGCTGCAGCAGCTTGCCATTCTCAAGGGCTTCGATCTCGCCAAGCTCAAGCCGACCGATCCGGACTTCATCCATTTGGTGGTTGAAGCGTCGAAGCTGGCTTTCGCCGATCGCGAGGCGTTTTACGGCGATCCGAAATTCGTCGATGTGCCGATCGATGCCTTGTTGTCGGAAGACTATAACCGCGGCCGCCGTGCCTTGATTGGCGAGACCGCGTCGATGGAATTGCGGCCGGGCACGGTCGAAGGTTTCGGCGGCAAGGTCGACGCCCGTATCTCGACCGCGGCCCGCGAGGCCGTCGGCGCCTCGGGCGCCGGCGAGCCGACGGTCGGCCGGCTCGGCACGGTGCGCGGCGACACCGTGCACTTCGACATCATCGACAAGGACGGCAACATGATCGCGGCCACGCCGTCGGGTGGTTGGCTGCAGAGCTCGCCGGTCATTCCCGAACTCGGCTTTCCGTTGGGAACGCGCGCGCAAATGTTCTGGCTCGACGAGAGCCACCCGGCGGCCCTCGTGCCGGGCAAACGTCCGCGCTCGACGCTGTCGCCGTCCATGGCGCTGCGCGACGGCAAGCCTTATCTCGCTTGGGGCACGCCCGGTGGCGACCAGCAGGACCAGTGGATTCCGCAATTCTTTTTGCGGCACGTCGATTGCGGCATGAACCTGCAAGAGGCGATCGATGCGCCGGCCTGGCACAGCGAGCATTTCCCGGCGTCGTTCTGGCCGCGTCAATCGCGTCCCGGGGTTCTGGTGGTTGAGGGCCGGTTGCCGGCGGCGACGATCGACGAATTGCGCCGGCGCGGTCATGTCGTCGAGGTCGGCGACGACTGGTCGGAGGGGCGGCTGGTGGCCGCATCGCTCGATGGCGACCGGCGTCGTGCCGCCGCCAACCCGCGCGGCATGCAAGGCTACGCCGCCGGGCGATGACGGAT
Organism: uncultured Alphaproteobacteria bacterium; assembly: GCA_963830125.1. Taxonomy (GTDB): domain Bacteria; phylum Pseudomonadota; class Alphaproteobacteria; order Rhizobiales; family Xanthobacteraceae; genus Pseudolabrys. Next base: position 447,273 of record CAWHKU010000014.1, on the reverse strand, counting down.
CGCGCGCGGCGATACGATTAGCCGTTCAGTCGGCGCGCTCGGCGATATGACAGGCTAAGCGGTTCCGAACGCCGCAATGACCTCGGCCGGAATTGTCGCCGAGGTGATCTTGTCGGGATCGGTCTTGTCGTGCGCCGCCCACACTCTGACTTCTTCGCCTTCGACGGCGGTTTCGCCCTGGTTGATGATGCGGTGCTCGACGCTGAAGCTGGAGCGCCGGAACGCGCTGACGCGCGAGACCACTTCGACCGTGTCACCGAACCGCGACGGTTTAAGAAAGTTGGCGCGGGCATCGACCAGCGGGATGCCGAAAATGCCGTAAGTCGGGCTGAGATCCTGCGGCTTCACGCCGAGTGCCTGTTCGAACAGCTTCCAGGTATTGGTGTCGAAGAACTCGAAAAAGCGCGGATTGAAAACGATGCCGGCCGGGTCGCAATGCGCCCATTCGATGGTCAGTTGGCGGGTAAAAGTCAGCGACGTCACGCGGGGTCCTCCGGTCGGTTTCTTGAAAGTCATTCTACGGGCGCCCGCCAGCGCCGTAACAATGGCGCTCGATCAGCGCTTCGGCTTTCTTTGTCGTGGCCGTTGGCACCTTCGGTTTTTTTGCGCGGGTCGGGCCATTCCAACTGATTATGCGCGTGGCGTTCGACCGCGGTCGAACGCCGTTGCCGCTTGAGCGACACCTTTGGTGCGATCGGCATGTGCGGCGCGACATCGAGCGCGTCCATCAGCCAGTCGAGATCGTCGTCCAGGGTCAGCCAGCGGTTCGGCGCATAGCGCGTCAGCGCGAACGGCCGCGAATATTCCAGCAGCGATTTCTTGCCGCCCGGCAGGCAGTATTCATGAACGTAGGACATGACCAGTTCGCGGGGGATCGATAGACCGGATCGCGCCAGCGCAGCACCGGGTGATTGGTCTTGCTGATCGCGCCCCACAAGCCGCGCTCCTTGAACAGCGTGACGACGTGATCCTGGTCGCTCGGCAACGCGCGCATGTCGATGAGCCAGGACGGCTTGCCGTGATAGGCGAGCGCCGCGACCGCGAACACCGCGCCTTCGGCGCAATGCGCGACTCGCGTTTGCAGCACGCGGCGCGGCGACATGGCGGTGTCGCCGGCGAGTCCGAAATTGGCCGGCAGCTTGTCGAGGAAGGTCTGGATCTTTTGCGGCGTGTCGAGGCGCGCAAACACGCGCCGTTCGGCAGGCGTCAGCAGTGCGCGCAGGCGATTGCGGTAGGCGAGGTCGATCGTCACGGGGCGACCTTAAGCGGATCGCGCCGGAGCGGCGCGCGCGGTGGCAGCCGGGTCCACAGCTAAGTTCGGCGGGGTGGCGAATGGGGCGTTAGCCCTGTTCCCGCTGGAGGCAGGGATTTTGGCATATTTCAGCCATTCGTGCGCTTAGTATTGCAATATATTTCTTATTTTTCGCGATTTATTGCGCCAGAAAGAAAATCCTTCTATCTAGGCGCAGGCGCCGGCCCGTTGCGGCGCGTGTCCAGCTTAGGCGGCCCGCTCATGTCTCCACGTTTCGCGACCATCCCGAATAACGCGCCCTTCACCGAAGAGGACGTGGCTCTGCTCAACCGCGTGGTCGGGCCGGCCTCGGCGGTGCAGCGCGCCTGGCTCGCCGGTTTCCTGGCCGGCGTCGAGTTCGGTGCAGGGCGGCCAAAGCCGGTCAAGCGGCCCAGCCGGCGGCGCCGGCGCGTCCGGCCGAGCCGCTGACGATTGTCTATGCGAGCGAGTCCGGCAATTGCGAAAAGCTCGCCAACGATTTCGCCAAAGCGGCGCGTAAGAACGGCTTGAAGCCGACATCTGATCGACATGGCCGATCTCGAGCCGGCCGATCTGACCAAGGCCAAGAAGCTCATCTTCATCGCCGCCACCTGGGGCGAGGGCGAACCGCCGGCCCGCGCCGTGCGCGCCTATGGCGACCTGATGGGCGAGGGCGCGCCGCGCCTCGACGGCGTCGAGTTCGGCGTGCTGGCGCTCGGCGACACCGCCTATGTCGAATTCTGCGCCATCGGCAAGGCGATCGACGCGCGGCTGGAAGCGCTCGGCGGAAAGCGCGTCGTCGACCGCGTCGATTGCGATCTCGATTTCGCCGACGCCCGCCGGCCAATGGATCGGCGATGCGATCAAGACCCTGGCGCCGCCGCTTGACGATGCCGCGCGCGGCCGACGTCTCATCGAGGTCGATTTTACCAACAAGCCGGCCGGCGCCACCGACATCGTCGAGGCCGAGATCACCGAACTCACCAATCTGAACTCGTCGCGCTCCGACAAGGAGACCGTGCATCTGGCGCTCGCCTTCGACGGCGCCGTGCCGGCCTACGAGCCGGGCAACTCGCTCGATCTCTATGCCGAGAACGACCCGGCCTATGTCGACGAATTTCTGGCGCATGCCGGACTTGTCGGACGATGCCAAGCTGCGCGACGAGTTGATCAAGTCGCGCGACGTGACCACGCTGTCGCTGAAGGCGGTCGAGACCTATGCCACACAGACCGGCCACCTTTACCTGAAGCAGCTGATCGACAGCGGCGAGGCCAAGGCCTGGATCGTCGACCGCCAGCTGATCGATCTGATCGCCACCTTCTCGATCGCGCTGACCGCCGAGCATTGCGCGCGGTGACGCGGCCGCTGGCGCCGCGGGCCTATTCGATTGCCTCGTCGCGCAGCGAAGTCGGCGACGAAGCGCATCTGCTGATTTCGGCGGTGCGCTACAACACCAATGGCCGCGACCGTAAGGGCGTCGCCTCGACCTTCGTCGCCGAGCGCCTGAAGCGCGGCGCCAAGGTGCGGGTCAAGCTGAAGCCCAACAAGCACTTCCGGATCGCGCCGGCCGACAAGGACATCATCATGGTCGGCCCCGGCACCGGCGTGGCGCCGTTCCGCGCCTTCGTGCAGGAGCGCCGCGCCGCGCAAGCCACCGGCAAGAGCTGGCTGTTCTTCGGCGACCGGCAATACACCCACGACTTCCTCTACCAGCTCGACTGGCAGGAGGCGCTCGCCGACGGCGCGCTGACCCGGCTCGATGTCGCCTTCTCGCGCGACACGCCGGAGAAGGTCTATGTCCAGCACAAGCTGTTCGAAGCGCCGCCAGGAACTGGTCGAATGGCTCGACGGCGGCGCCAGCTTCTATGTCTGCGGCGACGCCAAGAACATGGCGAAGGACGTGCGCGCCGCGCTGGTCGCGGCCTATGCCGACGTCAAGCAGCTGTCCGCCGAAGCGGCCGAGCAGGCGGTCGCCGGTCTTGAGCGCGACAAGCGCTATCTGACGGATACGTATTAATCGACGCCGCATCATGCTCGGTGTCATGCCCGCGCAGGCGGGCATGACAGCCTATGCAGTTGGAGACGAAGAATGACCGACGAACTCTCGCGCAACGAACATATCAAACAGGCCAGCCAATTCTTGCGCGGTACCTTGGCCGAAGGCCTGGCCGACACGTCGACCGGCGCGATCGCCGAGGACGACCAGCAACTGGTCAAATTCCACGGCATGTATATGCAGGACGACCGCGATCTGCGGCCGGAGCGCACGCGCAAGAAAATGGAGAAGGCGTTCTCCTTCATGATCCGGGTGCGGATGCCGGGCGGGGTGGTGACGCCGCAGCAATGGCTGGCGCTCGATAATATCGCGCGCACCTACGGCAACGACACCATGCGGCTGACGACGCGCCAGACGGTGCAACTGCACGGCATCATCAAGTCGAACCTGAAGGCGATGATGCGCGAGATCGACGCCGTGCTGCTCGACTCGATCGCCGCCTGCGGCGACGTCAATAGAAACGTCATGTGCAATCCCAATCCGGATGCCAGCCGGGCGCATGCCGCCTCGATCGAGCTGGCGCGCACCATTTCAGCCCATCTGACGCCGCGCACGCCGGCCTATCGCGAGATCTGGCTCGACGGCGAGCGCATCGCCGGCGGCGAGGAAGAGGCGGTCGAGCCGATCTATGGCAAGACTTATCTGCCGCGCAAATTCAAGATCGTGGTGGCGGTGCCGCCGTCGAACGATGTCGATATTTTCGCCCACGATCTCGGCTACATCGCCATTCTTGACGATGCGGGCAACGTGACCGGCTGGAACGTCACGGTCGGCGGCGGCATGGGCATGACCCATGGCGAGCCGGAAACCTATCCGCGCACCGCTGACATCATGGGTTCTATCTCGACCGATGATGCGGTGAAGGTCGCCGAGGCGGTCGTGACCGTGCAGCGCGACTGGGGCAACCGCGCCAACCGCAAGCACGCGCGGCTGAAATACACCATCGAGGACCGCGGGCTGGATGCCTTCCGGGCCGAGGTCGAGCGCCGCGCCGGCGTTACTTTCGCGCCGGCCAAGCCGTTCAAGTTCACCTCGACCGGCGACCGTTATGGCTGGAGCCATGGCGACAATGGTAGCGGCAAAGGTCATCTGACGTTATTCGTTCAGAACGGTCGAATCCATGACGTGGCTGGCAAGCAGCAGATGTCGGCGCTGCGCAAAATCGCGCAACTGCACGATGGCGATTTCCGCGTCACCGCCAACCAGAACCTGATCGTCGCCAACATCCCGGCCGACAAGCAGAATGAGATTCACTGGATCGCCAACGAGGCCGGCCTGTTGGCGCCGTTGTCGGGCTTGCGCCGCAACGCCATGGCCTGCGTCGCGCTGCCGACCTGCGGCCTGGCGCTGGCGGAAAGCGAACGCTATTTGCCCGATCTGATCGACGCGCTCGACAGCAGCTTGGCGGCGCATGGGCTGTCGAGCCGACGACATCGTCATTCGCATGACCGGCTGCCCGAACGGCTGCGCCCGGCCTTATCTCGCCGAGATCGGCTTGGTCGGCAAAGGCCCGGGCCGCTACAATCTCTATCTCGGCGCGGCCTTCGACGGCTCGCGGCTGTCGAAGCTCTATCTGCCGGACGTCGACCACGACGGCATCATTGCCGCGCTCGACCCGATCTTTAAGGCCTACGCGGCCGAGCGCGAGAAGGGCGAGCGCTTCGGCGATTTCACCATTCGCGCCGGCTTTGTCGCCAAGACCGGCAATGGCGCCGACTTCCATGCCCATACCGGCGCACTCAAACAGGCGGTGCCGGCGTGAGCGAAGCCCGCAAACCGCTTGAGGCCAAGCCCGAACGGATGGCCAAACTGGCGCGGCTGCCGGTGTTCCTGGCGCTCGAGGGCAAACGCGCGTTGCTGGCGGGCGGCAGCGCTGCCGCGGCCTGGAAGGCCGAGCTGTTGTCGGCGGCCGGCGCGCGGGTCGATGTCTATGCGCGTGATGTTTCCGACGAGATGCGCGCGGTGGCGGCGGATGCGCCCGGCGGCGCGATTGATATCATCGAGCGCGATTGGACGGCGGAGGACTTTGGCGGCGCCGCGATCGCCATCGGCGCTTTCGACGATGACGAAGCCGCTGTCGGCCTTCGCGCAAGCCGCGCGGCGCGCTGGCGTGCCGGTCAATGTCATCGACAAGCCGGCGTTCTGCGATTTCTCCTTCGGCGCCATCGTCAATCGCTCGCCGTTGGTGATCGGCATTTCGACCGATGGCGCGGCGCCGGTGTTCGCGCAAGCGATCCGCGCCAAGCTCGAAGCCCTGCTGCCGAACGGCTTTGCGTCCTGGGCGCAAGCGGCCGCCAAATGGCGCAGCGGCTCTGAAAGAGACCGGGCTGTCGTTTTCAGGCCGCCGCAAGTTCTGGCAGGTGTTCACGGCGCATGCGGTGACGAATCCCGAGAGCCGCGCCGAGCGACAGCGATTTCGCGCGCTTTGTCGCCGAGGTGAAGGGCTTAGGAAACGCGGTCGAAACCGGCTCGGTGACTTTGGTCGGCGCCGGGCCGGGCGATCCGGAACTTCTCACGCTTGCGCGCGGTGCGCGCCTTGCAATCGGCCGATGTCATTCTGTTCGACGATCTGGTGTCGCGCGACGTTCTGGATTTCGCCCGCCGCGAAGCGCGCAAGCTGCTGGTCGGCAAGACCGGCTTCGGTCCGTCCTGCAAGCAGGACGACATCAACGCGCTGATGGTCTCGCTCGCTAAGCAGGGCAAGCGCGTCGTGCGGCTCAAAGGCGGCGATCCGCTGATCTTCGGCCGCGCCGGCGAGGAGCTCGACGCCTGCCACGCGGCCGGCATCGCGGTCGAAATCGTGCCGGGCATTTCGGCGGCGCAAGGCGCGGCGGCCCGCATGGGCGTTTCGCTGACCGACCGCAAATATTCCCGCCGGCTGCAATATGTCACCGGCCACGCCAAGAATGGCCAGCTGCCGGACGACATCGATTGGCGCGCGCTTGCCGATCCGGCGACCACCACCGCGGTCTATATGCCGGTGCGTACGTTGCAGGCGCTGGTCACGCGCGCGCTGGCCGAAGGTCTCGATCCGTCGACGCCGTCGGCCGCGATTGCCCGCGCGACCCGGCCCGACCAGGCAAGTGGTCGCTTGCGCGATCAAGGATCTGCCGCAACGGCTTAGCGAGGCCGCGTTGCCGGGGCCGGTGCTGGTGATGCTGGGCCACAGCCTCGGCGCCTATCGGGCGCAGGCGGGCCAAGCAGGGACCTTAGCCGCGACGGCCTGAGCCGGACGGCGATCTTTTTCATCTGAATAGAGGTTAGCGCCGCCGCAAATAGCGACGGTGGCTGGCGCGCCGGCTCGGTGCCGTCTTCGGCCGCGCCTGCGGCATCGGCACCAGTTGGGTCTCCAGCGCTTCGGCGTGCGCCTTTTTGGCTTCCGCCGGCATGGCGTCGGCGCGCGGCGAACGCGGCGGCAGCGGCGCGGTGACCTTGGCCTGCGGCTTGGGCGTGGTCAGCGGCGCGATCAGCGCCGGGCTCGCCTTCGGGAAGGTGTCGGGCGCATAGGCATAGACGCTGAAGCGATTGTCGCGGATCGGCTGATGGGCGTCCTGGATGATGCGGTCGGCCTCGCGGCGGTTCTCGTAGGCCATGCCCGTGCCGCTGAAGCTGACGGCATAGCCGGGCTTGGCCGCGGCCACCGGATCGCTAGCGGCGATAGTGCGGTCGAAGGCATGCTGGTCGTAGACCGCGACGCCCCGATCGAGGAAGGCGGACTTGAAATTCGGGTTGAGCTTGATCGCCTGGTTCATGTCGCGGGCCGAGCGGTCGAATTCGCGTTTGTCGTAATAGGCAAAACCGCGATTGTAGAGCGCCAGCGCATAGCCGGGGTCGATCGCCAGTGCCTGGGTGTAGTCGGCAATGGCGTGGTCGTTGTCGCCTTTGTTGCGCCAGGCGAAGCCGCGATTGTTGAAGGCGCGCGCGTTCTTGCCGTCGAGCTTGATCGCCTGGCTGAAATTCTCGATCGCCTGGCCGAATTCGCCCTTGCCGTCATAGGCGATGCCGCGGCCGTTATAGGCGGCGGTCAGAGCGGGATTGAGCTTGATGGCCTGGTCGAAGTCGGCGATGGCATGGTCGTAGTCGCGCTTGGCGACATAGGCGTCGGCGCGGTTGAGGTAAGCCAGCGTGTAATCGGCTTTGATCGTGATCGCTGCGCCGAAGTCGGCGATGGCGCGGTCGTTGTCGCCTTTGTTGCGCCAGGCAAAGCCGCGATTGTTGTAGGCGACCGCGTTACGGTCGTCGAGCTTGATCGCGGCGGTGAAATCGCCGATGGCGCGGTCATTGTCGCCGCGCAGGCCATAGGCGGTGCCGCGGTCGTTATAGGCGGCCGAGGATTTCGGATCGAGCTTCACCGCCTGATCGAAATCGGCGATGGCGTGGCCGAGGTCGCCTTTCAGACGATAGGCAATGCCACGATTGCGGTAGGCGGCCGCGTTCTTGGCGTCGAGCTTGATGACCTGGCCGAAATCGTTGATCGCGCGCTCGCTGTCGCCCTTGTCGCGATAGGTCAGGCCGCGATGGTAGAAGGCGTTTTCATAGCGCGGGTTGAAGCGCAGCGCCTCGGTGAAGTCGGCGATGGCGCGGCCGTAATCGTTCTTTTCGTAATAGAGGTGGCCGCGCTGATAGAAGCCAAGCGCGAATTTGGGATCGAGCTTGATGGCGTCGCTGAAGTCGGCGATGGCGCGGTCGGTGTCGCCTTTGATCCGGTAGCCGATGCCGCGGTTGTAGTAGGCCAGGGCGTTTTTCGGGTCGTATTTCAGCGCCTCGGTCAAATCGATGATCGCGCGGTCGGCGTCGCCCTTGGCGCCATAGCTGACGGCGCGGTCGTAATAAGCGAGCGCATAGGACGGCCGCAATTTGATCGCGGCGTCGAAATCGGCGATAGCGCGGTCGTATTGGCGCTGGAATTCATAGGCGTTGCCGCGATTGTAATAGGCGGCGGCGTAATTCGGATTGAGCTTGATCGCGGCATCGAAATTCTGGATGGCGCGGTCGATGCTGTTCTTGTCGCGATAGGCCAGACCGCGATTGTAGAAGGCGAGGCTGTTATTCGGGTCGCGTTTGACCGCCTGGTCGAAGTCGGCCAAAGCGCGGGTGACGTCGCCACGGGCGCCGTAAGCGACGCCGCGGTCGTTATAGGCCTGGGCGTAGTTCGGATTGAATTTCACCGCCTGGGTCAGGTCGGCGATGGCGTGGTCGAAGTCGCGCCGGCTGGCATAGGCGTTGCCGCGATTGTTCAGCGCCGTCGTGTCGGCCGGATTGAGCTTGAGCGCGCTGCCGTAGTCGGCGATCGCCGCGGCGAAGTCGCCTTTGTCGTATTTGGCGTTGCCGCGGTTGTAGTAGGCGACGCCATAATTGGCGTTGAGCTTGACCGCCTGGTTGTAGTCGGCAATCGCCAGGTCGAGCTCGCCCTTGGCGGCATAGGCGATGGCGCGGTTGTTGAAGGTCGGCGCGTATTGGCCGTTGAGCGCGATCGCCTGGTTGAAATCGGCAATGGCGCGGTCGGGCTCGCCTTTCAGACCATAGGCGATGCCGCGGTCGTTAAAGGCCATCGCCTGGTTCGAATTGAGCTTGAGCGCCTGGGTCAGGTCGGCGATCGCCTTGTCGGTGGCGCCGGTCGAGGCAAAAGCATTGCCGCGCGCGCTATAGGCGGCCGCCAGCTCCGGATTGGCCTTGATCGCCTGATTGAAGCTGGCGATGGCGTCCTGGAAGTCGTGGCGTTCGTGCTGGCCGATGCCGAGATTGTAATACGCCGCGGCGTTGGCCGGATCGATCTTCACCGCCTGCTGGAAATCGGCGATGGCGCGGTCGAAATCCTCGCGTTCATAGCGCGCGACGCCGCGGTCGTAATAGGCCATGGCGTATTGCGGATTGAGCCGGATCGCCGCGTCGTAATTGGCGATGGCGCGGTCGAAATCGTGTTTGTGGTAGTAGGCGTTGCCGCGATTGTAATAGGCGACCGCGAAATTCGGGTTGATCTTGACCGCGCGGTCGAAGGCGGCGACCGCGTGGTCGTAGTCCTTTTTGCCGGCGAGCGCGACGCCGCGGTCGTTATAGGCGACGCGCGAATACCGGGCTGGCGCGCAGCGGCTGCGCCAGCTCCATGGTGTCGCGATCGTAGCCGCGCTGACCGCGCACCCCGGCGTCACCCGGGCTGGCCGCGATGGTGTAATTCGGGCTGAGCGCGGTCGCGGTCTCGAAATCGGCGATGGCGTGCTCGACGTCGTGCTTGTCGAAATAGGCCAGGCCGCGGTCGTGATAGGCGAAGGCGTCCTTGCCGTTGATCTTGATCGCCTGGCTGAAGTCGGCAATCGCGCGGTCGGCGTCGCCTTTGTCGAGGAAGGCGTTGGCCGCGGTTGTAATAGGCGGCCGGATAGTTCGGGTTGAGCTTGATCGCCTGGTTGAAATCGGCGATCGCCTTGTCGCTATCGCCTTTGCGGCGCCAGGTCAGGCCGCGGTTGTTCAGTGCGACGGCGTTGCGCGGATCGAGCTTGAGCGCGGTGTCGAAGTCGGCGATGGCGCGGTCGTTATCGCCTTTGGCGCCATAGGCGACGCCACGGTCGTAATAGCCGCGCACATAGTTCGGGTTGAGCTTGATCGCCTGGTTGAGGTCGGCGATGGCGCGGTCGAAGTCGCGCTTGTCGTAATAGGCGTTGCCGCGGTTGGAGAAGGCGAGCGCGTAGCTCGGGTCGATCCGGGCGGCCTGGCTGAAATCGGCGATGGCGCGGTCGTTTTCGTTCTTGGCGCGGTAGGCCAGGCCGCGGTTGTTATAGGCGGCGGCGAATTTGCCGTTGAGCTTGAGCGCCTGGCTGAAGTCGGCGATGGCGCGATCGTAGTCGAGCTTATGGCTGAAGGCGAGGCCGCGCGCATTATAGGCGCGCGGGCCGCCGGCGTTCATCTTGATGACCTGGTCGAGGTCCTTGATGGCGCGGTCGTGGAAGCCGACCTTCTCCAGCGTCTCGCCGCGATTGAGCATGGCGACGGCGAAACCCGAATTGATGCTGAGCGCACGGTCGAAATCGCTGAGCGCGCGTTCGAATTGGCCCTTGCCCTTGTAGATCATGCCGCGATTGTTGAACGCGAGTTCGTAATGCGGGTTGGCCTTGATCGCCCGGTTGAAGTCGGCCAGCGCCCGGTCGGTGTCGCCCTTGGCCAGATAGATCGAACCGCGATTATTGAGCGCGACCGCGAAGTCGGGAGAAAGCTTGATCGCCTGGTCGAGGTCGGCCAGCGCGTGGCTGGTGTCGCCTTTGCGCTGATAGAGCAAGGCGCGGCTGTTGAAGACGCCGGCATAGTTCGGGTTGAACCGGATCGCCTGCTCGTAATCCTGCAAAGCGCGGTCGATCTTGCCACGCGCGGCATAGGTGTTGCCGCGCTCGGTGAAAGCGGCGGCGTATTTCGGGTCGAGCTTGATCGCCATATCGTAGTTCTGAATGGCGCGGTCGTATTGGCCTTTGCCCTGATAGGCATTGCCACGGTCGACATAAGCGGCGGTGAATTTCGGGTTGAGCCGCAGGGCCTGGTCGAAGTCGGCGATGGCGCGGTCGAAATCGCGCCGCTCGCGATAGGCCACGCCTCGGCTGTGCACGGCGATGGCGTCGCTCGGATCAAGGCGGATTGCCTGGCTCAGGTCGGCGATGGCATGATCGAGGTCGCGGCGCTGGTAAGACGCGGTGCCGCGATTGAACCAGGCCGCCGCCAGTTGCGGATTGAGCTTGATCGCCTGATCGAAATCGGGGAAGGCGTGGTCGCCGTCGTTCAGCTGAATATAGCTGAAGCCGCGGGCGTTATAGGCGCCGGCGTTGGTCGGATCGAGCTTGATCGCTTGGCTGAAGTCGGCGACCGACTGCTTGTAGTCTTGCTTGTCCTGGTTGACCAGTCCGCGGCTGTAATAGGCGCCGGCGTAAGTCGGGTTGACCTTGATGGCTTGGTCGAAATCGGCGATGGCGCGGTCGAGCTTGTGAATCTTCTGGTAGGCGTTGCCGCGATTGTTCAAGGCGTCGGCGAATTTCGGGTCGATGCGCAGTGCCTGGTCGAAGTCGGCGATGGCGCGGTCGCCGTCGCCCTTGGCGTTATAGGCCATGCCGCGCTCGTTGAAGGCGGCGGTGTAGTCCGGTTTGACGTTGATCGCCTGGTTTAGATCGGCGATGGCGCGGTCGTAATCGTGCTTGTCGTAATAGGCGCTGGCGCGGGCGTAATAGGCCGCGGCGTTTTTTGGGTCGAGCTTGATTGATTGGTCGAGGTCGGCCAGCGACCGGTCGAGGTCGCCTTGGCCGCGATAGGCAAGGCCGCGGTTGTAGAAGGCCAGCGCATTGGCCGGGTCGAGCTGGATCGCCTGGCTGAAATCGGCGATGGCGCGTTTGCCGTCGCCTTTGCTGCGCAGCGCGATGCCGCGATTATAGTATGAGAGTGCATTTTTCGGATCGAGTTTGATCGCCTGGTCGAAATCGGCGATGGCGAGATCGGCATCGCCGCGCGCGGCGTAGGTGACGCCGCGATTGTAACGGGCAAGCGCGTCCTTGGGGTCGAGCTTGACCGCCTGCGACAGGTCGCGCACGCGCCTGATCGTAGTTGCCTTTTTCGAAATAGGAGACGCCGCGGTCGTAATAAGCCAGTGCATACTTCGAATCGAGACGGATGGCCTGGTCATAATTGCGGATGGCGCGGTCGTAGTCGTGCTTGTCGTAATAGGCGTTGCCGCGATTGTAGTAGGCCAGCACGTAATTGGAATTGAGCAGGACAGCCTGGTCATAGTCCTTGATGGCGCGGACGATGTCGCCGCGGTTGCGGTAGGCCAGGCCACGGTTGTTGTAGGCGAAGGCGTCGCGCGGATCGAGCAGAATGGCCTGGTCGAAGTCTTGAATGGCGCGGTCGACATTGCCCTTGGCGGCATAAGCGATGCCGCGGTCGTTCAGCGCCAGGATGTAATCCGGCTTGATCTTGATGGCCTGGTCGAAATCCTGGATGGCGCGCTCGTAGTCGCGAATGTCGCGATAGGCCAGGCCCCGGCTTTCGAGCGCGACCACGTCATTCGGGTTGAGCTTGATGGCCCGGTCATAGTCGGGAATGGCGCGGTCCGGCTCGCCTTTGGCGCGATAGGCCATGCCGCGGTTGAAGTAGGCCAGCGCGTCGTTCGAGTTGAGCTTGATCGCGGTGTTGAGGACATCGATGGCGTGCTCATAGTCGTGCTTGTCGTAATAGATATGGCTGAGCGCCTTGATCGCGTCCGAATGGCTCTTGTCGAGCTCGACAGTGCGCTCGAGATCCTTCAAGGCGCGGTCGGTCTCGCCGCGCGCCCGCAGCGCCAAAGCACGGTTGTAATAGGCGTCGGCGTTTGTCGAATCGAGCGCGATCGCGGCGTCGAAGTCGCGCAGGGCGCTGTCGCTGTCGCCTTTGGTGAGGGCGGCTTTGCCGCTCGCCGTCAACGCGTCGGCTTTTTGTTTCTGCTCGGAGTTCTTGCGGCGCGCGGCGCTGGCCTTCAGCCGACGCGCGATAGCTTTTTGCCGGACGGCTGTGGTGCGTAGCGCGCGGGAATGGGTCTGTTTGATGATCGCGTTACAGGCGGCGATGCGCTGGTCGATCGATACGTCGGTCTTGCCCTCGCATTTGCGGAGCTGATCGCGCGTGGTGGCGAACGCCGACGACGCAGCGAGCAGTGCAATGACTGCCGCGCTCGCATAAACATAGAAGCGTTTATGTCCTTTAATCATACCGCCCTGTCATTTCTTGGACTGCGTAAGTGACAGTAGTGCAGCCTTTCTTGTCGACGACAGAACTTAAACCATCCGCGGCGGCAAGAGTCGGATGTGGGAAGCAATTGCCGCAGTTAACATTAATCCGGCGGCGTTTGTTTAATGGACGGATTAACGTTGCCGGGCACGGCCGGCGTGCCCATCGTTGTCACGGCGGCGCATGACGCCATCGCCAGCGATGGACACGGTCGCGTTAACGGTCATGCGCCGGCGCATTAACAAATTGACGTTAGGCCGGGTTAACGGGCGTGCGCGAGCCCACGCCGGTGGCGCGGGCAGGGCTGTAACGGTGAGTTGGTGGCAGGCGCGCCGGTGCGCGCTACTTCATGGCCTGGGCGCGTGCGGCGGCGGCCATTTCTTCGAGCACATAGGCCGGCGGCATCACATAGGCCAGCACCTTGGATTTCGGATAGACCGATTGCCGCACCAGGTTGCCGTGATTGCCCGACACCACGATTGGATTGCCTTGGCCGTCGGTGCCGCGCACGACGCCGACATGGCCGTTATTGGGGCCCTTGCGATACATGATGGCGATGGCGCCGACGCGCGGGCCGTCAAGCTTTTTGCCGAACCTCAGGAACGAGCGGGCGGCGCGCGACTTGGTGCCTTTGCCGCCGGCTTTATGCAGTACGAAATTCATGAAGTCGGCGCACCACAGTTTGGTCGGCAGGCCGAGTTGTTTGGCGCTGCGGCCGCGCCAGCGCAGGGCCTCCAGCAACACGCCGGCGGCGCCCGGCACCTGGGCGGCGGCTTCGGCGGCGTCGGTGCGGCTGCGCGCGATCGGTTCGAGCGGCTCGGTGTTGGTGAAACGTTCGCCACGCTTGATGCCGGTGGCATGGGTCGGCGCCGCGACGCCGGCCGCGACAACACAAGTGATCAAAATGGCTATCGATCGTTTCATGTTTCCATTCCCAACTGCTCTTGCCGGGAGGTCCGGGGTTCTGTTCTCGCCTGCGCCCTTGCGCTGACCGAATGTTCGGCATGTGCAGCGCTGGTAAATATATCCGCATCCTTCCCGATCATCGTAGGTGATCGCAAGGCGAACCCGACAACAGTTTTGAGCGGAACAGTGTTATGGTTAACGCGCGTTAGGAAAGCGCGATTTATATAGGGAAGGTGGATTCAGTTTGATTAAAATTTGAATCAAATTAGCGGTAGCTGTAGCGGATTGGTATTTCGATATTGAGTTTGGAGTCCGGTATCTCCGGAGGCGGTGCCGGCACCGGCGCGGCGCGCTTGATCATTTCCAATGTCGCACGATCGAATATTTCGGAGCCGGAGCTGCGTACGATCCGTGCATGATGCACGCCGCCATGACGGTCGACGCGAAACGCGAGATAGACGGTGGCGCGGTGGCCGCCCGACGCGGCCTCGGCCGGATAGCGGGTGTAGCGTTTGAGGCGAGCGAACAGCGCCGATTGCCAGCGTGGCAACGCATTCGGGTTATTGGAAGACGCGCCCGGCATCGGCGCCGCGGCGTGGCTGGCTTTGCGGTCGGCCGCGCTCGGCGCGCCGGCGCGGCTGGCGACGCGGTGGGGCTTTTTCCTGACGTGATTTTTCGCAACCGGTTTCTCAACCGGCTTTTCGATTTTCTTTTCGAGCAGCGGCTTCGGCGGCGGTAGCACTGCCAGTTCCGGTTTGACGACTGGTTCGGGCTTGACGTCGACTTTTTCGGCCGGCTTCTCGGGTGCCGGTTCGGGCAGCGCTGCGGTGTTCTCCGGCGGCGCTTCCGGCGTCGGTTCCGGCTCGATCTGCTGGCGGCTTTCGACCGGGGCTGGCGGCTTGTCGCTCGGCGTAGTCTGTGGCGCGGCTGCGACCGGCGCGAGATCGATCATGATCACCGGCGCATTCGCCGCCAGCTCGGCGCTGTCGTGCCAGCGCGCGATCAGCGCGGCGGCGCCAGCGGCATGCAGGCCGAGCGCCAGCGTGAAACATGCGCCCCAGCGCAATGTCGCCGGCAGGCCGCGCATCACGGCTGGCCTTTCGGCGCGGCGACGGCTGCGCCGGCGCCTTCCAGTCCGACCAGCGCGATATGTAAATAGCCGGCGCTGCGCAGTTCGTTCATCAACGACATCAGGTCGCCGTAGGGCACGCTCTTGTCGGCACGCAGGAACACCCGCTTCTGCTTGTCGCCCGATGTCGCGCTGTCGAGCGCGGCGCCGAGCGCGCCACGCGTCACGGCGTTATCGTCGAGCGCCAGGCTGAGGTCGGGCTTAAGCGTCAGGAACAGCGGCTTGTCGGGACGCGGCTGTTGCGTGGCGTTGGCGGCCGGCAGGTCGACCGCGACGTCGACGGTCGCCAGCGGCGCGGCGATCATGAAGATGATCAGCAGCACCAGAATGACGTCGATGAACGGCGTGACGTTGATCTCGTGGATCTCGTTCAAGCCGTCGTCGCCGTGGTCGAGACGCACACCCATTGCGGTTTACTCGGCGGCCGCGATGCCGCGGCGGCGCTCGGCCGGCTGCGCATCGAAGGCGCCACTGTCGAAATCGCGGCTGATGATGCGCAGGATTTCGGCCGAGGCGTCGGCCTGTTCGGCGCGGAAACCGGCAGTCCAGCGCGAGAAGAAATTATACATCACCACCGCCGGAATAGCGGCGACCAGGCCGAGCGCAGTCGCCAGTAGCGCCTCGGCAATGCCGGGCGCGACCACGGCGAGATTGGTGGTGTGGGCTTTCGAAATGCCGATGAAGCTGTTCATGATGCCCCAGACCGTACCGAACAGGCCGACGAACGGCGCGGTCGCGCCGATGGTGGCGAGAACGCCGGTGCCGCGGATCATGGCGCGGCTGGCGGCCGCCTCGGCGCGGTTCAGCCGCGAGACGATGCGTTCCTTGACGCCGTCGGCCGACATTGAAGCCGAGGCCATGGCGTCGGCCGACAACTGCAATTCGGTATTGGCGGCGGCGATCAAGGCGCCGGCACTGCCGCCATGCTGTGCCAAGGGCGCGGCGTCTTGCCACGAGCGGGCCTGGCTCAACGCGACGCTGGCGCGGCGCATACGGCGGCGCGCGCTCGTCAGTTCGATGGCCTTGCCGAACCAGATCGTCCAACTCAGCACCGAGGCAAAGGCCAGACTGATCATCACCGCTTTGACAACGATGTCGGCGGCCATGAACATGCCCCAGGGCGACAGATCGCGCGGCAGCGTCAAATTAGTGGCGGGGATCGGCAAGGGCGCAGCCTCTGACGGGGCAGGAACCGCCGGTGTGCCGGCCGTTGCCGCGGGCGCATCGGTGGCGGTCTGCGCGATGGCGGCCGGCGGCATCATGGCGGCGATAAAAAGCGCCAGCGCGGCCAAGGCTGCCACACCCGTTCGCCACCGCATTGAAGGTATTATTCGGCTCATTTCGTCCGTCATCTCGTCCTGGGTCCTTGGCTGGCTAGTGTAGCGCAATTCATGTCACTTCGCGGGCCGTAATTGGGCACCCTGGCGCAAGGCATCGGCTGCTGTCGGAGGCGAGGGCAGGCTGCCCAGGACACGGGCTTTTGCGCTGCCGTCGATTGAACTGGGCAGGGCCGATATGCCAGGGTCGGCGCCGCCGCCATTGGGCGGTCCGTCATCCATACTTAAGGAAACTCCCATGCCCTTCACCATGTCCCAGTCATCTTTGCCAGCCTGCGAGATCGGCCTTACCGCGCTGATCGGGGTGCTGGACAAGGCAGCGGCCTACGCGGCGGCCAAAAAGGTTGACGAGGCCGTGCTGCTCGGCTGGCGGCTGGCGCCCGACATGTTCGCCTTCACCCGACAGGTTCAGGTCGTCACCGACCAAGCCAAAAACGGTCTGTCGCGTCTCGCCGGGGTCGAGCCACCGAAATTTGAGGACAACGAGACCACGCTCGAGGCGCTCAAGGAACGGCTGGTCAAGACGCTCGCCTATATCAAGACGCTCGATGCCAAGGCAATCGACGCCTCGGCTGAGCGCACCATCAGCTTTCCGCTCGGCCCGAAGAAAGGCCAGATGTCAGGCGCTGATTATCTCAATCACTTCGTGCTGCCGAATTTTTATTTCCACCTGACCACGGCTTACGCGATTGCCCGCAACTTCGGCGCCGATGTCGGCAAGCGCGACTTCCTGGGCGCGATCCCGCTCACGATGGCCTAAAGCGCCGTTTTTGGAGCTGCGCGATCGCGCGCCGGCAAAACAAAACCGCCCCGCTGGTTTCCCAACGGGGCGGCTTGGCTTGTTCGTCCGGTCGCTTTTAGATCGGCTTAGTTGCGGTAGGAGACGCGCTCACCGCGGTAGGAACCGCGATAGCTCGCGCTCCGGCCGTCGTAGCCGCAGTTACAATTCACGCCGCGGACTTCGCGTCGCTCATTGATGACCCGCGTGCCGCCATTGACGTAGCGGTTGACGGTCTCATGCCGGGCTTCCCGACGCAGCTTGTTTGTGGTGTTCACCTTGTGCAGCGTGATGTTGCGGATCACGGTGTTCTGGCGATGGACGATCACCTCGCGGTTGATCACCGGCTGGACATGCACGACCAGGCGGTTTTCCTGGATCAGGCGGGTCCGCTTCACGACGCGGGTGTGATCGACATAGCGGGTGTGAGTCCGTACCCGCGCCGGCGCACGCACCACGCGCCGGGTGTTGTATTGGGAGTCCGGCCTGCGGCAGTTACAGACCGAGTCGTAATAGGTGCCGGCGGAAGCCGGGGTCGGAACGATGTTAGCCAATCCGATCGCCAGCAGGGCACCGCAGAGGATCTTGTACATATGTTTCATTTGGAAACGCCCCGTTAACCATGTAAGTGATGCCGCCATCATCATTTTTTCCAAAATTAACCATAATTGTAAAGGAATTTTTTACCTCTTTCGTCGGCCGGCCGCACGGGAATCGGGCGAATCCGCTGCAAAGCCAACGAAACCGGGTGTTTTAGGCGGCCAAAAAAGCCGCCAATTGCGGCCGAAAGTGACCAAAATCGGTACAAAATGCCTTGAGGTCGGCCATACCGGGGGCCCGATGGCCTGAACCGGTGCCGTGGCGAGCCACCAAAAAATAGGCCCCGGGGCAGGGCGCCCCAGGGCCTTTCCGATCAGGCTTTGGCCGAGGCCTATTTCAGGCGCTTGGCCGCTTCGGTGAGCAGGCTCAGATCCGAGTGCTTCTTGATGTCGATCTTGTGCTTGATGAAGCCGAGGTCGAAGGTGGTGTCGATGTTATTCTGCAGCGCGACGAGGTCCGGCATCAGGTTCGGATCGCGGTAATTGTCCTTGTTGGTGTAAAGCCAACCGAAACGCTCCGGCGGCGCCTTGGTGATCTTGGACGCGATCTTGGCGACCTCGGCGTGGTTCTTGGGGTCGAGGAACCAGTGCGCCACCGTCAGCATGTCTTCCATGTAGTCGACCATCGCGGCGCGGTGCTTGTCGATGAAGGATTGGCGCGCGGCCAGAACGATCATATCGATCGGTCCGATGGCGTCGGAAATGGAGAACAGGACCTTGCCGTCCGCCCGGAGCTTCGGGTTGAACGCGAACGGCAACACCGACGGAACCAAATCGGCTTTCTTTTCCAGCAGCATCGCCGGCATCGCCGGCAATGGGCCTTCCAGCATGGTGTAGTCGCGCTTGTCCTCGAGGCCGTGCTTCTTCAGCATGGCGCGGACCGCGACGTCGACGGCGCTGCCGCCGCCATTGGTGCCGATGACCTTGCCCTTGAGGTCCTCGACCTTGTTGATGCCGGAGTCCTTACGCACCCAATAGGTGTCGGTGTAATAGCCCGGCTTGCCTTCCTGGAATTCGTCGGCGATGACGCGCAGGTCGCTCAAGCCGGCATTGTCGATGGCGATGGCCAGCGACGAATAGGCCAGGCTGGCAACTTCCAGTTCGCCATTGGCGATCGCCGAGATCATCTGCGGCGTGCCGCGGAAGCGCATGGTCTCAAGCGTGTAGGACTTGCCCAGGTGCTTCATCAGGTCCTTTTTCTCGAGGACGACCGAGGCCCAGTTGGCCAGCGGCGCCACCCAGGACATGCGGATTTTCACCGGCTCCGCGCTGCGGGCGGGAGCGAGGCCGATAACACCGAGCGCACAGGCGCCGGCCAGTGCAAGTTTCAGAAGTCTCATTTATTCCTCCCAGATTCGTCGGGCTTGTGTTTCTCAAAGGACCAAGCTTCGCGCCACGAATGACGAAGATTGTCGGGCCTCCAACTGATTTTGGCAAGGCCGTTTCGGTATTCGTCCGCCCGCCATGCGATACAGCGCATGCCCCCGAAGAGCATGTCCTTGACTCGGTCGAGGATCGATTCCGGTTTTCCGACGAGGTCGCGCGTCAATAATAGGCGCGCGCAAACAAATGGACGGGCATTACGCCGTTGCCGGCTCGTTGGTTTCCGGATGCCAGACCAGAAGGCGGCGGCGGATAAGCGACATCGCCTTGATCAGCACGTAGCCGATCACCGCGATCTCAACGATGCCGGCAAAGACGCTGGTCGAATTGGCGAACTGCGACGCGGTCATCATCGCGGCGCCGAGCCCGTAGCCGCCCATCAGCATTTCGGCGACCACGGCGACGATCAGCGACAGCGGCAGCGCCACCTGCAGGCCGGTCATGATCTGCGGGCTGGCCGCCGGCAGGATTACCTGGTGCAGCAATTCGCGTTTGGTCGCGCCCATGTTGCGCGCCGACCAGATCAATTCCTTCTCGACGCCCTGGATGGCGATGACGGTGGCCGCGATCACCGGGAAGATCGCGTCGAACACGATCATGGTGATCTTTGCGGTGTCGTAGACGCCGAGCCACAGGATGATCACCGGCAGGAAGGCGATCTTGGGCATCGGGAAGCCGACCGAGATGATCGGATCGAAAAACCAGTTGGCGATGACGTTGCGCGACATCGCCATGCCGATGGCGACGCCCAAGACGGCGCAGATCAGAAAGCCGGCGAGCGCGCGATACAGCGTCAGCCCGGCATTGATCAGCAGATCGCCGGATAGTGCGTCGCTCCAGATCCGTTCCAGCACGGCGCTCAGCGCCGGCAATTGATAGGGCGTGAAGGTGTGGCTGCGCGCCAGCCATTCCCACGCCGCCAGCAGCACGACAATCGAAAACACCCGCGCGCCGGCGTGAAACAAGGTGACGGCGAGCCGCGCGGCCTTTTCCGGCAAGCCGTTTGGCGGTTCGTTCGCCTCTGGGGTGGGTTGACCGGCTTGCGTCATGCCACGGCCCGCCATGCCAAGGCGCGCTTGGTGATCTGCAAGTAGGCGCGGTCGGCGGCAAAGCCGAGGAACGCGACTGTCAGCACCACCGCATACATCGCTGAGTAGGACCCGGCGGAGCCGAGCGAACCGATCAGAAATCCAAAGCCTTTTTGGGCGACGATCAGTTCCGCCGACACCAGCAAGATGAATGACAGCGCCACCGCGGTGCGGATGCCGTTCAGCAACTCCGGCATCGCGCCCGGCACCACCACGTCCCACAACACCCGCAATTTGCTGGCGCCCATGCTGCGCGCCGACCAGACCAGCACTTGCTCGCTGGCGCGCGCGCCGTTGAAGGCGCCGATGGTCACCGGCACCATGCAGCCGAGGAAAATCAGCAGGATCTTCGAACTGTCGCCATAGCCGAGCCAGATGACGGTGACCGGGATCAATGCCGATTTCGGCACCGGATAGAGCACCTCGACGATTGGAGCGAGCAGCACATTAACCGGCTTCCACCAGGCCATGGCGATGCCGACGATGGTGCCGATCACGACCGACAGGCCGAGCCCTGCGCCAATCCGCCATAGCGACGAGGCGCTGTTACGGACGAGATCGCCGTCGAGCAGCAATTCGAACCACGATCGCACCACGTCGCTGAGCGGCGGCAGCGCGGTGTTCGACACCAGTTCGAAACGCGCCGCCAGTTCCCAGGCCACCGCCAGCAGCAACAGCGGCAGATAACGGAACAGATTTTTGCGGATCGACGCGATCATTACGTCCGCTTTCCCTGCGCCTTGATGGCTTCTTCCTTGATCAGATTCCAGATCTCGTCGACCTTCTCGACGAAGAACTTGTTCTTGAAGATATCGGGATCGTTCTTGTCGAATTTGGTGTCGACGATGGTCTTGATACGGCCCGGCCGCGCCGACATGACCGCCACCCGGTCGGCCAGATAGACCGCTTCCTGCACGTCGTGGGTGACGAACAGCACGGTCATCGGCTGCCGCTGCCAGATCGCCAAGAGTTCGCGCTGCATCAGGCCGCGGGTCTGGGCATCGAGCGCGCCGAACGGCTCGTCCATCAACAGGATTTTCGGGTCGAAGGCGAGCGTGCGCGCGATCGCGCAGCGCTGGCGCATGCCGCCGGACAGTTGCGAGGGGTAGCTGTCCTCAAAACCGTGCAGCCCGACCAGTTCGATGAAATCCATCGCGCGCTTCTCGCGCTCAGGCTTAGGCATGCCCTGGCGTTCGAGCCCGTACAGAATGTTGTGCCGCACGGTTTTCCAGGGAAACAGCGCGAAATGTTGGAACACGATCCCACGATCCGGGCCAGGGCCGGTGACCTTTTGGCCGTCGGTCACGATCGTGCCTTTCTCGACCGGCAGGAAACCGCCGATTAGATAAAGCAACGTCGACTTGCCGCAGCCGGACGGTCCGAGCAAAGCGACGAATTCGCGGTTTTGAACGTTGAGGGAAACGTTATCGAGGGCCAGCACCTCACGGCCGCGCGCCGGCCGGTAGAGATGACTGACTCGGTCAACGACGATCTGCGCGGGGCTTGCTGCGGGCTCTGTCATGGTGGCATGAACCCTCGCTAAACTCCGGGCGTTGTCAAGCGCCGTCGCGCGATCAGCTATGCTATAATATCAATGGTAATGTCCTGCACTATGGGACAGCCATCATTAAGCGCCGTTGGTACGGCGTCAGAAGAGACCAAACGAGGAAACACCCGTGGCCACTAATCTTGTTGATGCCCGCATCGAGCTCGCGCTTGCAAACCGCATTGTCGCCAATGAGGGCGTGATCGACGCCTTCGGGCATGTCAGTATGCGCCATCCCGATAATCCGAACCGTTACTTCCTGTCGCGTTCGCGCGCGCCAGAGTTGGTCGGGCCAGAGGATTTCATCGAATACGATCTCGAACTCGCAGCCGGTGCGCACGCCTTCGAACACGCAATATTCCGAGCGCGTCATCCACGGCGAGATCTACAAGGCCCGGCCGGACGTCAATTCGGTCTGCCATCATCATTCGCCCGATTTCATGCCGCTGCTGGCGACCGGCGCCGACTACGTGCCGGTGTTTCATCTCGGCGCGGTCGGCGGCATCCAGCCGCCATACTGGGATCAGCAGGACGAATTCGGCGACACCAATATGCTGGTGATCAAGCCGGAGGAGGGCGCCTCGCTGGCGCGGGCTCTGGGCGCGAACTGGATGGTGCTGATGAAGCGCCACGGCGTCACCGTTGCCGGCACCAGCGTCAGGGATTGTGTGTTCCGTTCAGTCTATTCGTCGCGCAATGCCGAGTATCAAGTGAAGGCCATGACCATCGGCACGAATGTCGCGTCGCTTTCGCCCGGCGAAACCAAATTGTGCGGCTCAATCACCTCAAGCACCACCGGCCTGACACGGGCCTGGGAATATTGGTCGATGCGGGTCGCCAAAGCCGGCGGCGCGGTGGCTGCGGCCAAAACAAAGGCCAGCACCAAGGCCGAAGATAAAAGCCAAGCCGGCGGCAAAGAAATCCGCAGCGGCCGGAAAGCCGGCGGCGGCGAAGAAGAAAACAGCCGCGAAAGCGCGTCGCAGCGGCAAGACCAAGCGCCGCTAACCGCCGGCCGGGCCGGTTAAGTTCCGGCGCGGCAACAATGCAATTTGGCGTTACGGCCAGGCAAGAACGAACGGGCCGCTGCGCGAAGCAGCGGCCCGTTTTGTTATTCGCATCGTTGGCGCAATGGCGTAGCGCTAGTGCCGGTCTTTGGCGACCGCGCTGATCGCTTTGAGCATCGCGGCGCGGCCATCCTCAAGGGTTGCGCGCACGGCGTCGTTCTTGCCGATGGCGCCCATTTCGCGCTGGCGCTTGACGGTGGCTTCGACCATCAGCGGCTCCATGCCGAGTTCGCGCAAAGTGGCGGCGGATTCTTCCATTTCGGCGGCGCGTCGTTCGCCGTGGCTGGCCATGCGTTCGATGTTGTAGTCGCCCATCTCGCCGAAATCGAGCGTCGGGTAATTGTTCTTCATCGACACCAGCACTTCGTCGAGCAGGCCGGCGCGCGAGGCCGCCAGATAACATTCGAGCGTCAAGCGCCTCGAGCCCCTTGATCATCACCGAGCGGATCATCTTGATCGCCGCCGCCTTGCCGGTGTCGCCCGGCACGATCTTGAGCTTCATCTCCATCTCTTCGAGCAGCGGCGCGATGCCTTGCGCGTGCGGTCCGGCGATCAGCATCGGCGTCTGGTGGCGCTTGGGATGGATCGGCGCGATCACCGCGACGTCGACATAGCGCGCCTTGCCGTCGAGCAGCTTTGCGGTCGCCTGCTTGCGGCCGGGCGACACCGAATTGATGTCGAGATAATAGGGATTGCCGCTCAGGTGCGGCTCGACCGACTGGGCGGCCTCAAAGCTCGAGGCCGCCGTCACCGCCGAAATCACCATGTCGGTATTGGCGACCGCGTCGGCCGCCGAACTCGCCAGCCGGACGCCGAATTTCTCGCCGGCCGCTTTCAGCTTCGCCCCGGCCGGTTCCGGAAACAGGATGTCCCAGGCCGCAATCTGCTCGATGCCGGTGTCGCGCAGGCCGGAGGCGATCGCCTGGCCGGCTTCGCCGAAGCCAATGAAGGAAATGCGCGGGGTATTGCGGCGGGTCATGGTCGTTGTCGTCCTTGGACTTTTCGTTGGAATTTTGCCGGCACCATAAAATGTTTCGGCGCCGGCGTCTGCCGGTCCGCTGCCGTCAGAGCATGTCCAACGGTTCCGCATGGCTCGGCGGCGGAAAGGCGCGGTCGAGCGCGGCGAAGTCGTCATGGCGTCAGCAGCAGGTCAAGCGCCGCCAGGTTGTCGTCGACATGGGCAATCTGCGTCGCCTTCGGAATGACGATGACGTCGTCGTGCCGCATCAGCCAGGCCAGCGCGACCTGGGCCGGCGTCGCATTGTGGCGCGCGGCGATCGCGGCCAGCGCCGGATGGCCAAGCAAGCGGCCTTGCTCGATCGGCGAATAAGCCATCAACGGCATTTTGTGCTGGTGCAGCCACGGCATCAGGTCGAATTCGATGCCGCGCCGGGTCAGGTTATAGACCACCTGGTTGGTGGCGGCGGTGTCGCCGTCCGGCATTTTCGACAATTCGCCCATATCGGAAATGTCGAAATTGCTGACGCCCCATTCCAGGATCTTGCCGGCGGCGACCAGCTCGGCAAAGGCCGCCAGCGTCTCTTCCAGCGGCACGCCGCCGCGCCAGTGCAGCAGATATAAATCGATGCGGTCGGTCTTGAGCCGCTTCAGGCTGCGCTCGCAGGCGGCGATGGTGCCGCGCTTGGACGCATTCTCCGGCAGCACCTTGCTGACGATGAACATCTCTTTTCGTTGCGTCGCCGACCGCCTCGGCGACAATGCGTTCGGCCTCGCCGTCGCCATACATTTCCGCGGTGTCGATCAGCGTGACGCCGCGCTCGATGCCGTGGCGCAGCGCTTTGACTTCGTCGGCGCGGACGCGGTCATCTCTCGCCCATGCGCCAGGTGCCGAGCCCGAAGGTCGGGATCGTGGTGCCCGAGGGCAGGGCGGTGGTGGGGATGGATGTGTCAGGCACGCAATAACTCCCGGCAACTTATACTCAGCTTGCTCAGTGAGTATAACATGGCTGCCGGCCTCACTCCTTACTTATGCGCCGCTGCCGGCGTGCCGTGGGTGTGGAACGACTCGATGGTCTTCAGGCCCCAGGCCTGGCCCTTTCGGCGTTCGGCCTCGGTCCAGGTGATCGGCTTCCAGTCCGGCGCCAGCACCAGCCGGGCGCCGGCATTCGCGACCTCGACGCGGTTGCCGCCCGGCTCGTAGACATAGAGGAAGAAGGTCTGCTGCACCGCGTGCTTGTGCGGCCCGGTTTCGATGAACACGCCGTTTTCCAGAAACACGTCGGCGGCCAGCAGCACTTCCTCGCGCGAATTGAGCGCATAGGTAATGTGATGGAAGCGGCCGGGAATGCCGGTGTGGTCGCGGGTATAGGCGAAGTCGTAGGACTTATTGGTCGCGGTCAGCCAGATGCCGGCCTCCGAGCCGTCGTCGAGCACGATGCGTTCGGTCAGCCGGAAGCCGAGATAATCCTCGAAGAACTTGCGGCAGGCGGAAATGTCGGCGGCCAGTCCGTTCCAGTGATCGAGCCGGCGCACATTGCAGCCGCGCGCCGGAAAACGCTGCGGCTGGTTCTTGAGCGACGGCTTCAATTCCGGCGGCGCTTCATACCATTCGGTCTCGTAATAGAGTTCGATGACGTGACCGTCGGGGTCCTTGCAGACGAAGGTCTTGCCGTGGCCGAGGTCGCCGTCGCTCCAGCCGATATCGAAGCCGGAGCCTTTCAGCGCCGCCGCGCGCCGCTCCAGCGCCTGCGGCGAACGGCAGCGATAGGCGACATGCTTCATGCCGTTGGTGTTCGGAGGCGGTGAGCTTGAGCGTATAGCGTTCGTAATCGTCATAGGCGCGCAGATAAATGCTGTCGCCTTGCTCGCCGCTCATGGTCATGCCCATGACGTCGATGAAAAAGCGCGCGCTCTTATCGAACTCGGGCGTCAACAGTTCGAGATGGCCGAGATGGGCGATATCGAAAATCGGTTCCGGCGGCAATGTATCGGTCATAAGGCCTCAAGGGTTCGAATTCAGGTTTGGTCGTAACGGCGTTCGAAGGCCAGCACCAGATTGTTGGACGGCATGTCGATGATTTTGACGAGCGTCAGGCCATTGTCCTGCGCCAGCGCCGTCACGTCTTCAAGGTCGCGCACGCCCCAGTCCGGGTTGCGCGCGCGCAACGAGGCGTCGAAGGCGGCATTGCTCGGCGCGGTGTGGGCGCCGTCGCGCTTATAGGGGCCGTACAGAAAGAGTTGCCCGCCGTTGGGCCAGCATTCGGCCGGCGCCGGCCATCAAATTTTGCGCGACGCGCCACGGCGAGATGTGAATGACATTGATGCAAACCATGGCCGTGAGCTTGGCGGTGGCGGCATCGCCGTGCCAGGCCCAGCCGTCATCCATCAGATCGATGCGTTGCGGCGCGCGCAGATTGGCCAGACCGGCCGCGCGTTGGCAGGCGGCGATGCTGGCCAGATGCGATGCGTAGATATCGCTCGGCCACCAGGTCAGGTGCGGCGTCTTTTGCGCGAAGGCCACCACGTGCTGACCGGTGCCGCTGCCGAGTTCCAAGAGCGTTGACCGGTTTTCCCATCGAGAAAACCGGCGAGCGCCGCCCAGATGGCGTCGTGATTGCGATGGAACGCCGGCGCGTCGAGCCGGCCGTCGTCGGCCGGCGGCGGCAGTCCATCTTTGCCGAATTCGACGGCAAATTTTGGCATGGTTGCGCGCGGTCGCAATTCATCAATGAGGCATGGCGGCTGTCCAGAATTAGGCACAGCCGGTCGCCGCCGTCAAAGGTTCCAACATCGCGAAAACGCCGACGACGACGGGAATATGCCGAAAGGCCGCGTTGTTATTGGAGCGGCGTTCAGGCAAGATTGCTTTAGCGGCGCGCGACGCCGTGCTTCGACCGGCGCGGTGACGCGTGCGAGCGAATAAAAAATAAATTGGGAGGATGAGATGCGCAAAGCTCAAATTGTCTCTTGCGGTGCTTGCCGCCGCGGCGGCGGTGTCGCTGCCTGGCGCGGCCAGCGCGCAAACCACGCTGACCGTCGGTATGCCGACGAGTCCGCCGAACATCGTGCATTTTCCGGTGATCGTGGCGCAGGATCTCGGGATCTTCAAAAAGAACGGCATCGAGGTCAAAACCGTTCGCGCTCGACGGCGGCGTCAAGGTGTTCCGCGCCATGCTGGCCGGCAACCTCGATATCGCGCAGTCACCCGGCACGGTCACCTCGATCGCGATCTCGAAGGGCTCGAAGGTCCACGGCATTCTCGGCACGTTGTATAAATTCGAAGCGTCGATGGTGGTGCGCGACAACGTCAAGACCTTGGCCGACCTCAAGGGCAAGCGCATCGGCATTCAACAGCCCGGCGGTTTCGCCGACATTTTGAGCAAGAACGTGCTGCGTCACGCTCACATCAATCCGAAGGACGTCAACTTCGTATCGATCGCGACCGAAGACGTGCCGGCTTTGGTCGCCGACCAAGTCGACACCGCCATCCTGCACGTCGAGCAGGAAATGCTGGCCAAGGAGAAGGTGCCGAGCCTGCACGCCATCGCGCGGATGTGGGAACTGTCGCCGAAGCAGATGTACACCTATTATGCGGTCAAGGATCAGACCATCAAGGACAAGGGGCCGGCGCTGCAGGCCTTCGTCAAATCGGTGATCGAAGCGACCCGTATCATGTACACCGACAAGGCCAAGGTGCTGCCGATCATGGTCAAGCACACCGGCTATCCGGAAAAGGTCGTCTCGGACACCTATGACCTCCTGGTCAAGAGCTGCATCTGGGACGCCAATACCGGTCTGTCGCCGGAGCGCGTCAACTTCACCGCCAACCTGATGACCAAGGTCGGCAACATCGAAAAGGGCAAGACCCCGAGCTACGACCAGATCGTCGACAAGACCTTCGCCGAAAAGGCGATCAAGGAACTTGGCGTCTGGAAGGGCCCGGTTTGCCCGACGGCTGAGTTCTAAGCCGGCGGAGTGAGCCTACGACAATAAAGGACGCCGCCGCCCGCCGGCGGCGTCCGCCACATTAGCCCGACCGAGATCAAGACCACGAGGACATGAACGCCATGAGCGTTGCAAACGAAGTGCACACCGGTGCGATCCCGGGCGGCCCGCAACAGACGGTGCATAAAGTAAAGACGGCGCCGTGGTGGCAACGCCCGGCGGTGTTCCGTTATGGCTTCCTGGCCTTGATTTTGATCGTCTGGCAAATCGTCGGGCCGCAGATCAGCCCGATCTTTTTCACCTATCCGACCAAGATCGCGGTTGCGTTCTATCAACTGACCGCCAATGGCGATCTGCCTTACTACTTGTCGCAAAGCCTTGAGGTCATGTTCTACGGGCTGCTGTCGGCGCTGTTGGTCGGCATTCCGCTGGCGGTGGCGATGGCGCGCGTGCGCTGGCTCGATTGGGCGCTCGATCTGCCGATCAACGCGCTTTATTCGACGCCGATGGTGGCGGTGGTGCCGCTGCTGGTGTTGTGGTTCGGCATCTACCTCAAGGCCAAGATCATCGTGGTGTTCCTGTTCGCGGTGTTCCCGATCCTGATCAACACCTATCAGGGCGTGCGCGAGTGCGACAAGAACATGCTGGAAGTGGCGCGCTCGTTCCGTTCCAGCGAATGGCGGGTCTGGCAGGACGTGCTGTTGCCGTTCGCTATTCCCTATATCGCCGCCGGTGTCCGGCTGGCGATTGGCCGCGGCCTGGTCGGCATGGTGGTGGCCGAGTTCTACACCACGATTTCCGGCCTTGGCTTCATGATCACGCGTTACGCCAACAATTTCGAAATGGACAAGACGTTCGTGCCGGTCATTACCTTGATGGTGATGGGCGTGTCGCTGACCACCGGCTTGAAGTGGGTGGAAAAGAAGATCGCGCCCTGGAGCCACGCCAACCGCTGACCATTCGCCGTTAGCCGTATTGTCTTTGTCATAGCCGGGCGCGAAACTGCCGCCCCGGCTGGACAGGGCACAACTATGAACGAACCTCCCATCTCACGTGGTTTTCGCGGGCGCGGTGGCGGCAGCAATGCGCGCGTGCCGCCGGGCCAGCATCTGGTCGAGGATTTTCCGGTGCTGTCGGCGGGACCGACGCCGGAGCCCGATCTGGCGTCCTGGCGCCTGTCGCTCGACGACGGCGACACGCCGCTCGGGCAATGGAGCTGGGCGGAATTCAATGCCCTGATGCAGACCGACCTGACGGTCGACATTCACTGCGTCACCACCTGGTCGAAGCTCGATACCAATTGGCGCGGGGTCTCGATCGATACGCTGATGGAGGCGGCAGGGCTGACCGAACCGCCGGCGCCTTACGTGCTGGCGCATTGCGACGGCGGCTACACCACCAATATCCCGGTCGAGGACCTGCTCGACGGCAAGGCGATGGTCGCCACCTATTATGACGGCGAGCCGCTCGATCCCGAGCATGGCGGGCCGGCGCGATTGCTGGTGCCGCATCTGTATTTCTGGAAAAGCGCGAAGTGGCTGCAACGCCTGCAATTCGTCGATCCGGAAGTGCCGGGCTTCTGGGAAGAGAACGGCTATCACATCTATGGCGATCCCTGGCGCGAGCAGCGTTATGACGGAGATTAGCGCGTCTGCGGGCATGACCCCGAAAAGTGGGGACCGGTTTTCGCATCAGTCATGCCCAAAAAGCAATGGATGACCGCCACGGTGCGCGACGTCATCGACGAGACGCCGCGCGTGCGCACACTCATCTTGGATGTGCCGGATTGGCCCGGCCATAAAGCCGGTCAGCATGTCGATGTCCGGCTGACGGCCGAAGACGGCTATCAGGCCCAGCGCAGCTATTCGATTGCCTCGGCGCCGGGCGAACCGCTCGCGCTCACCATCGAAATGTTGCCGGATGGCGAGGTGTCGTCTTATCTCGCCGGCGAGGCGCGCGCCGGCGACGCTTTCGAATTGCGCGGGCCGATCGGCGGCTATTTCGTCTGGACCGAGGTGCTCGACGGCCCGCTGTTTCTGGTCGCCGGCGGCTCCGGCATCGTGCCCTTGATGGCGATGCTGCGGCATCGGGCTCATTTGGCGCGGCGGCGAAAGCCGCGCGGCCGGCGCGTGCTGTTTTATTCGTCGCGCACCGCAAGCCGACATCATCTATCGCGCCGAACTGGATCGGCTGGCCGGCGCAGGGCACAGGGCTTAGAGTGGTGCATACGCTGACGCGCGAAAAGCCCGCCGGCTGGGCCGGGCCGACCCGCCGCATCGACAGCACCATGTTGGCCGAACACGGTTTCGCGCCGGATTTAAACCCGCGCATTTTCATTTGCGGGCCGACGCCGATGGTCGAGGCCGCCGCCGGCGATTTGCGTGCGCTGGGCCACGCCGCCAAGCTGATCAAGACCGAGCGTTTTGGGCCGAGCGGCAAATAGGTTTGCGCGGCCGGCCTTCAACCAAGGTTTAGCCTGTGCCGGCATGACTCCGATAGCGAATACAAAAATACCATCGTAAGATCGGGTCGGACTGAGGCGTAAGACGCAGGGGGGCTGCCATGATCGCCGGAATGTCGCTTCAAGCCTTTACGATCGTTCACGTCGTTATCACGCTGGTCGCCATCGTCAGCGGCTTTGTCGTCGTCTTCGGCATGATCGGCTCGCACCGCTTGCCGACGCTGACCGCGCTGTTTTGGGTGACGACGGTTTTGACCAGCATGACCGGCTTCATGTTTTTCTTGTCGCCGGCCCAGCCAAAAATGTTCACCCCGGCGGCCGGCACCGGCGTGGTCGCGACGGTGGTGTTCCTGATCGCTTTGTTTGCGCTCTACGCCAAGCATCTCTATGGCAAATGGCGCTGGATCTACGCGCTCGGCGCGGTCATCTCGCTGTATTTGAATGTATTCGTGCTGATCGTACAGTCGTTCGAGAAATTGAAGATCCTCAATTCGGCGGCACCGATGGTCGGTCCGCCGTTTGCCGGGGCAACGCAGTTCCAGTTCTCGGTCACGCAGGGCGTGACGCTGGTGATCTTCGTGATGCTTGGTCTGATCGCCGCGATCAGGTTTCGCCGCGGGCCGGTTTAGCGTCCGGCCGCGCCGGCTTGCACAGGTCGCTATAGGCCCCGCGGATGTGGCCGGGCTGATCGAATTGCAGTTCGAAGAACAGGTCGCTGTTCGGGCAGAACTTAGGCGCGAAGGAAACCGACATCGGCACGCTGTCGAGCCAGGCGCGGCAGGCCGCCTTCGACGGGCAGTTCTGACAGCGGTGCAACGCGGTCAAAAACGTCAGTTCGCAATTCGTCAGCACACCCGTTGCCGGGTCGACGCCGAGGCGCTCCAGCATCTCGCCCACATAAGTCGGTTTTTGGTCTCGGTCGGATAGGGGCATATCGCACTCCCTATTTTCTCGATGTTCCGGCTTTTGAAGGATCGGCCCGGCGGCGACTCGTTTCCATGATCTGGATCAAAGGCCGGCCCATCCCCTGAGTATCGCACCAAAAAAGAAGCCGCCGTTGCCGGCGGCTTCTGGTTCATCGTGGCGTAAAAGCCGGACAATCACGCGTCTTCCGGATTATCGACATAGACCAAGCCGGCCTTGGCCAGCGGCTCGCGCATATTATACATGTCGAGCCCGAGCACGCCGGACGGCAAGCTTGACGCGCTTGGCGTCTTCGTCGTCGAAGCGCTTCTGCGCTTTGGCCGCGGTCTCCACGCAATATTTCTTCGGTACAACGACGACGCCGTCGTCGTCGGCAACGACCGCGTCGCCCGGCTCGACATTGACGCCGGCGCAGACCACCGGAATGTTCACCGAACCCAAGGTCGCCTTGACGGTGCCCTTGGACGAGATCGCCCGCGCCCAGATCGGGAAGCCCATTTCCTTAAGCGTGGCCACGTCGCGGCAGCCGGCATCGATGATGACGCCTTTGACGCCGCGCGCCTTTAGCGAGGTGGCGATCAGGTCGCCGATCATGCCGTCGGTGTTG
Source organism: uncultured Alphaproteobacteria bacterium (assembly GCA_963830125.1). Classification (GTDB taxonomy): domain Bacteria; phylum Pseudomonadota; class Alphaproteobacteria; order Rhizobiales; family Xanthobacteraceae; genus Pseudolabrys. Next base: position 415,490 of record CAWHKU010000014.1, on the reverse strand, counting down.
TCGGTGGTGCAGCCGAGCACGACGATGTCGCCGGGCTGGCACTGCTCGATGGCGACGTGAAGCATCCAGTTGTCGCCGGGCTGCGCCAGGATGGTGACGGCGGGGCCGGCAATGCAGGCGCCGGCCCAGACCGGACGCATATAGGGCTTCATCAGCTGATAGCGGCCAAGCGCTTCGTGGACGGTCGAGGCGCCGAGTTTTTCGAAGGTCTCGATCGCTTTGGCATCGGCGCGTTTGATATTGCGGACGACGACGGTCTTCATGTCTTCAGTTTCCTTCCATGTTCGTCCGGGCGACGTGCCGCTGACGGGCGTGTATTGCAAGTGCAAAAATGCCGACCTGTGCAAACAGGCCCAATCTGAAATCAAATCATAGCCGCGAGTGTATTAAATAACAGAACTGCATTGGCAATTATTGAAGGCCAGGCAACCAAGAGCCGACAGCATAGCTGCTGTCGAAGAAAGGCATATCAAAGCGAAACGACAATATATTTTTGATGGCTCTCAAATTTTCTGTGACTTAATCGAATGCGCCAATGTTCGCGTGCGCTCTGTATGCTACCAAACATCAGGCGACGTGAGGGTTGGTTTGGGAGCGGCAGTCTATGCCCTGTCTGCGCATAGCTGCGGTGGCTTTTTTTGTAGGCCTTTGCTCCCTGCTGACGATCGGCACGCGACAGGCATCGGCCGCGACTGGCGGCGCTTATACAGTGGTCACGCTGTCCTGCAACGGCAAGGCTTATGCCGATCTTGATGTTGGCGATATCGTTACGGTCAGTATTACGAACGAAACGTCAGCCACTCTCACCGGATCACAGCTTGTCGATACCGAGGCCAGTACGACACCAATTTCGAACGTTTTTCATTTGCGTTACCAGCCTCATACGCCTCTCCAAACGACGTATCATCTAACAGCAAAGCCAACGAGCGGCACGCTCTGGGTCGTCGTTGGTCCTTTCGGAACGTCGGCTGCCGTGACCTGCGCGTCGGGGGGCGGCTCATCCGGCAGCAATAGCGGCAATAATAGCAACAGCACGCTTCATCCGTTGCAGACCGATATCACGCCGGTTGTTGCCAACACATCCGGCCAGATCATCGCCGGGGCGATCGAAAACGGCATTTTTAACGGCTTCTCGGCCGGCGGTTCCGGCCCGTCCTTTGGTCCGGCTGGCGCCTTCGTCAGCGTCGGCGACGAACCGAAAACGAAATTTGCGACGCGGGCCGGCGAGGCATTTTCCGCGATCGATAACGCCACCAACATGCGTCGGACGTCGCTGCCAGCCCGCGATCCGGGGCAGGCGCTTGCCTATGCCGGTCCCATCGCCAATGCGCCGGTCCGCAAGCCCTTGCCGCTGGAGCGTATATGGTCGGCGTGGGCCGATTTCCGCGCGACCGGTTGGAAGATCAACGACACGAGTGGCAGCGGCAATGACGTTAACGGCGGGCAGTTCAATTTCACCGCCGGCTTGGGCCGCAAGCTCAATCCCGATACCCTCGTCGGGTTGATGACCGGCTTCGAGTATTTCAAGTACGACGTTGCCTCGCTCAATGGTTCGCTCAAGGGCGACGGCGAGACCGTCGGCAGCTATTTCTCCCGTCGTTTTGCCGGCAGCCTGCGCTTCGATATGGCGCTGGCCTGGACCTACCTGAATTATTCGGCGAAGACATCGACTGCCAACGGCTCGTTCAAGGCCTATCGCTGGCTGACGACCTTGGGCTTGACCGGAATCTACCGGTACAAGAACTTTGCGATCGAGCCTTCGGCCAAGGTCTTTGCCCTGTGGGAGACCGACAAAGCGTGGACCGACAGCCTTGGCACGGCTCAAGCCGCGCGCAAATTCAGCGCCGGTCGCACGGCCCTGGGCGCGCAGGTTTCCCGGTCTTTTGCCGTATCCCATGGATGGACGATCGCGCCCCATGTCGGTCTATATGGCGACTGGCAATTCCAGACCGATGACGCCATCGCAACGTCCGCGGTGGTGGCCAATATCGGTGGCGGCTGGTCGGGGCGAGTTACCGCCGGCGTGTCGGCTTCCGGCGCCGACGGCAAGGTCGTCACCGTCAACAGCGAATACGGCGGCCTCGGTGCGAACTACAAAATCTGGAGCGGCAACGTTCGTTTGACCGTGCCGCTCTAGGTCTGATCGGACTGCAATAGAGAAAATGAATAGGCGGCGTTGCCTGGCAACGCCGCCGATTTCATTTAAAGGGCTGCTCGCCCTGCGATCCGCGAGGGCGAGCACGCTCAGCCCAACACCGTCGTCACGCGCGGGAACAGCGTCTGATAGGCCTCGCCATACGTCATCGGCACGCCGGTGTTGCGCGAGCCCTGAATGCCGCGGTTGAGCGCGACGCGCTCGTAGTAATGCCAGAGATGTTTCTGCGCGGCGAGGATCTGGAACGCCTTGTATTTCTGCTCCCAGACGTCGTCGATTTTCAGAATAAGGTCGGGCTTGTAGTCGCACTGTTCCGGCTGATGCGGTTCGAACAGATAGACCGGCGGCGCGGAATATTTGTACTTGGCGCCCGGCTTGTGACCCATCGCCTGCGCGACCACGCGGGTTTCCTGCGCGAAATGCGCGGCGTTGGGATGATCGAAGTTATACGGGTCTTTCAGCGCGTGGGTCAGCACGAAGCTCGGATTGGTCTCGCGGTAGATGTCGACCATGCGGTCGAAATGTTCTTCCGTCAGCTTGAGCGGATAATCGCCGCAGTCGAAGAATTCGATCTCGGCGCCGAGCAGGGCGGCGGCGCGTTCGGCTTCGTCCTTGCGGCCGGCCTTGACGCTTTCCAAGCGTTGCGCCGGCTTCTTTCCAGGCAAACTGACTTTCGCCGCGCTCGCCGAACGACATGCAGACGATCTTCATCTTGTAGCCCTGCTTGGCGTGCAGGGCGATCGCGCCACCGGCGCGCCAGACGAAATCGCCCGGATGGGCGGTGATGACGAGACCCGTCTTTTGATCGGCCATGAAACGTAAACTCCGTTGGTGTCGTTCGTGAAAGTCAGAAGCCGCCGAGCTTGGCGGCTTGAATTGCCTGCTTGAGCAGGCGGGTGAAACTGGTCAAATGCTTGCGCATGGCGCGCTCGGCGGCCTCGCCATCGCCGGCGCAAACCGCTTTGACGATGGCGCGATGTTCGGCCAGCGAGGTCTTCGGCCGTCCCGGCAGCAGAATGACCCGGAACTGCAGCCGCACCAGATGCGACTTCAACGTATTGAGAATGCGGTCGGCGGTCGTATTGCCGGCCAGGCGTTGCAGTTCGCGGTGCAGCGCGGCGTTGCATTGCGAATAGGCGGCGGTGTCGCCTTGCGCGACCGCGCGCATCATGTCTTTTTCGATTTTGCGCAACGTCGCGCGGCCGGGCGCGTCGATGCGCATCGCCGCCTGGCGCGCCACCATCGCTTCGATTGCCAGCCGCGTTTCGGCGATTTCGATGGCTTCCTGATCCGAAATGGCGCGCACCCGGGCGCCGCGGTTGGGCAGCCGCACCACCAAGCCCGTCCTGATCGAGCATCGCCAGCGCCACCCGGATATGGGCGCGGTTGACGGCAAAGCGCGCGGCGAGGTCGGCCTCGATCAGCCGCTCGTTCGGCGACAACTGCCCGCGCGTGATCGCTTCGCGCAATTGCGCGGTGATGTCGGCTTCGACGGCGGTGGCCGGGCTGTCGGTCATGATGCGTTCGAGGGTCAAGGCTGGACGATAATCCTGTTGACCAAATTGTTGACAATCTGGCGCAGCAGGTCAAGCTTCAATCCATCACCGCTGGAAGGACTATGACCTTGGACACGCTACGCATCGCCATCGGCGACTATCCGCACACGCTGCCGCTCAAGCGCGGCGAGATCGTCTCCGACACGCTCAAGCTCGACTTCGTCGAGGTCAAGCCGATGCACAAGGCGTTCAAGCCGATGGTGCGCGAACACGCATACGACGCCAGCGAGCTGGCGCTGGTCACCTATCTGCAGGCCAAGGAGCACAATAAGGGCTTGACCCTGCTGCCGGCGGCGATGCTCGGCCGTTTTCAGCACGGCACCGTGCTGCACAATGCCGAGCGCGGCAAACTCGGGCCGTCCGATCTGCGCGGCAAGCGCATTGGCGTGCGCTCTTATAGCCAGACCACCGCGGTCTGGATTCGCGGCATTATCGAAAACGACTACGGCGTCGACCTGTCGCGCGTGCAATGGGTCACCTTCGAGGACGGTCATGTCGCCGAGGCCAAGGACCCAGCCAGCGTGATCCGCGCCGAAGCCGGCAAGGACATCACCCAGATGCTGATCGACGGCGAACTCGATGCCGCGATCTATGGCGCCGCCATGCCGGACGATCCGCGCCTGCAAAGCGTGATCCCGAAACCGGACGAAGCGGCCAAGGCCTGGTACGGCAAGCACCATGTCGTGCCGGTCAATCACATGGTGGTGGTGCCGGACGAACTGGCGCGCGCCAAGCCCGCCGCCGTCGCCGAGCTTTATCGGATGCTGGAAGCCGGCCGGAAGATGGCCGGCGTCCCGGCCGGCGGCGTCGACACCGCGCCGTTCGGCAAGGAAGCCAACACGCCGTGCCTCGAAATGCTGATTTCCTACTGCGTCCAGCAAGGTCTGATTTCGCGCCGGATGGCGGTCGATGAGCTGTGGTAGCCAGAGAAGCATCACTGGCGAATAAACAGCCAATATCTGCCTATAAAATAATCATGCCCCTGTGACCGAAAACTAGGCACAGATTGGCGCCGTTATTATATGCTCTATAAATCAACACCTTATGCCAATTGTGACGGCTTGGCACAGGGCTTGCGAAACCCTTGTGGCGCGGTGCAGTCGACGCGACTGAACGCGCGCGTCAAACGCAGGGGAACTCAACGAATGTTCAAACCGATTCAATCGGCCGCCAAGCGGCCTGTTGCCCGGAAGTGGCTTGCCGCCGCTGCCGGTCTTGCCATCGCCGCGACGTCGGCGCTGCAGCCTGCCAAGGCTGCCGACACCATCAAGGTCGGCATCCTTCACTCGCTGTCCGGCACCATGGCCATCAGCGAAACCACGCTGAAGGACGTCATGCTGATGCTCATCGACGAGCAGAACAAAAAGGGCGGTCTGCTCGGCAAGAAACTCGAGCCGGTCGTCGTCGACCCGGCCTCGAACTGGCCGCTGTTCGCCGAAAAGGCGCGCGAGCTGATCTCCAAGGACAAGGTCTCGGTCGTGTTCGGCTGCTGGACCTCCGTGTCGCGCAAATCCGTGCTGCCGGTGTTCAAGGAACTGGACTCGATCCTGTTCTACCCGGTGCAGTTCGAAGGCGAAGAAGGCGAGCGCAACGTGTTCTACACGGGTGCGGCGCCGAACCAGCAGGCGATTCCGGCCGTCGACTATCTGATGAGCAAGGATGGCGGCTCGGTGAAGCGTTGGGTGCTGGAAGGCACCGACTACGTCTATCCGCGCACCACCAACAAGATCCTCGAAGCCTATCTGAAGTCGAAAGGCGTCAAGCCGGAAGACATCATGATCAACTACACCCCGTTCGGCTTCTCCGATTGGCAGACCGAAGTGTCGAAGATCAAGGCCTTCGGTTCGGCCGGCAAGAAGACCGCCGTGGTTTCGACCGTCAACGGCGACGCCAACGTGCCGTTCTACAAGGAACTGGGTAACCAGGGCGTCAAGGCGACCGACATTCCGGTCATGGCGTTCTCGGTCGGCGAAGAAGAACTCGCCGGTCTCGACACCAAGCCGCTGGTCGGCCATCTCGCCGCCTGGAACTACTTCGAGTCGGTCAAGACCAAGGCCAACACCGCCTTCATCAAGAAGTGGCATGAGTTCACCAAGAAGCCGAAGCGCACCACCAACGATCCGATGGAAGCGCACTACATTGGCTTCAACATGTGGGTGAAGGCTGTCGAGAAGGCCGGTACCACCGATCCGGACAAGGTGATCGCGGCGCTGCCGGGCATCAAGCAAGCCAACCTCACCGGTGGCATCTCGGAAATGTTGCCGAACCACTACATCACCAAGCCGGTTCTGATCGGCGAAGTGCGCGCCGACGGTCAGTTCGACGTGGTGTGGAAGACCAAGGGTCTGGTCAAGGGCGATGCCTGGTCGAACTACCTGCCGGGCTCGAAGGATCTGGTCGCCGACTGGGTCAAGCTCAAGTGCGGCAACTACAACACCGTCACCAAAAAGTGCGGCAGCGGCTCCTAAGTCTAAGCCGGCCGCGCGTCTGACGCGCGGCGATGACAACTCCCGGGAGGCGGCGGCCAGCCGCCGTCTCCCATCCTTCCAATTCGTTGCCGGAAACGATTGCCATGGGCGTTTCTTTGCGATTCTTCTGCGGACGTCTGTTCGCGTTCATTGTCGCCTTTGGCATGTTGGCCGGCGCTGCGACGCTCGCCCACGCCGGGCCTTATGAAGACGCGCTCGCCGGCTTCACCACCGACGATTTCAGCGATACCGGCGACGCTATCAACGCGGTGGTCGCCAGCGGCAATCCGATGGCCGCTACCGTCATTCAGGCCTTGCACGACGGCCGGCTGATGTTCAGCGCCGCCGACAAGAAGGTCTATATCAAGAAAAAATCCGGCGAAGTTCTCGACGCCGCCACCGGCAAGCCGATTGCCGGCGCGCCGCCCGACGATGTCGCCGATGTCCGTCTCATTAACCGGCTGCGCAACGCGGTCGACTCCGCGCTTGGCGCCCTGACTTTGATGGCGCCGGACGCCAACCGGCGTTTCGACGCCGCTCAGTCTGTGTTCAAATCGCGCACCGAGAGCGCGCGGCCGGCGCTTGAAAAAGCGATCGCCGCCGAAAAGGTTCCGCGCGTGAAGGTCGCGATGGAGCAGGCGCGCGCCGCGCTTATCTTGTCGTCGTCGGAATCGAGCACCGCCGACAAAGTTGCCGCCATCGCTGTCCTCAGTGAGCGTGGCGATCAGGACGCGCTCGGCCTGCTCGACACCATGGCGACCGGCCAGCCGGCGGCGGTGGTACAGGCGGTGACTACGGCCAAGGCCAAGATCAATCGTTCGTTGGCGATCTGGAATACCGTGCAAAATTTCTGGTACGGCCTGTCGCTTGGCTCGGTGCTGCTGCTCGCCGCGATCGGCCTCGCCATTACCTTCGGCGTCATGGGCGTCATCAACATGGCGCACGGCGAAATGGTGATGATCGGCGCCTACGTGACCTTCGTGGTGCAGGAGGTGATCCGCACCCGCTATCCGGGGCTGTTCGATTATTCGCTTGCCATCGCGCTGCCGCTGGCTTTTGCCGTATCGGCCGCCGTCGGCATCGTCATCGAGCGTACGGTCATTCGCTTCCTCTATGGCCGGCCGCTGGAAACCTTGCTGGCGACCTGGGGGCTGTCGCTGGTCCTGCAACAGGCGGTTCGCTCGATGTTCGGGCCGACCAACAAGGAGGTCGGCAATCCGACCTGGATGTCGGGCGCCTTCGATCTCGGCGGCATCACCATCACCTATAACCGGATGTGGATCATCATCTTCACCGGCATGGTGTTCGTCGCTTTGCTGGCGATGCTGCGCTTTACGCGGCTCGGCCTCGAAATGCGCGCGGTGACGCAGAACCGCGCCATGGCGGCCGCCGTCGGCATCCGTACCGCCCGCATCGACGCACTGACCTTCGGGCTCGGCTCCGGCATCGCCGGCATTGCCGGCGTCGCGCTGTCGCAGATCGACAACGTCTCGCCGAACCTCGGCCAGGGCTACATCATCGACAGCTTCATGGTGGTGGTGTTCGGCGGTGTCGGCAATTTGTGGGGCACTTTGGTCGGCGCGCTCACGCTCGGCATCGCCAATAAATTCCTCGAACCCTTCGCCGGCGCTGTGCTGGCCAAGATCGCGATCCTGGTCTTCATCATCCTGTTCATCCAGAAACGGCCGCGCGGCATGTTCGCGCTCAAGGGCAGGGCGATCGAAGCATGATGACCTCGCACCCGCTCATTCGTCTGCTCGACCGCGGCGCGACGCTGTTCCTGATCCTGCTCGGCGCCTTTGCCATCACGATCCCGGTGCTCAATCTGCTGGTGCCGGCCGGCTGCGCCTTTCACGTCTCGACCTATCTGGTCGCGCTGTTCGGCAAGTACGTCTGCTACGGCCTGCTGGCGCTGTCGATCGATCTGATCTGGGGTTATGTCGGCATCCTGTCGCTCGGCCACGGCGCGTTCTTCGCGCTCGGCGGCTACGCCATGGGCATGTATCTGATGCGCCAGATCGGCACCCGCGGCGTCTATGCCAATCCGATCCTGCCCGACTTCATGGTGTTCCTGAACTGGAAGGAGCTGCCGATCTTCTGGTACGGCTTCAACCATTTCGCTTATGCGATGCTGATGGTGCTGCTGGTGCCGGGTCTGCTCGCTTTTGTGTTCGGCTGGTTCGCTTTCCGCTCCCGCGTCACCGGCGTTTATCTGTCGATCATCACGCAGGCGATGACCTATGCGCTGCTGCTCGGCTTCTTCCGCAACAATTTCGGTTTTGGCGGCAATAACGGCCTGACCGATTTCAAGGATATCCTCGGCTTCAACGTGCAGTCCGAAGCCACGCGTAATTCGTTGCTGGTGATGTCCTGTATCGCGCTTGCTGTTTGCTTCCTGATCTGCCGCGCCATCGTCACCTCGAAATTCGGCAAGGTGCTGATCGGCATTCGCGACGCCGAGTCGCGCACGCGCTTCCTCGGCTACCGGGTCGAATCCTACAAGCTGTTCGTCTTCACGGTCTCGGCCTGCATGGCCGGCGTTGCCGGCGCGCTCTATGTGCCGCAAGTCGGCATTATCAATCCGGGCGAATTCGCGCCGGCGAACTCCATTGAAGCTGTGATCTGGGTCGCGGTCGGCGGCCGCGGCACGCTGACCGGCGCGGTGCTCGGCGCCTTCGTCGTCAACTACGCCAAGACCTATTTCACCTCCGGGTTCCTGGCGCCTTATTGGCTGTTCATGCTGGGCGCGCTGTTCATCGGCACCACGCTGTTGCTGCCGCGCGGCATCATCGGCACCTATAATCATTGGCGTTCCGGTCAGAACGAACGAAGTGAGGCGGAAAAGTCGGCCGCCGCCGAAGATGGCGAAATGGTCGATCCCGAGCCGCCCTCGGCGCAACCGAGCGCGGCGGAGTAGCGGCCATGGACAAGCAAACCACCTCTTCGCTGCTTTATCTTGACGGCATCAGCGTATCGTTCGACGGCTTCAAGGCGCTCAACGAATTGTCCTTCATCGTCGAGCCCGGCGAGATGCGCGCCATCATCGGCCCGAACGGCGCCGGCAAAACCACCATGATGGACGTCATCACCGGCAAGACCCGGCCGGACAGTGGCGACGTCTATTTCGAGGAAGGCCAGTACGACCTGTCCAAGCTCGACGAGACCGAAATCGCCACGCTCGGCATCGGCCGCAAGTTTCAGAAGCCGACGGTGTTCGACATGCACACCGTCGAGGACAATCTGCAACTGTCGCTCAAGAACGACCGCAGCGTGCTGGCGACCTTGTTATGGCAGTCGTCGCCCGAGCAGGAAGCGCGCATCGACGCCGTGCTGGAGACCGTGCGCCTGAAACATCTGCGCTCGCGCATCGCCGGCAGCCTGTCGCATGGCCAGAAGCAGTGGCTCGAGATCGCCATGCTGCTGGCGCAGGACCCTAAATTGCTGTTGGTCGACGAGCCGGTCGCCGGCATGACCGACGTCGAGACCATGCAGACCGCCGAACTGCTGCGCGAGATCAACAAGACCAAGACCGTGGTCGTGGTCGAACACGACATGGCCTTTGTGCGCGAACTTGGCGTCAAGGTGACCTGCCTGCACGAAGGTTCGGTGCTGGCCGAAGGCACCATCGATCAGGTCTCGACCAATGACCGCGTGGTCGAAGTGTATTTGGGAAGGTAGGCGCATGATCCCGAAAAGTGGGAACCGGTTTTCGGACAAGATCATGCGCAAAAGGAAATAAGATGCTCGAAGCCTCCAACATCGACCTCTATTACGGCGCGGCGCAGGCCTTGCGCGGCATTTCGCTCAATGCCGAGCCCGGCAAGGTCACCTGCGTGCTGGGCCGCAACGGCGTCGGCAAGTCGAGCCTGTTGCGTGCGCTGGTCGGTCAGCATCCGGTCAAGTCCGGCACCATCATGTTCGAAGGCAAGAACATCACCAAAATGTCGACGGTCGAGCGCGCCCGCAGCGGCATCGCCTATCGTGCCGCAGGGCCGCGAAATCTTTCCGCTGTTGACGGTGCAGGAAAACCTCGAGACCGGCTTTGCGCCGCTGCCGCGCGACCAGCGCAAAATTCCAGACGACGTGTTCTCGCTGTTCCCGGTGCTGCAAAGCATGTTGGGCCGGCGCGGCGGCGATCTGTCCGGCGGCCAGCAGCAGCAATTGGCGATCGGCCGGGCGCTGACCATGCGGCCGCGCCTTTTGTTGCTCGACGAGCCGACCGAGGGCATCCAGCCGTCGATCATCAAGGATATCGGCCGCGCCATCGACTATCTGCGCAGCTTGAAGGAAATGGCGATCATCCTGGTCGAGCAATATCTCGACTTCGCCCAGGAACTCGGCGACCATCTGGTGGTGATGGATCGCGGCTCGATTGTCTATGAGTCGGACAAGGCCAATCTGGACGAGGCCGCGCTCAAGCAGGCGATGGCGATTTGATGTAGGTTCTGTCATGGCCGGGCCAAAGCCGGGCATGACGGCGTAGGAGGCGAGGGCGTGTCACTCTCTAGCGTGCAAGACAGTGTGAGCCACACCTTCGCCGCCAACCGCGCCACCGGCCATATCGCGCTTGGCGTGGCGAAAAGCGGCGGTCTGACCCGCCGCACCCGCGTCCACGAAGATGGTTCGCTGCGCGTGCGCTTTCCCAATGCCGTCGCCGGAGGCGCTCGAAGCCGTGATCGTCAACACCGGCGGCGGCATGACCGGCGGCGACCGCTTTACGCGTCGAGATGACGGTGGGCGAGGGCGCCAGCCTGATCGCCGGCACCGCGGCGGCGGAAAAAATCTACCGCTCGACCGGCCCGGATGCCGAAATGGATGTCCGCCTGACGCTGGAAGACGGCGCGCGGCTGGCCTGGCTGCCGCAGGAGAGCATTCTGTTCGACCGCGCGCGGCTGTCGCGCCGCATCGATATCGATCTGAGCGAGAGCGCGTCGCTGATCATGGCCGAAGCGGTGGTGTTCGGCCGCGCCGCCATGGGCGAGGTCATGGCCGAAGGCTCTTTCACCGACCGCTGGCGGGTGCGGCGGGGCGGCAAGCTGATTTATGCCGACACCGCCCGGCTCGATGGCGCGATCGCCGCGCAGCTCGCCGAGCGCGCGGTGTTGAATGACGGCATCGCCATGGCGACCGTGCTGGTCGCGCCCGGCGGCGACCAACAGCTTGAAGCGGTGCGCGCTTTGGCCGAACATTATGCTGGAGAAGTCGGCATCTCGGCCTGGAATGGCATTGCGGTCGCTCGCCTCTGCGCCAAGGATGGCGCGGCCTTGCGGCACGATCTGATCGCCGTTCTGGCCGCGCTCGGCACGCCGGTGCCGCGGCTATGGTTACAATAATATTCGGTGAGGACACGATGAATTTGACGCCCCGGGAAAAAGACAAAATGCTGATCGCGGTCGCCGCGATGGTGGCGCGCCGCAGGCTGGAACGCGGCGTCAAGCTCAACCATCCGGAAGCGATCGCGCTGATTTCCGATTTCATCATGGAAGGCGCGCGCGACGGCCGCACCGTCGCCGAACTGATGGAGGCCGGCGCCCATGTCATCACCCGCGCGCAATGCATGGATGGCATTCCTGAGATGATCCACGACATCCAGGTCGAAGCGACATTCCCCGACGGCACCAAGCTCGTCACCGTTCACGAACCAATCCGGTAGGACTTGCCGATCCGGTAATTCGATTAAGTAACGATCCGCTGAAAGGACCAAAACAATGAAGCGTCTCTCTGTCATTCTCGCCGCCTTGCTGGCCGGCGTCGCGCCCGCGCTTTCGCCCATGTCGGTCATCGGTGCGACCGCGTCGTTCGCCGCCGGCGTCGCGCATCCGCTGTCGGGCCTCGACCACATCGCGGTGATGGTCGCGGTCGGCCTGTGGGCGGCGCTCAAAGGCGGCCGCGCCGTGTGGCTGTGGCCGGTGACCTTCGTCGGCGTGATGCTGGTCGGCGGCGCGCTCGGCATGAGCCATGTTGCCGCTGCCTTTCGTCGAGCCCGGCCATTCTGGCGTCGGTCGTCGCGCTCGGCCTTCTGGTCGCGCTGGCGGTCGATCTGCCGGTCGCCATCGGCGCCGCGATCATCGGCGCCTTCGCGTTGTTCCACGGTCATGCCCACGGTTCGGAAGTCGCCGAGAACATCGGCGGCATCGAATACATGGCCGGCTTTGCGGTCGCGACCGCGACGCTGCACCTCACCGGCATCGGCTTTGCGCAGATCATGAGCCGCGCGCATATGCGGCCGGCCATTCGCGTTGCCGGCGCGTTGTGCGTTGTCCTGGGTGCAGGGTTGTATGCAGGAGTGATCTAAATGATCCCCGGCGAGATGTTCATCCAGGACGGCGAGATCGAGCTCAACAAGGGCCGCAAGACGGTAAAGCTGTCGGTCGCCAATATCGGCGACCGGCCGATCCAGGTCGGCTCGCATTATCACTTCTTCGAAACCAATGCCGGCCTGAAGTTCGATCGCAAAAAGGCGCGCGGTATGCGGCTCGATATCGCCGCCGGCACCGCGGTGCGGTTCGAGCCCGGCCAGACCCGCGAGGTCACGTTGGTCGCGCTTGCCGGCAAGCGGACGATCTACGGTTTCCGCGGCGACGTGATGGGGAAGTTGTGAGCGTGCGCATGATCCCGAAAAGTGGTCACCGGTTTTCGGACAAGATCATGCGCCAAACAGTGAAAAAGCCATAACGGGCAGACCGTCGTCTGCCCGTCACAAGCTCTCGGATCCATTTCCGGGCTGCGCGCCGGAGCGCGCCAACCGGTACCCAGTCACTGGAGAGCCAGGACCGGCAAACATGGACCACGATCACTGCAAGCAGCGCTCACGTCCCATGCCCGCTCTGGTCATGGCGGCCAACCGTGTTCGGCAGAGCCAAAGATGGATGACCTGTCGTGAAGCTTATGCGACAGCCGGGTTGAGGCAAGCGCCTTTTGCACGCGGTTGATAATATCGGGGATAATTAGATGTCGATCAAAATGAAACGCTCCGCCTACGCCGACATGTTCGGGCCGACCGTCGGCGACAAGGTGCGGCTGGCCGACACCGATCTGATCATCGAGGTCGAAAAGGATTTCACCGTCTATGGCGACGAGGTGAAGTTCGGCGGCGGCAAGGTGATCCGCGACGGCATGGGTCAGAGCCAACTCACCAGCAAGCAGGGCGCGGTCGACACCGTCATCACCAATGCGCTGATCCTCGACCATTGGGGCATCGTCAAGGCCGATGTCGGCATCAAGGACGGCAAGATCTCGGCCATCGGCAAGGCCGGCAATCCCGACATCCAACCCGGCGTGACCATCATCATCGGTCCCGGCACCGAGATCATCGCCGGCGAGGGCAAGATCCTCACCGCCGGCGGTTTCGACAGCCACATTCATTTCATCTGCCCGCAGCAGATCGACGAGGCGCTTTATTCCGGCATCACCACCATGCTCGGCGGCGGCACCGGGCCTGCCGCCGGCACCAACGCCACCACCTGCACGCCAGGGCCGTGGCATATCGGCCGCATGATTCAGGCCGCCGATTCCTTCCCGATGAATCTCGGCTTTGCCGGCAAGGGCAATGCCTCGCGGCCGGCAGCGCTGGAAGAAATGGTCAAGGCCGGCGCCTGCGCGCTCAAACTGCATGAGGATTGGGGCACGACGCCGGCGGCCATCAACAACTGCCTCAACGTCGCCGATAAATACGACGTCCAGGTGATGATCCACACCGACACGCTCAACGAATCCGGCTTCGTCGAAGACACCATCAAGGCCTTCAAGGGCCGCACCATTCACGCCTTCCACACCGAAGGCGCCGGCGGCGGCCACGCCCCCGACATCATCAAGGTCGCGGGCCTCAAGAACGTGTTGCCGTCCTCGACCAACCCGACCCGGCCGTTCACGCGCAACACCATCGACGAACATCTCGACATGCTGATGGTCTGCCACCATCTCGATCCGTCGATTGCCGAGGATCTCGCTTTCGCCGAAAGCCGCATCCGCAAGGAAACGATCGCGGCCGAAGACATCCTGCACGACCTCGGCGCGCTGTCGATGATGTCGTCGGACTAGCAAGCCATGGGCCGCGTCGGCGAAGTCATCATCCGCACCTGGCAGACCGCCGACAAGATGAAAAAGCAGCGCGGCTCGCTGCCGGGCGAGAAGGGCAACAACGATAACCTGCGCGCCAAGCGCTACATCGCCAAATACACCATCAACCCGGCGATCGCGCACGGCATCAGCAAGCACATCGGCTCGGTCGAAAAGGGCAAGCTCGCCGATCTGGTGTTGTGGGCGCCGGCCTTTTTCGGCGTCAAGCCGGAGATCGTCATCAAGGGCGGTTCGATTGCCGCCGCGCAAATGGGCGATCCCAACGCCTCGATCCCGACGCCGCAGCCGGTGCATTATCGCCACATGTTCGGCGCCTACGGCAAGGCGCTGACGTCGTCGTCGCTGGTGTTCGTGTCGAAGGCGGCGATGCGCTCCGGCCTGCGCACCAGGCTCGGCGTCGAGAAGAAATTCGCCGCCGTCGACAACACCCGCAAGATCAACAAGAAGAGCATGATCTTGAACGACGCCACGCCGAACATCGAGGTCGATCCGGAAACCTATGAGGTGAGGGCGGACGGCGAACTCTTGACCTGCGCGCCGGCCGAGGTGCTGCCGATGGCGCAAAGGTATTTTCTGTTTTGACCGCCTTGTGTCCCGCGCGCAACGCGCCAGCATTCAGCCGTCGTCCCCGCGGAGGCGGGGACCCGAGTAATCTCGAGCGCACATGTATAACGCGGACGCTAGCGAATACTGGATGCCCGCCTTCGCGGGCATGACAGCTTGAGAAGATTGCCATGCACCGCGTCACCACCATCAAACATTCAAGCGACTGGGACGCCGCCACCGCGGCAGACCGCGTTGTGCTCGACGCTGGCGACCGCAACCGGCGCCGCATCGTGCTGACCGGCGAGCAGGGCACGCGCTTCATGCTCGATTTTGCCGCGCCGGTGACCTTGCGCGACGGCGACGGTTTGGTGCTCGACGACGGCTCGATTGTCGCGGTCGCCGGCGCGCCCGAGGCATTGCTGGAAGTCGCGGGCCCGAACGCGTTCGAGACCGTGCGGCTGGCCTGGCATCTCGGCAACCGCCACACCGATGTGCAGATCGTCGGCGACAAGATCCGCATCCGCACCGATCATGTGCTGGAAGATATGTTGCGCGGGCTCGGCGCGCGGGTGTCGAAGCTCGACGCAGCCTTCGATCCGGAACCGGCCAGCCCGCATGGCCATCATGGCCATGAGCATCACGACCATGAGCATGATCATGGCGCGTAAGAAGGTTGCGAACGGCGCTGCACGCTCGGGTCACCTCTCCCCTGGTGGGAGAGGTCGCGCCGAAGGCGCGGGTGAGGGGGCACCGCGCTCAACATCGATTCTTGGTCCCCCTCACCCTAACCCTCTCCCACCGGGGGAGAGGGAACAAGCTGCGGCAAGCGGTGAGGCCGCGCTCACATCGGCCGCGCTCTATCGCCTGATGGCCTGGCTCTCGCCCGCGTTCCCGGTCGGCGCCTTCTCTTATTCGAGCGGCATCGAATGGGCGGTCGAGACCGGCGACATCGCCGACGAAGCATGCTTGCAAGCCTGGCTGATGGTGACGCTGACCCAAGGCGGCGGCTTTTGCGACGCCGTGCTGTTCGCGCAAGCCCATCGTGCGATCGAAAGCGAGGACGACAAGGCGCTGTATGAGGTCGCGGAACTCGCCGCCGCCTTCGCGCCGTCGAAGGAGCGCCATCTCGAGACCACCGCGCAGGGTAATGCCTTCGTCGAAGCCGCGCGTGCCGCCTGGCCGACGCCCGCGCTCGACCGATTGAAAGAGATATGGGGCGGCCCGGTCGCCTATCCGGTGGCGGTCGCGGTCACCGCCGCCGGTCACGGCATCGCGCTGGAGCCTTCGCTCGCCGCTTATCTGCAGGCGCTGGCCGCCAACTGGGTGTCGGCCGGCGTCCGGCTGATCCCGCTCGGCCAGACCCAAGGCTTGCGCGTGCTGGCGGCGCTGGAACCCGCCGTCACCGCGACCGCGGCGCGGGCGTTTCGCGCCTCGCTCGACGATATCGGCTCGTCGGCTTTCCGCGCCGATCTCGCCAGTGCGCGTCACGAGACGCAATACACCCGGCTGTTCCGATCGTGATCCGTCATGGTCGCCGGGACGACAAATCATTTCTTGACAATAATCCTAGCTAGGCTTATATTCCATTTTATCCCGTCCCGTCTAACGAGGGGCGTTTGATCAGCGTCGTCAGACGCGGGGCGGGGAGCGGTGGCCGGCGGGGCGTTGGAGATTCGACGCAAATGACCCGACCGGCGGTCCAAGCCGCTTCGTCCCGGCGCGCCAGCCGCGCGTCGCTGGGCCCCACTGGCGATGGCAGCCGGCACGGTCAGAAGTGCTGGGCACTATTTGGGCCCGCAGCGGTGGATAGGCAGGCTTCCGTAAGGAAGGTTGCCTGAAACGGCATGTCCACCGGGGGCGATGCGGAGCAAACCTCACAAACACCGCGCGCGGAGCGCCGGGCAACCGGCATCTTCGTGGTGACTTTGCTCGTGTGATTTTTTCACTTTTCACACGAGGCTGCGGGGTTGTTGGAACCCCGGCGTTCCGCGCGCCCTCGTTTTCGGGGGGGCGAGACGGAATGACGATTTGGAAGTCGGCCTGCCCGGGGCCTTTAAAGAATACGGGCGATGACGCGCGTCCGGGCTTTGCCCATGCCCTCCGGCGGTGGGTGACGCGCATGCGGCGGCGGCGCTTGCACCCCGCGCCGGAATGACGGAAGTGTGGAAGCCGGACGAAAACAGGAATTCGCGAACGATGACGAAAAATGGCGTCCCCAACCCCAACGGCCCCAATCCTCATGGGCCTTTACGCGTCGGCATCGGCGGCCCGGTCGGCTCCGGCAAGACCGCGCTGATGGACGCGCTGTGCAAGACATTGCGCGACCGCTACCAGATCGCCGCCATCACCAACGACATCTACACCAAATGGGACGCCGACTATCTGGTGCGCTCCGGCGCGCTGGACGCCGACCGCATCGCCGGCGTCGAGACCGGCGGCTGTCCGCACACCGCGATCCGCGAGGACGCCTCGATCAATCTCGCCGCGGTCGCCGAAATGCGCGCCAAGTTCCCCGATCTCGATCTGGTGCTGATCGAATCCGGCGGCGACAATCTGGCCGCGACCTTTTCGCCGGAACTCGCCGACCTGACCATCTACGTCATCGATGTCGCCGCTGGCGACAAGATCCCGTCGAAAGGCGGGCCGGGCATTACCCGCTCCGATCTGCTGGTCATCAACAAGATCGATCTGGCGCCTTATGTCGGCGCTTCGCTCGAGGTGATGGAGCGCGACGCCAAGAAAATGCGCGGGGTGCGGCCTTTCGTCATGACCAATATGCGCGACGGCAAGGACGTCAGTGCGATTGTGAAGTTTATCGAAGAGAAGGGTGGATTACGCGCATGATCCCGAAAAGCAAATGGACACCGGTTTTCGGATAAGATCATGCGCAAAGGAGCAAGCATGAGCAACTTGTCGGCACGCGAACGCCTCGATGCCGCGCTCGCCAAAATCGACGATCCCGAGGCGAGGGCGCGCGCACCTGCCTGACGGTCTATCGCGAACAAGCAATCGCCGCCGCCGAAGCCGCCGACGCTCGCGCCCAAGCCGGCCTGACGCTCGGGCCGATGGACGGCGTCATCGTTTCGCTGAAAGACCTGTTCGACGTTGCCGGCGATGTCACCCGCGCCGGCTCGAAAATTCTCGCCGACGACGGCAAGGTCGCAACACAAGATGCACCGGTGGTGCAGCGTCTGCGCGCCGGCGGCGCCATCATCGTCGCCAAGACCAATATGTCGGAATTCGCCTTCACCGGCGTCGGCATCAATCCGCATTACGGCACGCCGGGCAACCCGGCCGACCGGGCGCGGGCGCCCGGCGGTTCGTCCTCCGGCGCGGCGGTGTCGGCCGCCGACGATATGTGCGACATCGCCATCGGCACCGACACCGGCGGTTCGGTGCGCATTCCGTCCGCGTTGTGTGGCGTCACCGGCTTCAAGCCAAGCCGCCAGCGCGTGCCGACCGACGGCGCTTTTCCGTTGTCCTATTCGCTCAATTCGATCGGGCCGTTGGCCAAGAGCGTTGCCGATTGCGCCAAGGCCGACGCGGTGATGGCGGGCGAGGCGCCGTGGCTGCTTGAGCCTGCGCCGCTCGCCGGCCTGCGGCTCGGTGTTGCGCAAGGCCTGCCGCTGGAAAATCTCGATGAGACCGTCGGCCAGCGTTTCCCGGAAGCGCTCGACCGGCTGGAAAAGAACGGCGTGCGCTTGAGCTATGAAAAGCTGCCGCAGTTCGACGGCATGATGCAGGTGCAGTCGCGCACCAGCATTCTGGTTGCGGAAGCCTATTCGATCCACCGCGAGCGGCTGGCGCAGCGCGGCGACGATTTCGATCAGATCGTGCGCGGGCGAATGATGAAGGGCGCCGATATTATCGCCGCCGATTATGTGATCGCCCAGCGCGCGCGCGCCGCGCTGATCGCTGAGATGGATGCGCGGCTTGCCGATGTCGACGCTTTGGTGCTGCCGACCACGCCGACGGTGGCGCCGCGCGTCGATGAGCTGACCGATCCGAAAGTCTTCATGGCGCGCAACGCCATGTTGTTGCGCAACACCACCATCGGCAATTTCTTCAACCTGACCGCGATCTCGTTGCCGTTGCCGCGCAATGGCGGCCTGCCGACCGGTCTGATGCTGATGGCGCGCAACGGTCAGGACCGCCGGCTGCTGCGCATCGCCGCCGCGATCGAACAGATGTATGCGCGCTAGCCGACGAATGGCTGCGGGCGGCCATGCCCGCGGCATCGTTGCCGACCGAGGTTACTTCTCGACTTTCTCGATCTTGAACGCCTTTTCGACCACCTTGCCGTTGCGCATCATCGGTTTGTCGACATCGGTGTGGCCCGGCCCGAATTCGAACTTGCCTTTGACGCCGGTGTCTTCGTGCAGCATGGCGATATAAGTGGTGCCAGGCTTGGGCGTAACGTTCAATTTCACTTTGACGGCTTCGTCGACGCCGGCCTTGACCGGCGCGTAGCCGAGATGTTGCGGCACCACCGGCTTGCCGTCCTTGCTGGCGTGGATGACGATAAAGCCGTTTCGCGGGGTCTCGACCTCGGCGATTGTCACGGTCTTGCCGTGGTCCATCTGGTTGCTGACCGCGATCATCGGTTTGGCGCCGGTCATGTCGTTGCTCATGCTGGCGGCGAGCGCCGTCGCCGGCATCGCCGCGCTCAGTGACGAGAGCGGCGAACCCGCCGAGAGCCAGGGCGTTGCGTGTCGGTTTGTTCATGACAAATCTCCGTCGGTTCGTGTGTTCCGTGCCCGCGTGCGCGCGGGCTACCGGAACAACATGCGGCCTCGGGACTTTGTTGCGTTAAAATTAGTTCATGATGGCCGGCGTCGAGCGCGGCGCTGCGGTTCGAACGCGGCGTTAGCCGATCGGCAGCTTGCGCTCGTCTTTCAGCGTTTGCAGCACGATGTTGGAGCGCACGCGCTCGACCGATTTGTGCGGCAGCAGCACGTCATTGACCAGTTCGGCCAAGGCGGCGAGGTCGCTGACCACGACTTTGAGCAGGTAATCGGCTTCGCCGGTCAGGGCATGGGCTTCCTGCACCAGCGGCAAGGTCGTCACCAGATCGCGAAACCGGCCGGCATTGTCGCGCGAATGGTGCGCCAGCGACACGAAGATAAAGACCGTGATGCCGTAGCCGAGCCGGCCGGCGTCGAGTTCGGCGCGGTAGCGGCGGATAATGCCCTCGGCTTCCAGCCGCGCCCGCCGGCGCGAACATTGCGACGCCGACAAATGCACGATCTCGGCGAGATCCTGGTTGGTGCGCGCGCCGTTGTCCTGCAGGGCGGCGAGCAGCGCCAGGTCGAAGGCGTCGAGACTGACGGTTTCTTGCATGGTAGCTCAGTCTAACGCATGGATCGTGCGCAATCGAGCACAAAATGCAGCTAATACGCACAGTTCGCGCGCCCAACTCATGGGACACTATTTGGGACAGTCGCGGCCTGAAAAAGACCGTTCACACCGTTCGAGGAGGCTCCCATGGGTCCGTTTCCGCACGATGCGCCGCCGCCGGAAATTTCCGAGATGAATCCGATGGGCACCGACGGCCTCGAATTCGTCGAATACGCCCATCCCGAACCGGAAAAGCTCGGCGCGCTGTTCAAGCAAATGGGCTTTAGCGCGGTCGCCAAACACCGCAGCAAGAACGTCACCTTGTGGCGCCAGGGCGACGTCAATTTCGTCGTCAATGCCGAGCCGGATTCCTTCGCACAGCGTTTTGCCGCCGAGCATGGCCCTTGCGCCTGCGCCATGGCTTTTCGCGTCGTCGACGCCAAGGCCGCGTACGAGCGCGCGCTGTCGCTCGGCGCCGAACCCGCCGAGATCAAGGTCGGCCCGATGGAGCTGGCGATCCCGGCGATCAAGGGCATCGGCGGCTCGCTGCTGTATTTCGTCGACCGCTACGGCGATAAAGGCTCGATCTGGGATGTCGATTTCGTCTGGACCGGCGAGCGCGATCCGAAGCCGGCCGGCGTCGGCCTGCATTATCTCGACCATCTCACCCACAATGTCATGCGCGGCCGCATGGATCATTGGGCCGGCTGGTATCGCAAGCTGTTCAACTTCAAGGACATCCGCTTCTTCAACATCGAAGGCAAGCTGACCGGCCTGATCTCGCGCGCCATGACCTCGCCCTGCGGCAAGATCCGCATTCCGATCAACGAGTTGCTCGACGATAAATCGCAGATCGAGGAATACCTGCGCGCCTATAAAGGCGAGGGCATTCAGCATGTCGCCATGGGCGCACGCGATATTTACGACACCGTGACCAGCCTGCGCGGCAATGGTCTGCCGTTCATGCCGTCGCCGCCCGACACCTATTATGAGAAGGTCGATGCCCGCGTGCCAGGCCACGGCGAGTCGGTCGACAAATTGAAGGCGGCCGGCGTGTTGATCGACGGCGAGGGCGTGGTCGACGGCGGCCACACCAAGGTGCTGCTGCAGATTTTCTCCGGCACCGTGCTGGGGCCGATCTTTTTCGAATTCATCCAGCGCAAGGGCGACGAGGGCTTCGGCGAAGGCAATTTCCGCGCGTTGTTTGAATCGATCGAGGAAGACCAGATCCGCCGTGGCGTGCTCGACCCGGCGGCGTGAGGCTGCCTAGAAATCCTGCGTCGCGTCGAGCAGCATCTGGTGGCGCTCGGGCCCCAGTTTTTTCTTCAGGCCGTCTTCGTGTTGGGCGGCCAGCGCCTCGGCGCGGCGCAGTTCGGACTGGCCGGCGCGTGTCAGGCGCAATTCGTGGCGGCGGCCATCGGCGGACGAGGGCAGGCGCTGCGTCAGCCCGCGCTTTTCCAGCAGGTGCAGCATGCGCACCATCCGCGCCCGTTCGATCCCCAAGGTCGACGCCAGTTGTGCCTGCGACAGGCCTTCGTTGGCGCCGATCACCACCAGCACCGAAAACTGCGCCGGGCTGATGTCGATGCTGGAAAGCCGCCGGATAAAGTCCTGGAAAATCGAGACCTGCAGCCGGCGCACGAAATAGCCGAGGTGCTGGTTGAGCACGCCGAGGTCGATGACGGCCGGGCTGGCGCGCCGCAAATCCGGACTCTTGCGCAGCGGCAGGGTCTTGCCGGCCGGCGCATTGGCCTTAACCGCGGATTTGGCCGACTTCGGGGCGCGTTTGGCTGGTGGCATTGCAGGGTCCCGGTCGCAGGTGGGCCGACGTCGCCATTCGGCGGCCGCCGGTGCGGCCAATAATGCTGTTGACGGGAATTGTTGTCCAGGTCAACAATGTCGCCAATCTGGTCTCGCTAGGGTGCAGTGCAACGAACCCTGGCGTCGGACTGTGGAATTACGGCCCTTGGGCATTTGATGCGCGGGATTGCCCCGGTGGGCGACATCGCGTTTTTGAGCTTGTGAGAACCGGAGAAAATCCGGCATCATCGTGAATAACGGCCATCTCAGGCCAGGGAGGAATTCAAATGACATCGAAATCCGAATCGAAATCCAATATCGCGGCCGTCAGCCGCCGCACCTTCTCCGCCGGTCTCGGCGCTGCGGGTATCACTGCCGGCGTCGCGCCGTTCAACATTGCGCGTGCCGCGGGCGGGCCGCTCAAGGTCGGCGTGCTGCTGCCGCGCTCGGGCTATCAGGCTGGCATTGGCCAGGATTGCCAGCGCGGCGTCGATATCGCCGCCGGCATCCTCAAGGAACTCGGCTTGCCCGAGCTTGAGATCATGAACGGCGACACCGAGACTAAAGTCGATGTCGCCCGCTCGCGCGCCGAGAAGATGATCGGCGAAGGCGCTCAGCTCCTGGTCGGCGCGTTTGACTCCGGGCAGAGCTCCGCGATCGCCCAGGTCGCCGAGCAAAAGGGCATCCCCTACGTCATCAACATCGCCGCCGCCCCGCCGATCACCGAGCAGGGCTACAAGTTCGTGTTCCGCAACTTCCCGACCGCGGCCATGATTCTGGGCGACGCGTTTCAGAATCAGCTGGAAATCTTCTCGCAGGTTGGCGCGGCGCCTAAAACGGTCGTGTTCATGCACGTCAACGACACCTTCGGCACGGCGATGGCGGGCGGCATCAGCCACGTGATGCCGAACTTCAAAATGCCTTACAAGATTGTTGAGACGATCTCTTACGACCCGGCGGCGCGCGATTTGTCGGTGGAAATCGCCAAGGCCAAGGCCACTGGCGCCGACGGCTTGCTGATGGTCAGCCGCCTCAACGACGCCATCCTGCTGACCCGCGAACTGGTCAAGCAACGCTGGTCGCCGATGACGATCCTGAGCATGGGGCCGGGCTGGTACGAAGACCAGTATCTCAAGACGCTGGGCAAGCTGTCCGACGGTCCGTTGAGCTTCGTGCCTTGGTATGATCCGAACAAGCCGTTGACCGCCAAGCTCGAAGCCGCGCTTGCCAAGAAGCATCCGGGCGTCAACCTCAACACCAACCACGTCTACACTTTCGAGGCGCTGCTGGTGGCCGCCGACGCCTACAAGCGTGCCGGCTCGACCGACCCGAAGGCGCTGGCCGACGCCATCCGCAAGACCCACATCACCAACAATGTCAGCCCGGGCCCCGGCATCATGTTCAATGCCAAGGGTCAGAACGACAAGCTGCAGATGAGCGCGATTCAAAATCGCGGCGGCAAGACCGTGACCGTGGCCCCGAAGACTGCGGCCAACGCCAAGACGGAATGGCCGCTGAAGCCCTACAACAAGCGCAGCTAACGCCCGTTTGATTAGCTCGTGCTCCGGCCGCGCCTTCGCCAATGGCGGTGCGGCCGGAGTTGCCTTTTTAGGATGATCCCGTGCCGTTTGATCTCTATCTCAATGTCGCCGTCGGCGGCGTATTGACCGGCCTGGTCTATGGGCTGATGGCGCTCGGCCTGTCGGTCATTTTCGGCGTGGTGCGCGTCGTCAATTTCGCCCATGGCGAGATGATGACCATCGCCATGTACATCGCGATTTCGTTGTTCGCCGCGTTTCACCTCGATCCGCTGGTGATGCTGATCCCGATCGCCGCCGTCATGTTCGCCCTCGGCTATCTGTTGCAGGCCGGGCTGATCAATCGCGTTCATCACCCGGCCGGAGCACAGCCAGTTTCTGCTGCTGGTCGCGATTGCCATCATTATCGTCAACGTGCTGCTGATCGTGTTTGGGCCCGACTCGCAGAACGTTCAGGTATCCTATGCCTTCGACAGCTTCCAGATCGGCCCGCTGATCATCGACGCGACCAAGGTTTATGCCGGCTGCGCTGCCGTTGTCGTCACGGTCGCGCTGTATTCTTTCTTCCGGTTCACCCGGCTCGGCACCGCGATCCGCGCCTGCGCCGACAACTACACCGGCGCGTTGGTGGTCGGGCTCGACGTCAAGCATCTGTATGCGCTGACCTTCGGGCTGGGCGCGGCCTGCGTCGGCGCGGCCGGCGTCATGCTGCTGTTGATCTTCGATGTCACGCCTGCGGTCGGCCCGGCCTACACGCTGCTGGCCTTCATCATCGTCATTACCGGCGGCTTGGGCTCGATGCCGGGCGCGCCTCATCGGCGGCATCTTGATCGGACTGACCGAGGCGATGGCTGGGCTGATGTTCACGCCGTCGGCGAAGAGCATGTTCTCCTTCGCCATCCTCGTGCTGGTCCTGCTGTTCCGCCCGCAAGGCATCATGGGAAGGAAGGCGGCATGATCGCACGCCTGATCGATGGCGTATCGCGCGCGGGTCCTGATCGCGCTTGGGCTATTGCTGGCGCTGTTGGTGCTGGCGCCGCTGGTTGCCAGCGACTATTTGCTGACCGTGCTCATTTTCATCCTGTACTTCGCCTATATCGGCCAGGCCTGGAACATCATGATGGGCTTTGCCGGCCAGTTGTCGCTCGGCCATGCGCTCTATGTGGGCTTGGGCGCTTATACGGCAGCGGGGCTCTATGTGCATTTCGGCATCGGCCCTTGGATCGGCCTGCTGGCGGCGGTGCCGGTGGCCGCATTGGCCGGCGCTTTCATCGGTTTTCTTGCCTTCCGATTCAAAGTCGGCGGCGTCTATTTCGCCATCCTGACCATCGCGGTTGCCGAATTTGCCCGCGTCGGCTTCGATCATCTCGAGCTGGACCAAAGGCTCATCGGGTCTGTTCCTGCCGGTCGCGCAATACACGCACAACGATCTCTGGCATGCTGCGCGGCGATCCGGCGATGTTCTATTACGTCTTGCTGGCCGCGACGGTGCTGGCCTTCATCGGCTGCCGCGCGCTGCTGAAAAGCCGCATCGGTTATTTCTGGCTGGCGATCCGCGAAGACGAAGAAGCCGCGCGTTCCGCTGGCATCGATACCTTTCGCTACAAGATGATCGCGGTGGTGATCTCGGCCGGCATGACGTCGTTCGCCGGCGTGGTCTATCGCGTTCTACTACAACAACCTGTTCCCCGAGCAGGTGTTTCATATCTCGCAGTCGATCGAGATTATCCTAGGGCCGATCGTCGGCGGCGTCGGTACGTTGTTCGGGCCGATCCTCGGCGCTTTCGTGCTGACCGGTCTGGCCGAAACGCTGACCAGACGCTGGCAGTGCTCGGCGTCGATCTGCCCGGCGCCAAGCAGGTGTTCTACGGCATTTGTCTGCTGATGGTGATCATGGCCTTGCCGGACGGCATCTGGCCGTGGTTGTCCGAGCGCTTCGGTTTGAAGGAGCGTCGGCAAATGAGTGCGCTGCTTAAAGTCGACGGCATCAGCAAACGCTTCCGCGGCCTGCTCGCGGTCGACCGGCTGAGCTTCGAGGTGCCGGAAGGCGGCATCTTTGCGGTGATCGGCCCGAACGGCGCCGGCAAGACCACCTTGTTCAACATGATCGCCGGCGTCTATACGCCCGACGACGGCAGCATCACCTTTGCCGGCGCGCGGATCGACGGACTGTCGCCCGACAAGATTTGCCAGCGCGGCATCGGGCGGACGTTCCAGATCGTGCGGCCGTTCCCGGCGCTCAGCGTCGAGGACAATGTCATCGTCGGCGCGCTGTTGCGCCGGCATCATGCCGTCGACGCGCGCAAGCATGCGCCATGATGCTCGCCGGCTCGACCTCTACGACAAGCGCGCAGCAACTCGCCTCTTCGCTGACCTTGCCCGACCGCAAGCGGCTGGAAGTCGCGCGTTCGCTCGCCACCGATCCGAAACTGTTGCTGCTTGATGAGGTCATGGCGGGCTTGCGCCCGACCGAGACCGACCGCATGGTATGCGATCCTCCAAGGCCTGAACCACGAACACGGCGTGACGATCTTGCTGATCGAGCATGTCATGCGCGCGGTGATGGCGCTGGCCGGGCAGATTCTGGTGATGCATCACGGCGCGGCGATCGCGCGAAGGCACGCCCGAAGCAGGTCGTGCAGCGACCCGGCCGTGATCCACTCCTATCTGGGCGCGGAGGATGTCGCATGATCCCGAAGTGAACCGGTTTTCGGATAGTATGCGCAGGAAAAAGGCCTGATGCTCAAGGTCGACGTCTTTTATGGCGATGCCCAGGCGCTCGACGGCGTCTCGCTGGAGATCGCCGAGGGTGCGATCGTCGCGATTGTCGGCGCCAATGGCGCCGGCAAGACGTCGCTCATTCGCACCATCGCCGGCATGCACAAGCCGGCGCGCGGCCGCATTCTTTATCGCGGTGTCGGGATATCGCCGGCTGCGCCGAGCCACAAGGTCTGCGATCTCGGCATCGGCCAAGTTGCCGAAGGCCGGCAGATCTTTCCGTCGCTGTCGATTGCCGAAAACCTCGCGATGGGCGCGATGCTGCCCGCGCGCCAAGGCCGAGCGCGAGCGCAATCTCGACAAGGTCTATACGATGTTTCCGCTGCTTGACCGAGCGCCGGCATCAGGCCGCCGGCACCTTGTCGGGCGGCGAACAGCAGATGCTGGCGATCGGCCGCTGCCTGATGGGCGCGCCCGATCTGGTGATGTTCGACGAGCCGTCGCTGGGTCTGGCGCCGACCATCGTGCAGCAGGTGCTCAAGACGGTGCGCGATCTCAATCGCGAGGGGCTGACCTGCGTGCTGGTCGAGCAGAACGTGGCGGTCTCGCTCAAGCTGGCGAGCCAGGCCTACGTTCTGGAAAACGGCCGGATCACGCTGTCGGGCACCGGCGAAGCGCTGCTCGGCGACGACCGCGTGCGGCAGGCTTATCTCGGCATGTAAGCCTTTATCGGGGAAGGTAGCCGCGGCCGTGGACGCGCCGCTTACGGCTGCATCAACAGATCGAGCGCCGCCACCCGCATGCTGAGCGGGCAATGCGGAAAACTGGCGCGCAACAGCTTGAGCGCCTCGGCGTCGGTGGCCGGTGAATACTGCAGCACGCTTTCCGCCATCTTGGCGGCGTCGGTGACGGCCAGGAAACGGATACCATCGGATTTGATAGCTTCGCCCATCGGCGTTGGTCCTGTGCGGTGGCTAGTTCGCAGTCTCGAGCCCGGCCTTCTCTGCAACGTTCAGTTTGCGTTCCGCGCGTTAGCAAATCGTTAAACAACGCAAAACGGCCGGCGGTTCCATCCGCCGGCCGTCTTTTTAGCGAAATCAGGTACCGGAATAAGCCTATTTCAACGGCGGCCCGATGGTCACGGTCAGGTGCCGACGCCCTCGACCGCGCATTCCAGCTTGTCGCCGGCAACGGCGGCGGCGACGCCGGCGGGCGTGCCGGTCATGATGATGTCGCCGGCGGCGAGTTCGACCATCTTCGACAGGTCGGCGATGATTTCCGGCACGTTCCAGATCAACTGATTGAGATCGCCATCCTGGCGGAGCTGGCCGTTGCACTTGAGCGTGATCTTGCCCTTGGTCGGGTGGCCGATCTCGGACGCCGGCTTGATCGCGCCGCAGGGCGCCGAATGATCGAAGGCCTTGCCGATTTCCCACGGCCGCTTCAGGTCGCGCGAGGCGATCTGCAGGTCGCGGCGGGTCAGGTCGATGCCGACGGCATAGCCGTAGATGCAGTCATTGGCCTTGTCGGCCGGGATGTTGCGGCCGCCCGACTTGAGCGCCACCACCAGTTCGACCTCGTGGTGCATGTCCTTGGTCAGCGACGGGTAGGGCACGGTGCCGCCGTCCGGCACGATCGTGTCGGCGGGCTTGGCGAAATAGAACGGCGGCAGCCGCTCGTCCTGGCCCATCTCACGGATGTGCTCGACGTAGTTGCGGCCGACGCACCAGATGCGGCGGACCGGGTAAGTCTTGGTGGTGCCGGCAACCGCGATTTCGGCCTGCGGCGGCGCAGGAATGACGTAGTCCGCGCTCATGGATTTTTGCCTTTAAGATTGTGAAAAAAGGAGTGTTTACGGCGTATTTCGAAGGCCATCCGGTATCGCATTATCCGCCGACGAACAAGGCGTAAAAGCACGTGCGGATATGCCATTTCGCGCGTCTGCCGGCGGCGAAAACCGCCAGCGGCAGGCGCTTATTAGGCGCTTTCGACTTCGGTCGGCGCCGGCTCCGCTGCCGGGCCTCTGGCATCCTGCTGCTTGAGCTGAAGCTGGTAAAATGAGGCATAGCGGCCGCCCCGGCGCAGCAGTTCGTCATGCCGGCCGGATTCGACGGCATGGCCGTCCTCGACCACGTAAATGCAGTCGGCATGCGAAACGGTATGCAGCCGATGCGCGATCGCCAGCGTGGTGCGGCCCTCGCAGAGATGCTCCATCGCCTCGCGCACCTGCAACTCGCTCTCGGAATCGAGCGCGGCGGTGGCTTCGTCGAGCAGGATGATCGGCGCGTTCTTGATCAGCGCGCGCGCGATCGCGATGCGCTGGCGCTGGCCGCCGGACAATTGCAGGCCATGTTCGCCGACCGGCGTGTCGTAGCCGCGCGGAAACGACATGATGAAGTCATGGGCGTAGGCGCCCTTGGCGGCGGCGACGATCTCGTCCTCGCTGGCGCCCGGTTTGCCGAAGGCGATGTTCTCGCGGATGGTATCGCGGAACAGGAACACGTCCTGCCCGACATAGGCGATATGCTGGCGCAAGGACCGGCGCGACACCTGTCGTGATGTCCTGGCCGTCGATCAGTAATGCTGCCTTGCTCGCCTTCGTAGAAACGCAGGAGCAAGTTGAACACCGTCGACTTGCCGCCGCCCGACGGCCCGACCAGGGCGGTCAGCTTGCCGGGTTCGGCGGTAAACGACATGCCGCGCAGCACCGATTCCTCGCCGCGATAGCCGAAATGCACGTCCTTGAATTCCAGCCGGCGCGATTTGATCATGCAGGTCGGGCTTGCCGGCGTCGGCCGGCTCGCTCGGCGGTGAATTGATCACCTCGAAGAGCACGCGCACGCCGACCAGCGCGCCGTTGAGTTCGATGTTCAGCCGCGCCAGCCGTTTCGCCGGTTCATAGGCCAGCAGGAAGGCGGTGATGAACGAGAAGAACTGGCCGGGCGTGGCGCCGGTGTCGAGCACGCGATAGCCGCCATAGGTGATGGCGATGGCGATGGCGATGCCGCCGAGCGATTCCATCAGCGGGCTGGCGCGGGCGCCGACGCGCGCCATCTTGTTGGCTTCATGTTCGACCGCCGCGACGTTGCGGTCGAAACGCTCGCGCATGGTGTCTTCGAGCGTGAAGGCCTTGACGATGCGGATGCCCTGCAGCGTTTCCTGCAGCGTCTCGATGATGCGGGTGCCGCCCTGGAACTGGCTGCGGCCGATCTTGTAGATGCGGCGGATCATCTTGCGCAGCACGATAAAAGCCGGCGGCGCAACCACGAAGCTGAAGAACGACATCAGCGGGTCCTGCACCACCATCACCGTCACCAGGCCGATCAGCGACAGCAGATCGCGGCCGAGCGAGGTGATCAGCAGGTTGATCACTTGCGTCGCGGCGGCGGCGCCGGTGGTCAGGCGGGCGATGAATTCGGTCGAATGGCGGTCGGAAAAGAAGCTCAAGCCTTCGCTCAACAGCTTGTCGAAAACGGCGCGCTGATTGTTGGCGACGATGCGGTTGCCGATCTTCGACAGCAGCACGGTGTGGCCATAGGTGGCGATGCCTTTGCCGGTGAACAACGCCGCGGTGATGAAGCCGAGCGTGATGATGCCGGCGAGGTTGCGATAGACGTAAGCTTGGTTGATGACGTCGCCGATCAGATAGGCGCTCATCGCGGTGCAGCCGGCTGAGATCGCCATCATTGTGAACGCGACGGCATATTTGCGCCAATGTACCATGCCCTGTTCGGTCAAAAGCCGTTTGACCAGGGGCCAGGCGCGATAGCGCTCGTCGTCGGATAAGGGGCTGCGGGTTCGCTCATCCGCTCTCTGTCGGGCATTGATTATGGCGCGTCAAGCTGGCGTAAGATCCCGAAAAGTGCGGCCCGGTTTTCGGTCCAGATCATGCGCAACTCAACGAGCCGGAATGGGCCTTTGAATGCCCGTCCGCGGTCCATTTTTCAAGCCAAAAGCAGCTGAAATAACAGGCGTTTTCCGCCCGCGGCGCGGTCAGGGCGCGGCGGCGGCGCGTTTGCTCTGCAAGCGCTGTTCCCAGCCGAGTGCGTGCGACACGATGGTGTCGAGGTCCTGGAACTGTGGATGCCAGGGCAGGGCCTTGTGGATCCGGTCGACATTGGCGACCAGCTCGGGCGGATCGCCGGGGCGACGGCCGGCGATATCGACCCGGAAATCGCGGCCACTGACGCGCCGCACCGCGTCGATCACTTCGAACACCGAATTGCCGCGGCCATAACCGCAATTGAAGGTGGCACTGGCGCCGCCACGCCGCAGATGACCGAGCGCCGCCGAATGTGCGCGCGCCAGGTCGCTGACGTGGATGTAGTCGCGGATGCAGGTGCCGTCCGGCGTCGGATAGTCGGTACCGTAGACGTCCATTTTCGGCCGTTTGCCGATCGCGACTTCGCAGGCAACCTTGATGAGATGGGTGGCGGCGGGGCTCGATTGCCCGGTGCGGCCGCGCGGATCGGCGCCTGCGACGTTGAAATAACGCAGGATGACAAAGCGCAGATCGTGCGCCCGGCCGGCGTCGTGCAGCATGATTTCCGACATCAGCTTCGAGGTGCCGTAGGGCGAAATCGGCGCGGTCGGCGCATCCTCCCGGATCGGCGATTCCTTGGCGTCGCCATAGACGGCGGCGGTCGATGAAAAAATGATCTGGCCGACACCGGCTTCGATGGCGGTGTCGATCAGCGCGCAGGTATTCATGGTGTTGTTGCGGTAATAGCCGAGCGGATCGCGCACCGAATCCGGCACCACGATCGAGGCGGCGAAATGGATGATGGCGGTGACGCCATATTGCGCGATGGTCTTGGCGACCAGCTCGCGGTCGCCGGTCGAGCCGGCGACGAAGGGCACGCGAAGCCGGGAACAAATAGCGGAATCCGGTCGACAGGTTGTCGAGCACGACGACCGGTTCACCGGCGTCGACCAGCTCGTGCACCATATGGCTGCCGATATAACCGGCGCCGCCCGTCACCAAAACCGTCATGATTGCCCCCGAATAGCCAATGTGCCCTGTACCGCGAAAGGCGGAAAAGAGATGTTATGATAGATGGAATAAGGTCATGGTTATGGCGGTCATTGTTAATGACCGGTATATGAGCGTCGTTAACAGCACGAGATCGTTCAAAATCGATAATGACCGACATTCTTTTCATCAAGACGTCCTCCCTCGGCGACGTTATTCATCACATGCCGGCCGTGACCGAGGCGCGCGCCGCATTACCCGGGGCCAGGCTGGCCTGGCTGGTCGAGGAGGCGTTTGCGCCGTTGGTGGCGTTGCATCCGGCAGTCGACGTCATCCTGCCGGTGGCCTGGCGGCGCTGGCGCAAGTCGCTGACAGCGCCGGCGACCTGGGCCGAGATCAAGGACGGCCTGCGCACACTGCGCGCGCAGCGCTACGACGCGGTGATCGACACGCAAGGCCTGTTGCGCACCGGCGTTATGACGCGGATCGCGCGCGGCCCGCGCCACGGTTACGATCGCGCCAGTATCCGTGAGCCGCTGGCCTCTGCGTTTTACGACATCCGCCATACAGTCAGCCGCGAACTGCACGCGGTCGAGCGCAACCGCGTGTTGACCGGTCTGGCGCTCGGCTACACGCCGCAAGGCGCGCCGGACTTCGGGCTTGACCGCGCGCGCTTTCAAACTGCGGGGACGCCTTATGCGGTGCTGCTGCATGCGACCGCGCAGCCGCGCAAGGAATGGCCGGTGGTGAATTGGATAGCGCTGGGACAAATGATCGCCGCGCGCGGTTTGGAAATCGTGTTGCCGTGGGGCAATGAACGCGAACGGCTGCGCGCGGAAGAGATCGCGGCGTCATTGCCGGGCGCGCGCGTGCCGGAGCGCGCGCCGCTCGATGCCGTCGCGCGCCTGATTGCCGGCGCGCAATGCGTGGTCGGCGTCGATACCGGGCTGTTGCATTTGGCCGCCGCGCTGGGCGTGCCGCTGGCGGCGATCTTTATCGGCAGCAAGCCGCATCTGACCGGCCCGGTCGGCAATGGGCCGCTGGTCACGCTCGGCGCGCAAGGTGCGGCGCCGACGGTGGATGAAGTCGTTGAAGCGTTGCAGGTGATCGTGCGCTAGCCCATTCTCTTTCCGGTCGGCTATCGCAGAGACAAGCGGGGACTCATGCCAAAGACACGACTCGAGGCGTTTAGCGATGGCGTTTTAGCCATCATCATCACCATTATGGTGCTTGAATTAAAGGTGCCGCATGGCGAGAGCCTGAGTGCCCTTCAGCCATTGCTCCCGGCCTTTTTCAGCTACATCTTGAGCTTCGTCTATATCGGCATCTACTGGAACAACCATCACCACATGCTGCACACGGTCAAGCAGGTGACCGGCGGCGTCCTGTGGGCCAACCTGCATTTGCTGTTTTGGCTGTCGCTTCTTCCTTTTGCTACCGGTTGGATGGGCGAGAATCATTTTTCGCCGCTGCCGACGGGCGTTTATGGCGTCGTGCTGCTGATGGCGGCCGTTGCTTATTGGGTTCTGGCTGCGGCGATCATCCGCGAGGAGGGCAAGGATTTGCTGTTGGCCAAGGCGATCGGCAAGGACATCAAGGGCAAAATTTCGGTCGTATTTTACGCGGTGGCGATTGCGCTGGCCTTCGTCGATGAACGGATCGCGCAAGCGATCTATGTGCTGGTCGCGCTGATGTGGCTGGTGCCGGACCGGCGTATCGAGCGTGCGATGGCTAAATCGCCGTAAGCGGCGTCACGCAGCACCCGCGCGAAGTAAGTCGTGGACGTGAATGACGCCGACCGGCTTGCCGTCCTCGACCGCGAACAGCGCAGTTACCTTCGTCGAATTCAGCATTTCGAGCGTTTCGCTGATCAACTGATCGGGCCGCACCGTCTTCGGCGATTTGGTCATCACCTCGTCGACCCGCGCGTTCAAGCAGATCGTTGCGCATGTGCCGGCGCAAGTCGCCGTCGGTGATGATCCCGGCGAGTTTGCCGTGCGCGTCGGTAATCCCGACGCAGCCGAAGCCCTTGGCCGACATTTGCAAGATGGCGTCCGACATCGCGGTGCCGAGCGGCGACAACGGCACGGCGTCGCCGCGATGCATGAAGTCGCTCACGGTCTTGAGCAGCGTGCCGAGCTTGCCGCCGGGATGCAACATACCGAAATCGAGCGCGGTGAAGCCGTGGCTTTCCAACAGTGCGATGGCGAGCGCGTCGCCGAGCGCCAATTGCATCAGCGAGGAGGTGGTCGGCGCCAGATTATGCGGACAGGCCTCGCGCGCCTGCGGCAGCGTCAGGACGACGTCGGCGGTCTTGCCGAGCGTTGAGTTGGCGTTTGCCGTCATCGCGATCAGGCCGATGCGGTGGCGGCGCGAATAGTCGGTGAGGTTTTTCAGCTCGGCGGTTTCGCCCGACCACGACAGCGCCAGGATGACGTCGCCTTTGGTGATCATCCCCAGGTCGCCGTGGCTGGCTTCGGCGGGGTGCACGAACATCGCCGGCGTGCCGGTGGAGGCGAAGGTCGAGGCGATCTTGTTGCCGACATGGCCGGACTTGCCCATGCCGGTGACGATGACGCGGCCGGGCGCGGCGCGGATCAACGTCGACGGCGGCGGCGAACGTGTCACCGAGGCCGTCACGCAGCGCGGTGGCCAGCGCGTCGATGCCGGAGCCTTCCGCCTCAAGCGTGCGCAGGGCGGAGTTCGATTGCCGCCTGACCCTGCTCGCTTCTCATGTCGGCCACCTGTGGTTTCGCCATTCGTCGTCAAGGTCCTTGAGTGGGTGCCGGTTTGATAGCAGGAAACCGGGGTTTCGTCAGGTTTGGCGCCTGTGTACAGCCTTAACGGCCCTGGCCGAGGACCGCGCGGACCGCCGCGAGCACGGACACCACCTCCACCCCGGCGGTGCTGCGGTGGCGGACGGCATCGTTGCCCTCGGTCCGGGCGCGCAGGCGGGCATCATCGTCGCCGGGCGGCTCGAGAATGGCGGCGACCGGATTGAGCGGTTTCCAGTGCCAGGGGCTGGTCGGCCCGAAAATCGCGACCGTCGGGGTGCCGATGGCGGCCGAGACGTGCATCAGGCCGGAATTGTTGGTGACCGAGACGTCGGCGGCGGCCAGCGCCAGAATGGCGTTGCGCAGGTCGGTACCGGTCAGGTTGCGCACGGTCGGGCCGCCGGTCTCGGCGATCTGGCGGGCGATGTCGGTCTCGCTGGGCCCGCCCAGCACCCAGACTGAGGCGCCGTCCTGGACGAGCGCGCGCGCCAGTTCGGCATAATGGCCCGGTGGCCAGGCCTTGCCGGCCCCGACCGCGCCGGGCGACAGGGTTACGATCGGGCGATTTTCGTTGGTCAGCCCGCACAGCTCGCGCCAGCGCGCCAGTTCGTCGGCCGGCACCCTGAGCTCGGGCAGGGGCCATTCGGCTGGCGGCGCCGCGCCCTTCGGCAGGGCCAGCGCGCCCATCTGGTCGATCATGCGGGCCAGATGGCGCTCGCCCCAGCGCATGTCGTTGATCAGGCCGAAGCGGGCTTCGCCGGCAAAGCCGGTGCGGACCGGAATGCCGGCCATGGAAGGGCGCCAGCGCCGCCTTCCACTTACGCGACATGATCAGGGCCTGGCCGTAGCCGTATTGGCGCAGCCGGGCGGCCAGATCGCGCTGGATCGCCCAGCCCAGCCGCTTGCGCGGCTGGTCGCTGACGACCGCCCGCCGGACCCCCGGCATGTAGTCGGCGATCGGCGCGCACAAGGTGCTCGAGACCATGTCGACCGGCCGCTCCGGGTATTGCGCCCGCAGCAGCTTGACCACCGAATGGCACCGGACGAAGTCCCCGATCCAGACAAAGGGGACAATCAGAACCGGGCGTTCGATAATTTCTGAATCTTTGTTCATTTTAATTCGGTCGTTTTGCGGTCCGGTGGGCCTGCACTCTCAGTCCAGATCGGGCTCCGGCCGTGCCTGACAGCGGTTAGCCTGCGGGGCCAACGCCGTCCAGCCGCAATTTTTACCGTTTCCAGAGCCATTTACTGCCAAATTGGCCTGACCATTTGCGCCGGTGCCAGGACTGGGGCAAAGGATGGCCCTATTCTAGGACGCGGACGAGGGCAGGCATGTTTTTGGTCACCGGCGGGGCCGGCTTCATCGGATCGAACATCGTGGCGGGTCTCAACGAGGCCGGTCATAGCGACGTCGTGGTCAACGATTGGCTCGGGGCGGGCGACGAGGCCAAATGGCGCAATCTGGCCAAACGCCAGTTCGCCGACCTGGTGCCGCCGGCCGATCTCGCCAAATGGCTGGAAGGCCGCAAGCTCGATGCCGTCATCCATATGGGCGCGATTTCCGACACCACCGCCTCCGACGGCGATCTGGTGATGGAGAACAATTTCCGGCTGTCGCTGCGCCTGCTCGACTGGTGCACGGCGACCCAGACGCCATTCTTCTACGCTTCGTCGGCCGCGACTTATGGCGACGGCGACCAGGGCTTTACCGACGACTGGTCGCTGCCGGCGCTGAAGCAGCTCAGGCCGATGAACCTCTACGGCTGGAGCAAGCATCTGTTCGATCAGGCTTTGGTCGACCGCGTCGTGAAAAAACAAAAGCTGCCGCCGCGATGGGTCGGCATGAAGTTCTTCAACGTCTATGGCCCGAATGAATATCACAAAGGCCATATGGCGAGCGTGCTGTCGAAGGTGTTCGCCGGAGCGAAGGCCGGCAACCCGGTCAAGCTGTTCAAGTCGCACCGCGACGGCATTGCCGACGGCGAGCAGCGCCGCGATTTCATCTATATCGACGACGTAGTCGCGGTGTTGCGCTGGCTGATGGATACGCCGTCGGTCAACGGCATCTTCAATGTTGGCACCGGCCAGGCCGAAAGCTTCCGCGACATGATCGTCGCCATGTTCAAGGCGCTCGGGCGGCCGCCGAATATCGAATATATCGATATGCCGGTGTCGATCCGCGACCAGTATCAGTATTTCACCCAGAGCAGTATCGAGAACTTGCGCAAAGCCGGTTATAACGCCGGCTTCACGCCGCTTGAAAAAGCGGTCAGCCAGTATGTCACCGGCTATCTCGATCAGGCGGATCGTTATAAATAATCATGTTTGATTTCGACCGACATCTCGACGAACTCAGCCGGCAGACGGTGCTCTGCATCGGCGACCTGATGCTGGATGAGTTTGTCTATGGCGATGTTACGCGCATTTCGCCGGAAGCGCCGACGCCGGTGATCGCGGTCAAGCGTACCGAGGTGATGGTCGGCGGCGCCGGCAATGTGGCACGCAACCTGGTCGCGCTCGGTGCACGTTGCATTTTTGTCGGCGTGGTCGGCGACGACGATGCCGGGAGCGCGTTGACCAAGGCGCTTGCCGCCAATGAGCTGATTGAATTCGAGCTGGTGATCGACCCTTTGCGCCAGACCACGCGCAAGGTTCGCTTTGTCTCCGAACATCATTCGTCGCATTTGCTGCGCGCCGATTGGGAAAGCGCCGGCGCCATTAACGCCGCCGCCGAGGACGAGTTGATCGCGCAAG
Source organism: uncultured Alphaproteobacteria bacterium (assembly GCA_963830125.1). GTDB lineage: Bacteria > Pseudomonadota > Alphaproteobacteria > Rhizobiales > Xanthobacteraceae > Pseudolabrys. The sequence continues at coordinate 378,793 of CAWHKU010000014.1, read as the reverse complement.
CGCTCGATGCGATGCCGCGCGCCGGCGCGGTGGTGCTGTCGGACTACGCCAAGGGCGCGCTGACGCCGCGCGTAATCCGTGCCGTTATCGATGCCGCCAACAAACTCGGCAAGCCGGTGATCGTCGATCCGAAAGGCCGCGACTACAGCATCTATAGCGGCGCCACCTTGATTACGCCGAACCGGCAGGAATTGGCCGACGCCACCCACACGGTGGCCCGCAGCGACGATGAGGTCGCGGCTGCCGCAACCGGCCTGGCGCGCGACTCTCGGCGCCAAAGCGGTATTGGTGACGCGCAGCGAAGACGGCATGACATTGGTCGGTGATGGCGCGCCGATTCATGTGCCGGCTTATGCGGTGCGGGTGCGCGATGTTTCGGGCGCCGGCGATACCGTGGTCGCGGTGCTGTCGGCGATGCTGGCGATGCAGGCCGATTTCGAGAGCGCGATGCGCGCCGCCAACGCCGCCGCCGCCGTCGTGGTCGGCAAGCGCGGCACCGCGACCTTGACGGTCGCCGAATTGCGCTCGCGCATTCTGCCGGCGGCCTCGCTGGCGACCGAAGAAAAAATCGTGTTCGACTGGGCGTTGCTCGACGAACATCTCGACGGCTGGCGCAAACAAGGCCTGCGCATCGGCTTCACCAATGGCTGCTTTGATCTCTTGCATCCCGGTCACGTCAAATTGCTGGCCGCCGCGCGCGCGGCCTGTGACCGGCTGGTGCTGGGCTTGAATAGTGATGCCTCGGTGACGCGGCTGAAAGGCGAGGGTCGTCCGGTTCAGAATGCGCAGTCGCGCGCCGAAGTGCTGGCTGCGTTAGAGGCGGTCGATCTGGTCGTGATATTCGAGGAAGACACGCCGAAGAATTTGATTGCGCACGTCAAGCCGACGATTCTCGTGAAAGGCAGCGATTACAAACGCGAAGACGTTGTCGGCCGCGATATTGTCGAGGCGCTTGGCGGCACGGTGGTGCTGGTCGATCTGGTGCCCGGTCAGTCGACCAGTTCGATGGTCGAGCGCTCGCGCGCTCAGAAGCCGCGCTAGCGCAGGAGAAGGATTCCCGTGAACGGCGCTTCCCTCGACCCCGAGATGCAGATGGTTGCCGCATTCTTCGGCGACAGCAAAGGTTATTTCGTCGAGGTCGGCGCCAACGAACCGCGCGTGCGCTCGCAAACCTGGCATCTTGAACAAGCCGGTTGGACTGGCCTTCTCATCGAACCGCAGCCCGATCTGGTGCGCGAACTACGCGCCACGCGGATGGCCAAGGTGTTCGGCGTCGCCTGTTCCGGCCCGGAGAACGAAGGCCGCACGCTGCCGCTCCATGTCGCCGGACCTTTGTCGTCGCTCGACCGTGCCGGTATGGCGCCGGGCGCCACGCCGGAGGCCGTCATCGAAGTGCCGATCCGCACGCTCGATAGCGTGTTCAAGCGAGGCGCAGGCGCCGGAAGGTTTCGATTTCCTGTCGATCGATGTCGAAGGCCATGAGATCGAAGTGCTGCGCGGTTTCGACGCGGCGCGCTGGCGGCCGCGTCTCATTCTCCTGGAAGATCACGTCGCCGATTTGTCGAAGCATCGATACCTTGCGCGGCGCCGGCTATCGCATCGTGCGGCGCTACGAGAACAATGGCTGGTATGTGCCGAACGACTCCGCCGTCCGCATCCAAGGCGGCGACTGGTGGGAAATTTTCCGCAAATATTATCTGGCGCTGCCGTTCCGCTGGCTGCGCAATTTCTCGCGCCGCCTGCGCGGGAAATAGCATCACGACTGCGTACAATTATTTGACGATGTAAAAATAATTGCAACCTAAAGGTTAGTTGAGTAGCATTTCTCCACCGATTTCAACCGGGGGAGCTGCGGCGTGACCTATCAGATTATCCCCAGTATTTATCTGATGGATGTGGCGTCTAACGGTGCCTCCAGCATCAGGGATACGCAGCCCAACCTTTTGGCCTACCTGAAGGTTTATCTCAACGGCGGCACCAATCCTGGTGGCTATGCCTATAAGGGGTTCTTCCCTGAAATGAATTCGCTGCTGATCGGCGGCGACTGGTCGGTGGTTTGGGGGCCGTGCGTTTACTGCGTCAAGAACGCGAACACGGTGACCAACGCCATGTATGTCGCGTACAGCCCGAGCCAGCGTATTTATATGGTCGGGATTGCCGCGACCAATCCGGTTTCATTCGTCGACTGGATTGTCGAGGATGGCGACGTCGACCCGCACAGCGGGGCGGTGTGGCCTCCGGCCTTGCCGTTCACGCCAGTGCGCCACCCCAATATTATTCCGGTGACGATGCCGGCGATTTCAGCGGCGACCGCCGTCGGCGTCAGCAATCTGCTGACGCAAGCCGAAATGGTCGACCCGGTTCATGGAGACCTGCGGACTTTTTTGAATTCGAGAACAAACGCCAATGACACGCTGATTTTCGGCGGCCATAGTCTGGCGGGCGCGTTGTCACCGACGCTGGCGCTTTATCTATATCCGAACCCGGCGACATCAGGCTGGAAAGAGGTGCTGGTGCTGCCGACGGCCGGGGCGACACCGGGCAATCTGGGCTTTGCCAACGTTTTTGCCCAGGCGTTTCCGCAGAAAACCGATGCGCCTTCCGGCCTGTTCTGGAACACCGACTATGCCAACAACCACGACGTGGTGCCGCATGCCTGGGACAAGCTCGACAAGGTCGTGCAGCGCAAGGACGCCGCCGGCAATTATCCGTCGATCTGGGGCGTGCTGAAAGGCGGCAGCGTCAAGACCATCGGTGGCTTCGTTAGTCTCGCGGTGATGGGCGCGCGCGTTTTGGCCGGCGGCTATTACACCGCCATCACGCAGCAATGGATGACGCCGGCCTGGGGCTATTGGAATTGGCCCGCCAATAACGGTTATCCGCCGGTCTGGACCGGCCTGCCGACTTATACCGACGCTGCGCCGCTGACGACCGTTGCCGAGCTTGGCCAGATGATCGAGGCCACCCATATCGACCAATATTATAATTTCTTCAAGGTCGTTCCGGCGCCGAAAATGCAGCATCCGGCGGCGCTGGACGCCGGCTCGTCGGCGCTGGCCTAGTCCCTCGGCTCGCGCCGGATCGGCCGGCCCGGCGGCGGCCGCCAGTCCTGCGTCTCCTCATAGCGCTTGGCGTAGCGATAGAACGTGCCTTCGAAATTGCCGAAGGCGATGACGAGGCCGGCCCAGCCATCGATGAAGCCACGCTTTAGGATGTAATGCTTAAAGAACGACCAGAAGCCGTGGCCGAGTGCGCCGGCCATCGATACCTTCTTGCCGGCGAGCTTGGGCGTGCCGAGTGAGGAATAGCGGTTCATCTTTTTGATGACTTCCTCGAGATTGCGGAACGGGAATTGCCAGACCGCGTTCTTGAGGGTGCCGAGTGGCTTGCCGCTCAGGTTTTCGAAGCCTTCATGCACCGGTTCGAGCGTGTAGCGCATCGCGCCTTTGCGGAAGAGTTGCGGCTGGCGGAAATTCGGATACCAGCCCGAGCCGCGGATCCAACGGCCCATCATGTAGCTGCGGCGCGGCACCCGATAAACGTCGTGCTTCGGCGTGCCTGCGATCAGACCGAGGATTTCGTCGCGCACCTCCTCGGTGCAGCGCTCGTCGGCGTCGAGGCTGAAAATCCAGTCGTACTTGCAGGCTTCCAGCGCGCGGTTGCGCAGATCGCCGAAGCCCTTGAACGGCACCTCGACCACGCGCGCGCCCAGCGAGGTGGCGATCTCGGCGGTGCGGTCGACGCTGAACGAATCGACCACCACCACTTCGTCGGCCCACAGCACGGTCTGGACCGCGGCCTCGATCTTCTCGGCCTCGTTATAGGTCAGGATATAAGCGGATATTTTAGCCATAGCGGATGGTTGCCAGTTGAGACGGCGCGGAGCAATGGCAAAATAGCATCGCGCACAGGGGCCGCCCAACCCGCCCGCGTGCCGATTTGTCGGCGCGGGCGGTTTCGGCTAAAGCCTGCACCGGCCAAAGCGAACCGGCATGGACAACAGTGCCAGATTTAAAGGAATAAAGTGGCCGAGCTGATTTCCGTCATCGTGACCACCTATAACCGCGAGGACGCGCTGGCGGCCGTGCTGCGTTCGCTCGCCGATCAGACCGACCGCGATTTCGAAGTTATCGTGGCCGACGACGGGTCGGGACCGGCGACGGCGGCCATGGTCGAGGCCTGCAAGGCGACCATCGGCCACCGGGTCGAACACGTCTGGCACGAGGATCGTGGCTTTCGCGCCGGCGAAATCCGCAACCGCGCCATTCTGGCGGCGCGCGGCGACTACGTCATTTTCCTCGATGGCGATTGCATCGTGCGGCCGGATTTCGTCGCCACCCATCGCAAGCTGGCCGCCGTCGGAAAATTCGTCACCGGAAATCGTATATTGCTGTCGCGCGACCTGACCGTGAAAGTCTTGGCCGACAACCTGACGCCGGAGCGCTGGGGTTGGACGCACATGGATCGCCGAGCGATGGAAGGGCGGGGTCAACCGTTTGTCGGCTTTGCTGACGCTGCCGCTCGGACCGTTGCGCGTCTTGCGCCGCATGGCCTGGCGCGGCGCGCGCTCCTGCAACATGGCGGTATGGCGGCGCGATCTTGTGACCGTCGATGGCTTCGACGCCGACTATAGCGGCTGGGGCAAGGAAGATTCCGACATCATCGTGCGGCTGTTGCATGCCGGCGTGACGCGCAAGGACGGCACCTTCGCCACCGGCGTTATCCACCTTTGGCACGCCGAGGCGGATCGCTCGGCCTTGCCCGAGAACGAGCGCAAACTGGGCCAGCTATTGACCGGCGACAATGTGCGGGCCAAGCGCGGCCTGTCGGCGCTCAAAGTGACGTTATAAATGCCGGGACCGGATCGCATCAGCCGCATCGCGCTGCCCAAGCGGCCGCGCATTCTGGTCATTGCGCTGCGCCGGCTTGGCGACGTCCTGTTGACCACGCCCTTGATCGCCAGTCTGCGGCGCGCCTTTCCCGATGCCACCATCGATGTGCTGGTGTTTGCCGACACTGCCGGCATCGTCGAGGGCAATCCCGACATCGATCATATCGTGACCATGCCGGCGCGGCGCACGACGTGGCAGAGTCTGCGGCTCGCCGCCCGGCTTTGGAAACATTACGATCTGTCGGTTTCGACCCAATCCGGCGACCGCCCGACTTTCTTCGCCTTGATCGCCGCACGCCGCGCGGTGGCGCCGGTTGAGGCGCGCTTCAGCGGTCGCGTCAAGCGGCGTTGGCTTTATCGCAGCGTGAATTACGTGCCGGGTGTACATCGGGTCGAGGAAATGCTGCGGCTGGCCGACGTGCTCGGCATCGCGCGGGTGCCGGAACTGATCCCGCCGCGGTCAGGCGAAATGCCGCAACGGCCGGCCGGTAAGTATGCGGTCGTCCATGCCGCGCCGATGTTTCGTTACAAACAATGGACCGTCGATGGCTGGCGCGCGCTGGCCGAGGCGATGGTGGCGCGCGGCATGACAGTAGTTGCGACCGGCGGGCCGTCGTCGAAAGAACGGGCTTATCTTGACGAGGTCTGGGCCGGTTGCGGCGTGCCGGTAACGCGGCTCGACGGCTCGCTCGACTGGCCGCAATTGGCTGGGTTGCTGAGCAAGGCACGGGTGTTTGCCGGTCCCGATACCTCGGTGACGCATTTGGCCGCCGCTTCGGGGTGCCCGACCATCGCGCTGTTCGGGCCGACCGATCCGCGGCTGTGGGGGCCGTGGCCGGCCGGCGGGCTCGAGACGATGTGGGCGGCGACCGGCAAGATCCAGGAGCGCGGCAATGTCTGGCTGGTGCAGAACGCCTATCCTTGTACGCCCTGTCAGCTTGAAGGTTGCGAGCGCAGGCTGGAAAGCTACAGCCAGTGTCTCGACGACCTACCGGTGCGTCAGGTGATCGCCGCGCTCGATCAGGTGCTGGCGTTGAAGCGATAAAGCAGCGCGCCGACCAGTGAGCAGCCGGCGACAAGCGTTACGCCATCGACGATGAGCGAAGAGGCGAGCACGCTGACGGTGGCGAGCACGATCAAAGCCACATTCACCATGACGATGCGGGAGATGATGGTATTGACGGAAAGGCCGCCATCGAGCGCCCGCTGATAGAAGTGCTGGCGGTGTGCCTGCGTCACTTGTTCGCCGGCGATCAGGCGGCGCAACAGCGTGATCGTGGTGTCGGCAAGATAATACAGCGGCAGCAGAATGGCGGCGGCGAGGTGGCCTGAGCCGGCCAGCAGCAGCAACAGCCAGAACAGCAGCAGACCGATCGGCAGGCTGCCGACGTCGCCGAGAAAAATTTTCGCCACCGGCTTATTGAATGGCGCAAAGCCCAACATTGCGCCGCACAGCGCCACCGCCACTACGCCGACTTCGACCGGCACGGCGCCGAGTGCGGCCGCGATCGTCAAGCCTGCTGTCACCGGTACGACTTCGCCGACGGTCATCCAGTCGATGCCGTCCATGAAGTTGACGAGGTTCACGAGCCAGATGCCGGCAATTAGCATCAGCGCCCGTTCCAGCCACCACGGCAGGAACGGCACTACCCGCATCTCGTCCGGCAGGATTGCAATGACGATGGCGACGGCGATACCTTGCAACAGCAGGCGTGGCGCGGCGTCGAGCGGCCTGATGTCGTCGGACACGCCGACCACCGCCAGACCGATGGTGGCGGCGCTAAGGATCAGCAGTGAACGCAGTGCCTGAGTAATGTCCGGCGCGATCCAAAAAGCGCACAGTATCGCCACAACCGTTGCGGCGATGACTGCGATGCCGCCGCCTTGTGGGGTTGCAACCTTGTGCGAGGAGCGTTGGTTCGGCTTGGCCATGACGTAGCGCATCAACAGCGGACGCAGAATCGCGACCATGCCGGCACTGGCGACAACAGCGATCATAAGCAGCCACCCGTGGACCCAGGCGAAATGCCCGTTCATGTGCCAGTTCGTCATAGGCTCGATCATCGTTAAGGCCGGCATTGTTAAGGCCAGGGTGGCGGCGCCTGTTCTGGCATTGGCGGCCATCCGGCGGCAATGGATTTGTCGGCTAACTCAATATGATAATGCTGTCGTGATGAACATGGCCGGTTCGCGATTCTTGTGTATCGCGGCTGGGCTGATCCCGCCCACCCAATCCTCTGGGCTGGCCGGATAATCGCGGTTACGCTAGTTTGACGCCGCAGGCCGACCGCAACGGAGCCGGCTGGCCCAAGCCTCACGCGCGAAGGAGATAACGACCGGTGAATTCCCGCAGGCCGGCGACATCCGCGCCCGTTCTTCTCTATCTGGTGACAGAGGATTGGTATTTCCTCTCGCACCGCATCCCGATGGCGAAAGCCGCGCGTGACGCCGGTTTCGACGTCCACGTCGCGACCCATGTGACGGGCGACGGCGGCAAGCGTATCGAAGCGCTCGGCTTTACCGTGCATCCGCTGGCGTGGCGGCGCGGCAGCCTCAACCCGTTCGATCTGCTGTCGATCCTGCGGCAGGTGAGGGCGCTGTATCGCCGGCTGTCGCCGGATCTTGTCCATCACGTCGCGTTGCAGCCCTCGATCATCGGCTCGCTGGCGGCTATCGGTTTGCCAATTGCGCGGCTCAATGCCTTTGCCGGGCTGGGCTCCAGCGTCACGTCGCAATCGGCCAAGGCGCGGCTGGTGCGGCCGGTGTTGAAAGCTTTGCTGCGCTGGATCTTGCATGGCCGGCATGCCGCCGCGCTGGTACAAAACGACGATGATCGTGCCCTCATGCTCGCGACCGGCGTCGATCCCGGCCGGGTGTTCCTGATCCCTGGCTCTGGCGTCGATGTTGATGCCCTGACGCCGCTGCCGGAGCCGGAAGGCCCAGTCACGGTCGCCTTTGTTGGGCGCTTGCTCGAAGACAAGGGCCTGCGCACGTTGATCGTCGCGCATGATCTCTTGATGCAGCGCGGCGTGGCGGTGCGGTTGCTGATCGCCGGCCAGACCGATCCGGCCAATCCGGCGTCGATCCCGGACGCCGAAATCGCATCGTGGCGGCAAATAAAGAATGTCGAACTGCTCGGCCATGTCGGCGACATCGCTTCGGTCTGGGCGAAGGCGCATGTCGCGGTGCTGCCTTCGCGGCGCGAGGGCCTGCCGAAAAGTCTGCTGGAAGCCGCCGCCTGCGGCCGGGCGATGATCGCCAGCGACGTGCCGGGATGTCGCGTGGTGGCGCGCGCTAGCGTCAATGCCTTGCTGGTGCCGCCGGACGACGCTGCGGCGCTGGCCGACGCGATCGCGCAACTGGCGGGTGATGCCGATCTGCGCCGGCAATATGCGCAGGCCGGACGGCAACTGGCCGTCAACGAGTTTTCCAGCGACCGGATCGGCCGCGAAACAGTCGCGCTTTATAATCAGTTGCTTGGCAACAGGACCAGGCGGCCCCTTGCGGGCGCGGCCCATTGACGGCTAAAGACGCGCAAATGATACCGCGCTTCCGATGCCGGCGATAGACAGTCTAGCGCAGGAGACGATTTGGAGCGGCGATAATGTCCACTGAACCCATTCTGGTGACTGGAGCTGCCGGCTTTATCGGCTATCACGTCGCCCGCCGTCTGCTGGAAGCCGGCAGGCCCGTGGTCGGTATCGACAACCTGAACGCTTACTACGACCCGAAGCTGAAAGATGCGCGGCTGGCCGAACTGGCCAAGCTGCCCGGGTTTGCTTTCGTCAAGCTCGATCTCGCCGACCGCGCCGGCATGAGTGCGCTGTTTGCCGAACATCGTTTTCCGCAAGTCGTGCATCTCGCCGCGCAGGCGGGCGTGCGATATTCGCTGATCGACCCGCACGCTTATGTCGATTCAAATCTGGTCGGCTTTACCAATATTCTCGAAGGCTGCCGGCATAACGGTTGCCGTCATTTGCTCTATGCTTCGTCGTCGTCAGTCTATGGCAGCAACACCCATATGCCGTTTTCGATTCACGAGAACGTCGATCATCCTTTGAGTCTTTATGGCGCGACCAAAAAAGCCAACGAACTGATGGCGCATTCCTATTCGCATCTGTTCAAACTGCCGACGACCGGTCTGCGCTTTTTCACGGTCTATGGACCGTGGGGGCGTCCCGATATGGCGATGTGGATTTTCGCCAAGGCAATTGCGGCGGGCGAGCCAATCAAGCTGTTCAATCACGGCAAGATGCAGCGCGATTTCACCTATATCGACGACATTGTTGAATTGATCGTACGTCTGACCGACCGCCCGGCGGCGGGCAATCCCAGCTACTCGGCCGACAAGCCCGACCCCGGATCGAGCAGTGCACCGTGGCGAGTTTATAATATCGGCAACAACAGTCCGGTCGAATTACTGCATGTCGTGGAATTGCTGGAACAATCGATCGGCAAAAAAGCGATCCGCGAACTGACGGAAATGCAACCGGGCGACGTGCCGGCAACCTATGCCAATGTCGACGATTTGATGCGCGAGGTCGATTTCAAGCCGTCGACGTCAATTGCCGACGGCATCGCGCGGTTTATCGCGTGGTATAAGACCTATCATCGGATCTAGCTGTGGGCCGGTAAAGGCCCGGGGCGAAATGGTGGCCGGCCGGCGTCGGCGCGCCGGGTGTTGATAACTGGATTGTGACGCCGGCGCCCATTTGCGCTTGTTTTTCAACCTGTAACGCTTTGAATCAAAACGTGTTCGCCGCGTTTTGCGGGCGTTGTCGCCAGCCCCAAACCGACATGCTAGGGGATGGCGGGGCCCGCTCGCATTGGCGGCGGCCAGGGGAAATCGTTTCGAGATGACACAAACTGCTGCTGGAAATACCGAGCGCTTGGTGCGCGTGGGCGTCGTCGGCGTCGGCGTGATGGGCAGCAATCATGCCCGTGTTTTTGCCGGTCTGCCCGGCGTCGAACTGGTTGGCGTTGCCGATCCCGACCAGAAACAAACCGAATTTGTCGCGCGCGCGCTGAACTGCGCCGCGGTCGCAACCGTCGAAGAGTTGCTCGATATGGGCGTCGACGCGATCACGATCGCGGCGCCGACCCATCTGCATCGCGATGTTTCGCTGGCCTGCATCGAGCGCGGCGTTCACGTGTTGGTCGAAAAGCCGATCGCCTCCACGGTTGAAGAGGGTAACGAGATCATCGATGCGGCGCGCGCCGCCGGCGTGACCTTGATGGTCGGCCATGTTGAGCGTTTTAATCCGGCGGTCGAAGCGATCAAGGAAGCCGTCCGCAACGAAGACATTCTGTCGATCGGCATTACCCGCGTCGGTCCGTTTCCGCCGCGCATGTCGAATGTCGGCGTGGTGATCGATCTCGCGGTGCATGACATCGACCTGATTCGTTGGTTCACCGATTCGGATATCGTCGAAGTGCAGCCGCAGCTCTCCAGCGCGGTCGCCGAACGCGAGGACATCGCGTTGCTGCAGTTTCGCACCGCCTCCGGCGTGCTGGCGCATATCAACACCAACTGGCTGACGCCGTTCAAAGCGCGCAACGTCACGATCGCGACCCGCGGCAAATATGTGCAGGGCGATTTGCTGACGCGTCAGGTCACCGAATGTTTCGGCTTCCAGCCGGATGGCAGCTATTCGATGCGGCATTTGTCGGTCGGTCATGCTGAACCGCTGCGCTCCGAATTGCTCGCTTTCCTGCGCGCGGTGCGTACCGGATCCGAGCCCGCTGTCACCGGCGAACAGGGCGTCACCAGCCTGAAAATCGCCATTCAGTGTCTGAACGATCGTCCGCCGGCGGTCGCCCCGGCGTTGCATAAGCCGCGCGTCGCCGCCGGCTGATCGGCACTCTTGCTTTAGGACGTTCGTCCGAGCTTAAGCGGACCAGGAACCTTCGCACCATGAACCTTCGTACCGAACTTCCGCCGATTCCCTTTATCGATCTGGCCGCGCAGCGTCGCCGTCTTAAGCCTGCGGTAGACCAAGCGATCACGCGCGTGCTCGATCATGGCCAGTTCATGCTCGGGCCGGAAGTGCGCACCTTCGAGGCTGAGCTCGCCGCGTTCTGCGGCGCCAAGCACGCGGTCAGCTGCGCCAGCGGTACCGACGCGCTGGTGCTGGGCTTGCGCGCTTTCGGCATCGGCCCGGGCGACGCGGTGCTGTGTCCGTCATTTACGTTTTGCGCCACGGCGGAAGTCGCGGTGCTGGTCGGTGCGACTCCGGTGTTTGTCGACATCGACGCGGCCACTTTCAATATCGACGTCAAGGGCATTGCCGGCGCAGTCGAGACTGCTAAGGCCTTGGGCCTGACGCCGAAGGCTATCATCCCGGTCGATCTGTTCGGCTTGGCCGCCGATCACGGCGCGATCGCAAGCCGCCGCCGACGAGCACGGTTTGATGATCCTCGACGACGCCGCGCAGGGCTTCGGAGCGACGCATAACAATCGCCGGATCGGCACCTTCGGCAGGGCCACCGCGACCAGTTTTTTCCCGGCCAAGCCGCTTGGCTGTTATGGCGACGGCGGCGCGGTCATGACCGACGACGCCGATCTCGCCGATCTGATGCGCTCGATCCGGATGCACGGGCAGGGCAGCGACCGCTACGACAACGTCCGTATCGGTCTGGCCTCGCGTCTGGACACCATCCAGGCCGCGGTGTTGATCGAGAAACTCAAGATCTTCCCGGACGAGATCGAGGCGCGTAACGCGGTCGCCCGCCGCTATGCCGAAGGCCTTGGCGATGTCGTTACCGTGCCGACGGTACCGGCGGGTTCGACATCGGTCTGGGCGCAATACACCATTCGTTTAAAGCCGGGCACGCGCGATGGCTTTGCCGCCGCGCTGAAAGCCGAAGGCGTGCCGACCGCGATTTATTATCCGATCCCGCTGCATTTGCAGCAGGCCTATAAGCAATATCCGGTCGGCAAAGGCGGCGTTGCGGTGAGCGAGAAACTAGCCGCCGAAGTCATCAGTCTGCCGATGCATCCTTATCTCGATGAGGCGACGCAAGGCCGGATCATCGACGCGGTGCGCCGGGCGGTGAAGGCCTAACCGCACCTAAGTAGATCGTCATCCTTCGAGGCTTGCTGCGCTCGCGCCTCAGGATGACGGCGTCACGTCCGGCTATAGACGTCCTCGATGCGCTCGATGTCGTCTTCGCCGAGATAGCTGCCGGTCTGGACCTCGATCAATTCCAGCGGAATCTTGCCGTGGTTGGCCAGCCGGTGAACGGTGCCGATCGGAATATAGATCGACTCGTTCTCGTGCAGTTCGCATACATTGTCGCCGGTGGTGACCTCGGCGGTGCCGGACACCACGATCCAGTGTTCGGAGCGGTGGCGGTGCTTTTGCAGCGACAGTACGCCGCCGGGGATCACGACGATGCGCTTGACCTGAAAGCGCGCGCCCATGTCGATCGACTCGTAATAGCCCCAGGGGCGGTGACCGCGTTTGTGGTCGACGGCCTCTTTGCGGTTCTCGGCCTTGAGCTTGGCGACCAGCTCCTTGACTTCCTGCGAACGTGCGCGCGGCACTACCATAACCGCGTCCGAGGTCGAGACCACGACCAGATCCCTGACGCCAACCAGCGTCGTCAATCGGCCGTCGGAATGCACGACGCAATCGGTCACATCCATGGTCACCACCGGGCCTTGCAACACGTTGCCCTCGGCATTGGCCGGCGTGATGTCGAACAGCGCGTCCCAACTGCCGATGTCGGACCAGCGGAAATCGCCGGCGACGACGGCGGCGCGGTCGGTCTTTTCCATCACGGCGTAGTCGATCGATTTCTGCGGCGCGCGCGCGAAGCTGTCCGGGTCGAGCCGCAGGAAACCTAGATCGGTCTTGGCTTTGGCGACAGCGGCCTCGATCGCTTCCGCCATCTCCGGCTCGAGCCGTTTGATTTCGGCGAGCAGCACATCGGCGCGGAACAGGAAATTGCCCGAGTTCCACAAGTAACCGTCGAGCACATAGCGCGCGGCGGTGACCGCATCTGGCTTCTCGACGAAGCTTTTAACGACGTGGACGCCGCTTTTGCCGACAGGCTCGCCGGGCAGGATGTAGCCGTAGCTGGTTTTCGGTTCGGTCGGCTTGATGCCGAAGGTGACGATCTTGCCGGCTTCGGCGGCTTCGCGACCGGCCAGACAGGTCGTGCGGAAGGCCTCGACGTCCAGGATGATGTGGTCGGCGGCCAGCGCCAGCACCACGGCGTTGGGATCGCGGGCCAGCGCGACGGCGGTGGCGGCGGCAATTGCCGGGGCTGAATCGCGCCGCAGCGGCTCGATCACCACGGTAGCGTCAACGCCGACTTCCTCAGCCTGGCGGCGGGCGAAAAAATGGAAATTGGGTCCGGTGATGACGATCGGGGCGGCGAACATCGGATCGGCCACGCGCTTAAGCGTTTCCTGATAGGTTGATCGCTCGCCCACCAGCGGCAGGAATTGCTTGGGCAAGGCGTCACGCGACACCGGCCACAGCCGGGTTCCGGCGCCGCCGGCAAGCAAAATAGGGATGATCGGCGAGGGCATGGTCACGAGGCTCGATTGGGAGGGGCCCGCCGGGCTTTGGGGCCCCTATGTTTGGGTCGGGAATTGTCTTAAGGCAGTTTGGCTAGCGAACTCAAAGGTATCGTCGCCCGGCCGATAAGTCCATTTGCGGGTAATATCTTCAGGCGGATTTCTGAGCCGATGATTAAGCGAATTCTCACGGTCAGCGGCTTCACCCTGCTTTCGCGGCTGACCGGCTTCGTGCGCGACATTATCCTGGCGGCGGTGCTGGGCGCCGGGCCGGTGGCCGATGCCTTTTTCGTCGCGCTCAGGCTGCCCAACCATTTCCGCGCCATTTTCGCCGAAGGCGCGTTCAACGCCGCCTTCGTGCCGGCTTATGCCCGCATCCGCGAGCAGGGCGGGCCGGAACGCGCCGCCCTGTTCGCCGACCGCATATTTACAATTTTGCTGGCCAGCCAGATCGTGTTGTTGGGCATCGCCCTGGTGTTTACACCGGCGGTGATCGACGTTTTGGCGCCGGGCTTTGCCAAAGATCCGGAACGCTATCGGCTGGCGGTGCAACTAACCCGCATTACCTTTCCTTATCTGCTGCTGATCACGCTGGTGACGCTCTATGGCGGCATCCTCAACGCCTTGCAGCGCTTTGCCGCCGCCGCCGCTGCGCCGATCCTGCTGAACTTCTCGCTGATCGTTGCGCTGCTGATCGCGGTCTATTTCCCGACGCCCGGCCATGCCGCCGCGTGGGGCGTGCTGGTGTCGGGCGTCTTGCAAGCGTTGCTGGTCGGCGGCGACGCCTTTCGCCAAGGTGTGCTGGCTCGGCTGCGGCGGCCGCAACTCGATGCTGACATTCGCCAGTTCTTCCGGGCGCTCGGGCCGGCGACGCTCGGCTCGGCTGGCGTGCAACTGGCGCTGTTTGCCGACACGGTGATCGCCAGCTTCCTGCCGGCCGGTGCATTGTCGGCGCTTTATTATGCCGATCGGCTCAATCAATTGCCGATCGGTGTCATTGGTATCGCCGCCGGCACGGTGGTATTGCCGGAGATGGCGCGCCGGCTGGCGGCCGGCGACGAAGCCGGCGCGGCGCACGCGCAAAACCGCGCCGTCGAATTCACCTTGCTGTTGGCGATCCCATGCCTGGCCGCCTATGTCGTCATTCCCGACCTGATCATGCGGGCGCTGTTCGAGCGCGGCGCTTTCAGCGACGCCGATGCGCTGGCCGCCGGCCACACGCTGGCCGCCTACGCGATTGGCCTGTTGCCCTTTGTGCTGATCCGCAGCGCGGTCGCCACCTTCTTCGCGCGCGGCGACACCGCGACGCCGGTGCTGGCGGCGCTGATCGCGGCGGCGGTCAATATCGGTTTCAAGGTGCTGCTGATGGGGCCACTGGCGCAGGTCGGCCTGGCGCTGGCGACCTCAATCGGGGCCTGGATCAATCTCCTGTTGGTGACGTGGTTTGCCATCCGCGCCGGGCATATCCAGATCGACGCCCGCTTGCGGCAGTCGGCGGTCAAGCTCGCCGCCGCCGGTGTTGTGATGGCGGCGGTGCTGTGGCTGACCGCCGCGCCGGTGGCGCGTCTGTGCGCCGGGCTTCCGATGCACAATGTCGCGACTTTGGCGGTCTTGGCGGCGCTCAGCGGCACGCTTTATGCTGGGATGGTTGTGGCGGTGTTCGGACGGCGTTGGCTTGCGGCTTTCCGGGGGCGCGCGCGCTGACAGCTGGTTTCAGGTGGGGAACGCACGAGCTTTCCCGACGCTGTTTTCGGATTCTCAATTCCGTTGCCTAACGGCCACGGTGGACAGGTCCGGTTGTCACGGCTATGTGACGAGGACCTCGTAAATGGGCCGGCGATAATCGTTATGAACGCCTCAAGAACTTCGAATTGCCTTCGAATCCCAACGGTTTTCTGGCGCATCGCCGCCGCCTTGGCGCTTGCGACTTTGGTCGCAAGCTGTGGTGACAAGCCGCAGCAGCGTGGCGCGCCGCCGCCGCCGGCTGTGACCGTGGCGCTGCCGATCAAGCGCACTATTTCCGATTTCGACGAATATGTCGGCCGGTTTGTCGCGCTGAACACGGTCGAGGTGCGCGCGCGTGTTTCCGGTTACCTTGATGGCGTGCATTTCAAGGACGGTCAGGTCGTCAAGAAGGGCGACCTTCTGTTCACGATCGACAAGCGGACGTTTCAGAATGCGCTTGATCAGGCGCAAGCTAATCTGGCAACGGCGCAGTCCAACCTTGATTTTACCGCTAAGGATCTGGCGCGTGGCCAGCAATTGGTGCGGGAAAAGACCATCACCGATCAGACCTTCGAGCAGCGTGCTCAGGCCGCGCGCAACGCGCGCGCCGCCGTCAACAACATGGAAGCCGCCGTCCGGCAGGCCAAACTCGACATGGAGTTCACCGAATTGCGCGCGCCGATCGATGGTCGCATCGGTGACCGGCGCGTGTCGGTCGGCAACCTCGTGACCGGTGGCTCCGGCGGCAATACGACCCTGCTGGCGACCATCGTGTCGACCGATCCGATTCAATTCGAGTTCACCTTCGATGAAGCGTCGTTCCTTCGTTATGAGAGACTTGCCAAAGGCGGCAAGGACATTGCCAGCCGTGGCGCCGATGCGAAGGTCACTCTCAAGCTCATCGATGAGAAGAAATTCGATCACGTCGGGCACATGGATTTCGTCGACAACGTGATCTCGACGTCAACCGGAACCATTCGCGGCCGCGCGCTGTTCGATAATCCGAACGGTGTGTTCACGCCGGGCATGTTTGCGCGCATCCGCGTGCCGGCGTCAGCGCCCTATGAGGCGCTGTTGGTTCCCGACGTCGCCATCGGCAGCGAGCAGTCGCGTAAGTTCGTGCTGGTGGTCGACGGTGACAACAAAGTGCAAACAAAATACGTCGAGCTCGGTCAACTGGTCGACGAAAAGTTGCGCGTCATCAAGAGCGGCCTCGGCCCGAATGATCGGGTGATCGTCAATGGCATGGCGCGCACGCGGGCCGGTCAAAAGGTCAATCCGCAGAAACCGGGTGCGGCGAAACCGGGGGCGCCGTCAGCCGGCAAAGCGTCGGCGGCCGCGCCCGCCAAGCCGAAGTAAGCGCCGCCATGCGCATCTCGCACTTCTTCATTGACCGGCCGATCTTCGCTTCGGTCTTGTCGATCGTGTTCGTCATCCTCGGCGGCGTCGCTTATTTCCGCCTGCCGGTGGCGCAATATCCCGAAATCGCGCCGCCGAACATCACCATCACCGGGCAGTATTCCGGCGCCAGCGCCGAAACTGTGGCTGAGACGGTGGTTGCGCCCATCGAGCAGTCGGTCAACGGCGTCGAAGGGATGCTCTACGTATCCTCGAACTCGACCGCCGACGGCAAGTTCTCGGTCTCGGTGACTTTTGACGTCGGCACTGATCTCGACATCGCGCAGGTGCAGGTGCAAAACCGCGTCTCCAGCGTGACGCCGCGGCTGCCGCAGGCGGTGCAACAGGTCGGCGTGACGGTGGCGAAACGGTCGCCCGACATTTTGATGGTGGTGAACCTGTTCTCGCCCGATAACTCGCGCGACAACTTGTTCATGTCGAACTACGCCAATCTCGAAATTACCGACGTGCTGGCTCGCGTCGATGGCGTGGGATCGCTGGTAATTTTCGGTGCGCGCGATTACGCCATGCAGGTCTGGCTCGATCCGGACCGGCTGCAATCGTTGAACTTGACTGCGGCCGATGTCGTCTCCGCTATGCAGGGACAGAACGTGCAGGTCGCCTCCGGCGTGCTCAATCAGCCACCGGTACCCCATCAGCTTGCCTTTGAGGTCGCCGTCCGCACCCAGGGCCGCCTCAGTACGCCTCAGGAATTCGGCAACATCGTCATCAAGCAGACCGCGACGGCGGTGGTGCGCCTCAAGGATGTCGGGCGGGTCGAACTCGCGGCGCAAAATTACGCTTCGAATTCCTATCTCGACAAAAATCCCTCGGTGGCGGTGGCGGTGTTTCAGCGGCCGGGCTCGAACGCGCTCAAGACCGGCGACAATATCCGCGCGGCTATGGCCAAGATCGGCGAAAAATTCCCGCAAGGGATGAAGTACACGATCATCTACGATCCGACCCAGTTCATCCGGCAATCGGTCGATGCGGTGGTTCAGACCATTCTCGAGGCCATGGCGTTGGTGGTTTTGGTCGTTGTGCTGTTCCTGCAAACCTGGCGGGCGGCGGTCATTCCGATCCTGGCGATTCCGATTTCGCTAGTCGGAACGTTCTTCGTGATGAGCCTGTTCGGCTTCACGCTCAACAATTTGTCGTTGTTCGGCTTGGTGCTGGCGATCGGAATCGTCGTCGACGACGCCATCGTCGTGGTCGAAAACGTCGAACGCAATATTGCGACCGGTCTCAAACCCCGTGAGGCCGCGATCAAGAGTATGAACGAGGTCGGTTCAGCGCTGATCGCGATCGCGCTGGTGCTGACCGCGGTGTTCCTACCGTCGGCCTTCATTACCGGCATCTCGGGCCAGTTCTACAAGCAATTCGCGCTCACGATTGCGGGCGCGACGATCATCTCGCTAATCGTGTCGTTGACGCTGTCACCGGCAATGTGCGCGTTGCTGCTCAAGCCGCACGATCCGGCGCATCGTGACCGCTGGTGGGAAAAACCAATTCATGGCTTTTTCGGCGCGTTCAACCGCGGCTTCGACGCGTTCGGGCGCGGTTACGGCTGGCTGGCGGCGCCATGTCGTGCGCATGGCGGTGATCATGCTGGTGCTTTATGCCGCCGTTCTCGGCTTCGGTCTCAATGAGTTTGCCAAGGCGCCGCAGGGCTTCATCCCGCAGCAGGACCGCGGCTTCCTGATCATGGCGGCGCAATTGCCGCCCGGAGCGTCGTTGGAACGGACCGACGCGGTGATGAAGCGCGCCTACGACATCGCTTCGAAGCAGCCTGGTGTGGCGCACGCCATCCGCATCGTCGGCTTCTCCGGTGCGACCTTTACCAATGCGCCGAATGCCGGCGCCATGTTCCTGGTGCTCGACGATTTCGCCAAGCGCGCGAAGGACCCGCGGCAATCGGCGGCGGCCATTCAAGGCGCGCTATTCGGCAAGATGGCGGCGATCCAGGATGCCTTCACGGTGGTGATCCAGCCGCCATCGGTGCAGGGCATCGGCAATGGCGCCGGTTTCCGCATGATGATCGAGGACCGCGCCGGCGCCGGTCCGCAGGCGCTGCAAGGCGCGGTCTACGCCATGATGGGGGCGGCGAGCAAAACAGCCGGCTTGCAGCAGGTGTTCTCGCTGTTCGAGACGCAGACGCCGCAGCTTTATCTCGATATCGACCGCACCAAGGCGCAATTGCTCGGCATCAAGATGCCCGACGTGTTCAATGCGCTGCAGGTCTATCTCGGCTCGGTCTATGTCAACGACTTCAATCTGTTCGGCCGCACCTTCCGGGTGCAGGCGCAGGCCGACGCGCCGTTACCGGCTGGAGCCGAAGGACGTGTTGAATTTGCGCGTGCGCAATTCGTCCGGCGAGACGGTGCCGCTCGGCTCGTTCACGACCGTGCGCAACATTTCTGGTCCTTACCGGCTGCCGCGCTACAATCTTTATCCGGCGGCCGAACTCGACGGTCAGCCGGCGCCCGGCTACAGCCAGGGCCAAGCGATCCAGATCATGCAGCAATTGGCGGCCAAGGTTTTGCCGGCCGGTTTCTCCTATGAATGGACCACGCTTGCGTTCCAGCAGATCCGCGCCGGCAATACCGCGATCTTTGCGTTCGCGCTGGGCGTGGTGTTCGTGTTCCTGGTGCTGGCGGCGCAGTTCGAAAGCCTGACGCTGCCGCTCGCCGTCATCATGATCGTGCCGATGTGTCTGGTCGCCTCGATCGTCGGCGTGGTGTTGCGCGGACAGGACAACAACATCCTGACGCAAGTCGGCTTCATCGTCTTGATCGGTCTGGCCGCCAAGAACGCGATTCTGATCGTCGAATTCGCCAAGCAGCTGGAAGATCGCGGCCAGGAGCGCCACGACGCGGCGCGCGAAGCCGCGCGGCTGCGGCTGCGGCCGATCTTGATGACGTCGTTTGCCTTCATCCTCGGCGTTACGCCCCTGGTCTGGGCGGTCGGCGCCGGCGCCGAACTGCGTCAGGTGCTCGGCACCACGGTGTTCTCCGGCATGATCGGCGTCACGGCGTTCGGCTTGATCTTCACGCCGGCCTTCTATGTGGTTTCGCGCTGGATGGCGGCGCGTGTTCTCGCGCAAAAAGCCGCAAGTGGAGCAGAAGCAGCAACAGTCGCCGGCGGAATAACTCCTCGCCAGGGAGCAGTTATGGCAACGATGAAATTCGGTTTCGGTCAGGCGCTCACGCGCAAGGAAGACGACCCGCTGGTGCGCGGCGCCGGTTGTTACGTCGCCGACGTGTCGCCGGCGGGCGCGCTGCACGCCGTGGTGCTGCGCTCGCCGCATGCGCATGCCACGTTCACCATCGGCGATCTCGATCGCGTCAAGGCGATGAAAGGCGTGCGGCTGGTGCTGACCGGAACCGACACCGCCGATCTCGGGCCGTTGCCGACGCCGGGCGTGCTGGAAGGCGTCGATATCAAGGTGCCGCATTATCCCATCCTGGCGCTCGACGTGGTGCGCCATGTCGGCGACGCCGTCGCCTTCGTGGTGGCCGATACGCTGGAGCTGGCGAAAGACGCCGCCGAGGCCATCACCATCGACTGGCAGCCGTTGCCGCATGTCATCGGCGCGATCGCAGCGCTGAAACCCGGCGCGTCGCCGGTCTGGCCGGATCGTCCCAATCTCGCGTTCGAGACCACCGTCGGCGACGCCGTGGCGACCAAGGCGGCCTTTGCGCAAGGCCGCGCGCACCGTCTCCACGACCATCGTCAACCAGCGGCTGGTGACGAACTATATGGATACCCGCGGCGTCATCGCCGAATATGACGGCGAGCGCTATACGCTGACGCTCGGCAGCCAGGGCAGCCACATCATCCGCGACATCATCTGCGGCGACGTGCTCAAACTGCCGCTCGACAAGATGCGCGTTATCACCCCCGATGTCGGCGGCGGTTTCGGCACCAAGCTGTTTCCCGTATCGCGAATATGCGCTGGCGGCGGTGGCGGCCGAGATAGCTGCGCAAGCCGGTGAAATGGATCGTGCGATCGTTCCGAGCATTTCCTCGGCGACAGCCACGGCCGCGACAATATTTCGACCGCGACGCTTGGCGCTCGACGACAAGGGCAAGTTCCTGGCGCTCGATATCGATATCGTCGCCGACATGGGCGCGTATCTGTCGTGCTATGCGCCGTACATTCCCGTGGCTCGGCGTCGGCATGGCGACCGGCTCCTACGATATTCCGGTGGCCCATGTGCGCTTGCGCGCCGCCTATACCAACACCGTGCCGGTCGATGCCTATCGCGGCGCCGGCCGGCCGGAGGCGTCGTATCTGATCGAGCGCGCGGTCGATAACACGGCGCGCGAACTCGGCATGACGCCGGACGCGCTTCGCCGCAAGAACCTGATCAAGCCGAAGGCGCTGCCTTACACGACGCCGACCGGCAAGGTTTACGACTCCGGCGATTTCGCCGGCGACGCTGGCGCGCGCGCAGGAGATTGATCGACTGGAAGGGCTTTACCAAGCGCGCGGCGCATTCCAAGCGCGCCGGCAAGCTGCGCGGCATCGGCATCGCGACCTATATCGAAGCCTGCGGCGCCAACGGTCCGGAGACCGCGCAATATGACGCTCGACCGCGACGGCGGCGTGACCGTGCTGATCGGTTCGCAATCGACCGGGCAGGGGCACGCAGACCTCTTATGCGCAGCTTGGTCGCCGACCGGCTCGATCTGCCGCCGGAACACGTGCGCGTCATTCAGGGCGACACCGACAAGATCGAGACCGGCGCCGGCACCGGCGGATCGAGTTCGATTCCGGTCGGCGGCGTCGTCGGTCGACCGCGCCTCGCAAGACGCTGGCCGAACAGCTCAAGGATCTCGCCGCCGATGCGCTTGAGGCGTCGGCCGGCGACATGGAAATCGCCGACGGCGCGGTCAAGGTCGCCGGCACCGACCGCGCGATTTCGTTCGCCGATCTTGCCGCGCATCCGAAAGCGACGCCGGAAAAACTGACCGCGGCGAAGGATTTCTCGACCGACCTGCCGACTTTCCCGAACGGCACCATATCGCCGAAATCGAAATCGATCCCGGGCACCGGCGCGCACCGAGATCCTGACATATGTCGTGGTCGACGATTTCGGCGCCACGCTCAATCCGTTGCTGCTGGCGGGGCAGGTGCATGGCGGGCTGGTGCAGGGCATCGGCCAGGCGCTGATGGAAGACACGGTCTATGACGCAGGCCTCGGGGCAACTGCTGAGCGCGAGCTTCATGGACTACGCCATGCCGCGCGCCGGCGATGCGCCGTCCTTCATTTTCGAGACCCGCAACACGCCGTGCAAGAACAACCCGCTCGGGGTCAAGGGCGCGGGCGAGGCCGGCGCCATCGGTTCCTGTCCGGCGCTGATCAACGCGGTGATCGACGCGTTGGACCGCGGCTTCGGCATTCGCCACATCGACATGCCGGCGACCCCGCATAAAATTTGGGCGGCGATCGAAGCGGCGCGCAAAGCCACGGCCGCCTGAGTCTTGGCAGAGACTTGGCCGAGGCTTGGCTGCACCTTGGCCACGATCACGCGTTCGTGACCGGGTGCGGCATATGGCCTCCGCAAATTTGTCGGAATAGACACCTTAGAATGGTGTTTATCTGGTCGCTGGATAAACCAGAGCCAACCAGAGTCAAAGGGATCGTTACATGAAATTTGCTAAAGCCTTCGCGGTCGCGGTCATTGCTGTTTCCGCGCTCGGCGCGACGGCGGTCATTGCGCAGCAGAATCCGATTGAGGCCCGCCAGGAGCTGATGAAGCACAATGGCAAGGCCGCCAAGGCCATCGCCCAAATGGTCAAGGGCGAAGCGCCGTTCGATCTGGCCACGGCCAAGAAGTCGTTCGCGACGTTTGAGGAAGCCGCCGCCAAGATGCCGGCTTTGTTCCCGGCCGATTCCAAGACCGGCGGCGACACCACGGCGTCGCCCAAGATCTGGGAGAGCATGGACGACTTCAAGGCCAAGTTCGTGAAATTCGGCGCCGACGCCAAAGCCGCGCAAGCCTCCGTCAAGGATCTCGACAGCCTCAAGGCCGCGCTCGGCGTGATTGGCAAGGACTGTGGCGGTTGCCACGAGACCTACCGCATCAAGAAGAGCTGATCGTATCGAAGGCGTTCCAGCGCCGCGACAGGGGTGGCCGTCCGTGAGGACGGCCACCCTTCTTGCTATCGCGAAGTGATGCGGGGCGATAATATCGGGTCGTGAGGTGAAAGGGCGAAGTATGCTGCGGAAGTTGATCGGCTTGGGGTTCGTTGCGGCCGTCATCGGCTTTGGCGCGTTCTGGTTTCTCTCCGCACCGCAGGTCGTGCCGGCAAGCGCCTTGGCTTCGCCTTATGCGCCGGATCTGGCCAACGGCAAGACGATGTTCGATATCGGCGGCTGCGCCGCCTGCCACGCGCCCGACAAGGACAAGCGCACCCGGCTCAGCGGCGGCGTTGCGCTCAAATCGCCGTTCGGCACCTTTTACGCACCGAATATTTCCTCAGACCGTAAAGACGGCATCGGCGCCTGGACCGAAGCGCAATTCGTCACCGCCATGACCAAGGGCACGTCGCCCTCCGGCGAGCACCTTTATCCGGCCTTTCCTTATACCTCCTATCAGCGCATGGCCGTGAGCGACGTGCGCGATCTGTTTGCTTATCTCAAGACGCTGCCGGCGATATCCGGCCGCGTGCGCGATCACGATCTGCCGTTTCCCTTCACCATTCGGCGGCTGCTCGGCGGCTGGAAACTGCTGTTCCTCGACGGTAAGCGATTTACCCCCGATCCGAAGCAGACGGCGCAATGGAACCGCGGCGCTTATCTGGTGAACGGTCCTGGCCATTGCGCTGAGTGCCACTCGCCGCGCGACGCGCTCGGCGGCATTGTCTCGGGCGAGCGTTTCGCCGGCGGTCCCAACCCGGAAGGCGAGGGCTGGGTCCCCAATATCACGCAAAAAGGGATCGGCGATTGGTCGGTCAAGGACATCGCGTATTTGTTGCAATCCGGCATGACGCCGGACTTTCGACTCGGTCGGTGGCAGCATGACGGCGGTCATCCGCAACACCTCGCAACTGACCGATGCCGACCGTCTGGCGATGGCGGTTTATATCAAATCGATCGCGCCGATTGATGGGCCGACGCCGCCGAAGAAGAAAAAATAGCCGGCTGCATTGCGGCCCCGCGGTGGCTGGCATGACAAACTGAGGGACAAATCCGGCCAGGGCGGTTATGCAGGTTGGACATGCCGGAGACCCGAATCATCTTCTCAAAGCCATCGGCTTCAAGCTGATTTCCGCGCTGCTGTTTGCGGCGATGTCGGCTTTGGTGCGGCAACTGGGTGACGTTGCACCGGTCGGACAGATGGTATTTTTCCGCTCGGCTTTCGCGATCCCGCCGGTGCTGTTGATTTATGCGCTGCGCGGCGAATTCATGTCGGCGGTGCGCACCAAACGGGTCGTTCGGTCAACTCGGCCGCGGCTCGCTCAGCGTCTGCGGCATGTTCAGCAATTTCTCGGCGCTGGCGCGGCTGCCGCTGGCCGACGCCACCGCCATCCAATTTGCATCGCCGTTGATCACGGTCGCGCTGGCGGCGTTGATCCTGAAAGAACGGGTGCGCCTGTTCCGCTGGAGCGCGGTGACCGTCGGCTTTATCGGCGTCATCGTGATGCTGATCCCGAATTTCGACCCGTCGGCATTACGCGGCCGCCGGCGCGGCCAGCGTGGCGGCGGTCGGCTCGGCCTTCGCGGTGTTCGCGGCCTTCTGCAATGCCGGCACGGTGATCCAGACCCGGCGGCTGACGCAAAGCGAGACCACGTCATCGATCGTGTTTTATTTCTCGTTGATCTGCGCCATTGCCGGCGCACTGACGCTACCGTTTGCCTGGCATACGCCGACCGGTCTTGAACTGATCGGGTTGATCTTGCTTGGTGTGTTCGGCGGGGTGGCGCATATTTTTCTCACCGAAAGCTATCGCTTATGCCACCGCCTCGGTGATCGCGCCGTTCGACTATTCGTCGATGCTATGGGCGCTGTTGCTCGGCTATTGGGTGTTCGGCGAATTGCCGGCGCCGCTGGTCTATGTCGGCGCATCGATCGTCGCCGGCGCCGGCCTGGTGGTGATCTGGCGCGAGCGGCGGCTCGGCATCCAGCGGGCGCGCGAAGCGCAGGGACCGAGACGGCCGGAGATTTAGAATACGGTTTGTTCCGACGCTTCGATCTTTACTCCGTCATGCCCGGCTTTATGCCGGGCATCCACGTCTTGGCTTTGAAAGAAAGACGTGGATGGCCGGGACAAGCCCGGCCATGACGGCGGAAGGCTGGACGCAGGCTTTTTTACGCCGTGAACGCCTTGAAGGTGATGATGGTGTAGGTGTCCCTGATGCCGGGGATGCAGTGCACCTTCTCGTTGACGAAGTGGCCGATATCGGTGCCGTCTTCGACGTAGAACTTCACCAGCAGGTCGTAGTCGCCGGCGGTCGAATAGATCTCCGAGGCGATTTCGGCTTCGGCCAGCGCATTGGCGACGG
Organism: uncultured Alphaproteobacteria bacterium; assembly: GCA_963830125.1. GTDB lineage: Bacteria > Pseudomonadota > Alphaproteobacteria > Rhizobiales > Xanthobacteraceae > Pseudolabrys. The sequence continues at coordinate 353,739 of CAWHKU010000014.1, read as the reverse complement.
GATAGGCCTTGCCGAGCTCACATTTGATCTGAACGAAAAAAGGGGTCATCGCGGGTCTCCGGGCAGCCCGCGCTGGTCGCAGGGCGTGACCTGCAATCCAGCAAAAACGCGGCCTCCTTGCAAGGCGCACCGCCATCTACAGGCTTGTTGGGGGACGGTCTTGCCTTGGCCGGCGGCGCGGACTAGGTATTTGACCAGCAATCTCGTGGGGTGCCCGGCGTGTGCCGGGCTGAGAGGTCATCCGGGCCAACCCAACGAACCTGATCCGGGTCATGCCGGCGGAGGGACTTGAGATGCAGCATCCGAGAGCGGCATCGCGTCAAAATTTGTCGCAAGGCGACATCGTATCGTCGGCGGCGGCGCTGCTGGCGCGCCTGCGGGCCAAAAGCCCGCGCGTCCACTGCATCACCAACGCGGTGGCGCAGAATTTCACCGCCAATGCGCTGCTCGCCTTCGGCGCGGTGCCGTCGATGACGCTGTCGGGCGAGGAGATCGGCGCCTTCGTCGGCGCGCAGCGACGCGCTTCTGGTCAATCTCGGCACCTTCGACCGCGAGCGCCGCGAGGCGACCGCGATCGCGGTCGATACCGCGGTCCGGCAGGGGCTGCCCTGGGTGCTCGATCCGGTCTTTGTCGATCGCTCGCCGCAACGGGCGGCCTATGCCCGCGATCTGGTGTGGCTCGAAGCCGGCCGCCGTCAGGCTCAATGCCGCCGAGTTCGGCGCCTTGGCCGAGCGCGAGCCGGACGCCGCTTCGGTCGCCGCTTACGCGCGCGAACGCAAGGTCGTGGTTGGCCTGTCGGGCGCGACCGATCTGGATCGCCGATGGCGAGCGCGCGCTCGCGGTTTCGCAACGGCCATCCCTTGATGGCCAAGGTGACGGCGATGGGCTGCGCCGCTTCGGCGCTGGTGGCGGCCTGTCTGGCGGTCGAGCCCGATGCTTTTCATCGCGACCGCCGCGGCGATGCTGATGGTCGGCGTTGCCGGCGAAATGGCGGCGGCCCAATCGCAAGGGCCGGGCAGTTTCGCGGTGGCGATCCTCGACGCGCTTCATAGTCTCGACGAAGAGGCGCTGAGCGGTCACGCCAAAATTGAAATGAACCAGTTGAATTGCAGGTGAATTGAATGAACGCCGACCTTCGTCTTTACGCGCTGATCGATCCCGCCGTCGCCGGCGGCCAAAGCATCGCGAACTGGCCAAGGCCATTGCCGGCAGCGCGACGCTTGGTGCAATTGCGCGACAAGCATGGCTCGACCAAAGCGATGATGGAAGAAGCGCGCGCGCTGATCGGCGTGCTGGCGCCGCTCGACATTCCGCTGCTGATCAACGACCGCGTCGACGTCGCGCTGGCGGCGGAAGCCGACGGCGTGCATATCGGCCAGGACGACATGTCGCCGGCCGATGCGCGGCTGCTGCTCGGCAAGACCGCGATCATCGGCCTGTCGATCAAGACGCTTGAGCAGGCGCAGGCGGCGCCGCTCGATCTGCTCGATTATGTCGCGATCGGCGGCGTCTACGGCACCACCTCGAAAGACAATACCTCGGCGCCGATCGGCTTGCCGGACTGCGCGAGATCGTCGCCGCGGTGCGGGCGCGCACAGCCGGATTTTCCGATCTGCGCCATTGCCGGCATCGACGACAGCAACGCCGCCGACGTGATCGAGGCCGGCGCCGATGGCGTGGCGGTGATTTCGGCGTTGTCGCTGGCGCCCGATCCGATCAAGGCGGCGCGCGGTTTGCGCAATGTCGTCGATGTCGCGCTGGCGGCGCGGAGGCGGGGCGCGTGATCCCGAAAAAGTGGAAGCCGGTTTTCGGACGAGATCATGCGTAGGCAAAACATGACCGCGATTGCCGTCACCATCGCGGGCTCGGATTCGAGCGGTGGCGCCGGCATTCAGGCCGACCTCAAGACCTTCGCCGCGCTCGGCGTCTATGGCGCGTCGGTGATCGCGGCCTTGACCGCGCAGAACACGCAAGGCGTCACCGCGATCCACGACGTGCCGGCCGATTTCATCGCGGCGCAGATCGACGCGGTGTTTTCCGATCTCGATGTCAATGCGGTCAAGATCGGCATGCTGTCGCAAGTCGCGGCGATCGAGGCGGTCGCGGCCGGGCTTGACGCGACATAACGCGCGCAACATCGTGCTCGACCCGGTGATGGTGGCGACCTCCGGCGACCGGCTGCTGGCCGAATGACGCCGTGACGGCGCTGCATCCGCGATCTGATGCCGCTCGCGTTGGTGGTGACGCCGAATCTGCATGAGGCGGCGGCGCTGACCGACACGCCGGTCGCGCGCAACGAAGAGCGAGATGGAAGCGCAGGCGCGCCAGATCCTGGCGTTCGGGCCGCGCTACGTTCTCATCAAAGGCGGCCACGGTGCACGGGCGGCGACAGCGTCGATCTTCTGGTCAGCGACAGCGATGTCGTCCGGCTGTCGGCGCAACGCATCGCCACCAAGAACACCCATGGCACCGGCTGCACCTTGTCGTCGGCGATCGCCGCCGGGCTTGCCAAGGGCACGATCTCGCCAGCCGCCGTGCGGGAGGCCAAAGATTACGTCACCGCCGCGATTGCCGCCGCCGATCAACTGCACGTCGGGCACGGCCACGGCCCGCTCCATCATTTCTACCAGAACTTGGAGGCCCTCATGACCACACGCCGCAACTTCACCCTCGGCGCCGGCACTCGCCGCCGCCACCGGCCTGATCGCCGCGCCGGCGATCGCCAAGGCCGACACGCTAAAATGGCGCATGGTGACGTCGTGGCCGAAGCGGCTGCCCGGACCCGGCATGTCGGCGGAGCGCATCGCGACCCGCATCCGCGCGCTGTCGAACGGCCGTCTCGACATCGCGGTTTCGGCGGCCGGCGAAGTGGTGCCGGCCTTCGGCGTGCTCGACGCGGTCGGCAACGGCGTCGCCGAGATCGGCCACACCGCCGCGTTCTACTGGCAGGGCAAGATGCCGGCGGCGGCCTTCTTCACCACCGTGCCGTTCGGGCTGACGCCTTCCGAGCACGTCGCCTGGATCGACGCCGGCGGCGGCCAGGCGCTGTGGGACGCGCTGTACCAGCCGTTCGGCGTCAAGCCGTTCATGGCCGGCAACACCGGCGTCTGCATGGGCGGCTGGTTCCGCCGCGAACTCATAAGCCTCGCCGATCTCAAAGGCCTCAAGCTGCGCTCGGTCGGCCTCGGCGGCGAGGTCTATCGCCGCCTGGGCGCGACGCCGCAGACCACGCCGCCGGCGGAAATCCTATCGAGCCTGCAATCCGGCGTCATCGACGGCGCCGAATTCGTCGGGCCCGGCACCGACATCGCGCTCGGGCTCTATCGCGCCGCGCCGTCAATTATTACTATCCCGGTTTCAACAAGCCGAACGGCACCGGCGAATGCATCGTCTCGCTCAAGGCGTGGGGCGCGCTGCCCGACGATCTCAAGGCGATCGTCGCGCATGCTTGCGCGGCGGAAGCCAATTACGCGCTCGCCGAAATGGAGCGGCTGAACGCGCAGGCGCTTGACGGCGCTCACCGGCGAGCACGGCGTCAAGCTCACGGCCTTTCCCGGCCGACCTGGTCGCGGCCGCGCGCAGTCAGGCCGACGACGTGCTCGGCGATCTGGCGGCGCGCGACGCCGGCTCAGGCAAAGTTCATGGCTCCTACAAGGCGTTTCGCGAGCGCGTCGCGCAGTGGTCGCATGTCTCGATCGAGGCGGTGCTGCGGGCGAGGGTGGGGTTGAGAATATCATAGCGCGAGGCTATTTTGTCGCTTTTGAAAGCTAGCTCGTGATACCAAATCTAGGTGCAAATCGGCCATCCATTGCACGGACAAATGGGGTGAGGGGATGGTCCCAGATGCTGCGGAACGGATGCGTACATAGTTTTCTCTGGCGTCTTCCCTTTTGTGGTCAACAACCCCCTGCGCTCGGCCCATCGCACCATCTCAGTGCACCTCATGGGTCGCTGATGCGCCTCGATTGCCATGATTGCGAGATCCAAGAATTTTAGTCATTAGCATGAGTAAAGCGATCTTAAGCTTTTTAGCGGAGCATGGGGAGAGCTCAGAAAAGCAGATTATCAATGCCTCCGAAAGTAGATCCTCTCATTCAAGAGATTGCCGAGAAAGCAGCGCAGAAGACGGCAAGGGCCGAGTTGTAAAGGTCCTGGAGGCTCTCCTAGAGAAGGGGAGTATCTCGACGGATGAACTCAAAGAGCTCGGATATACTCATCCGCCACGTGCTGCAGCTGACGTAAAAGACCTTGGTATTCCGATCCACTCTGGCCGCGGTAAGTCGGTGAGCGGTCGTCTTATGGCCGTGTATTCATTCGGTGATCCGACAATTAGGGTGGGCAGGGCCAAACGCGCTGCATTCCCGAAGAAATTTAAGAAAGACCTCATTGAACGTTACAGCTCGGCTTGACTGCATGACCAGAGCGGCCCTGGAGGGATCCGTACTCCAGATAGACCACCGCATCCCCTTTCGCATTGCCGGCGACGGTAGGGAGAGAAGAGCTCAACGTAGAGAAGTTCATGCTCCTTGATGGCTCTTCCCAGCGTGCGAAGTCATGGACGTGCGAGCATTGCCCAAACATGGAACTTAGAAAGCTGCCAGTATGCCAAACGTGTTTTTGGGCATATCCAGATAATTACCAACACATCGCAACGAAACCATACAGGCACGTTGACATGTGACATCCAACAAGTACGGACGTGCCAATATTTGATCATATTAAGACAGAGGCGGACAAGCTCGGTATTACGGTCGCCGAGCTCATTCGTCGCGTCATTCGTCAAAGAGGGAAGCCCTCTTGAGTTCTCTTTGCGGCCGGATGACTGAATTTGATGGATTTTCTCCGCGAGACCTGGTGACATATATAGGCTCTCAATCGTGTCTCCTTTCCTAAGACCCGAGAGTGTTGCTTGTGATGAGGTTCCGGCGTGAAGCAAAAGTCTAGTCAGCCCAAGCTCCTCCGGTAGCGGTGGGCCATATACTTTGTCCCCTGTCATGCCATCATATGACAGGGCAAAGCGCAGAGAGCGCTCGCGCAAATTTCGCAGACCCGTGACGAGTTCTTCCGAGCCAAGTTGGTGTGCATAGCGTTTATCACGTCCGATCGACGTGCCAAGGTATGGCGGGTCCATGTACAAGAAGTCGGCGGAAGCAGCGTCTCCATTCATTTCTATCCAGGCCGCGAATCGGACATCTGTTTTGCCATTGAGTAGCGCGCAGAACCCTTATTTCAGGGCCTTTTCATGGTTAACCGGTCATTAACGATTGCGGATTCCTTTGCCGTTGAGCGCACCGCGTTCTTGACGCATCGGCAGATGAGGTACAGTAAATCAAAGGTCCGCTACGCGTTGCTGCGGATACGCCATTCGTGCCTGTGTTCCTTCTTTGCCTGTACCAGTTCGTTGCGTCCGCAGTTTTTGCCGGTGCGTTCGATAACACCTATCCAAAGTTCTGCTATCGGTTCAAGCCGGTCGGCGATCACATAGCGATCTGCCGCTCCGCGCGACGCAGCCCAAAGCGTCATTGCCGCAGATCCAGCGAAGGGCTCGTACCACGTGTCAATCTTAGTCGGCACATATCGTGCAATTAAGGGCGCAAGACTTCGCTTGCTGCCTTGATATGGAATTGGGTGTGGAAGGCGGATATTCGAAAGAAAGAACTCCCTGGTGGGAAGCGCGCGCGGTTAGTGTCGCTGCAAACAACGAACTCCGCTGAATGTGAGGTGCTTTGCTTTCCTGTGTGCCAATGGCTACCAAAGCGAAGCCCCGCAGTATCCGGATCTTGCGACTTGATCGGCCGAATTTCCTGAGCTTCATAAGCGGCAACTCTTTGGCGGACACCCCAAGCAATTCGGAAACTTGTCCTTCAGTAAACCCAATTCTCTCCACTAGGGCTGCAAAGGAGCTTTCTGGCAAGGGATTACGCCTCCCTCCTAAGTTATTGATTTAAAGCGCCCATAGAACATATGTTCCTTTTTTGTTCTAGTCAAGTTTTAAGCTACGGAAATACGCTGTGGACGGCGCTTGGACCTTGCCTGAACGACGTCCTCACCGCGACCTGCGTTGCAGGGCTACGCCAAAATATCCGCTTAACATATATTCCTCCTAGCCCGTTGGGCCGATTAGCGAAGCGTAATCCGCCGCTCGAACGATACGGCGCAATTCACGTTGGCCTCGATAAAGCCCGCGGCGAACTGTACTGGCGGAGCCGCGGACTACGCAGCTGCATTTATAATTCAAAGAATAATTGGCATGATTTTTTTCGGGGGTCCGTTGAATACATTGAGCCGCGCAAAACCCATCAAAGTATGCTGTCGCGAAATTATGGGTTTTTCAACGGCTCAACTCGTCCTGCGGCCTTACAAAACATTCCGCGCGCCGATCAAACAACACGCCATCAAGCCACTCGGCACTTTTTGCCGACCCGATTCAAACAGTGCTTTGAGCGCGTTCCGCTTGGCCGAATCGGGCGGTGGTATGTTTAATGAACGGCGTTAATTTCCATTAATAAACAACTCCGCCGGTTCCGCCGGCGTGCAAAAGCCCCGCCATTGGCGGGGCTTTTCTTGGTTAACTGGCTTTTAACCAGAACTGGGCTTTGTTCACACTTGTGCGGCCAAGTTTGAGTATCGCCGATGCGGGCGGCCCGTTGGTTTAACCCGGTGCTTTCGCTTTTTGATGCTCAACTCTTGTTCGCTCGAAGCTTCGGAATCTCGGCCGGCGTCGGCCGGTCCTGCTCACTCGCTATGCGTATTGCGTAAAAAAGTTTTGGCCAGAATCAAGGAGAGTTACAAATGAAGCGCTTACCGATGACGATGTACATCGGCCTGTTTGTTGCGGCGATGGCAGCGCCATCGTTCGCGGCCGACTTGCCGCGGCCCGCTTACAAGGCGCCGATCTATAGCGTGCCGGGCTACAGCTGGACCGGTTTCTACGCCGGTATCAATGGCGGCTACGGCTTCGGCAAGTCCGATTGGTCGGGCACCGTGACCAACGGCTCGACCAAGCCGAAAGGCGCGCTCGCCGGCGTGACCCTGGGCTATAACCTGCAGACCGGTTCGTGGGTCTGGGGCCTCGAAGGCGACGTCGACTACAGCTGGATGAAGGGTTCGGATTCGTCCGGCACCGGCGGCTGCACCAACTGCGAAACCAAGATGCCGTGGTTCGGCACCGCGCGCGGCCGTCTCGGCTACGCCGGTTGGGATCGCTGGCTGCCTTACGTGACCGGCGGCGCGGCCTTCGGCAACATCAAGATGACCCCGGCCAACGGCGCCGACAACTCGAAGACCAAGTTCGGCTGGACGGCTGGCGCCGGCGTCGAATACGCGCTGATGACCAACTGGACCGCCAAGGTCGAATATCTCTACGCCGACCTCGGCACCTCGACCTGCAGCGCCGCGGGCTGCACCACCGCCACCGACGTCTCGTTCAAGGCGAACATCGTTCGTCTCGGCCTGAACTACCGCTTCTAAGCCTTGCTTTTGCGGCCGCGACGCGGCCGCAGGGGCGACACGAATTTGGGCCGGGGGAAACCCCGGCCCTTTTTCTTTGCGTTTTGTTTGCCGCGCAATCTGCGCCGCCAGTCATCGGTGAAGGCGACGCCGCTGCTTCCGCTTCACCGTGCGGCCGTCTCCGCTTTTTCCCTCGCCCCTTGTGAGGGAGGGGGGTGATAGCGAGAAGGAAAATAGTCCTTGACAGCGTGACGCTGCCGGGCTAGGGTTGCGGCATCGTCGGCGAACCGCGCGTGAGGCTGATTTCAGCCGCCGGCCGCCGCGATATTTCAAAATCACATCATCCATCCATTTCGGAGCGCCTGATCATGGCGAAACGAACCCGTGCGGCCGCAGCGCCGCCAAAGCCGCGCACGCGGACCGCAGGTCCGCAAAAACGTCAAACGCAAAGCGGACCGAAAATCCGCCTGACGTTGCCAAACGGACCGAAGGTCCGCCTGACGTGCCAAAGCGGCGATCGCCGTCGTCGATGCAATTCACCGACGAACTGTTGGCCGACGGCAAGCGCCGCTACGAACAGACCAGCGAGCCGCTCGATCTGATCGCGACCGACTTCGGCATTCACCGCACGACCTTCACCAACATGGCCAAGGGCCTTGGCTGGGTGCGGCACCAGCCGTCGGCGCGCGAATTGTCGGCGGCGGCGCGGCTGCTGGCGCAGACCGAAAAGCTCGAGGCCGAAATGCTGACGGCGTTGCAGGCGCCGCCAGCGGCGGCCGCCGAAGCTGACGACGCAGCCCCGGACGCATCCGTTGCGCCGCCGGACGCGTTGCCGGACGCTTTGCCGGAGTCCATTGCCGCGTCGATCGACTGGCTGCATCGCGGCGTGCGCGGCCAGATCGCCGCGGTCGAAGCCTTGCGCGCGCGCCTGAACGCCACGCGCCAGACCGTGCAGGAGGCGGCGGTGATTTCGCGCACGCTGGTTTCGCTGACCGGCGCTTTGCACAAGTTGCAGCACATGGCGTGCGGCCCCTTGCCAGTTGGACAAAACGGACAAGACGACGATGACGATCTCCCGGAAGACCTCGATGAATTCCGTAACGAACTTGCGCGCCGAATTAGAGTCTTCGTTGCAAGCCGGACTGGAACTGGCGATGCTGAGCGACCTGAGGCCGCACCGGATGTGGACGCGGCTGGCGGATGACTTCGCCGCGCTGGCGCACGTGCATCAAGACCCGCCGTTGCGCGCCAATGGCGGCGGCGCCTGGACCATCTGGCTGATGCTGGGCGGGCGCGGCGCCGGCAAGACGCGGGCCGGCGCCGAATGGGTGCGGGCGCAAGTCCACGGCGCGCCGCCTTATGCCGCGCATGCGGCCGGCTCGATCGCGCTGGTCGGCGAGACCGAGCACGATGTGCGCGAGGTGATGATCGAAGGGCCGTCCGGCATCCGGCGGGTGTCGCCGCGCGGTCAGCGGCCGGTGTTCGTGTCGTCGCGCCGCCGGCTGGAATGGCCGAACGGCGCGGTCGCTTATGCGTTCTCGGCGGAAGACCCCGAGCAGTTGCGCGGGCCGCAATTCGACGCCGCCTGGTGCGACGAGCTGGCGAAATGGCGGCACCCGGACGCCACCTTCGACATGCTGCAATTCGGCCTGCGGCTGGGCGCGCACCCGCGCCAGCTGATCACCACCACGCCGCGGCCGATCGCGCTGATCAAGCGGCTGCTGGCCGATCCGCGCACCGCGGTGACGCGCGCCGCCACGCAAGTCAACGCCACCTATCTGTCGCCGACCTTTCTCGACGAGATTCTGGCGCGCTATGCCGGCACGCGGCTGGGGCGGCAGGAGATCGACGGCGAGGTGATCGACGACCGGCCGGACGCGCTGTGGACGCGCGGCCAGATCGAAGACGCGCGGGTCGGGCAGGCGCCGCCGCTCATCGCGCGTCGTCGTCGGCGTCGATCCGCCGGCCTCGGCGCGCAAGGGCTCGGACGCCTGCGGCATTATCGCCGCCGGCATCACTGAGGCCGGCATCGTCTATGTGCTGGAAGACGCAAGCGCGCTCGGGCTTGTCGCCGGCCGGCTGGGCGGCCAAGGCGGTCGCGCTGTATCGGCGGCTTGAGGCCGACGCCATTGTCGCCGAGGTCAACCAGGGCGGCGACATGGTGCGCGCCGTGCTGCAACAGGTCGACGCCACGGTGCCGGTCAAAGCCGTGCACGCCACGCGCGGCAAGTGGCTGCGCGCCGAACCGGTGGCCGCCATGTACGCGCAAGGCAAGGTCAAGCACGTCGGCGCAGGCTTCGCCGCGCTGGAAGACGAGATGTGCGACTTCGGCATGGGCGGCCTGTCGTCGGGCGCGTCGCCCGACCGGCTCGATGCGCTGGTCTGGGCGGTGACGGAGTTGACGAAGGCGGGCAGGTGGCAGGGGCCGAGGATCAGACGGCTGTAGGGCGGGAACCCATCAACGCGGACGCAACGCGCGGCCCCAGCCCAAGCCGGCGCCGAATGCCTGTTATTGGCTTAACAGCGGACAATGGTCGAAACTCGCACGGACCGGCTTGGCCGCAAATGACCCAAAGCTGACAAAATAAACAAAACATAAAAATCGGAACGGTCGTATTTGACCCGAAGCGGACAGTCAGTGTGCGACGCACCGGATAAGCCCTAACGAATGTCCGCAACGGCATGCCGAGGCATTCTGCGTAAAGGGCCAGCGAGCTTCGGCTCCGGACACGTGAGGGGCGTGCGCGGTGCGCGTGCGATCGCACTTGCCCTCCTTGACACGGCCGATTCTTATCTTCAGGCTATAGGTGCATTATCCTCGTTTGCAGCGAACAGTAGAAAACTGGGGGGGGTAGGATGCCAAGTCCGATTTAGGACGTGACCTTTGGTCAAGGTCTGCAGATCAGCCTGAATAATTACTACGATCTGCTGAAGACACAAGCCGCGACACTCGGTGTCGACGAATTTCTGCAAATCAAGCTCGTCGCCGATCCGGTTTCCATTTCGTACAAGAAGTATGCCGAGGGCGGCTATCCCTGGTTCTCGCAGTACAACTTGTTGCGCCGCGCCGACATGTCGATCGTTCCGCAAGGTGTTTCCGGCGGCGTGATGACTGGCATTTCTTTGATGAGCGCCGTCTACGGAGAGTTCCTGCAGAAACTGCGCGGATACGTGGTTCTCAAAAATCTTTCGCCAGCCGAGCAACTCGAAATTGCCGATCTCGATAAAGCGGTGGAATCCGACAAATCCGACGCCATGCGGTGGGTGATCCTCGATCGCACGAATTGGAAGCAATACGCCGAGGCGATGGGCTACGCGGTCGGCGACAACGCCGCCTACGTGCAGTGGAGCTCCAGCTACGGCCACATCCGGCAGATGCAAAACGCTCTGGACAGCATCAAAAGAAGTCAGTTTCGGATCAAAACGATCATGGATCGCCAGTACCCGGACCCGGGTGACCGAGAGATTGTGGAAGCGGAGTTCGATTATACCAATCCGGCGATGCGATTGAGGCTGCCCGTCAACCCGGACACAGACTATCCGAACGGCGGAAGCTTCGATATCGTCTATCTGAGCATGTTGCCGCTAGGCTCGACAGCCTTGTTCGACGACCGATTGACCGTCGGCTGGAATATGGCTCTTAAAGACATCAAGGAAACGACGGCCGGCGGCTTTCCCCAAGGTCTCACCTACGACAGGACGACAACCAAATCGACGTCGATCTCCACAGACTGGGGCGCTGCTGGGAGCGCGTCTTATGCTTTCATTAGCGTCAACGCGAGCGCCGGCGGGCACACGGATATCCAGGAAGATTTCAGCCATGCGACCGGCCTGACACTGACGGCGGAGGCGGCCTTCCGAGTCACCATCAATTGCGCCTGCTTGGTTCAGGCCCAACCTGTTCAACAATCATCACGTGACCGACAATCCACACGACTTCCTCAAGTTCTTCGGTCCGAACGGTACGCTGCTTTACTATCCGACGGGCTTGATCCTGGTCAGAGGGTTCGGCGTCACGTTTTCGTCGAGCCAGAACTGGTCGTACGACTACAAGCATCATTTCAGCGCATCCGCTGGAGGCGGATCAGCTGCTTCGGCTACAGCTTTGGCGCCTCGGGAAGCTACACCGAGGACACCCACGAGCACCAAACCGATCAGCAGAATACGAAACTGTCGTTCAAGGACGACAAGGACACGCTTCGCTTTGTCGGTTACGCGGTGCGCAAGAACACCGTATTCCAAAATGCGCTGAAGGCGGCCACCTATGCGTCTATGGGTATCTCGTTTCGCGAGTAGCTTGCTGCTGCTGCTGTCTCTGACGGGATGCGTTCCGTTCTTCCTTGCAAGACCGGAACTCGTTCCGTTATGTCCCGCGATCGCCGAGATTTCCTTTAAGGAGAAAAAAGACGGACAGCTCGTCAATCATTTCGCAGAGGCCGAAGCAAAAAGGCTTGATGTCAAAATCAGTCCGCTTTCGAGCTATGTCGCTTCCGTCGAGGGAAATCCTTGGGGGGTCGCAAGACTGGTTGAGGAATACAAATTTCTGCTGTGCGCGTTTAATTCAAAGCTGGATATCAATGACAGAGCGACCTACCTCTCGTGCACGCGCCATGCTCAGAGCTGGATCGACACCGTCCGCTCGGAACGACCTGAGAGACTCATGCTCAAAGAGACATTATTTCGGGAAAACTGTACGCCCCGCATACTTTGAATAGAGCCCGTAGGATGGGTTGAGCCCTTGCGAAACCCATCGCTTTTCGTCGCGGCCGCTATGATGGGTTTCGCTTCGCTCAACTCATCCTACCGGCGCGCTGTGAATAGGTGGCGATACCGGACGGGTCGTCGTCGGCCGCGCCGGTTATAAGGCCCGGTCCGAGAAGGCGAATGATTATATTGCCGGGTTTTCGGCTGGTGGCTTGCGGAGACAGAGACATTCGTTCTGAAGCCTCGATGACGGAGTAATTGAGCGGCGGTTTCCGACGCTTCGATTTGCAACGTCGAGATAAACCGCAAAGATAGACGACCGTTTTGGGGGCGGTTCGTCAGCGGCGTGGAACGGCGGCAACGCTACGGCGTCCAAGCTAAATCGACAATTTCATTGCCGGCCTCGCGATTAAAGGCGATGGCCTCTTTTCGCATTGTCTCGATTGAAGTTTCGTCATTGGCCCGTGGGCATTGGACATCATCGTGGCTCACGCCAGACTGGTTCAGCATTTGATCGAGTTCTGCGTCCGGGCTGCCCCACGCCATGGTTGAGGGAAAGGGCGCGGATATATAAATCCGGTGTTGTGTGAAGGACGGGGCGAGGCAGTATTGCCAATCAGCCGCCAGTGCCGCTTGGGAAGCCGCCAAAATGAGGACACTGCCGCCGATGGCTTTGATCAGCATTATTTCATAATCAATTCGGGCCTGTGAATGAACAAGCCCGCAGAGCCGCACCCCATACCAAAATGGTATGTCACCGAGTTCGTTTGATTCGTATAAAAATTCGGTAAAAAGGCCGGCGCCTCGCGGTCAGAGCCGCAACGAAAACGGGCCGGGGTTTCCCTCGGCCGATTTATTTGCGCTCTGCAGTGTCGCGCGTGAAGAACTTACTTCTTCGCCGCGACGATCTTCTGCCTCTGTTCGCCCAGGCCATCGATGCCGAGCGTGACGATGTCGCCGGGTTGCAAGAACTTCGGCTCCGGCTTCGTGCCGAGCGCGACGCGCGGCGGCGTGCCGGTGATGGTGATGTCGCTCGGCGCCATCGCGAAAAATTGCGAGCAGCCCGTAGGGCACACGTGCGAAGCGACTTGCGCCGAGACGGTTTGAACGGGCCGATGACGCTTCGCTCATCCGGCCTTCGGTCTTTCGCCCTGCGTCGCACACAGCGACAAGCCAATCGCAACGCCACAATAGGCAGATTTTTCCCACCGGCAATTGCGACATTCCGATACGGCGAACACAGTTCTAATTCAGCAGGAAAATCAGCGATGCGATTTGGCCTGCTTCTTGCTGCGCCACGCATGGCGCGCCGCAATTGCCGCTTTATGGAATGCGGAAAGCGCAAAACCGTTGGGTCTCACGGGCGGCGAACTTATGAACGAACAGAAATCATTAAAAGAAAAAATAGAACGACGTTTTGAATCCCTGCCGGACGACTGGTTTCAGAATGAGTTGATGGAACAGGCAAAGCATTATTTAAGCCGCGGCCGGCGTTTCGAGACACTGACGGATGGCCAGTTGGACCGGGAATGGGTCACCGCATTTCGGCAGTACGCCAAATTCCGTGTCGGGCCCCATGTTCTCGATATGGCCGACGCTTGGGCGGAGCTTCGCATTCGCGGGGCGGAATTGCCCACCCGCTTCGTCGTGCCAGAGATGGCGCAGCTCGACGCCGCTATCATATGGATCGATTCAGCCGTTCCGTCCGCGGAATTCGATCGAAGGCTCGATGAATATGTTGACGACCTCAGCAGACCGATGGACGGAGATGACGATTCGAGGAAGTCCCTGTCATAGTCCAATGGCGGCAGTCGAAACGAAAATGGGCCGGGGAAACCCCGGCCCATTTTTTTATTGCCAAAACGAAGCGCGTTCGACGCCTACTTCTTGAACGCCACGATCTTCTGCTTCTGTTCGCCGAGGCCGTCGATGCCGAGGGTGACGACGTCGCCGGCCTTGAGGAACTTGCGGCTCCGGCTTCATGCCGAGCCCGACGCCCGGCGGCGTGCCGGTGATGATGATGTCGCCCGGCTCCATGACGAAGAACTGCGAGCAGTACCAGACGATGTATTCGCAATCGAAGATCATGGTCTTGGTGTTGCCGCGCTGGCGCTTCTCGCCGTTGACGTCGAGCCACATGTTGAGGTTCTGCGGGTTCTTCATCTCGTCCTTGGTGACGAACCAGGGGCCGATCGGGCCGAAGGTCTCGCAGCCTTTGCCCTTGTTCCACTGACCGCCCGAGCGCGTGATCTGGAATTCGCGCTCCGAGACGTCGTTCGACAGGAAATAGCCGGCGATCGCCGCCTTGGTGTTTTCCTTGGTCAGATAACGCGCGCGCTTGCCGATGACGATGCCGATCTCGATTTCCTAGTCGAGCTTGGTCGAGTCCTTCGGGACGATGGTGTCGTCGTTCGGGCCGCAGATGCAGGTCGGCGCCTTGTTGAAGATGATCGGCTCTTTCGGCACCGGCATGCCGGCTTCGGCGGCGTGGTCGGAATAGTTCAGGCCGATGGCGATGAAGTTGCGGACGTTGCCGACGCAGGGGCCGAGCCGCGGCTTGCCGGCGAACCGGCTTCATGCGCTTCAAATTGGCCTTCTTGATCTTGGCGAGCCCGCCGGAGGCCAGCATGGCGCCGTCGATGTCTTTCACGATGCTGGCGAGGTCGCGGATTTTGCCGTCCTCTGCGATGATGCCGGGCTTTTCGCGGCCGGCGGCGCCGTAGCGGACGAGCTTCATGATCGATCTCCCTTAAGCTTTTGTCTTAGACGTGGACGTGGGTTTGGACGTTGGTTTGGGCGTGGGTTTGGGTGCGAAATTCAAATCGGTCCGGAATATGCGATGGCGAAGGGGCCGGGGGCAAGGGCGCCAATGCCGCGCCCATCAGCTGTCGCTACCGCCGGTGGGCGGCGCGTGAGCGGGCGAAGCCGCCGGGGGCAACCCGTGGTGGCTGGTTCGTTTGGGGTGTTGGCGGCGTCGCCGCCCGTGCCGCAGACCGGCACCGGCGTGTCCGGCAACAGCCATTGCCAGAGCCGGGTGAAGTCCGCGTCGGGTTTGCAGGGGCGGCCGGTCATCGGTTGGCTCGGTGTCAAAGGCTGGCGCGGCAAGCGCCGGCGCTATTTCTCGGTCTTGAGCTTGTAGAGCTGGAAGCCGGCATCGGCGATCGACTTCTCGATCACGTCGCGGCTGAGATTATTGGGCGGCGCGGCATCCGGCTTGACGACGCCGACGGCGTGCCAGGGCCGGAACTGCGGCGGCAGATTGAGGCCGCCTTTGTCGCCGGAAAACGCGCGCAGCTCGCGGTTGGCTTCCGACCTGAATATGAAGATGTTCATCAATCGTCTTTCCGCGGACCTCTTTGGGCCGCTCGACCAGGACCGCTTGGCCAGGTCGTCTTGATCGCGTGGTCGCGACGAAGAACTGTCGCGAATAAGAATTGTCACGAATAAGCGCGGTTGCGCCACTTCAAGGAGCGCCTCGGCTTTCAAGGCGCCAGCGATCTCGATTCGGCCGATTTTGGGGCCGTTCTGATGCTTTATATATAGGCCTTATGCGGCATCGCCACAAGCGACAGCGGCGGCGCGCGGTGGGCCATCCCGCGCCATATCGCGCCGTGCCGCACCATGCCGCGCCGTCATTGTTTGCCGCCGATCGGCCAATGTATCCACAGATGCGGTATCGCCGGCGCGCGAAAGCGCGCATGGTTCTCCACGTTCAACAATTTCAAGGGACGCGCGCTGAGGCGCCGCATTCCGAATGTCGCGGGCCGGGCCGCGTGGGGTTTCAGCATGACCATACCTTTCGTCCATCACTTCGACGCCCGGCTGCCGTCGGTGGCGGCACCGGTGCGGATCACGTCGATCTACGACGCGCAGATTTTCACCCGCCGCTGGGTGATCCGCGACAAGGACCGCAATTTGAAGACGCTGCTGCGCAAGCTGGAAAAGGCCAATAGCGGCGCCTCGATCGACGAGGCGATGGTCGATTTCAAGCAGGCTTTGTCGGCGCGCGAGCTGCTGCCGCGCTAGCGGTCCTTAAACCGTTGATATTGCCGATAATATCGGGCGCGGCGGGCGGCGCCGGCCGGTTTGTTGCCGGTTTGCTACAGCCAGCCGAAATGTACCGGAATCCGGACCGCGGCGTGTCGATAACCTATCGATAAGTTGCGCAGGACCCGGCGACTCGGCACGATGGGCTGTTACAAGTGCCAAGGTTACATTGGCGCGGCACATAAAGTTCAGGGAGCGTCTAATGCCACGGGGCAGCATTAAGTCGTCCTATTGGGGCGGCATCAGTTTCGCACTGTTGTTGGCCGCGACCGCGACCGCCCATGCCGGCGGTTTCGCCATTCGCGAGCAAAGCGCCTACGGCCAAGGTTCATCCTTCGCCGGCATCGCCGCCGGCGGCGCGCTGTCCTCGATGTTCTGGAACCCGGCGACCATCACGCAATTCAACGGCAAGACGTCCGAGTGGAATTTGACCGGCATCATGCCGCATGCGTCGCACAGCTATCACGACCGCGACCCTCGGCGCCTTCGGCAACGCGCCGAGCAATAGCGGCCTCGATGCACTGGTGCCGTCGAGCTATTCGTCATGGCAACTCAACGACCACTTTTGGCTTGGCATGTCGGTGACCGCGCCGTTCGGCCTTGGCGTTCAGCTTCCCGCAATTGTGGGCGGGCTGCGGCCTAGCGGCGAAAGCGCCAAACTCGACACCTATAATTTCTCGCCGACCGTCGCCTACAAGTTCAACGACTGGATCAGCGTCGCCGTCGGCCTGCAGGCGCAATATATGAAGGTGTCGTATGACGCCTTCGTCGGCGCGTCGCCGTTGCGAATTCGGCAGCGATCAACGGCGCCGGCTGGGGTTTCGGCTGGACCGCCGGCGTAACGCTGACGCCGCTGCCGAAGACGACCATCGGCATCGGCTATCGCTCGGCGATCAATCAGGACATCAACGGCACATATGAGTTCCGGCCGGCGTCCTGCGGGTCGACGCCGGGCTCGGTCAATCTCAAGCTCGAATCTGCCGGACACCGTGACCGTCGGCTTGCGCCAAGGCATTGGCGATCGCTTTACGCTGTTAGCCGGGTTCGAGTGGTCGAACTGGAGCCGCATCGGCACCGCGCTATCTCTATCAGCCGAACGGCACGCAGCGCGACGCTCGGCGGCGCCGCGGTCAAATTCCCGTTCCAATATAGCGACGGCTACTTCTATTCGCTCGGCGGCGAATACATGCTCGATCCGGCCTGGACGGTGCGCGCCGGCATCGGCTTCGAGAAAAGCCCGATCACCGACGCCGTGCGCACGCCACGGCTGCCCGATGACGATCGCATCTGGTATTCGGTCGGCGCCAGCTACAAGCCGGCGAGCATCAAGGGCCTGACCTTCGATGTCGGCTATTCATTCATCGACGTGAAGGATGCGTCGCTCTGTCTGGGCGCGCCTCGGCTGCCCGGCAATCCGTGGTCCGGCTCGACGACCTATATCGGCTCGGTCAGTTCCTACATCAACATCGTCTCGGTCGCGCTGCGCTATCAGTGGGACGGTCCGGGCCTGACGTCGAAATAGCGCTACGCGCTCAACGAGCGCGCTCGGCGCACAAAAGAAAAGGCCGGCGGTGACGCCGGCCTTTTTTTGCGTCTGGAGAAGGGGCGTCTAAAACGCGCCGGGGAATGCGCCGCCGTCGATCAGCAAATTCTGTCCGGTGATGAAGCCGGCCTGCGTCGAGCACAGGAAGGCGCAGGCCGCGCCGAACTCGGCCGGCTCGCCGAAGCGCCTGGCCGGAATGGTGGCGATGCGGGCGGCGGCGATCTCGTCGATGCTCTTGCCGGTTTTCGTCGCCGCGCCGGCGAGCGTGACGTGCAGGCGGTCGGTGTTGAAGGCGCCCGGCATCAGGCTGTTGATGGTGACGTTCTTGTCGGCGACGGTGCGCGCGACGCCGGCGACGAAGGCGGTCAGGCCCGCGCGCGCGCCCGACGACAGATCGAGGCCGGCGAGCGGCGCCTTCACCGCGCCCGAGGTGATGTTGATGATGCGGCCGAACTTGCGGCTGATCATCGGGTCGATCACTTTCTGAATCAGCTCGATCGCCACGATCATATTGGCGGTGACGCCGTCGATCATCTGCTGGCGCGTCAATTCGCGGAAGTCGCGCAAATGCGGGCCGGCATTGTTGTTGACCAGAATGTCGGGCTGCGGGCAGGCGGCGAGCAGCGCCTTCTGGCCCTCCGGGTCGGCGACGTCGGCGGCGACCGCGGTGATCTTGGCGCCGGTGGCGGCGATCAGTTCGGCGGCGGTGGCCTCAAGCACCTTGGCGTCGCGGCCGTTGATGACGACCTCGCAGCCGGCTTCGGCCAGCGCGCGCGCGCAGGCTTTGCCCAAGCCGCGGCTCGACGCGCAAACGATGGCCTTCCGGCCGGCAAGTCCAAAATCCATGGCAGATCCTCACTCAAATAAAAGGCGTTTGTGACAGGAGTGTTAGAGCCGTGAGCGGGCAGGTCAAGGGTGGTGTCGCCGGGCTGTCGCACAGGCTTGCTACCTCGACTTCGGAGACAGCCAAAGCTGATTCGAGGGGGCTTTCGATGCTGCGCGATCCCGCCAAAGACGTGATGGAAAAGGCCTATGCCCGCTGGGCGCCGGTCTACGACGTGCTGTGCGGCCCGGTGTTCCTCAACGGCCGGCGGGCGGCGGCCAAAGCCGCGCATGAGGTCGGCGGCCGCATTCTCGAAATCGGCGTCGGCACCGGGCTGTCGTTCGACGATTACGACGCCTCGACCGAGATCACCGGCATCGATATTTCCGAGCCGATGATCGCGCGGGCGCGCGAACGGCAGGCGAGCGGCCGCTATCCTTACGTCAAGGAACTGCGGGTGATGGATGCCGGCGAGCTCGATTATCCCGACGCGCTCGTTCGACTGCGTCGTCGGGCAATTTGTCATTACGCTGGTCGACAATCCGGAACGCGTCTTGAGCGAATGCGCGCGGGTGGTGCGGCCGGGCGGCCAGATCATTCTGGTCAATCATCTTTATTCCGAAAAGGGCCTGGCGGCGGCGGTCGAGCGGCTGCTGGCGCAAAAGGCGCGCAAGCTCGGACTGCGGCCGGAGTTTCCGTTCCAGCGGCTGGCCGACTGGGCGTCGGCGCATGGCGGCGCCGAAGTGATCGAGCGGCGCAAGGTCAAGCCGTTCGGTGTTTATACGTTGGTGCGGTTCCGCCGCGCCGAAGCGCAGAGTGCGGCGGCGTAAGGCTCGGTCGACGGTCGAGGTTGGTTAATGGCGTTGTCATAAACATGTCATCGGGGGGTGATAATGCATACGAACATGAAGCATGAATTAGAGAAGGTCGCGCCGTGACGGACATCGCCACGCGGCGCTTTCGCGCGCTTTTCATCTCGGACATTCATCTGGGAACCCGCGGCTGCCAAGCCGAGAAATTACTCGACTTCCTGCGCCATCACGAAGCCGAAACGCTTTATCTGGTCGGCGACATTGTCGACGGCTGGGCGTTGCGCTCGTCGTGGTACTGGCCGCAACCGCATAACGATGTGGTGCAAAAACTCTTACGTCAGGCGCGTAAAGGCTCGCGGCTGATTTACATTCCCGGCAACCACGACGAGTTCCTGCGCGGCTATTACGGCACGCATTTCGGCGGCATCGAGGTGGTCGAAAACATCATCCACACCGGCCCCGACGGCAAACGCTATCTGGTCGTGCATGGCGACATCTTCGATCTGGTGGTGTCGCAGGCGCGCTGGCTGGCGCTGCTCGGCGACAAGGCCTACGACTTCGCCATTCAGGCCAACCGCTTGTTCAACGCGATGCGGCGCGTGTTCGGCGCGCCATACTGGTCGCTGTCGAAGTGGATGAAGCTGAAGGTCAAGAACGCGGTCAATTTCATCGGCGCGTTCGAGAAGGCGCTGGCGACCGAGGCCAAGCATCATCAGGCCGACGGCGTGATCTGCGGCCACATCCACACCGCCGCGCTGCATGACGATTTCGGCCTGCGCTACATCAATTGCGGCGACTGGGTCGAGAGCTGCACGGCGGTGGCCGAGAACTACGACGGCAGCTTCGAGATCATCACCTGGACGCACAGCGGCGACGGCAAGGAACGCGAGCCGGAAAACGACATCGATGTCGGCATGGACGCGATCATGAGCGGGATGCGGCAGGCGGCCGAATGAGCATGTCATGAAAATCCTGGTCGCGACCGACGCCTGGCACCCGCAAGTCAACGGCGTGGTGCGCACGCTCGGCCATGTCGCGCGCGAGGCGGCGCTGTTCGGTGTCGATATCGATTTCCTCAGCCCGTCCGAATTCTGGACGCTGCCGATGCCGAGCTATCCGGAAATCCGGCTGGCGATGCCGGCGCCGGGCGCGGTCGAACGCCGGGTCGAACGCTCTCAGCCCGACGCCATTCATATCGCCACCGAAGGTCCGCTCGGCCACGTCATGCGCCGCTTGTGTCTCAGGCGCGGCGTGCCGTTCACCACCAGCCTGCACACGCGGTTTCCCGATTATCTGGCCGGACGGTTGCCGGTGCCGGAACAGTGGACCTGCGACATCACCTGGGCCTGGCTGCGCCGGTTTCATGCGCCGAGCGCGGCGGTGCTGGCGGCGACGCCGACCTTGGCCAGCGAACTGACCGGGCGCGGCTTTAATCATGTGAAGCTGTGGTCGCGCGGCGTCGATGCGCAGTTGTTCAATCCGGCGCGCCGCAAGCCGCTGGATTTTCCGGGGCCGGTGTTTCTCACCGTCGGCCGGGTGGCGGTGGAAAAGAATATCGAGGCCTTTCTCAAGCTCGATCTGCCGGGCACCAAGCTGGTGGTCGGCGACGGCCCGGCGCGTCACGCGCTCGAACGCAAATATCCCGACGCGGTGTTTGTCGGCGCCAAGCAGGGCGAGGATCTGGCGGAGATTTTTGCCTCTGCCGACGTGTTCGTATTTCCCGAGCCTGACCGACACCTTCGGCCTGGTGCTGCTCGAAGCCTTGGCGAGCGGGACGCCGGTGGCGGCGTTTCCGGCCGCGGCGCCGCGCGATGTGATTGGCGATGCGCCTGTCGGCGCGCTGAATGCCGACTTGCGGCTCGCCTGTCTGGGCGCGCTGGAGCGCGACCGGGCCGCCTGCCGGGCCTTCGCCGAGAATCTGACCTGGGAAGCCTGTGCCCGCACTTTCGTGCGGCATGTGACTGAGGCGACGCAGAGTGCGAAGGCCTTGGCGGCGTAGCCCCTTCTTAGCCCTCTCCCCTTGTGGGAGAGGGTGCCCGAGCGAAGCGAGGGCGGGTGAGGGGGCAAAACAGTTAGGCGCTGTCCCCCTCACCCGGCGCGTGCTTCGCTACGCTCCGCAGGCGCCACCCTCTCCCACAAGGGGAGAGGGTAAGAGAGTTCTCCGCTGACGTCCGTGGGGACGACAGCGCGGTTGTTTTGCGCTAGCCTTGCCGGCATGGGCGCCATCGACACCAAAATGCTGCCGACCGCCGCCGATGTCGCGGCTGCCGCCAAACGGCTTGCCGGCGTCGCCGTGCGCACGCCGCTGATCAATGCGCCGGTGCTGGACGAGTTGCTCGGTGCGCGGATTTTTCTCAAAGCCGAGACCCTGCAACGCACCGGCTCGTTCAAGTTCCGCGGCGCCTATAACAAAGTCTCGTCGATCCCGCCCGAGCGGCGCGCCGCCGGCGTGGTGGCTTATTCGTCCGGCAATCACGCGCAAGGTGTGGCGGCAGCGGCGAAACTCTTAGGGATGCCCGCCGTCATCGTGATGCCGGCGGATGCGCCGAAGGCCAAGCACGCCCGCACGTTGGCGCTCGGCGCCGAGGTCGTCTCCTACGATCGCGACGGCGGCGAGGACCGCGCCGCGATCGCCGAGGCCATCGTCAAGCAACGCGGCGCGACCTTGGTGCCGCCTTACGACGATCCGTTGATTATCGCCGGGCAGGGCACCATCGGTCTTGAGATCGTCGAGGATCTCGAACGGCTCGGCTTGAAACCGGAGATCGTCGCCATCGGCGCGTCCGGTGGCGGGCTGGCCGCCGGCACCTCGCTCGGCGTCAAATCGCGGGTGCCGGACGCGCAGATCTACACGGTGGAGCCGGAAGGTTTCGACGATACCTTGCGTTCCTTCGTGAGCGGCCATCGCGAGCACAACGAGCGCATCAGCGGCACGATCTGCGACGCCTTGATGAGCAATATGCCGGGCGAATGGACGTTTCCGATTACCAGCGCGCTGATCGGGCAGGGCCTTGCTGTCAGCGACGCCGAAGTGGCGCGCGCGGTGCGTTATGCGTTCGAGGAGTTGAAGCTGGTGGTCGAGCCCGGCGGCGCCATCGGTTTGGCGGCGCTGCTTGCCGGCAAGCTCGACATTAAAGGCAAGGTTGTGGTCGGCATTTTGTCGGGTGGCAATGTCGACGTCGAGATGTTCGCCAGGCTGATCAGCCAGCCGGCGTAATCAAACCGCTTGAAGTGACGCCGATCAGGTAAACAGCGCGATCCGCTCTTCGTCGCTGAGCGACAGAATGGGATCGAGCGGATCGGAGGCCGCGTTCGCGGGCGAAGCCGCAGTGGTGGCAGCCGGTGTTTCGTCGATCGGCGTCTCGCTTGCCGCCGTCTCGTGCGCCACGGCCTCATTCACGGTCGTCTCGCTCACCGACGTTTCGGCCACGACAGTCTCTGTGACTTCCAGCTCGGTGATCTCCACCTCAGCCACCACGGTTTCGATCACTGACGTCTCGGTTAGCGACGCCTCGGCCGCCGACGACTGGTCCTCGGCCTTGGTTGCCAGGTCAGTTGCCAAGTCAGTTGCAAGGTCAGCTTCGCCAAGCTCGGTTTCGGCAACTTCAGCTTCGGCAACTTCGGCTTGACCGCGTGTCGTTGTGTCGGACTTGGCTTCGTCGCGTTTGGCTTCGTCGCGTTCGGCTTCGCGCTGCATGCGCAGCAGTGCGTCGGTGATCGCGTCGACCGAAATCGTGACGGGCTCGGCAACCGGTTCGACAGCTTCGGCCGTGTCTTGCGGGGCGGTGGGCGTGGCCACCGCGGCTTCGGCGGTGACAGCCGGTTGCGGCGCGACAGCGGCAGGCTGCGGGGCGTTGTTCTGGGCAGCGAGCGCGGCGATGGCGGCCTGACGCGGCGACAGCGGACCGGATTGGGTCGCCGGTTGCTCAACGTCCATTGCGGTGGCCGGTGTCGCGTCTTGCGTGGCAACCGGCGCTTCGCTGACGACCGGCTGTTGCGGCGTGGCGGCGGCGGGCTGCTGGGCTTTGTTCTGGGCGGCGAGCGCGGCGATGGCGAGCTGGCGCGGCGACAGCGGCCCGGAGGCTTTGGCCTCGGGCTGCTCGACGGCCGGCGCGGGCGTGGACGACCGGTGCTTCGGCGGCGACAGGCGCTTGCGGCGTGACTGCGAACTGCTGGGGCTTGTCCTTGGCGGCGAGCGCGGCAATCGCGAGCTGACGCGGCGACAGGCCGGTCGGGTTCGGCACCGGCGGGCCAAACACCGGCAGGGCGTTCCGGTCGGCCGCCGGGGCGGCGGCGCGCGCAGCGACCGGCGCAGCCGCCGGCGATGCCACAAGCGAAACCTCCGGCATCGCTTCCGGCGCTTCGCTGGCGGCAGCCGCAATGTCGTTGCTCTTGAGGTTGCTATCTTGCCTGTCGTCAAGCGCGGCCGGCGTGTCGGTTTCGGCGCCGATGGCGACATCGAACTGAATGGCGGCCGGCTGGTCGAGCCAGACTTCGTAGGCTTCGGTCGGGACGACCGGCGCGGTCGGCTGCTGGACGGCCGCGGCCGCCGGCGCGGCGGCGGTGGCCGGTATCGCGTCGTCCAGGGCCGGCAATGCGGTGGTCGCTGTCCGGTCGAGCGGCTGCGGCTTGACCAAGGCGAGATCAATGAATCTGACGCCGGCCACGATTTCGGCCGGGCTCGGTTCAGCAGCCGCGCGCGCCTGGGCGGCTGGCTTGGCAGCCGGTCTGGCCGCCGGCTTGGCGGCCGTGGGCTGGCGGGCCTCCGGCATCAGCCGGGACAGGTCGAAATCGCGCCAGGCTTGCGCGTTGCGGTCGGCGGGCGCCGGTCGGGCCGGTTGCACCAGCGCGATCGGCGACGGCGCCATCGATGACGGCTGCGGAATCGGCAGTTCCGGCTGTTCGAGTTCCGGCACTTGCGACGGCCCGGTGCGCGCCGGGGTCAGCAGGGCTTCGATGCGCGCCTGCACGAAATCGATCAGCGCCGCCAAAGTCGCGGCTTTGATGGCGCCGGGGCTGCTGTCAACCTGCGGCCGGGCCGAGCGCAGGGTATCGAGCAAGGCGCGCAGGTCCTGGCGAATCCGTTCGGCTTCCGGCGCGGAATCCTGCCGGCGCGCGGTCCGTTCAAGCCGGGCGAGCGCTTCCAGCACGACTTCGGTGTCGGCATGGCGGTTACGCCGGGCATATTCGTTCAAAAAGGCACGGCCACGCGCACTGGCGCCGAGCGCGGCGCAAAACGAGCGATAGTCGTCCTCGGCGACGCGGTCCGGCCGCGTTTGGTTCAGCAGCGCTAAAGTCTCATTCGCCATTGTAAGTCCAAACGGGCAACGTGAATCGAAATGGGCAATTGCTACCGCCCAGTTTATCAATCAATCGCCTTGATTCGGCCAGCCTTACCGAGCCGAATCAGTATGGAGTCTTGTAGCCGGAATGCGGTTTTTCGCCTTTAATCCCGCGCCAGAACGCGGCTTTGCGCCGCGTCTGGCGGCGCTTTATGCCGCGCTGTTCGTGCTGAGCGGGATTCAACTGCCGTTCTTCCCGGTCTGGCTTAAGGCCAAGGGCCTCGACGCCGGCATGATCGGGCTGGTGCTGGCCGCGCCGATGCTGGCGCGGGTGTTCGCCATTCCGGTCGCCACCCGCAGCGCCGACCGCTACGAGGCGCTGCGCTTAGCCATCATCGTGGCCTGTTGTCTGAGCGTGGCGGGTTATGTGCTGGTCGGCCTGGCCGACGGCGCGGCGGCGATTCTGCTGACCTTCGCGCTGGTCTCGCTCACCTACACGCCGGTGATGCCGTTGACCGAGACTTATGCGCTGCGCGGGCTGTCGGCGCGCGGCCGCGCCTATGGCCCGGTGCGGCTGTGGGGCTCGCTCGCCTTCATTGCCGGAACTTTCGGCGCCGGCTTTGCCGCCAATACGCTGCCGGCGCGCGATCTGATCTGGCTGATCGTCGCCGCCAGCGTCATGGCCGCGCTGGCCGCGATGATGCTGGCGCCGCTGTCGACCGGCGGGCCGGCGCCGGCCGCCGCGCCGGCGGCGCGCAAAAATCTACTGCGCGACAAGGCGTTCCTCGCGGTGCTGGCGGCCGCGGCGCTGATTCAATCGAGCCACGCGGTCTATTACGGCTTCTCGGCGCTGGAATGGCGGGCGCGCGGTCTCGACGGCACCGCGATCGCGGCGCTGTGGGGACTGGGCGTGATCGCGGAAATCGTGCTGTTCGCGCTGTCGGGGCGGTTGCCGGCGTTTCTTTCACCCGAGCGTGATGTTGATGATCGGCGCCGCCGGTGGCGCGCTGCGCTGGGCGGCGATGGCTTTCGATCCGCCGGGGATAGCCTTGCCGGTTTCTGCAATTGCTGCACGGGCTGTCGTTTGGCGCGACCCATCTCGGCGCGCTGACGTTCCTGTCGCGTCACGCGCCGCCGGGGCAGGCGGCGACCGCGCAAGGCTATCTCGCGATCGCGCTCGGCGCGGCGATGGCGGGCGCGATGGGATTGGCGGGCGTGCTGTATGGCGCCTTCGGCGTCAAAGCCTATGCGGCGATGGCGCTAGCGGCGGTCGTTGGCGGCGCTTGCGGTGGTGTAGCGCACCGCGCGACGCGCGTAGCGATGCTCTGAGCGAGCCCGGGCGCGAGCCCGAGCTTCGGCACGAGCATGAGCGCGGGCTTCGGCGCGGCGCGTGGCGCGGCTCTTCGACCGGATTTGGGCTTGCTGGGTTTTCTGGCCGCAATAAGCGACGATGCCGCGCAAGTCGCGGCCTTGCATGTAAATCATCTTGCGCGACAGGCCGCCGTGCCGGCTGATCCAGCGCCTCACCCGGCGCGGATAGATGTTCCACAAGGCCTGCGTGCCCAGGCGGCTGGTGACCGGCTGGCCATCGATATCCGGCATCCAGGCGGCGTGAAAGCCGAAGCGCGCCCTTGGCGTCGCGCAGATTCGGTCGTGCGGGATCAGGCCGAGCACCAGCGTGCAGGCCGACAGGCAATTACCGTCGATGACGACCTTTTCGCCCGACGAACGCAACACCGCGAAGCTTTGCAGATATTGGCCGATCTGGCCGCCGCGGTCTTCGGCGATGCGCATGGTAGCCGCCGCAGGCGTCACCGCCGACGCCAGCGCCGATATCAGCGCGGCTGTCAGCAACGTGGCGCAGAGCGACAAGCTCCGAATACGCATGACCCCAACCCCATCAACCCGGGCCCGCCGCGCTGGGCGGACCAACTATTCGTTAAGTGTAGGCCGATTGGGGTGGCGACGGAAAGGTTTGGTTAACCAAAAAACCGGGCACAATTGGTGAACAAATTCAATTATTTGCCAAAAATGGCCGTGCCGGTTTGAGACGCCTGTCAGTGCACCGAGGGTGATGCCGCGCCTTCGAGGTCGGCCTCGGCCGCAGCCCGGGCACATTCCTCGGCCAGCCGGGTCAGCTCCTGCGCCGATTCCTCGCTCCAACTCGCACTGGCGATCTGCCGGCAGAGTTTGGCGTGGGCGCGCAGGCGCTCGGCAATTTTTGAGGCGTTGGCCATGGCAACCAGTGCGGGGTTGGTCTGCATCATCGAAAAAAACATACCCACAACCACGGGCTGCCGCCTTGACCGGAATCAATTACGTTTTTTGAATGTGTTTATCCCCACAGCGCGGGCGTGGGCGGATAGACCAGACTGCCGGCATAACGCAGGCCGGGGTCGCGGTCCCTGGCCAGCAACAGCGGGCCATCGAGGTCGGTGAAGCGGGCCGACTGGGCCAGCAGCACCGCCGGCGCCATCGCCAGCGACGTCGCCACCATGCAGCCGGTCATCAGCACGAAGCCGTCGCGCGTCGCGGCTTGCGCCAGAGCCAACGCTTCGGTCAGGCCGCCGGTCTTGTCGAGCTTGATGTTGATTGCGTCGTATTTGCCCTTGAGACTGGAAAGTGACTCTCGGTCATGAACGCTTTCGTCGGCGCAAACCGGGATCGGCCGCTTCATGCCGGCAAGCGCGGCGTCGCGGCCCTCCGGCAGCGGCTGTTCGACCAGCACCACGCCAGCTTGTGCGCAGGCGGCCAAGTTGGCGGCGAGGTTGTCGTCGCGCCAGCCTTCATTGGCGTCGACGATCAGAGCCGCGTCGGGCGCGGCGGTGCGCACCGCCGCGATTCGTACCGGATCGCCGCCGTGGCTGTCGGGACCGCCGAGCTTGATTTTCAATAAAGCGCGGTCCGCCACCTTGGCCGCGTTCGCCGCCATCGTAGCCGGATCGGCGGCGAGCGAGATCGTGAAGGCGGTGGTGAGCGGCTTTGGCGCCGGCAAGCCCGCCAGCTCATAGACCGGCCGGCCGGCGCGCTTGGCCTCGAGTCCCAGAACGCGCAATCGAGCGCGTTGCGGGCCGCCCCCGGTTTCATCGCGGCTTGCAAACCGATCCGGTCGAGACCGGCGGAAAGCTCGCCGCGCATCGCCTCGATCGCCGCCATGACGCTGTCGACGCTTTCACCGTAGCGGGCATAAGGCACGCATTCGCCGCGCCCGCGGAACCCTTGGCCGTCGCTCAGTTCCGCGACCACGACCAGGGCTTCGGTCTTGGCGCCACGGCTGATGGCGAAGGAACCGGCAATCGGCCAGCGCTCGGCGGCGAGCGAGAGGGCGAGGGGCGCTTTTGGCGGCAATTTATATGACAATTCTACGATAATCCGTCTGAGCTGGCAGCGAGTTGGGGATATCCGCGGCAATGGCCTGCGCTCAAACCCTCGACAGGTTTACATGCGATGGTCAAGTATGGCCGACGCGCCAGATCACTGGAATTTTCAGCCGTTGCGGGCCAAAGCGCCGGGCGACCGCAATCCGCAAAGAGAGCAGGTACGGTGAGCAATCGAGTGAGCGGCCAGACATTGCTGCAAGACACGCTGCAGGGCGAAAGGCTGACGTTGGCCGGCGCCGGCGCGTGGATCGCCGTCAACTCGCGCAGCCTGGAATCGGCGATCCGCGCCGTGAACCGCAAATATCCGGCGGTCAAACACGTCGCCATCGACATGACCAAGGTCGAGCGGCTCGACACCTTCGGCGCCTGGCTGCTGGAGCGGCTGACGCGGGCCTTCGCGGCGCGCGGTTGCGAAACCAGCGTGACCGGTTTGCGCCCCGACTACGACGCGCTGATGGAGGAGTTGCACGGCGTCAAGCTCGACGAGTTGGCGCCGCCGACGCACAGCCAGGCCTTGGCTTATGCAATGGCCTCGATCGGTGAGAATATCGCGGCGGTCGGCGGGACGTTGGTGGCGATCGTCAACATGTTCGGCGCGTTGATCATCGCATTGTTGCGCGTGTTGACGCGGCCGCGCAGTTTTCGTCTGACCTCGCTGATCCATCAACTCGACAACGTCGCCTGGCGCGCGGTGCCGATCATTCTGCTGATTACCTTTCTGATCGGCTGCATCATCGCGCAGCAGGGCCTGTTCCATTTCCGAAAATTCGGCGCCGACGTCTATGTCGTCGACATGGTCGGCATTCTGGTGCTGCGCGAACTCGGCGTGCTGATCGTCTGCATCATGGTGGCCGGCCGCTCCGGCTCGGCCTACACCGCCGAACTCGGTTCGATGAAAATGCGCGAAGAGATCGACGCGCTGCAGACCATGGGCTTCGATCCGGTCGAAGTTCTGATTTTGCCGCGCGTCCTGGCGCTGTTGATCGGCGTGCCGATCCTGACCTTCATCGGCTCGATGGCCGCGCTTTATGGCGGCGGGCTGGTGTGCTGGCTGTATGGCGGCATCGATCCCGACATTTTCCTGTCGCGGCTCAAGGAAGCGATCGCGCTCAACACGTTCGAGGTCGGCATGATCAAGGCGCCGTTCATGGCGCTGGTGATCGGCGTGGTGGCCTGCGTCGAAGGCATGGCGGTGAAGGGTTCGGCGGAATTGCTCGGGCGTCAGACCACCGCCTCGGTGGTGGAATCGATCTTTCTGGTGATCGTGCTGGATGGCATCTTCGCGATCTTTTTCGCCTCGATCGGGATGTAGGCGAACAGCGATGACATCAACAGACGCCGGTGAAAAAAAAGAAGTCGTCATCGAAGCGCGCGACATCGTCGTCGGCTTCGGCAATCACATCGTGCTCAACCACACCGACCTCGACGTCTATCGCGGCGAAATCCTCGGATTTGTCGGCGGTTCGGGTTCCGGCAAATCGGTGCTGATGCGCACCATCATTGGGCTGATCCCCAAGCGCGAGGGCACCATCAAGGTGTTCGGCGTCGATATGGGGGCGGCCAGCGACCTGGAGCGCCGGGCGGTCGAGCGGCGCTGGGGTGTGCTGTTCCAGCAGGGCGCGCTGTTTTCGTCGCTGACGGTGATGGAAAATCTGCAATTTCCGGTGCGCGAACTGCTTAATTTGCCGCAGCGCCTGCTCGATGAGTTGGCGGTCGCCAAGCTGGAAATGGTCGGACTCGACGCTTCGGTTTGTAATAAGTTCCCCTCGGAACTTTCCGGCGGCATGACCAAGCGGGTGGCTTTGGCGCGCGCGCTCGCGCTCGATCCGGAAATCGTGTTCCTCGACGAGCCGACCTCCGGCCTCGACCCGATCGGCGCGGGCGAATTCGACACCCTGATCGCCACGCTGCAACGTACTTTGGGGCTGACCGTTTTCATGGTAACGCACGATCTCGACAGCCTGCATACGGTTTGCGACCGGATCGCGGTTTTGGCCGACGGTAAAGTGATCGCGGCGGGGACGATGGAAACCATGCTCAAGTCCGAGCATCCCTGGCTGAAAGCCTATTTCCGCGGCAAGCGTTCGCGGGCCGGCTACGAACCGCAAGGCAAGGCCCAAGGGACGACGCCGGGTGCGACGCAAGATGCGGTGAAAGTTTAAGAAGTCAGCCGAAACGCGGTCGGGCGCTGACATCATTCGGGCCTGACCTTGTTAGCTTTTTTGGAGTTCGTCGATGGAGACCAGAGCGAACTATGTGCTGATCGGCGTGTTCACGCTGGCCGTCGTGGTCGGCGTGTTCGGCTTCGTCTATTGGTTCCAGAACATCGGCGGCACCGGCGAGCGCGTTTATTATCGCATTGTATTCGACGGATCGGTGTCAGGCCTGCGCACCGGCGCGACGGTGTTGTTCAACGGTATTAGCGTCGGCGAAGTGACGGGCTTGAAGCTCGACCCGACCAAACCGCAGCAGGTGGTCGCAACCTTGTCGGTCGACAAGTCGGTGGCCGTGCGCAAGGACACCCAGATCGGTCTTGAGTTTCAGGGCCTGACCGGTATCGCCTCGGTGTCGCTGAAAGGCGGCGATCCGAAGGCGCCGGTGGTGGTCGGCACCGCCGATCCCAAGGACACACCCCCGGAGTTGGTGGCGCCGCCCGGTGCGACCCAGGATGTCACCCAGGCCGCGCGCGACACGCTGCGCCGGCTCGACGATTTTATCGTCGCCAATCAGGAGGCGTTCCGCTCCGCGCTTTCCAATATCGACAAGTTGACGGCGACGCTGGCGCGCAATTCCGAGCACTTCGACAACGTGATGGCCAATATCGACAAATTCACCGGCGCGCTCGGCCGCAATTCGCAACGCGTCGACAAGATCGTGCTCGGGCTGCAGAACCTGACCGGCGGTGAGGACGGCAAAGGCGGCGAAATCAACGAGGCCGCGCGCTCGCTCAAGCAACTGTCGGACAATCTCGACAAGCGCACCGCCGAGATCACCACCGGCGTCAACAGTCTGACCCGCACCGGCACCCGCCAGCTCGATTCGCTGTCGGCCGACGCCAAGCGGACGCTGGCGACCATCGACCGGACGGTGCGCAATCTCGACCGCAATCCGAGCCGGCTGATTTTCGGCGGTTCGGGTTCGGCGCTGCCGGAATACAAAGGCCGTTGATGGCGGCCGCCGGCCTGACCGGGCCGGTTGAGTCGCGCGGGAAGGGCGTACCGCCGGCGGCACCGCCTGCGCATCGACGCCCGTCACCGCTCCTGTCGTCATTGCCGCCGAAGTAGCGCACGGGAATCTGGCTGGCGGCCCTGTTACGAGCTTTGGCGCGAGACCCGACGTCATCAAACCGATATAAAGACCTCATTGCGTGCCGATTTTGTGGGTTTTCCGCAACTTTCTCAGTAATTCCCGCGACGAATAGGGTTAATGCAGGTGGTCTAGGCGCGGTTGCAGCTTAGAATGCCGAGGCTGAGGTCTGCCGTGTCTTTTGTCCGTTTCATTCAGGGGTGCTCACGCGTGAGTCGGTTGGGGCCGCGAACCCAAGTACGGTTGTCCGTGCGCGCCCCGGCGCTCGCGCTTGCGCTTGCGCTTCCAGTGGTGCTCGGCGGCTGCGCCGGCGGGCTTGGCGGCTTGGGCAAGAGCACGCCGACGGCTTACGACCTCGATGCCGCGCACGATTTTCCTCGCCATAGTAGGGCGGCCCGCGGCCAGTTGGCGATTGCCGAGCCGGTGGCGTTGTCGGCCTATGACAGCGAGAAGATCGTGGTGCGGCCGGCGCCGGACCAGGCCGCCCAGCTCGGCGGCGCGCAATGGCAGGACCGCCTGCCCAAGCTGATGCA
Source organism: uncultured Alphaproteobacteria bacterium (assembly GCA_963830125.1). Taxonomy (GTDB): domain Bacteria; phylum Pseudomonadota; class Alphaproteobacteria; order Rhizobiales; family Xanthobacteraceae; genus Pseudolabrys. The sequence continues at coordinate 321,859 of CAWHKU010000014.1, read as the reverse complement.
GGCGCGCATCCTGCAGTCGTTCGAGAATGCCAGGCGGCTGCGCACGGTCGGCCGTCCCGGCGACGGCACCGCCACCGATTTCCGGCTGATGACCGAGGTGCGGGCGTTCGAGATTTCGGTTGCCGACGGCAGCGCGGTGGTCGAGATCGCTGCCAAGCTGGTGCGCGACCGCACCGGCCGGGTCTTCGCTGCCCAGGTGTTCCGGGCCAGCGTGCCGACGGCTGCGAGCGAGGGCGCGCCGGCGATTGCCGCGCTCAACGAGGCTTTCGGCAAGGTCGAGCGCGAACTGGTGTTGTGGGCGGCGCGGCGGGTTTAGCGCTCCGGCGCCACAACTAAAACGGCCTCCCCCGCGGACGGGAGAGGCCGGATTTTAAAGCCGATCGCCTGAAGCGATTTACTCAGCCAGCGCCGGATGGACGCCGACCACTCCGTTCCGCGATTTCGTCGAGTCGATTTCGACGACTGTTGGTTCGGTGTCCGACACGATCTTGCGGCGGTAGACGAACCAGTAGACGATCGCCGCGATCACGCCGACGGAGACGATGTCCGAGGCGATGTCGTAGAACGACAGCAGAATGAACAGCGACATCGCCGCCAGGATCAGCCGCGCCGCCGATATCGTAGGCGCGCCGTTTCAGCGTAGGTGGCCTGCAAGCTGAAGGTGATGCCCAGCGTTGCCACCATGATCAGATAGGCGGCGCCCATCTGGTCCCAACCCGGCTTAATGACGAGTTCGGGGTGGATAAAGATGCCGACCATCAGCGTGAACAGCGAGACGCAGATCTGCACCGAGCGCCAGAGCGTCACGTAGAACGACGCGCCGGCGATTTTCGACGTGATCGCCGCGGTGATCGAGGTTGGTGGCGTCAATTCGCCGAACACCGCCACGAAGAAGGCGAAGAAGTGCACGACCCACGGGTTGATGCCGGCCTGCATGAAGGGCGGGCCGATGACGATGGCGACCAGGATATAGACCGGCGCCGGCGGCAGGCCGGTGCCGAGGATGACGCCGAACAGGAAGCCCATCGCCACCATGGCGGCGATGTTGATGCCGGCGGCTTCCACCAGCAGGAAGCCGAGCTTGGTCGGTACGCCGGTAATCACCAGCGCCCCGGCCATGATCGACAAAGTCGCCAACAGCAGCGTGATGTCGGTGAGCATGTCGATATAGGAATCGAGGAAGCGGCTGAGCGGCGCGACGAATTTCTGCAACGACCACTGGCCGGGCTGCAGCATCATTACGATATGGACGGCCAGCATCGCGATGCCGATGACCACGAACATGTCGAGCGCGGCGAATTGCGGCGCCAGATATAAAATCGCCATCAGGCTGACCAGGCCGCCGACGGTGGCGACAAAGAACCCGATATTGATGATGTCGCGCCACGCCAGCTTGGGTGCGGCTTTATCGACGACAATGTGGGTGTGGTAGAACGTCGTCAACAGATAGACGGAAACGGACACCGACGTGAAATAGATCAATGCCGGAACCCAGCCGCGCGCCACGACGTCGAAATAGTCGACGCCGAGGAATTCGGCCATCAAGAAGGCGGCGATGCCCATCACCGGCGGCATCAATTGGCCGCCCATCGATGAGGCATTTTCGATCGCCGCCGCGGTCGCCGGCGGCAACCCGGCATTGATCATCGCAGGGATAGTGGCCGAACCGACCGTGATGGAGTTGGCGGCGCCCGAGCCGCTGACGGTGCCGATCGCCATCGAGCCGATCACCGCCGACTGCGGAATCGCGTGCGGCGAGTGGATGGCAATGCGCTTGGTCGCGCGCAACAATGAATCGACGCAGCCGAAGCCGCGCAGCAGGCTCAGGATCAGCAGGAACGAGCCGATCAAGGTCAGGGCCAGTTGCGGCAGGCGCGAGAAAATGCCGGTCGCCATTTCCACGCTCGAGGCCGCGATCACGCGTTCCCAGGTCAGGCCGGCGTGATAGAACATGCCGGGCACGAGGTAGCCATAGATCGCGTACAGAATGACAACGGCGTTCAGGATGAACAGCGGCATGTGCCGCTTGCGGGAATATTCGAGGATCAACAGGCACATCAAGCCGCCAACCAGGATGTCCTGCGTGTCGTAGGAGCCAGCCCGCTCTTCGCCGAGCGCCCGGTATTGGGTTTTCATGTAATAGGCGCAATAGATCGCAAACAGACAATAGACCAGGGCAATCGCGTAATTCAGCGAGATCGGCAGCTTGGGATAGAAGTCGTCCAGGCGCACGGCCTGCATCGTGAACAGCGCGAAGATCAGCGGCACCATGGTCACCGCGAGCACCATCGGACCGCCGGCGCTGGTCCAGTAATAATAGAACATATAGACGGTGAACGCGATCGCGGCCGCATAGTAGACGCACTCAAGCGCGAATGGCGGCTTAAAGCGCGGAGTCGTCGTTGAGATGGTCATGTGTAAACCAAGGTTTGGCGGAACGAATTGAGGTGGGTGCTAGGGAGCACCCACCTCGATGTTCTATGAAACGACGTCAGGCCATTAGCCCTTGGCGATGTTGGAATCCCACTTCGCGTCCCACAGGCCCTTTTCCTTGAGGAACTTGGCGAGGCCGGGATGGATCGGAACCAGCTTCCAGGTCGACTTGAGTGCGCGGGCCTGGAACTTGGCGAAGTTGCCGCCGCTGATCTGGCGGAAGCTCGGATCGAGCTTGGCCAGTTCGTCGGCATGCGACTCGATGACCTTCAGCATCTTGTACATCTCGTCGGTCGACACGTTCAGGCCGAGGTCGAAGCCCCAGTAGAACGGCATCAGCACGATTTTTTTGACGTAGGCTTCTTTCTTGTGGAAGTTCGCCGGATCGACTTCCTCGGTGGTGAAGCCCTTGGCTTCCAGATCGGCGAGCTCCTTCGGCGATCGGATTGAGCGCCGCCCAATCAACCGCCAACGAGGCCTGCGATAGCCAGCCCGGCGAGGTCTTGCCGCCGGCGGCGTAGATGATCATGCCCTTGATGGTGCCGTTGTTGAGCTGCGAACCGGCGGTCGCCAGCGCGACTTCGGTGTAGTTGTGATGGACGCCGATCGCATGCATCCCGTTTTCAAGATACTTGCGGGTATCGAATGGCGCCGGACCGGTGAACACCGGCTTGCCGTCGAGGTCATGCCAGGACTTGATCTTGTCACGGTCGGACGCCTTGATCGCGAGACCGACGTCGAGGGTGTAGCACCACAGCGACTGGATCGGCGTGTGCTTGACCTTGGACTTGAAACCTTTGAAGCGCTCGGAGTCGGTCGAGAATTCACGCAGAGCGACGTCGGAGCCATAGTAGCCGTCGAACTCACCGGTGGCGAAGCCCTTCACGGTGGTCACGGCGCCCGGCGTCGGCAACACGGTAATGCGAAGTTCCGGCATCGCCTTGTTGATGACGTTGGCGAGCACGATGAGCGCCTTGCCGCCCGACGAACCGGCCGGGCCGGTGCCCCATTTGATGTCTTTCGGCGCGGCCAAAGCGGGCGCGCTGGCCAAGCCAACAACGCCCAACGCCGCGGCGGCGAAAACCGCCGCTTTCAAGCCACGCGCGCCGAGCGCACGAGCCGAATGAATATTCGTCGACATAAACATATCCTCCCAGATATTTCGAGTTTTTAGATGGCACAGATTTGTGCCGGTTCCTCCTCAACCCCGCCGTTATTCGGCAGAGAAACTCCGAATTCTTCTTGGCCTGCTGAGTTGCCCCACAGCACAGCGGCACAAGATATTATTCAGTACTTGGTAGCCTGAGGCAAACTGAAATATCGATTTCGTAAACATCAAATAGCCGCGACGACGCAAAGGCGAAATTCGATGGTCCAAAACTAGGCAATGCTTCGCCAATAATTTGACCAATGGAAATTTTTGGAAGTTTGTATGTGCGCCAAGGGTTCGTACCAAGGGTTCGCACTAAGCGCTCATTGTGCGCTGCGATAGCCGGATGCAATCGCGCGCTCATATGCCAGGCCGCTCGCATGTCGCGAATTTTTTGCCGCCGGCAAAGTTGCAGATAAAACCGAAATTGAAAAAGGGCGCCTCGTTGGAGGCGCCCTTTGCAATTTTGAAAGCGACGAGGCGGTCCGTCAGTCGAAGCGTCCGGCGGCGTGCGCCAGCATGGTATAGACCTTGCCGGTTTCCGAGGTGAGGTAGGTGCGCGCCACCATCTGACCGCGGTCGTCACGCGAGACCTCTTCGAGCAGCCGTTCGAACTCGCTGATGTAGCGGTCGACGGTCTGTTTGAACTCGCGGTCGGCGCGATACTTCTTGCGGATTTCGTCGAACGCCTGCTGGCCCTGCAAAGTATAGAGCCGGCGGGTGAAGACGTTGCGTTCGCCGCGCTTGTAGCGGTCCCACAAATCGGCGGCCGCGTCGTGGTCGATCATGCGCGCGATGTCGACCGACAGCGAATTCGAGCGACTCGATCGAGTGGCGCGGCGTGCGTTCTTCCGGCGTACGGCGGTTTCACGCATGGCTTGCGGAATGGGCATCGGCGCCGGTTCGCGCGGCAGATCGCGTTGCAGGTCACGCTGGAGATCGCGCTGCGTGTCGCGCGGCGCTTCCGGTTCCTCGCGCGAAGCGCGGGTCAAGAGATCGCTGAGCCAGCCGCGCCCGGTATTGCCGGTTTGCGGCTGCGACGGCGGCGGTGCCGGCACCGGCGAGAGGGCGGGCGCTTCGGCGGCGCGGCGGCGGCGGCCGGCGCGAAGCTGGCGACCTCGGGCCGCTCCGGACGTTGCGGCATCGCACGCGGCGGCAGCGGCGGCGCGGCTTCGCTCGTGGCGCGCCACTTCGTGGCGGCCACCGATCACGGCCAAAGTCGGCTCTTCGCGCGACCGGCGCTGCTGCTGCACCGGCTCGACCGCGTCGAGATTGCGGCCATGGCGGGCGACGATGCGGTTGAGTTCGGCCAGCGCTTCGATCTGATCGACGATGACGCGGCGCATCTGGGCGGCGCTTTCGGCGGTCTCCTGCGGCAGTTCGAACACGCCGCGGCGCAATTCGGCGCGAGTGGCTTCAAGCTGGCGCTGCATTTCGGCGCGGGTCGTTTCCAATTCGCGCTGCATTTCGCCGGCCATCTGCTTCATGCCCTGCACGGTTTCGGCAAAGCGCTGGCTGGCATCGTGGAACAGCGCATGGGTGTCGCCGGCGGACTGGTCGTAGATCGCCCGCATGCTTCTGCGAGGCTTCGGCGAAGCGTTCGTTGGCGTCGCGGAACAGGGCGTCGGCCTCGGCGGTGGTCTGCTGGTAGACCGAGCGCATGGTTTCGGCGGTGCGCTCGCGTTCGTGCTCGGCGTTCTCGCGCACGAGCTCATATTGCTCGGTGATCGCGCGGGTGCCTTCGGCGCTCGATTCCGACACCAGGCGGGCGACTTCGCGGGCGCGGGTCGAGGCGGCTTCGAGCGACTCGTCGAGCAGGCCGGAGAAGCGCTTGAGACGCTGCTCGATATCCTCGGTGCGGATGTCGAGCGTTGCGACCAGCGAGTCGAGCTGGGCGCGGCGGTCGTTGACGGTGTCCTCGGTGCGCTGGTTGCTGGCGTCGATCTGTTCGGCGGCCTTGGCCAGTTCGCGGCCGTGATCTTCGAACTGGCCGGCGAGCTGGCCGAGGTCGGTCACCACATGCGCGGTGATTTCGCGGAAGTTGGTGATGTTGGTCTCGACCCGGTCGGTGACTTCGCCGGTCGAGGCGGTGACCTCGTTCATCGCGGTGACGAATTCCGACACCCGCAGCATCAGCGTGTTTTCGAGCGCGCCCATGTTCTCGTGCGAGCCCGACAGCACTTCCTGCAGCATGAGGTTGGCTTCGCGCAGGCGCTCGAACAAAGAGGTGGTGTCGGAGCGCAGCATATTGTGCGTCTCCAGCATCTCGGTGACGGTCGCGGTCGCGGTGTCCTTCGATTGTTCGACCGCCTTGGCGGCGGTGGCCTGCAGATCGTTGAGGGTGCGGTTGACGGTGTTGGCCGCGTTTTCGCCGGCGCTGTTGATCATGCGGGTGATCTCAGCGCCATTGTCCAGGTACGGCGCGGCTGAACAGCGTGGCCCTTGTTCTCGATCGAGCCGATCGCGGCTTCGGTCGCCTTGGTAATGTCGATGGCGAACTGCTGACCCTTCTCGGTGAGGGCATGCACGCACGCCGCCGCTCTTGTCCGACAGGATCTCGGCCATTTCGTTGGTGCGCTTGCTGACGGAGTCGGCGATTTCCGTCGGCGCGGCTGACGAAGCTGCGGGCGATTTCGTCCGACACGCCGGTCAGCGTGCGTTCGGCTTCGCTGGCCGACGAGCGGATCGAGTCGGTGGTCGAGGTCGCGAGCGCACCGAGCGACTGCTCGGCTTCGCGACGCGTTGGTCTTGATCGCCTGGTTCAGCTCTTCCATGCGCGACGTCGAGGATATCGGCGGCCGCCTTGGTGCGGCTTTCGATCTGATCGGTGACGGTGACGGCGCGGCCGACCAGCAGTTCCTCGAAGCGGCTGATGCGGCCATCGAGCGTATCGGCGACTTCCATCGCGCGCGCGCCCAGGGTCTTGTCCATATCGCCGATCTTGGCGCTGATGGCGTCGGCGACTTCGGCGCCGCGGCTATTGATGGTGCCGGTGACGTCGCCGATGCGCTTGTCGAGCGCGGCGACCATGTCCTTGCCACCTTCGGTCAAGGTGGTGGCCAGTTCGGTGACGCGGTTGCCGAGCATGGCCTCGAACTGGGCCAGGCGGCCGTCGAGCGTGCCGGACAGTTCCTCGGTGCGGCCGCTGACGCGGCTGTCGAAGGTGTCGAGATAGGCGCGCATGGCTTCCGAGACGTCCTGCGTGCGCTGGCCGAGGCGTTCGACCAATTCGCCGCCATAGGTCTTCACGGTGTGGTCGAATTCGGTGATGTGGCGGGTGATGAGATTGCCGAGCGTCGACGAGTCGCGCGAGATCTTCTCGGTCAGTTCGGTGCCGCCGGCATTGAACATTTCCTCGAAGGCCTGCAGGCGGGCGGCCAGCATGTCCTTGACCGCGTCGCCGCGGTGGTCGAGCGCTTGCGCCAGCTGCTCGGCGTTTTCGCGGAACGTATCGGCGACCGCGTTCGAGCGGCCGACCAGGGTGTCGGTGATCTGGGCTGCCGGTCTGCTCCATCTTGGCGACGACGTCGCCGCCGCGCAGTCGACAGGTCGATTGACCAGCGAGTCGCCGGTCGAGCGCAGGGTCTGGTTCACGTCGCTCGGCGCGGGCGGCGATCTGTTTCCGCCATGCGGTCGGCGGTTTCGGTGATGGCGCCGGTGAACTGCGTCGAACGGCCGGCCATGGTTTCGATGGTGGCGTTGGTTTTCTGGGCAAAGTGGTCGGCGACCTGAGTCGAGCCGGGTCGTCATCATCTGCTGCAGGCGCGCCGCCATGTCGGCGAATTCGTCGTGCACATGTTCGGTCTTGAAATTGAGGCTGTCCGAGAGCCGGTCGCTGGCCGAGGCAATCGCGGTGGTGGCGCTTGTCGCTGGTCGATTCCAGGCGGTCGAGCAAAGTCGAGCCGCGCTCGCTCAAGGCGTCGATCATCGAGTCGCCGGCGTGTCCGAGCGCCAGCGTGATGTGTTCGCCCTTTTCGGTCAGCGAGCGGGTGACGCGCTGCGCCACTTCGTTGACCTTTTCGGCGACCAGATCGCCGACCGAGGTGATGTCGTGCGACAGATCGAGATGGACCGAGCCGATCGCCTTGCGCACCTGTTCGGACTGGCTGACCAGGGTGTCGCGCTGGTTGGTCAGTTCGCTCAACAGATCGCGGATGCGGACTTCGTTGTCGTTATAGGCGCGTTCGAGCGCGGAGACTTCGTTGTGGACGAGGGCTTCCAGTTCGGCGGCGCGCGCCAAAGCGCGCTCGACGCCGTCGCCCATGGCGGCGACTTCGCGGCGGATCGGCCTGGCCGACCGAGACGATCTGTTCGCGCGCGGCGGTTTCCGGCTGCGCCAGGCGCATCGCCACTTCGGCCATCGATTCCGCGACCGTACGCATGTCCTGCGAGCGGCTGAACATGTGGGCGATGACATAGAAGAAGATGACCGGCACGACGATGCCGGCGGCGATCGCCGCCATGACGGCAATGCCGATGCGCGGGGTTGCCAGCAAGGTCTGCAGTTCGCCGCATCGACAAGAACGCCAGCGCGGCGCCGCCGGCGACCCAAGCCAGCGCGGCGATGCTGGCGATGGCATAAGGCGTGCGCGCCACGGCGGCGGCGCAACGTCTGCAGGATCTGGCCCATCTGGGCGCGGTCGTCATTGGCGGGCTGGCGCGGCGCGCCGTCGCTGGCCGGCCACATGGTCGGCTGCTCGGGCTCCTGAAACAGATCGGCGGTCACCGGCGCGACCGGCGCGGTGTCGTTATCGACGAGCGCGGTCTTACCCAAAGTCGGTTCGATGCGGCGATCGGCTTTGATGAAGTCGGGCTTATCGAGATCGAGCTTGTCCGCGTCAAACTTGATCGCGTCGGTGTCGTGCAGATCGGCCTCGCCGGTATCGGTGGCGGTCATCTCGGGACTGCGGAGATTGAGCGCGTCCTCGATGGCGGAGATCGCTTCTTCCGTCGCGTCTTTGGATTTCTGCGGATTGTTGGCCATTTCGATCGTCGCCTCGTCGTTACGCAGGACAGAAGGTGCAACACGAACCGCCGGCATCAGCGAGCCGTGCCGCGAAAGCATTAACCGTCGAGAGCTGCGGCCAGGCCGCACTACGCCCCATCTAACCGCCAAGACTTCACTCTATCGTCTTGGCAAAGCGAAAGAAACCGACACGGTAAGGATTTTTTAATCATCGTTAACGGAGGTTAACCGTCGCGGCGCGGGGTCGGGCGGGCAGCCCAACCCCTGACAGGGACTGGTAAATTACGGCACTGGCGCGGCCAGGGGCGGTGAAAATCGGGATTTTCCCCGACCAATCGCCGGGACGGTTACGTCGCCATTAACCAGGGCCGCGGTTTGGCAGGCTGATGGGGCCAAAAACGGCCGCCGGGCGGCCGGGATTTACCAAAATTTGGCCGTGGCTTGGGCACACTCGGCGGCCAGATAAACGGTGGATCGGCGGGAGCCACAGGCCATGACACACGCGGCGATTGAAACGATGGATCAGGGCGAGGCGATCGACCGCCGGCATCTCCAGCGGGCGACCTTCGGCGACCGCAGCCTGGAACACGAGGTGCTGCAACTGTTCGACCGCCAGGCCGAGCTGCTGATCGGCCGCATGCGCGACGGCGACGGAGGCGGGGCCAGGATCGGCGGCGCTGGCGCATACGCTGAAAGGCTCGGCCGCCGGTATCGGCGCGGGCGCGGTCGCCCGCGCGGCGGAGGCCGCCGAGCAGGCCGCCACCGGCTCGGCCGCCGAGGTCGGCGCCGCCATCGACCGGCTGGCCGAGGCGGTCGAGGATGCGCGGGCGCTGATCGCGGTGTTGCTGCGCGAGGTCTGAGGCCGGCTGGCCTTGACGTTCGAATGACGATATAGCAAACGCCGCCTATATCATCGCGGCGCCGGTCTTTCGCGCCGTCCTTCCTTGTCTCTCCAGCGCCAGCCGCGTCAGCCCAGCGAAGCCATGCCGAAAATCAATTTCATCGACTCCAGCGGCACCCAGCGCACGGTCGAGGCCGACGTCGGTTCGACCGTGATGGAAGCCGCGATCCGCAACAATGTTCCCGGCATCGAGGCGGAATGCGGCGGCGCCTGCGCCTGCGCGACCTGCCACGTCTATATTGCAGAAGACTGGCGCGAAAAGGTCGGTCCGCCGTCGCCGATGGAAGAAGACATGCTCGACTTCGGCTACGATGTGCGGCCGAATTCGCGGCTGTCGTGCCAGATCAAAGTCAGCAACGAGCTCGATGGGCTGACGGTAACGACGCCGGAGAAGCAGGCGTAACATCCGCCTTCGAGGCTAAACCCCGCGATATTGCCACGCTTCGAGCCGGGCCTTGGCTTCCGGCGGCAGAGCCCGCGCGCGCCGCGTCGTGGTGTCGAGCATCACCAGGGTCGAGCGCCCGGCGGCCGTGCAAACGCCATCATTGAAAATCGCCTGCATCATCACGAAGGACGTGCGGCCGAATTGCGCCAGCGCGGTGCCGACCTCGACGTCGCCCGGCCAGTGCATCTCCTTGATGAAGTCGATTTCCTGACGCACCAGAACATAAGTGGCGTTGTCGACGCCGATGCCGAGATCGGAATTGCGAAACATCGCGACCCGGCCGCTTTCGAAATAGGTCGCGAACACCGCGTTGTTGACGTGGCCCTGCGCGTCGAGATCGCCGAAGCGAATGACGTCGCGCACACGATGCGGATAGTCGGCCAATTGTGGGACGGCTTTGCGCGGTTGCGCCGGTTTCTGGTCGGTCACGGATCACCCCTTTTGCGCGCTGCATAGCCGGACGGCGACGGCGCAAGCAAGGTCTTTCGGTAATTTGCGAAAGCCGCGATTACTTCGCCGCCGGTGCGACGGTGGCGGTCTGACCGCTACGCTTGAGCGCCTCGGCGACGAAGCCGTTGGCCTTCATCTCCTCGATGAAGGTGCTGAGATAGGCCGCGCCGGCGAGATGGCCCTTGCGCGCGCCCATCGACTGCTTGATTTCCATGAAGGGCTCGTCGATCAGACGCACCTCCGGATGATCCTTGGCATAAGCGAGCAGTGGCTGCCGCACACCGGCCACGACTTCCAGTCCGTCTTTGACGAAGAGTTCGATCATGGCGCGGCCGCCGCCGGTCGCGGCGCGGACGATGGTGGCGTTCTTCAGCGTACGCGTGAGGAAGAGATCGTAGGCCGAGTTGGGGCCGACGGCGATGCGGATGCCGGGCTTGTCGACGTCGGCGAGCGTCTTCAGGGCTGACTCTTTCGGCACCATGTAGTTGCCGTAGATGATCACATAGGGCGCGGTGAACTCGATCTCGGCGGCGCGCACCGGCTCGTTGGCGACAAAGGCGATATCGACAGCGGCTGCCTTGATGGCCTCGAACACCTTGCCGGCCGCTTCGAAGGGGATGAGTTCGACCTCGACGCCCAGCCGTTTGCCGAGTTCGTGCGCGAGATCGGGCGTGACGCCCTTGGGCGCGCCGGTGGCGGGATCTTTTTGCGCCAGCACGCTGTTGCCGAGGTTGATGGCAGCGCGCAGTTTTCCGGTGGGCGCAAGTTCACGCATCACGGCGGCGTCGGTCATCGTTTCTGGCTCCTGTAATACAATAAGGCGGCAAGGCAAGACGGCAAGACGAGGCCGCGAACGGCCGGCGCCTGCGTTGTCATTAGCATGGCGTGGCAGGTGTTTCACCCCGGACGGCGGGGGGATTTTCACGGATCGAATGAGCCTCACGCGCGGCCGAGCCGGCTTGGTTCGGGTCGGCGCTGCGGCGTTGATAATATCGGACCAGTGCGACCGCGACGGCGAACGCCGCCAGCCAGACGACGCGCGCGCCATAGCGGTGATGCGCGGTCGCCAGCGTGCCGAACACGCCGGCATTGGCCAGGTCGCCAGCGCCATGGCGGCGGCGAATTCGCCGATGTCGATATAGCGTGTCCGGCGCAAGCCGGCGACGGCGATGACCGGCAGCAGCAACATCGGCAAGCCAGGCGACCGGCACTTGGACAAAATTGATGGCGGTGAACGACAGGCCGACGCGCTGCTGGCGCGCCGCCTTCATCGCCGGCACCGCGTGCCGGCACGAAGTTTTCGATGGTCTCGTAAGTATTCCAGATCCAGTTGACGACGCCGGCGCCGGTATCGACCATGGCGATCTGCTTGGCGGTTTCGCTCAGCACCGATTTAAGTTGCAGGCCGGGATAATCGCGCAGACAGCCGAGCGCGATCCGCCGCATCTCGTCATCCATGCCGGCGAAACGGCCGAGTTTGTCGAACACGCCGCCGCCCCAGAGAAAACCGTCGGCGTCGCGCGGCAGCGCGTCCTTGTACGGGCACAGGCGCAAGGTTTTGTCAGGGCAGTGCGCGTCGAGATATTTCTTGACGATGCCGTCCTCGAGCATGCGGCCGAACGACAGCGCGTAGCCGCCGCGCGACCAGCCGAGTTTGCCGGTGACGACGACGTTGCTGGCAAACATGATGACGAGACCGAGCACCAGCGCCAGCGCGCCGCGGCCGAGGCGCGCCGGGGATATGCGCGCGGCGATCGACGAAGCGGATGAGCGCGGCCAGCGCCAACAGCGCCAGTAGCACGGCCAGAGTGGCGTTATGGGTCGCTGCCGAGAAAGCGGTGAGGACCATGAGGCCGATGCGTTCGGTGGGCGTCAGGGCCTCGTCGCGCAGCAGCAACAGATAAAGCGCCAAGACGGCCAGCCCTGCGAAGATGTCGGTGAGCAGGATCGCGGTCAGCCAGGGCAGGGTGGTGAAGATCGAGAGCGCGGCGATCATGCCGGTGAGCAGCCCCGGCCGCCCGCCGAGGCCGTGCGCGCGCAACACCAGCGCCATGACCCAGACGGTGAGCGCGGATTGGACGACCAGCACCGGCCAGAAATCCGGCCATCGCCCGGCCGCCAGCAGCAGGCCATAAGCTACCGGACGATTGATCGCGGGCAGATGGTCGAACCAGGGCGCCAGATAGCCGCCGGTGTCGTATTGCAGCAGCGCAAAGCCGTTCCAGATTGCCGGCGCAAGCAGGATGGCGATGCAGGCCGTTGAGGCCAACACCCAGTTCAGACGGTCGCGCAGTCGCATTAATAAGGTCTCCCGGCGGGGACCTTTTACCCGGCTTGACGGCGCGCGGGCTAGGGGAAATTTCCTCGAATGCTGAGATCGAGCGCTGAATCGGCGCCGAAATGAATGGTGTTTCGGGCGTAGTAGGGCGGCACCGCCATGTCGGGTGCGATGAAGCCCTCGCTTGCCAGAGGCCGGAACAGGTCAGTACGGCTGGCGATGCGCAGGCGCAGGGTTTCACCTGGCTTGATCGTCGCCGCAGCGGGCGTCAGGCTGAAGCGCAACGATACCGGCTCGTTCGGCGTTAACGGGTCGATGGTGTGGCTGTCGATCGCAATTTCATTCTTGCCGCTTGACGCTTCGTCGACCCGTCGCCGCGATGGCCGCAGGTGGCCCATGGCAAGAATCCGGTCGCGGCCGTCGCTATCGATGCAGTCAAGTCTCGCCACCAAATACGAATCGATTTCATTGCAGGCGAAGCGAAGATTGAGCGTGACCGGCCCGAGCAATTCCAGAGGTTCATCGATCTGGCAGGCGAAGCTCAGTTCCTGCGGCGCAATGTCTGGCACCACCGGTATTCCGCGTGGCACCGACAGCCAATGGCAGGCGCCATTCGTCGGAGTTTCGGCCGCGAGCACCCCGTCGGCTTGAAGGTGAAGCCGACGCGGGCTTGCGTCGGACGGCGGAACGTCGTCGGCCTCGCCCCAAGCGCCGGCACCGTCACGCCAGTAGCGCACGCGCGCAAGCTTGTCATAGCCGTTATCGACGCCCTTCAAGACATGATCGAAAAAGGCGAGCGCCTCAAGCTGCCAGGAATAGACCGGCAACACGTACTCGCCAGGCCCGATAATGAGATGTCGCTGATGGCGCGGCGTGCCGGCATGTTCGAACAAATCGTAAGCGCCAAATTGATGCAGCGAGATCATGCCACGGTTCTGGACGACGACGAACGGAATCTCGATGTTGGGCAGATCGCGATAAGGGCCGCTCCAGAACGGCTGCGGCAAGCCTTCTTCATGGTCGGACAGCAGCGCGGTCACATAACGCAGTGCCTCGGGTGCCAGCCGCTTTTTCTTGAACCCCTCCATGATTTTGTCGAGCCGCGAATGGATCAGACGCCACGACCAGGGACGATTGACGATCTGGCTCAATAGCGCGCGCAGCACCGGCGCGACGCGGCGACGCATGGCAGACGGCGTAAAATTCGCGCCGCTCCATAAGCTGATAAAGTCGGCGTTGAACACGCCGCCATAGCGGAAGAGATGCCGGCGGTAGTCGGTGCAAATCTCGTTGCAGAAAAATGCCTTGAGCATCGGCAGCCGGCGCGCCGCGACGCCCGGCTGACTCATGCCGTAATAAGAAGTGCCGAACAGGCATACGCCGCCGTTCGACCACGGCTGCTCGGCCGCCCATTCGACGCAGCGTTGGTGATCGTCGACTTCGCCCTTGCATTGCCAGGGTTGCAAGGTGCCCTCCGAACGGCCGACGCCGCGCGCCGTGACGACGACCTGGACGTAGCCGCGATCGGCGATGATCGACGGCGATCCGATCTCGTTGGTGCCTATCGGCATGCCGATGGTGTCGAAATCGCGGTTATAGGCCGAGAAGGTGACGATGACCGGGTATCGTCCAGGCTGGCGCGGCGTATAAACATCGGCCGACAGGTGCACGCCATCGGCCATCGGAATCATGACGTCGGCAAGGAGGCGATAGCCGAGACCGGATTCCGCCACCCGTGTCGGCTTCCATCCGGCGAGCTGCCATTCGTCGAGGCGCGCCCGCAGCGGAATGAGGTTGTCCAGCCAAGCTGCCGCCATTGCGCCGCGCCCCCACGTCACCGTTCTCCGCGGCACTAAGGATTGGTTTCACGAACCCGTCAAGTTTGGTTGTGAGAAATGGCAATACACGCGTTTCGTCTGCGATACATTGCCGGCCGGGGACAGGCGAACGATGATTTGATAGACTTTAAGTCTGGCCGCGCTAGGCCGGACTGCGAGAAGAGACTGAAGAATGTTCGTCCATTTTTTCCACGACCTTAAAAGCCGCCGGCGTGCCGGTTTCCTTGCGTGAATACCTCACGCTGATGGAGGCGATGCAGGGCGACCTGGCGCAGCGCCGGGTCGAGGACTTCTATTATCTGGCGCGCGCCACGCTGGTGAAGGACGAGCGCAATATCGACAAGTTCGACCGCGTCTTCGGCCAGACCTTCAAGGGCCTGGAGATGCTGGGCGAGGGCGGCCCGGAGGCCGAGATCCCGGCCGAATGGCTGAAAAAGCTGGCCGACAAATTCCTGACCGAGGAAGAGAAAAAGCAGATCGAGGCGCTCGGCGGCTTGGACAAGCTGCTCGAGACCTTGAAGAAGCGGCTGGAAGAACAGAAGGGCCGCCACCAGGGCGGCAACAAATGGATCGGCACCGGCGGCACGTCGCCGTTCGGGAACGCCGGCTATAACCCGGAAGGCATCCGTATCGGCGGCGAGAGCACGCACCGGCGCGCGGTCAAGGTCTGGGACAAGCGCGAGTTCAAGGACCTCGACGACGACGTCGAACTCGGCACCCGCAACATCAAGGTGGCGCTGCGGCGCCTGCGCAAATTCGCCCGCACCGGCACGCCGGATGAGTTGGATCTCGACGGCACCATTCGCGGCACCGCGCATAAAGGCTATCTCGACATCCAGATGCGGCCGGAGCGGCACAACGCCGTCAAGGTGCTGCTGTTCTTCGACATCGGCGGCTCGATGGACTGGCACATCAAGGCGACCGAGGAATTGTTTTCCGCCGCGCGCACCGAATTCAAGCACATGGAGCATTTCTACTTCCACAATTGCCTGTACGAGAAAGTGTGGAAGGAAAACCGCCGGCGCTTCCAGGCGACGACGCCGACCTGGGACGTGATGCACACTTATCCGCACGACTATAAAGTCGTGATCGTCGGCGACGCCTCGATGTCGCCTTACGAGATCGCAGCGCCCGGCGGCTCGGTCGAACATTATAATGACGAAGCGGGGCAGGTCTGGATCGAGCGCCTGACGCGGACTTATCCGGCGGCGGTGTGGCTCAATCCGGTGCCGGAAAAGGAATGGGACTTCACGTATTCAATTGCGATGATGAAGCAGTTGATGGGCGGGCGGATGTATCCGCTGACGCTGGACGGGCTCGATCGGGCGATGCGGGAGTTGGTGCGATAAATTCGCGACCTCTAACGATAAATTTTAGCGATCTTTGCTAACCCACATCCGCGATCGACACCTCATCGACCTTATGGCCGTGCGCGTCGACGACCGAGACGAACCAGCCGGCCCAGTCGAAGCCCGGCATGGTGTTGCCGTGTTTGAGGCCGTGCGCCAGCGCGATGGCGTCGTCGCGGGCCGCCGCGTTGCCGGCCAGATCGATGCCCTTGTGGTTGTTGAGAACCTGTTTGCCATCGGTGAGGTGGAAAAAATATCGGGGCATGGCGGGTCCTCGTTGGTTGGGTCTCTGGGCGTGGCGCGTCTCGATCGCGGCGGATCGACAGGCCGGTTGAATAAGGCTACCACCACCTTCCTGCGCCGTCATGTTCCTGCGCCGTCATGGCGCGCGCCATCCCGGAATCTTACGTAGTCTCATCAGTGGGATTTTCGCGGGTGATTGTGTCGTTCCTTAATTGCCGGTTTGCTAACCCATGAAACTGCCGCCCGTTCCACCGATCGCGCCCGCGCATATCCCGATCCTGCTGCTGCTCACCGTCGCGGCGGCGGTCTGTCTGCTGCTGATCGCGGAATTGCGCGGCCGGCTGATGGCGCTGCCGGGCAAGCTGCCGAAGTCCGCGACGCCGCGCCAGCGGCTGGCCGCCAGCCTCGGCAGCCTGTTGATCGTCGCGTTGGCGAGCGTCGCGCTGTTTCTGATCGGCGGTTTTGTCGGGCTGAACTACGGGCCGTTTTATCTGATCATGGCCGCGGTGCTGGCGCTGATGACGATCTTCACCGCCCTGGGCAATCCGCGGATCGCGCATGTGTTCGAGCGCATGACCACGGCGCAATTGACCGTGCGGGCGACCGCCGTGGTTGGCGCGTGCCTGGCGCTGGCGCTGCTCTATGAGATCGCGGCCAACCGCTTCGGATTGGCACTCTATGGCGCCGCCGGCTAGCAGATTTGCGGTCGCCAAAACCCTTTCGAATCGGCTGAACGGTCCTATATTGGACGGACCCATCAACAACCGAAAGGAGGTGATCCAGTGTCTCATTGTCTATCGCCGTCGTCACCGGCATTCGTGAACTGGATCCTCGCCTCTGCCGAGGGCCATGTCAGGTAACCAAGGCAGATAGTCTGACTTTGGATTATCTGGCTCACGCGCCTGCGGTTTTGTACGCCGCCGGCGGATCGGGCCACGGTCTGACAATGGAAGGGCTGCCCCTCGGGGCAGCCCTTCTTTGTTTTCGGACGGCTCGTCGCGACCGGTATCAGGCTCCATTGCGCTGCATCAAAGCGGGTCTGGGAAAACCGGTTCATATTGCAACTATGTCCAGGAACTCTAAAACCTCCGCCGCTCCATCCCTCGCGCCATCGCGGGATACGGTTGGCAACCTGTCGGGCATGATGCGTCGGCTCGGTCTCAAGCCGGTGCCGGCCGAACCATGCCGTGCGGCCTATGTGCCGGCGCGGCCAGCCGCTCATTCGGCTTCTTGGCCGACCGGCGTGTCGCTGCTGGCCCAGATGGTCGATGCCTGCCAGCGCTGCGAGACGACCGAGGTCTGTAATGATTGGCTGGCGCGGGCGCCCAATACGATCGCGGTGCCGCCGGACTTTTGCCGCAACGCCGACGCGTTGACGCAGGCGAAGAAAGCGAAGTAGACACGGACCGTTTCCCGGGCGCAGCGCAAGCACGTTAGCCTGGCTGCGCTGCAGACCCGGGATCGTCACACACTCAGAATATGGAAGGGTCCCGGTTCTGCGCTGCATCACCATCGCGCGCGAGTCGCGCTTATGAGTTGCGTGCACCACGCCCGGGACACGAGTCGGAAATCTACACCGCCACCGAATGCCGCTTCGGGCTGGCCGTCAGGTAAGCATCGAACGCCGCCGCCGCGATCCGGATATAAGGCCGGCCTTTATCGGTCACGGTGATCTGCGCGCCGTCGATGGTGAGCAGGCCTTGGGTTGCCAGCGGCGCGAGCGCTTCCAACTCACTGGTGAATTTATCCGGACCGCCGAATTGATCGAGGTTGATCGCCAGATCGCACATCAGCCGTTCGATGATGTCGCCACGCAAGCGGTCGTCGTCGGTGAGCGCCAGACCTTTGACGGTGGCGAAGCGTCCGGCGCTGACGGCGCGGGCGTAGCCGGCGGTGTCGGGCGCGTTCTGGACGAAGCCTTGCGGCAGCCGGCCGATGGCGGAGGCGCCAAGACCGATCAGCGCGTCGGCGTCGTCGGTGGTGTAGCCTTGGAAATTGCGGTGCAGCCGGCCTTCGCGGGCAGCGATCGACAGTTCGTCATCGGGCAACGCGAAATGATCGAGGCCGACTTGTTGATAGCCGAAGCTCTTGAGCGTTTCGGCGGCGACGTGCGCCTGTTCCAGACGTTCGGCGGCGTTCGGCAAAGTCGCGTCGTCGATCAGCCGCATATGGGTCTTGAACCACGGCACATGGGCGTAGCCGAACAAAGCCAGCCGCTGCGGATGCAATGAGGCGGCGAGTTCCGCGCTGTGGGCGGCGTCGCGCGCGGTCTGCTTGGGCAGGCCATACATCAAATCGAGATTGAGGCTTTCGATGCCGGCCTCGCGCAGCCAGTTGGCGGCGCGCTCGACCAGTTCGAACGGCTGAATCCTGCCGATGGCGTGCTGCACATGCGGCGCTGGCATCCTGCATGCCGAGGCTGGCGCGGTTGACGCCGATGGCTTTGAGCGTGCGCACCAGTGGCTGATCGAGCCGGCGCGGATCGAGTTCGATGGCGTGTTCCTTCAGGCCGGACAGATCGAAGCACGACGCCAGCTTGCCGGCGACGGTCTCCAGCCATTCCGGCCCGAGGATCGACGGCGTGCCGCCGCCCCAATGCAAATGGGTGAGCCGGCGCCGTTGAGATCGCCGAGCAGGGCGATTTCCTGGATCAGGTTTTCGGCATAGGCGTCGACCGGGGCGCGCTTGCGCACCGCGCGGGTGTTGCAGCCGCAGTAAAAGCAAAGCTCGGTGCAAAACGGCACGTGGATATAAAGCGAGACGTTGGAACCGGCCGGCAGCGCGGCAAGCCAGTCGCGGTAGGTGTCGGGCCCGACGGCGGCGGTGAAATGCGGCGCCGACGGGTAGGAGGTGTAGCGCGGCACGTTGCGTTCGGTGAGCGCCAGCGATCCAGTCATGAGGCAGCCTTCCGGCGTTGTACCCAGCGCTCGCCGTCCTTGACGTAACTGCGTTTGACGGCGGCCCAGGCAATCATATGGGCGCGTTTCTCGCGTTCGGCGTCGCCGGCGTGAGCGGCATAGGCATGGTTGAAGGCCTCGCGGTAGATGTCCTGGGCGTGGTCGGGCAGGTGGGTCCGGATGGCCAGCGGTAATTCGTGATTGGTGTCATAGGGCATACGTAAAACCTGTCCTCCGCCGCGGGCGGTGAATGGCAAAAACTAGCGCGCACCGGCAAGGCGCCGCCTTGCGGTAAATCAACTGACCGGCCAAAGGGTTCAGGGGTGTCGCACAAAAAAACGCCGGGTGGTTAAGCCCGGCGTTTTGGCAGCTTTTGGAACTCTAGCGTGGGCGGTCAGGCCGCGTTGGCAGCGTCCAGATCGACCGGCGGTTCTTCGGCTTCCTGCAGGCGCTGCAGGTTCATGACCTCGCGCATGACGCGGGCGAAATCCTTGCGGGCGGTCTCGAGCGCGCCTTCGACCACGGAGCGGTCGAGCTTTTCGCGGCGTAGCGCGGCGCCGAGTTCTTCGATCGCCTTCTCGGCCAGTTGCCTGTCGTTGGTCTTTTCGGCGGTCAGGCGCTCGACCTG
The DNA here is from genome assembly GCA_963830125.1 of uncultured Alphaproteobacteria bacterium. Taxonomy (GTDB): domain Bacteria; phylum Pseudomonadota; class Alphaproteobacteria; order Rhizobiales; family Xanthobacteraceae; genus Pseudolabrys. The sequence goes on along the minus strand of CAWHKU010000014.1, from coordinate 302,281 downwards.
CTCGGTCAGCGTGGCCACCGCCTCTTCGGCCCGCGACAAGGCGGCTTCCTTGCCGGCATAAGCGCGGGTCAGGGCGGCCGAGCGTTCCATCAGGGTCGAGCGGGTATGGTCCATTTCCTGCAGCTCGGATTCGCGCCGGATGCGGTCGGCTTCCAGGTCGGCGACGCGGGCATGCAGATTGTCGCGCTCATTGGTGACGTCGGTCAGCCGGCGGTCGTAGTCGCGGATCTCTTCGGCGCGGGCGAGCAGGTGTTCGCGCGCTTCGCCAAGCAGATTGTCGGTCGAGGACGCGCGTGCCTGCAGGGCCTCGAAGCGCATGCGCTGGCTCGACAATTCGTGATCGTGGCGTTCGTTGCTTTCGTCGAGCGCGGTCACCAGGCGGGCGCGCTCATTGTTGACCTCGGCGAAATTGGCTTCGACCTGGCGCAGGCGGCCTTGCGTGGCATTGAGGCTGGCTTCGGTCTCGGCCACCTTGCGGGCCAGGCGGGCGGACTCGACGCTCATCTTGTCGATCGAGGCCTGCTGGGCGCGCTTTTCGTCGTCGGCCATCAGCAGGCGCTGGCGTGCCGCGTTGATATCGGATTCGAGCGAGATGATGCGCTTGTTGGCGGCGGTCATCTTCTCGTTCAGCCGGCGGTTTTCATCGCGCAGCGTAGTGGCTTCAGCTGGTTTCATGTCCCAGCCGGCCTTCGAGATCGACGATCTGGGCGCGGCGGGCGGCGATATCGATGGCGATTTCGGCCTTGGTCGCTTCGACGGTGCGCAGGGTGTTCTGGGTGGTGCCAAGTTCCTGCCGCAGCGCATTGCAGTCCTTCTCGGACCGGGCCAGGCGCTTTTCCAGCTCGCCGACTTCGTTGCGCAGCTTGCCGTAGGCGGTGCGGGTGTTGTTGAGGACGGTCTGCAGGCTGACCTTTTCGGACTTTTCGGCCTCGAAAGCGCGCAAGGCCTTGCCGACCGGATCGGCCAATTTGCTGACCGCGGCCTTGATGCCGTCGAGTTCGCTAATTTTGGCGCTGGCGTCGAGCAGCAGGTTGCGCAGGCTCTCGTTGTCGCTGCCGATCTGGGCACCGAGGCTGGTGAACAGCTCTTCGTCGATCTCCAGTGGATTATCGGCCATGTAGTGAGCGGGCAGGGGGGTATCGCCGGCGGCGTCATTGGCCACGGCTGCGGGATTTTCGGAGTCGGGATGTTCGGACAATGAGTTATCCGGGAGCGGCGTCACGACCGAGGTCGGCGAAGGCTGCGCCAACTGGTCGAAAACGCTCGACTTGCGGGCGAAAATGCCCCCAAATTTGCTCATAAGGTGATCCCTTTTGGCGCCGATCCGCTCGGCCATAGCGACGCAGAATCACACAAGTAACTAGTCCTAACAGAGTGTGAACGCCGATGGTAAATGGTTCGTTAATCAGGCCAGATTCGCGGGGAAAAGTCTCTATTTCTCAGCCCCTTGGCGAATCAGTGCGAATCATATCCTCGCTTTGGCGGCCCGGCTTTTTGGCGCAATTGCCCGTTCGACCACTGTGAATAACGCGGGTCCATGCCGGTCAGGCCGTCGAAGGGCTCGACTTCGCCCCGAAACCGGACGACAAAGCAGAGCTGATTCCGAATTTCCATCCCACCGGGAGACATTGATGAAACGTACCCTTGCGCTGGCTGTCGCCTGCGCCATGGCTTTTGCATTTACGGGTCAAGCCGCCAATGCCGGCTCGCGCCATCACGTCGACAAGCGCGTAAAAGTCGTCGCGCTCGGCGTCGGCGCTGCCGCGGTCGCTACCGGTTTTGCGATCAATGACTGGAAATGGAAGTGGGACAACGGCAGCGGCCTGACCAGCCTGGCAGCCTGGGGCGCGACCACGATCGGCTGCGCCGCGGTATCGCCGATGGTCGCGACCGTCGTGCTCAAGCGTCCGCTGACCAACCGCGAAGCCGGCGTGCTGCTCGGCTCGTGCGTCGTGCCGATCGTCGGCGGCTGGCTGGTCAACGAAGCCTATGACGCCCATCCGGAATGGGAGCCGGGCGTCAAGAAGACGTGGCACCACAAGAAGAAATACAAAAAGTCGAAGATGTAAGTCTTCGCCGCGCTTCCAGCGCGGTCAACGACAAACGCCGGTGCCGACGTGATGTCGGCGCCGGCGTTTTTGTTTTTGGGGCGTGACGGGCGCGGCGCTTACGCCTTCTTGGCGATGAACAGCCCTTCGCACAGATGGAAGAACAGACCGTCGGCGCCGTCTTCCGGGTTGAGCGCGGCCTTCACCTCGGGCGTGACCTGGGTGAGCATCGCGCGCAACAGGGCTTTCATGACGTCGTCATAGCGCTGAGCCCAGCTCTTGAATTCCATGCGCTTGTCGATTTCTTCTTCGTGGCCGATTTTAAAGCCGGCGTTCTGAATCGCGTCGCGCCATTCCGCCATGGTCCAGGCGCGCAAATGGCTCGGGTCGCGCAGGCGCTCGAAGGCATTGATGTAATCGCCGACGCTGCCCGGCGGCACGACATTATCGACGATGGCGAGCGTGCCGCCGGTCTTCAGCACGCGGTGGCTTCGGTAAGAAATTCCGGGATCGAGTCGAAGTGGTGCGGCGCGATCCGGCAGGTGACCAGATCGAAACCGCCGTCCTCGAACGGCAGCGTCTCGGCCTTGGCGTAAGTCGTGCGGATATTGGCGAGCCCGCGCTTGGCGGCTTCGCCTTTGACCATGTCGAGCATTTCCTGGGTGATGTCGGTCGCCCAGACGCGCGCGACATGCGGCGCGAAAGTGTAGGCGACGTGGCCGCCGCCGGTGGCGATGTCGAGCACGCGCCAGGTTTTCTGCGGGGCCGTGAGCGTGACCAGGCGCTCCAGGCTCTTGCCTTGGCGTGCGGCGTCGAGGTGAGGTATTGGGCGGCGTTCTTGCCGAACTGTTCCTGCGACAGCGTTTTGTTCATGAGGCGTTCCCGTTCTGGAAGGCGGGCGGTCATGCGCCGGGCGCCTTGGAGCCCGTGGATTCATAGCCGGTTCGCCGGCACCACGATAGCGCGGCTGTTGGCGCGGACAGCTTTTCCAAAAGCGACAGAAAACTCAGCTTTGCGGCGCCGTCGCCGCCGCTCAAATCGTCGTAGCCGTGGCGGCTGGAATAAAATACCAGCGCCATCAGGCCGCCGCCGACCAGGATCGACATCAGCGCGCCGCCGATGATGGCGACATAGCCGTAAAACGGGATCGCGCCGGCGTCGAAATGAATCCAGGCGGCGCCGGCAAACCACAGCGCGGCCGCCAGAAGGGCGAACAAGGGGACCATGATAGCTAATTTTCGCATGGCGCTTATATAGGCGCTGGGGACGGTTTTGTCACACGCCGGCGTGGCCATGCAGGTATGTGAACCCGACATGGTCGTGGGCACATGACCCAGGCCGCCTGGGCAGCGCCATCAATAAATCGGCGCCCGGCCGCAAGGCCGGGCGCCGTCTCTCGGGCTTTTCCAAGCGCGCGTCAGGCGCAGGTTATTTCTTATTCGTCGTGTCGCTCTTGTCGCCCATCGGGTTCAGCGCCTTGATCTTTTCGGTCACGCTCGAGCCCGTGGTCTCGGACTTGGCCGGCTCGTAGTAAGCGAACTTCGGCGCGTTCTTCAGTTCATCCTTCGAGTAGCTGACGGTGATCTTTTTGATCGAGGCCGATTCCGGCTCGCGCGTCATGCTCAGCTTGTCGAACGGGACGGCGACGTTCTTCTCGCCGACGCCGAGGAAGCCGCCGACGCCGATCACGACCGCGTTGATCCTGCCGTCATTGGCGATCAGCACGTCGTTGATGTCGCCGATCGACTTGTTGTCCGGACCGTAGACGGTCGCGCCAATCAGCTTGGAGCCGCGCCAGTCGGTGGCGTGCTGGTTCTGCACGAAAGCGACCTGGCCATCGGCCATCGGCGGCACAGTGGAATGCACCGCCGGCTTACCCATCGTGTCGGGCTTGGTGCTCTGCGCGAAGGCAGGCGTGGCCAGAACCACGGCCAACGCCGCGGCGGTCAAGGTATGTTTCATCGTGATCATCAATAGATACTCCCTGTCGTTTGATGGAAAGTGCAATCGGGGACGCGGCGCGTGCGAATCGAGGCCCAATCCGATTTGCTTGAATCGGAATTGCTGCCTGCACTGTTTAAAAGCGGAACTTTTTTCGAGAGCCGATCAACGGATTTGTTTCGTGCTCTCTGCGCCACATAAAGAAAGAACGCGGGACCGGGGCCCCGCGTTCCATCGAAATTTAAATCTTTGTATGGACGGCGTGACGCGCGCCGACGGTTCTTGAAACGATCGTCTTAAATTATTCGTCGCCAAAGATCGATGCTGCTTCGGAACTTTTGGCCTTTGCTTTCGCCGACGTGGCGTTCTCGGCAGGTTCGGCGACCGCCGCGCAGCGTCTCTTCGACGAGCGGAGCGCCGCGGCGCAAGGTCGAGCGCAGGGCGGCGACTTCGCTTTGCAGACGCGAATTGTCCTTGCGCGCGGCTTCCAGCGCGCCCTCGACCACGGCGCGTTCCATGCGCTCGCGCTGCAGGGCGGAGTTGAGGTCTTCGACCCGCTTTTCGATGTTGGTGCGGCTGACCTGGACGTCGGCTTCGAGATGGCCGTTGCGTTCGGTCAGCGCCGACGATCTTTTCCTCGGCGCGGGCCAGCGCGGTTTCGCGCGCCTTCAGCGTCTTGGTCATCGCGTTGTTGCGCTCGGTCAGCGCGACGCGGCGCCTGTTCGAGATCCTGATCTGGCGTTCGCGCTGCTTCGTGCGAGGCTTCGATCTGCGCCAGCCGCTTCTCCGCGTTGTTGCGCGAGATGGTCGCTTCCACCGATTTGCGGTCGAAGGCGCGCACTTCCTCGGTGCGGGCGAGCAGGTTCTGGCGCGCTTCGGCCAGCAGCCGCTCGGCGGTGGCGGCGCGCGACTGCAGCGCGTCGAGCCGCATGTTCAGGCTGTTGCGTTCGGCCTGATGGGCTTCCTTGGATTCATCGAGCGCGGCGGACAGGCGGCCGCGTTCGGCATAAGCTTCCGCGAAGCTGGCTTCGACCTTGCCGAGCTGGGCGCGGGTCGCGGTCAGCGTGTTTTCGCTTTCGGTCAGGCGGCGGGTGAGGCGGGCGGTCTCGTTGAGCGCACTGGTCGATGCCGGTCTGCAACGAGCGCTTTTCGTCTTCCAGCAGCGCCAGCTTTTCCAACGCGGCGGCGAGCTCGCCTTCCAGTTCGACGATGCGCTTTTCGGCGGCGTCGAGCCTGGTCCTGCGCGGTGCGGCGGCCTTCGGCGAACGAACGGCGTTGCGCGGTTTCCTGCGCGAGTTGGCGTTCCAGTTCGGCGATCTGGGCGGCGCGCGCCGAGATCTCGTCGGACAGTTCGATGCGCACGCTTTCCAGTCCGCGATTGGACTCGCGCGCCAGTTCGAGATCTTCGCGCAGCTTTTCGCTCTCCGCTTTCGAGCGCGGTGGCCTTGCGTTCGACCTGATAGAATTCGGCGCGCAGCGTCTCGTAGGCGGCGCGCGATTCCTCCAGCATCCCGGTCAAGCCGATGGAATGCGATTTTTCCTGTTCAAGCGCGCGCAGTGTGGTGTTGAACGGCTGAACGATCTTGTCGAACGCCTGCTTGAGTTCGTCGAGTTCGCCGATCTTGCGGCCGGTGTCACTCAGCAGATTGCGCAGTGCTTCGTTTTCTTCGCCGATGCGTGAGCCGACGTCGGAAAAACTCTCGAACTGGGTCCGGCGATTGTTGCCTTGGTCATGATCGTTGCCGAGATCCGGTTCGGGACGCGGCGGAAACCGATCGGAGTCGGGCTCACCGCCTTTGCGGCCAAAAATATCCGACAACTTAGCCATGACGAACGCCTCCAACGCGGTACGCAAAAACGCGCCGGCCAATGCCACCGGTGCGCTGTTAACGTATTATATACCATGGGCGATTGAAACACGCGCAACGGTCCTGCGGGACTTCCTGCAACGCAGACCGCGATCATGGTTAACGCCGGAAATCAGCCGGAAAATACCGCCAAATCCTGGGCAATCGCCGCTTTGTCATATAGACGGGCATCATGACTGATTTTGTAGCGCAGTCCGGCAGCGACGATCTGGCCTATTCCTATCGGCCGTCGCTTCTTGGGGCGGGGTTTTCGTTTCGGCTGACCCCGGGCGGTCTGGCCTGGGACGCGGGCCGCCGATCCGGCCTGGTTCCTTATCGGGCCATTCGCCGCGTGCGGCTGTCCTACAAGCCGGGGAGCATGCAGCCGACACGTTACCTGACCGAAATTTGGTCTGACGGCGCGCCCAAGCTCGAGATCGTGTCCTGTTCCTGGAAAAGCATGGTCGAGCAGGAGCGGCTGGATAAACCCTATTCCGCCTTCGTCACCGAACTGCACCGCCGGATCATGCAAGTGCAGGATCAGGCGCCGGCGCCGGTTCGTTTCGAGCAGGGCCGCCCGCCGATGGTTTATTGGCTGGGACTGGTCGCTTATGCCGGCATGGGTTTGGCGATGGCGCTGCTGGTGCTGCGCGCCTTGCAGACCAGTGCCCTTGGCGGCGCGACCTTCATCGCCGCTTTCGCGGTGTTTTTCCTCTGGCAGGGCGGCAATTATTTTCGCCGCAACAAACCCGGCATCTATCGCCCGGACGCTTTGCCGGACGTGTTGCTGCCGAAGGGCTGAATTTTCAAAAGAGCTGAATTTTCAATTCTTCGGGTTGCGCACCACCAGCACCGAACAGGGCGCGTAGCGCACGACATGGCCGGCATTGGAGCCGAGGAAATAAGTGCGCATCGCCGGCCGGTGCGAACTCATCACAATTAGGTCGGCGCCGAAGTCTTTCGCCTCTTCCAGCACCTCGTGATAGATGCCGCCCTGACGGACCGTGAATGAAATGCGGCTCGGGTCGATGTCGCATTCTCCGGCGATAATGCCGAGCACGTCTTCCGACGAGCGGCGTTGCTGGGCTTCGAAATCCGCCGGCACATATTCCGCCAGCATCACCGGCGTCAGAGGCTGGACATTGATCAGCCGCACGGAACCGCCGGCGTCGCGCGCCATGGTGACGGCGGTCTCGATCGCCGGCTTGGCCAGATCGGTATCGGCCAGATCGACCGGCACCAGAATTTTCTTGTACATCTGCGCGCCCCCCGCATGTTGCCGCCGCCGAAGCGAGCATGGCACCGCCGTTATTGACGATCATGGCATGTTTTGGCGGGTGCTTTAATCCCCGCGGCTTGCGGCGGTCTAATTGGTCGCGGCGTCGATCGTTTTCGGCGTGACGAAACGCTCGATGCGGCCGGATTGGGGATGGACCTTGCTCCAGTCGTCGAACGGGAAGTCGATGATGATGAGCCCCGAGGTCGGCAGTTTTTCGCGCAAGCGTTCGCGCGCGTCGATGTCGCCGGAGGCGATCAGCATCAAGCCGACCTCCTGCAAGGTCGGATTGTGACCGACGATCATCAGGCTTTGCACGCTGGCCGCGGTGTCGAGGATGATGGCAAGAATGTCGTGGGCGGTGGCATCATAGATCCGCTCGGCGGTCGCGGCCCCCGGCGCCGGGCGCAACGCGCCGGCCAGGTGTTTCCAGGTCTCCTGGACGCGAGCGGCCGGCGACAGCAGGACCTTGTCGGGGATGAAGGCGTGGGTCGCCATATAGCCGCCGATCAGGGCCGAATCCTTGCGGCCGCGCTCGACCAGCACACGGTTCCGGTCCGGTTTGCCGGGCTCGCCGCTTTCGGTCTTGGCGTGGCGGAATAAATAGAGACGGCGCATGGCGGGCTTCTGGTTGGCTTCCGGTTGGCTTGGGACTTTGGAAACGGCTAAGGAAACGGTTGTTTCGACGAACGGGCGATTTCGAATCCACGGCAATCTAGCATAAGGTCTGCCGCCTTTTGGCAGCGGCACCTTGACCTATGTCACGGATAGCGATGAACGACGACAATAGTACGGCACCGGGCTGGTACGAGGCGACGCGGGTTGAAAGCCCGGCGCGCGCCCGGCTGAATTTCGATCTCGACGTCGATGTCTGCGTGATCGGGGCGGGACTTGCCGGCCTGACGGTGGCGCGCGAACTGGCGCAGCGCGGCTGGTCGGTCGCGGTACTGGAGGGCGGAACCGTCGCGCACGCGGCGTCCGGCCGCAACACCGGTTTCGTGCTGCCGGGTTATTCCGAGGGCATCGACGACATGATCGAGCGCATCGGGCTCGATCACACCAAGCAGCTGTGGGCGTTGTCGGAGCAGGGGCTCGATTATGTCCGGCGCACCATCGACGACACCGGCATGCCGGGCGTCGACAAGACGCCGGGCTGGCTGCACGTCTACCAGACCGACAATGCCGACGCGGTCAACGCCTATGTCGAACGGTTGCGCTGGATCGGCGCCGATGTCGAGATGTGGGAGACCGAGCGCGTCCGCAAGCATCTGGTCAATACGCGTTATTTCAACGCGGTGCATTTTCCGCAACGCGTTCCACATTCACCCGCTGAATTACGCACTCGGTCTGGCGGCGCTGGCGGAAAAAGCCGGCGCGCGCATTTTCGAGCAGACGCCGGCGCTGTCGATGGATCCGGCCGGCGTGCGCAAGCGCATCGTCACGCCGTCGGCACGGGTGCGGGCGGCGCGCGTGGTGCTGGCCGGCAATGTGCAACTCGGCGCGTTGATGCCGGCGATCTCGGCGACCCTGGTGCCGGTGACGACCTTCGTGATGGTGACCGAACCGCTGGGCGAAGAACTGCACGAACTGGTGCGCTATCGCGGCGCGGTGTCCGACACCGACCGCGCCGACAATCATTACCGCATTGTCGGGGAAAACCGGCTGCAGTGGTCGGGGCGGATGCGGGCCTGGCAGGCCGACCCGCGCCAGTTCGCGCGGGGTCTTGTCGCCGACATCAAGCGCAATTTTCCCGGTCTCGGGTCGGTCGAGGTCGCGCATGTCTGGAGCGGCACGCTCGGCCGCACGGTGCACCGCATGCCGCAGATCGGCGAAATCGAACCGGACGTTTGGCTGGCGAGCGGTTTCGGTGGTCATGGTCTCAACACCACGGCCATGGCCGGCGACCTGGTGGCGCGTGGCATTGTCGATGGCGACCAGACCTGGCGGCTGTTTGCGCCCTATGAGCTGGTGTGGGCCGGCGGCAAAATCGGCGGCGCGATCGCGCAGGCGCTTTATTGGGGCCGGACACCGGGCGAACGGATCGCGCAAGCCCTGTCGCGCTATCGCGAACGCCGCCGCATCGCCAAGCAGCAAAAGCTGGCGGCTTTGGCCGAATTGACGCCGGTGCTGACGCGCCCGGCGGTGTCGGTGGCCGAACCGGCGGTAGTGCCAGAGGCTGCGCCGCCACCGGCCGCCGAGGCACGCGCTGCGCCACAGGCTGCGGCCGAGCAGCAGGCCAGTGAGTTGGACCATGATGGCGAGCGCGCCGAGGGCCATAAGCCCCAAGAGAGAGAAAAAAAGACAGACGAGAAAGCGCCCAAAACGGCGCCCAAAGGAGCCAAAGGCGCAAAGCGGGCCAAAGGCGGCGGCAAGGGCGGTAAGGGCGGCAAGCGACGAAAAGGCGGCAAGGCCGGACAGATCGACGCGGAGCCCGTCGAACCGGCATGACGCTGATGCAAATCACTTTTTTTGCGCTATAAGCGGACCGCAAATTGCAATGCGGGGCAGCGGCATGACGCGACGACGGACCGGCCAATCGGCGCCTCAGACGGGTTTCCCGCTGATGTACGTGACGGCCGTTCTAGGCCTGCTGGCCACGGTCCCGGCGCAGGCGGCGGAGCGGGCGCCCAATCCCGACTGGACCATTACCATCGGTGTCGAAGGCAGGGTGATGCCGGCTTTCGCGGGGGCCAATTCCTCGGTGCTGCGGCCGGTGCCGATTTTCCGTATCCGCCGCGCCGGCACGCAAGACAGTTTCCGCAGCCCGCGCGATGGCGCCAGCATCGCGCTTTACGATGCCGGTCGCTTCAAGCTCGGGCCGACCGTCAAATTCCGTTACGCCCGCAAGGAAAAAGACGACAACGATCTGCGTGGCCTCGGCGATATCGACTGGGCGGTGGAGGCGGGCGCTTTCGCGGAATTCTGGCCGACGGACTGGCTGCGCACGCGCGCCGAATTGCGCCAGGGCATAGGCGGGCATCATGGCCTGGTCGGCGATCTGACGGCCGACGTGGTCGTGCCGGTGACCGGACAACTGACTTTGTCGGGCGGACCGCGCATGACCGTGGCCAGCGCCAAGGCGACCGATCCCTATTTCAGCATCACGGCGGCGCAAGCAGCGGCCTCTGGCCTGCCGGTTTATGACGCCGGCGGTGGCATATGGTCATATGGCGTTGGCGCGCAGGCGCGTTACGCCTGGTCGCAGCGCTGGGCCGGCCACATGTTTATTGAGTATGAGCGGCTGGCCGGCGATGCCGCCAATTCGCCGCTGGTGACCCAGCGCGGGTCGCGCGATCAAATTCAGGTGGGGATTGGCACCACCTATGCTTTCGACGTGCCCGGACTGTGGTAGACGGCTGCGCCGGTTTCCCCCTTCATTTGAGCATTTACAGATGCGTTTAATAGCAATGTGCGCCGCCGCCCTGCTGCTGGCGGGTTGCGCCAGTTCGGACCCGGCGGGCAAGACGACCGCCGCCCAGGGCGGGTCGGGCTCGCTCGGTCTATTCGGGTCCGGCGGCGACAAGGCGCGCGCGGCCAAGACAGTGGTGGTGACCGACTTCATTCTGGGCGCCGACGTACCGGTGATCGACCGCGGCTTCAGTACGCGGCAGGAAAGCAAAGGCGGCTACTTTCCGATCCTGGAACGGCGGGCGCGCACCGCCGCGCGGGTCAATGACGAGATCATCGCCAGCATCGTCGCAAGCCTACAGGATGCGGGCTTAGAAGCTTTGCCGGGAAGTCCGGAAGCCCTGCGGCTCGGCAGCAAGGCGGTGGTGGTCAGTGGCCGACTTCGAGCCAATGACAAGAAAGTGCCGGTGAGCCGCACCGGCTTTGGCGCCGGCCGTGGCAATGTGACCGCAGACATGACAATGACGGCGGCGTCGGCGTTCGGAAGCGGCCAACGCTTCACGTTTTCCGCCAGCCTGCCCAACAACGTCAAGCTGCCGGCGGGGCCGGCCGCGGCCAAGCGCAATGCGGAGATCGCCGCGACCTTGGCCGCCGCCAATGCGGCGCCGGAGAAGCTGTCGCCCGACGTCGAGGCGCAGGCGCGCCGGCTGGGCGCCGCGATCGCCGACAAGATCATCGCGCATGGCCGCGAGCAGGGCTGGATGACCAAGCCTGAGCCACAGGCGGAAGTGAAGTCAGAAGAAAAACCGGCGGCAAAACCGGCTTCCTAAGCGGCTAGGCAGATCGCTTCAATCTATCGTCCGTCGCGTCTCGCCATGAATGCGAGACGCTCAAAGAGATGCACGTCCTGTTCGTTCTTCAAGAGCGCGCCGTGCAGCGGCGGGATCAGTTTCTTCGGATCGCGCTCGCGTAACATCTCCGGCCCGATGTCTTCGACCATCAACAGCTTGAGCCAGTCGAGCAATTCCGAGGTCGACGGCTTTTTCTTGATGCCGGGCACGTCGCGGATTTCATAGAACAGCTTCAAGGCTTCACAGACCAATCGCTGTTTGATGCCGGGGAAATGCACCTCGACGATCGCGTTCATGGTGTCGTGATCGGGGAAGCGGATGTAGTGAAAGAAACAGCGGCGCAGGAATGCGTCCGGCAATTCCTTCTCGTTGTTCGAGGTGATGATGACGATCGGACGGCGGCGCGCTTTCACAGTCTCGCCGGTCTCGTAGACGAAGAATTCCATGCGGTCGAGTTCCAGCAACAGGTCGTTGGGGAACTCGATGTCGGCCTTGTCGATTTCGTCGATCAGCAGAACGGGGCGTTCGTCGGACGACGAAGGCGTCCCACAATTTGCCGCGCTTGATGTAATTGCGGATGTCCTTGACGCGTTCATCGCCGAGCTGGCTGTCGCGCAGGCGCGACACCGCGTCATATTCATACAGACCCTGCTGCGCCTTGGTGGTCGATTTGACGTGCCATTCCAGCATCGGCGCGCCGAGCGCCTTGGCGATTTCCAACGCCAGCACGGTCTTGCCGGTGCCGGGCTCGCCCTTGACCAGCAAAGGCCGCTCGAGCGCGATGGCGGCGTTGACCGCCACTTTCAGATCGTCGGTCGCCACATAGGCCTTGGTACCGTCAAAACGCATGATATTCCTCGCTATTTCCGGGGCGACACTAGGCAGGGCAGGCCCAGCAAGTAGGGCGCAAGCCGATTTGGTGAGCATTTCAGCAGGATGCTCTCGCAACCGTGATGAGCGGGTGATGGCAAGTTGAATGGCACTTGCGCCTAAACTCTATATCTCAGGGCGTGAGAGAAGCGATTTTCAGGAGGATGCGATGCGCCGTTTGCTATTGAGCTTGGCTCTGGTCCTGGCGACTGCCGGGCTGGCCGTCGCGCAAATGGCGCCTTTGCCGAAGCCAGGACCGGGGCAGGCGGTGGCGACCTTCGCCGGCGGCTGCTTCTGGTGCACCGAAAGCGATTTCGACCATGTGCCGGGCGTGATTTCGACCACCTCCGGCTATACCGGCGGCAGCACGGTCAATCCGACCTATCATCAGGTCTCGGCCGGCGGCACCGGCCACGCGGAATCGGTCGAGGTGATCTACGATCCGAACCAGGTCTCGTACCGGCAATTGCTGACCTATTATCTGGCACCACATCGATCCGACCGTGAAGAACCCGCAGTTCTGCGACCACGGCAATCAATATCGCACGGCGATTTTCGTGCACAACGAGGCGCAGCGCAAACTGGCGGAAGCCTCGAAGAAGCAAGTCGAGGCCGAATTGAAAAAGCCGATCTATACCCAGATCGCCGCCGCCGGGACGTTCTACCCGGCCGAGGTATATCACCAGGATTTCTACAAAAAGAACCCGGTGAAATACAAATTCTATCGCTGGAACTGCGGCCGCGATCAGCGGGTTAAGCAGATTTGGGGCTCGCACAAGGGAGATAGCTGATATGATCGATCGGCGGGCCCTGTTGACGGCCGGCGTGGCGCTTGGCGCGCTCGCGGCTTTGAGTAAATTGAGCGAGGAGCTTTGGCAGGAACAATGACAACAACAACCGACGCAACCATCGACTTCAAGCATCTGAGCGACGCCGAGTGGCATAAGCGCCTGACGCCGAGCAGTATCTACGTGCTGCGCAAGCACGGCACCGAGCGCGCCGGCACCTAGCCCGCTTAATCACGAAAAGCGCAAAGGCACCTTCGCCTGCGCCGGCTGCGACCTGCCGCTGTTTGCATCCGAGACCAAGTTCGAAAGCGGCACCGGCTGGCCGAGCTTCTATCAGCCGCTGCCGGACGCGGTCGGCGACCACGTCGGACCGCTCGTTCTTCATGACCCGCACCGAGGTGCATTGCAGCCGCTGCGAAGGCCATCTCGGCCATGTGTTCAACGACGGCCCGAAGCCGACCGGCCTGCGCTACTGCATGAACGGCGTGGCGATGAAGTTCCATCCGGCGGCGGCAGCTCGTCCTAAACGCCGGCGATTATTGCGCCTGAATTCGACGCCCGCCCCGTACAACAGGGGCGGGCGTTTTTTCATGTCCGCTCAGGCGGCGCGACGCGCGGCGAGGCGGCGGCTTTTGCCGCCGGCTCCCGGCAAAATCTGCCGCGTTGCGGCAGAAAGCACCCGAATGGCGGCCTTTACGGCTGGCCGTTTTTTTTAAGCATATTGAAATACACGAATATATTTTAGTGGCATAGGGATTGCGATGGTCTCCACGGGATCGTGCGCGCCAGGCCCCATCAGGGGGACGCGGGCGACATTGGAGAATTGTCATGGGTATTTTCGGTGCGCTGACGACGGCGGTGTCGGGGATGCGGGCGCAATCGTTCGCGCTGGAGAACATCTCCGGCAACATCGCCAACTCGCAAACGACGGCCTACAAGCGGACCGACACGAGTTTCCAAGATCTGATCCAGGACAATGTTCCGTCGCAGCAAAAAGCCGGCAACGTCGTCGCTATCGCGAGCGACCAACACGGTGCAAGGCGACGTGCAGAGCGCCTCGGTGTCGACCTTCATGGCGATCAATGGCGACGGCTTCTTCGTCGTCGAAAAGGCCGCAAGTTTCTCCGACAACCGGCCGACCTTCAGCGGCGTCGATAACTACACCCGCCGCGGCGACTTCCAGCTTGACCAGAACGGTTATCTGGTCAATGGCGCCGGCAATTATCTGATGGGCATCCCGATCGACTCCACCACCGGCAACCTGGTCGGCAGCGTGCCGCAGATCCTGCAATTCCAGAACGGCTTCCTGCCGGCGCAAGCGACGACCGAAATCGACTATCGCGCCAATCTGCCGAGCTATCCGCAGACCATCGACAGCAACAGCGACCGTGCCCGGCTCGGAATTGCTCAATCCGTCGAATTTCAGCGCCAACCCGATCAACGGCGCGTCCGGCTCTCGCAAAGGTTCTCGGCAGCGGCGCGACGATTTTGCCGGATGCCCCGGCGGTGGTGACCGGTTCGGCCGTCGTTGGTGACCGCCTCGGCGCACTTGGGTCTAACACTAGTAAGCTGGATATTAATGGCTCGGTGCTCGACCTCTCCGGTATGACCCTCGCGGCCGCTGAGGCAGCGATCAATGCGCGGTACCGGCGCAACGATGTCACGGCTTCGGATGACGGCGCGGGCCATCTCGTCCTCACCAGCAACGATGCCTCGACCAATGTCACGATCGGCGCCCGGCAGTACACTGACTGGCTTGAGCGATTTCGGTTTGTCGGTCGGCACGACCAATGCCACCAATCTTCTGACGCAAGGCAAGGCGGCGGCCGGTCAGACGCTGACCTTCACCGTTGGTGCGCAACCCGGCGCATTCCATCACTTTTGGCACCGGCGGCCTCCCCAATGTGGTTACCTTGGCGGATTTGCAGACGCGCTGGCGGCACTGCTCGCGCTTTATGGCACGGCCACCGTCGATGCGACTGGCAACATCACCGTTACGGCCGCCTCCGCTACCGATACGATTACGGTCGGCGGCACCGCCACCGCGAACAATTTCGGCATTCAAACGAACACCGCGCTGCCGTCGAACGGCACGGTGGTGGCGCAAGATCAGTACCGCCTTCCTCAACGAGTCGCTATCGGGCGGCGCGGTCACGGCTTATGACGTCTCGGGTTCGGCGGTGAACGTGCAATTGCGCTGGGCCAAGACCGATACGGCGTCGCTCGGCGCCGGCCACGCCGATACCTGGAATCTGTTTTATCAGACGAACTCGACCGCGACCGGCACGCAAGCGGCCTGGCAGAATGTCGGCACCGACTACACCTTCGCCGCCAATGGCCAACTCAGCCCGGCGGTCAACGCGCTTACCTTGTCGAATGTCACCGTCAATGGCGTCAACATCGGCACCGTCAAGCTGGTCCATAGCACCAGCGGGATCACGCAGTTCGCCGATTCCAACGGCACCGTGCAAGTCAACCAGCTACAGCAGAACGGCTTCGCGGCCGGTTCGCTTAAGTCGGTGGCGGTCAGTGATAAGGGTAATATCGTCGGCACCTATTCGAACGGCCGAACCGTCGATATGGCCCAAATCACGCTCGCCAATTTCAGTGGCGCCAACAGCCTCAAAAAGCTTGACGGCGGCGCCTTCGCCGTGACCGCGGAATCGGGCTCGCCGACCTATGGTGCGCCGGGCACCATCGTCGGCTCGTCGCTGGAAGGCTCCAACACCGACATCGCCGACGAATTCACCAAGCTGATCGTCACCCAGCAAGCCTATTCGGCCAATACCAAGGTGATCACCACCACCAACCAGATGGTTCAGGATCTTCTGAACATGCTGCGTTAAGCCGCCGCGGTGTGGCGATTAACGGCAGCAGGAACGGCAGCCGGCCATGAGTAGAGCAGCATGAGTCTGACCCAGGCGCTCGTTTCCGCGATGTCTGGACTGAAGGTTAATCAGTCCAGCCTTGCGCTGGTCTCGGCTAACGTCGCCAATGCCGGGACGCCCGGCTATGTCCGCAAGACCGTCAATCAGGTCGCGGTCGCCGGCAACGGCACCGGCATCGGCGTTCGCATCAGCGCGATTCAGCGCGAGCTCGATAGTTATGTGCAGACGCAACTGCGCACCGAAAATTCCGGTGCCAGCTATGCGACCACGCGCGCCGACATGTTTACACGGTTGCAGAATGTTTACGGCACTCCCGGCGCCGACGGGTCGCTGGAGTCAGTGTTCAACAATTTTAATCAATCGTTGCAAGTTTTGTCGAGCAGTCCGGGCGATCAGGCGGCGCAAGGTGCGGTCGTCAGTTCGGCGCAACTGTTGACGCAGCAGCTCAATAGCATGAGCAACAGCATCCAGGGCTTGCGCGGCGACGCCGAGCTCGGGTTGTCCGACGCGGTTAGTCAAGCCAACGAGGCGATGAGTCAGATCGCCAAATTGAACACGCAACTTGCGGCTTCGAACGCCGCCGATTCTGCAAATGCCACGATGCTCGATCAGCGCGATAACTATATCAATCAGCTATCGCAACTGATGGACATCAAAGTGATCCCCGGCGATCACAATGGGCTGGCGGTCTATACCAATTCCGGCATTCAGCTGGTTGGCACTCAGGCCTCGGTCTTGGGCTTTGACGCGCAAGGTACTGTGTCGGCGACGACGGTTTGGAACGCGGATCCGAACAAACGCGGCGTCGGCACCATCACGTTGACCTCGCCAACCGGCAATTCGGTCGATCTGGTCCAGGCGAACTCCATCCGGTCAGGCACGATCGCGGCCTATCTGCAAATGCGCGATCAGGATCTCGTCCAGGCGCAGGGCCAGCTCGACGCGGTAGCTTCCACGATGGCAAGCGCTTTGTCCGACAAGACGACCGCCGGAACGGCGGTGACGTCGGGCTTGCAGAATGGTTTCGATATCGACATTAGCGGCTTGTCCGCCGGCAACAAGATCACGGTCAATTACACCGATCCTTTGACCAATACGCCGCACACCATCAATTTAATGCGCGTCGACGACCCGTCGGTGCTGCCGTTGTCGAACGACGTGACGGCCACGGCCAATGATAAGGTCTACGGCATCGACTTTTCCGGAGGGCTCTCCTCGGTCTACGGCCAAATTGCCAGCGCCATCGGCTCGACCGGCATGGTGGCGTCCAATCCCTCCGGCAATATTTTGCGGATTCTCAATGACGGTCCGGGCAATATCGTAAAGGTCGATTCGGTCACCAAGACGACGACGGCGACGACATTCAATGGTGGCAGCAGCGAATTGCCGTTTTTTACCGACGGTCCGTCGTTTTATACCGGCGCGGTCAATGCCATCGGTTCGCAGAGTGTCGGTCTGGCCGGCCGTATCAACGTCAATAGCAATTTGGTCAGCGATCCGACGAAGCTCGTCAGCTATCAGGCCGGTACCGCCTCCGGCGACAGCACGCGGCCGGACTTTCTCTATCAGCAGCTTAACGCCAGTTCGTTTCAGTTTTCGCCAAGCACCGGCATCGGCACCGCCAGTACGCCGTTTTCAGGTTCGATCACCACTTTCTTGCGCCAGGCGATCAGCCAGCAAGGCCAGGCAGCCAGTGTCGCCACCAGCCTCAAGCAAGGTCAGGATGTGGTTTTGGCCTCGTTGCAGCAGCGCTACAACGATAGCGCCAATGTGAATATCGACCAGGAAATGGCGACTTTGTTGACGCTGCAGAACTCCTACGCCGCCAATGCGCGCGTGATGTCGGCGGTGAACTCCATGTTCCAAACTTTGATGCAGATGTGAGGCTGAGATGAGCATCTCCTCGATCAACTCGCAATCGTCACAGGCAATTCAGCAATTGGTGACGATGCGCGCGCAGTTTGACGACCTGCAGCGCCAGCTCAGCACCGGGCAGAAATCGACGACCTATGCCGGGCTTGGACTCGGCCGCGGGGTCGCCGTCTCATTCAATTCGCAATTGTCCGCCATCAGCGGCTACGACAGCAGCATTAGTAATGTAATGCCGCGCATCGACGTGATGAACACCGTGCTCGGCAGCATGAACAGCGCCGTTAATACGGTGAAGCAAGCCATGATAACGGGCAGTTCGTCCGGCAACAGCACCGGCGTCGCCACCGCGCAGTCGACGGCGCTGTCGTCGCTCGATCAAATCCTCAGTCAACTCAACACCCGGGCCGGCGATACTTATGTATTTTCCGGCAAGGCGACCAACACCCCGGCGGTGGAGACAACCGATCACATCCTAAATGGCAATGGCGCCAAGGCCGGGCTCAAGCAGCTCATTTCCGAGCGTAACCAGGCCGATCTCGGCGCTAACGGTCTTGGCCGTCTTGTCGTGCCGGCGGCCTCGACCTCGCCGGCCATGCTCATCGGTAGCGGTGCGACGCTGACCCCGGATGCTCCGGCGGTCATGACGGGAACGGCGAATATCGGCGCTTTGACGTCGGCCGGCGGTACGCTTGTCATTAATGGTACCAGCGTGGCTATTGGCGCGGGCGACAACGCGACGACCATCATGGGGGCGATCAACGGCGCGGCCGCCGGTGTGACCGCCAGTCTCGATGCGAATAACAATCTGGTGCTGACGAGCGCGGATGCTGCCACTGCGGTGGACGTCGGCGCGGGCAGTTCGGCGGGGCTGTTGACCGAACTCGGTCTGACTGTCTCGACGGCGAACCCGACCAATCTGCTGACCCAGGGCGCCGTCACGGCCGGCCAGGATTTGACTTTGACCGTCGGCCTGAACCCGACATTGACCATCACGTTTGGCAACGGTGTCGGTCAGGTGTCGACGATGGCGCAGTTGCAGACGGCGTTGGGAGGGCTGACCGGCGGTACGGCTACGGTCAATCCACTGAGCGGCGATATCTCGGCGACGGCCGCGAACACGACCGACTCAATCACCGTCGGCGGCACCGCGACCGCGGCGAATTTCGGGCTCACGGCTTCGGTCGCATCCCCGACGGCTGGCACGCGGGCGTCCGTGTCGGAGGATGTCGCGGGCTCGATATTCGGCTTTAAGCTGGCGAGTGTGGGTTCGACCTTGACCGGGGCGACGACGACGGGTCCTGCCGGCGTGCCGCCCGCGATCACGGTTGATTTTTCCGGCGGCAATCCGAATGAGGGCGATGCGATTACGCTGGGCTTCAACCTGCCCGACGGGACCACCGAAAATCTGAAGCTGACAGCCACCACGACATCGCCCCCTGGCCCTAATCAATTCACGATCGGTGCAACGCCGGACGCGACCGCGGCCAATTTTCAAGCGGCACTCACCACCGGGATCAGCGATCTCGCCGGCACCTCGTTGACCGCGGCGTCCGCGGTCCAGGCGTCGAACGAGTTCTTCGCCGGCGATGCCAACACCCCGCCGCAGCGGGTCAATGGCCCGCCATTTTCGACCGCGACGGGTTTGATCGCGGGCACTGCCGCCAATACGATGATTTGGTATACGGGCGAGGCCGGCAGCACGAACGCGCGGTCGACCGCGACCGCCCAGATCGATCCGTCGCTGACGGTTTCGTTTGGCTCGCGCGCCAATGAGGACGGCATCCGCAGCGTGGTCCAGAACATTGCCACGCTGGCGGCGGTGACGGTGTCACCGGGGGCGTCCAATCGCGACAAAGTAAGTTCGGCATTGAATCAGCGGCTGAATACCAATCTGATTGGCAGTCCCGGTTCGCAAACGCTCGACACTATCCAGGTCGACTTGGGGACGGCGCAGGCGGCGATGAACGACGCGAAAACCAGACATCAGCAGGCAAGTTCACAGATCGCGGGCTATCTCGATCAGGTGACCGGCGTATCGAACGAAACGGTCAGCGCCGAAATTTTGGCTTTGCAGAATCGTATGCAGGCCTCGATGCAGACCACCGCGATGCTATTCCAGACCAGCCTGCTCAACTATCTCCCGCGCGGATGATTTTTCCCACGGCAGGTTTTTAGAGTCGCACTGTTTGTAATCTAAATAAGAGTCGTATCGCCGGTCGTCGTCTCTCGAAGACGTCGAACGCCGGGCCTTCACGATAATGGCCCTGGACTTCGATTTTGCGTCGAATAAGCATCCTTTCGTATCCGGTATCGCCAATTGCAGTGTAAAAGCCGGCGAATTGTTCGGCATGCGACGTCATGGTTAGCGAAGTGCTAACGGCAAGTTATCCAAACGTAAAAAAACCAGACAGCTTACCGGTGATTATTTTTTCGCCGGTATAAACCTGTTAACCATGCGAATTTACTGTCCGTTACGTTCCTTGTGCGAGTTTTTGCGCGAGGCCGACGCGATCCTTCGGATTCAGCGCGTGCTTAAGTGCCAGTACGGCAAACCAGAAAGGTTTTAGATATGTCCGCAATCACTCTCTCCACGGGCGTCCGGGCGAATTTGCTCTCGCTGCAGTCCACCACCGATCTGATGGCGTCGACCCAGAACAAGCTTGCCACCGGCAAGAAGGTCAACTCGGCGCTGGATAATCCGGTCAACTTCTTCACGGCTTCGGGTCTCGACAGCCGCGCCAACGATATCACCGCCTTGCTCGACACCATCGGCAACGGCGTGCAGGCGCTGCAGGCTGCCAACACCGGCATTACCTCACTGACCAACCTGGTCAGCACCGCCAAGTCGATCGCCCAGCAGGCGCTGCAGGCGCCGATTGGCTATTCGACCAAGTCGAACGTCTCGACCACGATTGCCGGCGCGACGGCGAGCGATCTGCGCGGCACCACGACCTATACCAGCGCGACCGCGAACTCCAACGCGCTTTCCACCGGCTCCAACGCCGTGGCCGCCAGCACCACGACGCTGGACGGCACGAAGGGCGTGGTGACCGGCTCTGTTGTTAACAACAACAATACGACCACGACCGCCATCACAGCCGCGACGAAACTTTTCAGCTGCAGGCCGGCGTCGGCTCGGACGGTTTGCAAGACGCTACTGGCTCGCCCAAAATCACAGATGGAACGACGCTCACCGTCAACGGCCACACGATCACCTTCAAGATCGGCGCAGACCAGGCGGCTGCTGCTGCCGCGGTCGGCACCGGCTTCACTGCCGTTACCGGTAGCAATATCTCGACAAATTCCAGCGGCAACTCGGTCGTTTATCTCGGTACCGCTGTGGCGAACCCGTCGACCGCAACCGTCGGCGACGTGCTGAAGGCGATCGATGTCGCCAGCGGCGTGAGCACGGTTTCGGCGCGGCACGTTGTCGCACCGAACGCCAGCCAGACCGCCTCCAGCATCACGAGCGGCGCGATCAGCCTCAATAGCTCGACCACCGCCGCCCTTAGTGTCACCGGCAGCCGGACTTCTGAATGCTCTCGGCCTGTCGGCCGCGGCCGGCAGCGGTAGCCTGACCATCGGCGCGTCTCCGACGGCGGCGGCGACAACCTTGCCACGATGCCGACGGATGGCTCGACGCTGACCGTGAACGGCAAGACGATCACGTTCACGGCGTCGGCGAAGCCAGCGACGGCTTCGGTCGCGTCCGGATCGGGCGAAGTTGGCAATGTCGTCACCGACGGCAGCGGCAACTCGACGGTCTATCTGCAGGGCGGTAAGCTCTCCGACGTGCTTAACGCCATCGATCTGGCGACGGGCGTTAAAACCGCGCGCCAACGCCAGCGGCGTTGCCACCCTTACAACCGCCGCGGCACCGCCTCGAGCGTCTCCGCCTCCGGCACCTTGCAGATCAGCACCGGCGCCGACGCCGATCTGTCGATCACCGGCACCGGCAACTCCCTCGCGGCGTTGGGTCTGAACGGCAATACCGGTACCGCGACGACCTTTGCCGCCAGCCGCACCGCGGCCGCCGGCAGCTTCAGCGGCAAGACCTTGACCTTTACCGCCTTCAACGGCGGCTACCGCAATCAATGTCACCTTCGGCGATGGCACCAGCGGCACGGTCAAGACGATCGATCAGTTGAACACCGAGCTTTCGAAAAACAACATGATCGCGGCGGTCGACGCCAGCGGCAAGCTGACGATTTCGGCCAGCAACGATTATGCCTCCTCGACCCTCGGAAGCGCGGTTTCCGGCGGCACGATCGGCGGCACGATCACCTCGGCGCTGACCTGGTCGACAGCCCAGGCTCCGGTTGCCGATGTAACCGCATCGGCCACCCGCGCCAATTTGGTGTCGCAGTACAACAACATCATGTCGCAGATTACGACCACTGCGCAGGATTCATCGTTCAACGGCATCAACCTGCTGAACGGCGACCAGCTCAAGCTGACCTTCAACGAAACCGGCACCTCGACGCTTACCATTGCCGGCGTGACCTCCAACGCCTCGGGTCTCGGTCTGTCGAACCTGACCTCCGGCACCGACTTCGTCGACAACGCCTCGGCCAACACCGTCATCACGACGTTGGACAAGGCGGCGACGACGCTGCGGACGCAGGCTTCGGCCTTCGGTTCGAACCTGTCGGTCGTGCAGACCCGTCAGGACTTCAACAAGAACCTGATCGGCGTGCTGCAGACCGGTTCGTCGAACCTGACGCTGGCCGACACCAACCTGGAGGGCGCCAACCTGCTCGCCCTGCAGACCCGCCAGCAGCTGTCGACGACTTCGCTGTCGATGGCGGCCCAGTCGGATCAGGCCGTGCTCCGGTTGTTCCAGTAATCTCAACCGATTGACTCAAGACGAAACGGCGGGGCCTTGCCCCGCCGTTTTGCTTTTGGGCCTGGCCGGTAACCGGCGATTAGTAACTATCCATTAATTTTGACGAATGTTGCCATAGGCGGATGAGGGCCATGACGCTGAAGGTCGAGCTCAAGCCGGGCGAGCGCATTTTGATAGGCGAGTGCGTCCTGACCAATTCCGGACAACGCACCCGTTTCGTGATCAACGGAAAAGTGCCGATCGTTCGCGAAAAAGACATTATGACGGCGGAGCAGGCCGATACGCCGGCCAAGCGCATCTACCTGTCGATCCTGCTGATGTACACGTCGCGCGACGCAAGCTCGCAGCACCCGACGTATTTTTCGCTGGTCCGCGATCTGGTCCAGGCGGCTCCCAGCACCTGGCCCCAGATCGAAATTATCAATAATCAAATCTTAACGGGGAATCTTTATAAAGCTCTGAAGCAGGCTAAACAACTCATCACCTACGAGCAGGAGCTGATTCGTAATGACGCAAGCGGCGCAGGCCTACGGAAAAGTGGCGAACCAGATATCCAATCCACGTGAATTGGAGGCCGACTTGTTGCTCACTTCGGCGTCGCAGCTGCAAAAAATTCGTGACGGCTGGGAGACGAAGCACAAGGAGCTCAATGCGGCTCTGATGCATAATCGCAATTTGTGGTCCATTCTGGTCACCGCCGTCACCAAGCCGGACAATCCGCTGCCTGAAAATGTCCGCCAGAACGTCGCCAATATCGGCGTTTTCGTTCTCAAGCAGACGATGGCGACCCTGGCCGATCCGCGCCCGGAGAATCTCGGTTCGCTCATCAGCATTAATCGCGAACTGGCGTCGGGGCTGCTCGGCCGCGCCTGATCCACTTGAATTTGTTTGGTCGTCATGAAAAGACCGCGGCTTGGCCGCGGTCTTTTTTGTTATAGGGCGTTATTTATATGAGCGGGCGCCTGGCGGGCTTGGCCGCGTCCAGAGCTATCCGGAGATACCGAGTTACCGCTGTTACAGAGTGCGGCTGATGGCAAGCGGCTGGCTGGCCCTGGCGTCCGGCATGTTGGCGCGGCCGGTTGCGCCATAGGTCGAGGGCGCCTGCTTGCGCGCCAATTCGCCGGAGACGCCGCGGATGATGCCTTCGGAGACCGCGTGCGCCGTCGCCAGCACCGTCAGATTGGTCTGCAGCAAAGCCCGGAAGGCATCGTGCCGCTGACGCAGCTTGTCGAGTGCATCCGGCAGGGC
Source organism: uncultured Alphaproteobacteria bacterium (assembly GCA_963830125.1). GTDB lineage: Bacteria > Pseudomonadota > Alphaproteobacteria > Rhizobiales > Xanthobacteraceae > Pseudolabrys. The sequence continues at coordinate 278,458 of CAWHKU010000014.1, read as the reverse complement.
CTTGGCGATAATATCCCGGCCCGCTTTGACGCGCTCGGATTCGACGGCATAGGAGCGCGCCAGGTCGCCCTTGGCGGCGTCCAGTTTGACGGCCTCGCGCAGCTGTCCGGCGCGCAACCGCGCCGTCTCTTCCTCAACCGTACTCACCAGCCGATCCATGATCGCATTCAGGTTGGCGATGGCGCTTTCGGCCTCAGCCGCAGTGGCGATCGGGGCGGGCGCTTTAGGGGATGGCGTCACTGATGAGCCTCCTGTTGGCTGAGCAAGGTGCTGTAGACCTGATCCGCAATGCCGATACCGCCGGATTTGGCGAAGGACTTGGCATATTCGTCGGTTAGAAATGATCGCCAGACGCCGGTGGCGCCATTGCCGCCGAACGGACCTTCGCCTTTCAGGCCGGTGAACATCTGCTGGAACATGGTGTTGAGAAAGACCGCCTCGAAATCCTGCGAGGCTGCCTTCGCCTTGGCTTTGCTGGCTTCGGAGAAATTATCGGTTTTGGTCTGGCCGGCTTGAGACAGGCCGGCTTGAGTCTTGGCCAGCGTGTTGGTCAAGTTCTTGTCATTGAGCAATTCGACCGCGTTCGAACCGGGGGCCGCCATCACCGATGACATGGCGGACGAAAGGTTCGATGACATGATCGACGACATGGAGGAGGCAATGCTGTTGGCCATCACATCACCTCGATGTCGGCTTGGATCGCGCCGGCGGCCTTGATCGCCTGCAGGATCGCGATCAGGTCGCGCGGACCGATGCCGAGCGAGTTGAGGCCATCGACCAATTGCTGCAGCGAGACGCCGTCATGCACCAAGGCGAGTTTCTTGCCGTCTTCCGTCACGCCGACGCGGGTGCGTGGCACGGTCACGGTGGTGCCGCCGCGTGAGAACGGCGTTGGCTGGCTGACCTGCGGGGTTTCCGTGATGGTGACGGTGAGATTGCCTTGCGCGACCGCGACCATCGACACCCGCACGTCGCGGCCCATGACGATGATGCCGGAGCGTTCGTCGATGACGATCTTGGCGGCCTGGTCGGGATCGACCTGGAGTTGTTCGATCTCGGTCAGCAGCGAAATGACGTTGCCCTTGTATTGCTTGGGCACGGTGATGCCGACGGTGCCGGGATCGAGCGATTCCGCGGTCGGCACGCCGATATAATCGTTGATGGCGGCGGCGATGCGCTTGGCGGTGGTGAAGTCGGGATTGCGCAGCGCCATGCGCAGCTGGCTCTGGCGATTGAGATTGAATTCGATTTCGCGCTCGACCAGCGCGCCATTGGCGATGCGCCCGACGGTCGGCACGCCGCGCACGATCTTGGCGGCGGCGCCTTGCGCCTCGAAGCCGCCGATCGCCACCGAGCCCTGGCCGACCGCGTAGACGTTGCCGTCGGCGCCCAAGAGCGGCGTGACCAGCAACATGCCGCCTTGCAGGCTCTTGGCGTCGCCGAGCGACGACACGGTGATGTCGATGCGGGTGCCTTGGGTCGAGAACGCCGGCAGGTTGGCGGTCACCATCACGGCGGCGACGTTGCCGGTGCGCAAGGTCTGGCCGCGGATGTTGACGCCGAGCCGTTCCAGCATCGCTTGCAGCGACTGCTTGGTGAACGGAATATTGTTGAGCGTATCGCCGGTGCCGTTGAGGCCGACGACCAAGCCATAACCGATCAGCTGGTTCTGGCGCACGCCTTCGATATTGGCGAGGTCTTTGATACGCGACGTCGCCCCCGCTGGCGCCACGGGCACCAACAAGGCAAACGACATCAGTATTGCCGCCACAAGGGCGGTGAGGCACGTCCGCGTCATCACTGCTCCCCAATGTGACGGTTGACTGCCATAGGTCTTGCGAAGACCGTGCCAAGCCGGCCGGCTGAGGCTAATGCGATTGGTATCATTATAGTTTTCTGATCTGGCTGGCGGGCGAGGAGCGGGCCGCGAGGTCGGCAGCAAAGGCCCTGCCGGGCACATTTTGCCGGGCCATTTACGCAAGGTTAACCATAACGGCGCAGGCTCACTGGTATTCGGTAACCAGAATCGGCGTCGGTATTTGGTTACCTGACAAGGTCACAGGGCCAGGCAGCAAACGCATGCGCATTTACGGTTCGAACGGAGCGGCGCTGTCGACGAAGACCAATTCCGCGCGCCGCACCGCCGCCGGCGGCTTTTCAGTCAGCACGCAGGAGACCGCGCCCGGGCCGGCCGGAACCGGGGGCTTGCGCTCGGTGGCCAATCTTGACGGCCTGATGGCGCTGCAAGGCATCGAAACGGCGACCGAACGCAAAAAACGCGCGGTCGCCAAAGGCCGCAAAGCGCTCGACGTGCTCGACGACCTCAAACTCGCGGTGCTCGACGGCAGCATCGATCAATCGACGCTGGCCCGCCTGAAAGTGGCCGGCGAGACCTTGTCGGAGGAGACCGGCGATGCCGGCCTCGACCAGGTTTTGGGCGAAATCGACCTTCGCGTTGCGGTAGAACTGGCCAAAGCCGGCGTCCGCTAGGCGCAGCGCGCGGCGGAGGGGTGTATAACCTTGCCGCCGGGTTCCCGCCATTAACCGAAGTCATTGAACTTTCACAATAATCTGGCAAATGGCCTATCCTTACTCGGATATTGTCCGGGACGTGGCGGGCGTATATAAGCCTGCCGCACGGGAGGGGACTTCGCGATCAATATAAGAAAAAGACAAGGAGTCAGTGGGATGTTGGCCAAAGTGAAGCCTTATCGGCCGTCCGATAAGGAGCCTTTTATGAACGAGCGCCAGCGGGACTATTTCCGCGCGAAACTGCTTGCCTGGCGTGAAGACATTCTCAAGGAAGCCAAGGAGACGCTCCTGCACCTGCAGGAGGAAAACCAGAACCATCCGGATCTGGCCGACCGGGCTTCCTCGGAAACCGACCGCTCGATCGAGCTGCGCGCGCGTGACCGCCAGCGCAAGCTGATCTCCAAGATCGACGAGGCGCTCGGCCGCATCGACGACGGCACCTACGGCTATTGCGAAGAGACCGGCGAGCCGATCTCGCTGCGGCGGCTGGAAGCGCGCCCGATCGCGACCTTGTCGGTGGAAGCCCAGGAACGCCACGAGCGCCGCGAAAAGATCTATCGCGACGATTGAGGGCTAAGGCCCGCGGCCAAATGAATTACAAAATGCCCGGCCGTTCGGCCGGGCATTTTTTATGCGCGCATCTCATTTCGGTCGCGCCGGCCCAAGAATAACGTGCGATTTGAAAGCCAGCGCCTTCGGCTCGAGCGGCGGCCGGCGCCTGACCTGGATGCCCGCGATCGTGCGGCGCTGTTTTGCGGTCAGGCCGGAATAATCCCGCACCGACGTGAAATCGTCGGCGTCATGCTGATCTTTGGAAGATCCGATGAAAACCCGCGCGCCCTTTTCCGTGACGACGACATCGCCGGGACGCAGGGTAATGTCGGCCCGGATGCTGATCGCCGCCGTACCGAAAATATCGGTTCCATTGCAGGTGCAATTTTCGACGATTTCTTTTCGGTAGCCGAAGGCGGTCGCCAGATCGGCGTAACGCGCGCCGTTCGAAGCCCTGGCCTGCTCGATCGGCGCACCCCAATAGACCATGGTTCGGCTGCTCGGGCATAACGCATTGCAGAGCTTCACCGGCGTTGTGCTGGATGCGAGGCGCGGCAGTGGAAAATATCGTCCGTCGCATAAGCGCACGCAGTAGCCCGACACGCCTCGATAGGCATTTGACCAGCGCGGTGTGATGGTGATGCGAAGAGGCGGCGAAGCAACTTCAGGCGGGACCTGCTGGATCGGACTGGCGGGTGGCGGCGGAGTGGCAAAGATCCCGAAAATGGTCTCAAGCAAGTCGCCGGCGCGCGCCGATGGCGGGGCGAGGCTGATCAACGCGGCAATCGCGGCGCCGGTGACGCTCCGCTTCAATGCGCTCATCTTGCTCATGGCCGCGATCGCCCGGGTGAAGCACCTAACTCATAATTATAATATCGCGCCAAGCGCCGAACGGCGGACCGCTCTTTGCCGGCCCGCCGTCCGATTTCGGCTGACCTTAGGCCGCTAGAAATCCAGTTTGTCCTGGATCGCCGCGATGCCGGCTTTGGCGCAAGCCTCGTCGGCCTCGCCGCCGGGCGCGCCGGAGACGCCGACCGCGCCCAACAACGAACCGCCGGACTGGACCATGATGCCACCGCCGAGCACGACGGCGCCGGGCAGGTTGCGCATCGCCGCCTGCGGCATGCCCGGCTGGGTCACGCCGACCAGATCATTGGTGTTGGTGCGAAAGCTGGTCGCGGTCCAGGCCTTGCCGACCGCTGTCGGCGCCGTGTGCGGGCCGGCGTAGCGGTCGCGCAACATGACCTGGGTTTGTCCGAAACGATCGACGACGGCGACCGCCACCTGATAGCCGCTCTTGCGGCAATCGACCATCGCGGCCTTGGCGAGGTCGAGCGCCGTTTCCGGGCTCAAGGTTTTGTAGGTAACAAACGCATCTTCCGCGCGCGCCGACGTGACGGCCATACCTGCGACGACTAAGCTTGCCATGAGTATCTTCGCGATCATCGTTTGGTTCCTCCACATTTATGAGGAGGTTGCGAAAATCTGCCCGAATATACTTTGATCTAACGCAATTCCCAGGCACAGCGCCGCCGCCGATTTGCGCCGTGACGTCGAGGGTTTCCTCGCCAAGCGGCGGCATAGCCTCGCAGACTACTCGCGCAACTCCCTGATGCTTGGCGCAACGTCGCCGGTGCCCGCACAAGTGTATCCCCTATAAAAAACGAACACGGCCTCCGGCAGGGGAGCTACCAGAGGCCGCGTCGTTGACGCCGTTGTTCGCTCGCGAGACGACAACGGCGGGGGAGCTGAATTGGACTGAGAGCACGAGACTGCCGCACCCACTAACTAAGCAGGACTTGACGTCGGTTCGTTACGTTGCGTTGGCCCCCACATTGCGGGCTTGCGCCCGCCGACCTCCCCCTGAGCGGGGGAGGTCAAAGACGAATTAGAACGGCAAGATCACGTCCATCACTTGCTGGCCGTAGCGTGGCTGCTGGATCTCGGTGATCTGGCCGCGGCCGCCATAGGCGATGCGGGCCTGCGCGATCTTCGACGAGTTGATGGTGTTGTCGCTTTCGATATCCTCCGGCCGCACCACGCCGGCGACGACCAGTTCGCGGATTTCGAAATTGACCCGGATCTCCTGGCGGCCCTCGATCACCATATTGCCGTTCGGCAGCAACTGCGTCACCACAGCTGCGACATTGGTCGACAGCGCTTCCTGGCGGTCGACCGAGCCTTTGCCGTCGGTCGTCGTGGTCGAGTTGGCGGTGAAAATGCGCGTCGGCACGCCGGTGTTGAGGATCGGCAATTTCGTCTTGCCGAAGAAATTGTCGACGCCGGAATCCTCGTTCGAGGTGCGGGTGCGCTTGGTCTCGTTGGCGATATTGGCCTTGTCGGTGATGTTGACCTTGACCGTGAGAATGTCGCCGATCTGGTGGGCGCGCTGGTCCTTGAAGAAGGCGCGCGAACCGTTGCGCCACAGCGAATTCGGATTGTACGAGGCCGGCTGCGCCGCCGGCATCGGCATCTGAACCGGCTTGTAGCCCGGCTGCGCGGTCGGGTTGTCGATTGCCGTCAATGGCGGCGGCTGGCCGATATTCTTGAGCTTGTCGAACGCCGCGCATCCGCTCAGCAATGAAGCCGCGATCGACGCCAGAACCATGCGGTGCACGATTGGGGATATTTTCATCGAGTTTACTTTCACAATTAGATGACGCGTGAACATGCGCGGCGATTAGTTGTCGGCCGACGGCGGAAGATTGGCGGCCAGCTGTGGCGAGCCGGTCGAGATGACGACGCGGCCGGGGCCGACGACGACGCCCTGGATGGTGCGCTTGGACTGTTCGTTGAGGACCGAGATCACGTCGCCTTTGGTGCCGGATTCGATCGCCTTGCCGCGCACCGTCAGCGTGATGCCGGGCATGTGATAGACCAGCGTGACGGTCTCGTTGCGCTGCACCAGTTCCGGCTTCATCAGGTCGGTGCTGAGCAGCGGCTGACCGGAGCGAAGTGTGGTGCGCGCGGCCAGGCCGATGGCGTGGGCGCGGTCGATGATCGTGTCGCGGTCGAGTTGGGCGCGCGGCCGGCGTTCGGTGACCAGGTCGCCATTCTTGATCAATGCGCCGCGCGCGATGGTGCGGGACAGCACCACCACATTGGCGGTGACCGTGGCCCGGCCGTTGAGCCGCAGGATGCCGCGCTGACCGGGGCCGGTTGGGACTTCGAGCGTGGCGTCGAAACGGCCGCTGCGCTGATCGAAATTGATCTGGGCGACGCGCGGGTCGCCGTTAGCGCTCGGTTCGACGTAGATCACGCGCGGATCGCGTTCGAAGTTGACCGTGATGTCCTTGATGTCGCCGAGGTTAAAGCGAACCGACAGCGCGCGCGCGACGCTGGTTTCGATCGCTGTAACCGGAATGGCGCGGCTGGCGCGCGTCACCACGACTTCGCTGATGCCGGCGGTGTCGAGCCCGATCAAGGCGTGGGCGCGTACCGCTTCGACCACCGCCTCGGCCGGCACCGTGCCGGTCTGGCCGAGATCGGGCGCGCGGAAGATCGCGACATTGGCGATGATGCCGGCATTGTCGACCAGGTCGCCGACGCGCACGATGCCGCCGGTGACGGTGGCTTCGGCCTTGAGCACCGGCCGGGCCGGTTCGGCAATGTTTGCCGAGGTCTCGGCGGCGGCTGAGCCGGCGAGGGCAGCGAGCGCGACGAGAGCGGCGGCACCGGTGTGGATGAATGTGCGGATCATGGTCAGACCTCAGCGCATCAGGTTGGATGTCGCCGACAACATCTGGTCGGCTGCCGTAATCACCTTGGCGTTCATTTCGTAGGCGCGTTGCGCGGCGATCAGGTCGGAAATCTCGGAGACCGCTTCGACATTGGCCTGTTCGAGCTGGCCTTGCTGCAGATCGCCGAAGCCGTCGGCGCCTGGCGTGCCGTTCTGCGGCGCGCCGGAAGCCGGCGTCTCCAGGTACAAGTTGTCGCCGATGCCTTGCAGACCGGCCTTGTTGATGAACATCGCCGTCTCGATCTGGCCGACCTGGGTCGGCGTGGTCGAGCCCGGCAGCGTTACCGAGACCTCGCCTTGCGTGTTGATGACGACCGAGGTGGCATTTTGCGGAATGGTGATGCCGGGCTGCACGACACTGCCGGAGGCGGTCACCAGCCGGCCTTGCGCGTCGAGTTCGAACGAGCCGTCGCGCGTATAAGCGGTGCGGCCGTCCGGCATCGAGATCTTGAAAAAGCCCTCGCCGCGAATGGCGAGGTCGTAGTCCTTGCCGGTCTGGCTGAGCGAGCCTTGCGTCATCAGGCGCGGCGTGCCGACGGCTTTGACGCCGGAGCCGAGTTCGATGCCGGCGGGCAGGATGTTGCCCTGCGCCGAGGTCTGAGTGCCGACGCGGCTGACATGCTCGTACAACAGATCCTGGAATTCGGCGCGCTGGCGTTTGTAGCCGGTGGTGCGCATGTTGGCGATGTTGTTGGAGATGACCTGAACGTTGAGTTCCTGGGCCGCCATCCCGGTCGCCGCGGTGTAGAATGCTCGCATGATCTATTCTCCAGCTACGGCGTTCAGTTCGGGACTTCGGAAAGTTTGTCGATCGCCGTGCGTTCCATGTCGCCTTGCTGCGACAGGATATTGGCGACTTGGGTGTAGCTGCGCGTGACGTCGATCATGCGCGTCATTTCGATGACGCCGCGAACATTGGATTTTTCGATCGAGCCCTGCACGAAGTGCGACGTCTTGTCGGGATCGACGTTGACGCCGTCCGGGACCGCGAAGCTGCTGGCGCCGTCCTTCTGCAAATCGCTCGGGTTTTCGATGGCGACCAAGCGCAGTTTGCCGCGCTGGGCCTCGGTGTCGACGTTTTCGCCCTCTTGCACGCTGATGGTGCCGTCGGGGCTGATTCGGATGTTGCGATCCTTCGGCTGAAACTTGATCGGGCCCTTATCGCCGAGCACCGGATTGCCGTCGGAGGTCACCAACTGACCCAGCTGATTGATCTGGAAGGCGCCGTTGCGAGTGTAGCGTTCGCCGCGTGGCGTCTGAATCGCCAGGAAGCCTGTGCCGTCGATGGCGACGTCGGTCGGATTGCCGGTGCGCTGCATGGCGCCCTGGCTCATGTCGATCCAGGTGGCGCGGTCGCGCACGAAGCTGACCTTGTTATCGTTGCGCCAGATTGCCGGCGCGCGCCGTCTTGCTGACGTATTCCTCGAACAACGCCCCGTCGCTCTTAAAGCCGGTGGTGTTGATGTTGGCGATATTGTTGGCGATCACGGCAAGTTCGCGCTCAAGCGCGACTTGACGCGATAACCCGATCAGCAGGCCATTCTGCATCGGTTATCTCCCCTTAACGGCCGGCCTGGCACGCCCTCCCGAGGCGGCCTTGCCGAAATCCAGTCACCTAAGCTCTCCCAAGCCGGTGGCTGCCCTGTAGGGATTGCAGAGCTCGTGCCAAGTTAAAATAATTCAATAAAACAACAAGTTAGCTAAAATGACCGCTGCTGCCGCCGGGCAAAAACCGCCATGTCGATCAAGTTACCCGGCAAAAGATGCCGCCTTGCCCCCGTTTGGAAAGTATCTGTTAACCATCGGAAACTACCTTCCAATGTCGGGGGCGCGTCAAACGCGAATCCGTCGTGTTTTCGCTGGACTGACGACTGTTTGCCGGCCGGTCCGGCAACCGTGAACTGGGGTATTGGATGGCCAAGGCGAAAAAGGCGGACGTGGACGATATCGACGACGCGGAAGAGGGCCAGCCGGTCAAGAAAAGCAAGCTGCCGTCGAAGAAGGTCATGATCATGGCGGCGGCCGGCCTCCTGGTCGTCGGTGGCGGCGGTGCTGGCGCCTATATGTTCCTCGGCGGCGGCCATGCCAAACACGAGAAGCCCAAAGCCGAGGTCGTTAAGCCCGCGACCTTTGTCGATTTGCCGGATGTTCTGGTCAACCTGGCCAATGCCGGCAGTGACCGCACGCAATATCTCAAAGTCAAGATCGTGCTCGAATTGCCAGATCCGGGCCTTGTCGCCCAAGATCCAGCCGCTGATGCCGCGCGTGATGGACGCCTTCCAGACCTATCTGCGCGAACTGCGTCCGACCGACCTTGACGGCTCGGCCGGGCTCTATCGGCTCAAGGAAGAGCTCACGCGCCGCGTCAACGCCGCGGTCGCGCCCAACAAAATTACGGCGGTTCTGTTCAAAGAGATCGTCGTCCAGTAACGCTTATTGTTCTTTCAGGCTTTCTGAGTCTGGCGCCTGTTCTGTTGTGTCCTGTTGTTTTGCAGTTGCGTTTGGTCAGTTTCAATTCAAGCGGCAAAGCTTACGAGCCCAACAAGCTAAGAGAACATGGCGCAAAAAGACGACATCGATCAGGACGCACTGGCCGCCGAATGGGGCGTTGCGCTGGAAGCCGAATCCGGGGCGGCGTCCGCCGAAGGTGGCGCGTCCGAGGGCGAGGACCAGGCGGCCGCGCAATGGGCGGCGATGGTCGACGAAAATGCCGGCTTCCAGGCCAATAAAGGCGGCGCCGAGCGTATTCTCAATCAGGAAGAAATCGACAGCCTGCTCGGCTTCAGCCTGGCGGATGTAACGCTCAACGACAATTCCGGCATTCGCGCCATCATCGACTCGGCGATGGTGTCTTACGAGCGCCTGCCGATGTTGGAAATCGTCTTCGACCGCCTCGTGCGGTTGATGACGACCTCGTTGCGCAATTTCACCAGCGACAACGTCGAAGTCTCGCTCGACCGCATCACCTCGGTGCGTTTCGGCGATTATCTGAATTCGATCCCGCTGCCGGCGATTCTGGCCGTGTTCAAGGCCGAGGAGTGGGACAATTTCGGCCTCGCCACCGTCAATTCCAGCCTGATCTATTCGATTATCGACGTGCTGCTCGGCGGCCGCCGCGGCGCCTCGACGGTGCGGGTCGAAGGCAGGCCCTACACCACGATCGAGACCAATCTGGTCAAGCGCATGATCGAGGTCGTGCTGGCCGACGCCGAACTGGCGTTCAAGCCGCTGTCACCGGTCAAGTTCAACATCGACCGGCTCGAGACCAACCCGCGCTTCGCCGCGATTTCGCGCCCCGCCAATGCCGCAATTCTGGTGCGCCTGCGCATCGACATGGAAGACCGCGGCGGCAACATCGAGCTGCTGCTGCCTTACGCCACCATCGAACCGATCCGCGCCACGCTGCTGCAGATGTTCATGGGCGAGAAGTTCGGCCGCGACCCGATCTGGGAAGGCCATCTCGCCACCGAAATCGGCCAGGCTCAGATCGACGTCGACGCCGTGCTGTACGAAGAACGCCTGCCGTTGCGGCGCATGATGAGCCTCAATGTCGGCGATACGCTGATGCTTGATCTCAAATCCGACGCGCCGGTCACGGTGCGGTGCGGCGACGTCACGCTGACCGAAGGGCGGATGGGCCGGGTCGGCAGCAACGTCGCGGTGCGGGTCACCAAGAATCTGCGCAAGCCGAAAACGACGTTCGCGATGTTCGAAAAGGCCGACGAGCCCAACCCCCGCGTGGAGGCACCGTGAGCTATCATTACGGTTACTTGATCGAGAGCATGGTGTCGGTGCTGCTGCTGCTGACGATCCTTTATTGCGTCCGCCTCAACAAGCAATTGCGCCTGCTCAAGGCCGACGAACAGTCGCTGCGCGCCACCATTTCCGAACTGATTACCGCGACCGAAATTGCCGAGCGCGCGATTGCCGGCTTGAAAGCGACCATGCGCGACGGCGAGCAGATCTTGAACGAGCGGTTGCAACGCAGCGAGAGCGTGTCCGAGGAAATCGGCAAGCAATTGGCGGCCGGCGAGCAGTTGCTGGCGCGCATCACCCGGATCGCCGGCGCCGGCAAGCCGGCCAAAGCGGCCGAGCCGGTCCCGGTCCCGTCGGCGCCCGACGCGCAGGCGGTGGCGGCGGCCGCGCAGGCCTTTGCCGAACGGTCGCGCGCGCGGTTGAGCGGGCAGGCTAGCGGGCGTTCCGGCGGGCTTGCGGCATGATCCGGCTCTTGCAGCAACTTCCGGCTGATCCCGATCGTGATCCTGGCGGCGATCTGCCTGTTTGCGCTCAAGGTGTCGGGCATTGTCTTCGACGGCGGCTATACCCTGGCCGAACGGATGCAGGGCCTCGACAAGACCGATATGCGGATTACCTCGGCCGACAGCGTGCCGGCCTATCCCAAAATCATCATTGCCGACAAGAACACGCCAGCGCCCAGGAAGGCCGCCAAGCTGCCCTGGGCCAAGGAGATGTTCAACTTCAGCGACACGTCGAAAGACGATGTCACCGGCTCGGTCGGTGCCGTCAGAGGCGCGACCGGCGACGCCAAAGATCCGGCCAGCGACATCACCGGTTCATCGCATGACGGTGGCGAGAAGAAAGACGATGCGGCGGCCGCTGCGGCGGCCGGCGCGGCTGCCTCCGCCGCAGCGGCCGGGCCGGCGCTCAAGAGCACCGAAAAGCCGCCGTCGCCGCCGAAGCTCGAAGTTGGTGGCGACGTCTATCCGCTCGAAAACGGCAAGATCAATTCGCCGGGCGAGCGCGCCGATTCTCAGGCCGCTCTGCAGGATCGCCGCGAGGCGCTCGACAACCGCGACCGCGAATTGGATATGCGCGAGAGCCTGATCAAGGCGGCCGAGAAGCGGCTGCAAGCCAAGGTCGACGAACTCAAAGATGTCGAAGTCGCGCATCAAGGTCGATACGCGGCACGCGCACCAAGGTCGAGGACGACCGCTTCAAGGGCATCGTGGCGATGTATCAGAACATGAAGCCGAAGGATGCCGCCCGCATTTTCGACCGCCTCAACATGAATATCCTGGTCGAGGTCGCGACCGCGATGAAGGCCGCGCACGATGTCGGAAATCCTGGCCCAGATGAGCTCGGACTCGGCCGAAAAGCTGACGGTCGAGCTCGCCAACCGCGCCAAGCGCCACAGGCGCCGATGCCTGACAACAGCCAATTGCCGAAAATCGAGGGCAAGCTCGGGCACCCTTGAGCGGCTTCAGGCCGCGCCGCGCGGCTTGAAATCGCGCGACTTTTGCACACTGACGGTTAACGCGCACATTAAACGCGATTCCCTAGGCTTTGGCGGCCGGCGGTGTTGCCGGGTGGGATGCTTGATGTCGGCTTTGCCAGCTCACTGGAACGGGATGACGGTGCCGGCGCAAATGCGTTGCCTGGCAAGGCATTTGCCGTGGCGCGGGGCGCGCCCGATCGGCCAATCCTTGCGCGCGTCGCTGGCCTTGGCCCTGACGCTGGTTTTTGCCGGCGCCGGCGGTATGCCGGCCGCGACGGCGGCGCCGCGGTCACGCCCGATCCGATCAAGGGCGAAGTCAAGGTCGATAACGATGGCGGCTTTACCCGGCTGGTGTTTCGTCTCGACGAGACGGTCGACGCCAAGGTTCGCAAGAACGGCGCGATCCTGGTGATCAATTTCAAAAAGCCGGTGGAGGTCATCGGTCGACCGCATCAATGCCGGCGCGCCCGATGTCATCAGCGCGGCGCGCAGCGATCCCGACGGCAGCGCCGTCCGCATCGCGCTGGCGAAAAAGGTCAGGCTTAGCGTGATCCCCGCCGCCGAACGGCTCTATGTCGATCTGCTGCCGCCGAACTGGCAGGGGCCGGTGCCCGGCCTGCCGCAGGAGGTGATCGACGAATTGGCCAACCGGGCGCGCCGGGCCGAACACCAATTGCAAAAAGAAGGTCTGGTGCGCCAAAAAGCGGTGACGCCGACATCCGCGTCAAGGTCGCCAAGTTGCCGACCTTCATGCGCTATATCTTCGAGTTGCCGGACCATGCCAGCGTGACGCCCGAGCAAGCCGAGGGCAAGTTGAAGCTGCATTTCGATGAGCAGATCAAGTGGGATCTGGCCGACGCCATGGCGACCATGCCGGCGACGCGTCCAATCGATCGACTCCGAGGCCGAATTCGATCAGGTCGCGGTCGTCATTCAAGTTCAAGGGCAAGCCGGAAATGCGCTCGTTCCGCGAGGACCGCAGCATCGTGGTCGATATCGGTCTGCACGATCGTGTTGATCACGCCAAGGCGGGCACCGGCGCCAACGCAGTCGCCAAGACGGATGCCAAGTCGGATTCGAAGTCGAATTCCAAGACCGCGGCCAAGCCGGCCGGCGGCGAGGGCGCCGACCACCAGGCGGCTGCCGCCGAACACGGGCCGACGATTGCGCCGCCGGAAACCGTTCCGGCGAAAGGCACGCCTTTGCTTCCGGACGTGCCGCCGGCAGAGGAACCGGCTGCGTCAAAGCCGGCGGCGAAGGCCGAGACCAAGCCGCAGGCCAGCCATCAACCGGCCGTGCCTGCCAAGGACGCCCTCGCCAACAACGATCAGGCCAAGGTTGCCGGCGCCAAGGCCCCGCACGCCAAGGCCCCGCACGCCGAGGCCCCGGCCGCCAAGTCGGCGGTCGCGATGGCGGCGCATGCTCAGGCCGCGAACGGCGCGCCGGCGGCCCAGGCGATGTCGATGGGGACGCCGCCGGCGCCCAATCCGGACGCGCCGGTGAAAGCCGTCGTCAATCAGTCGAGCGACAATCTGAGCATCACATTTCCTTTCGCGGTCCCGACGCCGGCCGCGGTGTTCCGGCGCGCCGATATGCTGTGGCTGATTTTCGATAGCGCCGCCAAGGTCGATGTCGCCGCCTTGCGCGCAAGCCTCTCGTCAAACGGTCCGTGAGGCGATGTCGTCGCGCGGCCAGGACGGCGAGGCGATCGTACGCATCCGTCTGGCGCGTCCGATGCTGGCCAGCCTCGACGCCGCCGGTCCGGGCTGGGTCGTCAATATCGGCGACAGCGTGACCGTGCCGACCTTGCCGCTGACCATCGACCGCGGCTTTGCCGGCAGCGGCGGCGCGACCATGAGCATTCCGTTCCAGAATGCGAGCAAGGTGCACCAACTCGACGATCCCGTCATTGGCGACCGGTTGTTGGTCATCACTGCGCTCGGCCCGGCGCGCGGATTTCTCAAGCCGCAATATTTCGTCGAACTGCGTGCCTTGCCGTCGACGCAGGGCGTCGTGCTGCAGCCGATTGCCGACGACGTGACGGCCTGGATTGATCCTGACAAGATCACCATCGGCCGGCCCGGCGGTCTGTCGCTGTCGGCCGCGACCAAGGAGCAGCGACAACAGCAAATGGCGTCGAACTTCATGGCCTTGACCTTCGACACCGAGACCTGGCGGTTTGACCGCAAGGCGCCGTTCAACGCCCGTCAATCCGAACTGATCGGGATCGCGGCGTCGGCGCCGGAAGATGGCCGGCGGGAAGCGCGCTATAATCTCGCCCGCTTTTATCTCGCGCGTGAAATGGCGCCGGAAGCCCGGGCCGTGCTCGATGTCGCGATGTCGGACCAGAGCGACGCCGATGACGTCACTGGCAATATCCTGAAAGCGGTCGCCGATGTTATGCTCGACCGTCCGAAGCGGGCGCTGAAGGTTCTGTCCGATCCGCATATCGGCAATCAGCACGACGCACCGCTCTGGCGCGCGATCGCGCATTCCCTCGAGGGCAAATGGCCGCAGGCGCATGCCGGTTTCAAGGCGGTCGATACCGCGATCCGGACGTTGCCGGTCGAATTGCAGCGGATGGCGATGCAGGAAGAGTTGCGGTCGGCCATCGAGGTGCGTGACTTTGCCGGCGCCACCCGCGCGGTCAACGAATTCGAAGAGATGGGCGTGCCGCCCGAACAGCAGCCGGCGATCGATGTTCTGTCCGGCCGTCTGTTCGAAAGCCTTGGCCGTAACGAAGAGGCGCTTGCCAAATATCGCGCGGCGGCCGCCTCGACCGTCGCCCGGCGGCTGCGGCAAGGCCGGTTGCGGGAAATCGAGATGCTGCTGAAGTCCGGCGATATGCCGCGCAAGCAAGCGATCCATGAACTGGAGACGCTGACCACGGTCTGGCGCGGCGACGAGACCGAGACCGAAGGCCTGCGCATGCTGGCGCATCTTTATACCGAGGAGAATCGCTACCGCGAGGCTTTCCATGTCATGCGCACGGCACTGCTGGCGCATCCCAATTCCGACGCGACCCGCAAGATCCAGGACGAGGCCGCCGCGACCTTCGACAGCCTGTTTCTGGCCGGCAAAGGCGATGCGTTGCCGCCGGTCGAGGCGCTTGGTCTGTTTTACGATTTCCGCGAATTGACCCCGATCGGCCGGCGCGGCGACGAGATGATCCGGCGGCTGGCCGACCGGCTGGTGTCGGTCGATCTGCTCGATCAGGCGGCGACGCTGTTGCAGCACCAGGTTGACCACCGCCTGCAGGGCGCCGCGCGCGCGCAGGTCGCGACCAAGCTGGCGATCATCTATCTGATGGATCACAAGCCCGACCGCGCGCTGGCGATTTTGCAGAAGACGCGCACCTCGGACCTGTCGAATGAATTGCGCGATCAACGGCTGTTGCTGGAAGCGCGCGCCATGTCCGACATCGGACGCCATGAACTGGCGCTCGAAGTCATCGCCAACATCAAGGGCCCGCAGGCCGTTCGCCTGCGCGCCAATATCCAGTGGGCGGCCAAGCACTGGCGCCAAGCGGCCGAGCAGATCGAATTGTCGCTCGGCGATCGCTGGAAGCAATTTACGCCGCTGACCGAAGGCGAACGCGCCGACGTGCTGCGCGCGGCGATCGGCTATGCGCTTGCCGATGAAAAGATCGGCCTGATGCGGCTGCGCGAGAAATACGCGGCCAAGATGGACGACAGTCCGGACCGGCGCGCTTTCGAGGTCGCGAGTTCGTCGATCGGCACCGACGCCGCGGAATTCCAGGACATCGCCCGCAAGGTGGCCGCCAGCGACACGCTCGACGGGTTCCTGCGCGATATGCGTCAGCGCTATCCGCGTGAGTTCATGCCGCCCCGGAACAACGCACCGCCGCCCGCCAAACCGGCTGTCGGCGTCAAGGGGCCGAAGGTGTCGGCGAATGACGGCGCGGCAAAGCCGGTGCCAAACGGCAAGCAGGCCGACAACAAGAATGCCAAGGATGCGATGAAGGAAGCGGATGCGGCGCCGCCGCTGCCGAAGGTGCCGGTTGGCGTGCCGCTCAGGCCCGACCGGATGCCGACCGGGTCAATCCCGATGCCGCGTCCGCGCTAGTCGTTGTGACCGGGGCAGACGCGGCGCGTTAGTGCCCGTAACTCTGAATCAGCGAGCCGGCCACCAGACTCCAGCCGTCAACCAGCACGAAAAAGATCAGCTTGAACGGTAGCGACACCACGACCGGTGGCAGCATCATCATGCCCATCGACATCAGCACCGAGGCAACCACCAGGTCGATAATCAGGAACGGCAGAAACAGCAGGAAGCCGATTTCGAAGGCGCGCTTGAGTTCGGAAATCATGAAGGCCGGCACCAGCACGCGCAGCGACAGATTGGCCGGGGTTTCCGGCACCGGCAGCTTGGCCATGTCGATGAACAGCTTGAGGTCCTTTTCGCGGACGTTCTTTTCCATGAAGGCGCGCAGCGGCACAGCGCCGCGCTCGAACGCCTGCTCGGTTGTGATCTCGATTGGCGATCAGCGGTTTGATGGCGGTGTCGTAGGCCTGCTGCAGCGCCGGTCCCATCACGAAGGCGGTGAGGAACAAAGCCAGTGAGACGATCACCGCATTGGGCGGCGCGTGGCGGTGCCGAGCGCGGTGCGCAGCAGCGACAGCACCACGACGATGCGCGTGAACGACGTCATCATCACGAGGATCGACGGCGCCAAAGACAGCACCGTCAGCATCGCGATCATCTGGAGCACGCGCTCGGTCAGGTCGGAGTTCTGGCCGAAATCGACGTTGACGCTCTGCGCGCCGGCAGGCGCGGTCGCCAAGAGGATCAGCCCTGTTACTCCAACCGCCACCGTCAAAAGACGAACACGGCGGTCGGAAAGACCTATCAAGTCTTCCCCGGCGGACGGCCGAGCAAGCTGGCCATCTCCTCTTCGAGACTGTCGTAGACCGTCTTGCCGGCGGGCGCCGGCGGCTTCGACGCGGTCGGTTTCTGGACGGCCGGTTTCGGGGCGGGCTCGAATCTCGGTTCCGGTCGGGCTTCGTAGTCGGGTTCGGACCCGAAGGTCGGCTCGTGTCGGGCTTCCTGCTGGGCTTCGAATTTCGGATCGAGGCGCAGCTTGTAATCGCGCCCGGTCGCTCGCGCCGGCGGTTCGGCCGCCGGTGACGCGGCCAGCGGATCGGTGACCGGCGGGCGGCTTTCCGCCACCGGCGCGCGGCGAAGCGCTGCCTCCAACTGCTGGGCCATCTCGGCGAGGTTGTGATCGGGCTGCGGCGGCGCTTCCGGTTCTCCGGCTCGGCCGTCATCGCCGGTGGCGGTGGGGCGTGGCGCGGCTCGCTGCGCATCGGAGGTTCGTTGCGTGTCACCAGTTCGTTGGGCGCTACAGGTTCGCTGCGCATAACCGGCTCGGCTCGCGCCGGCGGTTCGCTGTGCATTGGCAGTTCGCTGCGCGGGGCGGCGGTGCGGATTCCGGCGGATGGAGCCGGGTCGATAATTCGGCGGCAAGCCCAGTCAGGCTGGAACTTTCGGCCGGACGCGGCCGCGCGCCGGGCTCCGGCGCAAGCCACGGTTCCTCGGTCGGCGAGGCGCGATAGGGCCGCGGCGCGGGCGCCGGCGGTGGCGGCGGCTCATTGATCGGCTGCAACGGGCCAGCCCGGTTCTCGACCGGCTGTAACGGCAAGGCGAAATGTCGGTTCGGCGCGCACGCGGTTCGGGCCGCGCCGGCTCGCGGCGCTGTCGCGCTGGCCCGCGCGCACGATATTCGGCTCCACCACCAAGTCGGTCGGGCCGCCGATCATCAAGAGATGTTCGACATTGTCGCGGCGGATCAGCACCAGGCGGCGGCGGCCATCGACGGTCGCGGCATCGATCACGGCCAGGCGGGGCTGGCGGCCGCGCGCATTGCCGCCGCCCAGGCGATTGGCGCCGAAACGGCGCACCAGCCAGGCGGTCAGCCCGATCAGGGCCAGAACCGTCGCGAAGGCAATGAAGAATTTCGCAAACGGCGGCATGTCCGCGCCGAACAGTTCGAACATCAAAGCGCTCCGTTCTTCGTTCCGCCAAGTCCAATCGGCTCGGGCGAGAATCGCCCGAATGGTTAATGGTAATAGGCACAATTTGCCGCCCTGAACACTAACAGAGTATTAACAAATTGTTAGCCGTCTGGCATCTGGGCCCGAATTCCCAAATTTCAAGCATGGTTAATCGCAGGCGCGCGTTGCCTGGCGCTTTCGCCGCCGCGTCTTTTGTTTACCAGTCATTAACCATACGCCCGGCAAAGTCTGCCTAGTGGCCCGGCCTGACCGTCCAGATCGGGATTCGGGCCCCTGGTTCTTGGACTTCTTTGAAGGAGGCACCGTGGCGATCACCGATATTCCGATCTTCTCGATGCTGCGGACCAAGATGAACTGGAACCAGGAGCGCCAGAAGGTGCTCGCCGAAAACGTCGCCAATTCCGATACGCCGAACTATCGCGAGCGCGACCTGGTGCCGCCGAAATTCGAGGAGCCGCGGCGAAATTCGCCATCCGGCCGGTGCAGGCAGGTGGCGCTGGCCAAGACCGAGCGCGGCCATATCGGCGGCATGACGCTTGAGCGACGCCACGTCTTTCGCGACACCAGAGCAAGGGCAATTACGACGTTCGCCCGACCGGCAATTCGGTCAACCTCGAAGACGAGATGATGAAGGTGGCCGGCCAACCAGATGGATTACCAGGCGGCGACCGCGCTCTATTCGCGCAGCCTCAATCTGCTGAAGGTCGCGCTCGGCAAGCGCTAATGCGGCAAAAGCCGGTTCACGCCGCGCTTAAAGGAGAGACCCTGTGGACTTTCTCAAGACCATGACGATCGCCGCTTCGGGCTTGCGCGCGCAGGCCGGCCGCATGCGCATCATCTCGGAAAACATCGCCAACGCCGATTCGACGGCGGCCACGCCCGGCGCCGATCCCTACCGGCGCAAGATTCCGACCTTCCAGACGTCGAGCTCGACCGTTCGATCGGCGCGCACGTTGTCGAGACTCGGCAAGGTCGCCACCGACAAGTCCGACTTCCGGCTCGAAATACGAGCCCGGCCATCCGGCCGCCGACGCCAATGGCAACGTCAAATATCCCAACGTCAATGCGCTGGTCGAAATGACCGACATGCGCGAGGCGCAGCGATCCTACGAAGCCAACATCAACGTGATCAGCGCCACGCGGCGCATGATCCAGCGCACGCTCGACATTCTGAAAGCTTGATACCGCGCGTCCGATAACGGGCGCGCCAACGCATCAAAAGGACAAGAGGACTGATCATGGCCACTCCGCTCGCCGCCGCCGGCGCCTATGCCAATATCGCGCGTCTCGCCGCCAATCCGTCACCGCCTCTCGGCTGGCCTGCGGCGGCGCGCCAAAAGAGCGAGACCAGCTTCACCTCCGTGCTCAAGCAGGCGATGGATGCGGTCGAGCGAAACCGGCCGCAA
This sequence comes from uncultured Alphaproteobacteria bacterium, assembly GCA_963830125.1. Lineage (GTDB taxonomy): Bacteria > Pseudomonadota > Alphaproteobacteria > Rhizobiales > Xanthobacteraceae > Pseudolabrys. The sequence continues at coordinate 258,958 of CAWHKU010000014.1, read as the reverse complement.
GTCCGACGCGCAGAGCACCGCCATGGTCAACGGCAAGTCGAACATGGTCGACGTGGTGACCGCGGTGTCGGAGACCGAAGTCGCCATCGATGCGGTGGTGGCGGTGCGCGACAAGGTGATCGCGGCCTACGAAGAAATCATGCGGATGCCGATCTAAGTTTCCCTCTCGCCGATCGACGAGCAGAGGCGAGAATGAAGAGTGGAAACAGTGGTCAATGACCGGTCCGGAAGTTCTCGATGTCGCGCGCGATGCGATCTATACGCTGATCGTCGTCTCGGCGCCGGTGATGCTGGTCGGGCTGGCTGGTCGGCGTCGCCATCTCGCTGTTGCAGGCGCTGACGCAAATCCAGGAAATGACGCTGGCTTTCGTGCCGAAGATCCTGGCGATCTTCGTCTCGTTATTGATCGCGCTGCCGTTCATGGCGGAAAAGCTGCACGCCGAGATGTTGCGGATCGCCGCGCGCATCGTCAGCGGTTGAGCGGCGCGTGGCGCTAGAGCGCGGCCGAAAGTGGCGCGCCATGAAAATCGACATTTCCATGTCTGCCGGTGCTGATCGGCGGCGTTTCTGCTGACCTTTGCGCGTGTCGGCACCATGGTGATGCTGATGCCGGGCATCGGCGAAATGAATATTCCGTCGCGCGTGCGGCTGACGATCGCGCTGGTGCTGACCGGCGATTTTGCTGCCGTTGCACGAGAACGGCCTATACGCGTCGACCTCAATACGCTCGGCGCCGGTGATCATGATGATGTTTCAGGAAATCATGATCGGCGCGGTGCTCGGCATGACCGCGCGGCTGGCGATATCGGCCTTGCAGATCGCGGGTTCGGTGATCGCGCAGCAGACTGGGCCTGGGCTTCGTCACCGCAGTCGATCCGACCCAGAACCAGCAGGGCGTGCTGGTCGGCAATTTCCTGACGCTGCTCGGCGTCACGCTGATTTTCGCCACCAATATGCATCATCTGGTGATCGCGGCGCTCAACGACAGCTACGCGATTTTCGCGCCCGGCCAGATGCCGATCGTCGGCGACGTGGCGCAACATATCACCAAGGTCGTCGCGCACCGCGTTCCGCATCGGCATTCAGCTGTCGGCGCCGTTTCTGGTGTTCGGTCTGTTGTTCAATCTCGGCCTCGGCGTGCTGTCGCGGCTGATGCCGCAGATGCAGGTGTTCTTTATCGGCTTGCCGCTGTCGATCCTGCTCGGCTTCATGCTGTTGCTGCTGGTGATCGGCGCCATGATGGGCACCTTCACCGGCTATATCGAAGACGTGCTGAGCGAGCTCGCGCCGGTGGCCAGTTAGGAGCGCGCCATGGCCGACGAAGCCGACACCTACCGACAAAACAGAAGACCCCACCCAAAAACGTCTTGACGACGCGCTCGCAGCGCGGCGACGTCGTCAAAAGCCAGGAGGTCAATACCTGGTTCATCATCGCCGGCGGCACGCTGGTGCTGATGTCGTTTTCCGGCGGCATGGGCGACGAGCTGACCGCCACCATGCGCGGGCTGATCGCCAATTCCTACATGATCAGCATGGACGGGCCGGCGCTGCCGCATCTGTTCGAGAAGATCGGGATCGAACTGATCGCGGCGCTCGGCCATGCCGTTCCTGTTGCTGATGCTGGCGGCGCTGCTCGGCAATCTGATCCAGCACAAGCTGGTATGGTCCGCCGAGGCGATGACGCCGAAGTTTTCGAAAATTTCGCCGCTGGCCGGCCTCAAGCGGCTGTTTTCCAAGCAAGCGCTGCGCCAATTTCGTCAAGGGCATCGTCAAGCTGATCGTGGTCGGCGCGCGTGCTGATCGCGATGATGTGGCCGGAGCGTGTACCGCTTCGAAGGGCTGATGCTACACCGATCCGGCTGCGCTTGCTGCCGTTCACCCAGGCGATGGCGCTCAAGCTGCTGGGCGCGGTGGTGGCGCTGCTCGGCGGTGGTGGCGGCGGCCGACTATTTCTTCCAGTACCGGCAATGGTTCGAAAAGCAGAAGATGTCGCTGCGCGAACTCAAGGACGAGTTCAAGCAGACCGAAGGCGATCCGACCGTCAAGGGCAAATTGCGGCAGTTGCGCCAGCAGCGCTCGCGCAAGCGCATGATGGCGGACGTGCCGAAGGCCTCGGTCATCATCACCAACCCGACCCATTACGCCGTCGCCCTGCAATATGAGCGCGGCATGGAGGCGCCGATCTGCGTCGCCAAGGGCGTCGACGCCGTGGCGCTCAAGATCAGGGAAGTCGGCGAGCAAGCATTCGATCCCGATCGTCGAGAACCCGCCGCTGGCCCGCGCGCTGCACGCCACCGTCGAGATCGACGATCCGATTCCGCCCGAGCACTACAAGGCGGTCGCCGAGGTGATCGGCTATGTCATGAAACTGCGCCGGGCATCCACCATTAGCCGGTAAAACCGGCGAATTAACCGCAATGATGGCGAAAGGCCGGCGATGGCGAGATTGCGCTAGCCTGGCACTTGCGCCGACAGGGGCGCTTAAGGCACTGAAAGAGGTATGGCAGGGCAGGAACCGGCAGCAGCAGCAACCCGCCGCTCGATCACGGCGAGGGCGAGCCCTGGGCGGCAGGCATTCGACATGAGCCAGAGCGCGCCGCGCTCGGGCTCGGTCGGCATGGTGCTGCTGGTGGCGCTGCTGTTGGTCGCCGCCGCCGCCGGCCTCATCTATATCGGTCCGCGAATACGCCGAGACCTACATCCTGGTCATGCTGGCGCGCCTCGGCACGGTCGGCGTGTTCGCGCTGTTTGCGATGGCCTCCGGCATCATGCGGCTGTCCGGCAAGGACCAGGGCAACCCGCTTCTCAAGGCGGTGGTCGACAATGCCTTCGACGGGATTCTGGTCACCGACCAGGCCGGCCGGGTGTTCTACGCCAACGCCACTTATCTCGACCTGATCGGCGCCAGCGGCGGCAACGACGTGCGGCCGATCGAGCGGGTGTTCATCGGCGATCCGGACGTGTCGGAATCGATCTACCGGCTGTTGAAAGCCGCGCGCGAGGGCCGCCGGCTTCTGGAAGAAGTGCGCATTCGCCGGCAACGGCCGAAGCGCGCGCTGGCTGCGCATGCGCGTGCGCCCGCTGGGCGCCAGCAAGCGCGACGCGCGCATGACGGTGTGGTCGCATCGCCGACGTGACGCGCGAGCGTCGAGCGCCAGGAAAACGTGTTCCAGGAACTTCAGCACGCCATCGACTATCTCGATCATGCGCCGGCCGGCTTCTTCTCGGTCGATGCCGCTGGCGACATCGTTTATCTCAACGCCACGCTTGCCGCCTGGCTCGATCACGATCTGGCCCAGGTCGGCGTCGGCTCGCTCAAGCTGACCGACATCGTCGCCGGCGAAGGCGCGGCGCTTGCTGACCACGCTCAATGCCGCGCCCGGCGACGTGAAAACCGAAGTGCTCGATCTCGACCTCAAGACGCGCGGCGGCAAGCCGGTGCCGGTGCGGCTGTTTCACAAAGTAGCGTTCGGCGCCGACGGCACGCCGGGCGTGTCGCGCACGCTGGTGCTCAACCGCGCCAAGGATGACGGCACCGATCCGCAGCGCGCGGCGGAAGTGCGCTTCATGCGCTTCTTCCAGAATACGCCGATGGCGATTGCGACCGTCGACAAGCTCGGCGGCATCGCGCGCAGCAATGCGCGCTTTGCCAGTTCGTTCGAAGGCATGCTGGACGGCGGCCGGTCGATCCTGTCGGTGGTGGCCGAACGCGACCGGGCGGCGCTGGAAGCCGCCATCGCCAAGGCGGCGGAGGGGCAGGGCGACATCGCGCCGGTCGAAGCCGCGCTTGCCGGCAGCAACGAGCGCTGGGCGACGTTCTTCGTCTCGGCGATCGAGGAAGAAGACCGCGACGGCGAGGCGGCCATTGTCTACGCGCTGGAGACGACCGCCGAGCGCACCCTGGAAAACCGGGTCTATCAGCAGCAGAAGATGGAATCGGTCGGCCAGCTCGCCGGCGGCATCGCGCACGACTTCAACAATGTGCTCTCCGCCATCATGATGGCGACCGACTTCCTGCTCAACGCGCATAAGCCGACCGATCCGTCGTTCCAGGACATCATCCAGATCAAGCAGAACGCCAACCGCGCGGCGGCGCTGGTGCGGCAATTGCTGGCGTTCTCGCGCAAGCAGACCTTGCGGCCGCAGGTGCTCGATCTCGGCGAGGCCTTGAGCGATCTCGGCATGCTGCTGCGCCGGCTGATCGGCGAAAGGGTGACGCTCAAGACCGGTTTGGGACGCGACCTGTGGCCGGTGAAGGTCGACCTGTCGCAGTTCGAGCAGGTGGTGGTCAATCTCTCGGTCAATGCGCGCGACGCCATGCCGGACGGCGGCACGCTTGACCATGCGCACCGCCAATGTGACGGCGGCCGAATGCGCCAAGTTCGGCTACAAAGGCATGCCGGTTGCCGACTATGTGCTGGTCGAGGTGAGCGACACCGGCACCGGCATTCCGCCCGAGATCATCGAGAAGATCTTCGAGCCGTTCTTCTCGACCAAGGAAGTCGGCAAGGGCACGGGCTTGGGGCTCTCGACGGTCTACGGCATCGTCAAGCAGACCGGCGGCTTCGTCTATGCCGACAGCGAGCCGGGCCGCACCTCGTTCCGCATTTTCCTGCCGCGCCATGTTCCGGGCGTCGAAGAGCAGGCCGCGCCATAGCCGCCTTAGCGCCCTCGATTGCGCCGGCGCTCGACAGCGCGCCAAGGCTGCCGAGACCATGGCGAAATCGGCCGCGCGCCGATCTGACCGGGCACGGCATCATTCTGCTGGTCGAGGACGAAGAGGGCTTGCGCGCGCTCAATGCCCGCGGTCTGACCTCGCGCGGCTATACCGTTCTGGAAGCCGGCAACGGCGTCGAAGCCATCGAGGTGCTGGAAGCGAACGGCCATGTCGATCTGGTGGTGTCGGACGTGGTGATGCCGGAAATGGACGGGCCGTCGCTGTTGCGGGAATTGCGCGGCCGCGACCCGAACGTGAAATTCATTTTCGTGTCGGGTTATGCCGAAGAGGCGTTCGCCAAGAACCTGCCGAGCGACCAGCAATATAACTTCCTGGCCAAGCCCTTCACGCTCAAGCAACTGGTCGCCGAAGTGAAGAAGACGCTGGCCGGCGGGCAATAGCCGGCTTGCGCGCGCGGTATGACGCACAAGCTAGTAGCAAGCTCGCGCCAACCGGATTTTCTGAAGACAACATTTGAAATTGAAATGGTGCAGCGGCCGGCTTTACCGAGCGTGGCCTCGGGTGCTGCGCGGTAATGGACATGGTCGCGTTCGAGCCGGGCGCTGGCCGAACGTCCAGTCCGGCGCCATATCTTTGGGCTACGCCGCGCGCGGCGCGGCTGATGCCGTCGAATGGCGTCAGGTGCGCCTGGGCCGCGCCGGCAAAGATGCTGGCAGTGATCAGAATGACGCCCGCGATGGCGGTTTTCATCGCGCAAACTCCCGATTGCCCTCTGCCCGAACGACGAAGAAACGCGGCGATGCGCCGCCGGTTCCGGCCGTGCGCCGCACTTTGTCGTGAAGCAGAAACATCCGTCGGGCCGCGAAAACGATCCAATTTTCAAGAAAGTTACGCAAGAGGGCGGGCATCGGCACTAGAGCCTGCGGCTTTGCGGCGCAGGCGGCGCGCGGCCCTTACAAAAGGCGACGGCCGCGTACCTATTCTCCGCCACGCCGATTGGGCCGGGAGATAACAAGAATATGATGCGCCACCGCTGGCTGATTGCGCTTGCCGCGATCGCAACCGTTTTGACGCTTGTTGCCACCGATCATGCCGACGCGCGCGCCGGCCGCGGATTTTCCTTCGGCAGCCGGGGCTCCCGGACATTCTCGGCGCCGACGGTAACCCGGACCGCGCCGACCGCGGCGCAACCGATTCAGCGCTCGACCACCCAGGCGCCGCGTCCCGGCCGCTACCGCGGGCGGCTGCGACCCGTCCGGGCCTTCTGGGCGGCGGCTTGTTCGGCGGCGGCTTGCTGGGCGGCATGGCCGCCGGCTTTCATCGGCGCCGGCCTGTTCGGCATGTTGTTCGGCCACGGCTTCCTCGGCGGCATGGGCGGCTTTGCCTCGCTGCTCGGGCTGATCCTGCAGGTCGTGCTGGTAATCTGGGTCGCGCGGCTGGCTTTCGCCTGGTGGCAGCGCCGCAACGGGACCGCGCCGGCTTATGCCATGAACGGTGCGGCGGCTGCGCCTGGCGCGGCCGGTCCGGCAACTGGCGGGGCGGCGTTCGGCGGTTTCGGCGTCGATGTTCGGCGGCGACGCGCACCGGCCGGCGAACCGATCACGATCGACGAAGCCGGACTACGACGCCTTCGAGCAATTGCTCGGCGACGTTCAGGCAGCCTATTCGGCCGAGGACCTGTCGGCCTTGCGGGCCAAAGCGACGCCGGAAATGGTGTCCTATTTCGCCGAGGAACTGGCCGAGAACGCCAGCCGCGGCGTCGTCAACCGCGTCACCGACGTGAAGCTGTTGCAAGGCGATCTGGCGGAAGCCTGGCGCGAGGGCGACGCCGACTATGCCACCGTCGCCATGCACTTCGCGCTCACCGACAGCATCGTGGAGCGTGCCAGCGGCCGCACCGTCGATGGCGGCCAGCCCGGCGAGGTCACCGAGCTGTGGACCTTCAGGCGGGCGCGTGGCGGCAACTGGCTGTTGTCGGCCATTCAGCAGGCCTGAGGGCCCAGGCGGCTGAGACCACCGGTGCGTCGCGGCTTGGCCGCGATTTGGCCGCGGCCTAAGTCGTCAGACCGGCTCGGTTGGATCCTTGGCCGAGACCGCGGTGGTAGATCGGGATCGAGTGCCGGCACCAGCCGAGCCCGTTCGGTGGCGGGCGGATGCGGCTCGAAATGGACACCGATCTGACGCGGTTGACGCCAGACCACCCGGCAATACCGCCGCGCCGCGCCATTGGCCGACAGCAGCAAGATGAAGTGGTCGGGGACGGTCTCGGAACCCTCGACGTTGAGGCGGGCGCCGGTCTCGGAAATGTCGTGCAGGGCGCAGACGTGCGATATTGCCATCAGGCGCCTCGTAACGCATCAGCCAAGCCGATTTACGCTTATTTCTGGCTACCGGCGGGGCGGCTGTTGCGGCGGTCTCATTTCATCACTCGTTAACTTTTGCCGACAGTCCCAGATGAAACTTTAGCGGCCGGCCATTACCAATCCATAAAGTGACATGAGGCGAAAACCGGCAATGTCCTCGTGCCCGGAGCGACGCTAGACCGCACTCGCGGCCCGGCCTTTGACGCGTTGCAGCAAAGGCCTTAGGACGTTGACCTTAACGCGAAATCCGTTTATGTCGCCGCCCGCAACCTGGTTTTTGGCCTGTCTTGCTCGCTCGCTCCTGGCTTTGGGCTGCGCTTCAAGTGAACCCCCAAAAACTCGGATAGTTGCCGCCTGCGCGATGAGCGTGCGGGCGTTCATGCGCGAAAGGAACTATGATGCCCGTCGGAACTGTGAAGTTCTTCAATACCCAAAAAGGCTTCGGCTTCATCCAGCCGGAAGATGGCTCGAAGGATGTGTTCGTGCACATCTCCGCCGTGGAGAAGGCCGGCATGCGGTCGCTGGACGAAGGCCAGAAGGTCAGCTTCGAGATCGTCACCGAGCGTGGCAAGCAGGCGGCGGGCAATCTTCAGCCGGCGTGATGCTCTCAAATTTCGTTTAAGACGAAGAAGCCCGGCGGCGACGCCGGGCTTTTTTATATGGGCCGTGCCCTGCGGCAATGAGTCCGGGGCAAAGCGCGGACTTTGCCGGAATAGCGCCCGGTTGCCGGGGTTCTCTGCTTTCGATGGCGCGGCGATGACGCCGCGCCACAGCCGGGAGATATCCAATGATGCGACGTCGTTTGAATGCGCCGCTGGGCTTGAGTTTGGCCACGGCCGTTGCCGTTAGTTTCGTGACGTTGGCCGCGCCGCCGGCTGGCGCACAACAGGCCGAGATGAGTTTCTTCGTCACCAGCGCGGGACCTGGCAAGGGCGCCGATCTCGGGGGACTTGCCGGTGCCGACGCGCATTGCCAGAAACTGGCGGCTTCGGTCGGGGCCGGCGCCAAGACCTGGAAGGCTTATCTGTCGACGCAAGGCGAGGGCGCCGTCAACGCCCGCGACCGCATCGGCAAGGGCCCCTGGGTCAACGCCAAGGGCGTCACCGTCGCCAAGGACGTCGCCGAACTGCATGGCGACAATAAGCTGAGCAAGGCGAACTCGCTGTCGGAAAAGGGCGAGGTCATCAATGGCCGCGGCGACAAGCCGAACCGCCACGACGTTCTGACAGGCTCGCAGACCGACGGCACTGCTTTCCCGCCCGACAAAGACATGACCTGCAAAAACTGGACGAGCAGTACGCAAGGATCGGCGATGGTCGGCCATATCGACCGCGTCGGTCTGCGTGACGACGCGCCATCGCATTCCTGGAACACCGCGCATCCTTCGCGCGGCAAGGATGGCGGCTGTTCGCAGGCCGATTTGCAATCGACCGGTGGCGACGGCCTGCTGTACTGCTTCGCTGCCAATTAATTTGGCAGTTTAGGGCAACTCGACTTCAAATCCGGCGAACGAAGATACATTCGTTCGTCGGATTTTCTTCGTTGGAATGCCAGCATTGTACGGCGAATATTGTGCTGCGGGGCAACGGCTAAAGACGCTTGCGTCACTGCGGAGCGCGCGCCAAGCTGCTCCGTCGGCAATGACGGAGCGGAATTCCATGCGCTATCAATTGTTCTATTGGCCGGGCATCCAAGGGCGCGGCGAATTCGTCCGGCTAGCGCTTGGAAGACGCCGGCGCCGCCTACGACGACGTCGCGCGCCAGGATGGCGGCATGAGCCAGATGATGGCGCTGATGAATGGCGAGGGCGGTAAGCGTCCGCCGTTCGCGCCGCCCTTCCTCAAGGCCGGCAAGCTCACGATCGCGCAAATCGCCAACATCCTGTTCTATCTCGGGCCGCGCTTGAAGCTGGCGCCGGCCGACGAGGCCGGCGGGCTCTGGCTGCATCAATTGCAGCTGACGGTGACCGATTTCGTGAAAGAAATTCACGACACCCATCACCCGATTGCGACCGGGCTTTATTACGAGGACCAGAAGCCGGAGGCGAAGCAGTTCGCCAGCCATTTTCTGAAGGACCGGGTGCCGAAATATCTCGGCTATTTCGAGGACGTGTTGGCCAAAAGCGGCGGGCCTTATCTGCTCGGCCGCAAATTCACGTACATCGACCTGTCGATGTTTCAACTGGTCGAGGGTCTGCGCTACGCCTTTCCGAAGGCGATGAAGCGGATCGAACGCAAAGTGCCGGGCCTGGTGGCGGTGCACGATCGCGTCGCCAAAAGGCCCGGCATCAAGGCTTATCTCGCTTCGGAGCGGCGCATTCCGTTCAACGAAGATGGAATTTTCCGCTGCTATCCTGAATTGGACCAGTGACGGCTCTAGCCGTGCGCCGGCAGCGGCTTGCCGTTGACGGTCACGGGCTTGGCCGAGATCAGCGAGAAGGCGATCACGCAGGGCACGTCGCCATTGTTGATCCAGTTGTGCACGGTGCCGCGCTGTACCAGCACGTCGCCAGCCTTCAAGTGCACGGTTTCGACGTCGAGCACCATGTCGATTTCGCCCGACATCACCACGCCATAGTCGAGCGAGTCGGTGCGGTGGTTACGCGGCGCCACGCCGGGGCCGAAGCTGACGATGCGGAACACCGAGCCGTTGTCGCGGGTGGTGCCGATCTTCAGGTTGGACGGATCTTCGAAGCCGTCATTGTCGATCGGGAAGCCTTCGCTCGACCAGATCACGCTGAACTCGGCATTGGCGCGCGGCGAAAACGAGTTCGTGACTTGCTCGTCGATCATCACCTTGGCGCGGCCCTGGTCGTCGTGGCCGGTGACGACGCGGCGAATATTGATAGTCATTGGGCGTTCCTCCTGAAGTTTATTATGCATGACGGTACAAAAGACTAGTCGGCCGGCAAAGCGCGCTTGCCGCTTTCGCGCCAGAGCAGGAACAGACCGGACGCGACCACGATGCTCGATCCGGCCAGCAGCGAGAGTGTCGGCACATCGCCCCAGAACAGATAGCCAAGCACAATCGCCCAGACCAGCGCGAAGTAGTAAAACGGCCCGACCGCGGCGGGCGGCGCCAGCGATAAAGCGCGCGTCCACCAATATTGTCCGATGCCGTTGAGGATTCCGATCGCGACGAGCGCGATGGTGTCGCGGCCGGTCGGCATTGTGAAACCGAACACCGGCGTCGCCAGGGCGAAGAACAGCGTCATGAAGCTCATCTGATACATGGTCAGCGTGCCGGCCGATTCCGTTCGGCTCATGCCGCGCACCGCCGCGGTGACGCTGCCAAAGAGCATGGCATTGGCGACGGCAAACAGCGCGCCGACGCCAAAGCTGTCGGCGCCGGGCGAGGCCACCAGCAAAACGCCGCCGAAACCGATCGCCAGCGCCATGGTGCGGGGCAGGCCAACCCGCTCCCCGAGGAAGAAGGCGGCGAATAAGGTGGCGAACAACGGCGCCGAGAAATTGATCGCCATCGCGCCGGCCAGCGGCATCATGCTGAGCGCGATCAGGATGCAGCTTTGCGCAGCGGTCTGCGTCAGGCTGCGGCCGAAGTGCTGGCCGATATGCTGGGTGCGGAACACGGCAAGCCCGCTACGCGGCAGGATCAGCAACGCGCAGGTGATCAGCGACACGACCGAGCGGAACAGCAGCACTTCGGAGAACGGATAACTCGCCACCTGCCATTTCGACAACGCGGTCGAGCCGGCAAACAGCACGGTCGCTCCCAGCATAAACAGTATGCCGAGCGGCACCTTGTCGATGCGGGGCGCGTGGGCCGGCCGTTTGAGGCTGTCGGACGTCACGTTGAGAAATGCCTTTGCTGGCGGGCGGGGCGGTTTGCCTAGCATAGGCGTAGCGAGGCTTGCAGGGACAAAAGCGAATAGCGGCTGTGCTACGTGACTTTCATTGTAGCAATGGGCAGGGTATTTTTCGCATTGCGAACATTGGGCTGAGCGCATCCCCGCCTGTCCGGCGAAGGCGGTGAGGACTAGTCGCGCTTGCCCGCCGCCTTTGTCTTCTTTGTTGCCCGCGCTTTCGCCCTGACTTGTTTTCGCTCTTCGATGCAAGCCGGACACAGGCAACCGGCCTTGCCGAAGTACAAGCTCCATATGTTCCTCGCCGTAATCGAGGGTGATTTCCTCGCCGGCGGCGATGTCGCGAATGGCGCGGAACATCAACCGGCCGCGGTTGGATTCGGCTTCGGTGTTGGGATCGCAGGAGTGGTTGACGTAGCGCGCGATGTTGCTGCGCGGCGAGCCGTCGATGGTCCAGCGCCGGTCGATCTCGAACAGATATTTATTGGCGCGGGCGCGGTCGATTTCCTGCGCCCGCTTGGTCGGGATGCGCTCGCCGGTATATTCGATCACCAGCTTGCGGTCCGGGATCGGCGCGACGGCGTAAAGGCCGAGCCCGGTGTGGGAGCGGCCGACCCGGTACAGCTTTTCGCCCGGCTTGGATCGCGGCGTCTTTTTCTTCGTCGACGCGGCGGCCATGCGGTCTATCTCGCGCTGGCGCGCTTGGCCGTCTTGCCGCGGGTTTTGCGCGCTTTGGTCTTGGTTTTGGTCTTTGTAGCCGTTTTGGCTTTGGTCTTCTTTTTGGCGGCGGCTTTGGCAGTGGCTTTGGCCGCCGTCTTGCCGGTGACCTTGACCCCGTCGAGGCGGGCGAGGCGCGCCTTCTTACGCTTGTTGGCTTCGCGCTTTTCGGCGGCGACCTTGGCGCGGCGCTTGCGGCAGCGCGGGCACATGGCAGTTTTCCAGGCCGATGACGTTTTTCAGGTAGTCGCGGCCGTAATCGTAGGTCAGCTCTTCTTCCGGCTTGATGTTGCGCAGCGTGCGGATGAACACGCGCTTGTTGCGGATGAAGGTGTCGCAGTTCGGATTGCAGGAATGGTTGAAATAGCGCGCGATGTTGCCATGCTTGGCGCCATCGATGGTGATCTTGCTGTTGACCTCGTAGAGGTAGCGATTGCCGCGCTTTTCCGCCGCCAGGGCGGCGTCGATGCCAAGCCGGCGGCCGCGATATTCCGCGATGCGGCTGGCCTTTTTGATCGGCTGAGTGGCGAACAGGCCTAAGCCCGTGAGCGAACGTCCGAGGCGAAATGGTCGTGAGGACATGGGGTGATTACGATTCCAAGCGAATCTTTATGATTTAAAGCGATTACGGCGATGCGAGATTGCAGATGAGGGCGGTTACGTCAATGGTTTGCGGGCTTTTCGCGCGGTTTTGAAGCATGCGCCTGTGGAGTGTCGCCGCGGCTGGCTGTAAAGTCCCAATAGGCCTTGCACAGGACTTCACCGCCATGTCGCCCCCGCATTCATCTCCCATGTCGTCCCCGCCACCGACGACGGTCGCGCCCGAGCGCTGGCCCGAGCTGCCTTATGCCGCTTGGAAGGACACCGCCGCGACGCTGCATCTGTGGACCCAGGTGGTCGGCAAGGTCCGGTTGGCCAAGACGCCTTGGCTGAACCATGCGTGGCACGTCACGCTCTATGTGACGGCGCGGGGGCTGACCACCGGGCCAATCCCCGATGGCGAGCGGACCTTCCAGATCGATTTCGACTTCATCGACCATCTGATGTGGGTGCGGGCGAGCGACGGCCACTACCGGCAAGTCATGCTGCGGCCGATGCCGGTGGTCGAGTTCTACGGCGAGACCATGGCCGCGCTCGAGCAGATCGGCGTCGCCGTGACCATCAACACCATGCCGTGCGAAATCCCCTTCGCCATTGCCTTCGAGAGGGACGCCCAGCATGCGTCCTATGACAGCGACGCCGTCGAGCGGTTCTGGCGCATCCTGCTGGCGACCAACGACGTGATGGCGCGCTTTCGCACCGGCTTTCTCGGCAAGGCGAGCCCGGTGCATTTCTTCTGGGGCTCGTTCGATCTGGCGGTGACGCGCTTTTCCGGCCGCAAGGCGCCGCGCCACCCCGGCGGCATCCCGCATCTGCCCGATCGCGTGGCGGTGGAAGCCTATTCGCATGAGGTCTCCAGCGCGGGTTTTTGGCCCGGCGGCGGCGGACCGGTCGATTACCCGGCGTTTTATTCGTACGCCTATCCGGCGCCGGCCGGTTTCAGCGAGGCCAAGGTCAAACCGGAGGCGGCGTTCTTCTCCAAGATCCTCGGCGAGTTCCTGCTGCCCTATGATGCCATGCGCCGCGCGCCCGACCCCGACGCCGCGCTGATGGACTTCCTGCAAAGCACCTATGAGGCGGCGGCCGATCTGGGTAAGTGGGATCGCGCCGCGCTCGAATGCGGCTTGGGCGAACCGGGCCAGTGCCGGGTGGTGTGATAGCTGTTCGGCGAAGGCCGCGTGCAAGCCGCCAAAACGAAAAGGACGACCGATCGCATGACTATCACCACCGCCATGACCAAGGTGCCGAAGCCCGCCGCCCATCTGATCGACGCGTTCCGCGAGGCCTCGACCTCGATCATCAGCGACAATCTCGAGCGATTGCCCGGCGCGGTCGGGCTTAAACCCTATCACCGCGCGGCAAGCTGGTCGGCGTCGCCTTTACGGTCAAGACGCGGCCCGGCGACAATCTGGCGATCCATCATGCGCTCGAACTGGTCGGGCCCGGCGACGTGCTTGTCGATTGACGGCGGCGGCGACGAAACCCGGGCGCTGGTCGGCGAGATCATGAAGAACATCGCCCAACACCGCGGCGCCGAAGGCTACGTGATCGACGGCGCCATTCGCGATGTCGCGTCCTTCGCCGATTCCGATTTTCCCTGCTATGCGCGCGCGGTCATTCATCGCGGGCCCTACAAGAACGGTCCCGGCGAGATCAACGTGCCGGTGTCGATCGGCGGCAGTGTGATTTCGCCCGGCGATATCGTGGTCGGCGACGAAGACGGCGTCGTCTCGTTTCCGCAAAGCGATCGCGGAGACCTTGCTGGAAGCGGTCAAGGCGCAGATCGCGCGCGAAGCCGCGACGTTGAAAGAAATCCGCGAAGGCCGCTACCAGGGCAGCTACGCCAAATCGTGAAGCCTAGCGCGGCTAAGGGGGAGGGAACAACGATGAGCCAAAAGGCCGAATTTCACAATCTGGATAAACCCGACGACGGCCTGTTGCGCGAACTGGCGCCGGGTTGTCGACGCGGATTTTTGCCGGCGAGCAGGCGATGTTAGTCGGTGGTGACGATCGCGCCGAACGCCGAAGGCAAGATGCATCATCACGCCGAAGAGCAATGGGGCGTGTTGCCTGCGACGGTTCGGCGGTCCGGTTTCAGGGCGGCGAGGAGATCGCCGTCAAGAAAGGCGATTTCTGGCGCACGCCCCGCAACGTGCCGCACACCATGCGCGCCGGACCGGAGGGCTGCCGCGTCCTCGACATCTTCTCGCCGCCGCGGCCGGAATATAAAAAAGCCGGTTCGGGTTTCGGCTGAAGCGTGATGCGGCTGAGCGCGGTCGCGGACGGATTTCGGTTTTCAAACAGCGGGCAAGCGTCATCGCCCGTGTTGTTTGTCGAGGCGCCGGGTTCGCCTGTCTTTCCCTTCCCTTAAGCCCTCAAACGAGAGGGCGTGGCGCGCCAAAAGACGCTGCCGTATTTCCTATCGTGCCGCGCTTCACGGACGAAGCGCGGGCGCCTCTCGGCGCGCCACCAGCGGCGATTTCTGTCCCCGTAGGCCGTGCTTCCGCGCGGGCCACCGGAAAAGCCTTTCGGGCTTTTCCACCCGGGCGGCTCCCGCCGCCCTTCCTGTCCCGCGCGTCCAGCCATTGAAGGCAGCCCGTCATAGTGCGGGCGGACGGCTGGCCGGGGCCTCCCGAGCGCGGGGTTACGAGCCCCGCCCGCAGGCGCCGCACCTGACCCCGTCGACGAAACGTCTCGCGACGACGCCCTCCGCCGGACCAGGCAAAAGGACTATAAGCATAGGACTAAAGGCCCGTCAAGCGGTATTTCGGCCCGGCCGACGGTTATTCGGTCCGGCAGCCCTAGGATTGCCGGCAATCGCGGCCTACACTTGCGTCATGCATGAAGACGACAAATACGAAAACGACCTGTCCAGCAAATTCCGGTCCGTCGGGTGGCTGTTGATCTTCGCCATTGCCGGCCTGAGCATCACGCTGCTGCTGAAGAAGTATGATGTTTTCTGAGTTCGGCCGGCTTTTGACAAGGTGACGTCATGTCCGACAGCGAAATCCTGACGACGATGGCGCGGTACAACCAATGGGCCAACCGCGAACTGTTCGCCGCGGTGCGGTCGCTGCCGGCGGGCGAAGCCACCAAAGAGCGGCCGAGCCTGTTCAAGACCATCCTCAACACGCTCAACCATCCGCTGGTGACCGACCGGATGTGGTGGGCGCATTTGCACCGGCAGCCGCACAGCCACAAGGCGCTGAACGAGGTGCTCTATAGCGAGTTCGACAACCTCGCGGCGGCGCGCGACGAGATGGACCGCGGCCTGATCGACTATGTCGACAGGCTGACGCCGGCCGAGGCCGACGAGGCGATCGATTTCACCTTGTTGAGCGGCGCCAAGGGCCTGATGAGCCGGCGCATGATCCTGATGCACATGTTCAACCACAACAGCTATCACCGCGGCTTCGTGGTCGAGACCTTCTGTCAGGTGCCGGCGCCGCTGCCGCTGATCGACCTGCCGATCTTCATGCGCGGCGAAGGCGGCATGCGGTTTTTGCCGCCGCATTTGCAGGCGGCGGAGTAGGGGCGCGGCCTGCTAATTCGTCTTGCCTTCGCCGGCCTGCTCGACCGGCATGCCGATCAACAGCGCCTTGTCGATCGCTTGCTTTAAATCCATCGCCGCGGCCGGGCTGCAGCGCAGATGAGCCGTGATGACAAGGCCGGTTGTTGTTCCGCCCTCGGCCGTCGGATTGATCACATTGGCGGCGAGCTCGATCTGGACGGCGCCTTTGTTCATGCCGAAGGTCACGACGCCGTCGAAATAAATGAACGGCGCGTTCTCGGCGCCGGTATTGGCCAGCACGGCGCCGGGAAGCGATGCGGTTGCCTGTTCGGGCTTATCGGCCATGACGGATCCTTGCGGGTGGGAGAGAGGCGCCTAGCGCGCGAGAATCGCCGCTGGCCGACAGATGGGACTTAAGGCAGTTGATGCCCAAGCCCGGCGGGCGTCAACACGGCGCTGATGCGCAACCGCGCCGGCTTGGATGGAATGGCGGGATGCGCTTCGGTATTCCGCTTTGGGAGTTTCATGCGCGGCGAAGGCGGCATGCGGTTTTTGCCGCCGCATTTGCAAGCGGCGGAGTAGGGGCGCGGCTTTGATGGCGCCCCCACCCGTGTTATATAGGCTTTCATGACCCAGAGCCGCACCTTTGCCGTCGTGCTGGAGCCCGAAGACGAGGGCGGGTTTACCGTGCGCGTGCCGGCATTCCCGGAAATCGTCACCTACGGCAAGGACGAACGTGAGGCCTTGGCGATGGCGCAGGACGCCATTCGTCTGGTGGTCGAGGATAGCGTCGCGCGCGGCGAGGCGACGCCGCGTTTTGGCGCGTGAAAGTCCGCGATGCCATTCGGTCTCATTGAAGACGACGGCTGGTTTATCGTTGCGACGCACGGTAGCCATCGGCAGTACAAGCACGCGACCAAACCGGGCCGCGTCACCATCGCTGGAAAGCCGTCGGAAGACCTTGGCGCCGGGCACATTGAAACAGTATCTATGGAGCAGGCGGGCCTGAAGGAGCAGCGGTGATGCGCTACGCGATCGTGATCGAAAAGGCGGACGGCAATTATTCAGCCTATGTGCCGGACCTGCCGGGCTGCGTCGCGACCGGCACAACGGTCGAGGATGTCGAAGGCGAAATCCGCGCCGCGATCCGTTTTCATATCGATGGATTGAAAGAAGCGGCCTGCCGGTGCCGGGGCCGACCGGGATTGCGGATTATGTCGAGGCGTAGGGCGCGTTCTACGAACGGCTATGCGCGGGCATGACGGCATTGGCGTACCTGTAGCCCGCATCTACGCAGCGGAATGCGGGGCAACGGGAATCCCGGAACGCTGCGCTCATCCGGGCTCGCTTGCTATGAAATCCATGCGCGCGGGCGGGACGTGATTGTGCGTTGCGGGCGCGCGCATGGCGGGCGTGGCGAGAGGGAAGCGGAATGGTAGGTCAGGGAGTTAGGATGGGTTGAGCGTAGCGAAACCCATCATTTCCGAATTTGGCTGCGATGGGTTTCACTTCGTTCAACCTATCCTACGGGCTACGGGCTTCGTCCAATCCGTCCTACGGGCTTTGGTTATTAGCTCAACACCGTTTTGCCGGGTTACGTAACTATCGCAAAAGGGAAATAGGGCTGGCTACGTGGCTTCTCGATTTCCGGGGTTCTCTCTTATCGCCCGATTGCGACTTCACGCTCCTTGCGAATCTTCGTGAGAAGCAACAATTGATTTGATATCAAAGCTCTTTGAAGTATCAGTGTTGTTTGCCGAATGCCACTTTTTTGCATCTTCAATCAGGGTCAAGGAGTAGCGCCCCCCCCTCGACTTGTATCTCCGGCCATCTCATTCAAGCCGCATGCATAAATTTGACGAGACCGTTTGGGCATTCTGAGAGACGTTTGTCGAAGTATATTCGACAGTCAGCGCGGCTAAGTGCAGGGCCTGCTCGTTTCGCTAAAGCGGTAACGGAATCCATGACAATTTCAGGAGAGGCAACACGACAGCAGTCGAGGAAATCAATGTGTGTTTCGGCGCGCCTTCTTTTAGTTTTGTAAAATTTAATTCTGTATTGTTGTTGAGCTGAACAATAGTGCTGCCAGTGGCGGTGGAATGTCTGCCGTGTCCAGAAAAGACCACAAAAGAATATGTTGCTTTTTTTGAGGAGCGCTATTTGCGCTTCTAGCTCGGTTTTAGAAGGGTTGACGAGAGTTATTATGTCGTCTGCGTTCCATGCTCCTCCTAAGGGGGATTAAGAAACGCACGATAGTTTACCAAGTCGCGCTCAACTCCGGGCAGGTACCCATCTCCTCCCCGAGTGCCGGGGCTGCCAATTAAGATGGCTTGTCTCTTCATGCTACTCGCCGCCTTTCCGCTCTTGGTCGTAGTCGATTTGCTATCCGCAGACTTCAAATTTTGAAATTATGGATCCGATTAAACGTTCGCTCGAACCTGCAGCTAGTCCGGCCAGTATCATAATTGAATGTAAATTCTGGCCGTGAGTAAATGCAGTCAAAATAATTTCGGCCTTAATCGCAATTGCAGCTAAAAAGCCGGATAGCGCACCTGCTAATATGCGACAGGATGCCTCCAGATAGTGCTGCTGCTCGCCCGATGACGGGCTAATTTCAAATCGCCGCTTCGCCAAATAACTGAGAGAAGAGCGCCAATTGCGCCTGCCACTCCTGATAACGCAAGCCACATGCCAATTGGTGTTAAAAGGAAAGACGCGGACACTCGGAAAATCCAAACGATAATGCCGAGAAATATGAGCATGCCGGCCATGCCGAAGCTTGCCGATAGATACCAAAATCGAGAAATTTCTTCGCGTCTTGCTCGAATAAACTGGCCTGCCGAGCTTATGATGCTCTTGGCGCCATCATAGTCGTGATCGAGGCCTCTAGCGATGGCTTCGCCAACTAAGCGTTTGAATTGCAATTTCGCGACTTGTGATAATCCGTCGCTTGGCGTTGTTTCTACTAAGGCAGCGTCGTTTAATACGGAATTGAGCTTATCGCGATCATATCCAGAAGTAGTTGTGGCCTCTTTGTCGTAGTCCGTAGTGGTTTCCCAATCTACATCTCCGTCTTTGTCGATAAAAACGATATAGCGTTTTGTTGCCAGAATGAGTACCTGAGGAGCAATATGCTCCCACTGCTTCATGTAATCGCCCCGCATCTCTATCATTCGTTGAATTATGATCTAACCTGCAAAGCATGGCAACTATTGCGTGTGCCGATGCACCAAATTCGGACCCATCCCATGAACGCCCCCGTCACGCCCCCGATCGCCGTCCCGCCCTATAAGCACACCCCCTTGTTCCCGCTCGGGCAAGGACGACACCAAATACCGCAAAATCTCGTCGGACGGGGTCCGGGTCGAGAAGGTGCTGGGCCAGGACATGCTGGTGATTGAGCGCGAGGCGATCCGCGCGCTGTCGGAGGCCGCCTTTTCCGACATCAACCATCTGCTGCGGCCGGCGCACCTCAAGCAGCTCGCCAAGATCCTCGACGACCCGGAGGCGACCGACAACGACAAGTTCGTCGCCTACGACTTTTTGAAGAACGCCAACATCGCCGCCGGCGGCGTGCTGCCGATGTGCCAGGACACCGGCACCGCGATCATCATGGGCAAGAAGGGCCGGCTGGTGTTCACCGACGGCACCGACGAGGGCGCGCTCGCCGAGGGCGCGCGCGACGCGTATCTGAAAAAGAACCTGCGCTATTCGCAGCTGGCGCCGCTGTCGATGTTCGAGGAGAAGAACACCAAGTACGAATATGCCGGCGCAGGTCGACCTCTATGCCCAAGGCGCGGGCGACGCCGAGGACGCCTACAAGTTCCTGTTCATCGCCAAAGGCGGCGGCTCGGCCAACAAGGCGTTCCTGTTTCAGGCGACGCCCTCGATCCTGACGCCCGAGCGGCTCGCCGCCTATATCAAAGAGAAGATGATGACGCTCGGCACCGCGGCGTGCCCGCCTTATCATCTCGCCATCGTGATCGGCGGCACGTCGGTCGAACTGACCATGAAGACGGTCAAGCTCGCCTCGACCAAATATTACGACAGCCTGCCGACCCAAGGCTCGGAAGACGGCCACGCCTTCCGCGACCTCGAGATGGAGCAGGAAATTCTGAAGATGACGCAGTCGTCCGGCGTCGGCGCGCAGTTCGGCGGCAAATATTTCTGCCACGACGTGCGCGTCATTCGGCTGCCGCGCCACGGCGCGTCGCTGCCGATCGGGCTGGGCGTGTCGTGCTCGGCCGACCGCCAGGCGCTCGGCAAGATCACCAAGGACGGCGTGTTCCTCGAAGAGCTCGAGCATAACCCGGCGCAGTATCTGCCCGACGTCGATCAGGAGAAGCTGGGCGGCGCGGTGGTCAAGGTCGATCTCAACCGGCCGATGAAGGAGATCCTGGCGCAGCTGTCGAAATATCCGCCCAAGACGCGGCTGTCGCTGACCGGCACCTTGATCGTGGCGCGCGATCTGGCGCACGCCAAATTGCGCGAGAATGCTGGAAGCCGGCAAAGGTCTGCCGGACTACTTCAAGAACCATCCGGTCTATTACGCCGGACCTGCCAAGACGCCGGCGGGTTATGCCTCGGGCGCCTTCGGGCCGACCACGGCGGGGCGCATGGACAGCTACATCGACCAGTTCCAGGAAGCCGGCGGCTCGATGATCTCGCTCGCCAAGGGCAACCGCTCGAAACAGGTGCGCGACGCCTGCAAGAAGCATGGCGGCTTCTATCTCGCCACCATCGGCGGCACCGCGGCCAACGTCGCCAAGGACTGCATCAAGAAGGTCGAGGTGCAGGAATTCCCCGAGTTCGGCATGGAAGCGATCTGGCGCATCGAGGTCGTCGACTTCCCGGCCTTCATCGTCATCGACGACAAGGGCAACGACTTTCTTCGCGCAGTGGAATCTCGGCTAAGGCGCTAGAACGGGCGGCGGCTTAATGCCGCCGCTTTTGCCATGATTAGGTCACGTGGGGGCGACGCCTGACGTGAAGGCGCCGCATCATGCTGGCTTTGAATCATCGGCTGTTCCTGGCGTTGAACGCGTCCGGCCATCCCGAGCGGTTTGTCGTGTGGGCGGCTGACTTTGCCGCGCAGTATCTGATCTATGGCGTGCTCGCGATTGTCGCGGGCTTATGGATCTGGGGCCGGCCGTCGCGGCGAGGGGCGCTGCTTGCGGTCGTAATCGCGGCGGCGCTGGCGCTTGGCGTCAATCAGCTGTTGGGCCTCATGTGGTACGAACCGCGGCCGTTCATGATCGGGCTCGGCCATAGCCTGCTGGCGCATGTGCCGGAGAATTCATTCCCGAGCGATCACGCCACCTTGGTCTGGGCGCTCGGCGCCGGACTGGTCGCGACCGGCGCGTCGTTGATGGCCGGCATCGTTGTCGGCGCGGCCGGGCTGATGATTGCCTGGGCGCGGGTTTATCTCGGCCTGCATTTTCCGATCGACATGGCGACCTCGGCGATCATCGCTGTGCCGGCCGGTTTTGTGGCTTGGGCGCTTCAGCGCCCGGTCGACCGCATCTTGTTGCCGGTGGTCGAGGGAACTTATGAGCGCGCGCTCGGTATCCTGAAGCTGCCGGCCGCGTTGTTGCCGCGCCGATCGCGCGCCGACGTTGATGTGTAGATGTGCGAATGTTGCCCGGCGATCTTTATAAATTGCATTGTGCGGTGCGAAGAGTGCGGCGCAGCGTTATAAAACTTTGGTCGTAGGCCGCGTTGTAAGTTTGCGTGACGTATTGCCGCAACGCTTGTTTCGATGCGCATAAATGCCTTTGCACAGCGGCGCGCGGCCGCCTCCCTAAACGAAAGTGGCATTGACGGCGAAGGCTTTTCCCTGCGCCATGCCAACCGATGATGGTTGTCGGTGTGTGGTCGTCAGAGCGCCACCGAGACTATCCGTTTTGTACCTCGCAAAGGGTGCGGACGGGGCGACACGGCAACGATAATAAACGCGATAAACAATCATAGCTGGGCAAGAACCGAGGGGGCGACCCGGGTTTTATGACCCGCATATTGGAGGAAACGAAAAATGACTTCACGTGACAATGACGGCTTTTCACGCCGTAAAGTTCTGACCGTCGGCGCAGGTCTTGCCGGCGGCGCGATGCTCAATGGCGGCTTCGTGATGCCGGTATTCGCCGCCGATCAGCCGGCGATGGGCACCTGGCCGGCCGGTTCGCAGGGCACGAGCGTCACCATCGGCGCCGCGGTGCCGCGCACCGGCGCCTATGCGGCGCAGGGCGAAGACGAACTCAAGGGCATGCAGCTCGCCGTCGAGCACATCAATGCCGGCCATCCGCTGATCCAGAAGATCGCGCCCAAGGTCAAGAAGGGCGTGCTCGGCAAGACGGTCAACCTGGTGGTCGCCGACTCGGGCGCCAAGCCGAACAACGCGGTGCAGGCGCAGCAGCGCTTCATCAACGAAAACAAGATCATCGCCATGACCGGCTCGACCTCGTCGGCGGTCGCGGTCGCGCTCAACAAGTTCGCCGAGCGCGAAAAGATCCTCTATCTGGTGGCGATCTCCGGTTCGAACGACACCACCGGCAAGGACTGCACCCGCTACTCGTTCCGCCAGTGCTTCTACGGCCAGACGGCGGCGCAGGCGATCGGCCCGGTTCTCATCAAGGCCTTCGGCAAGGGCAAGAAGGCGGCGTTCATGACGCCGGACTACACCTACGGCCATACCGTCACCAAATCGGTCAACGACTATCTGACCAAGAACGGTGGCTGGTCGATGGTGACCAACCAGGTCTCGCCGCTCGGCACCTCGGACTTCTCGCAGTACCTGACCAACATCGCCAACTCCGGCGCCGACGTTATCGTCAACGTCAACTGGGGCCGTGACGCGGTTCTGTCGGTGCAGCAGGCCAAGCAGTTCGGCCTGACCCCGAAGATGAAGATGGTGATCCCGTACCAGATCCCGTTCCTGGCCAAGGAAGTCGGCGCCGAACTGACCGAAGGCGTCTACGCCGCCACCGATTTCTGGTGGACGCTGGAAGACAAGTATCCGCTGGCCAAGATGTTCGTCGAGGCCTTCGACAAGAAGTACGGTTACAAGCCGGAGTGGGGCGCCGAGAACGCCTACATGCAGTTCGCGATGTGGGCCCGCAT
This sequence comes from uncultured Alphaproteobacteria bacterium, assembly GCA_963830125.1. GTDB lineage: Bacteria > Pseudomonadota > Alphaproteobacteria > Rhizobiales > Xanthobacteraceae > Pseudolabrys. The sequence goes on along the minus strand of CAWHKU010000014.1, from coordinate 236,150 downwards.
GGTGTCGGAAGCCGGGACCTTCTATCCGCCGGACGTCATCAAGCAGTACGAGAAGGGCGAGACGATCCCGTCGATGGTGGGCGATGTCCACTTCCGCGCCGCCGATCACCAGCTCGTCCGCCCGGTCATCATCGTCAAGGGCAAGGCGCCTAAGGACATGAAGAACAAGGAAGACTTCTGGGAAGTCGTGGAAGTCGTCCCCGGCGAGCCGCTGATGCAGAAGCCGGATGCCTTCGGCTGCAAGCTCGGCGACTACACCTGATGAACTGAGCGTCCGCTCGGTCTGCTATGGACGCGAGCGGACGCAATCTTCTCCCGTGATGGCCGGGCGAATGGGCGTGAAGCGCTGTCTTCTCGTTTGTTTTCCCGGCCGTCCATATGTTATCCGTTGTAAGATGGCGTGGTTGCCCGGCATAATGCCGGGCAGGCGACTGTGGTGAAGTGCAGAGCGCAGCACAGACAAAGACGGGCGGCGACGTGATCAACTGGGGCAATTTTATATCGCAGCTGTTCAACGGGCTGGTGCTCGGCGCGCTTCTGGCGCTGATCTCGTCCGGCCTGACGATCATCTACGGCACGCTCGGCGTGCTTAACCTGGCGCATGGCGCCTTGTTCATGCTCGGCGGCTACGCCGGCTGGCTCGGCTATACCTATACCGGCTCTTTCATCGTTGCCGTCATCGCCGGCTCGCTGTTCGTGATGCTGGTCGGCGTGCTGATCGAGCGGGTCATCATCCGCCATTTCTACGACCGGCCGCACGAGGACCAGCTTCTGGTCACCTTCGGTCTCGGCATCGTGTTCGTCGAAGCCGCGCGGTTTTTCTTCGGCAGCCTGTCGAAAATCGTGCCGGCGCCGCAGGGGCTCGGCGGCATCGTCAATCTCGGCTTCATGTTCTATCCGACCTACCGGATCGCGCTGCTCGGCATCGTCGTGGTGGCGCTGCTGGCGCTTTACTTCGTGCTCTACCGCACGCGCATCGGCATGATCGTGCGCGCCGGCATCGAGGATTCGGTGATGGTCGATGCGCTCGGCATCAACGTCTATAAAGTCTTCATGCTGGTGTTCGGCATCGGCGCGATGGCGGCGGGCTTTGCCGGCATCGTCAATGCGCCGGTGGTGTCGATCACGCCCGACGTCGGCGAGGTCGTATCTGGTGCAGACCTTCGTCGTCGTCGTGATCGGCGGCGTCGGTTCGTTTCCCGGCGCCGTGCTCGGCGGCCTGATCGCCGGCGAACTCATCTCCATCACCTCAATGATCAACCCCGGCTATTCCTACGTCATGCTGTTCGTGGCCATGACGTTGGTGCTGGTGCTTCGTCCCTACGGCCTGCTCGGCGCAGCGGGCCGCGAATGAGCGCGGTCCTGTGATGCTAAAGCAACGCCCTTATCTCATTGAAATCCTGACGGTGGTCGGCTTGGTCGCCGCGCCCTTCGTGCTGCCTTATCTCGATTTCTCGCCCAACACGGTCAACCGCATTCTGGTCTGGGGCCTGTTCGGCATCGGCTTCGACATCCTGTTCGGCTTCACCGGGCTGCTGTCGTTCGGCCAGTCGGCGTTTTTCGGCACCGGCGGTTTCGTCGCCGCTTATCTGCTGACGCAGGTCGGCTTTCCGCACGTCGTCACCGCGCTGTTCATCGGCATGTTCGTGGCGGCCGTCGTCGGCTATCTGATCGGCCTGATCGCGCTGCAACGCACCGGCATCTATTTCGCGATGATCACGGTGGCGATCTCGGAAGTGTTCTTCTTCGTCGAGTTCAATCCGCTGTCGGCCTATACCGGCGGTGAGAACGGCCTGCCGGGCGTGCCGACGCCGAGCTTCAACCTCGGCTTTATGACTCTCGATTTCAGTGGCGGCTGGAAACTCTACTGGTTCCTGGCGTTCTGGTATTTCATTGGCATTGTCCTCGGCCTGCGCATCGTGCGCTCGCCGGTCGGCGCGATCCTGAGCGCGATCCGCGACAACCCGCTGCGCGCGGCTGCCGTCGGCCACAACATTCACAGCTACAAGCTGACCGCCTTCGTGATTGCGGCGGCCTATGCCGGCTTTGCCGGCGGACTGCTCGGCGTGCTGCAGGCTTTCATGCCGCCGGACGCCTTCATGTTCGAAACCTCCGGCCAGTTGGTGATGCAGACCGCGATCGGCGGCACCGGCACCTTGTTCGGTCCGCTGGTCGGCGCCACCGTCTGGCTGTTCTTGAGCGACTTCTTCCAGACCACGCTCCACCTCGGTGCGACCTGGAAGCTGGTGCTCGGCGTGGTGTTCGTGCTGCTGGTGTTCTTCCTGCGCCGCGGCATTGTCGGCGGGCTGGTCGATCTGGTCGTCTGGTGGCGCAACCGCGGCAAGCCGCAAGAGCCGGAGGAGCCGGATGTCGCACCGGACTACGACTCCGATCCCGAGCCGTCGTCGTACGGCACGCCAGGTGCGCTCGGTTCCGGTGTGCCGGATAGGACCGACGTGATCCTGCAGGCCACCGGGCTGACAAAGCGCTATGGCGGCCTGACGGCCAACGACAACATCGACTTCACGGTCAAGCGCGGCGAATTGCGCGGCGTGATCGGCCCGAACGGCGCCGGCAAGTCGACCTTCTTCAAGATGCTGACCTGCGAAATCCATCCGACCACCGGCACGATTTTGTTCGAAGGCCAGGACATCACCGGCTTTAACGTGACGCGGGTCTGCCAGCTCGGCCTGACCAAGAGCTATCAGGTCAACCAGTTGTTCACGCGGCTGACGGTGCGCGAGAACGTCGTCATCGCGGCGCTCGCGCAAAAGCGCGGTTCGTTCAAGCTCGATCTCTTGCGCGACGTGTCGAAGGTCGAGGGTCTCGACCGGCGTGTCGAGGAGACGCTGGCGCTGGTTCATCTGACCAAGCGCGCTGACCACCTAGTGTCGGATCTGGCCTATGGCGAGAAGCGGCGGCTTGAAATCGGTCTGGCGCTCGCCACCAGCCCCAGCCTGCTGCTGCTCGACGAGCCGCTCGCCGGCATGAGCCCGCGCGAGCGTGTCGAGACCGTCAAGCTCCTGAAAGCGATTGGACGCGGCCGCACCATGATCGTCATCGACCACGACATGGACGCGATCTTCGAACTGGCGGAAAAGATCACCGTGCTGCGCGAAGGCCAAGTCCTGGTCGAAGGCACGCCCGAGGAGATCAAGGCCAACGAAGCGGTGCAGGAAGCCTATCTCGGAGGGGTGATCGAATGAGCCTGCTCAAGGTCGAGGGCCTCAACAGCTATTACGGCGATTCCCATATTCTGTTCGATATCGATTTGCGCGTCGAAAAGAACGAAGTGGTCGCGCTGATCGGCCGCAATGGCGCCGGCAAGTCGACGACGTTGAAAAGCCTGATGGGCATTGTGCAGCCGAAGGGCGGCAAGGTCGTGCTCGACGGCGTCAATCTGGCGGGGTCAAAACCGCATGTGATCGCGCAGGCCGGCATGCAACTGGTGCCGGAAGACCGACGCATTTTCGGCAGCCTCAACGTCGAGGAAAACATCATCCTGGCGGGCCTGAGCGCCAAGGCGAAGTGGCCGCTTGAGCGCATCTACGAAATGTTCCCGCGCTTGAAGGAACGGCGCTTGAGCCGCGGCACCGACCTGTCCGGCGGCGAGCAGCAGATGCTGGCGATCGCGCGCGCTCTGGTGCGCGACCCCAAGATCATTCTGCTCGACGAGCCGTTCGAAGGTCTGGCGCCGGTGATCGTGCACGATCTGATGAAGGCGTGCCGCGATCTGGCGGCAAGCGGACAGACCATCGTTCTGGTTGAGCAAAATCTTGCCGCCACCTTGGCGTTGGCCAGCCGCGTCTACATCGTCAATAACGGCCACATCGCGCATGAGGGCCCGGCCCAAGAGATCAAGGCCAATCCGGACGTGTTGCAACGTTATCTTGGCGTTTAAGCGCCGCGTGCGCCGCATTCGAACGCGGCGCGGCCGCTGGTTGCCGCGTTTCACGACGTCAATACGTTAAATGACGCAGGCGAATTCGTTCGTTTGCAAGCGATTGGCCTTGCGCCGTTAGCCACAACAAATCGTATGATCGGCGGCGTCGCGATTTGCAACTCGGAACCTTGCGTGTCACGGTTCGCGCGTTGATCCAACGATACCAATATCAAAAAACGCGTGTGATAAACTTCAAGTCAAGGAGCATTCATGGCGAATGCCGAGGTCGATTACGAGGCGCCGGACCTGGCGCGGCGGATCGAGCAACTAAGCCAACACGAACTCGATCAATTGCCTTTCGGCGTCATTCTGCTCGACCGCGAGGGCATGGTGCTGTTCTACAGCGCGACCGAAGCGCGCCAGTCTGGCTATCGCGGCTCGCCCTTGGGTCAGAATTTTTTTGCGATATCCCGCTGTTTCGGCCGTAACGATTTCCAGTCGCGCATCGTGCGGGCGCAAGAGTCGCCGCCGGTCGATCTCGAACTGGGTCTGCCGGGAGACTATGGCGACCCCAAACGCGAAGTGCGCGTGCGCGTGCAGTCGGCGAGCCAGGGCGGCGTCTGGATGTTCATGCAGCGGGACTAGAGGCGCTCACCGTTTCACGGAAACGGTGAACGCCTCTATTTTTTTGCTTTATTGCGTTTCCGGACGGCGAACCGGTTTCCACTTCGCCTGGAAACGCACTATCGCGCCGGTGGCGGGGCAGCGGGCGGCGTCGCCGGCCGTTTCGGCATGTTCTTGGCAAAAACCCCGAGCGTGATGGCGCGCGCGACATATTGCGCCAGACAGTTATAGCCGGCGTCGCTTTGCTCGATCTCATCGGGCGCCAGCACGGTGTTGCCGGCCTCGACCTTGCCGATGATCTGCATCGCTTCGAAAAAGCGGATCACCAAAACATTTTCCTGGGCGGCGACCCGGCGCAGTGTTTCGCGGACCTCGATGTAGTGGGCGTCGCGCTGCATTGCTTTGGCGAATTGCAGGCCGACCAATACGACATCGACCTTATGGGCTTTAAGCCAGTCGACTTGGTCTTTGACAGTGAGGGCGAATTCATCGCTCGGCACATAAGCCAGCGCGTCATTGGTGCCGACCTGCCACAGCACCAGATCGGGATCTTCGAGCGCGACTTCGTTTTTCATGCGGTGGGCGGCGTCGGCGGCCAGTTCGCCGGAGACGCCGCGGTTGATCGATGGTGACGTCGGTGCCCTTGAGCGCGCGTTCCAACATCGCTTCGATCAAGGCGGTATAGCCGCCGCCATGCGCGGTGACGCGGCCGGGCGCGGCGCCGAAAGCGAGAATGCGTAAGGCTTTGCGTTGCGCCAGCGCGCGCGCGACGTTCGGCAGCGGCGACTGGTCCGACAACGCGGCCGAGCCCGGCTGACAGGCTTTCGACACCGGCGACGCCGATGGCGGGCTTTGCGCCCACGCCGCGTGCCACGCCGACCGACCTAACAGCGCTAAGCCGACGGCACAGGCGAAGCGGGTTTGGCGGGTGGCGGAGCGTTGTCTCGATTCGGCTATCCATGCGGTGAGCGCCATGATGATGATGCCAAGGATGACCACGGCGGTGTCGATGCCGACAGTGCCGCGGTAGTAGTAGCGCATGATCTGCGCCGACAGGCTCAGAAGCGAGCCGACGCAGAACACGTAGAGCGAATTGCGGCCGAGCATGGCGAACATGCCGATCACGCCGGTTAGCAAGGAGCCGACGAAAGGGCAATTCGGCCGCGCGCTTGATGTAACGGAAGGCGAGCGAGAACACGGCGATCAAGGCCAGGAACTGGATCAGGCGGATCGGGGTGACGTAGGTCTTGTCGGCGATGAAGAACAGTTTCGGGTTCGGCACGTCGGTCGGGTCCGGCCACCAGTCGAACCGGACGACGCAGAAGCCGAGAATGACGATCGGAACGGCGATCCAGCGGATCGGCACGATGTGACGGCGCACGAACGCGCCGACGCCGGCATCGGCCTTGGCCATCACGAAGCCGAGCACCAGCAGGACCTGCCAGGCCAGCGGATTGAAAAACCAGGTGCCGGACACCGGCCAGGTCGGCAGCGTCAGGCGGAAGGCCAACACGATCACATAAAAGCCGAGCGACAGCGGCAACAGCCAGTTCGGCAGGGTGCGGTCGATCAGGGCAAACAGCGGCGCCATCAGCATCAGCACGACATAAAGCGGCAGGATATCGAAATAGCCGAGTTGGTGGGTCAGCACGGCGAGCCCGATATGGGCCGGCACCGGATCGTTGAACACGGCGGCGGCGTTGTGCCATTCGAGCAAAAGCGGGTTGGACAATTCGATCGCGGTTGCCGCCAGCATGGCGATCGCCAGCATGGTGATCAGCACCTGCGCGGCATAAAGCTCGAGCGCGCGCGCCAATAGCCGCAACATCAGGTTGCGGGTCGTCATCTGGTGGCCTTGCGCCATCAGCCTGATCGACCAGCCGGCCAGGAACACGAACAAATCGGCGGCGTCCGAGATCGAGACGTTGACCAATGTGTAGCGCGAATAGATCAGGCCGGGGATGTGGTCGATAAAGATCGTGATCAGCGCGAAGCCGCGCCAGAAATCGACCGCATTGGGTTGACGCGTCATCTTGGAGCCCGGCCGGGTTCACGTGGCGGCATCATCACTGTGCGGGGGCGGCGATTGCCGGTCAAGGCATGTTATGGTCATTAGGCGCGGGATTTTTAGAAATGGTTTCGAACGTCACGATCAGAGCCTTTACCGCACACGACGCAACCGCCGTGCAGGCGCTGTTCGTCAAGGTCAACCGTTTGCTGGCGCCGCCGGGCATGGAGGACGCGTTCGAGCGTTATATCGCGCGGTCTATCGTCGAAGAGATCGGCCATATCGAAGACTATTACGGCGGGCGGCAAGGCTCGTTCTGGGTTGCCGTGGCCGACAGCGACCTCGCGGGCATGTTCGGCCTGGAACGGACAGCGGCGGCCGATGCGATGGAACTACGCCGGATGTATGTCGAGCCGGCGCTGCGCCGGGCCGGCATCGGCCGCGCGATGCTGCAATTCGCCGAAGACGAATGCCGCCGTCAGGGCATTGGCCGGCTCGAACTGAGCACGTCGGAAGTCCAGCCCGACGCGTTGCGGCTGTATCGCGCCGCCGGATACCGTCTGGAGCGCGAAGAGGTTGCCGACGCGGCCAGCAACAAGACCATCGGTGGCGGCATCCGGCGCTATTATTTCAGCAAGCAACTGATCGGTTAAACCCCGGTGGCATTGCCTGCCGGCGCGGGCGCCAGTGTCGCTTTCAGCCCGCCGAGATCGGATTGGCCGAGATCGAGCTGCCAGCCATAGGCGTTGAGTACGTCCTGCACGATCGCCAGCCCCAGACCGGCGCCGTCGCCACGCTGGTCGAGCCGGGCGCCGCGCTCCAGCATGTGCGCGCGTTGTTCCGGCGCGATGCCGGGGCCGTCGTCCTCGATGACGATAAAGGGTTCGGCGGCCGTGCCGGCACTAATACGGACGCGGGCGCTGGCATGGCGGGCGGCATTCTCCAGCAGATTGCCGAGCACTTCGGCGAGATCGCTGCGGTCGAGCGGCACTTGCGCATCGGCGGCCAGCTTCGGCTCGAAGGTCACGCGGCCACCGGCCGGCGTGCGGGCAAGCGTAGCGATCAGCGATTGCACCAGCGGTGCCAGCGCCGTCGAGGCGCCGCCGCGGTGGCGGGCCGAACCGCGCACCCGGGCGCGCGCCAGTTCGCGGTCGACGCGGCGGCTCATGGCGTCACCGACCGCTTCGATGTCGCGGGCGATTTCGGCTTGGCCGCGTTCGCGCAAGCGCGCGGCGTCGGCGGCCAAGGCCGCCAGCGGCGTCTTGAGGCCATGCGCCAGATCGGCGGCGCGGCTGCGTGAGCGTTCGATTTCCTGTTCCTGGGCGTCGAGCAGCGCATTGACCTCTTCGACCAGCGAGTGGACTTCGGCAGGTACCGCGTCCGGCAGATGCTGGCGGCGGCCGGCGCGGATGTCGGCGACGCCGCGGCGCAACGCCGACAGCGGGCGTAAGCCGAGCCCGACCTGGATCGAGGTGGCGATCGCCAGCACCAGGCCGAGCAGGCCGAGCGCGACGGTGAGGTCCTTGGCGAAGTAATGCGCCGCCACCTTGACCCGGCCAAGGTCGGCGGCGACCGCGACCCGGACCGGCACGCGCCGGTCGCCGACGGTGAGCAGAACCTGGCGCTCGGCCACCAGAAGGCGGGTTTTTCCGGGGCCGGCAATTTCGTGCTGATGTTGTTCGCCGTCGGTCAACTCGTCGGTCGGCAGGTGCAAGGTGCTGTCCCACAGCGAGCGCGACCGTAGCAACTGGCCGCGGTCGTCGCTGATCTGCCAATAAAGTCCCGACAGCGGCGTATCGAAGCGCGGATCGGCCGGTGGCCGGCTCATCACCAGATTGCCTTGCGCATCGACATCGATGCCGGCCAGCAATTGATTGAGATGAACGTCGAGGTCGCCAACGATGGTGCGGGTGACATGCCGCTCGAACAGCAAGGTCAGGCCGAAGCCGGCAATCGTCAGCGCCACCAGGATCGCGACAACGCCGCCGGCGACCAGCCTGAGCCGCAGCGAGCCCCAACTCATTGTGCGATCCTCATGCCGACTGCTCCGGCACCAGATAACCGAAGCCGCGGCGGGTTTCGATCAGTTCGGGTCCGAGTTTCTTGCGGACGCGGCCGATCAGAACTTCCAGCGCGTTGGAATCGTGATCTTCGTCGTGGCCGTAAACATTTTCGGCCAGTTCAAGTTGCGACACCACGCGGCCGCGATGGCGCAGCAGGAAGGCGACCAGACGATATTCCAGCGGCGACAGCGCGATCGGCACGCCGCGCAGGCTGACTTTCATCTGGCGCTCATCGAGCACGATGTCGCCGGCCTCGACGACCGATGAGGCGTGGCCGGCCGAGCGCCGCACGATCGAGCGCAGCCGCGCCAGCAATTCTTCCATGCGGAAGGGCTTGGGCAAATAATCGTCGGCGCCGGCATCGATGCCGTCGACGCGCTCGGCCCAGCTGGCGCGCGCGGTCAGGATCAGCACCGGCATATGGCGGTCGTTGCCGCGCCAGCGTTTGAGGACGGCCAGACCATCCATGCCGGGCAGGCCGAGGTCGAGTACGACGGCACCATAGTCCTCGGTGTCGCCTTTGAACCAGGCTTCCTCGCCGTCGCGCACGGTCTCGACTACATAGCCAGCGGCCTTGAGCGCGCCCTCGATGTCGGCGGCGATCCGTCGGTCGTCTTCAACAAGCAGCAGCCGCATTACTTCTCCTTGGTCTTTCTATCGTCGCCGCTGCGGGCGTCGACATAGACTTCGAACAACCGGCCATGGCTGTCGACGACGCGAAATTCGTAGCGCCAGCGGCCGTCGTCCTGATCGATTTCGACGCCGGCGACCTCGCCGGGCAGTTTGTCCTGGACGATTTTGAGAATCTCGGCGAGCGACTTGATCTCGCCGGATTCGACCGCGCGGCGAACCTGATCGCGGCGGTGCCGGTCACGGTCGTGCGGATGGTGAGGCCGGTCGTCGTGCGCATTGTCGTGCGGGTAGTCGCGGGCTTCATCGCGGGCATAGTCGCGCGCATGACCCGGTCGCGGTGCCGCCGAAACCAGCACCGCTAGCGCGACCGCCAAGGCCGACAGTATTGCGAGGGACGCGGAGCGTCGAACAATCCACATGCGCTTTTTTACCCGATTGAGGCCGGCACCATGGCGCAAATGACCTGACAGATGGCTGACATGGATCAACAGGCTGCCGTCAGGGCCGAACCGCCATGGTGAGTTCAAGCCCGGCCGATCCCCGGCCGGCAGGACCACTAGGAGCTCAGACTATGCGGAAAACCATCATTCTTGGCGCGCTTGCCGCCCTTATCGGCCTGGGCGCGGTGGCGCAGGTGAATGCGCAGGCCAACGAACCCGCCAACGAACCCGCCAAGCCGGCCCTGCAGGACAAGGGCGTCATCACCGGTCCGGACGGCCAGCCGGCGGCGCGTGGCCGCGGCGAGGCGCGGGAGGATCGCGATGGCGAGCGGCATCACCGCGAGGCCCGTCGTGAACACCGCCATGGTGATAAGCACGAACGCCACGGCGATCGCGACTATGCCTACCGCGGCCATCACGCCGACCGCGACAGCGATGACGACCGGGGTGCTGGCCAGGATCGGCGCTAAGACCGCCATCGAATCCGTCACGCAACGCGCGCCAGACGGAATTGGCAACGAGCCGGTGGTCATGCCACCGGCTCGTTTTGCGCCGGCTCGTTTCGCATTTGTCGGGGTTGCACAGCGAGCCTGACAATTCGCTGACATCGGTCAACAGGTCGGTGTCAGCGGTCCTGCGGCATGGTCCGGTCATCGCCCGCCGCAAGAGGACAATTAATATGACCACCATCAACGACACCATCGAAGCCGGCGCCGGTGCGCCGCCAGCGACCGTCAAGGTCTGGGACCCGTTCGTGCGGGTCTTCCACTGGTCACTGGCGACTTTGTTTCTGGTCTCGTACGTCACCGGCGACGAGCTCGAGCAAGTCCACATTATTTCCGGCTATACGATCGGCGGGCTGGTCGCCTTGCGCATTGTCTGGGGGCTGGTCGGCCCGAAGCACGCGCGGTTCAGCAATTTCGTAAAGTCGCCGCGCGTCGTGCTCGACTATCTGCGCGACATCGTTCGCTTCAAGGCACCGCGTTATATCGGCCATAACCCGGCCGGCGGCGCCATGATCGTCGCGTTGCTGCTGATGTTGGCCGGCACCGGCACCACCGGCTTCATGCTGACGACCGAAGCTTTTCATCATGTCGGATGGGCCAAAGAGCTTCATGAAGTCCTCGCCAACCTGACGCTTGGTCTGGTCGTGTTGCATGTGGTCGGCGTGCTGGTCGCCAGCTTCGAGCACAAGGAAAATCTGGTCAAAGCCATGATCACCGGGCGCAAACGGCCGCAGTGAATGGGCGGGATCCCGCGCCGGCGCTGGTCGACAGCGCCGGCGTTTGCTTGTCAGGGGTGGAGCCTCGCGTCACAATGACGGCAACCGGCACCGACAGACCGGCAACGGAGGACGTCCCGATGGCTGAACAGCCCGCGCCGCGCTTGCGCCCGATTTCCAAGGAAGAAGCCAACAACACCCAAAGGCTGCTGATCGAAAGCGCCGAACATAACGGCGCGCCCGATCCGCTGTGCGCGCAAATTTATGTGCGCAGCGAGGCCGGCCGCAACTGGTTGCGGCAATGGAACGAATTGTTGAACGGCGGCATTCTGCCGGTGCCGCTCAAGGAAATGTGCCGGGTGCTGATTTCGATGAAGCATGGCTGCGGCTATTGCTCGACGGTGCGCTCGCGCATCGCCGCCGAAAACGGACTGACCGAAGAAAAGCTGATGGCGACGATGGACTTCGAGAGCAGTCCGCTGTTCGACGACCGCGAACGCGCCGCGCTGCGGTTTGCCACCGCCTTCAAGCAAGGCGACGACGCCATCGACAGCGATGAGGTTTATGACGCGCTGAAAGCCCAGTTCAGCGAAGAGGAAATCATCGAGCTCGCTTTGCTGTGCGCGGAAACCGACGGCGTCGGCAAATTCGCGCGCTCGCTGCGGATGCGGACCTGGGACGAGGCCTGCGCGATCCAGCCGATGCTGCGCACCCCGCCGCGCGAGGCGGCGGAGTAGGGCGACGCGGGCGGCCGCTTAAGCGGCCTTGTCGGGTGTCTCGTCGGCCGTCCGCTTGCCGGGGAACAGCCCGCGCACGAAGACGAACAGCAGCGGCACGAAGAAGATGCCGAGCGCGGTCGCGGCGATCATGCCGCCCATGACGCCGATGCCGATCGAGTTCTGGGCGCCGGAGCCGGCGCCGCTGGCGATCGCCAGTGGCGTGACGCCGAGGATGAAGGCAAACGACGTCATCAGAATCGGCCGCAGGCGCTGACGCGCCGCTTCCAAAGTCGCCTCGATGAGCCCCAAGCCGGCGGCCTGCTGGGCGATGGCAAACTCGATGATCAGAATCGCGTTCTTGGCCGCCAGCCCGATCGTCGTCAGCAGGCCGACCTTGAAATAGACGTCGTTGGTCTGGCCGAACACCATGGCCGCGAGCAGGGCGCCGAAAATGCCGATCGGCACCGCGAGCATGACCGCGAGCGGGATCGACCAGCTCTCATAGAGCGCCGCCAGGCACAGGAACACGACCAGAACCGAGATCGCATAAAGCGAAGTCGCCTGGTTGCTCGACAGCCGTTCCTGCGCCGACAGCCCGGTCCACTGATGGCCGTAACCGGATGGCAATTCCGACACCAGTTTGTCGATTTCATCCATCGCCGCGCCGGAACTGACGCCGGGACCGGCTTCACCCTGAATTTCGACGGCCGCCGAACCGTTGTAGCGTTCCAGCCGCGGCGATCCGAAGGTCCAGTGGCCGGTCGCGAAGGCCGAGAACGGCACCATCGCGCCGGCCGAATTGCGCACGTACCAGCGATCGAGATCGCTCGGCTGCATACGGAAGTCCTTGTCCGATTGCAGATAGACCTTCTTGACGCGGCCGCGGTCGATGAAGTCGTTGACGTAGTCCGAGCCCCAGGCGGTCGACAGCGTCGTGTTGATAGCCGACAAGCTCAAGCCGAGCGCGCTGGCTTTCTCCTGATCGATCTCGATCTGGTATTGCGGCTCGTCTTCCTGGCCGTTGGGGCGCGTGTTGGCGACCAGCTTGCTCTGGCCGGCCATGCCCAGCAATTTGTTGCGGGTTTCGATCAGCTTGTCGTGGCCGGCGCCGTTGATGTCCTGCAGATAGAAGTCGAAACCGTTCGAGTTGCCCAGACCCTGAATAGCCGGCGGCGCCAGCGCGAAGACCCGCGCGTCGGTGAGTTTTCGAAACGCCATGGTAGCGCGCATCGCCACCGCCTGGGCCGTCAGCTTGGCGGATTTGCGCTGGTCGAACGGCTTCAGCCGGATGAAGGCGAGGCCGACATTCTGGCCCTGACCGCCGAAGCCGAAGCCGGCGGCAGTGAACACGCCCTCGACCGCGTCCTTTTCCTGGGTTTGGTAGTAGTTGCGCACTTGATCGAGCACGCGCAGCGTCCGGTCCTGTGTGGCGCCGACCGGAAGCGTGACGCTGGTGATCAGGATGCCCTGGTCTTCCTGTGGCAGAAATGAGCTCGGCAGCCGCAGGAACATTACGCCCATGGCGATGATGACGGCCACGAAGATGAGCAGGAAGCGTTTGGACCGGTCGATAACGGCGTGCGCGCCGCTGCGATAAGACTTGGTGCCGCGCTCGAAGGTGCGGTTGAACCAGCCAAAGATACCGGTTTTGGCGCCGTGGTCCTTGGGCGCGCGCAGAATGGTCGCGCACAGTGCCGGCGTCAGGATCAACGCAACGGCGACCGACAGGATCATCGCCGACACGATGGTGATCGAAAACTGCCGATAGATGACGCCGACCGAGCCGCCGAAAAACGCCATCGGCACGAACACCGCCGACAGCACGGTGGCGATGCCGACCAGCGCGCCGGTGATCTCATCCATCGACTTGCGGGTGGCTTCCTTGGGCGAAAGCCCTTCCTCCTGCATGACGCGCTCGACGTTCTCGACGACCACGATGGCGTCGTCGACCAGCAGGCCGATCGCCAGCACCATGGCAAACATGGTCAGCGTGTTGATCGAATAGCCGAGGATGGCGAGCACGCCGAAGGTACCGAGCAGCACGACCGGAACGGCCAGCGTGGGAATGAGCGTCGCCCGAAAATTTTGCAGGAACACGAACATCACGATGAAGACCAGCCCGATCGCCTCGAACAGCGTCTTGACCACTTCCTCGATCGACAGCCGCACGAAAGGCGTGGTGTCGTAAGGGTAGACGGCCTCGACGCCTTGCGGGAAGGTCGGCGACAGGCGGGTGATGGTGGCCTGGACGGCCTCGGCGGTGCTGATGGCGTTGGCGCCGGTGGCCAGATTGATGGCGAGGCCCGCCGCCGGCATGCCGTTATAGGTCGAACTGGTGGTATAGCTTTCGGCGCCGAGTTCGACGGTGGCGACGTCGCTCAACCGCACCAGCGAGCCGTCGGTGGCGCTTTTGAGAATAATATTGCGAAATTGTTCGGGCGTCTGCAGGCGGCTTTGTGCCGTGACGGTGGCGTTGAGTTGCTGGCCTTTTCGGGCGGGCAGGCCGCCGAGTTGGCCGGCCGAGACTTGCGTATTCTGGGCTGCGATCGCGGTCGAGATGTCGCTCGGCATCAAGTCGTATTTGGCGAGCTTGTCGGGATCCATCCAGATCCGCATCGCGTAGCCGGAGCCGAACAATTGGGTGTCGCCGACGCCTTCTACGCGCTTGAGGGTGTCGTTGAGCGTGCTGGCGACATAGTCGCCGAGATCGGTCGAATTGAGCTTGCCGTCGGTCGAGACGAAACCGATCACCATCAAAAATCCGGTCGAGGATTTCGTGACCGAAAGACCGCTGTTTTGCACGATCTGCGGCAGCAACGGCGTGACAAGCTGAAGTTTGTTCTGGACCTGGACCTGGGCCGTGTCGGGATTGGCGGCATTTGTGAAGGTCAGCGTGATCTGTGCCTGACCGGTCGAAGTCGATGTCGACGTCATGTAGTCGAGATTGTCGATGCCGGTCATGCCTTGCTCGATGATCTTGGTCACCGAGTTCTCGACCGTTTTGGCGGCAGCACCGGGGTAGGACGCACTGATGCGCACCGTGGTCGGCGCGATCTGCGGATACTGCGAGATCGCCAACGTCCGCAGCGCCAGCAAGCCGCCCAGCATGATGACGATGGCGATGACCCAGGCAAAGATCGGGCGGTCGATGAAAAAACGTGACATCGACTATTTCCCGGCCGTTGCGGGCTTCGATCCGTCGGCCGCGACTTGCATCGTTTCGGAAGGCGGCAGGGCGCTTTGTTTGTGGGCGCTGACCTCGCCGGTGTTCTCGTCGATGGTGACTTCTGTGGCGGTGACCGCCTGGCCGGGGCGAACCAGCAGCGTGCCTTCGACGATGACGCGATCGCCGTCGTGGATGCCTGATTGGACAAGCCAGTTGTTGCCGACGTTACGGCCGATCGACAGCACGCGCTGCTCGACCTTGCCGTCCGCCGCGACGAACATCGCGGTGGCTTCGCCCTTGGTGTTGCGGGTGACAGCGCGTTGCGGCACCAGATAGCTGTTTGGCGCGACACCTTCTTCGATCAAGGCGCGGACATACATGCCGGGCAACAGCAGGCGGTCGGGATTGGGAAATTCGGCGCGCAATCCGAAAGTGCCGGTGGTCTGGCTGACATTGGATTCGACGAAGGCGAGCTTGCCAGTCAATGGGTAGGTCGAACCGTTATCGAGCTTGAGCTTTACGCTTACGTCGGGCCCGGCGAATTTAAGCCGGCCTTCCTTGATGGCTTGCTTCCAGTTGAGCAGATCGGTGCTCGAGGCGGTGACGTCGACATTGATCGGGTCGATGGTCCGGATCGTCGTCAGCGCGGTGGCCTGATTGGCGGTGACCAGCGCGCCTTCGGTCAGGTCCGACTTGTCGATCCGGCCGCTGATCGGCGCGGTGATCTTCGTATAAGCGAGATTGATGCGCGCGGTTTCGACGCTGGCCTTGGCCGAGGCGACGTCGGCCTTGGCTTGCGCCAGCGCGGCGTTGGCGTCGTCGAAGTCCTGTTTGCTGACGGCGCTTTGCTTGACCAGGCCCTGATAGCGCTCGACCTTGGCTTCCGCGCTCGGGATCGCGGCGTTGGCTTTTTGCAAGGTCGCCAGCGCGCTGTCCAAAGCCGCCTGATAAGTTGCCGGGTCGATCTGGTAGAGCGGGTCGCCGGCTTTGACTTCGCCGCCTTGCTTGAACAGCCGCGCCTTGATGATGCCGTTGACCTGGGGACGGATCTCGGCGGTCAGGGAGGCGGTCGTGCGTCCCGGCAATTCTCCGGTGATCGCGACCGATTGCGGGTGCAGCGTGACCACGCCGACCTGCGGCTTCGGCGCGCCGGCGGCCTTTTGCGCGGCGGTTTTGTCCTGCCCATCGCATCCGGCCAGCACCAACACCAGCAATAAGGCCATTGGCGCCACGTAACGGTGCCGCTTTGGGTGGCCGATCAACAGGTCGCGCGCCGGAAATGACCTCACGTCGAATCCACTCCTATTTACAGTACGATCAAGTACGCATATTAGTGGCATGCGGCAAAGTCAATGAGACTTCGGCCTGCGGGCGATCACAAGAAACTGAAACGGCGATTGAAGTCGGCATGGTGAATAAGGCGCAAACGCGGCGAACGGACGAGACGACGCGCCGGCCGCGCGGCCGGCCGAAAGTGATGTCCGACGCGGCGCAGCGGGCGCTGATCGTGACCGAGGCGCGGAAGCTGCTTCTCGAGAAGGGGTACGGCCGTACCACCACGGACGACGTCGCGGCACGTTGCCGGATTTCCAAGCAAACCCTCTATCGGCACTTTCCCGGCAAGCCCGCCTTGATCGCAGCGGTCGTAGATTCGCATCGGCAAAGTATGCTGGACTTGCCAAACAATTATGACGGGTTGCCGCTCGACGAGGCGCTTGAAAAGATCTTCAAGATCGACATCGATCCGAAGGCCGACAAGGAGCGCGTTGCGCTGTTGCGACTGGTCTTGCTGGAAGCGCTGCAGTTTCCCGAATTGGAGGATATCCTGCGGCGCCATGGTGGCGACAGGTCGCGCGAGGAATTGGCCAAATGGCTGAGCGAGCAGTGCCGGCGGGGACTGATGGCGATAGAGGATGTCGATAGCGTCGCACAGATTCTCATGGATATGATTTTCGGCGCGGTCGTCTTCAAGGCGAGCCGACGACTTGAACTGCCGGGTCCGAAGGAGCGCAACGCCCATATCCGGCGATGCATCGCGATATTCCTCAATGGCGTCGTGCCGCGGTGACGGAATTTGTCTCGGTGGACGCCGGCGGCCTTAAAGCCCGGTGGCGAAGCGCGCCATCACCACGATGATGGCGACCTGCATGGTGCCCTGGATCGCGACCACGCGGACGTAAGTGCGCATCCAACCTTTGAGCTTGTTCTGGTCGGGCTCGGGTTTCAGGATCTCAAAATAGAGTTTGAGGTTCATCGGCAGCAGATAGCCGAGCCCTTGCACCGTCAGCACCGTGACGATCGCCAACGCCGCGATCACCCAATAAAATTCCGGGTAACCGAGATTGAGAAAACCGAGCCGCACCGCCATGAACCAGCCGGCGGTCGAGGTGATGGTGGATATTGTCGGCATCAACAGCAGCGTGCGCGGCATGATGCCGGCGATCATGGTGCGGCGGGTCTCGAACGACACCCGGCGCAGCACCGGCCCGATCACGAAGCCCATGAACAGGTCGATGCCGGTCCACAGCGCGCCGGCCATGACGTGAACGAAATTCAAAAACCAAAGATTGTCGACGAGGATGGCCGCGGTCAACACCGCGAAGGCGGCCAGCGCCGCCACCACATAAGACCAGCGCAGCGGCGACGGGATGCCGGCGGCAGACGTGGCGGAATGGTCAAGGGTGGTGTCGGTCACGCGGCGCTCCCGGTTGCGGCGCTTTGTTGTTCGGTGCGCCGTCTGATCGCATGGCCGCGAGGCTAAAGGCCCGCCGCCGCGCTGACAACCGGTTCAGTCGGGCGCGGCAATCGACGGGACAAAATAGGCTTACAAGAACGCTTGCGGGAGCGGCTAATAAGGCGATGACAATGCGGCCGCATTTCGCTCGCTGGGCTGGCGCGATTGCGCCGCTTCGGCCTGCCGGCGGAACTGGTCGAGCACGTAGACGCGCACCGCCGACGACAGATTGGCATTGTCGCGGGTCCGGTCGATGTCACGCAGCAGTTCCGAGACGGTGACCTTGCGCTTGTCGGTGATGTCGCGCACCGCCTGCCAGAACGGCTCTTCCAGGCTGATGCTGGTTTTGTGGCCGCCAATGACCACAGAGCGCTTCGCAATGGTGGATCTCATGGTTCGCCCCTTTATATGTGCGGCCATTGGCCGAGCGATTGAGCCTCGAAAGCGGTTTGCGGCGGAATTGGACGTCAATTCGTTCGGCGGGTTTAAGTTCCACCAGCAAACGCGAAAATTTTCACCGGCTCCGTCCGGCGCCTGGATTAGCCGCTTCCGGCCAAGGATTGGGCGGTCGCAATGGTCCTCTGAGCAAGGATGGCGCAAAGGCCTTGAGCTTTAGCTCGAAGGATCGCTTTTTTGCACGGCGGCCGGCGTCAGGTCGTCCGGCACGGCGGGCCGTAAGATGGCCTTTGCACCGCGCGCGGCCGCCCGGTCGCGATAATGGCCGAGGACGAAGACACGGATGGCCGACGATAGATTGGCCAAGCCGCGTCCGGCATCGATGCTCTGCAACAGGTCCGGCAACGGGATCGCCTTCGTGTCGGCGATCTGGCGCAGGCCGTTCCAGAATTCGTCTTCAAGCGAGACGCTGGTTTTGTGACCGTTCAATTCGACCGAGCGTTTGACGATGGCCGATTTCATGTCGCTGGCCGTTTCGCGATTGAGCGATGAACTGTTCATAGGAACGACGCTGGGTTGGACGGGCGTGATTGCCCTGATGTTTGATAAAATAACAAAGGCTGAATGTGCTTTCTTGAGGCAGGTCAATTCCAGGCATGATCGCTCATCCCGCGGCGGTCGCGCCGGCCGGTGATCGAGGACGGTTATGATCATGTTGCGCGGCATGCGCCACGGGCGCCCGGCGCCGAGGCGGTCAGGATTCTGGCGGGGCCTTGGCGGCCGGCGCCGTGTGGCGGATCGTCGTTTCGCAGCTCAGGCATTCGAACAGGTCGAATTGCGGGCTGTCGTCGCGTGATTTCTTGGCCTGCATGGCGATGCCGCAAAGCGGGCAATGGCGAAGCGGGGCGTGCGGGCGTGTCGTCAAGAGCCGGTCCGTTGCAACAAAGGTGATCAAACACCATCAGCAAAATCGGCGACCCTGAAATTGATTCAGATCAATAAACGCGTCGGGAAACGCCCCGGCGGCGCCCGCCGGGCGGATTAACCGGCCGGTCGACATAAGAAGCGCGCGGGCCGGCTTGTCTGATTTATCTCAATGCCGTGGCCGCCACGCCAGGCAAAGTTGCAGCATGTGGCAGCCCATCTCGAACGCACCGCACGACCGCGACATTGAACTGGCCGTCCTCGACAGGGACGGGCCGCATGCTTTGGTATTTCCGTGCCGGCGTATTTCAGGCGGTTTTATGAATGCGCGCAGTCGCGAGCGGCTCGACGTGCATCCGACCCATTGGCGGGAATGGGGCGAGCCGTCGACCGAGCGGAAGTCTAGTTCCGGAAGCCGATGACGCCGACATTATGCGGCTCGATCGCGGCGGCGCGGCTGGAAAACTGGTACAGGGCGACCGAGACCAGCGCGATGATGGCCACCGCCATCCCTAAGCGCACCCATTGGTCCATCGTGCTCGCTCGCATACCGGTCCCCTATGGCCATCCCCACGACCTTCGACGCTAGTTCCCCGATGGAACCGCGGCTATCGTGGCGTGTGGTCTTGGTAAACCGATAAAATTAAATGCGGGCTGGTTTTCGGCGTGTCGGCGGCGGCATCAAGGCAATACCGGGTGTTGCTGCCTCAAGCGTGCCGCAGCAGTGAGCGAATCGTTAACGGCGGCGGTTGCCAAAAGCGGCGGCCGGACGGACGGGGCAGGGCCTCGCACGGCCGGGCGTCAGGTCGCGGCGGTACATCGAGGGTATGCCGTCAACATAGTATTGCCGCGGGCGCGACCGTCGGCTCAAAAGATGTGACGGCGGGGCAGGCCAGGCGAGCGAAAATAAATCGCAAGTATTGCTGGCAAATTTAATCGCAAAAAAAAGTCCACAGGCGCGTTTTTGCCGTTATATTCCCGGCATGATCGATCATGAAGACTTTTCCGTTGTCGTGAAGAACCGTGCGTCGCCGCCCAAGCCCTGGCGCTGGGAGATTTACCGCGCCGGCCGCACCAGCCCGATTGAGCACTCTCAGGTCTATTTCGAGTCGATGTCGGAGGCGAGCCGCGCCGGCAAGGCCGCGCTCAAGCTGATGCTGAGCGAAGTGCAGAGCTGAGACCGCTCTTGCCGAAGATATATTGGGCGATCACGGCCGACGACGATAAGCGCTATCGACTATAACAATCTACAATTGCAAAAACATTAAGTGAACTTCCTGGTGAGGCCGCCTGGCGGCTGGATTTAGCCTTCAAACGTTAAATCCTCGATTTTCAAAAAAGAACATATTGCGAACTGAGAACAAATAGTGTACGGTGGTTTTTCAGTCGATCACGGCCTGCGGCGACGCCTTACCGGCCAAGTCCGCGTTGTCGGGGGTCGAATCAAAGGCCATAAGGAGCGACACATGAGTCAGCCAGCCCTGCGTCTCGTCGAAGGATCGTCCATGGACAAGTCCAAAGCCCTGTCAGCCGCGCTCTCCCAGATCGAGCGCCAGTTCGGCAAGGGCTCGGTCATGAAGCTCGGCAAGAACGACAAATCGATGGATGTCGAGACGGTCTCCACCGGCTCGCTCGGGCTCGATATTGCGCTCGGCGTCGGCGGCCTGCCGCGCGGCCGGGTGGTCGAGATTTACGGGCCGGAATCGTCCGGCAAGACCACGTTGTCGCTGCACACCATTGCCGAAGCCCAGAAGACCGGCGGCATCTGCGCCTTCGTCGACGTCGAGCACGCGCTCGACCCGGTCTATGCCCGCAAGCTCGGCGTCAATGTCGACGAACTGTTGATTTCGCAGCCGGACGCCGGCGAGCAGGCGCTCGAAATCGCCGACACGCTGGTGCGCTCCGGCGCGGTTGACGTGCTGGTGGTCGATTCGGTCGCGGCTTTGGTGCCGCGCAACGAACTGGAAGGCGAGATGGGCGACGTGCAGCCCGGCGCCCAAGCGCGGCTGATGAGCCAGGCGCTGCGCAAGCTGACCGCCTCGATCTCCAAGTCGCGCACCATGGTGATTTTCATCAACCAGATCCGCATGAAGATCGGTGTGATGTACGGCTCGCCGGAAACCACCTCGGGCGGCAATGCGCTTGAAATTCTACGCCTCGGTGCGCCTCGATATCCGCCGCATCGGCGCCATCAAGGATCGCGACGAGGTGATCGGCAACCAGACCCGCGTCAAGGTGGTCAAGAACAAGCTGGCGCCGCCGTTCAAGCAGGTCGAATTCGACATCATGTATGGCGAGGGCGTGTCCAAGATCGGCGAGCTGGTCGACCTTGGCGTCAAGGCCGGCGTGGTCGAGAAATCCGGCGCCTGGTATTCCTATGACAGCCAGCGCATCGGTCAGGGCCGCGAAAACGCCAAGACCTTCCTCAAGACCAATCCCGACGTGGCCGCCAAGATCGAGGCCCAGGTCCGGGCCAATTCCGGCCTGATCGAGGAAGCGATCATGGCCGGCGATGTCGCCGACAAGGACGACGACGCCGCTGCCGAGGCTTGAAAAGCTCCGGGCACGCCGAGCCTGGATGGCGTGATGCCATCGCCCGGCGCCGGTCTTAGCGACGCAGGGGCCTCCGTGACGGGAGATGCTCCGATCGCCAAAGAACCGGCACAGGCGGGGGACTTGTCCTCGCTTGAAGCGCCCAAGCCGACCAATAAGCCGACCAATAAGTCGACCTACGAAGAGACCGATGCGAACGGCTGTTGAGCCGAAGCGGCGAAGTAGCTGAGATACCGGCCGATGCCGGACTGGCAGTTGCGACCTTCGGCGACAGGGCCGGTGCGGTGATCGCGCTGGACAGCCGGACGACGAAACCGGAAGCGGCCGATACTGGCGGCCGCCCCGCGGGTGGCCGACGTCTGGTGACCGTTCGCGCCAAGCCGGAAAAGCGCAAGAACTACAAGGAACGCGCCAAGGATAAGCTGACCAAGGCCAAGTCCACCGAGGATGGGACCACGCCTGATACGACGGCAAAGGCGAAATCCAAGGGGACGGCCAAGGAGACGACGAAGGCGAAATCCAAGGCTGAGGCCAAGAAGCCGGCCAACAAGTCGGTCAAAAAGCCAGCCAACAAGGCGGCCAAATCGAAGACCAAATCGGCGGCCGGAAAAGCCGCCTGAGTGTGAAGCGTGCGTCTAAGCTTTTCGCCCCCGTCGGCACCCGGCTACGTAAAGTGGCCGCCACCGAAGACGGGGGCGAAGGCATTTGATGTGCGGCCCTGGCACGCTCTGGGGCAGGCGCTCTGAGGCTTGTGCCGGTGGGCTCGGTGGCGGCGTGTGAGCCGGTCACGGTATCGGCCGATCCGGCCCGAAAAGACGGCAATTCGACCGACCGCCGGAACCGGCCTTTCTGGACTCTGCCGACCCCCGTCGCTAAATAGACCGTCCGAAATCTTCAAGCCGGACGGGGCTTTATGAGCCCCGGCCGAAGCGCCCGTGGCGATACGGGGGCGGCCCCGGCAATCCGCAATTTTGCAGCAACCGTGAGCGGCCTACCTTCATGAGCGGCGTCAACGAGATCCGTAAGAGCTTCCTGGATTACTTTGCCAAGAACGACCACCAGGTCGTGGCGTCGTCGGCGCTGGTGCCGCGCAACGACCCGACGCTTGATGTTCACCAATGCCGGCATGGTGCAGTTCAAGAACGTCTTTACCGGCGTCGGAGACGCTGCCTTACGCGCGCGCCGCCACCTCGCAGAAATGCGTGCGCGCCGGCGGCAAGCATAACGACCTCGACAATGTCGGCTACACCGCGCGCCACCACACCTTCTTCGAGATGCTCGGCAATTTCTCGTTCGGCGATTATTTCAAGGAACGGGCGATTGAGCTCGCCTGGAACCTGATCACCAAGGAATTCGGCCTGCCGGTCGAGAAGCTTCTGGTCACGGTCTATATCGACGACGACGACGCCTTCAATCTGTGGAAGAAGATCGCCGGTCTGCCGGACAGCAAGATCCTGCGCATCGCCGGCTCGGATAATTTCTGGGCAATGGGCGACACCGGCCCGTGCGGGCCGTGCTCGGAGATCTTCTACGATCACGGCGACCACATCCCCGGCGGCCCGCCCGGTTCGCCCGATGCCGATGGCGACCGCTTTATCGAGATCTGGAATCTGGTGTTCATGCAGTTCGAGCAGCAGGCCGGCGGCGACGCGCCTTGCTCTGCCGCGGCCGTCGATCGACACCGGCATGGGGCTGGAGCGTATCGCCGCCGTGCTGCAGGGCACGCACGACAATTATTCGATCGATCTGTTCGCGACCTTGATCCGCACCATTGCCGAATTCACCAATGTGTCCGCCGACGGCCCGCAGAAGAATTCGCATCGCGTCATCGCCGACCATTTGCGCGCCTCGTCGTTCCTGATCGCCGATGGCGTGCTGCCGTCGAACGAAGGCCGCGGCTATGTGCTGCGCCGGATCATGCGGCGCGCCATGCGCCATGCCGAACTGCTAGGGGCCAAAGAGCCGTTGATGTGGAAGCTGGTGCCGTCGCTGACGCGCGAAATGGGCCAGGCCTTTCCCGAACTGGTCCGCGCCGAAGCGCTGATTTCGGAAACGCTGAAGCTGGAAGAAACCAAGTTCCGCAACACGCTGGAGCGCGGGCTGGCCATTCTCGAAGACAAGAGCAAGTCGCTGAAAAAAGGCGACATGTTCGACGGCGACACCGCGTTCACGCTGTACGACACTTATGGCTTTCCGCTCGATCTGACGCAGGATGCGCTGCGCTCGCGCGGCATCGGCGTCGACATCGCGTCGTTTACCGATGCGATGGAACGCCAGCGCGCCCTGGCGCGCGCCTCCTGGTCGGGCTCCGGCGAAGCGGCGACCGAGACCGTCTGGTTCGGCGCTGCGCGAGAAGCTCGGCAGCACCGAATTCCTCGGCTACGAGACCGAGAGCGCCGAAGGCATCGTTGCCGCGCTGGTCAAAGACGGTCAGGAAGTCGACGAACTGAAAAAAGGCGACAGCGGCGCGGTAGTGATGAACCAGACGCCGTTCTACGGCGAAAGCGGCGGCCAGACCGGCGACACCGGCGAGATGCGGCGCGAAGGCGTCAAGCTTGTCGGTCACCGACACCCAGAAGAAAGCCGGCGACCTGTTTGTGCATAGCGTCGAGGTCGTCGAGGGCTCGGTCAAAGTCGGCGATCCGCTGCTGCTCGAAGTCGATCACGCGCGCCGCGCCGCGATCCGGCAGAACCATTCCGCCACCCATTTGCTGCACGAGGCTCTGCGCCAGGTGCTCGGCGATCATGTCGCGCAAAAGGGTTCGCTGGTCGCAGCCCGACCGTCTGCGCTTCGACTTCTCGCATCCCAAGCCGGTGACGGCGGAAGAGTTGGCGCGCGTCGAAGACATCGCCAACGACATCGTGTTGCAGAACACGCCGGTGACGACCCGGCTGATGGCGCTTGACGATGCCCGCTCGTCCGGCGCGCGCGCGCTGTTCGGCGAAAAATACGGTGACGAAGTGCGCGTCGTCGCGATGGGAGAGGGATCTGGTAACTCGCTCGGCTGGTCGGTCGAATTGTGCGGCGGCACCCATGTCAAGCGCACCGGCGATATCGGCCTGATCACCGGTCTCGCGCGACTCCGGCGTTGCCTCCGGCGTGCGCCGGCTGGAAGCGCTCACCGGCAAGGTGGCGCGTCATGCCGTCAATAAACAATTGGAAACCGTCAAGGCGGCCGCCGCCGAATTGAAAGCGCCGCTGGAAGAGATGCCGGCGCGGGTCGCAGGCTTGCTCGACGAGCGCAAGAAGCTGGAGCGTGAACTGGCGGATGCGCGCAAGAAACTGGCGATGGGCGGCGGCGGTTCGCGGCGGCGCGCGCGAGCGACGTTCGCAGCGTCGGCGATGTTAAGCTGATGGCGCGCGTCGTCAGCGGCATCGACATCAAGCAACTGAAGAGCCTGGCCGACGAGGGCAAAAAGCAACTCGGCTCCGGCGTCGTTGCTTTGGTGGCGACCAGCGAGGACGGCAAGGCCTCGATCGTGGTCGGCGTCACCGCCGATCTGACCGCGCGCATTTCCGCGGTCGATCTGGTGCGCAAGGCGTCCGAAGTGCTGGGCGGCAAAGGCGGCGGCGGCAAGCCCGACATGGCGCAGGCCGGCGGCCCGGATGGCGCCAAGGCCGATGCCGCGCTCAAGGCGGTCGAGGCCGCGCTCGGCGGCTGACGATGAGCGGGCCTGCCGCTTTCACGATCGCGCCGCTGCAGCGATGGCACCCGTCTCGGCGACATTCTGGCGGTCGTGCACGCTGCGTTCGGCGGATTTCAGCCGCCGTCGAGCGTGCTGGCGGAAACCATTGCCGACATGAGAAGCGCGTTTGCGTGCCGGGCCGATCATGATCGCGCAATCGGCCGACGACATCGTCGGCAGTGTTTTCTGCGCCGCGAAGGCGATGCGCTTTATCTGACCCGGCTGGCCACCTTGCCGGCCTGGCGCAAGCGTGGCGTCGGCACGCGCGCTGATTGCTGCCGCCGAACGCGAAGCACGCGGTCTCGGCGCCAAACGGCTGACGCTGCGGGTGCGCATCAACTTGCCGGATAATCGGCGGTATTTCGAACAAGCCGGCTTTGTGGTCACCGGGCAGGGCCAGGATCCCGGGCGCCCGCCATACTTTGCGATGCAGCGCGATCTGACCGCCTGAAAAACCCGGTTGATCGACCGCAATGCCTGCGGCCGCTGGACGCTGTATGCTTGAACTTGGCGAATCTCAACGGGAACGCATGGCACGCAACAAGATCAAAGACGTCCGCCGGCGCGTCTATCTGGCCCTGGAGCAGGGCCCGATCGGTGGCGGTATTGGCGTCGTCATCGACCGGCTTCTGGTCGCGCTGATCCTGATCAATCTGACCGCGGTCGCGCTCGAGTCGGTGCCGCATATCGCGGCCGATTACGGAATCGTCTTTGCCGTGATCGAGGATTTTTCGCTTTTCGTCTTCACGCTTGAATATGGCTTGCGGATTTGGGTCGCGGTCGAGCACGGCCCGCATCGCGGCCTGTCGGCGACGCGGGCGAGGCTTAGATATATTTTCAGCCCGGCCGGGCTGGTCGACTTGATCGCCGTGATGCCGTTCTGGCTGTCGCCATTTCTGCCGGACGACCTGCGGGTGTTGCAGGTGTTCCGGATGGTGCGGTTTTTCAAGATCGCGCGCTATTCGCCGGCGATGCGTTCGCTGCTCGACGTGCTGTATCGCGAGCGGCGCGCGCTGTTCGGCTGCCTGGTGGTCACCGCCGGCGCCACGCTGGTGTCGGGCGCCTTGATGCATATCGCCGAGGGCAAGATCCAGCCCGACAAGCTCGGCACCATTCCGGATGCGATGTGGTGGGCGATCGTGACGCTCGGCACCATCGGCTATGGCGACGTCGTGCCGGTGACCGCGGTCGGCAAGCTGATCGCCACCGGCACGATTTTCCTCGGCGTCATCATGATCGCGCTGCCGGTCGGCATCATCGCGACCGCCTTTGCCGAACAGATTCACCGGCGCGATTTCATCGTGACCTGGGGCATGATCGCGCGCGTGCCGTTGTTTGCCGAACTCGACGGCGGCGACATCGCCGACATCATGCAGTTGTTGCGCGCTCAATTGGTCGAGCCCGGTCAGGTGGTCGTGCGTGAGGGCGAGGCGGCGCATTCGATGTATTTTATCGCCGCCGGCAAGGTTGAAGTGGCGCTGAAAAAACGCGAGCACATCGTGCTTGGGCCCGGGCAGTTTTTCGGCGAGGTGGCGGTGCTCAAACGCGCGCGGCGCTCGGCCACCGCGATCGCGCTGACCCGCACCAATCTGCTGGTGCTGGATGCGCAGGACCTGCACGCGCTGATGAGCCGCGACCCGCGCATTGCCGAGCGGATTAATGACGTCGTCGCAAAACGGGTCGGCGGCGAGGCGGTGACGCCGAAGGGCGACATCGTAGAGGCGGAGCTGGACGAAACCTGACCGCGATATTGGCCGTCATGGCGCGGTGACGATAAACTCGGCAAAGAAAACGGCGCGACCGAGGTCGCGCCGTTTTGCCTTGAGCGGAAGGTGAGGGCGTTTACGCCATCGCCTTCTTCAGGTTCTCGTCGATCTTGTCGAGGAAGCCGGTGGTCGACAGCCAGTGCTGGTCGGGGCCGACGAGGAGGGCGAGGTCCTTGGTCATGAAGCCTGATTCGACGGTGTCGATGCAGACCTTCTCGAGCGTGGCGGCGAACTTGGCCAGCGCCGCGTTGTTGTCGAGCTTGGCGCGGTGCGCCAGGCCCCGGGTCCAGGCGAAGATCGACGCGATCGAGTTGGTCGAGGTCTGGTCGCCCTTCTGGTGCTGGCGGTAGTGGCGGGTGACGGTGCCGTGGGCGGCTTCGGCTTCCACGATCTTGCCGTCCGGCGTGGTCAGCACCGAGGTCATCAGGCCGAGCGAACCGAAGCCCTGCGCCACGATGTCGGACTGCACGTCGCCGTCGTAGTTCTTGCAGGCCCAGACATAGCCGCCCGACCACTTCAGCGCGGAGGCGACCATGTCGTCGATCAGGCGGTGCTCGTAGGTGATCTTCTTCTTGTCGAACTCGGCTTTGAATTCTGCGTCGAAGATCTGCTGGAACAGCTCCAGGAAGCGGCCGTCATATTGCTTCAGGATGGTGTTCTTGGTCGACAAATAGAGCGGATAGCCGCGGTCGAGTGCGAAGTTCATCGAAGCGCGCGCGAAGTCGCGGATCGAGTCGTCGAGATTGTACATCGCCATGGCGACGCCGGACGAGGGCGCCTTGAACACTTCGCGCTCGATCACCTTGCCGTCGTCGCCGACGAACTTGATCGACAGCGTGCCGGCGGTCGGGAACTTGAAATCGGTGGCGCGGTACTGATCGCCGAAGGCGTGACGGCCGATGATGATCGGCTTGGTCCAGCCCGGCACCAGGCGCGGCACGTTCTTGCAGATGATCGGTTCGCGGAAGATCACGCCGCCGAGAATGTTGCGGATCGTGCCGTTGGGCGAGCGCCACATTTCCTTGAGGCCGAATTCCTTCACGCGGCCTTCGTCCGGCGTGATGGTGGCGCACTTGACCGCGACGCCGACCTTCTTGGTCATTTCGGCTGCATCGATGGTGATCTGGTCGTTGGTCTCGTCGCGCTTTTCGACCGAGAGATCGTAATAGAGCAGATCGATATCGAGATAAGGGTGGATCAGCTTGTCTTTGATAAGCTTCCAGATGATGCGGGTCATCTCATCGCCGTCCATTTCGACGACGGGATTTTTCACCTTGATCTTCGCCATTTTAAGGAACCACCTTTTGAGAGCCGGCATCGGGTACGGTCGTCAGGGCTGACGGAACATTCTCGGCGCGCGCTCAGGGTAGACGCCGGCGCCGCAGCCGTGGCGGCTCTATAGCATCGACTTTCCGGCCGTGAAAGCGGCGTCGGCTCATGGACTTAAGTCGTATGCAGGGGCGCGTGGCCGCGCGAAAGACACGGCGAGGAAAAAATCGACCCGCTCGATGAGGTCGTCATCGAGCGGGTCTGGTCTTCGAGTCGTTAGTCTTGTATCCGTGGCCCCGGAGACGCCTGCCGTCTCCGACGCAGGGCGTCAGAGCGAGGCGAGCGCGGCGTTCAGCGTCGCACTCGGCCGCATCGCGGCCGATGTCTTTGGCGAAATCGGGCAGGTAGTAACCGCCGATGTCGACCGGCTTGCCTTGCGCGCCGATCAGTTCGCCATTGATCTTGGCCTCGTTCGTCGCGAGCGTCTCGGCCAGCGGCTTGAAGCGCGCTTGCAGCTCCGCGTTCTTGGTCTGCGCGGCCAGCGCCTGCGCCCAGTACAGAGCGAGGTAGAAATGGCTGCCGCGATTGTCGATTTCGCCGACCTTGCGCGCCGGATTGCGGTTGTTCTCGAGGAACTTTGCGATGGCCGTGTCGAGCGTCTCGGCGAGAACTTCCGCCTTGGCGTTCTTGCCGGTCTGCGCCAGATGTTCGAGCGAGGCGCCCAGCGCCAGGAACTCGCCCAGCGAATCCCAGCGCAGATAGCCTTCTTCCTGGAACTGCTGGACGTGCTTGGGCGCCGAGCCGCCGGCGCCGGTCTCGAAAAGGCCGCCGCCCGCCAGCAGCGGAACGATCGACAGCATCTTGGACGAGGTGCCGAGCTCCATGATCGGGAACAGGTCGGTCAGGTAATCGCGCAGAATGTTGCCGGTGACGGAAATCGTGTCCTGCCCCTTGCGAATGCGTTCGAGCGAAAACTTCATCGCGTCGACCGGGGCCAGAATGCGGATGTCGAGCCCCTTGGTGTCGTGATCTTTCAAGTACGTCTCGACCTTGGCGATGAGCTGGGCGTCGTGCGCGCGATTCTTGTCGAGCCAGAACACGGCCGGGGTGCCGGTGAGGCGCGCACGGCGGACACCGAGCTTGACCCAGTCCCGCACCGGCGCGTCCTTGAGTTCGCACATGCGGAAGATGTCGCCGGCCTCGACCGGACGCTCCAGCAGTACCTTGCCGTCATCGGCGACGACGCGGACCGTGCCGCCCGTGGGAATTTCGAACGTCTTGTCGTGCGAGCCGTATTCCTCGGCCTTCTGCGCCATCAAGCCGACGTTCGGCACCGAACCCATGGTCTTGGGATCGAACGCGCCGTTGGCCTTGCAGTCCTCGATGACGGTCTGGAACAGCCGCGCGTAGGCAGCGATCCGGGACGACGGCCTTGGTGTCGTGCAGCTTGCCGTCCGGGCCCCACATTTTGCCGCCTTCGCGGATCATCGCCGGAATCGAAGCGTCGATGATGAAGTCGCTGGGCACATGCAAGCCCGTAATGCCCTTGTCGGAATTCACCATGGCGAGGGCCGGGCGCTTGGCGTACTCGGCCGCGATATCGTCCTTGATCGCCTTCTTTTCAGCGTCCGGCAGCGTCTCGATCTTCGTCAGCAGATCGCCGAAGCCGTTGTTGAGATTGACGCCGAGCTTCTTCAGCGTGGCAGCATGCTTCTCGACGACGTCGGAGAAGAAGACGGATACGACATGGCCGAACACGATCGGGTCGGCGATCTTCATCATGGTCGCCTTGACGTGCAGCGAGAACAGCACGCCCTGCTTCTTGGCGTCCTCGATCTGCTCGGCGAAGAACTTGCGCAGCGCCTTGGCGCTCATGACGGAGGCGTCGATGATCTCGCCGGCCGCAATGCGCCGTCTTTGCCTTCAGCACAGTGACTTTGCCGTCGGCGGCGGCCAGCTCGATGCGGACATTGGTTGCCTGCGCGACGGTGGTCGCGATTTCCGAGCCGTAGTAGTCGCCCGACGGCATGTAGGCGACGTGCGTTTTGGAGTCCTTGCTCCAGGCGCCCATCTTGTGCGGATTGTTGCGGGCGTATTGCTTGACGGCGGCGGCGGCGCGGCGATCGGAATTGCCTTCGCGCAGGATCGGATTGACGACGCTGCCGAACACCTTACCGTAGCGGGCCTTGATGTCCTTCTCGGCGTCCGTCGTCGGCGTTGTCCGGATAGTCCGGAACGTCGTAGCCCTTGCTCTTGCAGTTCCTTGATCGCGGCCTTGCAGCTGCGGGATCGAGGCGGAGATATTGGGCAGCTTCATGATGTTGGCTTCGGGCTTCAACGTGAGCTTGCCGAGTTCGGTGAGTTCGTCGTTGATCCGTTGCGCGGGGGTGAGCTTTTCGGGGAAAAGGGCGAGGATGCGGCCGGCCAGCGAGATGTCCTTCAGCGTCACGGACACACCCGCCGCGCCCACGAAGGCTTCGACGATCGGCAGCAGGGAATAGGTCGCGAGCGCCGGGGCTTCATCGACCTTTGTCCACATGATTTCGAGATCTGACATACTTGACACCTCTGGTCGCCGTGCTTGTTTGGGCCGACCGGAAACTGACCATTGGCGGGCGCGGTGGGATGACTTCTTCCGCGGGCCCTCAAATGAATTGTTCGCGGCGCGGACAAACGCCAACCGGGAATTCGACTGACGGGAGTTCGGCGCGCGCCCTATAGCATCCGCACTCCGCCGGTAAAAGCCTCGTTAGCGGTGCCGCCTCTTGACGCAAACGGCCAGCTTGCGCAGGGCTGCGCTTTCGGGGCGTTTGACCGCCGAAGGAGGATTAAATGCCCGGAGCCGGGACCGACAAGACCAAGCGCTGGATCGAGCAGCCCGCCCCGGTGGTGGTGCTGGTCGAGACGCCAATTGGGCGAGAATATTGGGGCGGCGGCCCGCGCCATGGCCAATTTTGGCCTGGCCCGGCTGCGGCTGGTTAAGCCGCGTCAGGGCTGGCCGAACGAGCGCGCCGTGGTGATGGCGGCCGGCGCCGACCGCATCCTCGACAACGCCGTGCTGTACGAGACGCTGGCCGACGCGGTCGCCGACTGTACTTTCGTCTTGGCGCTGACGGCGCGCAACCACGACCAGGCCAAGCCCGTGATCTCGGCGGCGGACGCCGCCACCGAGATGGCGCCACGGGTCGCGGCCGGCGAAACGGTGGCGCTGGTGTTCGGGCGCGAGCGCAACGGGCTGGAGAACCACGAGGTCGGCATGGCCGACCGCATCGTCACGCTGCCGGTCAATCCGGCTTTCGCCTCGCTCAATCTGGCGCAGGCGGTGGTGGTCGTCGCCTATGAATGGTTCAAGCAGACCGGCGAGGGCGGCACCCGCTCGCCGCCGTCGACGCGCTCGCCGCCGGCGGCCAAGCAGCAGATCGCCGCGTTTTTCGCCGACCTCGAACGCGAGCTGGAAAAGGTCGAGTTTTTTCGCCCTGCGGAAAAGCGCGACACCATGACGATCAACCTGCGCAATATCTTCAACCGCATCGAACCGTCGCAGCAGGACATGCGCACGCTGCACGGCGTGATCATGGCGATCGCGCAAGGCCGCAAAGGGCCGGCGCGCGGCGGCGTGCTCGATCCGTCGGAAGCGCAGAACCTGCGCGACATGATCGCCGATCACGGCGCCGGCCGTATTCTGGAAGACCGCGCGCCGGTGCGCGGGCTGGCGCGGCTGTTGCGGCGTAATCCGACCGAGGCCGAGCGCAGCCTGTGGCGCGCTTTGACCAATGACCGGCGCTTTGCCGGCCGCGGATTCAAGCGTCAGGTGCCGGTCGGACCGCATGTCGCCGACTTCGTGTCGTTTCCGTTGCGCTGCGTGATCGATCTGGTGCCGCAGGCCGAAGCCGAAGCGGCGCAACGGGTGCGCGCCGACAAGCGGACCTGGCTCGACGAGCACAAATACAAGGTGATCGAGGTCAAGGCCGAGGATGTCGAGGCCGATGCGAAGGCCGTGCTGGACCGGCTGGACGCTACGCTTTCAACGCCTTGAGTTGCTCCGCCGCGCTGACCCGGACCATGCCCATGTCGCTGCCGATGGTCAGGAATTTGAAGCCGCGTTTGGCCATCGCCAGCGCGCGCTCCGGGGTGCTGCAATAGATGCCGGGAATTTTGCCGGCCTTGATGGCGGCCGCGCAGATCACGTCGATCGCTTGATCGACTTCGGGGGCGTTGATGTCCTGTGCCTTGCCGGCCGAGAGCGAGGTCGACAAGTCGTAAGGTCCAATGAACAACGCGTCGATGCCGGGCGTGGCGGCGATGGCGTCGACATTCGCAAGCGCCTGCGGCGTTTCGATCATGGCCAGCGTCAAGGTGCCGCTATTGGCGTCGCGCAGGTAATCGGTTGCGACGTTTTGGCCCTGCAGGCTCATGGCGCGCTGCGGCCCCCAACTGCGCTCACCGAGCGGCGGGTATTTTGCCACGCTGGCGAACTGGCGGGCATCGGCCTCGCTGTTGATCATCGGTGCGATGATCGCTTCGGCGCCGAAATCGAGCGCGCGCGACACGAAGCCGAAATCGTTCAGCGGCACCCGCACGATCGGCGCCGCGCCGGCGTGGCTGAGTGCGCTGATACCGGCGAGGATCGAGGCGCTGTCCCACAGCCCGTGCTGACCATCGAGGACGACAGCGGCAAAGCCCTCGCGGGCGATGGTTTCGGCCACGATCGGGCTGGCCAGCGAGCACCAGCTGGAAAACACGGTCTCGCCGGCGCGCAAGCGCCGGGCGAGATCAAAAGCGGTCACCTCAGGTGCCCGCTTGGATTTGCGCCACCGCCTGGCCGATCAGTTCGTTCATCTGCTGGCGAATTTGCTGCTCGGTGACGTCTTTTCCGGCCAAATCTTTGGCAACTTTACGGAAAACGTCCTCGTCGCCGGCTTCCTCGAAGTCCGACATCACGACTTCCTTGGCGTAAGCGTCGGCGTCGGCGCCGGTTTTGCCGAGCAGGCCGGCAGCCCAGAGGCCGAGCAGCTTGTTGCGGCGGGCCATCGCTTTGAAACGAAGTTCCTCGTCATGCGCGAACTTCGATTCGAAGCCTTCTTCGCGCTTGTCGAAAGTGGTCATACCGCCCCTCATTGTTGACATAGTTTTGCTGCGACTTGCATATCGCTGTGCCAGGGTCAAGGCAACCTGGCTGCGAGGTATTACGGCAAAAATGCCAAGTGGAAAACGTGGTGGGGGCTCGATTGTGCTAGCCGGAACGATCGGCTAGGTTGACCTCGTGCCCAGGGCATTCTAGCGCAAGCGCATAAAAGTCTAAAAGTTTATGCATCGCCAAAATGTCCGGTCCCGCCGCCGCGGATCTGAACTGTCACCAAAAGGAACCACGGCATCCAATGGACTTTCAAAAACCACGGTATATCCCGATGAGTCGCCGTCGCCGTATCTACGAAGGCAAGGCGAAGGTCCTCTATGAGGGCCCTGAGCCGGGAACGCTGATTTAGCATTTCAAGGATGACGCCACAGCTTTCAACGCCAAGAAACACGAGGTGATTGAAGGCAAGGGCGTATTGAACAACCGCATCTCGGAATACGTCTTCCAGCACCTCAACGATATCGGGGTGCCGACGCATTTCATCCGCCGGCTCAACATGCGCGAGCAGTTGATCCGCGAGGTCGAGATCATTCCGCTTGAGGTCGTCGTGCGCAATGTCGCCGCCGGTTCGCTGGCGACGCGGCTTGGGATCGACGAGGGCACGCAACTGCCGCGTTCGATCATCGAGTTCTATTACAAAAACGACGCGCTCAACGACCCGATGGTGTCGGAAGAGCACATCACCGCCTTCGGGTGGGCGAGCCCGCAGGAGATCGACGACATCATGGCGCTGGCCATTCGTGTCAACGATTTCCTGTCCGGCCTGTTCCTCGGCGTCGGCATCCGTCTGGTCGACTTCAAGATGGAAACCGGCCGGCTGTGGGAAAACGATGTCATGCGCATCGTCGTCGCCGACGAGATCAGCCCTGACTCGTGCCGGCTGTGGGACATCAAGACCAACGACAAGATGGACAAGGACCGCTTCCGCCGCGATCTCGGCGGGCTGGTCGAGGCCTATACCGAGGTCGCCAAGCGCCTGGGCATCATGAACGAGGGCGAGCGGCCGCAAGGCACCGGCCCGGTGCTGGTTAAGGGCTAGGTTTGTCCGGTTCCGGCCCGGTGGGCCGCAAGAAAATTCAAGGCCCGGCTCAGGTTTTACCCTTGCGCCGGGCCTTGCGTATTTGAGTTTTAGCGTGGATGGCCGCACTTTCCCGGCCACAGGTCCCGATTTATATGGTAAGCCGCCGGCCATGAAAGCTCGTGTCACCGTCACCCTGAAAACCGGCATTCTCGACCCGCAAGGCAAGGCCATTGAGGGCGCGTTGCGCTCGCTCGGCATTGAGGGCGTGGCGTCGGTGCGCCAGGGCAAGGTGTTCGACATCGAGATCGAGGGCGCCGACCCGAAAAAGGCCGAGGCGCTGCTCAACGAGGCCGCCGACAAGCTCTTGGCCAATACGGTGATCGAGAATTACCGGGTTGAGGTCGTCGGGTAATATTTTTTCTTCCCTCTCCCCTGGTGGGAGAGGGTGGCGAGCGAAGCGAGCCGGGTGAGGGGGCTTTCTTCGAACGATAATTCCCCCTCACCCGGTCCTCATGTCGCGAGCGACATTCGGACCACCCTCTCCCACAAGGGGAGAGGGTAAGAAGCAGAGAGCCTCGCAGACGTGAAAGCCGCCGTCCTCGTATTTCCCGGTATCAATCGCGAGCGCGACATGGCGCGCACGCTCAAGCTCGTGTCCGGCACGGCGCCGGCGATGGTCTGGCATGCCGACCATGAACTGCCGGCCGGCACCGATCTGGTGGTGGTGCCGGGCGGTTTTTCCTACGGCGACTATCTGCGCTGCGGCGCGATCGCGGCGCGTTCGCCGATCATGGACGCGGTGCGCCGTTTGCCGCCAAAGGCGGGCTGGTGCTCGGCGTCTGCAACGGCTTCCAGATCCTGTGCGAGTCCGGCCTGCTGCCGGGCGTGCTGATGCGCAACGAGAACCTGCGCTTCATCTGCCACGACGTTTATCTGAAGGTCGAACGCTCCGACCTGCCGTTTACCCGCGGCTACAATGCCGGCCAGGTGATCCGCGTGCCGGTGGCGCATGGCGAAGGCAATTACATCGCCGATGGCGAAACCATCGCGCGGTTGGAGGGCGAGGGCCGGGTGGTGTTCCGCTATTCGGATCCGGACGGCATGATCGACCCGAACTGGAATCACAACGGCGCCATCAACGCCATTGCCGGCATTATCAACGAGGGCGGCAACGTGCTCGGCATGATGCCGCACCCGGAAAATCACGTCGAAGCCATCGTCGGCAATACCGACGGCCGCGGCCTGTTTGCCGGGCTGGCGGAAGCGCTCGAAAAAGCGGCTTAAGTTTTTTTCATCTCTCCGCGAGACGGAGAGCAGCAGATCGCGCGGAATTATCAGTGACCGTCACCGAACCAAAAATCACCCCCGAACTGGTCGCCGAACACGGCCTCAAACCGGACGAATATCAGCGCCTGCTCGAGCTGATCGGGCGCGAGCCGACTTTGACCGAACTCGGCATTTTCTCGGCGATGTGGAATGAGCACTGCTCGTACAAGTCGTCCAAGGTTCATTTGCGCGGCCTGCCGACCACCGGCCCGCACGTCATCCAGGGCCCGGGCGAGAACGCCGGCATCGTCGACATTGGCGACGGGCTGGCCTGCGTGTTCAAGATGGAAAGCCACAACCACCCGAGCTACATCGAGCCCTATCAGGGCGCGGCGACCGGGGTCGGCGGCATTCTGCGCGACGTCTTCACCATGGGCGCGCGGCCGATTGCGTGCCTCAACGCGCTGTCGTTCGGCGCGCCCGAACACGCCAAGACCCGCCATCTGGTGTCCGGCGTGGTCGCCGGCATCGGCGGCTACGGCAATTCGTTTGGCGTACCGACGGTCGGCGGCTCGGTGCGGTTTCATAACCGCTACGACGGCAACATCCTGGTCAACGCCATGGCGGTCGGCCTCGCTGAAACCGACAAGATCTTTTACGCGGCGGCCTCCGGCGTCGGCATGCCGATCGTCTATCTCGGCTCCAAGACCGGACGCGACGGCATTCACGGCGCGTCGATGGCGTCGGCCGAATTCGACGACGACAGCGACGAGAAGCGCCCGACCGTGCAGGTCGGCGATCCCTTCGCCGAAAAGCTGCTGCTCGAGGCCTGCCTTGAGATCATGGAAAAAGGCTGCGTGATCGCGATCCAGGATATGGGCGCGGCCGGCCTGACATCGTCTGCCACCGAGATGGGCGCCAAGGGCGATCTCGGCGTCACGCTCGATCTCGACAAGGTGCCGTGCCGCGAAGAAGGCATGACCGCCTACGAGATGATGCTGTCGGAGTCACAAGAGCGCATGCTCATGGTGCTCAAGCCCGAGAAAGAACAAGAAGCCGAAGCGATCTTCCGCAAATGGGGACTCGACTTCGCCATCGTCGGCGAAACCACGCCGACCAAACGCTTCATCGTGCGCCACAAAGGCGAGGTGATGGCCGATCTGCCGATCAAGGAACTGGGCGACTAGGCGCCGGAATACAAGCGGCCTTTCGTTAGCCTGGAGAAGCTGCCGACGATCGACGCCGCCACCGTGCACGCGCCCGGCAGCATCGTCGATGCGCTCGAACATTTAATCGCGACGCCGGACCTGTGCTCGAAGCGCTGGGTCTGGGAGCAATACGACCACATCATCGGCGGCAATACCGTGCAACGGCCGGGCGGCGACGCCGCCGTCGTGCGCGTGCAGGACGGGCCGAAGGGCTCTGGCGCTGACCACCGATGTGACGCCGCGTTACTGCGAGGCGAGCCCATTCGAAGGCGGCAAGCAGGCGGTCGCCGAATGCTGGCGCAATCTGACCGCGGTCGGCGCCACGCCGCTCGCCATTACCGACAATCTGAATTTCGGCAATCCGGAAAAGCCCGAGATCATGGGCCAGTTCGTCGGTTGCGTGCGCGGCATTGCCGAGGCCTGCAAGGCGCTCGACTTCCCGGTCGTGTCCGGCAACGTGTCGCTCTACAACGAGACCAACGGCAAGGCGATCTTGCCGACGCCGTCGATCGGCGGTGTCGGGTTGATCGAAGACTTCACCAAGTCGGCGACGCTGGCGTTTAAAAAAGACGGCGAAGCGATTTTGCTGGTCGGTGAAACCACAGGCTGGCTCGGCCAATCGGTTTATTTGCGCGACATCGCCGCGCGCGAAGAGGGCGCGCCGCCGCCGGTCGATCTGATCGAGGAGCGCGAGAACGGCGACTTCGTCCGCGCTTTGATTTTGGACGGCACCGCGACCGCCGTCCACGATCTGTCCGACGGCGGTCTGCTGGTGGCTTTGGCCGAGATGGCGATGGCGTCCGGCATCGGCGCCAAGCTCGACGCCGCGCCCGATGACATTCCGGCGCATGCCTATTGGTTCGGCGAGGATCAGGCGCGCTACCTCGTCACGGTGCCGGCCGCCCAAGCCGACGCGATCATGGAACGCGCGCGCGACGCCAGCGTGCTGGTGTCGCGCATCGGCGTCACCGGCGGCAAAGCTTTGGCGCTGGTCGGCGAGCGCGCGATTGCCGTCGCCGATTTGAGCGAGCGTTCGGAAGGCTGGCTGCCGAACTATATGGCCGGCGCGGCGTAACGTCCGTTCAATGCGTGTAACTCGTCGGGCTTCGGCGGTTCCCACAACGTTTCAACGAAATCGAACATCTCGCGCGTGACGGTGAGGCGGAAGGTTTCGCCTTTGGCTGCGTTGCGGGCCTGCACGCGCCGCCAGCGCTCGGCCGCATCGGCGTCGACGACGTGCAGTGCGACGCTTAAGCCGGCCTCGGCGGCGCGGGCGGCCCATTGCTGACGATGGTCAAAGCGCAGGAGGCCGAAATCCAGAACCGATGGCGTGCCCAGTTTGGCTAACTGCAAGACCGTCGACCACGCCTGGCGTTCGCAACGCGCAACGCGCTGCAAGGCCCAGTCATAGTCGAGCGGCGCCGGTGCATCGGGCCAAAACAGATTGACCATCCACTCGTCGATCGAGAAGTGAACCGCGCCGGTTTGTTGCGCGAGGGCAAGAGCGTAAGTGGTCTTGCCGGCGCCGGTCGGGCCGCACAGCAGATGGACGAGGGGCCTGGTCATGACGTGTTACACCAGCGTGCCGGGCTCATTCGCAGTTAGCCGGCCGAGCATGGCGGCCAGCGTCGCGATCTCGTCCGCAGCCCAGCGGTCGCGGAACAGTTCGGCCGAGCGTTTCTCCAAGGTCTGGCGAACCTCGCCGACCACGGCGCGGCCGGCCTCTGTCAGCGCGACATAAGCGAGCCGCGCGTCGCGCGGATCGGGCTGACGCACGACTAGACCGGTCTTTTCCATTGGCGCGGCCATGCGGGTGACGGTCGAGGCGCTGGCGTGCAGGCGCTTGGCCAGATCGACCCGGGTCAGGCGCTGCAGCGGCGCGCGTTCGAGATGCATCAGCAGCAAGGCTTCGTTGAGCGCCAGGCCGTGCACCGAGCCGAGTTCGCCGGAAAAGCGTTCCTGGATCAGCGCCGAGCGCGCGCAGCAGGTTGATGACAGTGGTGAAGGGTGTTTTTACGGTGGTTTCAGTCATGGTCCGGATATAGGCCAACATGCTTGCGTATGCAAGTATGTTGGCCGAATATCGGATTTATTTTATTGCGCCTCCCTGTGCGCTCAGCGCACTGGGGCGGTGATCTTCAAGGCGGCCTTGCACACCGGCGTCAGCTGCGGCCCGTGCGCCATCAGACAGGCGATCTTCTGGCCGTCGCCGGCGCCGGTGTTGCGGCAGCGCCGGATCAGATCGCGCAGGCAGGCCCGGCCGATGACGGCGGTCATGACCACGGGCGCATTTGGCCGGCGAGTTGCCGGTGGCGGGGGCGCTACAGCCGCGACAGGCATGGCCGGCAGCGCATCGGCGATGTCGGCCAGCGAGATCTTGCAATTCGGCGCGAGCCTGCGGGCATGGCGTTGCAAGCAGGCAATGGCCTCCGCGCCGCCGGGCGGCACGCCGCGGCAATTGCGCCGGAAATCGCCACGGCAGGTCACCTTAATGGCGTTGAGTTGGGCGGCGGTTGGCGTCGGCGGTGGCGGTTCAGGCGGCGGCGCGGCGACGGCTTGCTGCCGTGGGGGAGCCGGTGGCCTGGCTGCGGCGCGCGCGGGTCTGGCAACCTTGGCCCGCGGCGGTGCGGCCCTTACGACTGCCGGTGCCGGGACTGCCGGCGGCGGGGCGGCGGCTGCTTTGGGCGGCGGTGAGGCTGCGGGAGGCGGTGCGGTAGCGGCTTTCGGCGGCGGCAGGGTCGATTTCACGGCGGTCTGGCAGCCCGGTGACAGCTTGGCCATGTGCGATTGCAGGCATTGCAGTGCCTCGATGCCGCCGGGGCTGACGCTCATGCAGTTCGACATGTAATCGGATCGGCACGACGACTTGATCGCGGCTTTTTGCGCGTCGGTCATTTGGGCCTGGGCCGCCGTCGTGATCGCCAGCGTCAGCAGGCCGGCCGACACGGTCAAACGAAAGCCCAAACGAAAGATCAAGCGGTGAATCGGTTCCATCACGGTTCCCTCGATCGAAGCGGAAATAGCAGGCGATGCCGCCAAAATGACGCGGCATCGGTGGATTCATAGCCTCGCCTTAGAAGCGATGTTAGATGGATATTTTTGGGTGGGAATTTCCCCGAAAAGGGCTGCCGAAGGGGTTTGGTTCGGCGTATCTTGCGGGGCGAAGGAGACTTGCGAATGGCGATGGATGCGGGCGAGATCGAACGGTTGATCAAGGAAGGTATTCCGGACGCGCAGGTGACGATCCGCGACCTTGCCGGCGACGGCAACCATTATGCCGCCACCGTGCTGGCCGCCTCGTTTGTCGGCAAATCGCGGGTGCAGCAGCACCAACTGGTCTATCAGGCGCTGAAAGGCCAGATGGGCGGCGTGCTGCATGCGCTGGCTCTGCAGACCGGCACGCCTTAGGAGAGGCGCCGCACTGGCCGGCCGGCCAGAACATACCGTTCGGGCCCAAAAAATGCCGGATTAACAGTCTTTTTGCTGGTCCTATTGGGCTGGCGGCCCAATATGGGCTACATATATGGCAATCAAGGCGGCCAGCCTGGCGCGACCGACCGGTGCGCGCGGCGCCGCTCAACAGGACCTAACCGGACCAAAAGGAATTTGTTTCCATGGGCATCGAGCAGTTCATCGACAATGAAGTGAAGGCCAACGACGTGGTGCTGTTCATGAAGGGCACGCCGCAGTTTCCGCAATGCGGTTTCTCCGGTCAGGTCGTGCAGATCCTCGACCATCTCGGCGTCGCCTATAAAGGCCTCAACGTTTTGGAGTTTGCCGACCTGCGCGATGGTATCAAAGCCTATTCGAACTGGCCGACGATCCCTCAGCTTTACGTCAAGGGTGAATTCGTCGGCGGCTGCGACATCGTGCGCGAGATGTTCCAGGCCGGCGAGTTGCAGCAGACGCTCAAGGACAAGGGCGTCCCGGTCGCAGCGCAGGCCTAACGCGCGTAGCCGGCGATCAGGCCGGTGACCAAAGCTTTTCTCATCATCGCCGCCATCGCCGATTGGGCTTTGGCGGCGTTGTTGATTGCGGTGTCCGGATTCATGTTCGGCGGCGGGCCGGAAAGCATGCACGGCGGCAATTGGCTGCTGGCCGTCTATAGCGCCGCTGTCATCGCCTGCGTGGCGGCACCAATCGCCGGCTTCATTCTCAATCGTTTTGGCAAGGCCGGTGTCGCACTCACGGTCGCATGGCTGCCGCCGGCCGTTGGGCTGATCGCCTTGGCGTGGCCCGCGCCTTATTAGACATCCGCCGTTTTAAACTGAGATGGCACAATCGGCGTCATCGCTTTGCGGCCATCTCGGCGAGGGCGGCGACAGTATTGATGTTGCGCGCGGTGCCGGCCTTGGCCGCCGGAATCTTCAGTTTCGAGCGCCCCATGCCGGTCGGGTAATGCACGTAGATTTCGCACTTGCCGAGCCGCATCTCTTCATTGGTTTGCCCGCTGACATGGGCCAAAGCATCTTTCGGCGCCGGCGCGTCGAGAAAAATCGCATAGGTGAAATTCGGCGCGGTCTTCGGAAACGGATTGGCCTTCAACACGGCCTGGATTTGTGCGGCGGTGCGCAATAGGACGCCGACAGGCTTGCCGGCATATTTCAACAGTCTCTTTT
Source organism: uncultured Alphaproteobacteria bacterium (assembly GCA_963830125.1). Taxonomy (GTDB): domain Bacteria; phylum Pseudomonadota; class Alphaproteobacteria; order Rhizobiales; family Xanthobacteraceae; genus Pseudolabrys. Next base: position 194,812 of record CAWHKU010000014.1, on the reverse strand, counting down.
CAAGATCGGCTTGCACCGCAGACGCCGCAGCCTTGCTCGCGAATACGACATTGCCGCTGGCAATATAAGTTTCGACGTCGGCGAATCCGGCGTCGTTACATAACTTCCGCAAGTCGGCCATCGGCAGCTTCAGTCCGCCGACATTCACGGCACGCAGCAAAGCGACATAGATCATCCCGTCATCATAGCGGGGTTGATGGTCGGCGCCTAACCCTCCGCGACGTAACGGTATGCGCCGTCCTTGCGTTCGACCCGGCCGAGACCGGGGAACGGCAGATGGTAGCCGATCAGCTTGGAACGGTCCTTGGCCAAACGGTCGAGCAGCTTCTTGCGGGTTTCGACCGCCTGGTCCGGCACATGATCGGCCGCCGGTTTCCATTGCGGATACTGGAACGAAATAATCGGGTGGGTGAGCACGTCGCCGCCGATGATCAGCCCGTCGCCGCCGGCCAGCGCCAGCGAGACGTGGCCCTGGGTGTGGCCGGGGGTCGAGATGATCTGGATGCCGGTCACGATCTCGTCGCCGGCTTTGAACATCTTCACGCGCTCTTTGATGGCTTCGTAATTGCGCCGGGCGCCGGTGACGAAACCGGCGCGCTCGGCCGGCAGGCCGCGGGTGGCGTTGTCGCTGTTCCAGAAATCCCATTCCGCGCTGGCGACATGGAAGGTCGCGTTCGGCAGCGACAGGTCGTCGAGTTCATCGACCGCGCCCCACAGATGATCGGGATGGCCGTGGGTGAAGATCACCTTGGTGATTTTGCGATTTGTCGATGCCGGCGGCTTTGAGGTTGTCCCATAGCTTGCCGGCGGTCGGCATGAAGCGGTCGCCCGAACCCATGTCGACCAGGATGAGATCGTTGCCGGAGCGGATCAGCGTGACATTGGTCGGCGCGCTATAGGTGTCGCCGCTTTGGCCGGCGGCCTTCATGACCGAGGTTCGTATTTCCGGCTTGGCGTCGCGCGCCAGCATCGTGCTCGGCAATACAAGATGGCCGTCGCTGACCACCGAGACCTCGAAGGCGCCGTGCTTGAAGGTGTGAGGCGGCGCAGCCGCGAAGGCGGGCAGGGGCGACAAACCGCGCGCGGCGATTCCGGCGGCGGTGGCAGCCAGCAAGGTGCGGCGCGAAATTCGGCTCTTGTTGTTCATGGCGGTCCTCCCGGGACATATTCTGATCCCTGAATAGCAAATCCCCCGCCTTTTGGGCAGGGGATTGCATGTCGCGGGAAGAATTTCCGGTGGAGCGCCGGTCGATTAGCGCGAGTAGTATTCCACCACCAGATGCGGCTCCATCTGAACCGGGTAGGGCACGTCGGCAAACACCGGCACCCGCGCCATCTGGGCGGTCATCTTGGAGGTGTCGACGGCGATATAGTCGGGCACGTCGCGCTCGGTCAGAGCCTGGGCTTCCAGCACCAGGTTCATCTGCTGCGACTATTCCTTGATTTCGACGACGTCGCCGATCTTGACCCGGAAGCTCGGGATGTTGACCTTGCGGCCGTTCACCTTGATGTGGCCGTGGTTGATGAACTGGCGGGCCGCGAACACGGTCGGCACGAACTTGGCGCGATAGATCACCGCGTCGAGGCGGCGCTCCAGCAGGCCGATCATGTTGGCGCCGGAGTCGCCCTTCATGCGGATGGCTTCGAAATAGATGCCGAGGAACTGCTTCTCGGAGATGTTGCCGTAATAGCCGCGCAGTTTCTGCTTGGCCTTGAGCTGCACGCCGTAGTCGGAGAGCTTGCTCTTGCGGCGCTGGCCGTGCTGGCCGGGGCCGTATTCACGCCGGTTCACCGGGCTCTTCGGACGGCCCCAGATATTCTGGCCCATCCGGCGGTCGAGTTTGTACTTTGATTCCAAGCGCTTGGTCATCGCGTCCTCATATGAGATCGATTTTAAGGTGAGGAACCGCGCCCTCCTCTGTCCCAGGTTTCCCCGGAACCGACAGGCCAGCCCTTAAAGCGTAAGGAGAGGCCTCGGGTCGCGAAACGCCAAGCGGGGCTCGAAAGGCCCCGCAAGGTGAGCGGGTTTTAGGGGGCAACCGCGCCAGTGTCAACGAAAGGTCACATGGCCGGCGGAACGGGCCGGGTTGCGGTATTTTAGTACGGAATAGCCGGATTTTGACCCGTTTCCGCGCTTTTGACTTGTCTAAGCTGCATTTCGAGGCCATTTTCCCGATTGTCAGGCCGGGCCCCTCTGGCAGTCATGTGGCTGCGATGTCGGACTGATCGAACCGGAGGGGCTGAAGCCGCCATGCTCGACATGTTCTCACTGACTCCCGACGCGCTCGCCGCTTTTGCCCAGGTCGTCATGATCGATTTGGTGCTGGCGGGCGACAATGCCGTGGTGATCGGGCTGGCCGCCGCCGGCCTGCCGGCCAGTCAACGCGCCCGCGCCATCCTGGTCGGCATCATCGCTGCCACCATCATGCGCATCGCCTTCGCCAGCGTCGCGGTCGAATTGCTCGACATTGTCGGCCTGCTGCTGGCCGGCGGCATCTTGCTGCTTTGGGTGTCATGGAAAATGTGGCGCGAATTGCGCAATGGCAGCCATGTCGATGTCGACGGTGTTGTTGCCGAAGCGAAGGCTGGCATGCCCACCAAAACCTTCGCCCAGGCGGCTTGGCAGATCGTGGTCGCCGACATTTCGATGTCGCTCGACAATGTGCTGGCGGTGGCGGGCGCCGCGCGCGAGCATCCGACCGCATTGGTGTTCGGCTTAGGGCTGTCGATCGTTCTGATGGGTGTGGCGGCGAGCTTCATCGCCAAGCTCCTCACCAAGCATCGCTGGATCGCTTATCTCGGCCTGGCGATCATTCTCTATGTCGCCCTCGACATGATCTGGCGCGGCGCGCTGGAAGTCTGGCCGGGATTGTTAGGCGCCTAGAACCCGTATTTTGCCAGTGCGGTTGAGAGCGCCGGCGAGGGCGCGCGGCCGGAGGTGAAGATAATGCGTGACCGTGGCGTCACGGCGACGACCGGCCGTTCATGCAACAGATCGGCGACGCGGCGCGCGATCGCCGGCGCCGGGTCGAGCCAGGTCACCGGCCAGGGCGCCAGCGCGCGGAAGCGGTCGACCAACAACGGATAATGGGTGCAGGCCAGTACGACGGTGTCGGTGCGGCGTTGATCGGCGTCGACGAAGCAGCCGGCGATCTCGGCGGCGATGTCGGCATCGCTCACCGGACGGCCGGCCAGTTCGCATTCGGCAATTTCGGCCAGGCGCGGTGAACCGATCAGGATGACATCGCAACCGGACGCGAATTCGCGGATCAGCGTGCGGGTGTATTCGCGGTTGACGGTCGCTTGCGTGCCCAGCACCGCGATGCGTTTGGATTGCGACTGCGCACAGGCCGGCTTGATCGCCGGCACGGTGCCGACGAACGGCACCGCAAACGCAGCGCGCAATTCGGTGAGCGCCAGCGTTGAGGCGGTGTTGCAGGCGATCACCACAAGGTCCGGCGCGTGCTCGGCGATCGCCTTGCCGATGACATCGACGATGCGCGCAATCAACGCTTGTTCCGGCTGGTTGCCGTAAGGAAAGCCGGCATCGTCAGCGACATAGATGTAACGCGCATCCGGCCGCGCGGCGGCGACCTCGCGGAACACGGTCAGGCCGCCGACGCCGGAATCGAAAATCAGGATGGTCGCGGGCGTGGATGGATCGGTGCGATTCGGCATATTGGTGGAAGCTTAAGCCATGACGGCCGTCGGGTGACAATAGGTCGCAGACTGGAACCTGTTCATCTCCCGGTCATCGCTATTCATCCCCCATTCAATCAACAAAGCAGATAATCCGAACCAAGAGCGGTTTGAACCGTTCTCTATACGAACGGGGCATTTTATTTGACCCAAACACGAATAGGACATGACACCATGAAGCTTAAAACATTGACACTTGCCGCCGGCGTTTTGCTGGCCTCGGCCGGGATCGCGTCGGCCGCCGTCGTCACCAACGATTTGAACCTGCGCAGTGGGCCCGGCACGCGATATCGGGTGGTCGACACCATGCCGGCTGGCGCACATGTCCGCGTGCTCGGCTGCGGCGGGGCCTGGTGCCGCGTCGATTGGCATGGCCGCGTTGGTTTTGCCAGCGCAAGCTATATCGGCGGCGGACGGGCCTATCGCGTCTGAGCCGGTCTATGTAGCGCCGCCGCCGGTGGTGCGCTTCGGCTTTGGTTTCGGTGGCCGCCATGATCGCGATTGGCGTCATCATCGCGACTGGCGTCGCGATCATCGCCGCCATCACTAATAAGCGCAGCTGGCGCGCTTAAAGTTTGACGCGCGCCAGAATTGCCCGGAACAACAACAGGCCTCGCGGCCAAAATTCCAGCCGCGAGGCCTTTTGGCCGTGGCTGCCATGGCGAATGGCGGCCTGATGCCAGAATCGGCTAGGCTGGTCGAAACAGGAAATTCGCCATGCTCTACGCCGTCTTCATGTTAGCGATTCTGATCGTGCTCGGATTGATGTGGCGGGGCTTTCGCGTTTCGGTGCCGATGTTCCTGGTGACCTTGGCCGCGGTGGCTGTCTATCTCGTCAGCGATATGACGACACCGCTGACATTGAGCTTCTGATGGCGCGCCTTTATCTCCTGGCCGCGACCGCCAATGCCTGGGTGCTGATCCTCATTCTGGCCGCGGCCTTCGGCGCGCAATTCGCATTCGGCGAACCGCCATGTCCGCTATGCACGATGCAACGTATTGCGCTGATGCTGTGCGCGCTCGGTCCGCTCTATCTTTTGATCGGCCAGCGTGACGGCGAAGTCGCGGCGCGCGACGTGGCGACCGGCGCTGGCATTGGCATACTCGCGGCGCTGGTTGGCGTCGTCGCGTCGGCCCGGCAGGTGCTGCTGCACATTCTCCCGAACGATCCCGGTTTCGGCATGCCGGTGTTCGGCCTGCATCTTTACACTTGGTGCCTGATCGCTTTTTTGGCGCATATCGCCGCCAATGGCGTGCTGCTGGCCGGCACCGCCTGGCTCGACGACCGCCGTATCGAACCCTGGCGCTTTACCGGCGTGACCGCGATTGCGCTCGCGGTCATCGTTGCCGCCAATATTCTATCGGTGATCGCGGAGGCCGGCTTCAACTGGTTGCTGCCGGAAAACCCGACCGGCTATCTGCTGTTCAACCCTTGAGCCCGCGCGCCTAGATCTTCACGCGCGCCAGCAATTGCCCGAGCAGCAACAAGCCTTGCGGCCAGAATTCCAGCCGCGTTTCCGAATTGATGTGACCGAGCTCGCCGACATTGCAGAAGTCGGCGCCCCAGGCTTTGGCGAAGTATTGCGCGCGCGGCACCGAGACGTAAGGGTCGTTGGTGCTGGCCACCGCCAGCGCCGGCACCGGAAAGGGCTTCAGCGGTATCGGCGCGAAGCTGCGCACGCTATCGGGCGTATGCGCCGGGTCCTCGACATCGGACGGTGCCACCAGCAGCGCGGCGACGACGCGACCGGGTTTGTTGCGCGCCGCCCAATGCGCGGCCAGCGAGCACGATAGGCTGTGGCAGATCAGCACCGCCGGCCGGCTGCCGTTTTCAATCGCGGCATCAAGGCGCGTCAGCCAGTTCGATAAAACCGGCGCGTCCCAATCGTCCTGCAACACGCGGGACGCATTGCGAAACGACAGGCACCAATAAGATTGCCAATGATCGACGCCGGAATTACTCAAACCCGGCAACACCAGGAAGTCATAATCGGCGGTGGCATCAAGCATTATTTCGTCCCGAAAACTCGCTCGAATATCGTGTCGACGTGCTTGAAGTGATGATCGAGGTTGAAGTTGGCCTCGAGTTCCTCATCGCTCAGAGCCTTGCGCACGTCCGGGTCGGCCTTCAACAGACCGAGGAAGTCGTTGCTCTCACCGCCCCAGACCTTCATGGCGTTGCGCTGCACCAGACGATAGGCGTCTTCGCGGGCGACGCCAGCTTTGGTCAGCGCGATCAGCACGCGCTGCGAGTGGATCAGGCCACCGAGCTTGTCGAGGTTCTTCTGCATGTTGGCAGGATAGATCAACCACTTGTCGACCAACCCGGTCAGGCGTGCCAGCGCGAAATCGAGCGTTACGGTCGCGTCGGGGCCGATCATGCGTTCCACGGAAGAATGCGAAATATCGCGCTCGTGCCACAGCGCGACGTTTTCCATCGCCGGCAAGGCATAGCCGCGCACCAGACGGGCAAGACCGGTGATGTTTTCGGACAGCACTGGGTTGCGCTTGTGCGGCATGGCGGAGGAGCCCTTCTGCTTCTCCGAGAAGAACTCTTCGGCTTCCAGCACTTCGGTGCGCTGCAGATGGCGCACCTCGATGGCAATGCGCTCGATCGACGAGGCGACGACGCCCAAAGTCGCAAAAAACATGGCGTGGCGGTCGCGCGGAATGACCTGCGTCGACACCGGCTCGATTGCCAGGCCCATCGCCTTGGCGACATGGGCTTCGACGCGCGGGTCGACCTGCGCGAAGGTGCCGACCGCGCCGGAAATCGCGCAGGTCGCGACTTCCTTGCGCGCCGCGACCAGCCGTTCGCGGTTACGCGAGAACTCGGCGTAAGCCTGCGCCAGCTTGAGGCCGAAGGTGGTCGGCTCGGCATGAATGCCATGCGAGCGGCCGACGGTCGGCGTCAACTTATGTTCGAAGGCGCGGCGCTTGAGCGCGGCCAATAGCGCGTCGATATCGGCGATCAGAATATCGGCGGCGCGCACCAGTTGGACGCTAAAGCAGGTGTCGAGCACGTCCGACGAGGTCATGCCGGAATGCATGTAGCGCGCCTGCGGTCCGACGATTTCCGAAACATGGGTCAGGAAGGCGATGACGTCATGCTTGACCTCGGCCTCAATGGCGTCGATGCGGGCGACGTCGAAGGTCGCGGCATTGCCCTTGGCCCAGATCTCCTTGGCCGCTTCCTTCGGAATCACGCCGAGTTCGGCCATGGCGTCGGCGGCGTGCGCCTCGATTTCGAACCAGATGCGAAATTTGGTTTCCGGCGACCAGATCGCCACCATGTCGGGACGGGAATAACGAGGGATCATTAGGCAACTTCTCCACGCGCCAGCGCCGCGGCATTGCGGATCGCGGCGATGTTGTCTTTGTACTTGCCGCCCTTGAAGACGGCGGAGCCGGCGACCAGCACATTGGCGCCGGCGGCGGCTATTTTTCCGGCGTTGTCGGCGGTGACGCCGCCGTCGACTTCGATGTCGATGTCACGGCCGCCGACCATGGCGCGCACCGCGGCGATCTTGTCGAGCGCAGATGGAATGAACGACTGGCCGCCGAAGCCGGGATTGACCGACATCACCAGAATGAGATCGACGAGGTCGATGACGTTTTCCAGCGTGCTGACCGGCGTGCCGGGGTTGAGCGTGACGCCGGCCTTCTTGCCGAGCGCGCGGATCGCCTGCAGCGAGCGGTGGACGTGCGGGCCGGCCTCGACATGGACGGTGATGATGTCGGAGCCGGCCTTGGCGAAGGCCTCAAGATAAGGATCGCAAGGGCTGATCATCAAATGGGTGTCGAAGGTCTTAGGCGTGGCGCCGCGCACCGACTGCATCACGGCGGGGCCAAACGAAATATTCGGGACGAAGTGGCCGTCCATGACGTCGACGTGAATCCAGTCGGCGCCGGCGGCGTCGATGGCGCGGACCTCGTCGCCCAATTTGGCGAAGTCGGCCGCCAGGATCGACGGCGCGATGATCAACGGGCGGGACATTTTAAGGGCTCTCCAAAACGCCGTTCGCGTAACACGGGGGCCGGGGCGGAGCAACGCGGTGGAGGGCTCTGGCCCGGCAGATTGCGCGCGGCTCCCGGCAAGAAATGCCGGGATGCGACGGGCCGGGCCGTTCCAGCGGGGCGGGAAATTGTGGAAAACCTTAAGCCCAGCAAGGCTTTTCGCGCACGGCGGTGTGCTGGCGCGGCTCTTGCAACGTTGACCGGGTGCGATGGCGCCGGTTCGCTCGTGGGTGCCGGGCTTTGGCCGGCGGGTATTTGAGGAGTTGCGTTATGTCCATGTCAGTGGGCGCGTCGTCGTCAAATGCCTCGTCCTATTTGCAGCAGCTGATGCAACAGGGCAAAGCCGGGGCGGGCGGCGCCACCAAGGCCACCGATCCTCTATCGATGCTGATGCAGTCGCTGTCGGACAACGGATCGTCCGCCGGCCAAACAAGCACGACCACGGGACCTCGTCGCGCACGTCGGCCAATTCAAGCATCCGCTCCTTTCGGGTCGGACACCATGGCCGCGTTGATTTCGGCGCAGGATCAACAAACCGGCGGCAGCCGCGGAATCGAAATTCTTCGCCAAGCTCGACAGCAATGGCGACGGCCAGATCAGCCAGTCGGAATTCGAGGCGGCCGCCAGCAAGGCCGGTGTCTGCAGTTCGACCGCCGACGCGGTATTTGCGAAAATTGATGGCAATAGCGACGGTTCGGTTAGCCAAAACGAGCTCACCAAAGCCGATCACGGTGGCCATCCCACATCATCGGGTAGGCGGTGGCGGCGGCGCCGGGCCGGGCGGCTTGATACGCTGTTGTCAGGCGCTGGCGCCAACGGCGCCACGACCCAGACCGCGACCAATGCCGACGGTTCGACCACGACGACCATTAGCTACGCCGACGGCAGCAAGATCGATATGACGACGCCGGCAACGGCCTCAGGCTCGGCCGGTAGCGACAGTGATGGCGATGGTGACAAGTCAGGCAGTGGTTCGGGCCAATCCAGCTTCAGCAAGAGTGCATCCAACATGCTGGAGCAATTGATCAAGCTGCAATCGCAAATGCTGAACGTGGCGTCCTCGACCTTGTCGGCGGTGGCTTAAACGTCTAGCCGGCGTTGTTAGCCGGCCTTGCGAAGCCGCTTCGCCAGCGGCTTCAGCAGCGCTGGAAACAGATAGATCGGGAACTGGACCAGCGCGAAAAAGAACCAAGCGGTGTCGGGCAGAGTCGCGCCCAGCGCCGCCATGACGACGCCGAGATTGCGGAAGGCGGCGAGCAGCCCGAGCGCCAGCCCGCGGTCGATGCCGGCGCGGGCGAACACCAGCGCGCTCAAGCCCGACCAGCGCGCCTGTCAATATGACGACAAAAAAGAACAGCTCGAGCGCGAATAGCGGATCGGCCATGACGAAGCGCGGCACGCCGCCCATCGCTGCGATCGCAAAGATGAAAACCCCGAGCACGCTGAGGCCGTCGATTGAATCCTTCTGGCGTTCGATCCAGGCCTGACCGGCGACGCGCTGGATGCCATAAGCGATCGCGCCGGAGGCGGAAAAGAACACGAACAGCTTGATGCCCAGCTCGATCGGCGAAAACAGCGACGAGCCGAGGAACAAGTAGCTGAAGGTGACCGTCGTCACCGGAGTCATCGCACTGGAGATGATCAGCACCATCAGCGAAAACGCCACGTCGAGCCCCATCAGGGCGGCGAAGGCGGCCGAGGATGTGATTGGCGCAATGGCGATATGCAAAATCATGATCGTATAATAGCGCCGGCATCGTTTCGCGGATGCCGGATAGCGCATAGGCTGTGCCGAACAACAACGGTATCGCCACCATGACCCAGAGTGAGGCGATCAAAGCCAGGCCGGGCGCCTTGAGCAGGCGGCCGAAAGCGCTCGGGTCGGCGCGTAGATAGGAGAACAGCAGCAGGGCGAACACGGTCGGGCCCAGATAGGGCTTCACAAAGTCCGACAGTTGCGGAACCGCCAGGCCGAGGAAAATCGAAACCGCCAATGCGCGGGTGCCTTGCCGGCCGAGCCAGGCGAGCGCTATGGCTGGCCAGTGCAGAATGTTCATCGCTGAGGGCGTCTCCGGCCGGGTAAGGGCCGCCTTGATAGCGCCTTCACCGGCGATGATCCATATAGGACAGACGAGACCCTGATCCGCGCCGGATGAGGGACGAAAGGAGAGATCATGGCACGGACCGATGCAATCGTTCTCGGCGGCGGCATTGTCGGGGTGTCGATTGCCCTGCAATTGGCCAAGCGCGGCATGAGCGTGGCGCTTGTCGAACGCGCCGGTATTGGCGAGCAGACGTCCTATGGCAATTCTGGCGTGATCGAGGGCAGCACCGTGCTGCCGCCGGCCTTTCCGTCGAGCCTGAGCGCGCTGGCCCGGGTGGCGCTCAAGCGCGCCAGCGAGGCCAACTACCACATGAGTTTTCTGCCGAAAGTGGCGCCCTGGCTGCTGGCGTTTCGCGCGGCTTCGCGAGCCGACCGGATCGCGGAGACGTCGCGGCTGAACCGGCCGCTGTTTGCGCGCGCGGTCGGCGAGCACGAGCCGCTACTGCAGGAATCGGGTGCGCCGCATTATTTGCGCAAGACCGGCTGGATGAAACTCTATCGCAGCGAACAGGCCTTCGATGGACTGGCGTTGGAATTCGAATTGGCGCGCGAATATGGTCTGCCGGTTGAAAAGCTCGACGCCGACGGCGCTCGCAAATTGGAGCCGTCGCTCAATCCGGTGTTCAAGCGCGCGGTGTTCTGGCCGGCGGCCGCCAGCCTGAGCAATCCTTTGGCGGTGACGCAGGCCTATGCCGCGCGCTTTGCCAAGCTCGGCGGCGTGATGGTCAAAGGCGATGCGCGCACGCTGCATCGCTCGGGATCGGGCTGGCGGGTCGAGACCGATGAAGGCGGCATCGATTCATCCGAGGTGATCGTCGCGCTCGGACCCGTGGGCGCCGGATTTGCTGGAACCGATGGGCCTCAAATTGCCGATGGCGGCCAAGCGCGGTTATCACCGGCATTTCAAGGCGGAGGGTGGCGCGACCTTGTCGCGGCCGGTGGTCGATGTCGCCAACGGGTTTCTGATCACGCCGATGGAGCAGGGCATTCGCCTGACCACCGGCGTCGAATTCGCGGCCCGCGACGCGGAGCCGACGCCGGTTCAGATCGATCGGCTGATGCCGGCCTTGCGTGGCCTGTTTCCGATCGGTGCACGCGCCGACGATAAAACATGGCTGGGCTCGCGGCCGTCATTTCCGGATTCGCGGCCGGTGATCGGCCGCGCACCCGGACAAAAAGGCTTGTGGCTCGCCATCGGCCACGCCCATTGGGGGCTGACGCTCGGGCCTGTGACCGGCCGATTGCTTGGCGAAATGATGAGCGGCGAGACGCCGTTCTGCGATCCGGCGCCTTACGCGGCGGAGCGCTTTCTAGCTTAGCTTTTTTGCGCATGATCTGGTCCGAAAACCGGTTCCCATCCCCGACCGGGGTCGAGGGCATGCTTTTCGAAGATCATGCGCTAGCCGTGCCAGTCCTTCCAACTGCGCAGCACATTGGGCAAGGGCAAAGCGGTCGCCTCATAGACGCCGCGCGCGATCGCGCGCGCCAGCACATTGGCGGCGACCATGCCGAGTTCGCTGAGCCAGTAGACCGGATCGAGCAACGGCTTGGCGCCATGGCGGCGGCGAACACGGCGTCGCCGTCGAGCGGCGTATGCACCGGATAGATCGCGCGCGCCATGCCGGTCTGCGCCATCACCGCCAGCCGGTGGCATTGCGCCTTGCTGAGCTTGGCGTCGGTGGCGATCACCGCCAGCGTGGTCGCCTGGCGCGGGCCGCCTTTGCTACGCAACGCCAAATCGCTCGGCGCTGAAAATGCGACGGCAAGCCGAGCCCGCCGAATTCTTTGTTCTGTTCGAACGGCGCCGCCCAGAAATGCGGCGTGTCGCCGACGGTGACGCTGCCGGCGGCGTTGACCGCCACCAGCGCGCCGACGGTGATGCCGTCGCGGTGACGCGCCGATGCCGAACCGATGCCGGCTTTCAAATTGACGATGGTGGCGCCAAGCCCCGCGCCGACCGAGCCGAGCGCGCAATCGCTGTTGGCGGCTTTGGCGGCGTCGTAGCCGAATTCACGATAGGGCGGAAAGCGGCCCCAGTTCTTGTCGCCGCCCGACAACAGATCGAACAAAATTGCGCCCGGGACGATCGGCACCACGGCGTCGCGCACTTTGAAGCCGCGGCCTTTTTCGCGCAGATAAGCCTGCACACCGGAGGCGGCGTCCAGCCCATAAGCCGAACCGCCCGACAGCACGATGGCGTCGATGCCTTCAACCGTCTGTGCCGGATCGAGTAGCGCGGTCTCGCGCGTGCCCGGCCCGCCGCCACGGACATCGACGCTCGCCGTCACCGGCCAGTCGAACAGCACCACGGTCGATCCCGAGCCCAGCTTGAGCCCGCCGGCATGGCCGACCCGGACGCCGTCAATGTCGGTGATCAGATTTCGCAAAAGCACTGCTCCTGAACCGCGTTCCCATCCCGGCCGGGAATCTTATCGGCGGAGCCTAACCAGGAACCCGGGCGAGGGGAATGCGGCTGTCTGCGGGCCGGCGGCCGCGCGATCACGGCCGATCACTTCGCTGTCACAGCGCCGAAAGACGACTTGCCAAGGCCACATTGCCCGGGCCATGTAGCCGTCATGCATAGCGAAGTCTCCTACCTCGCCGCCCTGATCGCGGGCCTGGTCTCATTTCTCTCCCCTTGCGTGTTGCCGCTGGTGCCGCCTTATCTGGTGTACTTGGCCGGCACGTCGCTGGAACGTTTCGCCGATCATGAAGCCGAGCCGCGCGTCAAGCGCGAGACGGTGATTGCCGCCGGCTTTGTTCGTGCTCGGGTTTTCCACGGTGTTCGTGTCGCTCGGCGCCAGCGCCGCCGTGGCGCTCCGATCCGGACTTTCGCTGATGCTCAAGCTAAGCATGACGGACCTATTCCGGGCCGCTGTCGACGGTGGCCGGCGTCGTCATCATCATTATGGGGCTGCACTTCCTCGGCGTCTTCCAGATTGCTTTCCTGATGCGCGAAAAGCGCGTCGAGGTCGCCAAGCCGGTCGGGCTGTGGGGCGCCTATGTCATGGGTCTGGCTTTCGCTTTCGGCTGGACGCCCTGCATCGGGCCGATCCTGGCCGCCATTCTGGCGGTGGCGGCTTCCGAGCAGACGGTGGCCAAAGGCGCCAGCCTGCTGGCGGTCTATTCGCTGGGCCTAGGCATTCCGTTCATGCTGGCGGCATTTGCGATCGAGCCGTTCGCGGCGTTTCTGGCGCGCTTTAAAAAGCATTTGCGGCGGGTCGAACAGGTCATGGGCGCCTTGCTGGTGCTGACCGGCATCGCGTTTCTCACCGGCAGTATTAACGAATTGAGCGTCTGGCTCCTGGAGATGTTCCCGGGGCTCGGAAATATCGGCTAGTCCGACAATAGTGGTTCGTCCGGATCGTTCGGGCAAAGAAAAACCCGCCGCGGACACCGCGGCGGGTTCGTCATTTTCAGGCGTGCGAAGCGATTATTCCACTTCGGCGTATTTGCCCTTTGACCACTTGTAGAACACGTAGTCGAGCTTGGTGATGTCGCCCTTCTTGTCGTAGGCGATCGGGCCCAGCACGGTGTCCCACTTGCCGGCCTTGATCGTGGCGGCGACTTTCTTCGGGTCCGTCGTCTTGGCCTTGTTGGCGGCTTCCGACCACACCTGCATGGCGGCGTAGGTGTAGAGGGTGTAGCCCTCCGGATCGATGCCCTTGGCTTTGAAGGCGTTGACCACCTTGGCGGCGGACGCACGCTTGCGCGGGTCGGGACCGAAGGTGAACAGCATGCCTTCGCCGGCATCGCCGGTGATCGACCAGAACTCATTGGTCGCCAAAGCATCGCCCGAGATCATCTGCGCCGTCATGCCCTGGGCACGCATCTGGCGCAGGATCAGGCCGGCTTCGGTGTGATAGCCGCCGACATAGACGACGTCGATTTTGGCCTGCTTCATGCGCGAGACCAACGCGTTGAAGTCCTTTTCACCCGCGGTATAAGCCTCGTACATCGTCTCCTTCACGCCATCCTTGTTGAGCGCCTTCTTGGTCTCGTCGGCGAGGCCTTTGCCGTAGGTCGACTTATCCTGAAGGATGGCGATGTTCTTGCCTTTGTAGTGGTCGGCGATGTACTTGCCGGCAACTGCGCCTTGCTGGTCGTCACGACCGCAGACGCGGAACGTGTTCCACATGCCGCGCTCGGTGAACTTCGGATTGGTCGAGGCGGGCGTGATCTGCAAAACGCCGGCTTCGGCATAAACGTCGGAAGCGGGGATCGACGAACCCGAACAGAAGTGGCCGTCGACGAACGGCACTTTCATGCCGACCAGTTTCTCGGCCACGGCGTGCGCTTGCTTCGGATCGCAAGCGTCGTCTTCCATGACCATCTTGATTTTCTTGCCGAGCACGCCGCCTTTGGCGTTGATGTCGGCGACGGCGAGTTCAGCGCCGTTTTTAAATTGTTGTCCGAACGAGGCGTATTGGCCGGTCAAGGGCCCGGCGACGCCGATGGTAATATCCTGTGCCGATGCCGCGCCGCCGAGCGCCAGGCAAAGGCCCGCTGCCAGTCCAGTAAGCCGCAATATTTTCATGATTTGCTCCTCTCTGTACATCACAATGCCAGCAAGCCAAATCGGCTCGCAACGATGGGAACCCTTGGGCTTTATTAATTACCCGAAGAATTGCACGGAAGGCGCGTGCCCGCCAGCCGTTTCTATGGATTTTTACGCTTGCGGACCTCGCTCACGCCAATTGAAGGGGCCGGTCTGCTCGTAGCGCCACGGATATTGCCGGGTCATCTGGCGGACGCGGGTCATGCGGAAGGAGATCGAACTGACCGCCATCACGTAGAGCGTGTCGACCAGATACGATGGCAGCGACAGGATGTTGCCCTGGTACAGCGCGAAATGCAGGAACCGGACCCCGGCGCCGAGCAGCACCATGTAGACGAGCACGTGCCAATAGGGCCGCCAGGTCGATGAAATGGCGCGGCCGGCCAGCAGGGCGGCGCCGCCGCCGATAATGCCGGTCACCATCACGACCTGCAGGAAGGTCTCGGTTTCGTACAGCCCGTCCATCAACTGCCCTCCGCCAAAGTGCTCTCGGTTTTGGCGCGGCCGCCTTCCAGATAGGCGGCGCGGACTTCCGGCCGCTGCAACAGCTCGCGTCCGGGGCCTGACATGGTGATCTCGCCATTGACCATGACGTAACCGCGGTGGGCGAGCTTGAGCGCGTGAAACGCGTTTTGCTCGACCAGGAACACGGTGAGCTTCTCGGTTTCATTGAGCTTGCGGATGGCGCTGAAAATCTGCTGGCTCAGCATCGGCGCCAGACCGAGCGAGGGTTCGTCGAGCAGAAGCAGCCGCGGCCGGCTCATCAGCGCACGGCCGATCGCCAGCATCTGCTGTTCGCCGCCCGACAAGGTGCCGCCGCGCTGGGTGGCGCGTTCCTTGAGGCGCGGAAACAGCTGGAATACTCGCTCGATATCGGCCTCGAAATGCGCCGGATCGGTGATGGTGGCGCCCATCTGCAGGTTTTCCAGCACGGTCATGCGCGCGAAAATGCGGCGTCCTTCCGGCGACTGGGCAATCCGCAGGTGCGCGATCTCGTGCGTTGGCAGGCCGGTGATGTCGCGGCCATCGAACAGGATGCGGCCCTCGCGCGGGCGCGGATCACCGAAGATGGTCATCATTAGCGTCGACTTGCCGGCGCCATTGGCGCCGATCAGGGCGACGATCTCGCCGGCATGGACGTCAAGATCGACGCCTTTGAGTGCCAGGATGTTGCCGTAATAGGTTTTCACGCCGCGCACGGCGAGCAAGGGCTCGGACGTCGCGGTGGCCGGCGATGGGGTCGAGGTCACGCTCATAGGCCGACCTCCGCATGCGCTTCGTCAATTTCCTCGTCTTGCACGCCGAGATAGGCGGCGATGACCTTGGGATCGTCGCGCACCGCCTGCGGTCGGCCGTCGGCGATCTTGCGGCCGTAGTCGAGCACGACGATATGGTCGGAAATTTCCATCACCACCGACATGTCGTGCTCGATCAGAAGGATCGAGGTGCCGTGTTCGGCGCGGATGAACAGCAGAAGCTCATTGAGTTCGTGGCTCTCGCGGGCATTGAGGCCGGCGGCGGGTTCGTCGAGGCACAACAGCACCGGGTCGGTGCACATCGCGCGCGCGATCTCGAGCCGGCGCTGGGCGCCATAGGGCAGTGCGCCGGCGGCGTCGTCGGCGCGGTCCAATAGGCCGATGCGATCGAGCCAATAGCGGGCCTTGTCGGTGGCCGCGCGCTCAGCCTTGCTGAAGGACTTGAACCCCAGCATGCCGAGAAGTGTCATGCCGGAGGCGATCATCAGCGGATTGTGTTGCGCCACCATCAGGTTTTCGAGCGCGGTCATGCCGGCGAACAGACGAATGTTCTGGAAGGTGCGGGCGACGCGGGCGACCTTGGGAATGCGGAAATCGAACAGACGTTCGAGCAGATAGGTCGCGCCGTCGGCGTGGCGGAGGCGGATCATGCCGACGCTCGGCTTGTAGAAGCCGGTAATACAGTTGAACACCGTGGTCTTGCCGGCGCCGTTGGGGCCGATCAGCGCGGTAATCTCGCCGCGCCGGGCGGCAAAGGATACGTCGTCGACCGCGATCAGACCGCCGAAGCGCATCGATAGATGTTCGACCGCCAGGATCGGATCGGCGGCGGGATCGATCTGATCTCAGTCTGGTATGCATCTAGTCATGGCGGGTTTTCCTCCATGACCAGGTCTTGGTGCGGGCCGGGCCGGCGTCGACGTCCTTTTCGCGGTTGAGGAAGATCGTGGCCGTGCGCGTCGATACCAGGCCGCGCGGCCGCCAGATCATGATCACCACCATCGCAAGGCCAAACACCAGCAGGCGGTATTGCGCGAACTCGCGGAAGAATTCGAAGCCGCCCAGCATGACCGTCGCGGCCACCACGATGCCGATCTGCGAACCCATGCCGCCCAGCACCACGATCGCCAGCACCAGGGCCGATTCCTGGAAGGTGAAGCTTTCGGGGCTGATGAAGCCCTGGCGTGTCGCGAAGAACGAGCCGGCGAAACCGGCGAACATGGCGCCGGTGGCGAAGGCGGTCAGCTTGGTGTTGACGGTGTTGATGCCGAGCGAGCGACAGGCGATCTCGTCCTCGCGCAAGGCCTCCCAGGCGCGGCCGATCGGCAGCCGGCGCAACCTGATGGTGACGAAATTGGTGACCAGCGCCAGCACCAGGATGAGATAGTAGAGAAAAACGATGCGATGAAGCGGCGACCAGGCGAGGCCGAAGGTGTCGGCGAAGCTGCCGGTATCGTTGTTAAACGGCAATCCGAAAAAACTCGGCCGCGGCACGCCAGTGATGCCGTCCGGGCCGTGGGTCAGACTTTGCCAATTGATCAGCACCAGCCGGATGATTTCGCCGAAGGCCAAAGTCACGATGGCGAGATAGTCGCCGCGCAGCCGCAACACCGGAAAGCCGAGGATGATGCCCCAGAACGACGCCAGGATGCCGGCGAGCGGCAGGCAGATCCAGAACGAGAACCCGAAATGTTCCGCCAGCAGCGCGTAGGAATAGGCGCCGACCGCGTAGAAGGCGACGTAGCCGAGATCGAGCAGGCCGGCGAGCCCGACCACGATGTTCAAGCCCCAGCCCAACATGACGTAAGTGAGGATCATGATGCCGAGGTCGAGCAGATAGCGGTTATGATAGAAAACGATCGGCAGCAGGATGGCGAAACCAAGCAAGACCGGGCCGGCGAATTTGCCGAGTGTTTGCCCCCAGGTCAGTAACCCCGGCGGAACAAATTTGGCGAGTGCGACGTCGCGGTCGCCGACGATCAACTCGCGCAGTAGGGCGCCGACAAAGACCACGCCGACGATGATGGCCAGCGTTTCCGGCCGGCCTTCAAGGATCAGCGCGCCGGTCGGTCCGGTCTTGGTGCGGATCCCGATCAGAAGCGCGAACAGGCCGAATGCGACCAACGCCGACAAAAATGCGCGCTTGACTGCCGTGACGATGTCCAGGCGGCGCGCGGTGCTTTGATTGGAAAGAACTGACACGCTGACGGTGCTCGCTTCAGACTTTCTCAACTTCCGGCCGACCGAGAATGCCGGTCGGCAGGAAGATGAGGACGATGATGAGGACCGAAAAGGCGGCCACGTCTTTGTATTCGACGGAAAAATAGGCCGACCACAGCGTTTCGATCAGTCCGATCAGCAGGCCGCCGAGCATCGCACCCGGCAGCGAGCCAATGCCACCCAAAACGGCGGCGGTGAACGCCTTCACGCCGGCGATAAAGCCGATGTAGAAATCGATCACGCCGTAATACATCAGGTGCATGACGCCGGCGACGGCGGCGAGCGCGGCGCCGATCACGAAGGTGTAGGAGATAGTGCGGTCGACATTGACGCCGAGCAGAGACGCCATCTTGAGATCCTGTTCGCAGGCGCGCATGTCGCGGCCGAGCCGGGTGCGGGCGACCAGCCAGGAGAAAATCGCCATCAGCACCACGGTGGTGACGACCACGATGATCTGCACGTTGGAGAGTTCGACCGGGAAGGTCGGGTCGCTGATCAGGGTGAAACCGCCCGGTACTAACGGCGGTAACGGCTTAACGCGCGCGCCCTGCACGATCTGCACATAGTTCTGCAGGACGATCGACATGCCGATCGCCGAGATCAGCGGCGCCAGACGGAACGAGCGGCGCAGCGGCCGGTAGGCGAAGCGCTCAACCGTCCAGCCGTACAGCGCGGTCAGCGCCATGGCGATCAACAGTACCAGGAACAAAGCCAGCGGCACCGCGGTGACGCCGATCGCGACCAGCGCGAGAAAGGCGATCAGGGCCAGGAACGAACTGACCATGAAAATGTCGCCGTGGGCAAAATTGATCATGCCGATGATGCCGTACACCATCGTGTAACCGATCGCGATCAGCCCGTAGATCGACCCGAGCGTCAAGCCATTGATCAGCTGCTGGAGAAAATAGTCCATGCGTCCCCTCTAATTTCCGCATGGCTGTCCGTCCATCTGACAACCGCAATTCTGTCACAAAGCTTAACAGGGCAAGACGGGAGCAGCAACGTCGGGTGCAAACATGTTATTAAGTTGTACTTCTCTTATGCAATTCAGGCTTTGCAGGGGGCTATGTTCGCCTAAAGGATAAGACCATGAGTCCAAATCTCGAGATCGTCGTGCGGATCGGCGGCGCTGCGCTGGTGTTTTCGGCGATGGCGCTATGGGAGTGGGCGGCGCCGCGCCGGCGGCTGGTCGCCGGCCGTGGCCCGCGCTGGCCGGGCAATCTCGGAATTCTGGCGATCGACATTCTGGCGGTCCGGCTGCTGGCGCCGATCACCGCGGTCGGGGCGGCGCTGCTTGCGGCCAGCAAAGGCTGGGGTCTGTTCGCGCTCATAGGCTTGCCATTCTGGGCGGCCTTCATCGTCGGTGTGATCGCGCTCGATCTGGTGATCTATACCCAGCACGTCGTCTTTCATTATGTGCCATGGTTGTGGCGGCTGCACCGGATGCATCACGCTGACGTCGATATCGACGTCACCACCGGCCTGCGCTTCCATCCGCTCGAAATTTTGATTTCGCTGGCGATCAAGATCGCGGCGGTGCTGGTGCTCGGCGCGCCGGCGGTGGCGGTGGTGGTGTTCGAGGTGCTGCTGAACGCGACCGCGATGTTCAACCACAGCAATGTCGCGCTGCCGGCCCGGCTCGACCGGCTGGCGCGCTGGATCGTGGTGACGCCGCAAATGCATCAGGTGCACCATTCGATCGTGCGGGCCGAGACCGACAGCAATTTCGGCTTCAATCTGCCGTGGTGGGACCGGCTGTTTCGGACCTATCGCGCCGAACCGGCGGCCGGCGAAAAAAATATCGTTATCGGCCTGCCGATATTCCGGGATATCGCAGAGGCGGGAATTGGACGCCTGCTGACGCAACCGTTCCGTAGAAGTGCAGGCCCAACATCATAGACGGCCGTGTCGTCAGTGCAGTCCGCCGAAGATCCAGATGAGTGCCAGGATGGGCAGCGGAATTCCCAGCAGCCATAATAATAAATAGCGTCCCATTTCCGTCGTCCCCTTGGTCATCGTTTAATCACGAAGGAAACGCGCAATACCGTCCGCGGTTCCGTCCAAAATGACGGTGTTATCGGGGTCGGACGTCGTTAATTGGCGCGCGGCATTTCGGTTCTCGTCAAATCCGCGCGCCATTAATCTTGACAAACGCGCTTAACGCCGCGCGCGGTAAGGTAAAATTTGAGTTTGTTTTGAAATTAACATTTGATGCGCGTAGCGGTGGTGTCCTGAAATTCAGGAGGACAACATGCGTAAAGCTTCCGGTGCGACCGTTGCGATGATCATGGGCGTTGCCCTCTACTTCGCTTTGTTCTGGGGCTACGACGCCTTGCGCGTTCTGACCTCACCGACTTACGGCCTTGAAGATGTCTGGCGCTCGCAGTTTGTGTTCGGCGTCGGCGCCATGTTCCATCTCGCGCCGATGGGCCTGATCAAGCTCGCGGCTTTCTTCGGCGCGGTGAAGCTCGCCGTCGCCGTCATCTGCGCCGTGCACATCGTCGACCGCGTCCGGGCGCTCGCCGGCGGCATCGTCCATTCCGATGTTCTGGAAACTGGCCTGATGCTGGTGGTGGCTGTCAGCATCGTCTCGATTGCGCCGGCGGTCTGGTCGCACAACGCTGATCTGGTGCGGGCGCAGGCTATCCAGTTGGCGCTGGCCGCGCTCGCCACCGCGCTCAGCATGCTCGAACGCAGCTTCTCCCGCTCGGTCAAGATCGAGCTGCCGGCGGTTGCTGTTGCGACCGAGGCCCGTGCCGTTGCTGCGGCACCGCGTCTGCACGCCTGACGTTCCCGCCACGACCGTTTTCACACCGAACGGCGGCCGGTTGTTCCGGCCCCGTCGCTAAGTGAGTGGGGGGCTTTTACTCATGCTTGAGCGATTGATGTCCTTGCTGCTGCTGTGGGGCATGGAAGGCTGTTTCGCCTGGTATGTCGCGCACGAATACGCGATTTTCGTCAACCAGAAATTGGCTTTGGTGACCCGCGCGTTGAGCGGCCTTTAAATAAAAACCGCCCCCGATTAGTTCGGAGGCGGTTTTCAAAATATCCGAAATTTTCGCGAGGCGTCCCTTTACGGGGCGCCTTTTTTGATCTCGGCAATGATGGCGGCGGCTTCCTTGAAGGCATGATTGGCCGCCGGCACGCCGCAATAGATCGCCTGCTGCAAGATGATTTCCTTGATGTCGTCCTGCGAGAAGCCACCTTCGTTGAGCGCGGCGCGGACATGCAGGCCGAACTCGTCCCATTGCCCGAGCGCGATCATGGTGCCGATGACCAGAATGCGGCGGGTGCGCTCGTCATAATGCGGCCGGGTCCAGACTTCGCCCCAGGCGCCGCGGGTGATGAAGTCCTGGAATTCCTCGTTGAAGGAATTCTTCTTGGCGTTGGCGCGATCGACCCATTCGGCACCGAGCACCTTGCGGCGCTTGGCCATGCCTTGGGCGTAGCGTTCTTTCTCGTCCATGGTTCTGGTTCCTAACCGCGCAAGAAGTTGAGGACGGTTTCGGTATAGGCCGCCGGCTGTTCCATGTTGGCAATATGCGCGGCGTCGAGGCTTGCGACCTTAGCACCCGGAATTTGCGCCGCGATCGCTTCGCCTTGCGCCGGCGGCGTCGCCGGGTCCTGGGCGCCGACAATCACCATCGTCGGCGCTTTAATCGACGGATTGCTGGCGCGGAAATCCATATCGCGGATTGCCTCGCAGCAGCCGATATAGCCTTCCAGATTGGTGGTCAGGAAGATTGCCTTCATCTGCGCGATGGTCTCCGGCGAACGGGCGCGGAAGCCTTCGGTGAACCAGCGCTCCATATTGGGATCGACCAGCTTGTCCAGGCCATTGGTGCGCGCGAATTTAATGCGATCGTTCCACGGGCCTTTGTCGGCGTAATAGGCGTTGGTGTTGGACAGGATCAATTTCTCGATCCGGTCGGGCGCGTTGGCGCCGAGCCATTGTCCGACCATGCCGCCCATCGACAGGCCGCACCAGTTGGTCTTTTTGATTTTAAGCGCGTCGAGCACGGCGATCACGTCGCGGCCGAGACGTTCCATCGAATAGGGGCCCTTCGGCGCGCCGGATTTGCCGTGGCCGCGGCGGTCATAACGGACAACGCGGAAATGCTTGGCCCATTCGCCGACCTGCTGGTCCCACATGTGAATGTTGGTGCCGAGCGAATTCGACAACATCAAAGCCGGTGCGCTGTCGCTGCCGGAGACTTCAACATTGATCGGACAGCCGTCGTCGGCATTGATCATCGGCATAAAATTTCTCCCCAAATCCGGTTCTGAGCAGCCGCATGGCCGGTCTGGCCCGGTCAGCCATGTGTCGGGCGCAGGCTTAATGCGGTCTGCCCCCGCTGCAAAGCCCTTTTCAGGCGCGCCGCGAAGGCTTAAGTCGGGAGCCAAGGATTGAACGCGGTTCGATTGCGGCCCGGCTGGGCCTAAAAGCGCATAAGGGGAGACGATCGTTATGGCGATGACAATGACAGGTGAAGTGCAGCTCCCGGCCAGCCGTGAGGTGGTCTACGCCAAGCTCAACGACCCGGAAGTGCTCAAGGCCTGCATTCCGGGCTGTGAAACGCTGATCATGAGCTCGCCGACCGAATTTTCAGCGGTCGCGGTTACCAAGATCGGACCGGTGAAGGCGCGCTTCAAGGGCAATGTTCATCTGACCGATCTCGATCCGCCGAACGGCTACAAGATTTCTGGTGAGGGTGATGGCGGCGTCGCCGGTTTTGCCAAAGGTGGTGCGACCGTCACCTTGACCGAAAAGGATGGCGGCACGCTTTTGACCTACAATGTCGAGGCCCAGATCGGCGGCAAACTGGCGCAACTCGGCCAGCGCCTGATCAATGGCGCGGCCAAAAAGACCGCCGATGATTTCTTCAAGAACTTCGCCGCGACCATGACGCCGCCGGCGGCTTAAACCCGTCCGCTTGGTCGCGTCCGAAAACAGCCGCCCCGGTCTCCGGGGCGGCTTTGTTTTGACCGCCGGTTACGGGCAGGGATGACGGTAGCCGTCATAGCCGAGATAGGTCCCCGAATACGGGTCGTAGGACCTGAAGCGCGACAGGCAGTACTGCACGGCGTCGTCGCGGTCATAGTAGTAAGGCGCAGCACGCCGGTAATAATAGGGGCGCGGCGCCGCCAGCATGCCGCCGAGCAGGGCGCCAGCGGCGAAGCCGGCGATCGCTGCGCCGCCACCACGATCGTGATGACGCCAACGGGCGTCGGCGGGCGATATCGCCAGTGTGCTGATCGCCGTCAGGGCGAGGGCGGCCGCGGCGATGGTCTTGCTGATGCGCATTTCTCCACCTCTTCTCCATCTCAAGCTTCGAGATTGCAGTTAGCGAAATAATAATCTGGCGCCGTGGAAGTTCCACAATCTCGCGGCCAGGTTGCCGTCAGTGGCCCTTCACACCGTAATCGGTTGGAAAATGACCGGGTTTTGCGGCGCACAAAGCTGGTAGAGGCGACTTATCCGATGGAATCCCTTGACCAGGCTACCGCTCGGGGTTCAGAGTTAGTCTCGTTCAAAGACATATCTGGTCCGAAATCGGCCGGAATCCGTAGTTGTGCCGCTGACGCCCTGCCGGGCGAGGCGAAAAGTGGGCCTTTGGCCCCGAATTTGGGAGGAAGGTCATGGCGACTGTGTCCATGACGGTGAACGGTAAAGCCGTCACCGGCGATGTCGAACCGCGCACCTTGCTGGTGCAATTCCTGCGCGAAAATCTGCGCCTGACCGGCACCCATGTCGGCTGCGATACCTCGCAGTGCGGCGCCTGTGTCATTCACATCGACGGCATCGCCGCCAAGTCCTGCACCACGCTGGCGCTTCAGTGCGAAGGCGCCTCGATCACCACCATCGAAGGTCTGGCCGCGCCGGACGGCAAGCTGCATCCGATGCAGGAGGCCTTCCGCGAGAATCACGGTCTGCAATGCGGCTACTGCACGCCCGGCATGATCATGTCGGCGCTCGATATCGTTCGCCGCAATGGCAACGATCTCGACGAACACACCATTCGCGAACAGCTCGACGGCAACATCTGCCGTTGCACCGGCTACCACAACATCGTCAAGGCGATTGAGGCAGGCGCTAAGGCTATGGCCAAGTGACGGCAGTGGACCGTTAGCGTGGCCGCAATATTGGCTCAAGACTTGGTTTGCTAGACTTCGATTGAGGCTTGGCTTCTGAACAAGGTCGATAAAAACGACAATGGGAGGAGACGGTCAATGAGCGCGAATGGAATAGGCGCCCCGGTTCGCCGCAAGGAAGACTTCCGCTTCATCACCGGCCAAGGCCAATACACCGACGACGTGGTGCGGCCGGGCGAAACCCGCGCCGTCTTCGTGCGTTCGCCGCACGCTCACGCCAAGATCAAGAGCATCGACGTTGCCGCAGCCAAGGCCATGCCGGGCGTGGTCGACGTGCTGACCGGCGCGCAATTGGCGACCGACAAGATCGGCAACCTGATATGCGGCTGGATGATCCATTCCAAGGATGGCTCGCCGATGAAGATGTCGGCGCATCCGGCGCTTGCCGCTGACAAGGTCAATTGCGTCGGCGACGCCGTCGCCGTCGTGATCGCCGAGACCATGGCGCAAGGCCGCGACGCCGCCGAAAAGGTCAAAGTCGATTACGAAGTCCTGACCGCGGTGGTCGATCCCGCCAAGGCGCAAGCCAAAGGCGCACCGCAGATCCATCCCGATATTCCGAACAACACGATCTATCAGTGGCATCTCGGCGACAAGGGCGCGGTCGATGCGGCCTTTGCCGCGGCGTCGCACGTCACCAAGCTCGATATCGTCAATAACCGGCTGGTGCCGAATGCGATGGAGCCGCGTGCGGCGCTGGCCGAATACGACGCCGGCACCGATAACCTGACGTTGTGGAACACCTCACAGAACCCGCACGTGGCGCGGCTGGTGATTGCCGCTTTCGTCGGCATGGCGCCGGAGCACAAGCTGCGCGTGATCGCGCCCGATGTCGGCGGCGGTTTCGGCTCGAAGATTTTCATCTACCCGGAAGAGGTCGTGTGCCTGTGGGCGGCGCGTAAAGTGAAACGCCCGGTCAAATGGACGTCCGACCGCTCGGAAGCGTTCCTGACCGACGCGCATGGCCGCGACCACGTCACGCACGCGGAACTCGCGCTCGACGCCAGCGGCAAGATGCTGGCGCTGCGGGCGAAAACCATCGCCAATCTCGGCGCCTATATGTCGACCTTCTCGTCGTCGGTGCCGACTTATCTCTACGCCACGCTGTTGTCCGGGCAGTACGACATTCCCTCGATCTATTGCGAGGTCGACGCGGTCTATACCAACACCGCGCCGGTCGACGCTTATCGCGGCGCCGGCCGCCCGGAAGCGACTTTCGTGGTCGAGCGGCTGGCCGAAGTGGCGGCGCGTCAGATGGATCTCGATCCGGCGGAATTGCGCCGGCGCAATTTCATCAAGACCTTCCCGCATCAGACGCCGGTGATCATGGCCTATGATGCCGGCGACTATAATGCCTCGATGAAGAAGGCGATGGAGATCGCCGACGTCAAAGGCTTTGCCAAGCGCAAGCGCGAAGCCGCGCGCCACGGCAAGCTGCGGGGCTTGGGCTATTCGACCTATATCGAAGCCTGCGGCATTGCGCCAAGTCCAAGCCGTCGGCTCGCTCGGCGCCGGCGTCGGTCTGTGGGAAAGCGCCGAAGTGCGCGTCAACCCGACCGGCTCGGTCGAGGTGCTGACCGGCTCGCATTCACACGGGCAGGGCCATGAGACCACCTTCGCACAGCTGGTGTCGGAGCGGCTCGGCATTCCGTTCGAGAACGTGTCGATCGTCCATGGCGACACCGACAAGGTGCAGTTCGGCATGGGCACTTACGGCTCGCGCTCCGGCGCGGTCGGCATGTCGGCGATCGTCAAGGCGCTCGACAAGATCGAGATCAAGGCCAAGAAGGTCGCCGCCTTCATGATGGAAGCGGCCGAAGGCGACATCGAGTTCAAGGACGGCAAGTTCACCGTCGCCGGCACCGACAAGGAAGCCGCCTTCGGCGATGTCGCGCTTAACGCCTATGTCGCGCACAAGTTCACCGGCGCCGAACTGGAGCCGGGCTTGAAGGAAACGTCGTTCTACGATCCGACCAATTTCACGTTCCCGGCCGGCTGCCACATCTGCGAACTCGATATCGATATCGAGACCGGCAAAGTGGATATCGTGAATTGGACCGCGGTCGACGATTTCGGCACCGTCATCAATCCGATGATCGTCGAGGGTCAGGTCCATGGCGGCATCGCGCAAGGGCGTCGGCCAGGCGCTGATGGAAGGCGCGGTTTATGACTCGGCCGGGCAGCTTGTGACCGGTTCGTTCATGGACTATTCCATGCCGCACGCGCACGATTTTCCGTCGTTCCATGTCGACACCGACCAAGACGGAAGCGCCGTCGAATCCGCTCGGCATGAAGGGCTGCGGCGAGGCCGGCGCGATCGCGTCGCCGGCGGCCGTGATCAACGCCATCACCGATGCGCTCGGGATCTGAAGATATCGCGATGCCGGCCACACCCAATGCGGTCTGGTCGGCCTTGCAGCGCATTCAAGCGCACAAAGCCGCTTAGAACGAATACGACTTCAAACGGAGAGACCGATGTATAATTTCACCTTCCATCGCCCAACCACGGTCCGCCAAGCGGCCGGGCTGTTGGCGCGCAATCCGGACGGCAAGATCCTGGCCGGCGGCCACTCGCTGCTGCCGGTGATGAAGCAGCGGCTGGCGAGCCCGTCGGCGCTGATCGATCTGTCGCTGGTCGAAGGCATGTCCGGCGTCGAGCTGAAAGGCCGTTCGGTGGTGATCGGCGCGATGACGCGACATGCCGATGCCGCCAATTCGCAGGTGCTCAAGGACGTGTTGCCGGGGCTGGCCTCGGTGCCGGGCTCGGTCGGCGACCCGCAGGTTCGCAACCGCGGCACCATCGGCGGTTCGATCGCCAATAACGATCCGAACGCCGACTATCCGGCGGCCTGCCTCGGCTTCGGCGCCACCATCATCACCAACAAGCGCCGGATCGCCGCTGACGATTTCTTCCAGGGCATGTACACCACCGCGCTGGAAGACGGCGAGATCATCGTCAAGGTGTCGTTCCCGATCGCCAAGAAGGCGGCTTACGAGAAGTTCAAGCATCCGGCCTCCGGCTTTGCGCTGGTCGGCGTGTTCGTGTCGAAGCGCGGCTCCGACATCCGCGTTGCGGTGACCGGCGCCGGCTCGGACGGCGTGTTCCGCGTGCCGACGTTCGAGGAAGCGCTGAAGAAGCGCTTCGCCGCCAAGTCGATCGAGGGCATGACCATTCCTTCAACGGGAATGAACGCCGATATTCACGCCAGCCCGGAATATCGCGCCCATCTGGTCAGCGTCTTGACGAAGCGCGCGCTGAACAAAGCGAACGCTTAAAAGCCGCGACGTGCGGGCGTTATAGCCGTGGCCTCCGGCATGGAGGCATCGCCGCGAAAGCCGATGGTTTCGAGCGCCGCTATGGTGCTCGCCGTCGGCTTCGTTGTGCTGTTTATCGGCGGCGGCGCGCGCTTTGCCGTCGGCCTGACGCTCAAGCCGATGGTCGACGAGTTCGGCTGGCTGCGCAGCGACATCGGTCTCGCGGTCGCCTTGTTCCAGGTTGTCTCGGCGGCGGCGATGTTTGCCGCCGGTTATCTCGCGGACCGCACCAGCCCGCGGCTGGTGCTCGGCGGCGGCCTGTTGGTCAGCGGCATCGGCATCGGCCTGATGAGCATGATCTCGGCGCCGTGGCATGCGCTGGTGCTCTACGGCGTGATCTTCGCGCTCGGCAATGGCGCGGCTTCGGTCGTTCCGGTTGGCGTGATGGTGACGCGTGCCTTTCCGGTGCGCACCGGGATGGCCAATGCGGTGGTGATGTCGGGCATGAGCGTTGGCCAGCTCGTGGTGATCGCGGTTTTGGCGGCGGTTCTGGTCACGGTCGGTTGGCAGTCGGTCTATGTCTGGCTCGGCATCGCCCATCTGGTGCTGGCGCCGCTGCTGATCGCCGCGATCCCGAACACCTCGCGGGCGCAGGCCAAAGCGGCGCGGCCGGGCGAGGGCATCGGCATCGCGCAAGCGGCGCGCACCCGGCAGTTCTGGCTCTTAATCGTGATCTACGCGATATGCGGTTTCAACGACTTTTTCGTCTCGACCCATGTCGTTGCCTTCGCCGAGGATCGCGGGGTCAGCGCCTTTCTCGCCGGCAACTTATTGGCGGTGATGGGATTGACCGGCCTGCTCGGCGTCGTCGCAGCCGGCGTCCTCAGCGACCGGTCCGGGCCGGTGATGCCGGCCGCGCTGTCGTTCGTCGCGCGCGTGGCGGTTTTCGGTTTGGTGCTGGTCGACCAGTCGACGGTCTCGGTGACGATTTTCGCGCTGGTGTTCGGGCTGACCTTTCTGATGACGGCGCCGCTTACCGTTATTTTCGTCGTCGAGAGTTTCGGGCCCCGTCATCTCGGCGCGCTGACCGGTCTGATCACCATGGTGCATCATATGTGCGGCGGCCTCGGTGCTTATCTCGGCGCCGCGACGTTCGATGCCGCCGGCAATTACAATGTCGCCTTCGCGATCATGCTGGCGGTGTCGTTGCTCGCCACCGTGCTGACGCTGATGTTGCGCAAGCCGCGTCAGGCATTGACGATCTAGATTTTCACCGCGCTCAGGCGCGCCGTCGCGGCCGCCGTGAAGGCCACGTCGTCGACGGTGGCCAGCGGCACGCGGTCTTTTTTCAGGCCGCGATAGAATTCGCCTTTCGACACCGGGGCGACGTCGGCGATGATCGTCCAGCTGTTGCCGCCATCGAGGCTTTCGAACACCTGGCCGTCGGTGTCGGCGGCATAAAGCCCGTAGCCGCCGTCGAAGGTTTCTATCGTCAGCGCGCTGAAGGTCGCGCGCTGACCGTTCGGCAATCCGCCCAGCAGCCGTTCCCAGGTTTGGCCGGCATCGCGGCTGCGAAACATTTTGCCCCGCGCGCGGCCGAGCTTGTACCAATGGGGCGGCCAGCCGACGCCGGCAGTGAGGAAGACGAGGTCGGGCTGATCGGGATGGATGACGATCGGGTCGGGGTAGTTGGCCTCGGGCGGCATCGGGTTCTTGCGCCAGGTCTTGCCGTTGTCGTCGCTTGTCATGACTCCGACAATGCCGTTGGCGATCAGGATGCGGCGCGGCCGGTCGGGATGAACCAGAATGCGGTGAATGTCGTTTTCGCCGACCAGCGGGTCGACATGCAGATCGGTGAAGGTCTTGCCGAAATCGGTCGAGACCAGCAGGGCGCCGATCTCGACGCCGACCAGAAGGCGGTCGCCGTCGAGCACGATGTCCTTGATGTGGCCGACGCGCGGCGGCGGCGGAAAGCACCAGCCTTCGGCGCTGTCGACATCGCGCAAGCCCGTCAGTTCGCGCCAACTGTCGCCATTGTCTTCGCTGATATAGAGGTGCGCCGGCAGTGAGCCGACCAGCACGACGTCCTTGCCTTGCAGCTTGCCGGCGCGCGCCGACCACAGGTCGTGGCGGTCGATGCCGTTATTGACCCATTGCCAAGTTTGGCCGCCATCGCGGCTGCGCGCGACGCCGACGCCATGGGTGGCGGCGAACAAAGTGCCGTCGTCGGCGATGGTGACGGCGCTGACGAAACAACCGGCGAGCGCCTTATGCGCGACGCGTCCAGCCGGTCTCGGATCGTTGCAGGACGGCGACGCCGTCGACAGTGCCGACGACGATGGTGTCCGATGGCCGCGCGGCACGGTGCGTGTTGTGACCGCCATTGGACAAGAGGATCATGCCGCCGCTCCCTGAAGCCGTTTGTTATGCGCCCGGCTGTGCCGCCGGTCCGGCAAGCCTGACGGTTTGCGGCGTCATGTCAATCGCGTGCGTTAGGCGGCTCAGTTGCCTTCGGCGGTTTTGGGCGCGGCGGCCGGGTTCCATTGGCCGCGCCGCATCCGCGAGATTTTCACGGTGCTGAAAAGTCCGGCTTTGCGAAACGGCTCGTTCTCGGAAAACGCCTCGGCCGCTGCCCGGTTCGGCACGTTGACGATCAGCACGCTGCCTTTGCGGGTGACGTCGTCGTCTTCGAGCAGCGCGCCGCCCAGCACCAGAATATCTTCGTTTTTGGCGAGATAGGCGAAATGGTCTTCGCGCGTGGCGGCGCGAATGGCGGCGCCGTCGGGCCGGTCTTCCTGATAGATGATGTAAAGCATGAAATTCTCGGGTTGGGGCGTTAAGCGCTAGACGACGAGGAACTGGCCTTCGACTTCAATCGCCGCGTTGTACGGCATCATGGCGACGCCGATCGCGGTGCGGGTATGGGCGCCGGCGGCGCCGAAGATCTCGGTCATCAGGTCGGAGGCGCCATTGACCGACTGCGAGATGTCGATGAAGTCCGGCGCGACATTGACATAGCCGCGCAGGCCGACGACCTCGACGATACGGTCGAGATCGCCGCCGAGCGCGGCGCGCGCCTGCGCCAGGACGTTGAGCGCCGACAGGCGGGCGGCCATCTGGGCTTCCGCCAGATCGAAGTCGCGGCCGACCTTGCCGACATAGCGCAACTCGCCGTTCCAGGACGGCAATTGGCCGGACACGAACAGGAAACCGCCGGCGATTTTCGCCATCTGGATGCGAGCGGCGCGCACCGGCGCGGCGTTCGGCAGTTCGATGCCGAGTTCTTTCAAGCGTGCGTCGATGCGGCCCACGTCGACCCCTTTCTAGAATGATGTCCACACGATGGAAATCCCGGCGATGGGGATTTGAAACGGCTCACCTTAATGAGAGGCCGGTGCAATCGCAATTCATGGCCTGCACCAAAAAAAGTTTAAAGTCTTTCAACGTGCGCGGGCATTTGGCATCACGCGGGCTCTGGAAATAGATTGGCAATGATCTCGCCGGCCATGTTGAAAGCGGCGAGCCCACGAAACAATGAAGCGATCGCGGCCGAAGCGTGTAACTCCTCGCGCGTGGCGCCGGCTTTCACCGCCGCGCGCGCGTGATTGGCGGCGGCTTCCGAGGTTTGCGCCAGCAGGATCGCAAAACACATTAGTTGGACTGTTTTTTGATCGAGTGCGCTCGGGGTGAGGGCCGCGATCCGCCAGTCCTCGAGCGCCGCCAGAAGATCAGGGTCGACGCTCATGCCGAGCTTCAATCGCTTGGCTATCTTGGGCGGCGTGAAGCCGATCATGTCTTCGTAGCGCTGCGGAAAATCCGCGAGTGAGGGCCGAGGGGCATTCATGTCTTTGATCTTCGTCTTCGTTTGAGGGGCTTATCATCTATAGGAGCGGCTGGGCCAAAGCTTTAACCGCTACAGTGGCAAGGCAGCAGGTTGCGATGTCAACGCGAGGCGCACATTCTCACCGGTGCGGCCGATGTGCTGGCGCAAGAGTTCGCAAGCTTCGTCGCTTTGTCGCGCCAATGTTAACTCGGCGATGCGCTCATGCTCGCCTGGTACATCGGATCGCCAGTGTTGGTCTTGAGAAACTTGCGCCGATATCGGTCGCTGTGATCGTGAATACCGTGTAAATATTGAGCAAGAGCGGCATGTCGCAGGCCGACAGTAACGCCATGTGGAAGTCGCGATGCGCTCGCTCCCACTGCTCGAGACCTTCGCCCGACGGCGCCCGGCCGGTACGCCGCAATCGGTGCAGCATGCCGACGACGTTGCCTTCCCAGACCAGGTCGCCTTGCGCAATCGCGGCTTGCAAGGCCATGCTCTCGAATTCCATGCGGAGAGTGGTGATCTCTTTGAGGGCGGCTTCCGACACCACCGGGACGCGGAATCCTCGTTGTGCTTCGACCTCGACGAGACGTTTGCCGCTCAAGCTCATCGAAGATTCGCGTAGCGGACTTGTCGCCGAATTCGCCGCGCAGTCTTCACGCCGCAGGCGGAGCCCGCTGCGAAGCGGCCGCCGATTATGGCCTGGCGCATTGTGCGTCAGCGCCGCCGAATCTGTGTGGTCGCCGCACGAAGTTTTCGCATCCTTAGTCATGGTGGCGATCGATCCACTGATGGCGGCCTATGGCGTTCCGCGGCCGCCATAGGCTGCTGTTGCTTCGTCAGTTTACCTGCGCACCGGAAGCTTCGACCACTTTGCCCCATTTTTCGGTTTCGGCGCGGAGGAAGGCACCGGTCACCGGTCACGGTTCCGGGCTCAGCGCCAAGCTGGTCAAATCGGGTGGCGAGGTCCGGTCCTTGAGAACCTTGGCCGCCGAGGCGTCGAGGCCTTCAAGACACCAGTCGGCGTCTTGGCTGGTGCGACCAGACCGAACCAGGAGGTCCCATCAAACCTGTAAGCCGCCTCGATCTGGTCGGCAGATTGGGCATGGCCTTGGCGCGATTTTACCGGCGACGGCCAGGGCACGAATCTTTCCGGCTGCCACCTGAGCGTATCGCCGGCATATTGTCGAACTCATCGGAATGTGCCCCGAGATGAGGTCGGTCTTCGCTGGCGCGGCGCCACGATACGGTATGTGCACAATGCCGATGCCGGCCAGAGTCTTCAAAAGTTCACCGGCGAGATGGTTGGTTGAACCGTTGCCGGACGAGCCGAAATTCAATTTGCCAGGCTCTGCTTTGGCAAGTGCAATCAATTCGGCAACCGACTTTGCTTTGACCGACGTTGACCGCCGTCGATCGAGGCGATGCGCACGCGAAACCGCGGCGCCGTGGTTTCGCCGCGCAATGCATTCCACAGCACGCCGGAGGAATGAAAGACTTCGATCGGCCCGATCGCTGTTGAAGCATAACCGGCCTCTAACAAGATAACGGTGACGTCGAGCACGGAATTGTCACGCTTTGCGGCAGTCTTCGGCCTGCGGCTGGCATTACGCCCCGTAGCGAGGCTGGTTGTATTTCTCGTCATTCGATATGGCCCATTCAAAGGCAAACGCCGCCGGTTGCCGAGGCGGGCCGGCGGCGATAAAAGTTCAGGTAATCGCGGTCATCGGGTCGATGATGCCGTGCACTTCGGTAATTTTATCGGCAGGAAAGCCACTCAGGTGCGCGTGCTCGCGCACTCCTTCTTCATCGTCGGCGAGATAGACGCACATGGTCTTGTCGTCGACGACATAGGACTGCACCCACTGCACTTTGCCAGACAGCTTAGCCAACTGCCTCGTTGGATTTCGCGGCGGCTTCCTTGAGCTGTTCGGGTGATGAGGGCAGCGACGCCCGGCAAATTACGCTCGATTAGAAAAGCTTCATGTTGCTTTGCTCCGTTTGACAACGATAGAGCTGCAAGATCGCGAATTTCAGCTTCAGCGATAGATGGCAGATTTGACAATCTGGCGGGGTAAAAGCCCCTGATCCGTGATGTGGGATGGTGCCGGATCATGCGGACGGGCCAAGCAAAGACCGGCGCAAAATCGCCCACTCGCCGTTGAATGAGGAACCCCGGGCTGGTACGCTTATTCCTGACAGACTTGCTTTTATTATGTGTCGATTGAGACTTGGACGGCGTCGTCAGGCCCGTTCTTATCCAACTCCGCCAACAAATCATCCAGATCGAGCCGGTGGGTGAACATCTTCAAACTGCCGTCCGGGTTTTGCGGCCACTGGTCCTTCGGCCGATCCCAATAGAGCTCAACGCCATTGCCGTCCGGATCGCGCAAATAGAGCGCTTCGGAGACGCCGTGGTCGGAGGCGCCGTCGAGCGGGATTTTGGCGACGATCAGCCGGCGCAGCGCGTCGGCCAGCAGCCTCCGGGTCGGGTACAATATGGCGGTGTGGTAGAGGCCGGTGGTGCCGGGAGGCGGCGGCGAGCCGCCTTGGCTCTCCCAGGTATTGAGCCCGATGTGGTGGTGGTAGCCGCCGGCCGAGATGAAGGCCGCGCCGGGGACGCGTGTGGTCAGGGTGAAACCCAGCACGCCGCAGTAGAAATCCAGCGCCCGCTGCAAATCGGCGACTTTCAGGTGGACATGGCCGATTTTGACGCCGGCATCGATGGTCGGCAGGCGGAGCGGGCTGGTCTCGCCGGTGGCGGTGCTGGTCATGGCAGCTATCCTTTTAGGGCCGATTTAGCGGGAATTTCCGGCTGGCCGTCGGCGCTTAGGCTGACTACATGTAATCTGGCGCCCGAACCGGTTAAAGTGTCACCGAGGATACCAACGCATGGCTATTACACCGCTCCCCGACAGCATTGAGGGCACCCTCGATCTCCTGGCCAAGGCCAATTATGTCGCCGACCGCTCGCTGGCGACGGTGCTGTTTCTGGCGCTGCGCATGGGCCGGCCGCTGTTTCTCGAGGGCGAGGCCGGCGTCGGCAAGACCGAAATTGCCAAGGTGTTGTCATCGGCGCTCGGGCGGCGGCTGATCCGGCTGCAATGCTACGAGGGGCTCGACGTTTCCGCCGCCGTCTATGAGTGGAACTACGGCGCCCAGATGATCGCGATCCGCATGGCGGAAGCGCAAGGCGAAGGCGACCGTGAGCGCGTCGAGCACGACGTGTTCTCCGAGCGCTTTTTGATCAAGCGGCCGCTGTTGCAGGCGCTCGAACCAGATCCCGCCGGTCCGCCGGTGTTGCTGATCGACGAAATCGACCGCACCGACGAGGCCTTCGAAGCGTTCCTGTTGGAAGTGCTGGCCGACTTCCAGGTCACGATCCCCGAACTCGGTACCGTCAAGGCGGCGCATCCGCCGATCGTGCTGGTGACCTCGAACCGGACCCGCGAAGTGCATGATGCGCTCAAACGCCGTTGTCTCTATCATTGGGTCGGCTATCCCGACGCGGCGCGCGAACTGCAAATCCTGCGCGCCAAGGTGCCGGGCATCGCCAAGAAGTTGTCGGCGCAGGTCGTCGCCTTCGTGCAGGCGCTGCGCAAGGAAGATCTGTTCAAATCGCCTGGCGTCGCCGAGACGCTGGACTGGGCCGGAGCGCTCACCGAACTCGACGTGGTCGCGCTCGATCCGGCGACGGTGTCGGATACGCTCGGCGCCTTGCTCAAATATCAGGACGACATCGCCCGGCTCGACGGCACCAAGGTTAAGGCGCTGCTCGACGAGGTGAAGTCGGAGCTGCGGGCGGCGGAGTAGCGCCATGGCGGAAGACGGCCGCTTAGCCGAAAACATCCTCTACTTCGCGCGCGCGCTGCGCGTAGCCGGCATGCCAGTGGGCCCCGGTGCGGTGCTTGATGCGCTTGAGGCGGTCAACGTCGCGCGTGTCGGCACGCGTGAGGACTTCTATTGGACGCTGCATGCGGTGTTCGTGAAAAAGCACGAGCATTCCATTCTGTTCGATCAGGCCTTCCGTATTTTCTTCCGCCGGCGCGGCTATATCGACAAGCTGATCGCGGCCATGTTGCCGGAGACCTTGCCGACCGCGCCGAAGCAGCCGGAAGCCGGCGCGCAGCGCATTCAGGAAGCCTTGTTTGCCGGCACCAACAAGCGCGAGCAGGAAGAGCAGGAAGTCGAGATCGACGCGCGGCTGACGGTGTCCGACCGCGAGGTGCTGAACAAAAAAGACTTCGCGCAGATGACGACGGCCGAAATCGCCGCGGCCAAGGAGGCGATATCGAAACTGGCGCTTGCCGCTCGATCTGGTCAAGACCCGCCGGATGGCGCCGGCTCGGCGCGGCCATCTCATCGATATTCGCCGCACCTTGCGCGCCAGCATGAAATCCGGCGGCGCGATGATCGATCTGAAATATCTCGGGCCCACGCGTGAAGGAGCCGCCGATCGTGGCGCTTCTCGATATTTCCGGCTCGATGAGCCAGTACACGCGGCTGTTCCTGCATTTCCTGCATGCCATCACCGATGAGCGCAAGCGCGTCACCACGTTCCTGTTCGGCACCCGGCTGACCAACGTGACCCGCGCGATCCGCCAGCGCGATCCGGACGAGGCGCTGGCGTCCTGCGGCGCGCATGTCGTCGACTGGTCGGGCGGCACCCGCATCGCCACCTCGCTGCACGACTTCAACAAGCATTGGGCGCGGCGCGTGCTCGGCCAGGGCGCGGTGGTGCTGTTGATCACCGACGGGCTGGAACGCGATGCCGACGATACGCTCGGCTTCGAAATGGACCGGCTGCACCGCTCCTGCCGGCGCCTGATCTGGCTCAATCCGCTGTTGCGCTTCGACGGCTTCGAGCCGCGCGCCAAGGGCGTCAAGACGATGCTGCGGCCATGTCGACGAATTGCGGCCGGTGCACAATCTGGAATCGATGACGACCTTGGTGCGGGCGCTGTCCGGCCAGACCGCCAAGGGCTATGATCCGAAACAAATGCTCCGCAATGTTGCCTGATGGAGATTCGCTATGACCGTGCGCGATGAAGACATCCTCAAGGCCGCCGAAGACTGGCGCAAGGAAGGGCGCGGCGTCGCGCTTGCCACCGTGGTCGAGACCTGGGGCTCGGCGCCGCGGCCGACCGGCTCCAATCTGGTGATCGACGATGATGGCAATTTTCTAGGCTCGGTGTCGGGCGGCTGCGTCGAAGGCGCGGTGGTGACCGAAGCCATCGACGTGATCGACAGCGGCAAGCCGAAGATGCTCGAATTCGGCGTCGCCGACGAGACCGCCTGGCAGGTCGGCCTGTCCTGCGGCGGCACCATCCGGGTCTATGTTGAGAAGGTGAACTGACGTGAAACTCGACATGCTCCAGGCGCTCAATGCCGAGCGCGATGCCCGCCGCGCCGTCGTCGTCATCACCGATGTCGAGAGCGGCACGCAGCGGCTGGTCAAAGCCGCCGACGCCGGCAAGGATCCGCTCGCTGACGTCATCGAAAAACGTCTGCGGATGGCGAAAAGCGGCATGGAAGAAACCGCGCAAGGCCGCGTCTTCCTCACCGTGCATGTGCCGTCGCCGCAGCTTGTCATCACCGGCGCGGTCCATATCAGCCAGACTTTGGCGCCGCTCGGGCAGATGCTCGGTTATGACGTCACCGTGGTCGATCCGCGCACGGCCTTTGCCTCGCCCGAGCGCTTTCCGAACATGAAGGTGATCGCGGAATGGCCGGACGTGGCGCTGCCGCCGCTCAATGTCGACCATTACACGGCGTTCGTGGCGCTGACGCATGATCCGAAGATCGACGATCCGGCGTTGCTGCATGCGCTGGCGCGCGACTGCTTCTATATCGGCGCGCTCGGTTCGCGAAAAACCCATGCCAAACGCCTGGCGCGGTTGAAGGAGGCCGGCGTCAGCGACGCCGATCTCGCCCGCATTCATGCGCCGATCGGTTTGCCAATCGGCGCGGTGTCGCCGGCCGAAATTGCAGTCTCGATCATGGGCGAGATCACCCAACGCCTGCGGGTCAAAGCCGGACAAGGCGGAAGCGGCATGAAGTTCGGCCCGGTCAGCCCGGAAGATGCGCTCGGCGCCACGGCGGTTCATTCGATCCGCCAGGGCGATCTGGTGCTCAAGAAGGGCACGCTGATTGGACCGAAGGAAGTCGACCGCGCTCACGGTAGCAGGAGTTAAAGAAATTGTAGTGGCGCGCGTCGAAGCGGGCGATGTTTCGGAGGATCAGGCTGCCGCTGAGATCGCAGCGGCTGCCGCAGGCGATGGCGCGCGGGCTGATCGTGCCTTTACCGGGCGCTGTAATTTGTTCGCCGATACCGCGGGCGTACTGGTCATCGACACCGATGCAGTCAACCGGCTTAATCGTATCGACGAGGCAGTGACCTTGGCGACGCTGCCGGCATTCAAGCCGGTGGTGGAAGGCGAGATGATCGCCACCGTCAAGATCATTCCGTTTGCGGTTGCGGGCAGCGCGCGTGACCGGGCCGTGGCTGAAGCGGCCAAGGCCAAGCCGGTCATCCGCATCGCGCCCTACAAGGTCAAAAAAATCGGCATCGTCTCGACGCTGCTGCCGGGACTGGCGCCGAAGGTGATCGACAAAACGCTGAAGATCACCGCCGCGCGCATCGCGCCGACCGGTGCGGCCATCGTCGCCGAAAAGCGCGTGCCGCACGAGCAGGCAGCGCTGGCGCGCGCCATCGACGAGGTGCGCACAGCCGGCGCCGAACTGGTGATCGTGTTCGGTGCGTCCGCGATTGCCGACCGGCGCGACGTCATTCCGATGGCGATTGAAACCGCCGGCGGCGAGATCGAACATTTCGGCATGCCGGTCGACCCCGGCAACCTGATGCTGATCGGCCGTTTGCGACGGTCAGCGCGATCATCGGCGCGCCCGGCTGCGCGCGCAGCCCGAAGGAAAACGGTTTCGACTGGGTGCTGATGCGGCTGCTCGCCGGGCTTGCCGGTGTCGCGCGACGACATTACCGGCATGGGTGTCGGCGGGCTGTTGATGGAAATCGTGACGCGGCCGCAGCCGCGCGCCGAACCCGCGCCGGAAAAAGGGCCGCAAGCGTCGCGGCCGTCGTGCTGGCCGCCGGACGTTCGACCCGCATGGGCGCGGTCAACAAGATGCTGGCCGAAATCGGCGGCAAGCCGCTGGTGCGGATCGCGGCCGAACAGGCGCTGGCGTCGCACGCCAAGCCGGTGATCGTCGTCACCGGCCACGAGCGCGAGCGGGTCGAGCAGGCGCTCGCCGGTTTGCCGCTCTCCTTCGTGCACAATCCGGATTATGCCGAGGGGCTCGGCACCTCGCTGAAGCGCCGGCATCGGCGCGGTGCCCGACGAATTGCGACGGCGCCATTGTCTGTCTCGGCGACATGCCGCAGGTCGATGGCGGGCTGATCGATAAATTGCTGGTGGCCTTCGATCCGGCGCGCGGCGCGCTGGTGGTGGTGCCGAGCATCGATGGCCGGCGCGGCAATCCGGTGGTCTGGTCGCGCCGGTTCTTCGCCGGAACTGATGGCGGTGACCGGCGATGTCGGCGCGCGCTATCTGATCGGGCAATATGCCGAAGCCGTGGTCGAAGTGCCGCTGGCAGGCGAGGCGGCGTTGACCGATGTCGATACCCCCGAGTCTCTGTCGGCCGTCAAGGCGGAAATTGAGCGCGCCTGAGATTCGAATCATTGATTGAGATGCCGACTCAGGCCTTAGTTTCGAGGAACTCTCTGAGAAGAGTTCTTGAAATCGGAGTTTCAGGCCGGACGGGATGAAGGACATCTATACGCCAGCCATTCGGGCGTTGGTGGTTGCGAGCTTGTCGCTTGCGACCGTCACGCTGATGTTCGTCGCGGTCAATACCGCGCGCGCGGCGGGCGCGTTGGCGGTCGGCTCGTGCGGCGCCTATCGGCGAAGCTTATGATTTTCGTAATGTCGGCGAAGCGCGAGAAAGTCGCGCTGGAGAAATGCAAAGGTGCGGCCTGCCGGGTAGCTGACGACGGTCAAGCGTGGCTGCGCCGCCTTCGCGGTTGATTTCGTCGACCCCTGCAGCGCCAGTGGCTGGGGCCAGGGCCGCAGAATTGGCGGGCAGCCAGAACGCCGCGCTCAAGGCCTGCTACGACCAGGGCGGCAAGGAATGCGTGATCCGTACGTTCTTCTGCGACGCCAAAGGCTGACCAAGAGCCGACGTGGGCTGAGGCTCCGAGGCTGTTCTTCAGGTTGAGTGCGCTCGCCTGATTTATCACTCGATTTAACGTCATTTGTGGGCGGACGCTCCATTGGGGCGGCCTATGATTCACTTGGCTCGGGCTTGCGCCGGCGGATATTTTGCCCTAATTTATGACTGACCAGTCAGTCATAATTTAGCCAAACTCATGTCAGGTGCCCGTTCGAGCAAAGCCAGCAAACCACCGCACAAACGCGCGGACCGGGCAGGCGCGTCCGGTGGCAAGTCTGGTAAAAAGTCTAGCAACAAGTTCGCCGGTAAGTCGTCAGACAAGCCCGCCGCGAAAGCGGCTACCGGCGGCAAGGCGTCGCCGCCGTCGCGCGAGGCCCGCAGCGCTGCCCGGCGCGAGGCGATCCTGGCGGCCGCGCTCGACGAATTTTCGGCGCGCGGCTACGAGGCGGCGCGGCTCGATGACGTCGCCAAACGCGCCGGCATCGCCAAGGGCACGATCTATCTCTACTTCCGCGACAAAGAGAGCCTGTTCCAGGAATTGGTGCGCACCATGCTGACGCCGATGATCGCGCGGCATCGAGGCGATGGGGGCGGCTCGACGTGCCGGCGCACGTCCTGGCCGAGAGCTTCGTCGATCTGTTCGTGCGCGAGGTCTATGAGACCCGCCGCCAGGACGTCGTGCGCCTGATGATTACCGAAGGCCGCCGCTTCCCCAAGCTCGCCGAATTCTATTATCGCGAAGTGCTGTCGCGCATCATCGAGGCGGTGCGCGGCGTGCTGGCCCGCGCCGCCGCGCGCGGCGAGGTGGCGCCGGCGCTGGTCGAGTTTCCGCAAATGCTTGTCGCGCCCGGTCTGGTCGCCATCATCTGGAGCGGGTTGTTCGATCGCTTCGAGCCGCTCGACGTTCGCAAAATGATGACGGCGCATGTCAAACTGTTGTTCGCACCCAGGAGTGCCGCATGAGACTGAAATTGGCCGCGCTGCCCGCGCTGATGCTGGCGGCTGTCGCCCTTGCCGGTTGCGACAAGCCAAAGGAGCGAATGCTGCAGGGCTGGGTCGAGGCCGAGACGGTGTTCGTGTCGCCGGACGAGCAGGGCCGCGTCGAGGTACTCAAAGTGCGACAGGGCGACAAAGTCGAGAAGGGCGATCTGTTGTTCACACTCGACGACGATCTGCAAAAGGCCGACGTGGTGGTGAAGCAGGCGGCGGTGTCAGACCGCGCAGCAGAATTTCGATCGCGCCGAAGAATTGTTGAAGTCGAAGTCCGGCACGCAAAAAGCGCTCGACGACGCCTGGGCCGAATTTGCGCCAGGCCCAAGCCAATCTGGCATGGTCGAAGACGCGGCTGGCGCGCCGCGCGTGCACTCAGCCCCGCTGCCGGCTCGATCCAGGAAGTCTATTTCCGGCCGGGTGAAACCGTGCCGCCGGGTCGTCCGGTCATCGGCTTGTTGCCGCCGAGCAATCTGAAAATCCGCTTCTTCGTCGCCGGAGACCGAAGTCGCCACCATCAAGATCGGCGAGACCGTGACAGTCAGTTGCGATGCTTGCGACGCCGGGTTGACCGCCAAAGTGAGTTTCATCGCGCGCAACGCCGAATATACGCCGCCGGTGATCTACTCGCATGGAGGAGCGCGCCAAGCTGGTGTTCCTGATCGAAGCCATCCCCGACCAGCCGGAGAAATTCCGGGTCGGTCTGCCGGTCAGTGTGAAGTTGCCGAGCGGGTCCGTGCC
This sequence comes from uncultured Alphaproteobacteria bacterium, assembly GCA_963830125.1. GTDB lineage: Bacteria > Pseudomonadota > Alphaproteobacteria > Rhizobiales > Xanthobacteraceae > Pseudolabrys. The sequence continues at coordinate 153,806 of CAWHKU010000014.1, read as the reverse complement.
GAAAGAGGCGGCAAAATGACGGCCGCATCCGCCTTGCAAAACGGTGCGCACAAAAGCAATCAAGACATCGTCATCGATGTTCAGCATCTGACCAAGAAGTTCGACGGCCGCGCGGTGGTGCGTGACCTGTCGATGCAGGTCAAGCGCGGCACCATCTACGGCTTCCTCGGGCCGAACGGGTCCGGCAAGACCACTACCATTCGCATGCTCTGCGGGCTGCTGACGCCGGACGAAGGCACCGGCACCTGCCTCGGCTACGACATTCTGCACCGAGACCGACAAGATCAAGCTGTCAGGTCGGCTACATGACGCAGCGCTTCAGCCTCTATCAGGACCTGTCGGTGCGCGAGAACCTGGAATTCATCGGCCGGATTTACGGTCTGGCCAAGCCGAAACAGGCGGCGCGCGCCGCGATCAAACGGCTTGGCCTGACCGGGCGCGAGGAGCAACTGGCCGGCGAATTGTCGGGCGGCTGGAAGCAGCGACTGGCGCTTGGTGCCTGCACGCTGCCGGGCCCGCAATTGCTGCTGCTTGATGAACCGACCGCCGGCGTCGATCCGAAGGCGCGGCGTGATTTCTGGAACGAGATTCACGCACTCGCGGCCGACGGACTGACCGTGCTGGTTTCGACGCATTATATGGACGAGGCCGAACGTTGCCATGAGATTGCCTATCTCGCCTATGGCGAATTGATGGTGCGTGGCACCGTCCAGCATGTCATCGATGCCTCGCATCTGACGACTTATGTCGTGGCTGCCGCCGACAATGGCGCGCTCAACACGCTTGGCGCAGGAGTTGGAGCAGACGCCCGGCGTCGGCATGGTGGCGCCATTCGGCACCAGCCTGCACGTCTCGGGCCGCGACGCCGCCGCGCTTAACGCCGCGATTGCGCCGTTTCGAGCGCGTGCCGATCTCGACTGGAAAGTATCCGAGCCGTCGCTGGAGGATGTGTTCATCGATTTGATGAGCAAAGCGCGGGATAACTTCGCCCAATGACTCATATCATTCCGACCGAAGCGCCGCGCCGGCTCCCTGGCAGTGGATTCTGGCGCAAGACCTGGGCCGTGCTGATCAAGGAGTTCATTCAGCTCAAGCGCGATCGCGTGTCGTTTGCGATGATCGTGATGCTTCCCCTGATGCAATTGGTGTTGTTCGGCTATGCCATCAACACCACGCCGCGCGACCTGCCGACGGCGGTGCTGTTGCAGGAATTGAGCGATGTCGGGCGTTCGATCCTGGCGGCGTTGAAGAACACTAGCTATTTCAAAGTGACGCATTTGGCGCACAGCGAGGCCGAAATTGACCGGCTGCTGGCCTCCGGCACGGTGCTGTTCGCCGTGGAAATTCCATCTCATTTTGAGCGTTCGCTGCGGCGCGGCGAGATGCCGGCGATGCTGATTTCGGCCGACGCCACCGATCCGGTCGCGTCCGGCTCGGCGATGAGCGCGCTTGGCCGCGTCGTGCAGACCGCGCTGGTGCATGACCATGCGATCCCCGACGGCGGCGCCGCCGCCTTCGAGATCCGCAGCCACGCCCGCTACAACCCTGCCGGCAAGACGGAACTCAACATCGTGCCGGGACTGGTCGGCACCATTTTGACCATGACCATGCTGATCTTCACGGCGTTGTCGGTGACGCGCGAAATCGAGCGCGGCACAATGGAGAGCTTGCTGGCGATGCCGATCACACCGGTCGAAATCATGCTCGGCAAGATCATTCCCTATGTCTTTGTCGGTTTTCTACAGGCGGCGCTGATCATCGGCATCGGCATCCTGCTGTTCGGCGTGCCGATCCTCGGCAGCCTCTGGGTGCTTGCGGCCTTGAGCACGTTGTTCATCGCCACCAACCTGGCAACGGGGTACACATTTTCGACCATCGCACAGAACCAATTACAGGCGATGCAGATGTCGATCATGTATTTCCTGCCGAACATTCTGTTGTCCGGCTTCATGTTTCCTTTTGCCGGCATGCCGGTTTGGGCGCAATGGATCGGCGAGGCACTGCCGCTGACGCATTATCTGCGCATCGTGCGCGCGATCATGCTGAAAGGTGCGTCGGTGTCCGATCTGCACTATGACGCGGCGGCGATGGCGGTGCTGATGTTGATCACGATGACCATCGCGGTGACGCGCTTCCGGCGCACCCTGGATTAATTATCGATCCGGGTTGACGTATTAAGCCGTAAATAAGGGCTGGCGCGGCCGTTGGAGTCCTGCGCCCAGCCGATGGCGGCTGACCACTCTCTGCCTTCGGTTTTCAGACTGGTGATGTGGCCGCCGACGCGCCATTGGCGGTAGCCGTCGGACCCGAAATATTGCGCTTCCGGTCCGATATAGAATCCATCGCCGTTGAAAAGACTGTCGGCGACGCGCCAACCGAAGGCCAGCCGTGCCGATTGGCTGGTCGCGATTGATGACAGTGAGACGTCGCCGGCGATCAAGGTCTGAGCGGTTGGGCTCGTACCAGAGTTCGCCGGCCATGCGCAGGCCGAAATCATGGCCGCGCAGGCGGTTGTCCGGGTCGTCCGGCGACAGTCTGTGGTATTGCCATTCCGGGCCGAAAAAGAATTTCATTTCGGCGTTGCCGCGTTTGATACGGAAGCCGGGCAGGGCCTGCGTCAGCGCTTCGGCGCCAATGACTTCCGCGCCGCCAAGACCGCCGGCGTTGTAGCGGTACAGCCCGCCCGACAGCAGCAGCTTGAACATGAAGCCGTCCTGTTCGAAACCGCCGGGCGCGACCAGAAAACCGCCATAGGCGAAGGCGCCATTGCGCCAGATGTCGCGGCCGTTGAACAGAATGTTGCGTGCGACATCGCCGTCGCCCGCCCGGCTGGGGCCGGGCGATAGACAAAGGCAGCAAACAAGGAAGGCCGCGGCGAACACCTTCGCCGCGCGAACGCGCCTTCGGCGAAACATCGAGGCCCCCTGCGCCCCACGCTTGGTCCAGCCTTGCACACCTAATTACCGACACAACTTAAGCGGGTTATACGGTTTCTGTCCAGCCAGGGCGAGAAATTCGTAATGGCGGAGACCGTTAGGTCTGCGCCGCTTGGCGGGCGAGGCGGCGCGGCGGGCTGCCCAAGGTGCGGTGGATCATGGCGGAGAAGGCGCTCGGGCTGGCATAGCCGACGGCGCTGGCGGTCTCGGCGACCGAGGCGCCATCCGACAGCCGCGCCAGGCCGTCGATGGCGCGCAGACGGGCGCGCCATTCGGCAAAGCCGAGGCCGGTTTCGCTGCGGAAGATCCGCGCCAGTGTGCGGCGGCTGGCGCCGGCCTCAATGGCCCAGCGGTCGAGGTCGTAATCGATGCTGGATTTGTCCAGCAGCGCGCGCGCCACCCGCAAAGCGCGCGGGTCGCGCGGCATCGGCACTTCGAGGCGGCGCGCCTGCAACTGCGCCAGTTCGGTCAGGATCAGCTTGGCAACCAGGCCGCCGCGGCCGTTTTCGTCATAGGCGACGGGCTCCTCCAGCAGGGTCAGGATCAACTCACGCAGCAGACCGGATATCTCGGCCAGCTACCGGCTGTGCCGGCAGGCTCTCGCAGGCCGACGGGTCGATATAGATCGTTCGCATCTCGACATGGCTGCGCGACGTGACGCTGTGCGGCCATTGTGGCGGCAGCCAGAGCGCGCGCGCCGGCGGCACGATCCAGGCCGCCTCGGCGGTCTCGACCCGCATGATGCCGGCGACGGCGTGCAGCAGCTGGCCGCGCCGGTGCATGTGCAGCGGGATGGTGTGTCCGGTGTCCAAGGTGCGCGCCAGCACCGCCACCGGCCGAGGGGCGTCGTCGAGAATGCGGCGGTAGATCGGAATGGCTGCGGTCGGTGCTTCGGTCATGTCCAGATGCGCTCAAGGGCCCGGCGCGAGGTTGGCCCGTTCTCGACGAAAATCGGCCGAACATCGCCAAATGGCAAGCTCTATATTGCGAGTCGTTCTCAGGGGGGCCGCGCGACTTTTCTGCCCAGTCCGCACCCTTCGTTCTGTCAACAAAGCCAGCGAATCCGCATGAACCCGACCAGCACCCCGTCAGCGTTGCACCAGGACGAAGCCGCGCGCCTGCGCTCGATTGCGTTCCTCAACCTGGCGCATGGCCTCGACCATTTCGTGCTGTTGATCTACCCGACGGTCGTGATCGGGCTCGAGGTGGTCTATGGGCTGCCCTATAGCGAGTTGATCGCGCTTTCGAGCACCGCCTTTTTATCTTTCGGCGTTTTCTCGCTGCCGGCCGGTTGGCTGGCCGATCGCTGGAGCCGCCGCAACATGATGGCGGCGTTCTTCTTCGGCTGCGGCGCTTCGCTGATCGCGGTCGCGCTGGCGCCGAACCTGTTCGCGTTGTCGGCTCGCGATGTTCGCGCTCGGCATGTTCGCGTCGATCTATCACCCGGTCGGCATGGCGATGCTGATCGAAGCCTCGCGCGCCAATGGCCGCACGCTGGCGTTCAACGGCGTCTGCGGCAATCTCGGTGTCTCGCTCGCTGCCGGCATCAGCGGCGCGCTGGCCTATTGGATCGACTGGCGCGCGGCATTTTTTGCGCCGGCCTTGGTCCTGATCGTCGCCGGCGTGTTGTATGTCTGGCTGACGCCGGATGACGGCCATCACGCCAAAACCCGCCAGGCGAAACCGACCGTGCCGTTGACCCCGAAGGTTGCCGTGATGTTGTTCGGCCTGTTTCTGCTGATTGCGTTCAGCGCCGGGATCGTTTTCAACGTGCTGACCATCGCGCTGCCGAAGATTGTCGACGAAGGCATGGTCAAGGATGTGCCGCTTATCCTGGTCGGCAGCGTCGCGACCGGCGTGCTGATCTGCGGCGCGATCGCGCAGTTGATCATCGGCCGGCTGGTCGAGCGGTTTACGCCGCATGCTCTGTTTGCCGTGGTGACCGGGATCGGCTTTGTCGGCAATTTGTGGGCGACCTATGCGACCGGCGCCGCGCTGATGGTCGCGCTGGCGATCGCGATCGCGGCGATTTATGCGCAGGTCACGGTCAACGACATCATCCTGGCGCGCTACACCGCCGATGCCTGGCGCGGCCGGGTCTATGCCGTGCGCTATTTCACTTTGTTCATTAGCGCCGCCATCGCGATTGCGATGATCTCGCTGCTGCACAATTCAGGCGGCTTCGGCCTGGTGCTGGGGGGCAACTCGATTATCGCTTTGGCGATGTTCCTGGCGACGCTCGGCCTGGTGTCGCTGATCGTGAATATCGAGGCGCGGCACGCCGCCGCGCAGCCGGCCGAATAGACGGCAGCGCTCGGCGCGGACGCGGCTATTTCGCGGGCGCCGATTCTTTGTCCCAAGCCAGTTTCGGCGCGTCGGTGCCGGCGACCGAATAGAGCGCGCCGGGTGCATTGCGGGTTTTCTGGAACTGCTCAAGCGTTTCGCCGCGCATGGCGGCATAGATGTGCAAGTTCGAGGTGCCGACCACCGCGCCAAGCTTCTCCAGCATGAAGAAGCTGACGCCATACTGGATCATCGCGCGCCAGTCGCGCTTGCGCACCATCTCGCGCTCGGTTTCGCTGAGCCCGGCGGTCTCGAAGGCTTTGTCCTCGTCGGCGAGGAAGGCGGCGCGTTTGGCCGGGTCGGTCAGGTCGTGGAGGAATGAATTGATGCGGAAACCTTTGACGCTGCGCGCCAGCGTGAATGGATAGGTGCCGGTCAAAGCCTCGGCGCCGGCCAGTTGGTGGCCGATATGACGGCGATAATCGCTCTGAATGTCGGCCATCGCTTCGATCGCCTGGTTTTCATAAACGGCGGTAGCGATGCCGGTCATCGACGGCAAATAGTAACTGCGATGCACCCGCTTGATATTGGCCGACAGCGCGCCGCGCATCACCAGCCACATGATGACCTCGGCGCCTTCCATGCCGCCAAGCCGGGCATAGTCGGCTTGCGTCATGCGGGTCAGCGTCTCGGGATCGTTCTCGATCAGGTCGAGAAACTGCTCGTCCCAGGTGGTGTTGTTGAAGCCGGCGCGTTCGCCGTGGACCTGATGCGACAAGCCGCCGGTGGCGACCAGCGCCACCTTCAGATCTTCCGGATAGCTCTCGATCGCTTTGCGCAATGACTGGCCGAGCTTGTAGCAGCGCGCCGCCGACGGAATCGGGAATTGCAACACGCCGACCTGTAGCGGCACGATCGCGCCCGGCCATTCCGGCTGATGCGGCCACATCATCGACAGCGGCGAGAAGCAGCCATGGTCGAGCGGCTTGCCCTGAAAAAACGACATGTCGAATTCGTCGGCCATCAAGGCGGCGCCGATATGGTGCGACAACCCGGTATGGCCTTTGACCGGCGGCAGATCGCGGGCGCCGCCGCCTTCGTCGGCGACCTTGTAGCTGTCGCCGACGCCGAGCGCGAAAGCCGAATAATGATCGAAGAAAAACGAGGTGACGTGGTCGTTGTAGATGACGAACAGTACGTCGGGCTTTTTGTCGGCCAGCCATTGCTGCACCGGCTTGAAGGCTTCGAAAATCGGCGCCCAGACCGGGTCGTTCTGCTTGTTCCGGTCGTAAGCAAAGCCAATGGTCGGGGTATGCGAAGCCGCGACCGCGCCGATGATTGTTGCCATGAATTCCACCCCTTAAAGCCAATTGCGGGTGAGGGTGGTTACTTACGCAACCTTTGGCCTTGATCTGGATCAATCCGCTTTTGGTCAGAACAGCTTCGGGATCAAGTCTTCGACCTTGATCCGCATACGCTTTTTGACCGCGCTGACGATGCGGTCGCGATGGCAGGCTTTTGGATCTCGGCAATAGCACAACAGGGCAATGCGCTGGCGCGACTTGATCAAAGCGATCAATTCCGCGAGCGCGGCATCCGCCTCCGGGGTCTTGAGATGCTTGTCGTAGATGCGCCAGAGCGTATCGAGATCGCCGGCGCGGGCGGCCTGTCGGCCTTCCGCCGGGGTGCCCAGTTTCTGCAAATGCAGATAGGCGATGCCGGCTTCGTCGAGCGAGGCCGCCAGCTGACGCTTGGAAAAGCCCGGCCGCCGGGAGGCAGCAACGGCGCGGGTGTCGACCAGCAGGCCAACTTTAGCGTCGCCCAATTCGTTCAGGACCGCCGACAGGGTTGCCTGCGCGTAGCCGATGGTGAACAGCGGCAACGGCTTTGCCGCCGTCTTTGCTTTTTGGCCGGAGGATGCCGCCGCTTTCGCCTTGATCGGCGCCTTTTTGCCTGCGGACCGGTTTATCGGAAGGGTGCTTTGGTAAGGTTTCATTAACGCCATCGTCACGAAGTGGTCACACTTACAGGCTATGTTGTTTTCAAGCGGTGGTGAACCGGCATTCGTGCAAGGCTCATCATCCGACGGCCACGATGAGATTTAAGGCGACGGCGGATGTACCCGCGCCTTCTCATTTGTGGTCGTTTCTGTTTGTGGCGGCTCTCGTTCAAGCCCGAAGCCGCTCGATCAGCGCCATGGCGGCGGCCGGCGCGCGCACCTTGGCCTCATGAATGAAATAGATGAAGACGTCGCGCGGCGTCTTGTCGGGCGCGTTGCCGATCAGCGGCAGATCTGGCGGCGTGCCGCCTGACGCCCAGGTTTGCGCGCGCGTGGCCCAAGCGTCGAGTGCCTTCGGCGCATAGCCGGCTTTGAGTTTCTCGTCGCCCTTTTGCAGGCGAGCATAGACAAAGTCGGCGGTGATATCCGCGATCTCGGCATAGCTCTCGTGTTCGGCATAACAAATGGCGACGCCGGCCCGGCGCGCCAGCGCGATGAATTCGGGCGTCTTGAAGGTATCGCTGCGCACCTCGACGACATGGCGCAGCGTGGCGCCGTCGAACGTTTTCGGCAGTAAGTCGAGAAATTTTCCGAAATCGGCTGGGTCGAATTTCTTGGTCGGCGCGAACTGCCAGAGCAGGGGGCCGAGCTTGGGGCCTAACTCGGTGATGCCGGATTCGAGAAAGCGTTTGATCGAGTCACCGGCTTCCGCCAGCACGCGGCGATTGACGGCGTAGCGCGGGCCTTTGAGCGAAAACACGAAATCGTCGGGGACTTCCGACGCCCATTTGCGGAAGCTGGCCGGCTTCATGGTGCCGTAAAACGTGCCGTTGACCTCGATCGAGGTCAGGTGCTCGCCGGCGTATTGCAGTTCGCGCGCCTGCGGCAGGCCCTTGGGGTAAAACACGCCGCGCCAGGGTTCGTAGGTCCAGCCGCCGACGCCGGTATAGATATTGCCAGATTTCATGGTGCGCAGTTTAGGCGTTGTCGCGACGACGCGCGACCCGATTTCTGTGACGACAAGATAGCAAAAGGCCCGGGGTCGCCCCCGGGCCTTCTTTAGTTTTGCAGTCAGCGAAGGGGACTGGACTAGAAGTCCATGCCGCCCATGCCGCCCATGCCGCCCGGCATGCCGCCGCCGGCGCCAGCGGCGCCCTTCTTGGCGGGGATCTCGGCGACCATGGCTTCGGTGGTGATCAAGAGACCGGCGACCGAGCCGGCGTTCTGGATCGCGGCCCGCACGACCTTGGTCGGGTCGATGATGCCCTTGGTCAGCATGTTGCCGTATTCCGCGTTCTGGGCGTCGAAGCCGTAGGAATACTGATCCTTCTCGAGGATCTTGCCGACGATGACCGAGCCGTCTTCACCGGCATTGGTCGCGATCTGACGAGCGGGAGCCTGGATCGCCTTGCGGACGATTTCGACGCCGACCTTCTGATCGTCGTTGGCGGTCTTGACCTTCTTCAAGGCTTCGGAGGCGCGCAACAGCGCGACGCCGCCGCCCGGCAGAATGCCTTCCTCGACCGCGGCGCGGGTGGCGTGCATCGCGTCGTCGACGCGATCCTTGCGCTCCTTCACCTCGACTTCGGTCGCACCGCCGACGCGGATGACCGCAACGCCGCCGGCGAGCTTGGCCAGACGTTCCTGCAGCTTCTCCTTGTCGTAGTCCGACGTGGTCTCTTCGATCTGCGCCTTGATCTGCGCGACGCGCGCTTCGATGTCGGCCTTCTTGCCGGCGCCGTTGACGATCGTGGTGTTTTCCTTGTCGATCATCACCTTCTTGGTGCGGCCGAGCATGTTGATCGTGACGTTCTCGAGCTTGATGCCGAGATCTTCCGAGATCGCCTGGCCGCCGGTCAGGATCGCGATGTCCTGCAGCATGGCCTTGCGGCGATCGCCGAAGCCCGGCGCCTTGACGGCAGCAACCTTGAGGCCGCCGCGCAGCTTGTTGACGACGAGGGTGGCGAGCGCTTCGCCTTCGATGTCCTCGGCGACGATCAGAAGCGGCTTGCCGGTCTGCACGACGGCTTCCAAGCAGCGGCAGCAGTTCCTGCAGACTGCGACAGCTTCTTCTCGTAGATCAGGATGTAGGGGTCTTCCATCTCAACGCGCATCTTGTCGGCGTTGGTGATGAAGTAGGGCGAGATGTAGCCGCGGTCGAACTGCATGCCCTCGACGATGTCGAGTTCGGTCTCGAGCGACTTGGCTTCTTCAACGGTGATGACGCCTTCGTTGCCGACCTTCTGCATCGCCTTGGCGAGGTAGTCGCCGATTTCACGATCGCCGTTCGCCGAGATGGTGCCGACCTGGGCGATCTCTTCGTTCGAGGTCACCTTCTTGGTGTTGGCCTTGAGGTGCTCGACGACGGCTTCGACCGCGAGGTCGATGCCGCGCTTGAGGTCCATCGGGTTCATGCCGGCGGCAACCGACTTGGCGCCTTCGCGCACGATCGCCTGGGCCAGCACGGTGGCGGTGGTGGTGCCGTCGCCGGCGAAGTCGGACGACTTCGAAGCAACTTCACGGACCATCTGCGCGCCCATGTTCTCGAAGTGATCTTCGAGCTCGATTTCCTTGGCGACCGTGACACCGTCCTTGGTGATGCGCGGGGCGCCGAACGACTTGTCGAGCACGACGTTGCGGCCCTTGGGGCCGAGCGTCACTTTCACCGCGTTGGCGAGGATGTCGACACCGCGCAACATGCGGTCGCGGGCATCGACGCCGAATTTAACGTCTTTAGCAGCCATTGTGTTTCGCTCCTGTGCGTCATCCCGAGGAGCAATCCGCGAATGCGGGCAAGCCTCGAAGGATGACTGGATGGTTTGTTGTCATCTTTCGAGGCTCGCTTGGCAGCGAGCACCCTTGAGATGACGGATGTTCGCTTAGGCGGCTTTCTTCTTGGCGGCAGCGCCGCCTTCGATCACGCCCATGATGTCGCATCTCCTTCATGATCAGGAGATCCTTGCCGTCGATCTTGACCTCGGTGCCCGACCATTTGCCGAACAGCACGGTCTCGCCGACCTTAAGGTCGATCGGGATCAGCTTGCCGCTTTCGTCGCGGCCACCGGGGCCAACGGCGACGATTTCACCCTGCGAGGGCTTCTCTTGCGCAGTGTCGGGAATGATGATGCCACCGGCAGTCTTTTCCTCGGCATTGATGCGCTTGACGACGACGCGGTCGTGAAGCGGGCGGAACTTCATGGCAGTCCTCCTAAATAATTGAGCTGTTTTGACGTTTTTCGTTGCCGGCGTGAACCTCGCCGGCCCCTGCACAGCAAATGGGGCAGCGGCCATTTCACCCGCAAGGGGCGTCGGAAAATTTTTTAGCACTCATTTGCGCCGAGTGCCAACAATGCTCCAAGTGCTTGAAAGCACATGGTTAACGCGACCGCTGCGGCGGGCCGCCGGAGTAGGGGGCGGTTCGCGGAGGGGGCCTGCGCCGCCTTAGCGCCGGCGCCTCCGGGTTTGTTAGCCGCCTCACCACATTGCTGCTAACGCATTGATTTTAAACAGTTTGTTTACCGAATGGGCTTGCAATGCCTAGTGCCGGGACTGGAAACTTCATGTGTCCGAATTCAAACGGAGGACGCTATGGGTTCGACGGTTTCGAAGACTTCGCAAAAGCAGGTCGAGGGCTTCGGCCTGACCACGGCGCATATCCTGTACCGCCGGCCCGATCACCACTGGCTGCTGCAGTCTTATGTCTGGCAGGCCTACGACCTGTTTCCGAAATTTCCCGAACTGCAGAAGTTTCTCGAGTTCTGGCAGGACAAGCTCGAAGGACCGCTGCATTCGATCGCAGGTTGCGCATTGCAAGCTGATCAAGCCGGCCGAGCTGAAGCCGATCAACGGCGAGTTCGTGCTGCATTAGATCATTTGCTGTCATGGCCGGGACAAGCCCGGTGATGACAAGACGCGCGTCATCGCCCCTGTTGTTTTGCGGCGCGGGGAACGCCGTCGCTTGAAGTGGCGCAGCCTCTAAAAGACGAGGGCGCGCGGAACGCCAAGGGTCCGGAGGACCCACGGGCCTCGACGCCTCGCGACATCGAGGCTTGTCGAGTGAAGTAAGTACCGCAAGTCCGCCATCTCCTCGGCGTCCCGCGCGCGGTGTTTTTAGGTTTGCTCCGCTCCGCCCCCGGTGGACTGCCATTTCAGGCGGCCTGCCTTACGACAGGGCGCGTAACCACCGCTGGGGGCCTGACGGGCGTTGCATCCTTTTGGCTGGATGGTTCGCCCGCCACCAATGAGGCCGCGGCGACGCACGGGAAGGTGCGCCGGGACGAGAGCGGCTTGGACCGCCGGGCAGGGGAATTTGCGCCGCATCTCCGACGCCCCCATCCGGCCACCGCTCCCCGCCCCGCGTCTGGAGACGCTGATCAGACACCCCTCGTGTGGGGCGGGATGAAAGGATTATAAGCATAGGATTATGGTCAGATTATGACGGAGCGCAAATTTGCAAGGGACCGGCAGAGCGAAACTCACCACCGGCAATCGCGGTCAATCCTCTGGCGTTCGGATCGAACCCGCCCTGAGCCGCGTTGCGGGCCGGGTTCTGTCTAGAACAATGATTGGTTTTGTTGCCGGTTGGCAGGTCGCGGACAAACCAGCCATTCCCGTGCTTGTCGCCTTCTGGAGCAACAACAGACAAAGGTCAGCGTGGGTGCCGAATTGCTAGGGCGCGAATGACCCATAAGCAACATTCGCAGGGGCGCTTTAGATGGGGCCGTGGCAGCAAAACTATTGAAGTTACGTAATGTTTATTGCCGTTTGGCTGTTATTTATGGCCTCCAAAAAAGCAACTTAATCTGGACCTTATATCTTGTATTTGTTTATAATTCGGCGAGCGAATTGGGGTTTTTTTCCGTTAGCGCTCCGCTCGAGGTTCAAATGAAAAAGTTTCTCTTGGGTAGCGTGGTGCTGTTAGCGCTCGCAGGAACCGCAATTGCGGCCGATCTTCCTGCTAAGGCGCCGGTTTATAAGGCGCCGGCCCTGGCAGTCGAACCGGTTTGGTTCGTTGAAGGGCGCGCTGGCGCGTCGTTCGGGAACTTCAATAATTTTAGTTTCCTCAACCCTGTAGGTGCTGGAAATCTCGGTATCGCCGGCAGTTACGTACCAATGAATGGTACAAGTACTTCAAGCACCTCGTGGACGGCTGGGATATCAGTTGGGCGTTTTTTCACAAATAACATCTTCGGCAAAGTCAGCTACCAATACCTTGGTCAGCAGAAGGCGAGCGGTTTTGCTAATTTTGTTCCCGCTGGCGGCGCAAATACTAGCCAAGAACTAAAAACTAACGTGAACGTCTTGCTGCTAGGCGTAGGCGCCGATTACGACATTACAAGCCAAGTCTTTGTTGAGGCAGTGGGAGAATTGGGCGTCGGCTTTCTGTCCTCGAGCGCTGTGCAAGGCGCCAACATCGGTGCGCCTGACAATTTTCCGTCAGCAAATAACACGACCTTTGCCGCTGGTGGCGGGCTCGGGCTCGGATACCACGCCACACGAAACGTCGATCTCATGCTCAACGGAAATTACTACTGGCTAGGCAAAGCGGATACTGGTGTCACCGGCAACCCACCGCCGGCTGGCATGAACACGGGTGAGCAGCTTCAGGCTAAGCTCGGTGTGTTTGCACTCACCGCAGGCGTGCGGATGAAGTTTTAGCGTTGCAAAGTGGTTAGATAGGCCGCGTTGAAGCACTGTCATCGCAGACACCTGACCAAAATACCTGATTGGATTTCGGAGAGACCGCCGCACTTGGCGGTCTTTCTTTTTGCGGTGCGCTGTTGCTTATTGATGCTGTGAACGGCTGCTCCACCGGCACATGAATGCATTGAATGTGGGCGTTGTTGATCATCTTGCTGAGACCGGTGCGGTCGCGATTTGGCACAAAGCGTCGCCCACTGCATTGCACCGACGATGGTCGCTATCGGACTAACAACCGACAAAGGGCGGCAAGGAGGCTCAAAAACTCCGCGGCGTTTGACCCATGAGTGACAATGGCTGTGCGTTGCAGCACGGTCGGGAGAAGGCCGTGAATGCAAAACGGCCACTGCGTTAATTTTCACTTGTGAGCAATTTTGAACAGTCGCGGATCTGGCGACAAGAAATAGTTGCCTTCCGATAAGGGCAATTCACTGACGCACCCATGACCTAGGTTCTGTCGTGCGGCCGCCACGTCACTAGACATTCTAGATTTCCGCTTTGCTCCTATTGGCCGTCAGGTATTGGCCTGTTTTGAACTCTAGCGGCCTCGGTTGAAAAAGAGCGAGTGGTCTAGTCGAGATTTGGGTCGGAACCATTCAGACCGATGGAACTTATGTTTCAATCACCATGGAGGCAACAACATGAAGACGCTTGGATTACTCACTCTCGCTGCGGTGGCGCTGTTTGCGGCCGCCAGCGGGGCCTCGGCACAAAGTTACTATTCCGGCCCCGGCTACGGCCCGCAAATCGAACCGCGCTACGAACAAGGCTATCGACACGATAACCGCCGCTATCGACACTATAATCGCCGCTATTACCGTACCGCCCGCCATTGCCGGCGCGGCTACACAGTGCAGGACGGTGTTTGCAAACCTTATACCGGTCGATAATCCTGGATTGTCTTGGAAGTACAGAGGCCGCCTCAGTTGGCGGCCTCTTTGATTTCAAACCAAGCGCGCAATGTCGCCTTTCGGCACATCGCCGCGTTGGCGACGGCGCACCATTTTAGTAGCGATTGGACAACAACGGACAAAGGTCAGCAAAAGTAGCCCGCATAAGCGCAGCGACATGCGGGACCGCCGCGCCGGACTTCGCTGTGCTCATCCGGCACAGTACATTCCATCGGCGTCAAGCCGTCACGCCATGCCGGTCAGGCGAATGAGCCCGTAGCTCATGATCGCCAGGACGATGAGCGAGATGATCACCGCCAGTGTGACGCGCGGGCCGGTGCGGGCGACGGCGCCGACGTCGACGCCCAGACCGAGCGCGGCCATGGCCAGCGTCGTCAAAACCGCTGCGGTGTGGGTAACGGTTGGCAGAATCGCGAGCGGGACCAGGCCGAGCGAACGGGCCGCGAGCACCAGCAGAAAGCCGAGGATGAACCATGGCACCAGCTGGTGCAGTTGCGGCCGACGGTTGGGCCGGTCGTGAGCCGGCCGCAGGCGGCCGGAAAACAACGAGAAGCCGAGCACCACCGGCCCGAGCATCAGCACGCGGACGAGCTTGATGACGGTGCCGACCTGGTTGGCCAGCGCGCCGATCGGCAGGGTCGCCGCCAGCACCTGCGGCACCGCATAGACCGTGAGGCCGGCGAGCACGCCATATTGCGTGAGCGACAAATCCAGGATCGGCACGAGCAGGGGCAAGGTCAGTACGACGACGACGCCCAGCACCGCCGTGAACGATATCGACGAAGCGATATCGTCGCGGTCGGCGCCGATCACCGGCGCGATCGCCGCGATCGCCGAATTGCCGCAGATCGAGTTGCCGCAGGCGATCAGAATCGACATGCGCTGCGGCAGCCTGAGCGTCGCGGCAGACCAGGTAGCTGACGCCGATCGAAACCGCGACGATGCAGGCAATGCCGACGATCAAAAACGGGCCGAGGGCGACGATGGTGCCGGCGCTGACCGACGCGCCCAGCATGACGATGGCGATCTCGAGCAGGAACTTGCCGCTGAAGTTGATGCCCGGATGCCAACGTGGCCCTGGCGTCCAGACGGTGCGGACCACGACGCCGAGCAAAATCGCCAGCACCAAGGCCTCAAGATAAGGCTGGCCGACGAAATGAACCTCGATGGCTTGCAACAGTGTGGCGCCGAGCGTGATCGCGACGGTGACGGCGAGGCCTGGCAGCAGGCGTTTGGCTTGCTCGATCAAATTTGCTCCGTGGACCCTGCTGGCAGTGAAATATTCTACGGTTTGCCGTTTCGGCAGGCGGATAATGCTCAGACGCGGCATTCCGGCGCAATCGCTAACCGCCAAAAAGCGTGGGATACAGGCATGCGCCGTCGCGGGTGCGGCCCGGCGGCAGGCGCCATGGCCATAGCCGCAATAGCCGGCGTGATCGGCGCGCCCAACCAAAGTCGCAGTCCGCGAGAGCTAGCTATCGGGTGGCGCGGGCCGGCAGCACGGCCTATGTCAGCGGGCCTTGCTTCTTCCGTCCTAGGCTTTCCTTCATGCGACAATGGCTTCCACGCATCGCCTTGATGCTCGGCAATTTCGCGACCGGCATTTCGATTTTGGCGCCGGCCGCGATGCTGACCGGGCTGGCTGACGGCCTGCACGTCGGCATTAGCGACGCCGGCCTGCTGGTGACCTTCGGTGCGATCATCTTGTGCATCGGCTCGCCGCTGATGGCCCTGCTGACGACGACGCTCGACCGCCGGTTACTGCTGGTCACCACTTTGGCCGTGCTGGCGGTCTGTCAGGCGGCCACCGCCTTCGCGCCGAACTATGCGACGGTGCTGGCTTTGCGCTTGGTGATGCTGGCGGTCGCCGCGGTGTTCACGCCGCAAGCGGCCAGCACGGTGGCGATGATCGTGCCGGTCGAGCAGCGGGCCAGCGCGATTTCTTTTGTCTTTCTCGGCTGGTCGCTGGCGGTCGCCGGCGGCATGCCGCTGCTGACGCTGGTCGCCGCGCACATGAGCTGGCGTGCGGCCTATGGCGTCGCGGCGATCGCGGCGCTGATCCCTTGCGTGCTGCTGGCTGTGACCTTGCCGACGCGACTGCGCGGCGCGCCATTGTCGCTCGGCAGCTTCGGCACGATTGCACGGCATCGCCGGATCATTCTGCTGCTGCTGATCACGCTGTTGTCGACCTCCGGGCAATTCACCGTGTTTATTTATCTGGCGCCGCTGGCCCACAGCTTCGCCGGCGCCGACGCCGGCACCGTCGGCTTGCTGTTTGCCGTCTACGGCGTCGCCGGCTTTACCGGCAATGTGATCGCCAGCCGGATCGTCGGCACGCTCGGCGCCTGGCTGACCTCGGCGGTGTTTCTCGGCGCGGTCTTCCTCGGCATGGTGCTGTGGGCGGTCGGCGCCGGCTCGATCGCCGCGATGTTGGCCGGCGCGGTTGTCTGGGGCCTGGGTTTTGCCGCCATCAATTCGATGCAGCAGGCGCGGCTGGTGGCGGCGGCGCCGCCCTTGTCGAGCGCGACGGTCGCGCTCAACACCTCGGTGCTTTATATCGGGCAGGCGGCCGGTTCGGCGCTGGGTGGGCTGTTGTTCACGAAGGGCTATCTCAATGCGCTCGACTATGCCGGCGTCGTCTTCGTGGCGTTGGCGCTCGGCGTCTGGGCGATGACGCGCGACCGCGACGATGCCGCTGCTTATTGACGGCGCTCGATCGTCCGGCGGCTATTCCTTCTTGATCTTGGCCAGCAGCGCCTCGACCTGCGGCAGCATCTGGCCGACGACGATCTTATAGCCCTCGGCATTGTAATGCGCGCCGTCGCGGGCGCGGTATTGATGCGGCGGCAGTTTCCAGCCGACATAGGCCGCACCGTTTCGCTTGGCGAGGTCGGCGAAGTTCAAGCCGCCGGCGCCGACCACGAGCACTTCGATGCCGCGGGCATGAAGCGCGCGGATCAGCGTGGTCAGCCGGGCGTGGAGCTGCGCCATGGTAACGCCGTTGTGGCGGTCGTTGAGGCCGAATTCGACAATGCAAATAGCCGTATCGGGATCGATCGCCAGATCGAAACGTTTGAGCGCGCCGCGGGTGGTGTCGCCGGCGATGCCGGCGTTCTTGACCGTGACGTCATAGCCTTTGGCATGAAGCGCGGCCTGCAATTGCGCCGGATAGGCCTTAGCGCGCGGCACCAGATAGCCGGAGGTGAGGCTGTCGCCGAAGGCGACGATTTGAATAGGCCGCGCGGCGGCAGCGACATGTCGTCGCGAGCCAGTAAGACCAGAGCTGCGATCAGTTTCCGCATGGCGCTAGCTGATCACGCCGACGACCGCGCCGGTCAGGCAGGTCGCCAGCGTGCCCGAGACGATCGACTTCAGGCCGAGCGAGACAATGTCCGTGTGCCGCTCCGGCGCCATTACGGTGAGACCGCCGATCATGATGCCGAGCGAGCCGAAATTGGCAAAGCCGCACATCGCGTAAATCATGATCAGGCGCGAGCGTTCGTCGAGCGCGCCCGCCGGTAATTTGGCGAGTTCGACATAGGCGATCAATTCGTTGAGCACGGTCTTGATGCCCATCAACGAACCGGCGGTGACCGCCTGGTCCCAGGGCACGCCCATCAGCCAGCACACCGGCGCCATGATCAGCCCGAGGACGCGTTGCAGGGTAATGGCTGAGCCGGCGACGTCCGGCAGCAGGCCGAGGATGGCATTGGCCAGATGCGCCAGCGCCACCAGCACGATCAACATGGCGATGATATTCAACAGCAGCTGCAGACCGGTCGCAGTGCCGCGCACGACCGCGTCCATGCTGGAATCGGCGACCGGGCCGATGTCGATGGCGCCGATGTCGGTGCGCTCATCGGTCGGCACCGGGACCATCAATTGACTGATGAGCAGCGCCGCCGGCGCGCTGATGACCGAGGCGATCAACAGATGGCCGGCGACGCCGGGAATGACGTCGCGCAGGATGGTGGCGTAGAGCACGAAGACGGTGCCGGCGATGGTGGCCATGCCACCGGTCATCACCATGAACAATTCGCCGCGCGCCAGCCGCGCCAGATAAGGCCGGACGAACAGCGGCGCCTCGACCATGCCGACGAAAATATTGGCGGCTGTCGACAGGCCGACCGCGCCGCCGACGCCGATGGTGCGCTCCAGCGCCCAGGAGAAGCCGCGCACGATGGGCGGCAGGATGCGCCAGTAGAACAGTAAGGTGGTCAGCACGCTCATCACCAGCACGATCGGCAGCGCTTGGAACGCCAGCACGAAGTCGGCGCCGGGGGTTTTGAGTTCGAAGGGCAGGGCGCCGCCGCCGAGATAGCCGAACACCAGCGCGGTGCCGGCGCGGCTGGCGGCGCTGACGGCGTCGACCAGGGTGGCGATGGCGGCGAAGGCCTTGGCGACCGGCGGCATCTTGAGCAGCACCAAGGCGGTGGCGAGCGTGACCAGCAGCGCGGCGACCGCGCTTTTGAGGCTGAGCGCCCGGCGGTTTTCGCTGATCGCCCAGGCAAAGACCAGGATGGCGGCGACGCCGAGCGCCGATTGCAGGTGTTGCATGCCGATGAGGCCCCCGAGGCGCCGGCGCCGAAGAATCAAGCCGGCCACGGCGCGAGTGTAATCGCTATCGTGGTCGCGGTCAGCGCGCCGAACGGCAGCGCGCCGGGGTTGGCACGACTGTTGCTCGGCATAGGCGGTCCGGCGTAACAAGCCGGCTGGGGTGCGCCGCCGCGAGTCGCTTGGCTACCGGCGGCGATGGACGATCAATCAGCTTAGGAACGACGATGACCAGCGACGACACTTCTTCTTCAGCCAGCGAACCGTCCTCCGGCTATAGCCGTGGCGAAGGTCAAAAGACGGTGACGCAAGCTTACAAAGATAACTGGAACGCGATTTTCGGCAAAAAACCGGCGGCCAAGAAGGCCACGAAGAAGGCCGCGAAAGCGCCAGTGAAAAAGGCCGCCAAGAAGACGGCCAAGAAGACGGTGAAGAAGGCGGCCAAAAAGGCGGCAAAGAAAACCGTCAAGAAGGCGGTGAAAAAGACCGCGCCTAAAAAGGCGAAAAAGACAAAAGCTAAGGCGCGCAAGAAGCGCTAGCCGTAAGCGGCCCGCCCCCGGTTCAGCCGGGGGCAGGCCGGTTCGAGATGTCTCAGCCGCGGCCGACGAACGGCATCGTGTTGGCCATCACCGTCATGAACAGCACGGTGGTGTCGAGCGGCAGGCCGGCGATATAGACCACGGCGGCGCCGACATTGGCGGCGTCCATGCGCGGCTCGACCATCATGCTGCCGTTGGGCTGCGGCACGCCTTCGCCCTGCACCATGCGGTCGGTCATTGGGGTCGCGGCATTGCCGATGTCGATCTGACTGGCGCAGATGTCGTATTTCCGGCAGTCCAGCGAGGTCGACTTGGTCAGGCCGGTGACGGCGTGCTTGGTCGAGGTGTAGGCGATCGAGAACGGCCGCGGCGTGTGCGCCGAGATTGAGCCGTTATTGATGATGCGGCCGCCGCGCGGGCTCTGATCCTTCATGATCTTGATGGCTTCCTGGGTGCACAGGAACATGCCGGTCAAGTTGGTATTGACGACCTGCTGCCAGGTCTCGAACGGCAGGTCCTCGATCGGCACCGCCGGCGCGCCCATGCCGGCATTGTTGAACAGGACGTCGAGGCGGCCGAACGTCGATTTCACGGCGGCGAAAAGCTTCAGGATCGGCTCGCGCTGCGAGACGTCGGTCGGCACCACCAGCGCCTGCGTGCCAATGGTTTTGATCTCAGTTGCGACCGCGTCGAGCGGTTCCTGGCGACGCCCGGCCAGCACGACGTTGTAGCCGGCTTTCGCCAGCGCCAAGGCGACGGCGCGGCCGACGCCGGTTCCTGCCCCGGTCACCAGTGCGATTTTGGCTGTCATTGGATGCGTCTCCCACCATGATTTTTTCTGACCCCAGGCCATATCAAAGATTACGCGCCGAAGCCATTGCTGGCGTCGCAAGGGGGAGGCTGCGTTGAGGGGTGGGTCAGCTGGCCAGCGCTGCGACGACGTCGATCGGCTGGAAGGCGCCGGGCGTGCGCAGCCGGGCAGTAATGTCTTCGGGCGGCACCGCGCGGCCGAAGCGGAAGCCCTGCATGAAATGGACGCCGGCGGCACGCAGGAACAGATGCTGGTCGGCGGTCTCGACGCCTTCGGCGGTGACCTTCATGCCCAGCCCGCGGCCGAGGCTGACAATGGCGTGCACGATGGCGGCGGCGTCGGCGGCCTTTTCGATCGCCATCACAAAGCTGCGGTCGATCTTGAGTTTGTCGAACGGAAAGCGGCGCAGATAGAGCAGGCTGGAATAGCCGGTGCCGAAATCGTCGAGCGCCAGCCGCACGCCGAGCGCCTTGAGCCGCATCATGCCGGCCTCTGCGGTGTCGATATTGCCGAGCAACACGGTTTCGGTCAGTTCGAGTTCGAGCCGGGCCGGATCGAATTCGGTCTCTGCCAAGGTGCGCTCGACCAGGTCGGCGAAATCGGCGCGCCGGAATTGCAGCGGCGAGACGTTGACCGCCACCGTCAGCTCGGGCCAGGCCCTGCCGTCGATCAAAGCGCGTTTGAGCACCCAGGCGCCGAGGTCGACGATCAGGCCGGAATGTTCGGCCACCGCGATGAATTCCATCGGCGAGATCTCGCCGCGCGTCGGATGGGTCCAGCGGCACAAGGCCTCGACGCCGAGCACGGTCTCGCCACTCTTGTTGACGATCGGCTGGTACTGCAGACGCAATTGGTTAGTTTCGATCGCCTCACGCAAATCGGCTTCCAGCAGCTTGCGGCTCGACAGGTCGGCGTCCATTGCCGCGTCGTAGATGCAGGCGCGGTTTCGGCCTTCGTTCTTGGCGCGGTACAGCGCCATGTCGGCATAGCGCATGATGTCGGCGGCGGCGCCGCAGGTCTTGTCGATCACCGCGATGCCGACCGAAGCGCCGATGACGATGTTATGGCCGGAGATATTATAGGGCTCGCACAGCGAGGCGATGATGCGCTGCGCTAGCGTCATCATCTTTGTGCTGTCGTTGCCCATGCTGGTCGAAATCACCGCGAACTCGTCGCCGCCCAGGCGAGCAACGAGATCGCCGGCGCGCAAGGTATGCGACAGCCGCAGCGTGACCATACGGATCAACTCGTCGCCGACCGGGTGACCGAGCGTGTCGTTGACGTCCTTGAAATGGTCGAGATCGATATAAAACACCGCGGCCGGATTGCCGCTGATGCGGACATTGTCGATTACCGTCTCAAGCCGCTCGCCGAAGAAAATCCGGTTCGGCAGGCCGCACAGCGGATCGTGCATGGCGAGATGGCGCAGCCGGGATTCGCCAACCGCGATCGCGGCGGCGGTGCGGCGCATGTAACGTAGAACGAAAGCCGCCAGCAGCGCGAAACCGGCGAGCGCCACCGCGATGAACGGCACGACGCTATGCACGATCTCGGCGCCAGGCTGCTTCGGCGTCCAGGCGAACCGCGCGATCATGGTGCCGTCGGGCGAAGCGATTTGATAGCTGAAGTCGCCTTTCGGCAACGGCGCGTCCGCGACTTCACGCAAATGGCTGAGGCCCAACTGGCTGGCGATGGTGGCCAGCACGTTGGCGTCGATGAATTTCACCGACATCAAAATCGGCGCCTGGGTGTCGAGTGCGGCGGGCAGGCCATCGGCCGAGCCGATCGCGGCGGCGGCGATGATGGCCGGCTGGCCCAGGACGCGGCGGAGCACGACGGCGCGCGGGCGCGCACCGGCGTTGGTCAGACTGAGCGGATTGAGCCGCAAGGCGCCGCGCATGGTCGAGCTGCGGCCGCGCATATAGTTGAGCACATTGCCGAAGTCGGGACGCATTTGACCAAGCCAGTCGGCCGTGGCGGACAGATGTCCGTGGCGCGAATAAATCGGATTGTCCTGTGCGTCGAAGACCAGCACATCGTCATGCTTGAAGAAGCGTTCAAGCCAGTTGTCGACCCGGCTGCCGATCCAGGCCGGATCGAAGTTCTGCCGGATGTGGCTGACCGCGCCGTCCGAGGTGGCGGCGCTCTCGACTTCGCGCAGCACGCGGGTGCCATAATTATTGAGGGCGCCGGACAGCAACTGCTTTTCGTGCGTGATCGCGAACTCGTCGGCGCGCTGGGCCGACGACAGCACAGCGACCACGATGCAGACGATGGCGACGGCCACGATGACGCCGATCGGGACGACGACACTCAGTCGGGCGCGGTCCCAATGGGTGTATCGCTGGTGCTCGGAGGCGCGCGGGG
The DNA here is from genome assembly GCA_963830125.1 of uncultured Alphaproteobacteria bacterium. Lineage (GTDB taxonomy): Bacteria > Pseudomonadota > Alphaproteobacteria > Rhizobiales > Xanthobacteraceae > Pseudolabrys. The sequence continues at coordinate 131,706 of CAWHKU010000014.1, read as the reverse complement.
CGTCCACGACCGACAAAATGCAATCCCTTGAAATCGGCCGGAAATTTCGATTTTCCGGTCTTCACGGACACTTAGGTGTCGCGACGGTAGTGGGGAATGCTTGCCAATGACTTTCCGGTGGCCGGATTGGCGCGTCTAAGTGTCCACCGGACGTCAATTCGCGCGGCGCTGTTAACCGGAAGTAAAAGCGGCGGAACGAGGTTAATGATCCCTTAGACCGGGCTGCGGTAGGGCGGGCGCGGGATCGACAAATGGGCCTCGCGCAAGGCTGAAGACCAGCGCTCGCGCAGGTCCTGGAAATAGGGTTCGCCCGGCTCGATCCGGTAATTGACTTCCGCCACGCAGGCGTCGCGGCGCGCCACCATGAGGTCGATCGGCAGGCCGACGCCGAGATTGGAGCGCATGGTCGAAATCCATCGAGATCAGGCCGCACTTGAGCGCGTCGTAGATGTCGGTGTCGAAGGAGATGGCGCGGTCGAGCACCGGCTTGCCGTATTTATGTTCGCCGATCTGCAAATAGGGCGTGTCGGTGGTGCATTCGATGAAATTGCCGGCCGAGTAGATCATGAACAGCCGCAACCGGCCGCCTTTAACCTGGCCGCCGAACAAAAACGCGACCTCGTGATCGATCGAGGCTTCGGCCAGCGCCTTGCCCTCGATTTCCTGAATATGGCGCACGGCGTTGCCGATGCGCTGCGCCGCCTGGAACATGGTCGGCGCGTTCATCAAGGTTTCGAGTTCGCCGGTTTCCGGATTTTCGATGCCCTCGGTCAGCATCGAGCGCACGGTCTGGCTGAGCGACAGATTGCCGGACGATGCCAGCGCCATGATGCGTTCGCCCGGATTGCTATAGATATGCAATTTGCGAAAGGTCGAGACGTTGTCGAGGCCGGCATTGGTGCGCGTGTCGGCGATCATCACCAGGCCTTCGCGCACCAGAATTCCGCAGCAATAGGTCATAGGGGCGGTCTTTTTCTTTAAAAGTTCGGGGACTTCAGGACTGCGATTGCCGTCCGGCCTGATCGACGTTGACCGCCACGCTCAGGGTTTCGCCGCTGCCGCCGTAGCGAGTGCCGCGCACCGGCGCGGCGCCGAGATAATCGAGGCCGACGGCGACGCGGACATGGGCTTCGGTCGGCGAGATGCCGTTGGTCGGATCGAAGCCGACCCAGCCGAGCTTGTCGATATAGGATTCCGCCCAGGCGTGGCCGGCTTCCTGCGCGGGGGTGTCGTCGGCGCGATAGAAGTGGCCGCTGATATAGCGCGACGGAATGCCGAGATGGCGCGCGCCAGCGAGAAAGATATGGGTGGCGTCCTGGCAGACGCCGCGCTTGAGCGCAAAGGCTTCCGCCGCCGTGGTTGCGACATGGGTCGGATCGGTGTCGAAGGTCATGGCGTCGTTGATTGCCAGCATCAGCGCATGCATCAGGTTGAGCGGATCCTTGCCGGTGTCGCCGCGCGCCTGTTCCGCGAACTCGACGATGGCCGGGTCCGCCACGGTCAGGTCAGTGTCGCGTAAATAAAGCGCCGGCGGAAACCGTTCGACCGCGCCGGTGATGACGCCGTTGGTGTCCTGGGTGTCGACGTGGCCTTCGACCTTGATCGACAATTCGTTGAACGGGCCCTCGGCGGTAAAGGAATGGCTGACATTGCCGAAGCCGCCGTCGCGCTGGTGCAACAGGCAGTCCTGCGACAGGTCGATGCGCCAATCGACCACATATTGCCCGTCGTGATTGCGCGGCGTCAGGCGCAGCACCTGCGTCACGCTCTTTGGCGGCGCGGCGTAGTGGTAGGTGGTGGCGTGAGATATGCGGATCCGCATCGGTTTTTTTTAGGTCGCTTTGTCGGGCCGGTCAGGGCGTTTCGGACGCTGCCGCCCGAGGGCGGCATACCCCGTTCATAGCAGGAACTGCTCGGTGATGGCAGCACCCAGACGATTGTTCTCTGTGATGAATTCGCTGATGAATTCGTGCAGGCCGCGCTGGAAAATGCCCTCCATCTGGCTGTTTTGCAGCCGGTTCCGGATACCGCGGGCCTGGCGCTGGGCCGGGCCCTGGCGGCCGTAATGGTTCGCGACGGCGTCGAGATTGCGCACGATCGCCTCGTAGCAGGAGGCCAGCGAGCGCGGCATTTCCTCCTTCAGGATCAGCAGGTCGGCGACCAGCCAGGGTTTCAGGCTCTCGCGGTAGACCCAGTGATAGGAGGTCAGCGCCGAGACCGAGCGCAGGATCGCCGCCCACTGGAAATAATCGAGCGGGCCGCCGACGCGTTCGTTGTCGGGCAACAGCAGATGATATTTGACGTCGAGGATGCGCGCGGTGTTGTCGGCGCGTTCCATATAAACGCCGAGCCGTGAGAACCAGTAGGCGTCGCTGCGCAACATGGTGCGGTAGGCCGAGCCGTCATAACGCAGCGAGGATTCCTGCACCCAGCGCAAAAAGCGCGACAGTTCTTCGCGCGAGGTCGGGCCGTTGCCATAGCGCTTAAGTTCGAGCCAGGTGCCGTTGATGGCGTCCCACATTTCCATGGTGAGCGCGGTGCGCACCGCGCGCGCATTGCCGCGCGCCATCTCGAAACAGTTGCGGATCGACGAGGAGTTGGCGGTCGAGAAGGCGAGGTAGTCGGTGACGTTTTCCTCGTTGGCTTCGTCGTATTGCTGGAAAAATCCGGTGGCGCAGCCGGCGGTCAGCACCGCCGATTCCCATTCATTGCTGGCGCCGACATAAGCCAGCGGCAAGGCGGACAGCCGCTGGGTGGCGTCGAGAATGCGCGCGAGATATTCGGCGCGTTCGACGTAGCGCGAGAGCCAGTACAGATTGTCAGCGGTGCGCGAAAGCATACTAGTTTTTTCTCACCGTTGTCGTTGCGTCTCTCAGCCGTTCTGGCATCGTCATTTGTCCAGCACCCATGTGTCTTTGGTGCCGCCGCCCTGGCTGGAATTGACCACCAGCGAGCCTTCCTTCAGCGCGACGCGGGTTAAGCCTCCCGGCACGATCCGCACGCCCTTGCGGCCGGTCAGTACGAAAGGCCGCAAATCGACATGGCGCGGCGCCACGCCTTGCTCGACGCAGGTCGGCGAGGTGGACAGCGCCAAAGTCGGCTGCGCGATGAAATTATCCGGCGCTGCCTTGAGCTTGGCGCGGAACTGCTCGATCGCCACCTTGCTGGCGGTCGGCCCGATCAACATGCCGTAGCCGCCGGAGCCGTGCACTTCCTTGACCACCAGTTCGCTGAGGTGATCGAGTACGTAAGAGAGGCTTTCCTTCTCACGGCAGCGCCAGGTCGGCACGTTCTTCAGGATCGGTTCTTCGCCGAGATAGAATTTCACGACCTCGGGCATGAAGCTGTAGATTGCCTTGTCGTCGGAAATGCCGGTGCCGACCGCGTTGGCGAGCGTGACATTGCCGGCGGCGTAGGCCGCCATCAGGCCGGGCACGCCGAGCATGCTGTCGGGGCGATAGGCCGAGCGGATCGATGAAGTCGTCGTCGACGCGGCGATAGATGACGTCGACGCGCTGCGGGCCTTGCGTCGTGCGCATATAGACGACTTCGTCCTTGACGAAGAGATCGCGGCCTTCGACCAGTTCGACGCCGAGCTTGTCGGCCAGAAACGAGTGTTCGTAATAGGCCGAGTTGAACACGCCGGGGGTCAGCAGCACGACATTGGGATCGCGCGACGTCGTGATCGGCGCCACCGATTTCAGGCTGGCGAGCAATTCGTCCGGGTAGTTCTCGACCGGCGCGACGCGGTGGCGCGAAAACAATTCCGGGAACAGCCGCATCATGATCTCGCGGTTCTCCAGCATATAGGAGACGCCGGAGGGGGTGCGGGCATTGTCTTCGAGCACATAGAACGTGTCGGCGTCGACCCGGATGATGTCGATGCCGGCAATGTGAATATAGATGTCGTGCGGGACGCGCTGGCCGTTCATCTCGGGACGGAAGGCCGGGTTGCGGAACACCAGGTCTTCGGGGATGACGCCGGCGCGGATCGCTTCACGCGGGCCGTAGATGTCCTTGATGAACATGTTGAGCGCGTTGACGCGCTGGGTCAGGCCCTTTTCGAGGAAGCGCCATTCCGAGCCGGACATGATGCGTGGGATGACGTCGAACGGGATCAAGCGCTCGGTCGAGTCGGCCTCGCCATAGACGGCGAAGGTGATGCCGATGCGGCGGAAAATCAGTTCGGCTTCGCGACGGCGGTAGTCCAGGACGTCGGGCGGGACTTCCTTGAGCCAGCGTTCGATCTCGCGATAGGCCGGGCGGATCTCGTCGCCGTCGTGTCCCCTCATTTCATCGAAGGCGGTTGCCATCGTTTCCCCCAGCCGGACCTAAAGAACACTGCTTCAAGGCAGCATGACTGCCTTTTCCCCAAGGTGGGAGGCGGAAGCTCCGTCCCCCAGGTCCTTAATCTGCAAGCTTCAGGCCAAAAAAAACCCAGGGAAAACACGCATTTGCATCAGTATAAGCACTCTATGGCTTTGCGACTGCCTAAATTATGGGCGATTGTCTGGCGCGACAACAGGACCTGATGCCGCGCCGGCAGGGCTGACGCTTGAGCCGCCTGCGGCGGCACGCTACCAGTTCTTTCAAGGGCGTTTTCGGCCTTTCCTTGAGGAATTCAGACCCCATGAGCAGTGCCACGCCCGGCGAAAAGCCCGAAGTCGTCACCGCCGCTATTCTTGTCATCGGCGACGAGATTTTGTCGGGCCGGACCAAGGACAAGAATATCGGCTACATCGCCGAATTCATGACCGCGATCGGCATCGACACGAAAGAAGTGCGGGTGGTGTCGGACGACGAGGCGGATGTTGTGGCCGCGCTCAATGCGCTGCGCGCGCGCTACACCTATGTCTTCACCACCGGCGGCATCGGGCCGACCCATGACGATATCACCGCCGACTGCGTCGCCAAGGCCTTCGGCGTCGCGCTCGAGTTCCATCCGGAAGCGGTCGCGATCATGAAAGAGCGCGTCGCCAAATTCGGCGGCGAGTTGAACGAGGCGCGCATGCGCATGGCCCGGATTCCGGCCGGCGCGCAGCTCGTCGCCAACAAGGTGTCGGGCGCGCCCGGTTTCTGGATCGGCAATGTCATCACGATGGCCGGCGTGCCGTCGATCATGCAGGCGATGCTTGATGAGGTCGCGCCCAAGCTGAAAACCGGCGTCAAGATGCTGTCGGACTCGATCCGCGCCGACGCCAAAGAAGGCGACGTCGGCACCGAACTCGGCCAGGTCGCCAAGGCGTTTCCGGACGCGATCATCGGCAGCTATCCGTTCAACGACGAAAAGTCCGGGCCCAACACCAATATCGTGGTGCGCTCGCGCGATCCGGAACGGCTTAAAGAAGTGCGGGCGGCGGTCGAAGTCATGCTCGCCAAGGTCAAGTCGCAACTCGCCAGCTAATCATCGTTCCACTATCGCCAAGGTCATTGCAGGGTTCATTCAATGCCGACACCGCCCGACGACAGCGCGCCCCGTCCGGATAAGATCTTTCCGGTTTCCTGGGACCAGTTTCACCGCGACACCCGCGCGTTGACCTGGCGTCTGCATGAGGCGGGGCCGTTTGACGCGGTGGTCTGCATCACCCGCGGCGGTCTGGTGCCGGCGGCGATCGTGGCGCGCGAACTCAATGTCCGCATTATCGAGACGATCTGCATCGCCAGCTATCACGACTACAAGAACCAGGGCGATATCGAGGTGATGAAGGGCATCGGTCCCGAAGTCACCTCGATGCGGGCGCAGGGCAAGGGCGTTCTCATCGTGGATGATCTGGTCGACACCGGCAAAACCGCCCGCATGGTGCGCGAGATTTTGCCGGCGGCGCATTTCGCCACCGTCTACGCCAAGCCGATGGGCCGGCCGCTGGTCGACACCTTCATCACCGAAGTGTCGCAGGACACCTGGATCTATTTCCCTTGGGACACCGGGCTTTCTTACGTGCCGCCGATCCGCAAAGGCGGGGATTGAGGCGGAGTTCATTTGGCCGCGCATTCGACCGCAACTTCGGTTAAGATTGGTGTTTGAATAGGCCACGGAGGGAACGAGCATGACCACTGCTGCCGCCCAGAAGGCACCGGCTGAAGACCTGCTATCGCGCGTGGTGCGCGCCAAGGATGTGCCGTGGCAACAGACCCGGTTTCCCGGCTGCCACACCAAGACGCTGTTGTTCGATCCCAAAAGCGGGCTGGTGACGCTGTTGTTCAAGATGGACCCGGGCGCCGAACTGCCGGACCACGAGCATGTTCTGATCGAGCAGACTTATATTCTCGAAGGCTCGCTGGTCGATAAAGAGGGGCCGGACGCCGGCATCGAAGTCGGCGTCGGCGAGTTCGTCTGGCGCCCGGCCGGCAGCCGGCATTCCGCTTGGTCGCCGAAGGGCGGCACCTTCCTGGCGATGTTCCAGATTCCGAATAAGTTTTTCGAGAAGGATGGACGGGTGACCGACTCAGCCGGTAAGGACTGGGACGAAGTCTGGGGCCCGTTATTAGCGAAATAGAATAAGCCCGCCGCCGCGTTGGATGTCATCCGCGCCAGGCGGGTGACGAGATGCGGACGTGCTGGAACTGGTAGACAGACCGGACTTAAAATCCGTTGGGGGTAACCCCGTGAGGGTTCGACTCCCTCCGTCCGCACCACGACTATTGTTTATCCCTTATTCTACATAACCTTTTGATTTAACTTGTGTTCCACCAACAGTGAACTACACGCTTCACTACGCAAGGCGCGTGTAGTGACCAAACTGATCTCAAAGAAAACCGGTGGTTATAGCGCTCGCAAGCGCATCCCTGCGGACGTGCTTGAACCTATAACTAGCGCACTACTCAGGCAATGCGAGCGACGCTGTGCGCACGGTTGCCAGCCCTGAGCCAGCGTGCCGGTGGACGCCGATCCTTTATCAATTGCTAACAAACCGCCGTTATTTTGACGGCTGAAGTTAGCCATTCGACCGGCTTATGCCTCCTTGGGTAACACAGGACGATCCGACCAGGCTATGGATCATGCGCTAACCCTTTTCCGCGAGCTCGACAGCAAGATTGGACAAATCTCCGGCGCGCGGCGCCGTTTGATGCTGAGCCATCTCACGGACCTGTTCCTCGCCGGCGCCGAGAGATATTCCGATGACGAAGTCGCTCTCATCGACGATATTTTCGTGCGGCTGGCGAAGACTATCGAAGAATCCGCCCGCGCCTTGCTGTCGACCCGGCTTGGCCCGATTGCAAAGGCACCGCCCAAGATCTTGCGGCTCTTGGCTTGCGACGATGCGATCAATGTCGCGGCCAGCGTCCTCATTCAATCAGAGGGACTTGACGACTCGACCTTGATCGAATGTGCGATGCTGAAAAGTCAGGAACATTTGCTCGCCATCTCGCATCGCAAGACCCTGTCCACCCAGATCACCGATATTCTGGTCGCGCGCGGAGAACGCAAGGTCGTGCTCAGCACGGCGAGGAATGCTGGCGCCCGGTATTCTAAGCTCGGCTTCGGCGTTCTTGTCCAACGCGCGCGGGGCGACGATGCGCTCGCCAACTGTGTCGGCGCGCTCGAGGACCTGCCGCTGCCATTGTTCGAGAAATTGCTAGAGACAGCATCCGAGGCAGTGCGCTCCAAGCTCGTAGCCGAGCGTCGTCACGCCGCCAGCGATGTCAGCCGTGTCGTCAGCGATGTGACGATGCAGATTGCCACAGCTGCTTCTACGCAGCCGCAACGTCAGGCGGCGGCGCAGGTGCTGGTTGATTCACTGAACCGGGCGGGAAAATTGAATGGCGCCAGGCTCGTGGATTTCGTCAGAAATGGCCAGATCGACGAGGCCGCGGCCACGCTCGCGCTGATGGCGCACACATCGGTCGACGTCATCGAAGAAATATTGCGAGATCCGCACGTCGAAGGGCTTCTCGTTTTGACGAAGGCGATTGGTCTTTCCTGGAAGACGACCCTGAAGATCATCGTGGCCAATGTACAGAATGGCCAGCGTGTTTCGGATGATCCGGAAAAATGCCGCGCTGTGTTTCAACGACTCGACCAGGCGACTGCTCGGAAAATCGTCGCCTCTCACCGCAAGCGCCGCGATGCGGGACCAGCCGTCAACCCTTCGCCCACGCATGTCTCAATTCATTGAGGTATTGCGCTTTTAAATAAGTTGTTACCTATACAGGCTATGGTTAAGTCACTCTCAGAATGAGGGAGGCTATCTTGGTTCGGATCACGTCCTCAGGAATAGGACTCCGTGCAGCGATCAATCCCGCGCGGCACCGCTCGCCTAGCGACCAGCAGGGCCAGGAGCATGGTGCTGGCCATGACCAGCCCGCCGACGAAGCTGACAGTTCCGAGCCGGCGCCACCAACGGTTACCAGTCATCACGTCGATAAGTCTGCTTAGGTGGAATGGCGGCGCTGAACACACGTAAACTCACTACACAAGCCGCTACACAATTGGTGCGATGGACGAAAATAATTATAATTGTTACAATGACTTAGGGTAACAGAGCTCGTTTCCCTTCGACCGCACCACACATAATGTTCGTCGTATATTGATGGTCGTTCGTCGTATGCCTTGTCATCGCGATGGCGGAATGCACCGCGCCGGCGTTCGCGCTGCAAGATGTACGATGCAACGAACTCCGGCGCGTTATTTTGGTTTGGTCGATCCGCGAGCCTAGCGCGCTACTTCTGGCCGATGATGCCGGACGGCGGCGACTTCTCGCCAAGCGTCACGCCATTGACGGTGGTGCCATAGAGCGACATCGGGCTGTCGTGATACTTCTTGCGCGTCTCCGCGACCGATCCGGCAAAGCGCGGGTCCTGCGGCCGTTCATGGCTGTTCATGAAGGCGGCGACGTCCCAGGCTTGCTGGTCGGTCAGCGTGCCGCCCTGGCTCAGCGGCATGTTGGCCTTGATGAAGGCCGAGGCATTGGTCAGCGATTCCATGCCGGCGCCCCAGTTGAATGAGTGCGCGCCCCCACAGCGGCGGAAACACCGTCTGGCCGTCGGCCGAAGCTTGGCCCGCACCATCCGCGCCGTGGCAGAGCGCGCAATTTGCGGCGTAAACTTGTTGTCCGCGAGCAAGGTCCACCGGCTTTTCCGGCTTCTTAAGTTTCTTGTAGCCATGCGGACCGGCGCCGGTCGGCGCGCCGCTGGCGAGGAAATAAGCGTAGGTTTGCAGCGCCACCAGCACCTTGCTGCCGTAAGCCGGCGCCTTGCCGTTCATGCTGTAGCGGAAGCAGCCTTGCAACCGTTCCTGGAACGAATTGACGTGGCCGTTCTTCGAGCGATAGGCCGGATAGTTGACATAGGCCGCCCAGAGCGGCGCGGCGCTGGCGAGCCGGCCACGGTCGAGATGGCAGTTCGAGCAATTCAGCTTGTTGCCGATCAAGCCGGGCGCGTTGTGCTGGGTGTCGTGGAAGATGGCTTCGCCCAGCCGCACGATGTCGCCGAAGGGCCCCTTGGGAATCGCGCTATCGGGCGGCGGCGTGAAGCCGGCCAGTGTCGGTTTGGCCGGCGCTTTGGTCGCGGTCGCGGCTTTGGCCTCAGGCTTGGCTGTTGGATTGGCGGCGGACTTGGTCGCCGGGGCGGGCGGCGCGCCATTACGGCGTCCGGCGCCACTGCCTTATGCGGCAGCGAATATCCGACGACCCCCGCCAAACCGATAAAGACCAGGACCGCCGCCGATTTCTGCCAATCCAGTTGATTGTCGCTCATCGGATCGTTCCCTTCGCAGGCGAGGCCGCCGCGGCGACGGTAGGTGGCAGGCTGGCGTAATAGGCTGCGACCGCCTTGATCTGGTTGTCGTCGAGTTTACCGGCGACGCCGGCCATCAGATGCATCGGATCGTTGGCGCGTTCGCCCTTGCGCCAGGCGTCGAACTGATTGGCGATATAAGTTTGCGACTGGCCGGCCAGTTTCGGAAACGCCGTACCCACGCCCAAGCCCGCCGCGCCGTGGCACAGCGCGCAGGCCGGCACGCCCTTCGACCATTCGCCGTGTTGCGCGATCTTGGTGCCGGCCGCGATCAGGGCCTTGTCGGGCGGCGTTTCGGAGGCGGCGACCGGTGGCTTGAGGCTTGCGAAATAAGTAGCGACCGCCTGACGATCGTCTTCGTTCAGGCCGCCGGCGATCGGCGCCATGATGTCGTTCTTGCGCGTCTTGTTGGCGAAGCTCGTCAGTTGGTGAACGATATAGCCGGCGTTCAGACCGGCCAAGCGTGGAAAGCCGTTGTCCGGCTGGCCTTCGCCTTGTTCGCCATGGCAGGCCGAGCACGCCGGAACGGCGTCGCCCTTGCCGTTATGGGCAATGTCGGCGCCGTTGGCCGCGAGCGCCACGGGACTGGCTGTCGCCAGCAATGCCGCCAGAGCCGCGCCGAGGGCGCGATGTCGTTGTCTCATTGTCATCGTGCTCCGCAGACCGTTAGCCGTGCATGCCTGAACGTCGTGTGTTCGCGGCGGAATTGATTGTAGCCCTCATATGATTTAAGGGCGTGAGCCGTCGATGCAAGCCCCCTTCCGTCGGTCGTGCGGCGCGGCGGCCTTACCGCAAACGCATAACATCGCACTTGCAATTTCCGGCCTTCGAGTGGCGGGCTTTGCCGCCGTCGGGCGCGGCGCGCCCGCTGAGGCCGGACCGGCGAAGTGACCGATCTGGCCCAGCGCGGCATGATGGCCGCGCAAGAGGCCATGATGAAGAACGGCGGCATGATGGGCCGTGGCATGCACGGCGATGTTCTTTCAAAGCGCGACAGAAGGCACTTTAAAAAGAACTATAGAACGCCGCAAAAATTCGTTATGGATCAATGATATTCACGCGCACTTCGGATATTCCTCCGTCCGCGCCACTCTAAAAATCCAAACAACAAATCCGCCGCTAGCGGCGCGCGCCGCTCCAATGGCCGGCGGCGTTGCCGTATTTGTTCTTGGCGCTCCAAGAGCCGCTCGCCGTGCCGGCGGCCGGATTAACCCGTCCGCTCAGCGTGCCGGCGAAGCTATAACGGCTCTTGCCTTTGGCGACCACCAAGGTGCCGGAGACGGCGGTGTTCATGGCGCCGTCGGCACTGATCGAGCCGGAGAGCGAGCCGCTGATGGCGTCGCCTTTATAGGCGCCGACAATATTGCCGGAAACCGAACCGCCCGATACCACGAAGGTGATCGTGCCGCCGGCCGCGCCGCCGACAGGGCCGCTATAGGTTCCGTCCAGCGTTCCGGCCGTCATCATCTTTTCGAGGGCGGCGACTTGCGCCGCGCGTCTGGCGTCGGGGCAATAGGTGAGGCTTTGCTTGAGCATCGGCAGGCCGTCGGCCGGCTTGCCGGCCGCTGCCAGTTGGTTGCCTTGTTGCCACAGGCGGACGGCGAGTTGTTGGGTCTGCGATCCGGCGACGCAGGGCGCGCCCTTGTTCAACTCCAGCGCGCGTTCTCTGGCCACTTGCAGCGCCGCCTTGGCGGCCGCGTATTCCTTGGAGTTCGGGCCATAGACCATGCCGGTCGACAGCGTCTTGGCCATCAGCTTGAGATCGAGCGGGTTGTTCGGATCGAGCTCCGGGGCGTTATTGAACTGGTCGCGAACGACGCTGAGATATTTTTCGAGATTATAGGGATTGTCGGCTCCGGCCTTGGCGCCGTATTTGCTCGCCATCACGGTTTCGAGTTCGCCCAGCATGCTTTCGGCTTCTTTTTGGGCCTTGGCGGTGGCGGCCTTCTGCGCCGTGTCCTCGCGTTCCTTCGTAATGCGGCTGTCGAAGGAGGCGACGATGTTGCCGATGATTTCTTCTTCGGTGGTTTTGGTCAGTCTGTCGCGCAAGGCGTCGCCGGCTGAATCGGCGGCGTCGCCAATCGCGTCGACTTTTTGCTGTTCGAGTTCACGGCGGCGTTCGTCGATGACATAGCTATAGCCGCCGGTTCCGGCGCGCACTTGATCGAGGATCAGTTCGCGCGCCTTGGCGTCGCCGTTCTTGTAGGCCTTGTAGAGATCCTCGACCTTGCTGTCGGTATATTCGCCCTTGGCGTATTTCATCGCGCCATAGGTTGATTGATAAAAGCCGACGACGCCGGCGGCAGGCGTCAGGCCGATCAAGGCCTGACCGATATATTCGGCCGCCGCACGCTGGCCCGAGGCGGTGCCGGAGGTGGCGTTGCCGAGCATTTGCGAGATCTCTTTGACCTTGTCGGCCTTGCCGATGATCGAGCCGAGCATCGCCTTGGTCTCCGGGTTGGAGCCGAGCCGCGCCAGTTGTTCGCCGAATTTCACCGCGACTTTTTCGGAGGCTTCGCGGATCTTGTCGGGATCGCCCGAGCCATAGGCATTGGCGGTTTCTTCGGCGAGCTTGTTGAGGTCCGGCGCCGAGATTGCAATTTCGGCGAGCGCGCGGGACGTACTGCGGCTGACGCCGGATTTGGTGGAATAGAGCTTCTTATAGAGCGCGACGATGGCGGCTTTCGACTGCGACTTGACCAGCTCGTCTTTTTTCTGGTCGCCATATTTGAGCGCGGCTTCCTTGGCGTCCTTGCGCCAGTCGGCGCGCGCCGATGGCGGCACACTCAGCGCGCCGGCCAAGGTCAGCAGCAGTATCGCGATCGCCGGTAGCATGGTGCGCAAGGTGGCGCGGGACTGCATGGTTCTCTCCTGAAGGCTCGTGCGCGCCGGCGCGCATATCGATGATCGGAAACAAGCCACGCCCGGCGGTGCGATGAGTTGATCGGGATCAATGCCCCGTGCCGGTCCAGGCGGTTGATTGAACAAAGCGTTGAATTGGAAATGCTACCGGAAGAAGAGAATCATGATGTTACCGCTGCGCTGGTTGCCGGTCGTTGCCGCCGGTCTGATGTGTGCGGCGATGGGCGTCGCCGGTTTGGATTTGCAGTCGGCCTTTGCGCAAGGCGCCGATCCGTTCGGCGACATCGATCTCAATGCGCTGAAGAAGAACGGCACAGTCCCGCAAACAGCACCGGTGCCGGTCGAGCCGTCACCCGATGAAACTGCGCCACCTGATGAAACTGCGCCGCCTGATGACGCCGCGCCAGCGGTGACCGAGGCCGAGCCGCCGCAGATCATCCTCGACCTCGGCAATATCTATCTGGTGAACAACCGGCCGACACGGCCGACCGAGTTTGCCGTCGATGCGCCGACCCGGATCGTCAAGATCATGACCTATCACTGGAACCACGGCCGCGGCGCGCGCGCCGGCACCATCGGCTTGCGCGGTAGCGGGGGTGAGACCTATGGGCCGTGGCAGGCGCGCGGCCAACCGGGGCAGGGCGGTGTGCCAAGCGCTTATTGGATCGTCGAGCCGGACGTGACGATCCCTGTGGGCCGTTACCGGGTGATCGATTCCAACCCCGCAACCTGGGCGCAGAATGCCGGCACGCACGGTGCCGGCTTCGTCACCATCGAAGGCTACGTTAAAGAAATACTCGAATAGGCTGGCAAAGGCGAAAGCCCGCCGGGTGTCCTCGTCGCCTGATAGGGAGTGCTTTCATGCGCAGCGATCCGCGCATCGGTGTGATGGTGTCCCTCGGCTTGGCCGGGATCGCGGCACTGTGGCTGGCGGCGCAAGTCGTGGCCTCGGATGCGCTGCTCGATGCGCTGGGCACCGGCATGCACGCGATCACAATGTTGTCGATTTTCGTCTTGGTGTCCGGCTTGGTGGTCGCGCTGCTGTTTACCCGCTATTCGCGGGTGAAATCGGATCTGCTGGCGGGCCGCAATGTGCTGGCGCGCTGGACCGTCGATGAGGCGAGCTTTCAAAACGTCGGCGCCGCGGCCGAACAACGCGAGCGCAGCGAGAAGCGCGGCGCGCTCTATTTGATCTTCTTTTTCGTCGTGGTGATTTTCGGCGGCTTCGCGCTCTACGATCCGGCGGTGGCGCCCGTCATGCTGGCAGTGGCCGCATTTCTGGTTGCCGCCGTGTCGATCGCCTTTTGGCTCGGCAACCGCGCGCGCCGCCAGCATCTCGAATTTCAGTCGGGCGAAATTATCGTCGGCAAGGAAGGTTTGCTGACCAACGGCGTGCTGCATGTCTGGAGTGCGGCGATGGCGTCGTTATCGAGCGTAGACTTTAACGCCGGGCCGCCGGCGTCCGTCACGATCGGCTACCGCTATCCGACGCGGGCGGGCATGCAATATGTGACCGTCGTGTTGCCGGTGCCGCGCGAGCACGTCGATCTGGCGAAGACATTGGTCGAGCAGCTTAGCGACGTGGCGGGCCGCAAGTCGCGCCGCCGGCGGGTGCGCAAAGCCGCCTGAAGGCGGGCCGTGGCGAGGGTGGTTGCGCTGTTCAAGCCGCCGGCTGGCGCTTCAACAAAAACGCTTGCACGCCTTTACAGGCCTCGCATGTCTTGTCCCTTGCTTTCTGATCAGAAGGTTTGACCGCGTCACTTCGGGTTGGAAACGGTACAGTCAATAGGGTGATATCTTGCGCGGGCCTGCGGGTCACCGCTGGATGAGACTCGGCAGCATCAGCGCGATGCTGGGGAATACGAAAATAAGGCCCACCACGATCAACGCCATGGCGATGAACGGTGCGACCGAGACGATAATCTGCTGCATGGTCGTTCCCTGCGGCACCGCGCCTTTGGCCACGAACAGCAGCAGCCCGAACGGTGGGGTGGCGAGGCTGATCTCAAGGACCATCAGCATGAGCACGCCGAACCATACGTCCTGAAATCCGAAGATGTTCAACCATGGGCATGAAGATCGGCGCGGTGATCATCATCATGCTGACCTGGTCCATGAAGCAGCCGAGGAACATGAGCACCGACAGCATGCCGATGATGATCGCCGTCGGTGGCAGGCCGGACCCGGTCACCATCGTCGACAGGCTTGCCGTTGCCTCCGAGAAGGAGAGGATCTGCGAGAAGGTCGTCGAGCCGCAGATGATGAAGAGCGTCATCACCGTAAACCGCAGCGTCTGGGTCACCGAGATCGCGGAAGCTGTCCCAGGTCAGCTTGCGATAGGCGGCCGCGGCGATCAACGAGGCGGCGGCGCCGAGCGCCGCCGACTCGGTCGGCGTTGCGATGCCACCGATGATGCTGCCGACGACGACCACGAAGATGCTCATCAGCGGCAGTACGTATTTCACGAAAGGCATCAGCCGCTCGGACCGTGTCATCTGGCCGATGTCGTAGGGCGGCGCGATCGCCGGGTTGAGCCAGCACCGGATGGTGACGTAGGCGAAGAACATCGCTGACAGCATGATCGCCGGAACGATCGAGGCGATGAGCAAGTCGCTGATGGGGATCAGCGCGATGCTGCCGAGCAGCACCGCGAGCGCCGAAGGTGGGATAAGCATGGCGAGGCCGCCGGTCGCGACGATCGGCCCGATTGAGATCGACGGATGGTAGCCCCGCTTGTACATCTCGGGCAGTAGCGTGCTGCTGAGCATCGCGGTATTGGCGATCGTCGACCCGGACAGTGACGAGAAGATCGTGCCGCCGAGGATGGCGACCAACGACAGTCGCCCCGGCACGCGGGCGATCAAGCGGTCGACCGCGTCGATGGCCCGGGCCGCTATGCCGGTATAGAACATGATCTCGCCCATGAAGATGAAGAGCGGGATCGGCAGTAACGCGAAGCTCTGCACCGACAGGACCGAATTGCGCACCAGTTGCAAAACGCCGTTGTCGCCGCCCATGACGAACCAGGCGCCGATCAGGTTGATCGCGAAGAACGCGAACACCACCGGCAGGCCGATCAGCATGAACGCGACAAGGCCGCCGATCAGCATCGCCAGGACGTAGTACCACTCCATTGCCGCAGTCCTCGGTCAGATGCCGTCGGAGGCGACATCCGCCGGAAATTCCGGGCGTGCGCGCAACCAGCGAATGAAGATGCCCATCATGATCAGGAAGATCGGCGGTGGGCCGACGAACATCCACCATTCGGGAAATGTGAAGGTCTGCTGAATGAGGGTGCCCGACGTGAACGAGTGCCACCAGGCAACCGCGGAGGCAAAGCTCAGGATGGCGCACACGAGCGCGCCGACCGCGTTTGCGACCGCGGCAACCCACGCCTTTGCTTTCGGCCGCAGCCGCTCGACCGCAATATCGATCGCGATGTGCCCTTGGTTGAGCAGCACCCAGGGGGCGCCGAGGAACGTGATGGCGTAGAGCGCGTACTCGGCGACCTCAAGGCTCCATGGCATCCCGAACAGGCGGAAATAGCGGCTGGCGACGTCGACACAGATCAGCAAGGTGAGAAGGCACATCAACGTGCCGGCAATGAATGCGAGCGCGTTGATGAGTGCTTCGAACCCGCCGCTCGGTTGGTCCGTGTCGGATGTCGTCATGCCGATCTATACCGTCTGCCGGTTGGTCTACTTGGTCAGCAGCGGTTTGATCTTGCTGGTGAACGCCGGATTGGCTTTTTCCATCGCGGCCCAATAGATGTCGTCCGCCTTCTTGGCAAAGCCCTTGCCGAGGTCAACGTAGCTGATGCCCGATTTTTTCTGGGCGGCGAGTTCCTTCTCGTTCTGCTTCTGGCGCCAATCCGGCCAGACTTTCTCCAGCCACTCGGTGCGCTCGTTGAGGCAATCCTTCTGATCTTTCGACAGTGATTTCCACTTGTCGAGGTTCATGAGGATGTTGATGCCGGCGCTGTAGAAACCCGGGCCGTAGCGGAATTTCAGGAACTTGTCCCAGCCGAAGTCATTCACGCCCCACAGCGGCCAGCCGATGCCGTCGACGACATTGCGCTCGAGGCCGGTATGGACTGCGGGCGGCGCCATGCGGATCGGCTGGGCGCCGAGCGACTTGAAGAAATCGTCATAGACCGGCACCGAGCGAAGCCGGAAACCGTCGAACTTGCCGTCCTTGGCCGGCTTGGTGGCGTAGACGTAGAAGTGCAGGCCGGTGCCGATCTGGGTGAGGTAGTGAGCGTTCAGCTTCTCTTCGTGAATCTTGTTGAGTATCGCCCAGGCGCCGTCCTTGCGCTGCTCGACCAGCGAAGTGGTTGCGAGGTCGGTCACCGACGCCTCGGGCAGGGTACCGCGATAATAGTTGGGCGGGCCGTAGTGCATGTCGATCACGCCGGTCTTGAGCGCGTTCCACTGCTCCAGCGATTTGATCGCCGACGGACCGATGATGCTGATCTGCACTTTACCCTTGCAGACCTTGTTGACGCTTTCCACCCAGTCGCCGAAGAACTTGGCGAAGATGACGCGGGTAGGCAGGAAACTCGCGGCCTTTAGCTTGACTTCGTCGGCTCGGCCGGCTGGCGCAAACGCCATCGTCGCCGCCGTGACCACCAGGGCTGTTGCAATCGTCTTTGAAAATTTCAACGTATACCTCCCCCGTTTTTTTTACGCTTTGTTGCGTTCTTTAAGCGTGCGCGCCTTCGTCCCAAGTCTTCTGGGACGTATGGTGACGGATTGTATAGAGGCATGCCTGAGCGGGCAATGCCGCCAAACCAGCCGATGGCCAAGCGTGTTGACCGTGATGTGGCCGAAGCCGAAATCCGGCGCAGGGGCACTAATAGGTTGCGTTCGGTTGGCGGCGCCGCGTGCGCGTAACGTCGCGATGCCCTGCGCCGAGAGGCCGCGCAGACCGTCGAGCAGGGCATCGGTGTGCTCGCCGATGTGCGGCATCGAGATTGTTGACCGGCGAGGCCGGCACTTCCGCCGCGCGCGTGCGCGCCATCCAATTGGCGACGGTGCGTTGCGCCTCTTTGACGGTTTCGGCTTTCGGCGGCATGACGGCGTCGGCGCCGCCGGCCAACGCCTTGGTCATGACGCGCTCATTGGAGCCCGGAGCGAACAGCGCGACGCGTGCCGGCTGCAATGGACAGCCTCCCGTTCTATTCTTTGCTTGTGCCGGGCATTTAAGAGGATAATGACCGCATGGACAAAGGCACGCGGCGGTCGCAATCCACCGCCATAATGAGGAAATAATCGGGTGTCAGGTTTCGGTCGAGGCCCCGGGTCGAATATGTGTTACCATTCCAAAAATGCGGCGCCAGGTTGTGCATTGGACGTGAGAATTGCGTACCCGTCATTCATGCAAATAGTTGAACGCAAAATCGGTCACTTCCACGGCGTGCGGTTTGCGGCGCTGCTGCTGGCCGTTGCGCTTTCTGGCTGTGCCACCTCGGGCGAGACGCAGGACGACACGATGGGTCGTATGCTGGTCGCGCCCGGCAAGTACACGCTTTACGATTGCAAGCAATTGGCCGACGCGGTGAAGCCGCTGGCTGAGCGCGAACAGCAATTGCGGGTTTTGATCGCCAAGGCCGGAACCGGTTTTGGCGGCAGTCTGGCCGCGACCGCCGCCTACAAGCCGGAATATTACCAGGTGCACGGCGAGATAAATGAAATTCGCCGCGAGGCGGTGGGCAAGAATTGTAAACCCATGCCAGGCGCGGTTGGCCCGGCCGCCGGCGCCAAAATCACCAAGCGGCGCTGACGCACCGGGCCGGTTTTTGCGATGCCGCGGGCGCCGATGGAACTTTTTTCCCGCTGCGCGATTGTTCCGTTAAGATGACGCCATTCGGCTGTCATTAAACGGGGGCAATCATGGCTATTAGTCTGTTGATCAGCATTCTGGTCACCTTCCTGGTGATCGTGCTGGTGCTTTATCTCATCAATATGCTGCCGATCGATGGCCGCGCCAAACAGATCGCGCGTATCGTCGTCATCATCATCGGCGTGTTATCGCTGTTGAAATATCTGGCGATTTACTAGCGCCTTAGTCGTTACGGATGACCACCAGCGAACCGTCGGCTAGTCCGGCGGCGATCGCTGGTGGCTTTTTGTCATTGCCGATCAGCGCCAGATTGGTGACGGCCTTGGCCGGCAGTGCGATGCTGGCGATCTCGCGCGCAGTCGGTCGTGAACGAGACAATGCGCAAATGCGTGCGGTCGAGTGACGGCAGCGCAATATCCATGACCCCGTCACCGTCGAAATCGGCGACGGCGCTCAAATGCAGCGCGCGCGTGCCGATGATGTGGTTGGCGGTGTCGGGCAGTGTCGCTGTCTTTTGCAAGCGGCCGTCTGCATAGGTCCACAATTCAAGTTCGCCGACGACATGCGGCTGGCGCACCAGCGCGATGTCGATTTTGCCGTCGCCGGTGAAGTCGGCAATGCCGGCCGGATTGAGCCAGCGGTGCGGTCCGCCGAGCGGCGGTGTCTCGGCGGCGATCTTGTAACGGCCTTTGTGCAGCGCGACGACGGCGAGCGCCGAGCCGCGCTTGAGATAGGATTTCACCACAACGACTTCGTCATGGCCGTCGCCGTCGAGATCGACCAGCCGTGGCTCCAGGTCTTCGAACACGGCGTCGCGGCCCAGCCGCAGGGTGTGGATTTTGCCGTCGCGGGCTTCGATCACCAAGGCACCGGCTTCGATTTTGTCGCCAAGCGCGCCATGGTCATAACGCGTGGTCGGTTCGGCCAGCCAGGCGCGAGCGATGTCGCGGGAGCCGGTGACGACGTGGCCGTCGGGCAGGGCGCCGTCCGGGCGCTGCGGTGGTGTCACCGCGTCGATGAAGGCCAGTTTGATCGGCGCCTTGGCCTGCGGGCCGGCGCGGAACAGGCGATACCAAAGCCCGCCGGCCTTGATGCGCGGCTCGGTCTTGCCGCCGGCGGTGACGGTTTCGATCGCCGTCACCCGCGCCGGGGCGTCAATGCGCTGCGCCCGCCACTCGCTGGCCTGAGCGGAACCGGTCCAAAGCGACGCGGCAAGGCAGGCGAACAGGGCAAGACGCATAAATGTCGTTCCTAAAGTTTCAATCCGCGCAGTCGTAACGCGTTGCCGACGACACTGACCGAGGACAGCGCCATCGCGGCGGCTGCGAGGATCGGCGACAGCAACAGCCCGAACACCGGGTAGAGCACGCCGGCGGCAATCGGGACGCCGGCGGAATTGTAGATGAACGCGAAGAACAAGTTCTGTCGGATATTGCCCATGACTGCGGCAGAGAGAAGGCGGGCTTTGACGATGCCGTTCAGGTCGCCGCCGAGCAAGGTAATGCCGGCGCTTTCGATGGCGACGTCGGAACCGGTGCCCATGGCGATGCCGACCTGGGCGGCGGCCAGAGCGGGTGCGTCATTGACGCCGTCACCGGCCATCGCCACGACGCGGCCTTCGCGGGTCAGCTTTTCGATCACCGCGCTTTTCTGGTCCGGTAGAACCTCTGCCTCGACTTCGGTAATGCCCAGACGCTTGGCGACGGCGAGCGCCGTGGTGCGGTTGTCGCCAGTCAGCATCACCACCCGGATGCCGGCCGCGACCAGGGCTTTGAGCGCCTCGGGCGTGGTCGGTTTGACCGGATCGGCGATGGCAATGACGCCGGCCGGCTTGCCGTTGACGGCGAGGAAAATCGCGGTGGCGCCATCTGAGCGCTGCGCCTCGGCTTGATCGTGCAGGGCGGCGCTGTCGATGTTCAGCTCGGCGAGGAACTTGGCGGTGCCGATCGCCAGCCGTTTGCCATCGACCATGCCGATGACGCCTTTGCCGGCCGGGGCGTCGAAGCCGCGCACGGTGCCGAGTTCGATATTGCGCTCGGCGGCGGCCTTGACGATGGCCGCGGCCAGAGGATGTTCGCTGGAACGCTCGACGGTTGCCGCGAAGCGCAAGACCTGGCCTTCGTCGAAGCCTTCGGCCGGAATGACGGCGACGACCTTCGGCTTGCCTTCGGTCAGTGTGCCGGTCTTGTCGAGCACCAAAGTGTCGATCTTTTCCATGCGCTCGAGCGATTCGGCGTTCTTGATCAGGACGCCGGCCTGGGCGCCGCGGCCGACGCCGACCATGATCGACATCGGCGTCGCGAGGCCGAGCGCGCAGGGGCAGGCGATGATCAACACGCTGACGGCGGCGACCAGGCCGTAAGCGAAACGCGGCTCTGGTCCGAAATAGGCCCAGGACGCAAAGGCAATCAGTGCGACCGCGATCACGGTCGGCACGAACCAACCGGCGACCTGATCGGCCAGCCGCTGGATCGGCGCGCGGCTGCGCTGTGCATTGGCGACCATCTGCACGATCTGCGACAGCAGCGTGTCGCGGCCGATCTTGTCGGCGCGCATCACGAAGCTGCCCGAGGTGTTGAGCGTGCCGCCGATGACGCGGGCGTCTTTGTCCTTGGACACCGGCATGGACTCGCCGGTCACCAGTGAATTCATCGAGCGTCGAATGACCTTCGAGTACGATGCCGTCGACCGGCACCTTGTCGCCGGGACGTACACGCAAAGAATCGCCGGCGTGGATCGCATCGAGCGCGACTTCCTCGTCGCTGCCGTCGGCCTTGACGCGGCGCGCGGTCTTGGGCGCGAGGTTCAGCAGCGCCTTGATCGCGCCGGAGGTCGCTTCGCGCGCGCGTAGTTCCAGCACCTGGCCGATCGCCACCAGCACGGTGATCATGCTGCCGGCTTCGAAATAAACCGCGACGCTGCCGCCGTGACCGCGAAACGCCGGCTGGGAAAATGCCGGGCGCGAAGGTGGCGATGACGCTGTAGACGTAAGCCACGCCGGTGCCCATGGCGATCAGCGTGAACATGTTGAGATTGCGGGTGACGAGCGACTTGTAACCGCGCTCGAAGAACGGCCAACCGACCCACAACACCACCGGCGTCGCGAAGGCGAACTGGATATAATTCGCGGTGGCCTGCGTCAGCCACTTATCGGCGGGCATGAAATGGCCGCCCATTTCCACCGCCATCACCGGGATCGCCAACGCCAGGCCGATCCAGAAGCGGCGCGTCATGTCGATGAGTTCAGGATTAGGGCCGGTGTCGGCGGTGACCAATTCCGGTTCGAGCGCCATGCCGCAGATCGGGCAGGTGCCCGGGCCGATCTGGCGGATTTCCGGATCCATCGGACAGGTGTAGATCGCGCCTTCGATCACCGGCTCGGGCTCGCGCGGCCCGAGATATTTGGCCGGGTTGGCTTCGAACTTGGTTTTGCAGCCGGCCGAGCAAAAAAAATACGGGTGACCGGCGTGCTCGGATTTGTGTTTGGCGGTCGCAGGATCAACGGTCATGCCGCAGACCGGATCGAGTACGCCGGCGGTTTCCTGTTTTTGCTTGGCCGCCTGGGCGTCGAGATATTTTTGCGGGTCGGCGGTGAACTTGGTTTTGCAGCCGGCGCAGCAGAAGTAATAAGTCTGACCCTGATGGTCGGCGCTGTTTTTCGCGGTGGCCGGATCGACCGTCATGCCGCAGACCGGATCGATCGCTTTGCTTTCGGCCGGTGCGGCGTCATGGTCGTGGCCGCAATCGGGGCCGTGCTGATGATCGTGGTGCTGGTGATC
The DNA here is from genome assembly GCA_963830125.1 of uncultured Alphaproteobacteria bacterium. Lineage (GTDB taxonomy): Bacteria > Pseudomonadota > Alphaproteobacteria > Rhizobiales > Xanthobacteraceae > Pseudolabrys. Next base: position 109,489 of record CAWHKU010000014.1, on the reverse strand, counting down.
CGTCGACATGGCTGACCTCTCGTCCGGCGCCGCGTGTGCCCCGGCCTTGCGCTATATACCCTATGGGGGTATATAGAAGCCATGCAAAACGAAAGCAAGGGCTCCAACCTCAAACGGCTGAAGCGGATCGAAGGCCAGGTGCGCGGGCTCGCCCGCATGGTCGAAGACGATCGCTATTGTATCGATATCGTGACGCAGATCGCGGCGGTGCGCGCGGCCTTGCGTAAGGTCGAGGAAGAGATTTTACGCGACCACGTCGCGCATTGCGTCGAGCACGCTATTACCAGCGGCGACAAAAACGATCAGCGGCAAAAGATCGCCGAACTGATGGACGTCATGGGCCGCGCCGGGCGGTGAAGCCCGGCACGGCCAATTTGTTAGCTTAAGCCGGCGTCTTACTTGGTCGAGCAGCCGACGATGCTGTAGAGCGGGCAGGTGCCGAGCAACGCGGTCAAGAGCGGCATGACGCCGATCCAGCCGACCCAGCTCCAGGTCGTTCCGGGGGCGATGTAGCCGAGCGCAAAGGCAATCAGCGCAATACCGACGACAACGCGCGCGATCCGGTCCATACTTCCAACATTGGCGGCCATAGCTTGTTCCCCTGTGATGTCCAGCTTGAGCGCCAATCTAGGCTGGCCGGCCAGGGCGGCGTTGATCGAGATCAACTGGGTGGGGTTACCCAAACTTCTTTCGGGCCAGCGCAGCGCCGGCACCGAGCGCCTGGATCTTGGCTTCGGCGATGTTGCGGTGCATCGGCGCCATGCCGCAATTGGTGCAGGCGAAGATTCGTTCCTTCGGTACGAATTCCATCACCTTCTCGATCACGTCGCAAACCTGTTCCGGGGTCTCGACCTCGTCGGTGGCGACGTCAATGACGCCGGCCAGTACGTCCTTGCCGTCGAGCAGCGACAACAGCTTGAGCGGTACGCGTGAATTGATCGCTTCGAGCGAGACCTGTTTGATCTTGCTTTTGGCCAGCGCTGGAAAAATCTTTTCGTATTGCGTCCACTCGTCGCCGAGCGCGTTCTTCCAGTCGATATTGGCCTTGATACCGTAACCGTAACAAATGTGGACGGCGGTGGTGCAGGTCAGGCCGTCGATGGCGCGGTGCAGCGCCTCGATGCCCCAGGTCGGTACTTCGTCCATGAAGACGTTGAAGGCCGGTTCATCGAACTGAATGACGTCGACGCCGTCGGCCTGCAAAGCGCGCGCCTCGGCATTGAGCAGATCGGCGAAGGCGAACGCCATCTTGACCTTGTCGCCGTAAAAGTCGTCGGCGACGGTGTCGGCAATCGTCATCGGGCCGGGCAGGGTCATCTTGAGCTTGCGCTTGGTATGGGCGCGGGCATGCTGGGCTTCGGCGCGATGGACGCGGCCTTTCAGCGTCAAGGCGCCGCGCACCACCGGCACCAGCGCTTTATAGCGGTTGGCGCGAATGCCCATTTCGACCTTGTTGTCGTTGTCGATGCCGTCGACATATTCAAGAAAGCCGTGCACGAAATGCTGACGCGACATCTCGCCGTCGCCGACGATGTCGATGCCGGCATCTTCCTGCATCTTGATCATCAGCAAGGTGGCGTCGAGTTTGCCTTGCGCCAGGTCGGCGCTTTGCAGACGCCAGTGCGGCCACAATTTATCCGGCTCGGCGAGCCATGACGGTTTTGGCAGGCTGCCGGCGATGGTGGCTTCGAACATGGACGTCTCCTCTAGCTTCTCGATCATGCCGGACCGCTTAGGCGATTCTTGTGACGGCACTGATTGGCGAATGTCTTGGCCGGCTTATTGGCTATGGCGCCAACTATAGAGCCAGTCATAGCGTCTGAGCAGTTTTTCTCCGCCCAACAGCCGCATGCCGAAATTGCGGATCAGCGCTTCCGGGCCGGTCTGGCCATAGAGCTTGCCCTGCTGGCGCGAAACATGTTGGGCGCGGGCGGTGCGTTTCTGACGCGCGGTTTCATAAGCGCGCAAGCCCTGCGGCAGGTTGTCGGCATGGCTCTTTAAGCTTTCAGCCAGCACCGCGGCGTCTTCGATCGCCATGCCGGCGCCCTGCGCGAGGAAGGGCAGCATCGGATGGGCGGCATCCCCGATCATCGTCACCGGGCCTTCGCCGCCGCGGAATGGCGCGGTACGATCAAACAACGCCCATTTCAGCCAGCGCTCCGGGATCGACAGCAGGCCGCGGACCTCTTCGGCCCAGGAGAAGCGCGCGAAGTGGCGCAGAATTTCAGCGCGGTCGCCGGGTGCATTCCAGCCGGGCTCGTTCCATTCGTCGCGCACGATGCCGACGATGTTGATGAGGCGGCCGGCCTTGACCGGGTAGAGCACCAAGTGCGCGTCAAGTCCGAGCCAGAGATTGACGACATCGCTGCGGAAATGCAGCGGCAGACTGTCGGCCGGCACCAAAGCGCGCCAGGCGGTGCGGTGGGCGAATTCCGGTTTGCGCTGGCGCTTCAAACGGTCGGCGACGTTCGACCAGATGCCGTCGGCGCCGATCAGCGCCGCGCCGCGTTCATCGACCACCTGGCGGCCGCGATAGGCCTGCACGGTGATGCCATTATGATGGGCGGCAAAGTCGTCGAGACGGATGCCGAGCTTGACCTCGATATCGAACGTATCCTGGGCGGCGTCGGCCAGCGCCGCCTGCAGATCGGCGCGGTGCAAGGTCCAGAACGGCGCGCCGTAACGGCGTTCGGCGGTTGGCCCAAGCGGGATGCGGGTGATTTCACGGCCCGAGCCGCCCGACATCACCCGGATCGCCTGCGGCGACACCACGAGAGGCGCGAGCCGATCGCGCAGCCCCAAGCCGATCAAAATGCGGGTGGCGTTTGGCGACAGCTGCAGGCCGGCGCCGGCTTCTTCCAGCTTCTGCGATTGCTCCAGCACGGTCGCGCGAAAGCCGGCGCGCGACAAGGTCAGCGCCGCCGTCAGCCCTGCGATGCCGGCGCCGGCGACGATGACATGACGCGCGGACGCCAAGGCTGCGGACTCCTAATTCAGATCAGGCGGCGGTGAGCGGCAGCGCGCAGGCTGGCGGCTTGGCCGCGTGCGGGTCGAGCGACGGATCGAGCCGGTACAGCGTCGAGCAATAAGGACAGATGATCTCGTTATCGCCGCTCAGGTCGAGGAAGACATGCGGGTGATCGTAAGGCGGCGTCGCGCCCACGCACATGAATTCCTTGGCGCCGATTTCGATCACCGGCACGCCGGGATCGTTGTGAAAATGGGGGACGACATGTTCCGCCATGACAAGCCTTTTTGAAGTGTCCGCTCGGCCGCGGCAGATGGGCCGATTTGTGTGCGGCACCATAACGATACCGGCGGGCGATGACCAGTTGCTTGAGGCCGATTAAGGCCCTGGCCGGGCACGGAAATAGGTCTTATTCGCGGGCGTTTTCGAAGGCCGGTTCGGGGTTATCCCCAGCGCAGATCGGATCGGGTGCGCGCTCGCCAAAGCGGCAGCGCGGAAGGCGGAAAGATGGTGCCCGGACGAGCAGGCCAGGGTTGCACGGGGCTTGAGCGCCGTCGGGTTGCGTCAGGGAGCTTTCGGTGTCTAAAGACCCGTTCTTGTCTGACCGATGGATCGAAATATGCCCAGCTTTACCCACGATGGCGTCGAAATTTCCTACATCGATGAAGGGTCCGGTGAACCGATCGTGCTGGTGCACGGGTTTGCCTCCAACAAGGAGGTCAACTGGGTCTCGACCGCCTGGGTCTCGACGCTGACGCGGGCCGGGCGGCGGGTGATCGCGCTCGACAATCGCGGCCATGGCCAATCGAGCAAGCTGACCGATCCGGCCGACTATCACAGCGAGAAAATGGCCGGCGATGTCCGGGCGTTGCTCGATCATCTCTGGATCGAGCGCGCCGATGTCATGGGCTATTCGATGGGCGCGCGCATCACCGCTTATCTGGCGGTCAAGCACCCGGAGCGGGTGCGCTCGGCCATTCTCGGCGGGCTCGGCATCCGGCTGGTCGATGGCGTCGGCCTGCCGGAGAGCATCGCCGACGCGCTCGAAGCGCCTTCGCTCGAAGCCGTGACCGACCCGATGGGCCGGGTGTTCCGGGCCTTCGCCGAGCAGACCAAATCCGACCTGACGGCGCTGGCCGCCTGTATCCGGGGCTCGCGCCAGGTGCTGACCCGCGAGCAGGTCGGCGCCATCGGTATCCCGGTAATGGTTGCGGTCGGGACCAAGGACGACGTCGCCGGGCTCGCCGGAGGCGCTGGCGGCGCTGATTCCGGGCGCAAAAGCGCTGCCGATCCCGGACCGCGACCATATGCTGGCGGTTGGTGACAAAATCTATAAAGCCGGCGTGCTCGATTTTCTTAACCAGCGGGCCTGACAGTAGCCGGGTGGGGTTTTGCCGGTTCGGTCCCCTATGATTTGGTGATAAAAGACCTAGCTGAGGGGACTCGACAGGTAGGCGAGCAGGAGACGACATCATGGCTCATCAACAGACGCGCCCCGCCAACAAGCTCGCCAAGGTCGATCCGGTCTGGACCCGGGTCCGCCAGGAAGCCGAAGAGATCGCCCGCCGCGAACCGGAACTGGCGAGCTTTCTGTACGAGAATATCCTGCATCGCGACTCGCTCGAAAACGCGGTCGCGCACCGGGTCGCCCAGCGGCTCGATCATTCCGATGTGTCGAGCGATCTGATCCGCCAGGCCTTCCGCGAGGCGCTCGATGACCAGCCCTCGCTCGGCGAAGCGTTCCGCGCCGACATCGTCGCCACTATCGATCGCGATCCGGCGACCACCCGTTTCATCGAGCCGGTGCTCTATTACAAAGGCTTTCACGCCATCCAGACCCATCGTCTGGCGCATTGGCTGTTGAGCAAGGGCCGCAAGGATTTCGCGCTCTATCTGCAAAGCCGATCGTCGGCGGCGTTTCAATGCGACATCAATCCGGCGCGCGAAAATCGGCCGCGGCATTTTCCTCGATCACGCCACCGGCCTGGTGGTCGGCGAGACCGCGGTGATCGACGATGATGTTTCGATCCTGCACGACGTGACGCTTGGCGGCACCGGCAAGGAGCACGAAGACCGCCATCCGAAAATCCGCCGCGGCGTGTTGATCGGCGCCGGCGCCAAGATCCTCGGCAATATCGAGATCGGCCATTGCGCGCGGATCGCGGCCGGCTCGGTTGTCATCAAGCCGGTGCCGCATAACACGACGGTCGCCGGCGTTCCGGCCAAGGTGGTCGGCGAGGCCGGTTGCCCCGAGCCGTCGCGCGCGATGGATCAGATGTTTCCTGGCATCACGCTCGACGGCTGACTGGCCTCGGGAGTTTCACGGGTTGCGCTGTTTGCTTGACTTGCGCGCCTGATCGGGCAACTAACCCCAAACGCGCATTGATTGGATCAGAGGAGCGGCCCTGTGGACGTCCAGGAAGTCAGGACAACTCGACGGTTATTTGAAGAAAATCTTCGGCAATCCGCACATTCGCGTGGTGCCGAAAAGCGGCGAAGTGGCCGAGGTTTTCGCCGGCGAGGACGATCTCGGCGAAATGACCGTCGACGACGAGGACGGCGAGCGTTCCTATAATTTCCGCATGGTGATCCAGGTCAGCCAGACAAGTCGATGCAGCCGGTGCCGACGCTGACCAACTATCTGCGGCTGAAATTCGACAACGAAAAAATCCGCGTCGTGACGCGGCCGAAGAAAATGGATTCGCTGGAAGTCTATATCGGCGAGGATTTTCTCGGCGTGCTGTTTCTGGAGGCCGAGAAGGGCCGCAAGAGCTACATTCTCGAACTGCCGATTCTGGACATCGATCTGGAAGATGCCGGCGAATAGGCCGCGATACGAAAAATAACACGATGTTGTCGCCGGGTTCGTCCCGGCGATTTTCGTTGGGGGTTAGGATTGCGGATGCAGGCGCGCCATCAATTTGTCGATGCCGGCGGCGACACTTTTCCAATTGCTCAGCCAGTCGCGCGGAAAGCGGAAGGTGATGTCGGCGTCGCCGATCCGCCGTTCCAGCAAGCAGGTGCCGGAATTGGTGACGCCCTTGCGCGAACAGCGCGCCAGGAAATGTTCGGGCTGGGCCTGCTCGAACACCAGTTCTTCGCCCTTATAGGGCGTGTCGTCACGGAACGGCCGCAGCGTCAGGCCTTCCGGACCTGCGGTCGGCTCCGGCACCAGATAGCGCGGATAGATCTCTTCAACGCGTTCCTTGATCGGCAGCGTGCCGTCGTCGGCCTGAATGACCACGAACAGCCGCTCGTTCGGATTGACCGGGGCGCCGTCGATCACCTTGATCGACGGATCGGGCGGGACCAGCGACGGCCACAAATAAGCCAGGTCGACCCGGCCGAGCGAACCGGCGCGGCGCTGCAACGGAATGCGGATGGCGGCCGGTTCGATGGTGAAGCTGACGCCGGCGATCGTGATCGGCAGTGACGGCGCGTTAAGCGCGACGGGCACATCGGGCCAGCGCGGCCACAAGACGTAAGCGACATAAATCGTGGCGGTGACGCAGACAGCGGCAAACAGCAACACCGGGGCGGCGAGCGGGTTCGGGCCGGTGTGGCGCTTGTGGCGGTGGCCGGTTCGGCGGCGGGCCGGGTGGTGAGATGAGTGCGCGAGTGAGGCCATGCCAATTCCGAAAAAAGACGCGCGGCGCGCCGATGCCGTGCCAATTGCAGTGGTGCCAAGTCTTGTCGTGACATGCCAAGGTTAACGGTCCGTTACCGGCGTTAACTATTGGTTAAGAATTGGCTGGCGCCGGCCAGCCGCTCTGCGATGATGGCCTCCAGGTATTGCGTTTGAGGCGTTCGATGTCCCCCGGATCGGTGCAAATGTTGCTGGCTTTGGCGCTCGGCTTTGCCGTCGCCGGCCTGTGCTGTTCGTCCTATCGGCTGTTCACCAGCCAACTGCCGAGCTTCGGCCTGTTGACCACCGGCCCGGGCCCGCGCGCCTTCGCGGCGGTGCCGCTGTTGATGCTGGCGGCGCCGTTCCTGATCATGCGCAACACCTTGATGGCCAACCAGCAGGAAGGCGGCCGCTTCCAGTTCGTGTTCCTGGCGACCTTGATTGCCGGCTTCTGGAGCCTGATGTCGGGCTCGGTGCTGGTGATGAGCCTGCGGGCCTTCGGCTTCTGAGCGGCGGATTCAACTTCCAGCAGAACTTCAGCTTTAAGTTCTTAGGCCGGTTCTCCGTTTAAGCCCTTCCATTCCCCCGATTTCATTGCTTAGTTCGCCCTGAAATAGGGAGCGAACAATGCCAATCTATGAACTCGACGGCCAGGCGCCGGAATTTCCCAGCGACGGCCATTATTGGGTGGCCGAGACGGCGGTGCTGATCGGCCGCGTGCGCATGAAGGTCGACACCAGCGTCTGGTTCGGCGCGGTGCTGCGCGGCGACAACGAATGGATCGAGCTCGGCGAGGGATCGCAGATCCAGGACAACGCCACGCTGCACACCGATCCGGGATTTCCCGATGGTCATCGGCAAGAACTGCGTCATCGGCCACAAGGTGATGCTGCATGGCTGCACAATCGGCGACAATTCGCTGATCGGCATGGGCGCGATCGTGCTCAACGGCGCCAAGATCGGTAATAACTGTCTGGTCGGGGCGGGCGCCTTGGTGACCGAAGGCAAGACCTTCCCGGACAATTCGTTGATCGTCGGTTCGCCGGCGCGTGCGATCCGCACGCTCGACGACAAAGCGCGGGCGATGATCGCCGGCGGCGCGGATATTTACGTCCAGCGCTCGAAGCAATACGGCAAGGGTTTGAAGAGGATCGGCTAGTTTCTTCGCACGCCGATTCACGGCGCGTGTCTCGCACTTATAAAACCAAAACCCACACGACCCCAAAAAAGGTGCGGCCAGCCTTTGGGGGAAGGCTGGCCGCTCGCGAACCCGATCTGGGGACGGGGAGGGGTGGGGACGTGACCGGGAACGCGAATTCCTTTTTGGTCGTTTGCTCAGTACAGACTTGAGTAGAGACGATGGAGGTCGTCGATGGTGTGCATGCGCCACCGGCGCATGGCCTTCTTCGTAACTCGTCCGCGCGCGGTAACTGGTGGGGTTACCGGGCCGAGACCGTCGCCGGGCCGCTGCGCGGTTCGCCGAGTGCGACCCAGGCATTCTGGTCGGACTGCGACTGGCGCTTCACGAAGCGGTAGCCGGTTTTATTCCAGGGCAGGATTTGCGCTTCCTGGTTATCGAGAATGAATTCGCCACGGTTGGTCTTGACCGTCAGCACGGCATGGCCGTCGCCCTTCTTGTCGCGCACGACGGTCATCAGCAGCGCTTCGCGCGGCCAACCGGCCTGCATCAGCATGTGGCGCTTGAGCAGGGCGTAATCTTCGCAATCGCCGTAGCCGTCCTCGCCCATGTTCCAGCGCTCGACGACGCCCCAATGCTCCATGTCGGTCATCGGCTTGATGGCGTCGTTGACCCAGGCATTGACCTTTTCCAGATCGCGCCAGGTCTTGGCGGTCAGCACGATGTCGCGCGGCGCGCTTACGGCTTGGTCGCGCATTCGGCTTTGTATTCGACGCAGAATTCGACCCAGCCAATCGGCGAGCGGGTGATGCCGCCGACCGCGGCATAGACCGGCCGCACGTTCTGGTAGCCGGTCGACAGCGAGGCATAGCGCTCGCCGGCCGCGCCGCTATAGGTCGAAAACGCCAGCACCGCGCAAGTCATCGCCAGCGTCGTCGCGGTCCGGATAACTGTGTTCTTGAAGAATTCATAGTGTTGCCCAACCCCATTTCCGTCGGGGCAACATTCTCATAAAGGATTTGCGGGCCAGCTAAGTAAAACAAGTAGTATTTAGTATAGTTCAACTAAAACAATCATCTAATACTTAGAAACATCGATAATATAATCGAATAAAATCGTAACGAATACGATTTGATTTAAAATTTTAATCGTTAAAGTCTTGAGGCCTGTAAAATCAGGCTTTCGGCGTGCGCGTAGCGATGCTGTTTACCGTGCGCGCGAACGCGGTCCGCGTCATCCGGCCGCGCTACGCGCGTCGGTAGCAGCCGGTTTGCCGGCTGGCATTAGGTGCAATTTGATGGAGTTGGTTGACGCCGCGCTGACGCTGATCGGCAAAGGCGCCGCGGGCCGGATCGGCGGCTTAAGCGCCGGTGACGTTTTCTTCGATGAAGTCGGTGTGCTGCAGGCGGTTGAATTCTACCGCGAAACCGCCCTCGATATGGCGGACCACCCGGCCCGTGGTTTTGCCGAGGGTGACGGCGGAGCCGACTGGCCGGCAACAGAGCCGGCGCGATCGAGATCGGCGGCGCCCGAGGCCGACAAGTCGATGATGCGGCAGGTGACGTTCTCGCCGTTCGGCAGGATCAGCCGCGCGATCGGGTTTTTCGGCATGAAGCGGCCGTGGCGGCGGTCTTCCGGCAGATTGAGGATTTGCCGGTTGGCGAGCCAGGTGAGCTGGGCGGCGAGTTTGTCGCGCTTGCGCGGAGTCGCCGCGATGCTCATGGCAAAGCCGTTTTCGATCAGGCGGGCGATTTTACCTTCGAGCCGGCCGAGATGGTCGACATAAGCAATGACGCGTTCGCCCGGCTGGCCAACGACCGAGGCGAGCACGGCCATGCCGCCCGGCGACATATCGATGATCTGGCAGGGGAATTCGCGGTGATCGGCCAGCATGTAGCGGCCGAGCAGATTGACCTTGACGCGCTGATGGCGCCGGCGCTCTTCGGCCAGTGGCAAAATTCTGGTCTTGGTCAGTGGTAATGCCATGGGGAGCCGGGTTTTGGGAACGGTTTCCCGTAAATGCCGACCCTATGGCCGTATTGATTAATGGTCCGTTAGCCGGTTTGGTCGCCGGAGGGCGCTTGCCGGCCGCCGCTATAGACGACAAAACCGTGCCGGCGGCGGGCTGCCTCGCAGGCATTGGTTCGCGTCGGGCCAGGGTTGCGTTCGAGGCTCAGGCTCCGGGGCCTGTTCCGGCGCCAGCGCGAAACGCGGCGCCGTCCAGGCTGTCGAGTTCGCCGCCGACGTGGCGCAACGCGCGCAGCGTAAGCTCCACGACCGGCTTTTCGCCCAGCCAATAAAGCGGCACCGTCGGCGCCAGCACGCCGAGCGCGCGGATGCGGGCATGGCCGTTATGGGCGAGCGGCAACAGCAGCATTTCCAGTTCGACTGCCGTGCCGTCGGCGGCGCGGCCGATGAGGCCTGCGACCGCGCTCGGCCTGTTCACGGCAGACCGCGTTCATCAGGTCGTCGATCGGTCTTGGCGCTGCTTTCGTCCCACAGGCTTGCGAAGCCTTCGCCTTTGAGCTCGCGGCTAAACAGGGCGCAGACGCGCGTGCCGGCCAGCCGAAAGCGCAGCACGATCGACAAAGTCGGAGGCCAGCATGAAGGTGTCGCCGAGTTGATGGCGGATATCGCCCGGATCGATGTCGGCGCGGTCGGGCGCCGGCCGGCGTGCCGCGCCGTTTGTTCCAGTAAGCGATAGATCGCCCGCGTGGAGCGAATGTTTCATGACGCGCCACCCTGTTCCGTCGCGGGACGTTTGCGTTCGCGTCTGTCCCCGAGCGGGACAGACAGCGCCTGCGTTTTCGCCGCGACAGCGAGTGATGGAGCAGGCGGCGTGCCGGCGGTGCGATGGCACCGTGACATCGCGCGTTAGCGTTAAAATCGCGCGGCTCATGCTTGCGACGCGGCGGCCAAGGGCGTTAACTCGGGGAAGACCCACCGGAACGAATGGTCGCAGTGCAAACGACCACCGGTTCTCCGTGCAACGCGAACCTCTCTTCAATATCCCGGCCGTGATCGTCGCCATCCTCGCTGTGCTGGCGCTTGTTCATGGCGTGCGCGAATGGCTGCTGACGCAGGATCAGGATATCTGGGTGGTTTACGCCTTCGGCTTTGTGCCGGCGCGCTACGATGCCTCGGTCCTGGTTGATGGCGGCTGGCCGGGCGGTTTCGGCGCCGAGATCTGGACCTTCGTCACGTATTCGCTGCTGCATGGAAGCTGGACGCATTTCGGCGTCAACGCGATCTGGCTGCCGGCCTTCGGCACGCCGGTGGCGCGGCGTTTTGGCGCGCTGCGGTTTCTCGCGTTCTTTGCCGTCACCGCGGCGGCGGGCGCGGCTCATGCATCTTGTCACCAATGCCGGCTCGCAGGCGCCGATGATCGGCGCTTCGGCATCGATCTCGGGCGCGATGGCGGCGGCGATGCGTTTCGTCTTTCAGCGCGGCGGTCCGCTCGGCTTGTATGCGCGCAGGCGATGACGAATCCTACCGCGTGCCGGCGCTGCCGCTCACCGGCGTATTGAAAGATGCCGCGCGTGCTGATCTTTCTGGCGGTCTGGTTCGGCATCAATTTGGTGTTCGGGCTGATTTCGTCGCCGCTGACCGGCGCAACGAAACCGTGGCCTGGCAGGCGCATATCGGCGGCTTTCTCGCCGGCCTGTTGCTGTTTTCCTGGTTCGATCCGAAAATCGGATCATTTCCCAATACAATGACACCGGCGATACGACGCGGCATTGCAGCCGCGGCATTGATCGATGACGCGCTGCAGCGTAATCGGTCGCGGCGATTATGCTTGACGGAACCGCGATCCCGGCAGGATCGTTGATGACGACCCGGGACTCAGACACGGGATCACGCTGCGCTCCGGGCTTATATGCGATGGCGTGCTTGTTGTTCCGAAATGACTTCGGTCTTTCGGCGGCATGTCGGGCGACCGCATCAAGGAGGCTGCCATGAACGTGAAGACGATTCTGGCCGCAAAGGGCGGCGACATCTTTAGCATCGAACCGACGGCCGATCTCGCGGCCGCGGCGAAACTGTTGAGCACGCACCGCATCGGCGCGGCCGTTATTCGCGGCGCCGGTGGCACGACTGTCCGGCATTCTGTCGGAACGCGATATTGTGCGCGCGTCTCGGACCACGGCGTCGACGCGCTGACGCTGCCGGTCGGGCAGGTGATGACGCGCAATGTCACGACCTGCGGCGAAGAAGATTCCATCGCCGACATCATGGAGCAGATGACGGCGGGAAAATTCCGTCACGTGCCGGTGCTTAAAGACGGCCAGCTTGCTCGGTCGTCATTTCGATCGGTGACGTGGTCAAGGAACGCGTCGAGGAAATCGAACGCGATGCCGACGCGATGCGCGAATATATCCAGACCGCGTAGCGCACGATCCCGAAAAGTGTGTAGTGGTTTTCGGGTTAGATCGTGCGCAAATTGTAGAGATTATTTTTCGGCGCTGTTGCCGTTGCCGTTACCATTGCCGTTGCCATCGTAAGGCTGCGACAGCGCGTCGATGGCTTCGGTGATGCCTTCGATCGCTTTTTCGGCGGCTTCGGCGCCGAGCGCGATGGCGTCGTTGCCGCGATGAAAGTCGAACCAGCCGACCTTGCCGAGCCGCGGGCTGATCAGACGTCGGGCGGGTCGCCGGCCAGCCGCGCGCGCGTGATGCGGTCCTGCATGACGTTGAAGGCTTCGACCATCACGGTTGGAATGCCGGGACGGCCGCGGCTAGCCGAAAAACTGCCGGCGCAGCGAATGCTCGCCGCTGAACATGGCGCGCAAGCCGTGCGGCTTGGCGCGTTCGGCGGCGGCGTTTTCGTCTTCCTCATCGGAGCCGTGATCGGCGATGATGGTGCCGCGCCCGAACAGATCGGCGTTGAGATTGACCGCGATCACCAGACGGGCGCCGAGCGCCCGCGCCGCCGACACCGGCACCGGATTGACCAGCGCGCCATCGACCAGCCAGCGGCCGCCGATCTTCACCGGCGGAAAGATGCCGGGCAATGCGTAAGAGGCGCGCATGGCGTCGGTGAGCCGGCCGCGCGTCAGCCAGATTTCGTGGCCGGTGTTGAATTCGGTGGCGATGGCTGCGAAGCGGAGCGGCAAGTCTTCGATGCGGCTGTCAGCCATCGTCTCGTTGAGCTTGGCGGCGAGCGCGGCCGCCGCTGATCAGGCCGGAGCCGGACAGGCTGATGTCGAGATAACTGAAGATGCTGCGGATTTTGAGTCCGCGCGCCCAGGTTCTCGAAATTGTCGAGCTGGCGGGCGGCGTAGCAGCCGCCGACCACGGCGCCGATCGAGGTGCCGACGATGACATCGGGCACGATGCCGTGAGCGGCCAGCGTGCGCATGACGCCGATATGGGCAAAGCCGCGCGCGGCGCCGCCGCCGAGCGCCAGGCCGATGGAAGGGCGGGTGGCTTGCGTCTTGACCGGACTGTCGGCATCGGCGGAGCGATCGCCGTTGCGTCCACGCGTGAAAAAACCCTCAAACACCAAACGCGGTCCCCTGTGGTCCCGACCCCATCATCGAACCGGACCTGCCCGCAGAACAAGAACTTCGATCCAATATGGTGAAGACAGCTGACGCAGCCTTGTGACTGAAACGTGACGAAGAGGGTGCGCCCGGGTGATTACATTAGGGTTAAACCTCTGCGAGTGGCCTTATTTGTTATGTCTTGCGCATGATCTGGCCTGAAGGCCGGCTCCTCGCGCCCGGTCGGGCCGAGGACCGGCTGCCCGGGACTACGAGGTCGGTCTGGTGAGCGAAAACATGCGTTCGACCACGGCATATTCGTCGTAGCCGCAGCGCGCGATCGGGCGCATGGCGGCGGTGTCGAGCCAACCGTCTTTGACGAAACGGTCGTCAATATAGACCCCGACCACTTGGCCGAAGACGATATTCCAGTCGAGCGGCTGGCCATCATGGGTTTCCATCGACACGATTTTGACCAGCTTGCATTCGAGCGCGCAGGGCGACGACGCGACGCGCGGCGGCTTGACGACGTGCGACGGCGCCGGCTTCAGACCGGCACGCTCCATCTCATTGACGCCGCGTGCGAGCGGCGCGGCGGTGGTGTTCATTTCCTCGCGCAGGTCGTAAGTGGCAAGGTTACAAACGAACTCTCGGGTTTCCCGGATAAAGGTCAGGCTGTCTTTCGGGGTGTCGCTGGCAAACATCACCATGTTGGGCTTGCTGTTGACGCCGTTGAAAAACGAATAGGGCGCCAGATTGATTTCGCCCTTGGCGCTCATCGACGTGATCCAGCCAATCGGGCGCGGCGCCAGGATCGCCTTGAACGGATCGTGCGGCAGAATGTTCTTGTCGCGCTTTTCAGGTTCGTAAAACATCAGGTATTGGCTCCCGCGTAGCGCGTGACGATGGTGTCGAGTGTGGGCCGGTCGCGTTCTTCCGGCGGCCGGGCCGGACGGCCGATATGGACATAGCCGGCGATGCGTTCATGGGCGGCCAAGCCGAAGGCGTCGAGCACGGCGAGGTCGTAGGCGTACCATTCGGTGATCCAGCTGGCGGCAAAGCCGAGCGCGTAGGCCGCCCAGACCAGATTCATGGTCGAGGCGCCAGCCGACAATTCCTGTTCCCAGACCGGAATTTTGGCATGCGGCGCGGCGCGGCTGACGACCGCGATCACCAAAGGCGCGCGCGCCAGCCGGTTGCGCTCGAATTCGATCTGGTCCGGTGTGGCGTCCGGGTGGCTGGCTTTGAACACGGCGGCGATTTTATCGCCGGCGGCGAGTCGGGCGTCGCCTTCGAACACGATATAGCGCCACGGCGTCAGCTTGCCGTGATCGGGCACGCGCGAGGCGATGGTCAGGAGGGTGTCGATCTCCGCGGTTGAGGGCGCAGGGCCGGTCAATTCCATCGGTTTGACCGAACGGCGTGTTTTGAGAAGATTTAAGGCATCGGGCATAAGTGGTCTTTCCGATCGTCCCCATTGATTTCCGATGGAGCGCGGCAAAGCTGCCGACATCGCCCCAATGGCCGCGGTTCGCGGCGGGCGACGCTAGCGTAAACGGCCGTCGCGATCAAAAAACGGATGCGGGCCGTCGAATGACCCGATCGGGACCGTGTGGGTCACGATCTGTCCGTACGGGCCGCCGGGAAACCAGGCGTGCAGATGAAAAGCCGGCGGCTCGATCTTGAATGACGGCGGCCAGTGGCCGTCGAGATCAAGCGCGACGGCGTGGTTCGGCGCCGGGCAAATCGTCGCTGGAACGCCGGCAAACATTGTCATGGTGGCGCGATGGACATGTCCGGCCGCGACCATACGCGCGCGTTTGTGATGTGCGATCACATCGGCGAGCGCGGTGGCGTTGCGCAAATTCTGCACATCCATGTGCTCGATGCCGGTGATAAAGGGCGGATGATGCAGGAACAGCAGCGCCGGCCGATCCGGCGTCGCGGCCAGTGCGTCATCGAGCCAGGTCAACGTCTCGGTATCGAGTTCGCCATACGGTTTTCCCGGCACGCTGGAGTCGAGCAACACAATATCGATGTCGCCGACGGCGCGCATGAGATTGAGCGCACCGGCCGGCTGCGCATAAGGCTGATCGGGAAACGCCGCGCGCATCAATTCGCGGTTGTCGTGGTTGCCGGGAATGGCGACGAACGGAATTTCGAGCGGCGCCAGCAGCCGACTTGACATGCTCGTATTCTTCCGGTGTCGGCGTATCGGCGAGATCGCCGGAAATGACCACCAGATCGGGCCGCGGCGAAAAGTCGTTAAGCGCGGCGACGCAGCGGGCCAGTGCCGCCGCGGTGTCGACCTTGCCATAAGCGAGGTGGCCCGGCGCTTTAATGTGCAGGTCGGAAATCTGCGCGATCAGTGTCGGGCGTGTGGACAGGGCTAAGCTCCTGGCAAAAGGCGAATGTCGGACGCTTCGACCGCGAGGCCGACCGTTTCACCGGCTTTGACCGACAGCAAATTGGACGCATCGACCATGATTGAGCCGGACGCGGCGCCGCTGACGCTCAGTCTTTGGCGGTCGCCGATGAAACTGACTTCTTCGATGCGGCCTTTAAGCGTGGCGTTGTCGGGCGCGACGATACGAATTGATTCCGGACGGATCATGGCGATCACCGGACCGGTGGCGTCTGTCGCGATCGGCAGGCGGCCGCCGGGCATGGCGAGCGCGCCATTGGCCGCCTGCGCTTCGACAATATTGGCGGCACCGATGAATTCGGCGACGAAACGATTTTCCGGGGTGAAATAAATGTCGCGCGGCGAGCCGATCTGGGCGATGGCGCCCTTGCGCATCACCACGATGCGATCGCCGAGCGCCATTGCCTCGGACTGATCGTGGGTGACATAGATCGTGGTGATGCCGAGGGTCCGCAGCAGGCGGTCGAGTTCGCCGCGCAGCCGGTCGCGCAGCGCGGCATCGAGCGCGGTCAGCGGTTCGTCGAGCAACAGCACGCTCGGCCGCGCCGCCACCGCGCGCGCCAAAGCCACGCGCTGTCGCTGTCCGCCGGACAATTGATCGATGTGGCGATGTTCGAGGCCGTCGATGCCGGTGAGCGCCACCAGTTCTGCGATGCGCGCGCGTCTCTCTGTCTTGCCGACGCCGCGAATTTTCAGGCTGTAGGCGATATTGTCGGCGACGTTCATGTTGGGGAACAGCGCGTAAGACTGAAAAACCATCCCGACATTGCGCCGTTCAATCGGAATGCCGGTCACGTCGGCGTCGTTGAACAAGACGCGCCCGCCGGCGTCGGGCTTCTCCAGCCCGGCAATGATACGCAGCATCGTGGTCTTGCCGCAGCCGGAGGGACCGAGGAACACGACGGTTTCGCCGCGCGCGATATCGAGGGTGATCGGTTCGAGCGCCTGCGCGCCGTTCGGAAAGGTCTTGGCGCAGGCTTCGACCCGCACGGCGACGCCATGGGGAGCCGTCATCGCCGCGCTCCCTGGCCGTTGCCGCGATCGGCGAAAAGCTGCATCGCCACCAGGAGCGGAATGATCATGATAAAAAACACCAATGTATAAGCGGACGCCACTTCGAGCCGCATTGAGGCATAACTGTCGGCGAGCCCGACCGGCAACGTCTTGGTCATCGGCGTGTGCAGCATCCAGGTGAGGTTGAATTCGCCGAGCGACAGCGTGACCACCATCAGCGAGCCGGCGAGAATGCCGGGCTTGGCATTCGGCACGATCACGTTACGGAAGCGCCGCCAGGGCGATGCGCCGAGCGACGCCGCGCCTTCGTCGAGCGTCTTGACGTCGATGGCCGAAAACACCGCCATGACCGAGCGCACCATGAAGGGCAAGGTGAACACAACATGGCCGACAAGGATGAAAGCCCAGGAACGCCGGAATTCGCCGAAGCCGCCATAGGTCAGAAGCAGGGCCAAGGCGATGGCAAGGCCGGGAATGGCGAGCGGCAGCGTGATGATTTCTTCGACGATGCGCGAAAGCCTGCCGCCGCGGATATGCAGCGCATAGGCCGCCGGGATGCCGACCACCAGCGTGACGGCGAGCGCCGCGAGCGCGATCACGAACGAGCGGCGCGATGGTGTCGGCATAGAGCTCCCACACCTGCATCACCCATTGCAGGGTGACGCCGGAGCGGATGCCCTGGAAATAATTGACCGTCACGCCGGCCAGCATCGAGAGCAACGCCGGCACGATCAGAAAGGCGGCGACCAGCAGCGTGAACAAAAGTTGAGCGGTAAAGATCAGGCGGTCGCGCATGTTGGTCATCCGGCCGCCGCGACGGTGCCGCCGGCGAAGGAACGGGCAAGCGCAAGCGCGGCCCAGGCCACCAAGCCAAGCCCGACCGACAGCGCCGCCGCCATGGCGATGTTCGCCGACAGCGTGAACTCGGTGTAGATCAGCATCGGCAGCACGTCGATGTTGGTTGCCAGTGTAAAGGCGGTGCCGAAAGCGCCCATCGCGGTGGCAAAAGCAATGGCGCCGGACGCGACGAAGGCAGGCTTCAGTGCCGGCAGGATGACGTCGCGGTGCACGGCCCATGGGTTGGCGCCAAGGGCGCGGGCGGCTTCTTCGAGGCTGGGGTCGAGTTTCTCGACCGCCGCCATGATGGTCAGAATGACGCGCGGAATGGAAAAATATAGATAGCCGAGAAACAGGCCCTCCATCGAATAGGCGAACACCCATTTCTCGCCGAACAACGGCAAGGTGATGCTGCCGATCAAGCCCTGCCGCCCGGCCAGCAGGATAATCATAAAGCCGACGACGACGCCGGGGAACGCGAGCGGGAACGTCAGCATCGCCACCAGCAAAGCGCGGCCGGGAAAGCGATGGCGTTGCAGAAACAACCCGGCAACTGTGGAAATCGCCAGTGACGCGGCAGTCACCGCCGCCGACAGCAGCACGGTGTTGATCAAGGTCGCGCGAAATCGCGGCTCAAGCAGGATCGCCCATATAGGCGCTGAGCCCGAGCTCGCCGGTCGCGCCGACGACGACAAGGCGTGCCATCGGCAACAGGAAGAACGCCATGACGACGACGGCAAGCGGCAGCAAACATAACCGGATGAATATCTTGAGCGTCATAACAAAGGGGTCATAGCGAAAATTTCATGGCAAGAGGATCGAGCGAGGGTGTCGCCGCGCGAACGTGGCGGGAAAATGGTGCTCCGGCGAACCGGAGCACCATCAAGCCTTATCGCACTTCAGCGAGATAGCGATCGGTGAAACCCTTCTGCACCAATTCCATCGTCGCCCAGTTGACGCTCTTGGCGCGGGCATAGTCGCTGTCCGGCAGGAATTTGGCTTTTACCGCCGCCGGCAGTTCGATCGGACGCGCCGGCCGCAGATAAGCGTTGGTCCAGATCGCCTGACCCTTGTCGGAGAGCAGGTAGTCGAGAACTTTCTTGGCCTTTTCCTTGTTCGGGCCGTTCTTGACCAGGCTCACGACGTAGGGGAACACGACGGTGCCTTCGCACGGGATGACGAAGGCAAAGTTGCCTTTTTCTTTGTACTTGGCGCGATAGGCATTGAAATCGTAGTCAAACAAAATCGGGATCTCGCCGGAAACGACGCGCGCGTAGGAAGTCTGCTTGGGAACGATGGCGTCGTTCTTGCGCAGGCCCTTGAAGAAATTGATGGCGGGCGTGAAATTCTTTTCATTGCCGCCGAGAGCGTTGTTGACGGCGACCGCGCCGACATAACCAACGGCCGCGGAGGTCGGATCGAGATAGCCGACCATGCCTTTGTATTCCGGCTTCAAGAGATCTTTCCAGCAGGCCGGAACCGGCTTGCCGCCAAGGGCGTCCTTGTTGACGAACAGCCCAAGCGTGCCGGAGTGGATGGCGGTCCAGGCGCCGTCCGGGTCCTTGATGCCGGCGGGCACGTCAGCCCAGCCTTTCGGCTTATAGTTTTCGACCACGCCGGCGGCCTTCGCCTTCATACCGAAGTTCACGCCGTAATAGGCGATATCGGCGACCGGGTTGTTCTTTTCGGCGAGAAGTTGCGACAGCGTCTGGCCGGAATTCTTGTTGTCGAAGGGGATGTCGTAACCGAGGTCCTTCTTGATCGCCTTGAGCATCGAGGCCCAATCGGCCCATTGCGGCGGGCAGTTATAGCAAACGACGTCGGCCGCTTGAGCCGGCGTGCGCAGGGCGAAGGCCATCAGCGCAAGCGCAAATAAGCCGATCAGCTTTTTCATAATCGATCTCCACGAAGATATAAGGCCGCGGCGCTCAGGATTGGCGGCAGCGAGGCGGCAGTCATCCACCCGGTATGTTGCAGTTGCATGACAGGGCCGCCCGCGTTCACCGATATTCACGATGGGCGGGGCCTGACGCTGGCCGTCGGCTCAGGCGGCCATGCGCTGGTCTCCTAGCGCGACGGGCGTGGCGAGGCAGAAGCAGCGTCGCGGCGCTGACGGTTATGACCGGTTTGTCTTGCCCTGGCGGAGCGTCTCGGACGGCAGCTCGCCGAACTGGCGTTCATAGTCGCGTGCGAAATGGCTTGAATTCAAAAAATTGCACGCGAACGCAATTCCGGTGACCGATGCGCCAGGCTCGGCTTTCAGCAACATCTCCCGAGCGGCATTCAATCGGACCTGCTTAAGATAGGCCATCGGCGTGTAGCCGCGTGCGCTCTTGAACGTCGCAAATATGCTGCGCAAGCTGGCGCCGGAAATCTCGACGAGGGTTTCGATGGTGATACTTTGTTGCCAGTGAGCATCTATCCAATCTTCAACCCGGCGTACCTGCCAGGGCGCTGCGGTCTTTGGGGTCGCCATAAGTCGGTCGGTAAAATTGTTCGGTATTCCATAAATAACCGCGAGCCGGATGGTCTGTTCCATTTCCCGCAAGAGTGGCGGCGGAATCGGTTCGCGCGAAATGTCGATCCACGAAGCGGTGTAGATTATCTTTTCGCGCAAACGCCTTGTCTGGGCCGCGTCGCAACTGGTGGAGAGGTCGAAGGCAGATTTGTCCTTTCGGCCGTGACCCGAGCAAAGCCGTTAATTCCCGTTCGAGCGCCGGCCGGTCAGCTCGCAACATGAATTGTTCGTATGATTGACCAAATTCAAAAGCCGTATTCGCGGTCGAACAGACGATCACTGTCGGGTCGACGTCGACGGTGCTGTGGCCATTCGATGTTCGGCCAGTGCCAGACACGCAAACCTGGATATGAAAGAAGTCGTCGTTGCGAAGTTCGACGCTTACGGGCGTGTTGTAAAAATAAAAAGATAAATCGGTTTCGCCAAAATCAAAAAACGCAGCTCTCGCATGAAAAAGACTTTGGTCGCCGGGCGCATCGAATGAGTGGGCCTTAAAAACGTTGACGAGGAGGTTATGCATCTCGTCGATGCTATACGTATTCATAATGGTGAATTCATCTAAGTGACAACTCATGGTGGATCACTATAACGGCACGAACTAGAAGCCGCATTTTTTTCGAAAGATATGAGCCGCATTTGTTTCGAGTCAGAAATGCCGGACGCAATCAGGCATCGCCATTTTATTCTTGGCTATCTTTGGTATTTCGGCCTGCCGCTGCCGGTTGCGCCGTTGCGCAACAACATTTTAGTCTTGGCAAATGCGGATTAGAAAGTGCATTTCTTGATTACTGAATGCATTTTTAGGGCTAACGCTCGCTCAATGTCGTTTCATTTAAATTTTTACCTGTTCGCTGGTGGCGTTATTCCACATCCGTCGGGCGAGTCTCGTTCGCTCGCGCCGGCATTCGGTGCGGTGATGGTTCTCATTTATTGAAATCAAAAGGCGTGTTTTCCTATGGGCCAGGCACCGCCGACGATATGACCGCCACCAGTTCGTTGCAAACCAATCCGACAGCGTTGGTTTCGCCGACCGACGTGAATGAGTCGGTGGCGCATACTCAATTCATCAGCTTCGCCCTCGGCGACGATCAATACGGCGTCGACATCATGGCGGTGCGCGAAATCAGAGGCTGGGCCGATATCACCCACCTCCCGAGGCAGCCGGAATATGTCCGCGGCGTGCAAAACTTGCGCGGCTCCATCGTGCCGATCGTCGATCTGCGTTGCCGCTTCGGTCAGGGACTAACCGAAACCACTCCGCTGCACATCGTCATTATCGTTCAGATCGGTGGCCGCCAGATCGGCCTGATCGGCGACCGGGTGCTCGACATCGTCTCGGTCGAAGTCGCTCAGATCCAGAAGGTGCCCCGCACGGGTCGCGCTGAGACCACGGATTTCCTGTCCGGGCTGGTGACGCATGATGGGGTCATGATCGCGTTGATCGACCTTACTCACCTCTTGAGCTCACAAGACGGCCAGGCCGGCCAGGACCCTAGCGCCGAACCCGGCGGGCAGGGTTTCGCAGAGCGCCATTAACGGCTGGCATACATTTACCCAAGGCGCGCTCAGTGCTTCGGCTTTCGAAGTATCACTATTGTAATCAAACTGTCCATCATGTCTGGCATCGGTGTTTTGCAGGTCGCGTGGCATGGTCGCCCTCGTTACGGAACTTCACCTATCCAACGAAATTTGGCCACATGTCGTTGGTCTCACCAACTCTCACGACGAATGCTGCACCAAAATTATCGCTATCATTCTTGGATTATGGTGACGATTTCCGTTTGGCTTAGTCGGTTCGTGACGGTTGCGGCGATTTCCGGCTATTCACGCCAGTTCGTTGAGCGGCGACACTGTTGTCGAAATTGACCGACAATTTCTTGCCTTCCGACGTTTTGTAGGCGATGTCTCTACGAATTTAGACGAGAACGTCGCGGCGGCAGACAAGGCACGTGGAATTGTCCGGGAAGGGATCAAAGAAGCGTGCGTCGATTAGATCGCCCGAGCGTCACCAGCAAATGCAAGATATTGCGATCAGTTCGAAATCTATTCCAAGGATTTCGAAAAGGTTACGCCGATGCGCCGCGAGCAGGCCAAGCTGATCAAGGACGTCGTTGACCCGATGGGTCAGAAGCTGCGCGACGAATTGGAGCAGCTGCAGAAAGGTGCAACGACGCGGCTGGCAAAGAATACCGTGATCATGTTCGGCGAAGCCATAAGATCGCGATGCAAGCTCGCTGAAGTCGCTAGGCGAATGCCCGCCATGAAGCCCGTTGATAGTATGTCGGCCGGAAATCCGCGACCTCAAAAACGCTGAGGCGCTCAAGAAACTTCACAGATGACCGACGAGCTGGGGCGTCTTGCGCGACGCCATCGTCGCCAGCCGAGCCGTCGCCGAAGAACTTCAGGCCGCGACCAGTTCGACCGCCGACCGGCTCGACGCGCGGGTGGACGAGTATTCGCAGGAAGCCAAAGCCGAGTACCAAAAGATCTCGATGATCTTGTATGACGGTATCCGTATCATCCTAGCATCGTGCTCTGGCCTGATGATCGGCTTCGTCATCGGTCAGTTTGGCGATGGTCGGCCAAAGTTTCCGCTTAGCGCTCTGGTGCAGCCGCTCGATAACATCGCGAACGGCAACTTCGCGATCACGGTGCCCGGTACGGACCGCAAGGATGAGGTCGGCCAGATCGCCAGCGCCGTTGCCTTGATGGCTGAGAAAGTCAGCCAGACCATCGGCGAGATCAAATCGTCCGGCCGTGAGGTGACCAACGCCTCGGCCGAGATTTCGACCAGCACCACCGATCTGTCGCAGCGCACGGAGGAACAGGCCGCGAGTCTGGAAGAAACCTCTGCGGCGATGGAAGAGCTGTCGGCGACGGTTCGCAAGAATGCGGAAAGCGCCCAGATGGCTAATCAGGACGCCAACACGACCCGTGACGTCGCCGATCGTGGCGGCCAGGTGGTCGCCAAGGCGGTCGAGGCGATGGCCAAGATCGAAGATTCGTCGCGCAAGATCTCCGACATCATCGGGGTGATTGACGAGATCGCCCGCCAGACCAATTTGCTGGCGCTCAACGCCGCGGTCGAAGCCGCGCGTGCCGGTGAAGCCGGCCGTGGCTTCGCAGTGGTGGCGTCCGAGGTCCGCAGCTTGGCGCAGCGGTCATCGCAAGCGGCCAAAGACATCAAGGACCTGATCACCAACTCGAACGGCCAGGTCAAAGACGGCGTCGAGCTGGTCAACAAGGCGGGTGAATCGCTGACCGAGATCGTCGACTCGATCAAGAAGGTCGCGGCTGTGGTGTCGGATATCGCCAATGCCAGCATCGAACAGGCGACCGGCATCGAGCAGATCAACAAAGCGCTGACCCAGATGGATGAAGTGACCCAGCAGAACTCGGCGCTGGTCGAAGAGAATGCCGCCACTGCCAAGACCCTGGAGCATCAGGCCAAGGCGATGGACGAGCAGGTGGCCTTCTTCCAGATCGCGGTCGGCGACGACAGCCAGAGCTTCAGCCGCTCGGCGCCGCGCCCGGCCGCTCCGGCACCGCGCGCCGCGCCGGTCGCCGCCGCGCCGAAGAAGCCCGCGGCCAAGCCAAGCGCCGCCGCCGCGCGCGCGCCGCCAGCAAGTCCGGGGCCGGCCCGCAACATGCAGACCGCGCTGGCGACCGCCGTCAATGCTGACGACTGGCAGGAGTTCTAGGCTTTCGCGAAGCCGTCAACGCGACCGGAGTGGACACATTTTCTTGTTCATGGCTGGGCCTGTAGGAATGGGCGGTCGCCGTCGTGGCTGCCCATTTTTCGCCGTCGAGGACGCGGTTCTTGGCCATCGGCATCTCTGGCCTTTTCCGCGCCGTCATTGCCCAAGTTAGGAGAGCTCAAGGCTGAAGTTTTGCTATATGAAATTATAATCCAGATTGTCGATGTGGTTTGCCATCATGGCGAAGCACCGATAGCAATCATTCCTCCACCAAATTTATTTAAATAAACCACGTATTCTCATAACTGGCCCGACGAAAGGCCAATAAAATGGGGCGAAACACGTGGAACAGACCATCTCTACGCCAGACGCCGGCGTCGTTCAGGCGCCCCCCAGTGATTATAATGCCTCCGATGCCGCCAATATTTCGGCGACGCAAACTCAATTTATCAGCTTCGCCATTGGCGACGACCAGTATGGCGTCGATATCATGGCGGTGCGCGAAATCAGAGGCTGGGCCGATATTACCCACCTGCCGAAGCAGCCGGAATATGTCCGCGGCGTACAAAACCTGCGTGGCGCCATCGTGCCGATCGTTGATCTGCGCTGCCGGTTCGGCCAAGGGCTGACCGAAACCACCCCGCTGCACATCGTTATCATCGTCCAGATCGGCGGCCGCCAGATTGGCCTGATCGGCGACCGCGTGCTCGACATTGTGTCGGTCGAAGCCGCCCAGATCCAGAAAGTGCCGCGCACCGGCCATGGCGAGACCACGGACTTCCTGTCCGGCCTTGTGACCCATGACGGCGTGATGATCGCACTGATCGATCTTCCGAATTTGTTGTCCGCGCACGGCGAAGCTCTCGATCCTCAATAATCTGAGCGATCGTCAATAGTACGCCGCCGATCGCTGAACCGGCGGCGCCGGATGACCCATAGACCCGACGACCAAGCAGATAATCCACTTTAGGGGCGTTCAATGTTTAAACTCTCGAATTTCGGTATCGGTGCCAAACTCGGCATTATGTCCGGCTTGTCCATCCTGTTGGTGATGGCCATGGTCCTCGCCGAACTCATCGGCGGCGCCTCGGTCGAAAAGGCTACCGATAACGTTGTCCGGCGGGCCGACCTCGCACAGAGCATCACGGCAGCGATGGGCGCAGCGCGCGGCATGCAGCTCGGCGTGCGCGACATCCGGCTGGCGCGCAATTCCGCCGAACTCGACAAGGCGCTGAAGAATCTGAGCGACGCTCGCCAGAAGACGATCAGTTTTCTGGATGAAGCCATTTCGAGTTCCAGCATTCCCAACACCCTCAAGATATTGAAGGCCTCAAAGGATAGCGCCGGGGAATACGAAGCCGGTGCGAAGGAAATCGCTGCGATCAGAACGAAGATTTTCGCGGCCACTGCGGCGAAGGCGACCGATAAGATCGCCGCGCTGGATGCGCAGGCAAGCAGCATTGCGCATGATCGCACTTTGCCTCTTACGGCCCGGATTGATGCGGATCTGAATAAGCTCGCCGATGGCGTTGCCGGTCGAATGAAAGGCAACGCGGATGCCGCCAAGCAGGCAAGGCTCCAAAGCGAGTACATCAGCCTTTCCGTTGCCGCGGTTGCTTTGCTGGTCTTGATTGGCGCCGCTGTGTTCGGCGCCGTGTCGATCGCCAAGCCGCTCAAATTGCTGGTCAAACCGCTTGAAGATGTCGCCGGCGGCAACTTCGCGATCACGGTGCCCGGCACCGACCGCAAGGATGAGGTCGGACAGATCGCGCAGGCGGTGGCTCTGATGGCGGAAAAGGTCAGTCACACGATCGGCGAGATCAAATCGTCCGGCCGTGAGGTCACCAATGCCTCGGCCGAGATTTCAACCAGCACCACCGATCTGTCGCAGCGCACCGAGGAACAGGCCGCCAGCCTGGAAGAGACCTCGGCCGCGATGGAACAGCTGTCGGCGACCGTGAAAAAGAACGCCGAAAACGCCCAGATGGCCAATACCGATGCCAACATGACTCGCGAGGTCGCCGATCGCGGCGGCCAGGTCGTGGCGCAGGCGGTCGAAGCGATGGCGAAGATCGAAGACTCGTCGCGCAAGATTTCCGACATCATCGGTGTCATCGATGAGATCGCACGCCAGACCAACTTGTTGGCGCTTAACGCCGCGGTCGAAGCCGCGCGTGCCGGCGAAGCCGGCCGTGGCTTCGCGGTCGTGGCGTCGGAAGTCCGCAGCCTGGCGCAGCGGTCGTCGCAAGCGGCGAAAGACATCAAGGACCTGATTACCAATTCGAACGGTCAGGTCAAAGATGGCGTCGAACTGGTCAACAAGGCCGGCGAGTCGCTCAACGAAATCGTCGACTCGATCAAGAAGGTTGCCGTTGTGGTCTCCGATATCGCCAACGCCAGCATCGAGCAGGCAACCGGCATCGAGCAGATCAACAAAGCGCTGACCCAGATGGACGAAGCGACCCAGCAGAACTCGGCGCTGGTCGAAGAGAATGCCGCTACTGCCAAGACCCTGGAGCACCAGGCCAAGGCGATGGACGAGCAGGTCGCCTTCTTCCAGATCGCAGTCGGCGACAACAGCCAGAGCTTCAGCCGCTCGGCGCCGCGCCCGGCCGCTCCGGCACCGCGCGCCGCGCCGGTCGCCGCCGCGCCGAAGAAGCCCGCGGCCAGGCCAAGCGCGCCGCCGCGCCGCGCCGCGGCAAGTCCGGGTCCGGCCCGCAACATGCAGACCGCGCTGGCGACCGCGGTCAACGCCGATCAGGACTGGAAAGAGTTCTAGCGGCGCAAAAATGCCGGCGTGGGTTCGGTGCTCACGCCGGATGAATAGATAATTTGGAGAAAGGCCGGCCAGTGAGGCCGGCCTTTTTTGTAGGGCTATACGGCGCCATGAACCGCCACGTTGGCGGCTGGCATGCAGGGCTCAGGTATTCTCGGCGACTTGTTCAGGCGCGCGGCTCTTCGTTGATTTGGTGTTCGGCGCCTTCGCCGGCAGGACGGGCTTTTGACCAGACGCTTGCTTGGCAAAGGCGGCGATCACCGCTTCGCCGATTGAAATAATGTGGGCGCAGGGGCCTTCGACGCCGACGCTCTGGGTGCTGACCTGGGCGCCTTCGAGCAGCAGCCACAAGGTGTCGGCCAACATATCTGGTTGGGCAATGCCGGCGCGCCGGCATAACTCGGCCAGACGGTCGCGCTCGGCTTTTTTGAACTCTTCGATGACGTGCCGGGCCGGGTGATCGCTTTCGGCCAGTTCGATTGCGGCGTTGGCCATGTCGCAACCGCGTGGGTCGCCAAGGGTGCATTCGGCGCCAACCCGAATCCAGGCGTGCAACTGCGCCATCGGGTCGCCGGGGTAGGTGGCTTCGAAATCGGCCCAAATTTCATCGGCTTCGGCGGCAACATCGCGCAAGCAGGCAACGATCAGGTCGTCCTTAGAGCCGAAGTGCCGGTAAAGCGTCATCTTGTTGGTGCCGGCCTGTTCGGCGATGGCGTCGACGCCGACGCCACGCATGCCGTGGCGGCGGAACAGTTCGCGCGCTGTCTTGATGATCCGCTCGCGCGGCCGCATTGGGCTGGCACAGATTTCCAAGATGCCCTCACTCCCGAAAAAATGCTGCAGTGCACTTGACGGGACGTTACTGACCTGTAACATTATAAATGTTACTTACAGGTAACACCCGCTAATTATGCCGTCAAGGACGGTGGGCGGGAGACCGATAAAAGGGCGATTTCAATGGTCTGGATCGAATTTTGCGCGCCGCGCCGGCTTTGCGCGAGGGCGGCGCAATGATTGAATTCTTCACCAAGCGGCCGGTATTTGCCTCGTCGATCGCCGTCATCATGGTGCTGGCGGGCGCGATTTCCTATTTCCTGCTGCCGGTCTCGCAGTTTCCCGACATCACGCCGCCGCAGGTGGTGGTCAGCGCCGCCTATCCCGGCGCCAGCGCGCAGGTGGTTGCCGATACGGTGACGACGCCGCTCGAGCAGTCAGATCAACGGCGTGCAGGGCATGACCTATATGTCGTCGTCGAGCTCGAACGACGGCTCGTCGAACATCACCGTGACCTTCGACGTCGGCTATCCGCTCAGCATCGCCGCCGTCGACGTGCAAAACCGGGTGTCACAGGCGTCGTCGTCGCTGCCGGCGATCGTCAACCAGGCCGGCGTGACGATCAAAAAGCAGAACCCGAATTTCGTGCTGATCGTCAATCTGACCTCGCCGGACGGTTCGGTCGATCCGGTCGCGCTGAGCAATTACGCCTATCTGCAGATCGTCGATCCGCTCAAGCGCCTGCAAGGCGTCGGCGACGTGCAGATTTTCGGCGAGCGGCGCTATTCGATGCGCATCTGGCTCGATCCCGACAAGCTCGCCAATCTCGGCATCACCGCCGTCGACGTCCAGCACGCGGTCACAGGAGCAGAACGTCCAGATCGCGGCCGGCAAGATCGGCCAGTCGCCGGCGCCGAAGGGCACGCCGTTCGAAATGCAGGTCAATGCCGTCGGCCGCTTGAGCGACCCGAAACAGTTCGGCGATATCGTCGTGCGCGCCGATCCGGCCAATGGCTCAGTGGTGCGGTTGCGCGACGTGGCGCGCATCGAACTGGGCGCGCTGCAATATGCCTCGACGGCGTTTTTCGGCAAGGACCCGACGGTGGTGCTGGCGATCTATCCAGATGCCGGGCTCGAACGCGCTCCAATTGCAGGAGCGCGTCAAGAACAAGATGGACGAACTGGCCAAGCGGTTCCCCAAGGGCATCGACTACGCCATGCATTACGACACGACCCGCTTTGTGTCGGCGGCGATGCATGACGTCCTGGTGACATTGGGCGAGGCGTTGATTCTGGTCGTCTTCGTGGTCTTCATCTTTTTGCAGAGCTGGCGCACCACCATCATTCCGATGATCGCCATTCCTGTGTCGCTGATCGCGACGCTGGCGGTAATGCTGGCTTTCGGCTTCTCGCTCAACATGCTCAGCCTGTTGGGTATGGTGCTGGCGATCGGTCTGGTGGTCGATGACGCCATCGTTGTCGTTGAAAACGTCGAGCGGCAATTGGAGGCCGGTCTGGCGCCAATGGCGGCCACCCGCGCGGCGATGAAAGAAGTGACCGGACCGATCATCGCCACCACCGCGGTGTTGATGGCGGTGTTCGTGCCGGTGGCGTTCATTCCCGGCGTATCGGGCCGGCTTTACAATCAGTTCGCGCTGACGGTGGCGATTTCGGTCGGTATTTCGGCCTTCAATTCGCTGACCCTGACACCGGCGCTCAGCGCGGTGTTTCTGCGTCATACTGGTGAGAGCACGTTCACGCCGTTTCGGCTGTTCAATGCCGGCTTTCATTGGCTGTCGCATCAGTATGGCCGGCTGGTCCATGGGTTGATCCGTCTGCGTTGGGCGATGTTGACCTTGTTCGTGGTGACGATGGGCGCGACCTATCTGATTTCAACACGGGTGCCGTCGACCTTCCTGCCGGTCGAGGATCAGGGCTATTTCTTCGTCGTCATTCAGTTGCCGGATGGCGCGTCGTTGGAGCGCACCGACGCGGTCGCCAAGAAGGTGAGGGACATCCTGCAGGGTACCCCCGGCGTCGACATTGTCGGCTCGATCAGCGGCTTGAACTTCCTGACCAGCGCCGCGCAGTCGAATTCGGCGGTGGAATTCGCCATTCTCAAGCCCTGGGACGAGCGGCCACCGGCGCAAGGCGCGTCTAATCTGGTGTCTGCCGGTGCGCATGAAATTGCTCGGCATTCCGGAAGCTTTCGTGCTGAGTTTCGACCCGCCGTCGATCCCGGGCATGGGCGCGACCGGCGGCTTTGAATTCCAGCTCGAGGATTTGAGCGGGCGCGGCGCTATCGCGCTCAACGACGTGGCGCAGGCCTTGATCGCCGAGGCGCGCAAGCAGCCGGAGCTCAATCCCGCAGCAGTTGTTCACCGCGTTCAGCGCATCGACACCGCAGTTCAACTATGACCTCGACCGTAACAAAGCCAAGTTGCTGGGTTTGAATTTGCCTGACGTGTTCAGCACTTTGCAGATTTATCTCGGCTCGCTCTACGTCAACGACTTCAATCTGTTCGGCCGCACTTTCCGCGTCACCATGCAGGCCGACAAGGACGCGCGCGCCTCGGCCGCCGATCTATCGCGGCTTTATGTCCGCAATGCCGCCGGCGGCATGGTGCCGCTGAGCACGCTTGGCACGCTGAAGCCGATCGTTGGGCCAGAGACGGTGCCGCACTACAACAATTATACCTCGGCCAAGATCAATGGCGGGCCGGCGCCGGGTTATAGCTCCGGCCAGGCGATCGCGGCGATGCAGCGGGCGGCGGCCAAGGTCTTGCCGCGCGACTTCGGCTATGAATGGACCGGCATTACCTATCAGGAGCTCAAGGCCGGCTCGATCGCGACTATCGTGTTCGCCTTGGCGATTGTCTTCGTCTTTCTGATCCTGGCGGCGCAATACGAGAGCTGGTCGATGCCGTTCATGGTGTTGCTGGCGGTGCCTTTGGCGCTGTTCGGCGCGCTGCTGGCTTTGTGGCTGCGGCAACAAGCAGATCGACGTCTATTCGCAGATCGGCTTTGTCATGCTGATCGGCCTCGCCGCCAAGAACGCGATTCTGATCGTCGAATTCGCCAGAGCGCCGGCGTGACGAGGGGCTCAGTATCGTCGAAGCCGCGGTCGAAGCGGCGCGCCTGCGGTTGCGACCGATTCTGATGACCGCCTTTGCCTTCATCCTCGGCGTCGTGCCGCTGATGATCGCGACCGGCGCCGGCGCCGCCAGCCGGCAATCGATCGGCACCACGGTGTTCGGCGGCATGCTGGCCGCCACCATTTTGACGCTGGCTTTTGTGCCGGTGTTCTACGTCGTGATCGAACGGCTGCGCGACCGTGGCGCGCGGGCCGAACCGGCTGAACCGCATCTTCGTTGGCGGCACGGCCGAGCCGGCCGAATAGGGATTTGGGAATAGGGAATGACCGTCATGAATCTCAATCATGCATAAATGGAAGCTGAGCGCGGCCGCCATCGTCGATCGTCGCGGTCGCGGCCGGCGGCGTTCGTGTTGCAGCGCGAGCCGGAATCGGCGGGCGCGACGCCCGAGCCAGGCAGCGTTTGCGATGCCGGTGCCGGTGGCGCCGGTCGTGACCAAGACCATCCCGATCTATCTGGAATATTCCGCGCGTACCGAGGCCATTCGCAGCATCGCGCTGCAGGCCAAGGTCACGGGCTATGTCGGCGCAGCAGCACGTGGCTGACGGCGCGACGTCAAGAAAGGCGATCTGCTCTATACGATCGACCCGCGCGACTTTCAGGCGGCGCTCGATTCCGCCAAGGCGCAATTGGCGCGCGACAGTGCCGCGCTCGATTACGCCAAGGCCAATCTCGAACGCGGCGTGAAGCTGGAGCAGAGCGGCTATCTCAACAAGGATGCCTATGAGCAGCGCGACAGCGCCATGCGGCAGGCCAAGGCCGCGATGGCGATCGATCAGGCCGCCCTGCACACGGCCGAAATCAACCTGAGTTACACCAAGATCACCGCGCCGTTCGCCGGCCGGCTCGGCAAGAACCAGGCTTCGACTGGCGCGCTGGTGACGCCCAGCAATTCGACGCTCAACACGCTGGTGCAGCTCGACCCGATCTATGTGACCTTCAATCCGAGCGAGACCGATCTCGCCGCGATCGACGAGGCGCGCGCCAAGGGCAAGATCAAGGCTGATGTGTATCTCACCGGCGATAGCAAGCCGCGCTATAGCGGCGAGCTGACCTTCCTCGACAATATGGTCGATCGCTCGACCGGCACCATCGCCGCCCGCGCCACCATTGCCAACACCGACCAGTCGCTTGCTGCCGGGGCAATATGTCCGGATCCGGCTGTGCGGTCAGCGAGCAACCGAATGCGCTGCTGGTGCCGCGCGTCGCGCTCGGCTCCAGCCAGCTCGGCAAATATGTCTATGTCGTCGGCAAGGGCAACAAGGCCGAACAGCGGCTGGTGTCGCTCGGGCCGGTCGATGGTGATCTGGTGGCGATCGATAAAGGTGTGACGGCGGACGACCGCATCATCGCCGGCAATTTGCAGAAGATCGGTCCCGGCTCGCCGGTGCAGCCGCTGTCCGGCAAGCCGCCGGCGAAGCCATAGCCGCCGGCGTCGCCGGTATATTCGGTCAACCTAGGCCGCCGGGTCAGCCCGGCGGCTTGAATGGTTTGCCGAATTCCTGCTGGTAATGGGCTTCGTCCCAGACGCCGATGATGATGCCGTTGGGTTCGCGGCCGGCCATCTGGTTGACGCGCTCGGCCGTCACCGTGATGCGGTTATGGTGGCGGCGCGCCCAGGCGAAGATCGCTTCGCTCATGCGGGCGCGCACCGCCTCATGCGCCGGATCGCCGCCGATATCGTTTAATTCGTCCGGGTCGGTTTCGAGGTCGAACAGCATCGGCCGGAAGCCCTCGCAGTGGACATATTTCCAGCGCTGGTCGCGGACCATGATCAGCCGGGCATCGGCCTGGTCGATGCCGAGTTCCTTGCGGGCGCTGCGGGTGGCGTAGTCATATTCCGAGATGACGTAGTTGCGCCACTTCTCCGGCTTGCCGACGCGATGCAGTAGCGGGCTAAGCGTGCGGCCTTCGAGAATATGCGGCAAAGCCTCGCCACCGAAGAATTCCAGGAAGGTCGGCGCCAGATCGATACCTTCGACCAGTTCCTCGGTTGATGTGCCGCGGGTGGCGTCGGCTTCGGGGCGGGGATCGTAAATGATCAGCGGCACCCGCACCGACTGTTCGAAGAACAGATCCTTTTCGCCCATCCAGTGGTCGCCGAGGTAATCGCCATGGTCGGAACTCATGACGATCATGGTGTTGTCCATCAGGCCGTTCTTTTCCATGTAGGCGAATAGCACGCCCAATTGGTCGTCGAGCTGTTTGATCAGGCCCATGTAGGCGGGGATCACGCGCTCGCGCACTTCGTCGCGCGAGAAGGCGCGGCAGACCCGGCTTTTCTGATAGGCGGCATAGACCGGATGATCGGTCTGGCGTTCGGCTTCCGAGCGCACCGGCGGCAGGATGTCTTCGGGCCCGTACATGTTGTGATAGGGCGCCGGCACGATATAGGGCCAGTGCGGTTTGATGTAGGACAGGTGGCACAGCCAGGGCTGGTCGCCGGCGCTTTCCATGAAGTCGATGGCGCGCTGGGTCATGTAGGGCGTTTCAGAATGTTCGTCCGGCACCCGCGCCGGCAGATTGCCGTAGCGCATCAGCCAGCCCGACAGGATTTCGCCGTCGTCGCCTTCCGCCGAGTTCGCCCATTCCTCCCATGGGTTGCGGCCGCGGAAGCCGTGCTGGCGCAGGTAATTGTCGTAGTCGGGTTCGGGATCGTACGGCCCGTCCGGGTGCAGGCCGTCGTCGCGTTCGAACGGTTCGAAGCCGCATTCCGACAGCAGCACGCCGATGTTCGAGGCTGGATCGATGCCGAGCCATTCCATGCCCTTGATATCGGGGGTCATGTGGGTCTTGCCGACCAGCGCGGCACGCACGCCGAGCGGGCGGACGTGGTCGCCCAAGGTCGGTTCGCCGACGCGCAGCGGAAAGCCGTTCCAGGTCGCGCCGTGCGAGTGGCAATAGCGCCCGGTGTAATAGCTCATGCGCGACGGCCCGCAGAACGGCGACTGCACATAGGCGCGGTCGAAGCGCACGCCCTTGGCCGCAAGCGCGTCGAGGTGCGGGGTTTTCAGGTGCGGATGGCCGTAGCAGGACAGATAATCCCAGCGCAATTGATCGGCCATGATCCAGAGCACGTTTTTGGCAGTGGCCATTCCAAGGTCTCCACTTACATCAGTTGCGGCAGCAAGGTCGCAATTGCCGGAAATAGAAAGATCAAAAGCAGTGCGATCAGAATTGCGCCGATGAAGGGTGTGACGCCGGCAAAGATGCGCGAGAGCTGAAGGTCGGGCATGACGGCCTTGACGACGAAAACATTCATGCCGATCGGCGGCGTGATCAGTCCGAGTTCGGTGACCAGCACGACGACAATGCCGAACCAGATCAGGTCGACGCCGGATTGAATGAGCGCGGGCATGAAGACCGGCACCAGCAACAACAGGATGCCGATCGACTCGAAGATCATGCCCATAAAGATCGCGATAACGACGACGGCGATCACCAAGCCGGTCGGCGACAGATGCATGGATTCGACAATATCGAGCAGGGCATAGGGCATGCCGGACAGATTGATGAACTGGGCGAACACCAGCGCGCCGAAGATAACGATGAACAAGGTCGCGGTGGTGCGCGCCGCTTCGGCCAAGGTCGATATCCATTCGTCGATCGTGCGCAAATGGCCGCGCGTCAGCGAAATGACCGCGGCACCGAAAGCGCCGATGCCGGCGGCTTCGGTCGGTGTGAAGATGCTGCCGTAGATGCCGCCGAGCACCAGGATGAACAAAGCGAGCACCGGCCAGACCACGCGCAGAGCCTGGCGCTTGACGTCCGGTTCGAGCGGGTCGCCGGCCGGGCCGTATTCCGGATTGCGCCAGACGGTATATTTAACCGCGCCGAGAAACAGCGCCACCAACAGCAGGCCCGGCAATACGCCAGCGATGAACAGCTTGCCGATGTCCTGCTCGGCGATGATGGCGTAGATCACCAGCGGCACCGACGGCGGGATCATGATGCCGAGCGTGCCGGACGCGGCGATCGAGCCCGCCGCCAGACTGTCGGCATATTTGTAATGCCGCATCGGCGGAATCGCGACCTTGGTCATGGTCGCGGCGGTCGCCAAGCGACGAGCCGCAGACGGCCGAGAAGCCGGCGCAGGCCACCACCGTCGACAACGCCAGTCCGCCGCGAAAGCGGCCGAAGCCGGCATAGGCCGCGCGGTACAGATCGCGCGACAGGTCGGCGCGATAGATAAAGGTGCCCATCAGGATGAACAGCGGGATGACGCTCAAATTGTAGTTCATGGCGTCGTCCATGATCTGCTGTCCGACCAAGGAGAACGCCGGCTCCCAGCCGCGCAGATAGGCAAAGCCCACCAGGCCGACGAACATGGTTGCGAAGCCGACCCGGATGCCGAAGAAGCACAGCAGGATGAGGGCGGCGAAACCGATCAGGGCCGGGGTCACAAGGCGCTCCCGGGCTCGTCGGGGTGATGCGCTGCGGGCGGCAGCATCAGGCCGAGGATTTGGGCGACCAGGCTAACGACCGACAGGCCGGCGACCGTGAAGGCGACGCTGGCGAACGACCATTCGAGCACGACGGTCTTGCTGCCGATTCTCTCGGCGTCGAGCGCGAACTGGTAAAGCTGATAGGCGATGATCGCCATGACGCCGACGGAAAACATCTGGACGATGATCCGGCGCGACACCGGAAACAGGTGGTCGAGCGGCGCTTCGAACAATTCGACGGTGATGTGTTCGTCCCGGGCGTTAACGAGGCACAGTCCGCCGAATATCGTCATGGCGAGCAGGAACTGGATCATTTCGGCGGCGCCGAAGATCGGCGCCGTGAAGATGTAGCGGCCGATGACGTCGGCGAAGGTCAGCATCATCATGGCAAACAGCAGCAATGCCGTGACGATTTCGGCGATCCGGATCAGCGGGGGCAGCACCGCTTGGGCAAACGCGCGCATGACTGTCCCCGCCGAAAATTGCTTGCTGTCGATTTTGATCCGAAGGTTTGCCGTTCAGTTCATCTTTTTCGACAGTGCCTTCACCCGGCTGACATAGAAGTCATAGGTGGCCTGACCGTCAAGCCCGCGCTTGGTGGCGTTGGCGATCCATTTCTTGGTCAGACTGTCTCCGACCTTGATCAGCGCGGCTTCGAATTTCGGATCGGCCTTGACGATCTTGACGCCGGCCTTGGCCAGTTCGGCCGAGGCTTCCTTGTCGGCCTCAACCCAATAGGCCGAGGCCATACGGCCGAATTTCGCGCCGCTGACCGACATGATCGCCGCCTGATCTTTTTTCGACAGCGCGTTCCATTTCTTTTCGTTCATCAGCAGCGAGAAGCTGGTCGAATAGATGCCGCGGTCGAATTCGGTTTTCGATTTGGTGTAGGGGATCAGGCGGAAATCGCGCACGCTGGTGGCGCTGACGCCGACATAGGCGTCGACGACGCCGCGTGAGACGATTTCGTTCATCTGCACCGCCGGGCCGGAGACGACGCCGGCGCCGATTGCCTTCATGATGTTGGCATTGGTGCCGGGCAGGGCCCAGATTTTGCGCTTCGTCAAATCGGCGATCGAGTTCACCGGCGTGTCGGTCTGGCTCCACAGGTCGCCGGGGGTGATGACCCACATCGAGAGCAGGTGGACAGCTTTATCCCCTTGAATTCCTTGGCGAAAAATTTCTCATAAGTTTCCCACAGCGCTTGCGACATCGCTGGTGCGTCGGTGGTGGCGATGAAGGGGTTCATGGCGACCGTCGGACCGATGACGCGATTGGCGGTGAAGCCGTTGAACTGGGCCGCAACGTCGGCGATGCCGTTTTCGACCGAGGCCCATTGCTCGGGCGGCGCTGCCAGCGACTTCGGTGGGATCGCAATCTTGACGCGGCCCTCGGTCGCTTCGGCGACCCATTTACCCCAGGTCGGAAGGATCTTGCGGCAGACGGCATGCTGCGGCGGCCAGAAGCAATTGACGATCAATCGTTCGGACGCGCGGGCCGGGCTCACTGTGCCGGTCAGGCCGATAACGATCGCGACGATCGCCAGTGACAGCAATTTCGTGGCCAGTCTCATGGCTTTCCTCCCCTGGGTTTTTTGCGCCGGCTTTGTTGGTGGCCGAGCTGTTGTTGCCGCGCCACTATAGGAGTGAAATAACTTGATTAAAAATGATATTTAGGAGCAATAGTATATCAAAATGATATGAAACTGGACCCGCGCCATCTCGTTCAACTCGCCGCCATTTTGGATAGCGGCACCTTGCGCGTGGCCGCCGAACGGCTTGGGACAACGCAGCCGGCCTTGAGCCGGACCATCGCAATGATGGAGGAGCGGATCGGCGCGCCTTTGTTCGAACGCAAGCGCCGTCCGCTGACGCCGACCGATATCTGTGTCGAGCTGGCGGCCTCTGGCCGTACGATTCGCGGCGCGGCGGAACGCGCCGATGTCCTGTCGCAGCAAATCATGGCCGGTCAGTACGGCACCATCCGCGTCGGCGCGCCGCCGTTTTTCTGCGATCAATTGTTGAGCCGCATCATCGGGGGATTCACGCTGACCCATCCGCAGGTGCGCGTGGTGCTGCACGCCGATTATTTCCCGGCGCTGGTCAAGGAGATGATGAACCATCAACTCGATATCGTGATCGGCCCATTCGAACTGTTGGAGCGCCAAAGCGGTCTTGCCGTCGAACGGCTGCTGCAAAATCGAAACGTCATCGTCTGTCGGCCCGGTCATCCACTGACCCGGCGCAAGACGATAACGACCGCGGATCTGGAGGCTTCGACCTGGATTGGTCACGCACGCGAGAGCATGCTGTCGGCGGACATGAAAGCGACATTGGCCGATCTCGGCGTCGATCAGCTCAACGTCGTCTTCGAAAGCAACTCGGCCGGCGCCTTGCTGACAATCGTGCAGGACAGCGACTACCTGTCGGTGCTGCCGCTGCTGTCGGTCGCCCACCGGATCGCGGCGGACGAATTGGTGCCGCTGCCGGTCCGGCAAACCGGCCGGGGGCGCTGGACCGGGATCATCACCCAAGCCGATGGCGGGCAAAGCGTGGCGATGATGGAGCTGAGGCAGGCTCTGGCGCGGGAAATCACCGCGGTCGTGCCGCTGATGGATTCGCTGGCCGCGCTGGATCGGCAGGGGTAGGACGGCACCGGCCCTGGTTTGCGGCTTTTGCCGATAGCGGCTTGAAATCGCCGCGATTTGGGCCGAAAAGTTCAAGATCATGAGGTGCTTCCCCGCAAATCTTTCGGCCGGTAATCGGCTCCGGCCGAGCCTGGCGGCAACCCTCGATTTTGCCGCTGTTTTGCTGGTTTTGTGGTTGCTGCTGCTGATGTTGCCGCAGTCCGCGTCGGCGCAGACGGCTGATTCCAATTCGCTGTTTTCGGCCACGCCTTCCGTCCAGCTGTTGTCGCCGGGGTCGCAGCTGCGCGACGGCTTCGATACCAGCCGGACCCCGGGGCCGGGACCGATGATGATGCCGCAGGCGATGCCGATGGTGCCGGCCGGGCAATCCGCGCTGGCGCTCTCGGCCCGTTTCGGCAAGAAGGCGCCGCTGATCGATGGCGGGCTGACCTGGCGGGTTTATGCTGCCAAACCGGACGCCGCCGGTAATTTCAAGTTGATCAAGGAAGACAAGACGCCGTCGCCAACTCTGGTGTTGCCGGCCGGCGCCTATATCGTTCATGTCGGCTTCGGCCTGGCGACCGCCGTTAAGCCGGTGACGTTGCGCGGACCAACCGTGCGTGAGGAATTCGATCTGCCGGCCGGTGGCATTCGGATCGAAGGCCGGGTTGGCGACGCCCGCATTCCGGCCGGCCAGATTTCATTCGATGTCTACAAAGGCAGCCAGTTCGAAGCCGGCGACCGGCGGCCGATCGCCGAACATGTTGCAACCGGCGCGGTGGTGGTGCTGCCGGAGGGGACCTATTACATCGTCTCCAATTACGGTGACGCCAATTCACTGGTGCGCTCCGATATCCGCGTGCAGGCCGGCAAACTCACCGACATTACCGTCAACCACCGCGCTGCCATCATCACGCTCAAGCTGGTGACACAAAAAGGCGGCGAGGCGCTCGCCAATACCGCCTGGTCGGTGCTGACTCCCGGCGGCGATGTCATTAAAGAATCGATCGGCGCGTTTCCGCGTGTCGTGTTGGCCGAAGGCGAATACCGCGCCATCGCCCGCAATGAAGGCAAGGTTTACGAGCGCGAATTCAAAGTCGTGACCGGCGTTGACGGTGACGTTGAGGTGTTGGCGAGGTAAGCGTGAGCGGGGCTCGAGGACGGGGCAAATTTAATCGACGCTTTGATTCAGGTCGCAGCCGGCCTAGTCTGCGTCATCGTACAATCTTCTCATCGTAAAAATCTTTCAATTTCCGAGGCTGCTCATGGTTCGAAATCTTGCCTGTCTGCTGGCGATGATCCTGGTTTCTGGTCTTTCGCAAAGTGCCTCGGCCGCCGACGCGTCGAAAGGTGAGGTGATGGCCAAGCGCTGGTGCGCCGCCTGCCATATTGTGGCTGCGGATCAGACCAAGGGCGGCACGCAAGCGCCGCCTTTTTCAAGTATCGCTAATAAGCCGGGTCTCAATGCCGGCGAAATCGCGCTGTTCCTGCTGGTACCCCATCCGAAAATGCCCGACATGAACTTGTCGCGGACCGAGGCCGCCGATCTGGCGGCCTATATCAAGAGCCAGGGAAAGTAGCAGCCTATTTCGCCGGCGGCTTACGGGTGCCTTTGGTTGGCGGGGTGGCAGGGGCTGGTCCGATCGGGCCTGATCCCGGCATGCAGCTCAGCGAGCCGATGGTGTTGGCGCCGTATTGGACATAGCCCGTCGGCGTTGGCGCGGTATGGGCGGCGGTGATCGGCAAATATATGTAACAGACCGCGCCGTCGACGGGGTCGCGCCAGCGCTGGATGATGGTGTCCTGTAGCGGACCGGCGAATTGGCGTTCGAGTTGCATGCGCGGCAGCTTCGACCATTCGGTATTTTGGGCGACGGCGGGCAGCGGCGCCAGCAATGCCGCGGCCGGCAGAAGCAGGCGCAGACACCGGATGCCGTT
Source organism: uncultured Alphaproteobacteria bacterium (assembly GCA_963830125.1). Classification (GTDB taxonomy): domain Bacteria; phylum Pseudomonadota; class Alphaproteobacteria; order Rhizobiales; family Xanthobacteraceae; genus Pseudolabrys. The sequence continues at coordinate 70,070 of CAWHKU010000014.1, read as the reverse complement.
TCGATTGTTCACCATGCGATTTGTACTCCGACGCGGCCGCCAAGATCTCTTTGGTCGGCGCTGAAACCGAGGGCGCCGGAAGCGACAATATTCTCGCTCAACCGCAATGCGCTCGATAGAGCGAAGGCGTTCTGACCCGCGAATGTGCCGTAGTTGATGCCGAGCGCATATTTCTTGTTTTCGGGCAGGTTAACGCCGTTCATCGCCATCGCCATCGCGACGCCGGAATTGGCCTTGTCGATACGCTGGTTGGTGTCGTTGATCTGCGATTGCAAGCCGGCGGTGGCGCTGGACAACTGACCGACATTGACCGCGTCGGTGGAGGCGACACCGGCCGCCACATTGGTGATGCGCCGCTCGTTGCCGGCCGAGCCGACCGAGACGGTGTTGGCGGCGGTTGCGACCGAACCTTGGCCGATGGCGACGGAGTTGGTGGCGCCGGCTTGTACGGTGGCGTTCTGACCAATGGCGACCGAATTGTTCGCTGCTGCATTGGCGTTGTCGCCGACCGCGACATTGCCCGCGGCGCCCACCTGGGCATTGGCACCATAGACCGAGGCATTGGTGAAGTTGTTGTCGGTCGCGCCGGGGCCAACCACTGTGGAGTTTGCGGCGGATACGGCATTGGTACCAATCGCGATGGCATTGGTGCCGCTGGCATTGCTGTTGGTGCCGATGGCGACGTTGCTGGCGTCGGCCGCCGTTGCGCCGGTGCCGAGCGCGAGTGAATTGCTGCCGGAAGCGGATGTGCTGGACCCGATGGCAGTAGCGCCACTACCGGTCGCCTGCGCCGCGGTGCCGCTGCTGTTGACTTGAACATAGGTCGAACTGCCGCCGCTCAGCCCGGCAAGCGTATTGCTCAAGCTCGTCAACTTGCTGTCGACGGCGGTGAAAGCGCTGGCGACATTGGTATAGGCTGTGCCCTGGATGGTGTAGCTCGGCGCGGTGAGTTGGCCGGCGCCGTCTAGTGTTGTGCCGAAGGCGGCGGCGACGCGCTGGTTGGCGGTGTAGAGTTCGCCGGCGGTGGCCGCATCGGTCGAGCCCGAGGCGATGGTGCCATCGGCGACGTTGACGATCTTGCGCTCGCTGCCGGAGGCGCCGACCGAGACTTCGTTGGCGGCATTGACGACCGAATTCGAGCCGATGGCGACGGAGTTGCTGCCGCTGGCGCCGACCTGTGCGCCGTTGCCGATGGCGATGCCGTTGGCCGCGCCCGCGTTGACAAAGGCGGCGTGCCCGGCACCTGACGATGAGGCGCCGCCAATAGCGATCGAATTGGTGCCGTTGGCCTGGGTATTGGCGCCGGTCGCAACGCTGTAATTGCCGGCGGCCGTGCTGGAACTCCCATAGGTGGAGCTCTCGAGGCCGCTGGCCGTGCTGTTGTTCCCGAACGCCGAACTATACGTGCCGGAGGCTAACGAAAAGGCGCCCGCCGCAGAAGCCGAATTGGCGGTCGCATTGGCGCCCGCACCGAGAGCGGTTGCACTAGAGGCACTCACATAGGCAGAGGCGCCGAGAGCGGTTGCATTAGGGGCACTCACATGAGCAGAGGCGCCTAGCGCGACCGCGTTGGAAGTCGCGCCCGAGCCGACCTGGGCGCCGTTGCCAATGGCGATGCCGTTCACGGCTGCCGCATCGACATAGGCCGCGTTGCCGGCGCCGCCGATGCTGTTTCCACCGATAGCAATCGAATTGGCCCCCTTCGATTGCGTATTAGCGCCGGTTGCGACGCTGTAATCGCCGGTCGCCGCAGAAAGAACACCAAACGAACTGCTTTCTATGCCGCTTGCCCCACTTTCGAAGCCGACCGCTGTGGAACTTGAATTGGTCGCGCTCGCGCTGCTGCCGACTGCGGTTGCCTCTGTGGCGGACGCTGTCGCCCCGGTTCCGCAGGCGACCGAGTTGGTACTGGTCGCGCTCGCGCCTTGGCCGCTGCCGCTGGTGTCGCCGCACGCAAATTGCGCCGCCGCCGGTTGCGCGGCAAAGCAAAGCACCCCCGCCGCCAGGAGGCCTGCCGAGAGCCAAGCCGGCAAACGACCGCGCGCGGACGACTTTCCGCCCGCCGGACCGGACGGGGGGCTTTTTTTGCGTACGCTCGGCAAATTTCTGGCCACCAGATGTCCCCAAAAACCGGAACCTAGAAGAGCGGTGGCGGGGTACAACTGTAGAAATTCACTCGCATTTCTGATCTAGATGGATGCGGTAACGATCCCAATGAGTTCCAACTCCGCCAATATTCGTATGGTTTTAAATCCGGCGACGCCGGAGGCCATTGCGGCGCTGCGCGCCCAACCCGGATTTGCCGATGCGATGCGCAAGTCGGCCACCGGTCTTGCCGATCTGTATCAGGGCGGTCATCTGCTCAACTGGCTGATGGACGACCGCGCACGGCTCCTGTTCGGTTACCTGACGCTATATCTCCATTTCACCCGCGATTCCGCCGACCTGGCGTCCGGGCTGACGCCGACGCGTATGAAGATCATGTGCGTGGAGCAGGGCATCTGCAGCCCGAGCCGGGCGACTGTCGTGCTGTCATTGATGCGCTTCGGCGGCTATCTCGCGCCGGACACAAGCTCCGACGGTCGTCAGCGCCGGCTGGTCGCGACCGACAAGCTGCTCGACATGCTGCGCGCGCGCTGGCGCGTGCATTTCGCCGCAATGGCGCCGCTGATGCCGGACGGCGAGGTGCTGTTGGCCGCACTCGGCAACCCGGATTTCGGCCCGCGTTTGGTTGTCAGTATGTCGATGCGGTTCGTGTCGGGCTTTCGTTTTCTGACACATGCGACGGACCTCGGTCTGTTCGCCGAACGTAACGCTGGTATGTTGATTGTGGCGAGTTTGCTGACAGGCGGCGAACCGGACGATGCCATTCCGCCGCGCCGCCCGCTGCCGATCTCGATCTCGGCGCTGGCACGACGATTTTCAGTCTCGCGGCCGCATGTCATCAAGATGCTGCGCGACGCCGCCGACGACGGGCTGATCGAAAGGACCGGGCGGCACGGCGATCAAGTCGTCATCCGCCAGCGGCTGGCTGAGGCGGCGCAGAATTTCTTCGCGACGATGTATTTGCTGTTTGCCGATTGTGCGCGCGAGGCGATGCGGGAAAGCGATCGTTAGTCGGCCTCGGGTCTCTGCGGTAATTTGGAGATATTGACGTAATGATCTTGGAGAAAATCGGTCCGGAAATGGTGGCAGGTCGTGCCAAACTGAATTCGGCACCGCCGATGCCGACGCCGGAGGTAATCGCCGCGATGCGGCGTGAGCCGCGCTTCAAGCACGCCATCGCCGCCGTTGTGGGCAGCAGCATCGAATATTACCAGCGCCGCTGGCTGGCCGACCGGGTGCTGAACGACCGCGGGCGCTTTGGCATGGCGTTGCTCATCATGTATCTGCATTTCAGTTATCGGCCGGACACTGCGGACTCCGGGCTGACGGCCGCCCGGGTGCGTGAAATCTGCGTCGCGATCGAGCTATGCGGCGGCGGGCGCGTTGAGGGCATGTTGCTGATGATGCGGGCTGCCGGCTATCTGGAACGCGCCGAGGATCATAACCGCCACGCCCGCCGTTACGTCCCGACCGCGAAGCTGATTAAATTGCATCGTGACCGGCATCGGCAGGTGCTGTCGGCGTTGGACATCTTGCGCGGCAAAAGCGACCTGGTCCGTATCTGTGACGACAATGAATGCGAATTCTATCGGCGTTTTATCATCGCGATGGGACGCGCCTTTCTCGCCGGGTATCGAATCGTCCACGCGGCGCCGGAATTGCAAAGGATGATCGACCGCGACGCTGGGCTGCCACTGATGATGTGCGTCCTGCTGGCGAGCCCGGACTACGCTGCGCTTGTGCCCGAGGAGGTGCGGCCGACCAGCGTTGCTGGGCTGGCGCGGCGCTTCGATGTGTCCCGCATTCACGTGCGTTCGGTGCTGCGTGACGCCGAATCCGCCGGCTTTCTCATTCGCCATGGCGATGCCGCGCCAGTGACGGCGCTGCCGAGTTTAATCGGCGCGATGGAAAAGTTCTTTGCCAGCGGGCTCGTCATGGCCGAGTCATGCGCGCATATCGCGCTGACACAAGAGGCGTAGTCTTTATCCGGCTTGGGCTCGCTTGACGTCGGGCGGCAGTGCTTCGTCGGTCAACATCTTGAGCGCTTCGTCGAGCGGCATCACCGATTGCTTTTCCGAGCCGAGCCGGCGGATCGAGACCTGGCGGCTTTCGCCTTCCTTCTTGCCGACCACGAGCAGGACAGGGACCTTCGCCAGCGAGTGCTCGCGCACCTTGTAATTGATCTTCTCGTTGCGAAGATCGGCGTCGACGCGCAGGCCGAGCTTGCGGGCGGCCGCCGTCACCTCGGCGGCATAATCGTCGGCATCCTGGGTGATGGTGCAGACCACCGCTTGCTTCGGCGCCAGCCAGAGCGGCAGGTGACCGGCATAATGTTCCAGCACGACGCCGAGGAAGCGCTCCATCGAACCGCAAATGGCGCGGTGGATCATCACCGGCGTCTTCTTCGAGCCGTCGGCGGCGATGTAGAAGGCGTCGAAGCGCTCCGGCAGGTTGAAGTCGACCTGCGTGGTGCCGCATTGCCAGTCGCGGCCGATGGCGTCGCGCAGCACATATTCGAATTTCGGCCCGTAGAACGCGCCTTCGCCCGGATTGATCGCGGTCTTGATGCGGTTGCCGCCCTCGGACTCGATCCGCTTGAGCACATTCTGCATAATGTTCTCGGCGTGGTCCCAGGCCTCATCCGAGCCGACGCGCTTTTCCGGCCGGGTCGACAGCTTGACCGTAAGATCGCCGGTGAAGCCGAAGTCGGCATAGGTCGACAGGATCAGATCGTTGATCTTGAGGCACTCTTCGGCCATCTGCTCTTCGGTGCAGAACACGTGTGCGTCGTCCTGCGTGAAGGCACGCACGCGCAACAGCCCGTGCATGGCGCCGGACGGCTCATAGCGGTGCACGATGCCGAACTCGGCCATGCGCAACGGCAATTCGCGATAAGAGCGCAGTCCGTGCTTGAAGATCTGGATGTGGCCCGGGCAGTTCATCGGCTTGATGGCGTAGACGCGTTCGTCCTCGGTGTCGTCGCCGGCAGACGTTGCCTGGAACATGTTCTCGCGGAACCAGCCGCCAGTGGCCCGGACGTCTCCCACAACGACTTGTCGAGCATCTGCGGCGCGTTGACTTCCTGATAGTCGCCGCGCAGGCGGCGGCGCATATAAGCGACGATCTCCTGGAAGATGGTCCAGCCATTGGCGTGCCAGAATACGGTGCCGGGGCCTTCTTCCTGGAAATGAAACAGGTCCATGTCGCGGCCGAGCTTGCGGTGGTCGCGCTTCTCGGCCTCTTCCATGTTCTTGATATAGGTGTCGAGTTCGTCCTGCTTGGCAAAAGCGGTGCCGTAGATGCGCGACAGCATCGGGTTGTTGCTGTCGCCGCGCCAATAGGCGCCGGCCACCCGCATCAGCTTGAAGGCGTTGCCGATCTTGCCGGTCGAGGTCATGTGCGGACCGCGGCACAGGTCGAACCAGTCGCCTTGCTTGTAAATCTTGAGCGATTGATCTTCCGGAATGGCGTCGACCAGTTCGACCTTGAAGTTCTCGCCCTTGTCGGCGAACACTTCCTTGGCCTCGTCGCGCGACCAGATTTCCTTGGTGAAGGGCTTATCGCGCGCGATGATCTCCTTCATCTTTTTCTCGATGACGGGCAGGTCGTCCGGCGTGAACGGCTGGTTGCGCGCGAAGTCGTAATAGAACCCGTTCTCGATCACCGGGCCGATGGTGACCTGGGTGCCGGGCCAAAGTTCCTGCACCGCTTCGGCGAGCACGTGGGCGGCATCATGCCGGATTAGTTCCAGCGCGCGCGGGTCGTCGCGCGACACGAACTCGATTTTGGCGTCCTGTTCAATTTGGTCGGCGAGATCGACGACCATGCCGTCGAGCGCCATCGCGACGGTGCGCTTGGCCAATGAGGGCGAAATGCCCTTGGCGATCTCGAGTCCGGTAATGCCTTGGGGGTATTCACGGCAGGCGCCGTCGGGAAAGGTCACAGCGACCATAGTCTTTTCTCCTGTTGCTCACTCCCGCGAACGAGCGCGGGTAAGCGTGGATTTGGGCCCCATATAGCAGGCGAATCGGGCGGTGCAATATGGTTTTTAGGGGCCTAAACCGGCCGCCTGAACCAGCCCAGCACCCGGCCATCGATCACCAGCAGAGAGGCGGCGATAATCAGCGCGCCGGCGACTTCGTAGGCTGTCAGCGGTTCGCCCAGCACTAGGACGCCAAGCAGGATCGCGGTGACCGGGATCAGCAGCGTCACCAGCATGACGTTGGTCGCGCCGGCGCGCGCCAGGATCTGGAAGAACACGATATAGCCGAGCGCGGTCGATAGGCCGGCCAGGCCGAACAGTGCGGCCCAGGTGACGAGGCCGGGCATCGGCAGTTGCCAGGGCTGGTCGATCGCGGCGGCGATCACCGCCATGATCACGCTGGAGGAGATCAACTGGCAGGTCGCGGAGGTGACCGGCGGCACGTTGTTGAAATGACGGCGGCCCCAAAGTCCGGAAAATCCATAGCTCAACGCGCCGCCGAGGCAGAGCAGCATGCCGATGGTCTGGTTTTCAGACATCGCGATGCCCGGTCCGCGCAACACCACCACGCCGATTAAGCCGATCATGACGCCGGCAATGCGGCGCGCGATCAGCCGCTCGTCGCCGAAGCTCGCCAGCACCACGACGGTAAACAGCGGTGTGGTGGCATTGAGCACTGAGGCCATGCCGCTTGAGATCATGGTCTGGCCGGTAAAGATCAGCGTGAACGGAATGATATTGTTCAACAGGCCCATGACCGAAAATGGCATCCAGCCGGCCAAGCTTTTCGGTAAGACGCCGCCCTGGAATTTAAACACCGGATAGATCAGCGCGGCGGCCAATGAGACGCGGGCCAGCGCGACCGTCATCGGCGGCAATTCGCGCAAGGCCAGGGCGACGAAGAAAAAAGAGCCGCCCCACAGCACCGACAGAAACAGCAGCAGCAACCAACTGCGGCGGTCGATGGTCAAACTGGAGCGGGGCATGAGGCGTCTTTGTTGATGTAACTTGTTTCAGTGCCGTCGGCGCGCTTGAAGCAAGAAGGCGAGCGACCGGGAGCTAGAAGGGAAGCCAGCAAGGCTGTCCACCCGGTTTGCAGGTAATGGAATCCGGGGCCTGGGACGATTAAGGCGGCGTCTCATTGGTGCCGCGCCAACGGCCATAGCGCCACGGCGTCCACCAATGCGCGGCGGCCGGCAAAGTCTTCGGCACGAAATCCAGGCCATGCGTGCCCCAGGGATGACAGCGCGCAATCCGTGCCAGCGCCATCCACGAGCCGGGCCACAGGCCGAAACGGGTGATCGCGTCGTCGGCGTATTCGGAACAGCTCGGGAGGTGGCGGCAGCGTGGTCCGATCACCGGCGACAGCGTGTACCGGTATACGGCCACCAGGCCACGCCCGATCAGGCGCGGGATCAGCGCCAGACTATTTGGCTTTGTTGGTGGCTCGGTCATTTGTCGGCGCTCGGTGTCGGTATCATTTTATAACGTATTGCACGTATGCGTGCCGCAAGGCCGCTGACACGTCAAAAAAGTTGAAGTTCCATCGTAGGGAACGGTTCATGTTTTGCACAAAAACAGTTAGCGCGAGCGATCTTTTTTCATTCGCGGAATTCCGGCCCCTTCCAAAAATGATACAGTTTTTATGACGGCGTAAGATTCTCGCTCAAGAGTGCGGCGTGACGTTCCGGCCGGAGGAATCTGGTTCAAAGTCCGGCAAGGCTCGTCAAGAATTCTGCGCTTCGTCGATGCGCATGGTGTGTTCCCGTTTCCAAATGCCGGGAATGGTATTCGGATCATGACGCTGGAAGGGGGAAGGATGCGGTGTTCCCTTCGTGTTGCCGTCACGCTCGTGATGGCGTCCGCTATTTCTTTGCCTGCTTTGAATTCCGCCGCCCGTGCCGGCGACGGTGCTTCCGAACAAACGACGGATCGCACCTTGCCGATGCAATTCGATCTGCGCCGGCAAGGGCCGGCCGCGGCTTGCGGCATTGATTGTGCGGTCTGGATATCGGCGAGCGGGGCGATTACCGCCGACAGCGCGCGCGACTTCAAGCAATTCTTGCAGAGCCCGGCCATGCAGGGCCGCGATTGGCGCGGCGCCACCGTGGTGCTGGATTCCGATGGCGGGTCGGTGCTGGGCGCGATCGCGCTCGGGCGCGAAATCCGCAAGGCCAGATTGTCGACCACGGTCGGTCGCGTTGTCGAAGCTGACGAAAGCGATGCCGGCAAAGGTAAAGGCCATCGCCGCGCCGGCGCGCAATTGTCGCCGCGCGGGGATTGCGAATCCATGTGCGCCTTCGTGCTGCTCGGCGGCGTGCAGCGCACCGTGCCGCGCGAGGCGCGCGTGATGGTGCACCAGATCTGGCTCGGCGACCGGCGTGACGATCCGACGGCGGCGACCTATTCGGCCGAGGACCTGGTGCTGGTCCAGCGCGATATCGGCAACTGGCGCAATACACCTCCGAGATGGGCGGCTCGATTGATCTGCTCGATCTGGCCTTGCGGATTCCGCCCTGGGAGCCGCTGCATGCCATGACGCGGGATGAAATCCGCGACTCCCGGCTGGCGACCGGCGACGCGGCCGACACGACATCGGCGACGGTGGCGGCCGCGCCGACGGCCCTGCTGCCGCTGGCCCGGCCGGTGACCAATGGTGCGCGGGCGGCGCCGATCAGCGAGCGCCGTTGGGCGATGGTCGAGAAGGCCGGCGCCACGACGCTCGCGCGGCGTCATCCGCTGACCGTCGAGGGCGACACCATCGGCAGTTTCGATCTGGTGCTGGCCTGCGGCGCCGGTCCCGACACTTTCGATCTCAGCTATGTCGAGCACCGCCACGGCACCGGCGGCACGCCGCTGGTGGCGCGTCTCACCGGCGTCAGTCTGCGCGCCGGCCAATCGGAAGTCGGGTTGAAGGTCGCGTCGTCCCTGCATCGTGCTCATCCGGACGAATTGGTCAGCTATGCCGCTGGCGTGGTGCCGGCCGCGATGATCCGGGCCTTTGCCAATGGCGGCAGCCATTCGATGGTGATCGAGACCCGCGGCGCGCGCCAAGCGCGACGAGCGGCTCATGGGGCTCATCATGGAGCCGATGCGGCGCAAGGGACCGAAGAGGGTGGCCTGGTCACCGTCATTCGGCTCGGCAACACCGGCACGCAGAAGAACCTGCCGCGGCTGGTGGCAAGCTGCGCCAAGCCGTTCGGCGACCGCGCCGAGGCTGCGACCCTACCGAAAACCGGCGGGATGGCGGTGGAGCGGTAAGGCCTACTCCGCCGCTTGCTTCTGCTTGGCTTCGATCTCGTCGACCGCCTTCACCACCGCGTCGAAGGTCAGAAGGGTCGAGGCGTGGCGCGCCTTGTAATCGCGCACCGGCTCCAGCACGGCGATGTCGGCCCATTTGCCGGTCGGCGGCGCGCCGTTTTCCTTCAGCATCTTGCGCACGGTCTCGCGCAATTCGCGCAATTCGGCGGGCTTCGAGCCGATGACGTGGCGGGCCATGATCGAGGACGAGGCCTGGCCGAGGGCGCAGGCCTTCACGTCATGGGCGAAGTCGGAAACCTGACCATCGGTCATGACCACGTCGACGGTGACGGTCGAGCCGCACAATTTGGAATGGGCGGTGGCCGAGGCGTCGGGCGCCGCCAGGCGGCCCAGGCGGGGGATATTGCCGGCAAGATCGAGGATTTTCTCGTTATAGACGTCATTCAGCATCGAAATGGCCCTAACCAGCGCCAAACCAATCCGAAAATGGCTGTGATCCAGCGGATTGCTTAGGCCGTATAAAGCAATATATAGGGATCGCCCCGCCGGTACGAGAAGGGTTCTCGTGAAGCTGAGGCAGACGATAGCTGGTATAAGAGCCATGCTAAAGGGAATGCGGCGTCCGTGCGCCCGGCATTGGACCGATGGGTCCGAAAAGGGCACAAGACGCGGCCACCCCGGTGACACTCCCGGCGCCGCCTTAAGCTGGCGCAGCGCCGGTCGAACGGAGAGACCGTAATGGACGCCAAGAATACCATCGTTAAGCCCTGGCCGAAGCAGGGCCTTTCCGATCATGTGCGGGCAACGCCGACCCCGGCCGCGCCGCGCCCGTCGCGCGAGGAGGCCGAGGCCGCCGTGCGCACGCTGATCGCCTATACCGGCGACGATCGCGACCCGCGAAGGCGTGCTCGACACGCCCAAGCGCGTGATCGACGCCTATGAGGAAATCTATCAGGGCTACCGCGAAATTCCCGCCGACGTGCTCGACCGCACCTTCGGCGAGACCGCCGGCTATGACGACTTCGTGCTGGTCAAGGACATCAGCTTCAATTCGCATTGCGAGCATCACATGATGCCGTTCTACGGCAAGGCGCATGTCGCCTATATGCCGACCGATCGGGTCGTGGGTCTGTCGAAGCTGGCGCGCCTGGTCGATGTCTATGCGCATCGTCTGCAGACGCAGGAGCACATGACCTCGCAGATCGCGACCGCGATCGAGGAAGTGCTCAAAGCCGCGCGGCGTCGCGGTGATGATCGAGGCCGAGCATATGTGCATGTCGCTGCGCGGCGTGACCAAGCCGGGCTCGCTGACCGTGACCACGCATTTCACCGGCGCCTTCCGCGACGACCCGAATGAGCTGGTCCGCTTCATGACCATGCTGCGCGGCAGCCGGTAAGACCATTCGTCATTCCGGGGCGCGCCGATAGGCGCGAACCCGAGAATCCAGATCCATCGAGCGTTTAATCCGCGTCTCTGGATTTCGGGTTCGCAACGCCGAGGCGTTGCGCCCCGGAATGACTGCGACCTTTGGAGCTGTTCATGACGCACTCACACGCCGACATCGAAGAAGGCCTGACCCTTCTGCCGAAGTTCGACGCCGACGGTCTGTTGACCGCGGTGGTGACCGACGTTGCGTCGGGTGACGTGTTGATGGTCGCGCACATGAACGCCGAGGCCGTGGCCAAAACCATCGAGACTGGCGAGGCTTGGTACTTCAGCCGCTCGCGCCAGAAGCTCTGGAAAAAGGGCGAGAGCTCGGGCCACGTCCAGCGCGTCGTGGAACTGCGGGTCGATTGCGATCAGGATGCGCTGTGGCTGAAAGTCGAGCAGCTCGGCCCCGGCGCCTGCCACACCGGCCGGCGCTCGTGCTTTTATCGCGCCGTGCCGCTCGGGCAGACCGGCCAGAATGGGAAAGTCGCGCTTGAGTTTCGCGACGCCGACAAGACCTTCGATCCGGCCAAGGTCTACGAGAAGAAGTGAAACTGTTGTCCCGGGCGCAGCGCATCACGGTCGTGATGCGCTGCAGACCCGGGATCGTTCACGCATTCAGCGCTTGAGACGGTCCCGGCTCTGCGGTGCACCACTGTCGCGCTGCACCGCGTCCGGGACAAGTCAGCCCTTCACATTCCCCAACAGCCGCTGCGCCCGCACCAGATGCGGGCGGTCGAACATCTTGCCGTCGATGCCGACCGCGCCGGCGTCGGGCTGGGCCGCGAACGCGGCGATCACCGCCTTGGCCTTTTCGATCTGCTCGGGGCTCGGCGTGATAGACCTCGTTGATCACCGGCACCTGCGCCGGATGAATGGCCAGCCGCCCGGTGAAGCCGTCGCGGCGCGAGTCGGTGGTGTCGCGGCGCAGGCCTTCCGAATTGCGGAAATCGACATAGATCGGTCTCGATCGCCGGCACGCGCGCGGCGGCCGCGCCAAATAGGCAGATCGAACGCGCGAAGCGGTAGGGCTCGGTGAGTTGGCCGCTGGCGTCGCGGTTGGCCTCGGCGCCGAGTTCGGCGGACAGATCCTCCGGCCCCCAGGTCATGCCCATCAGCCGCTTGCTGACGTCGCGGAAGGTGCCGGCCAGAAACACCCCCATCGCCGACTCGACATTCTGCGCCAGCACTTTGATCGCGCCTTCCGTCGACGCCGGCGATCGCCTCCTGCGCCGTCAGCTTGGCGTCGAGATGGGCGAGGCTGGCGCCGCCTTCGGCCTTCGGAAACAAAATGATGTCCGGCTTGCCGGGCACGATGGCCTCCAGGTCGGCGTCGGTCATGCCGGTGTCGAGGCCGTTGATGCGCACCAGCAGACGCGGGCGGTCTTTCTTGGCCGTATGGGCTTTGAGATACTCAAGCGCAGGCCGCGCGCGCGTGCGCCTTGCGCTCGGGCGTGATCGAATCTTCCAGATCGATGATGACGCCGTCGGCGCCCGACGCCATCGCCTTGTCGAGCTTGGGACCGCTGTCGGCGGGAACGAAGAGGAGGGAGCGCATGACGATTTAATACTCCTTGGGCCTGCCATACCGTTCGTGCCGCCGCGCATAGCGGGGACCCAGTCCTTATTGACGAAGCAATGCCTCGATGCGCTGAGAATCGCCCGCCTGCGCGGCGTCTGAGCGGCATGAAGCGCCGACTCACTTCGGCCGCTTGATGATGAAGGCGTTGCGGTGGCATTCGGCCACCAGCTTGCCGTCCTGCTTGAAGGCCTTGTGGTGGAATTCGACGATGCCGGCATTCGGGCGCGATTTCGATTCGCGCTTGCTCACCACCACGGTGGTGCAGTTCACGGTGTCGCCCTCGAACAGCGGGTTGGGGAACTTGACGTCGTTCATGCCGAGATTGGCGATGGTGGTGCCGACCGTCATGTCGGACACCTGAATGCCGATCATCAGCCCGAGCGTGAACAGCGAGTTCATCAGCGGCTGGCCCCATTCGGTCTCGGTCTCGCAGAAGTGGCGGTCGATATGGAGCGGCTGCGGGTTGAGCGTCATGTTGGAGAACAACATGTTGTCCATCTGGGTGACGGTGCGGGTGTAGCGGTGCTCGTAGAGCTTGCCGACCTCCATATCCTCGAAATAAAGGCCGCCGCGCTTATGCCGCTGGATCGTTTCCGTCATCGCTCGTCTCCCGGGACTGGTCTGAGGAGGCTTAGCGCCCGCCGTTAACGCTTCGTTTACCATAAATACCCATGGTCGACAGGGTCGTTCGAGCCCGGTTGGCCATAGCAGCCGAAACGTCCAATGGCAACCCGGGGCCAAGATATCCGAAGGGCAACCTGATGGCCGTCGATCCCGTCAGCCCGCAACCTGGCGCCGCAGATTAGCGGCGCGATCCGGAAGGCTGCGCGCTCGACCGGCATCAGCTTCGAATATCTGCTGACCACCGCGAAGATCGAATCCAGCCTCAACCCGACAGGCCAGGCCTCGACCTCGTCGGCCAAGGGGCTCTACCAGTTCATCGATCAGACCTGGCTCGGCACCGTCAAGCAGGACGGGCGCGGCGCTCGGCTTGGGCCAATACGCCAACGCCATCTCGAAGACGGCGAACGGGCGCTACGACGGTCGCCGATCCGGAGACGCGCAAGGCGATCATGAAGCTGCGCAACGATCCGACCGCCAGCGCGATGATGGCGGGCGCGCTTGGCGCGCAACAACGCCTTTCAACTGACCGGCATGATCGGGCGGCGGCCGACCGAAGGCGAGCTCTATACCGCGCATTTTCTCGGTCCCGACGGCGCCGGCCGGCTGATCAACGCCGCCGCGTCGCAGCCCGAACGCCAACGCGGCGTCGATGTTTCCGGCGGCGGCGGCCGCCAACCGCAGCATTTTCTACGATCGCGACGGCAGCGCCGCGCACCGTCAGCCAAGTCTATGCCAGGCTGACCAGACATTTCGATCATATCCGGACGGCGACGGTGGCTCGGTCATGCACGTTGCGCAGCGCCGCGACCGGCGCGCCGGCGATGCGCTGCCGGGCGCGCGGCTACGGCCGCGTACAGCCGCGCCAACGATGACCGGTGCCGACCGCTGGGCGCGCCGATCCCAGCGGAACTAGCTGTCCGCCATTCACGGTCGCCGCGACAGCAGGCACCGGCCTTGGCCGGACTGTCGGCTATGCCTGGCGTCGACGGCGCGCAGTTGACCGCGACAGCCTGACCCGGCAGCCGTCGCGCAGGCTGCGATGACGCGTCGCCACGCTTGCCGAGCGCCAGTGGCCGGCGGTCGCCGCGCCCGACACCGCCGGCGTCACGCAGGCCTTGTCCGACGCGGCTCGAGCCGCTGCCGCAAGCGCATGATACCAAGCCGTTGTTCCAGGCGATGTTCAGCGATCGGCGACAACGCGCCGGTGACCCAGCGAGGTCGCCAGCCTGTGGACACCGACCTCAGCCTCGGCAACGCCGAGTTGCGGCGGTGTGCATGGCGACCGCGCAAGGTCAGGCGCAACGGGCACCAGCCGGGCGCGGACCTTCAGTCTGTTCACCGACGGCGTGGCCAACATCCGCAGCCTTTTCCAGCGGCAACGGCTGAGCGTCCGGCGATCGCCGCCGCCGAAATCGTCGTTAACGTTTCATCAATATCCTATGGTGAACGCTTTGTTAAGCGTCGTCGGCTAGCCTTGCCGTTCGCCGCTGTTGACGGCGAGTGTTGTAGCGTCTGGTCGTGTCATGATTGTACGTCAGTTTCTGCAGTGGATCCGCCATGCGCCGGCCGGTGAGCGGGCCGAAGCGACATCCGCGCTAGCGCGCGCCTATCTCCATTCCGATCTCTCCGCCGACGATCTCGCCGCCGCCGAAGGCGCGATGATCATGCTGCTGGACGATCCATCGCCGCTGGTGCGCGGCGCGATGTCGCCAGGTTTTTGCGTCGGCGCAAAAAGCGCCGCCCATTGTGGTGCATGCGCTGGCCGCCGATCAGCCCGACGTCGCGCTGCCGCTTCTGGCGCGCTCGCCGCTGTTGAGCGACGAAGACCTGGTCGATCTTTTTCGCGACCGGGCATCCGGATGCGCAGGTTGCGATTGCCGGACGCGCCGTGCTGTCGCGTCCGCTTGCCGCCGCGATCGCCGAAGTGGGCCCCGCGGAATCCTGCCTGGCGCTGCTTGAAAATCCCGACGCCGATATCGCGCCGTTTTCGATCGACCGCATCGTCGATCGCTTCGGCCATCTCTCGGCCGATCCGCGAAAACCTGATCGGCCGCGCCGATCTGCCGATGGCGACGCGCCAGGCCTTGCTGGCGAAGCTGTCGCAGACGCTGGCCGGTTTCGTCACCGCGCGTCATTGGCTGGGCTCGGAGCACGCCGAATACGCCGCGCGCGAGGCCTGCGAAAAGGCGACCGTCGCGCTTGCCGCCGAGACGCCTTACGAGGAAATCGGCGAACTGATGCATCATTTGCGCCAGAGCGGCCAGCTTACCGCCGGCATGATCCTGCGCGCGCTGTTGTCCGGCAATGTGGTGCTGTTCGAAGAGGCGCTGGCGGAATTGTCCGGCATGCCGTTCGACCGCGTCACCGGCTATATCCACGACAAGCATATTTCCGGCTTCCGCGCGCTCTACGCCAAAGCCGGGTTGCCGGACGCCGCCTATCCGGCGTTCCGCGAAGCGATCGCGGCGATGCGCGAAGGCATTCTGGTCGGCGAGCATGGCGGGGTGTCGCGCCTCAAGCGCCGCATGGTCGAGCGCGTGCTTGCAGGCCTGCGCGGCCGAGCGCCGCGACGACATGGCTTCGCTGCTGGCGCTGCTGCGGCGCTTCGCGGTCGAGGCCGCGCGCGAGGAAGCGCGCATGTTCTGCGACGATCTGGTGGCCAATGACTGTGCGCTTATCGCGCCGCGCGTTATCCGGCGCAGATCGAAGACGGGCGGATGGTGGCGTAGCGCCGCCGTCAAATCCGGAATGGCGGGAGCTTCGCGCGCTTACGGAATCAGCGCACGCTTTCGGAATGGCGAATGCTATTCCGGCACGATCGACGGCGCGCCGGTGATCTGTTCGAGCACATCCGGGCGGTTGCGGTTCTCGTGGATCAGGAATTCGTCGGTCACCTCGCGCAAGCGCTCGGGTCAGCACCGCGGCCAGATCCTTGGCGTCGGAGCGCGAATATTCGCGATAGATCGCGCGCACGGCGTCGACATGCTGGTCGACCAGTTGCGCCGGAATGCGGGTGGCGTCCGGCGTATATTCGATCAGCCGGCACAGGCTGTCGGCGGCGCGAGGCGACCGCCGGATAGCCGAAGGTCGCGGCTTCGCCCTTGATGTCGTGGGCGGCGTGGAACAGCACTTCCTTGTTCGATCTTGGTGAAGCCGACTTCGATGACCTGGTGGCGCGCCTTGTCGAGCCGCTCGCATTCCTCATCCATCATCGAGCCGAATTCGCCCGACATCGCGGCCAGCGCGGCTTCCGCGCGTGCGACCGGATCGTCGTCGCCGGCGCGGACGGTTTCTCGGAGACAGCTTGCGCAGCTTGTTTTCCGGTTTGATGACCTCATGATCGCCGTAGGTGGCGATCGCGGCCGTGTTTTTGTGTGGAGCCATGGTGAGACTGCCTTTGTCAGCCTGGAGCGCGGGCTTTGTCGAGCAAAGCGGATTGCCGGATCTTCGTCGGCCTTGCCGCCCTTGCGGCGTTCGGGGCCGACATAGTTTGAACTGTGCGCTGCGGCGGCGGTCGGGGCCGAAATAGGTTTTGGTCTTGATGAAAGGCCGCGGATTGGCGACCACATTGACGATGCGCTGTACAAGGCCTTTGGCCGAAATCGGCTTGGCCAGGAATTCGGTGACGCCGGCGTCGCGCGCGGCGGTGACGCGTTTCTTTTCCGAATGGCCGGTCAGCATGATGATGGCGACATAAGGATTGGCGTTGGCGCCGGGCTGCCGGATCATCTGCGTGAGTTCGAGCCCGTCGAAAATCGGCATCGCCCAGTCGGTGATGATGATGTCCGGGATGTAGTGGGTGAAGGCTTCCAGGCCGGCCGCGCCGTCTTCCGCTTCATAGACTTCGCGCGAGCCAAACCCATGCAGCAGCGTGCGCAAAATCCGGCGCATATGGGCGTTGTCGTCAATGACGAGAAAACGCAGGCGGCTGAAATCGATGCGGACCATGTGCACCCCGGGCCTCGGGCCCCATCGGCCCGATACCTCACAAGGTTTCAAGGTTACCGTGCTGCCGCGTTAACGGACGGTTTCGGTCTGAAAGTGCCGGACCCTGCCGAAAAGCTGAGCATTTCAGAGGGCTTTCCACAGCATCTGGCCGCCCATTCAGGCCGGCTGCAATAAAGGCTGGTCATTGCCGCGCCGGCATCTAAGCTTGGCGTCTGGAGATCGACCTTGGGCCACTGGGCCCGGCTTTGCAGCGCAACAAAACGGCGACGTCATGAAAACCATTCTGATTCCGACCGAGGACCATGACGCCATGCCGGCGGTGCTCGAGGGGGCACGGCTGATGGCCAAAACCTTCGACAGCTACATGGAAGGCTTCGCGGTCCGCCCGTCGCCGGGGACCTATGTCACGGTCGAGCCGGTCTCGAGCCTGGCGATTTCAGGCGCGTTCGAGGCCGACACCGCCAACCAGGCCAAGGCCGAGTTCGAGGCTTCATGCAGATGCACAAGCGTGCCGCAGGGCGGGCAGGAGACGCCCGTCGGTCTATTCCTGGGCTGGCCGCGCGCGGAAGCGGCGGAAGACGCCTATATCGGCAGCTACGGCCGGGTGTTCGACCTGATCGTGCTGGGCCGGCCGGGGCCCGCGCCGGAAAACCCGCGCATGGCGCCTCTGGAGTCGGCGCTGTTCGACAGCGGCCGTCCGGTGCTGATCGTGCCGAACAAGCAGCCGGACGTCGATCGGCCGCAACGTGCTGGTGTCGTGGAACCGCAGCACCGAACAGGCGCACACCAATTTGTTCGCGCTGCCGATATTGCAGCGCGCGGAAAAAGTGACCGTGCTGACGGTCGAGGGCGGCGCGACCACCGGTCCGTCCGGCGAGGAGGCGACGCTTCATCTGCGCCGCAACGGCGTCAAGGCCGAGGCGCTGACCATTCAGCGCAGCGAGCGCGTGTCCGGCGAAGCCATCGGCGACGTCACGCTCGATCACGCCGCCTCGCTTGGCTGCGATCTGATCGTCAAGAGCGCCTATACCCAGAGCCGGTTGCGGCAGATGATCTTCGGCGGCGCTACCCGCCATATTCTGGCCAATGCGACCTTGCCGGTGTTGATGGCGCACTGATATGACTTTTTCTCAGGGCGCATGATCCGGCCGAAAACCGGTTTTGCCTTTTTGCAATCATGCGCACCGCCCACTAGGAAAACACCTTCTTGTCGATCGGGACCGATCCAGATGCCGATGCCGCCATCCACGGCGGCGCCAAGGGTCCCGGCTTCTTTTCCATTTTTCCGTCGATCATGCTGCCGATGTTTCTGGCGGTGGTCGACCAGACCATTGTCGCCACCGCGCTGCCGGCGATCGCGGCGGGAACCGGCGAGGTCGAGCGTGTCTCCTGGATCGTCGTCGGCTATCTGATCGCGGCGACCGTCGCCGCGCCGATCTATGGCCGGCTCGGCGATGCCTTCGGCCGCCGCACGGTGATGTATTTTGCGCTGTCGCTGTTCCTGGTCGCCTCGGTCTTGTGCGCGTTGGCGCCGACCATCGAACTCCTGACGCTGGCGCGCGTGCTGCAAGGCCTCGGCGGCGGCGGCCTGATGACGCTTGTCGCAGGCGCTGGTCGGCGAAACGATCCCACCGCGCGAGCGGGCGCGCTATCAGGGCTATCTCGCCGCGGTCGCGGTCTGCGCCAATACTTTCGGGCCGGTCGCCGGCGGTTTTCTGACCGAACATTTCGGCTGGCAGTCGATCTTCCTGATCAATCTGCCGATCGGTCTTGGCGCGATGTTTTTGGTCACGCGCCTGCCGAAGCCGATGGCCGAACGGCTGCCGTGGCGGGCCGATCCCGGCGGGCTGATCTATTTCACGTTGTTCGTTGCCACCACGCTGCTGGCGCTCGAACAGGTGCAGCACGTCGAACTATCGAGCCTGCCGACCGGTGCGGCCTTGCTATTCATCGGCATCATCGCGCTGATCCTGCTGGTGCGACACGAAAACCGCGCGGCGTCGCCGCTGATCCCGTTGTCGTTGTTGCGCCAGCCGGCGATCTGGCACTCGGACGCGCTGGCGGCTTGCCACGGCGCGGCGCTGGTGTCGCTGATCACTTTCCTGCCGGTCTATCTCGAAGTGGTGCGCGGCTTTACGCCGTCGGCCACCGGCTTGCTGCTGGTGCCGCTCACCATCGGCATTGGTATCGGCTCGCTGACGACCGGTCGGCTGGTCAACAGCACCGGCTTGCTCACCATCTTTCCGGTGGTCGGGCTGGCGCTGTGCACCATCAATTTCGTGGTCTTGGCGGTGTGGGCGTCGACCTTCGGCACGACGGCGCTGGCGGTGTTGCTGCTGGCCACCGGCCTTTTCATGGGCACGGTGATGGGGGTGGTGCAGGTCAGCGTGCAGAGCGCGGCCGGGCAGTTGCGGCTCGGCGAGGCGGCCGCTTCGGTGCAGTTTTCACGCTCGATCGGCGCGGCCTTCGGCACCGCGCTGGTGGCGACCTTGTTGTTCGCGGTGCTGGCGATCCGGAATCCGGACGCGGCCACCGTGTTCGCCGGCATGGTCGAGCACGCCAAGAATGCCGGCGCTAACTTAAGCGCCGCGCAGCGCGCATCGATTGCCACCGACATCGCCGACGCTTTTCGCGCCGGCGTTTCTGCTGATGGCGGCGTTCACCACCGGCGGCTTCTTGTTGGCCCTAACCAACCCGCAGCGCAGGATTTAGGGCGTGTCCCGTCGATGTCCGTGATGTGCCAAGAATAGAGAAGGGCGAAAACAAACGAAAAGCTAGTTTGTAGTCTTATCTTTTCCGATCCGGGCGCAGTGGAAGTCAAGGATCTGTCGCGCCGTCGGTTGCAGCATCCGGCGATAAGTTGCGCGGTCTTTTTCAAGATCGGCTGGTGCGAGCGGGCGATCGGGCCTGGTCGATGTTACAATTGCCCAAGCCGTCTCCCAGGTGAGCCCGATAACTTTTGCCAAAACCAGAATGATTTCAGTGTTTGAATCTTGCAGGTACTTGGCAACAATATCGACTGGCTTATGCGCCATCAGAGCGAGGCATGTTGCGAGATTTTCGAAGCGTCCCGATACGGCCAATTCAGTTATTTTCGCGCTATTTAATTTGCCCGCCTTGTTGAGTGTATCGGCGAGTACCCGGGCAGCCGCCCATTCGGGCGTCTTTTCATCCGCCTCGCCACGCAATTGCGTCGTGACTTCGGAAACCGTGCGGTCAATTTCGTGAGCTGAGAATTGACGCTCGGCTTTGAGCTTGGCGCGCACCGCCGCCGAGGCCTCGGTGATGAGCCTGTCGAACAGGGCTCGCGGCAGGTCCCGGCGGCTGCCGACGCAGCCGGCCAGTTCATCGTTGCCCTGTGCGCGTTTGATCAAGGTATCAAAGCCGGCCTCGGAGAACCGTGCGCCGCTGTTCTTTGTCGTGCTGAGCAAGACCTGCTGGTCGCCACGCTCGACCAGGACTTCCGTAAGAGCTTCCGAAAGGACCCTGCGTTGCGATATCGCGAGCAGATGCTCCTGGCTCTTCGTTTTGGAGCAGGCGATCAAGGTGTCGTCGTTGACGGCCTCCGATTGCGTCAAGATCGCAGAAGCGACTTCAATCGCGTCATCGCAGGCCAGCAGGCGGAGAATTTTTGGCGGCGCACCGGCGATCGGCGCAAGTCGAATTCCCAGCAAGGCCCGTGCGGATTCCTCGATGGTCTCCATCAGCCGAACAAAAATATCGTCGATCAGTTCAACCTCGTCGGCCGATAGCTGGCCTTCGTTGACGAGGAATAGATCGGTCAGGTGGCGCAGAAGGAAGCCGCGTTGGTCGGCGGAAATATCATCGATCTTTGCGCTGAGCTCGCGAATGATGGCTAACTGCGCGCTCATGCCTGATCTGACCATTCTGGCTCGCTGAAGGGCTAACCGTAATATTTAACGCCTTTAATTTGTTTAACAGCGGTTCATTAGCAACTTGTAAACCCTGTTCGGGCGGGGCGATGCCATTTGCTCAATAATCGCGATGGCCGCCGGCGCTTCGCCGGCTTGTGGTTGCCGGGGCAAGGCGTTTGAAACCTATGGTGGCGGTTATGGTCCGGTTTGCGTCACGCCCGTGCGTGTCGCTGCCTTCAGGGCATGCCGGCTCGCGGGGCTATACGCCTAAAATCCGAATTGCTCGCGCAAGATCCGTTCGTCGAGATTGTGGCCGGGGTCGAACAGCATGTTGAGCGAGATGCTGTGATCCATTTCGATACCGACGCGAGTCACGGTGCGCACTTCATCATGGTCGGCGACGGCTGCGACCGGGCGCTTGTCGGCTTCCAGCACGTCGATGGTGACCTTGGCTTTGTCCGGCAGCAGCGCGCCGCGCCAGCGCCGCGGCCGGAACGGGCTGATCGGCGTCAACGCCAGCAGTGGGGCATTGATCGGAATGATCGCGCCTTGCGCGGACAGGTTATAGGCGGTCGAGCCGGCCGGTGTGGCCACCAGCACGCCGTCGGCGATCAGTTCGGCCAGGCGTTCCTGGCCGTCGATCAGAATGCGCAAGTGGGCGGCCTGCGCGCTTTGCCGGAACAGCGAGACTTCGTTGATGGCGCGATGTTCGTGGACACGGCCTTGCGTGTCGGTCGCCTGCATGACCAGCGGGTGGATCACGGTGCGGTGCGACGCGGTGAGGCGCTCGACCAGGCCGTCGAGCGCAAACTCATTCATCAAAAAGCCGACGGTGCCGCGGTGCATGCCGTAGATCG
The DNA here is from genome assembly GCA_963830125.1 of uncultured Alphaproteobacteria bacterium. Taxonomy (GTDB): domain Bacteria; phylum Pseudomonadota; class Alphaproteobacteria; order Rhizobiales; family Xanthobacteraceae; genus Pseudolabrys. The sequence goes on along the minus strand of CAWHKU010000014.1, from coordinate 48,406 downwards.
GTTTGCCCGACTTCATGAAGGTGTGCAGGGTTTGCAGCATCAGGCCGTCGCCGCCGAGCGCGACGATGACGTCGGCGTCCTCCGGCCTGGCGTTGCCGTAGCGCGCCTCAAGCTGGGCGTAAGCCGCACGCGCCTCCGGCGTCTGGCTGGCCACGAAGGCGATGTTCTTGAATGTCTGGGCCTTCGGACTCATGACCGGACTCTGCAACAAAATAGGGGTTTCGTGGCGATATGCGCTTGATGCGATCGGGCCTGTCTGTCGAGGGTCTCGTCTAGCCGAATTGGCCATGGATTGTCGAGGCGGGGCGGGCGCTTGCCGGCCAGCTGGCTGAACGGCAGACAACAGCGGCCTCAGAACCCGTTCAGCGGCGGCCGGGCAGTGTCGCGGATAAGGCCGGGAAAGTCCGGCCGGCCGATTAAGCCCCGCGGGTCTCCGGCAGCCCGTTCGATCAAAGGATCAAGACCATGTTGAAATCACTCAGCGCCGCCGTCATCGCGTGCAGCCTGATGGCCGCCCCGGTGCTGGCGCAAGGCGCCATGACCGCGCCCGCCACGCAGACCGAAGCGGCCGCCAATGCCGCGACGCCGACGCCGAAAGCCAAAATCGCCGTCCACAAGTCGCGCCATCACGTTGCGGTCAAGCACGCGGCGAAAAAGAAGATCGCCAAGAAGCACGTGGCGAAGAAGCACGTTGCCAAAAAGCATTTGGCCAAAAAGCATGCGGCCAAGAAGAAGCACGTTGCCAAAAAGAATCTGACCAAGAAGCATCTGGTCAAGAAGCATGCCGCCAAGAAGCTGGCGACCAAGCATGCCAAGAACGTGAAGCGCATCAAGCATCACGCCAAGGCCGCGATCTAACCGCTTCGGCGGTTTCGATCGTCCCAAGGTCGACCGTCTCAAGTCTGCGAGCCAGCGCCGTCACCGCATCCCGCGGCTGACGGCGCTTGACTCGCATATGGGTAAAATGGAACATCTTGGCTGTGCTGGTTCCCCGGATTGCACCGGGGACGAAAGAGGGAACACGGGACTTCGTGCGTTCGGCTGATCAAACCTTCGATTTGACGAATAAGCGATATCCGTGGCTGCCCCCGCAACTGTAAGCGGCGAGCCCGCGTTCATATGGCCACTGGGAAACTGGGAAGGCCGGACGCAACGGGGCATTGACCCGCGAGCCAGGAGACCTGCCAGCGCAGTCACCCAACCGGTGGACGGGAGGTCCATACGGAGCGCGCTTTCGCAGCGGTGACGGCAATGCCGGTGCGATGGCCGTGGAAATTTTAAACTTCCCACGTCTTCGATCGGGTGAGCGTTACGTTGCGTCTGTGTGCCGCGTTGCGTTTCCCTGTCCTTCGCATCGGGTTTGGTCTCACCCGATTGTGCTTTGCGAAAATCGCGGAGCGCACACGAAGGATGTTGCGTTATGGGGGTACGGTTTAAGTTGCGGAGCACGCTGCTCACGCATGGTGCGTTGCTGGCGTTTGGTGGGCTGACGGCAGGTGCCGCGTTGGCGCCCAAAGCCGCGCTCGCCCAAGATAACACTCAAAATGTTCAGGTGCTGCCGGTGCTCGATGTCTGGGCCAGCCGCACCGGCGCCGGTATTACCGGCGCATCGACCAGCGTGATCACGGCGGAGGATATCGCGCGGTCGCCCGGCACCACGCTGCAGGACCTGCTGGCACGCGAGGTTGGTGTGCAGACCCGCAGCACCTCCGGCGGCCAGAATGGCGCCGGCACCACGGTCGATCTGCGCGGCTTCGGTGCCACTGCGAGTTCCAATACGCTGGTTCTGCTCAATGGCCGCCGACTGACCGATATCGATCAGTCCGGCATCGATTTCTAGCACAATCCCGCGCGACAGCATCGAACGCATCGAAATCACGCGCGGCAATAGCGGCGCGGTGCTTTATGGCGACGGCGCGGTCGGCGGCGTCATCAATATCATTACCAAGACCGGCGCCGATAAGCCGGCGACCGGACGCATCGAAGCCGGTTTCGGATCGTTCAATCAAAAGGAAGTCAATGGCGCGGCGTCTGCGTCGCGCGGCCCGTTCTCGGTGTCGGTTGCCGGCAATGCCGTCAATTCAGACGGCTACCGCGTCAACAATTACGTTCGGCAGCGCAACGGGGTCGGCGATCTGCGTTACGAAGGCGGCGAGGGCAAGGTCTGGTTCAACGTTTCGGGCGACGATCAGAAGCTCGGCCTGCCGGGCGCGCGTCTGGTCACGACCACGTCGAGCGAACTCGACAGCGACCGGCGCGGCGCCACCACGCCGAACGCCTATTCGACGAAGACCGGTGCGGCGGCGACCTTCGGTGTGTCGCGCATGATCGGTGGGAACGTTGAATTGATCGTCGATGGTAATCTGCGGCGCAAGGATCAGACGATCTTTTCGACGCTGTATGGCTCGGACACTTCGGACGTGCGCGAGCTGACTGGCGGATCGGTGACACCGCGCGCCATCATCAACGGCAATTTCCTGGGGCTGCCGGTCAAGATCACCACCGGTTTCGACTATTACAATTCATCTCTCAATGCCAAGCGCAGCCAAGCGCTGAACGACGCGCCGTATCATACCTACGATCTTAATCAGCAGTCGGTGGCGGCTTATTGGCAGCAGACGGTGTCGGTTGCGCCGTCGACCGATATTTCGTTCGGTGCTCGCCTGCAGCAGACCAAGCTGCAGGCCAGCGACATCTATAACGCGTCTGCGCCGGGTGCGTATGGCTCGCAGGCGACACCGCTCGATTCGACCGAGTGGCAACATGCGTTGCATGTCGGCATCGAGCATCGTTTCTCGCCGTCGCTTGCCGTGTTCGGCCGCGTCGGCCGCAGCTTCCGCACGCCCAACGTCGATGAGCGCATTGGCGTCAGCGCTTCACCGGTCGATTTCAAGTTGAAGACGCAAACTTCGTTCGACGTCGAAGGCGGCTTGCGGGGACGCACCGGTCCGGTGGAATGGCAGACGAGCGCCTATTTGATGCGGCTCAATAACGAACTGCTGTACATTCCGTATCCGCCGCTCGGCGCCAACATCAATCTCGATCCGACCCGGCGCGTCGGGGTCGAGAATGCCGCGACCTGGCACTTGTCGGACGACTTGCGGCTTAAAGGCGGGCTGACTTACACGCGCGCCACCTTTCGCGAAGGCACCTATTACGGCCATGACGTGCCGCTGGTCTCGCGCTGGACCGGCAATGTCGGTTTGTCGTGGAACATCTATGGCAAGCTGGCGGTGTTCGACGCGGTGCTGAACTATGTCGGCGACCGGCGCATGGACAACGACGAGGCCAACTTCCAGCCGATGATACCGGCGCATGCCACGGTCGATCTGCGGCTGGGAGGCGAATGGCAGCATCTGTTCTGGTCGGTGTCGGTCCAGAACCTGTTCGATGCCCAATACTTCGATTACGCGGTTGCCAGTTCGTCGACCTACGGCCGCTACAACGCCTATCCGTTGCCCGGCCGGACTTTCCTGGTCAAAGCCGGCGCGACGTTCTGACGAATATCCCGCGCGGCCGGGGGGTGAACGCCGGCCGCGCGGTAATTCACAAAACTTGCTAGGCTTTCGCCCGCGACGATTCTTTCAAGGGGCGATATCCATGACGCAATTGCGCAGTTCGCTAAGCGCGGCCGCGCTGGTCGTTGCTCTCGCTATGGCGACGATTCCAGTCTTTGCCGCCGACGACATCCTCGATGCCATCGACCAGGCACGCAAAGCCTATCAGTCGGGCGACATGACAACGGCCAAGCAGTCGCTCGATCTGGCGTCGACGCTGATCGGCCAGAAGAACGCCGAAGGCTTTGCGAAAATGCTGCCGGAGCCGCTGGCCGGCTGGACGGCCGAGAAGGCGCAATCCAACGCGGTCGGCGGCGTCATTTTCGGCGGCGTGTCGGCGGCGAGCCGCAACTACGCCAACGCCAAAGGCGACAATGTCGAGATCTCGATCTCGGGCAATTCCGCCTTGCTGACGCAGTTTGCGCCCGCACTCAACAACCCGGCGATGGCGGCGTTGATGGGCAAGCTGATCAAGGTCGGCAGCCAGCGCGCGATCCAAAATCAGGACGGCGATATCGTCATGGTGGTGGCCAACAAGCTCCTGATCAATGTCCAGGGCTCGGCCGATGCCGCCAGCAAGCTTGCTTATGCCCAGGCAATCGATATTGCCAAGCTGTCGAAGTTGTAGCTGATATGCGTCGAAAGCGCCGTTCGGATGCCTGTCCAGGCTGCCGATGGCGATGGCCGGTGCTCCATGGCGGAGCGTCATCATCTTGCGGGAGATCAGACATGAAGAAATCAATCACGGCCTTCGCCGGCGCGGCTTTGGGCGCATTGGCGGTCGGGGTGCTGGGGCTGGCGGTCTTGGCGGCGCCGGCCGAGGCGCGCGTGCGCGCCGGCCTGTTGAGCTGCTCGGTGGAGCCTGGCGTCAGCTTTATCATCGGCTCGCAGAAGGCGGTCATCTGCAATTTCAAATCCGTGTACGGCCGCCGCGAGCACTATAGGGGCCATATCAGCCGGGTCGGTCTCGATATCGGCTTTACCTCCGGCGGCAAGATTGTCTGGGCGGTCTATGCGCCGTCGCGGCGCGGCCCCGGTGCGCTGGCCGGCGTCTATGGCGGCGCCAGTGCCGAGGCGACGATCTCCGGCGGCATCGGCGCCAATGTTCTGATCGGCGGGTTCAGGCGTTCGATTACGCTGCAGCCGCTTTCGGTCGGCTCGCAAACCGGGCTCGATTTGGCGGTGGCGGTCAGCGGCCTGGAGCTTGAGGTGGCGCGCTGACCGGATTGACCGGCCGGCAGAACGATCGAGGCCGCCCGCGTCGGGCGGCCTTTTCGTTTGAGCCAGCCGTGCGCTCGCAGATCGTGCGGCGCTTTTGTTTGGCCCGCTTTAGCCGCTATGGTCGGCGCCGATCGGGCGGGGCGCTTTACGGACGAAGCGGGAGTTGGCGGATGCGGTGGTTGGCTTTGGTGGCGGCGCTGGCCTTGTGCGGCGCGCTCGGTGGTTGCGCGACTGATGTCGGGCCGAGCCAAGCCGAGCTGCGGGCGCGCTGGGACGCGGAAAATGTCTATCCGCAAAACTACAAGGGCGATCTGCTGGCGTTCCTGCGCACCTATCTCAACGACCCGGAGCACGTCCGCGCTGCGCAAGTGTCGCTGCCCGTGCGCAAGACGGTGGGGCCGGGCGAGCGGTTCGTGGCGTGCGTGCGCTACCGGACCCGCGGCGATGGCGGCAAATACGGTCCGGCCACGAACGGGGTTGCGACCTATGTGTCCGGCAAACTCGACCGCTATTTCGATGACGCGGCGCAGGTGAAGGCGCTGTGCGCCGACGTGGCGCTGCAGCCGTTCCCGGAGCTGGAAAAGCTCACGCGCTAGCGCGTGCTTGGGTCAACTCACGCGCTCGCGCGTGTTTGGGTCAAATCGAATAATGGGGAAGGGGGCGGCGGCGGATATTGTTATCCGGCTCGGCCTTGATGGCGATAACCGGGGTCAGCCGGTGGAATTTCCAATAGAAATTCAATCGTGCACCGAACTGGGCGCACGCGACTTGGACTTAAAAGACCCTCAGCCGCCGGGCCAGAAGTCCGACGGCACCCAGGTTTAGCCTTAGACGTCGAAAGCAGCCTCGGGCTACGAGGTCACTTAACCTTTAGGTTCTCCGCGGACGTCTTTCCGCGGTTTTCGACGAGTTCAAACTGAACGGTTTGACCTTCGTTCAGCGTGCTAAGTCCGGCGCGTTCGACCGCCGAGATGTGCACGAACACATCCTTCCCGCCTTCTTGGGGCTGGATGAAGCCATAGCCCTTCGTCGGATTGAACCACTTTACGGTGCCCTGAGGCATGCTAGATCTCCGAGGTATTGCGAGTAACGTGACTAGTTTGGCACACTCTGCAACCGTCGAACAAGCTTTCGTTGCCCGGGAGACTTGCGACTTTTTAGTTTTTTTGACGATTCCACGACGGCTGAAGCCGCGAGAGGGCGCGTGGTGCCGCAAAAGGCCTGAGGCTGCGAAGGCCGATGGGCCGTCTGGTGCCGCAAAAGGCTGAAGGCCGTCTGGTGCCGGATGAGAGGATTGAACTCCCGACCTTCGGTTTACAAAACCGCTGCTCTACCGCTGAGCTAATCCGGCCCGACCGAACAGCTATCAGCGTCGCCGGTCTCCCACAAGCATCTGTTTCGGCCGTGCTTTCGTACTGATATTGCAGGCGAAAAATGTCGTGTCCGGCTGGTGCGCGACCGATCGGCATTGGCGTTTTCCGCAGCGCTCCAACGACCGGCGCGCGACGGCCGGCGCGGCCAGGGTCACGCCAAAGGGGCCGCCATCGCGCTGCTTGGTTTCGGGCGGAACCATCGTGCTCGGCGCAAAGCGCGTCGCCGGTCGCGCCCATCGGCTGCCAGCTGCCGGAAGCGAAATGGCCGGCGGTGTCCACGATGGCGAGGTGGCCGCGCGTTCGGGAATTTCGGCTGGGAGCGCCGGGATCGTCGCGTCGTGGCCCGGCCTGAAGCGAACCGCCGCGGTTACGTGCCGGTTGTCAGCCGTTCCAGGATGTCGATCAACCAGGCCGCAGCCTGCAGTACCGCCAGGCGCTGCGCCAGTTTCGATTTGCGGAACGTGTCGTTGAGCAACGTGAGCGCGCGCTTGTAGCCGGGATGGGCCTGCGCGGCAGCGCCCAGCATCTGCAGCCGGGCAATCAGCGCGGTGCGGTGGGCTTCGACCTTGGCATAGCGCTGGCGAAAATCGCCGCGCTGCGGCGATGGCGTCGCCGCGGCGCCGAGGTCTGCACCGGATCGTTGTCGTGGGGCCATTGCCGGTTAACTTTAACGAGGGGGTGCTCGACCGTCTCTTGCACTCAATATTCGCTGGAGGTGTTGGCTAATCCATCGCAAGTCGTGCCGCAAGTGCAATTAATGTTACCCGGCGATTGGCGGCCGTGCCGTAAAGCCTTCGTATAAAATGCTCTCGAGTTGGTTTGCGAAATGGTTTGCAAAATCCTCTGCAGAAAATCTCGCGGCGAAGAGAGGCCCCGAATGCGCGCCCTTTTATCGGTTGCACTTTTTGCGCTAAGCGCCGCCGGCCTTGGCCAGGCGAACGCCGCCGATTTGTATGCCGGCCGTAGCGCCGGCGTCGCTTACTTCGCGACCGATCCGGTTCGGGCCGGACAGGTTTGGGTCTACGACGATCAGCCCGGCGTTTATGTGCGTTCCTATTGGCGCGAGCCGTGGCGCGATCGTCATTACTATCCATTCACCGGCAAGAAGCCGAAGGTCGGACGCCACGAGCGCCTGCACGCAACGCGCCGGCATTATAAGCCGGCCGAGACTTATTACCGCCATTGGTCGACCTCTTACGTCGTGCCGTTGCCGGAGCCGCGCTACGACGACGCGCGGCGCTATCGCGGGCCCCTGAAATGAACGCGTTGTCTTCGGTGTCGAAATTATTGCGGCGTCGGTCGCGCTCAGCCGTCCGGTTCGGGCTTGCCGCTATCGTGGCCGTCGCCGTTCTGCTGCCGGCCAGTCTTGCGCAGGCGCAGTGGTACAGTTCGGTCGGCGGCCGTCAGCCGCCGCTTTACCCTTATGCGGTTCAAAATCCCGCAATCCGCGCCGACCGACCCTATGCCATCGAAGTGGCGCCGGGCACTTACATCATTAAACGGCCGGGCGAAGCACACGCCAAGCCGGTGCGTCGCCGGGCTGCCGTTAAAGGCGAGCCGGCCCGCGCGCGCCGGCACAGCAAAGTCGATCCGGCTTTGATCGAGGAATTGCGCAAGCGCGGCAAGGTCAAGCACACGGTGGTCAACACCACCAAGATCGTGCACGACAAACCGATCGTGCATGAGACCACGCGTTACGTCGAGGATCCGCCGCGCGTGGTTGAGCGCTATCGTGTCGTTGAGGACAAGCGGCCGGGTCATCATCGCGAACAGGTCGTGGTCGAGGATCGCGGCGGCGTCTTGGAAAAACCGGCCGGCAAGCACGCCGCCAAAATTATCGCCAAAAACAGCATCGAGAAGAACGTCAAGCATGCCGACAAGGCGGCCGGCAAACATGACGGCAACGAGAAGCGCGTGATCCAGGCCGAAGCCGAGATCACCATCCTCGGTCCGGACCGCATGACCATCCGGCTGTTTCGCAAAGGCGACGGCGGCAAGGCCAACGCGCGCGCCGATTAAATCGAACGGTTTTCAAAGTTAGCGGGACGCAGGCGGCGGGCGGGGGCCCGCCGTTTGCTTTTTTGGCGCACTATTTTTGGCGCGCTAAGCCTTCAGCTTGCGGCTGGCGATATAAAGCGACAGCGCGGCCGCGTTCGAGACGTTGAGGCTGCGGATCTCGCCGGTCAGATCGATGCGCGCGACGTGATCGCAGGTGTCGCGGGTCAATTGCCGCAGACCCTTGCCTTCGGCGCCGAGCACCAGCGCCAAAGGCGCGCGCAACGGCAGGTCGTCGAGATCGGCTTCGCCGGTCGAGTCGAGGCCGACCACCAGAAAGCCGCTCTCCTTCAGGGCAGCCAAGCCGCGCGCCAGGTTCTGCACGTTGATCAACGGCACATATTCGAGCGCGCCGGAGGCGGCCTTGGCGAGCGCGCCGGTGGCGTCGGGTGAGTGGCGTTGCGTGGTGACGATGGCGGCGGCGCTGAACGCGGCGGCGGTCCGGAAAATCGCGCCGACATTGTGCGGGTCGGTGATCTGGTCGAGCACCAGCACCAGACCCTTGGCCGGCAGCTTCTCGATCGCCGGCGAGGGCAGGGCGTCGGCTTCGAGATAAAAGCCCTGGTGCACGGCATCGGGCAACAGCCGCTCGGCGATCGCCGACGGCCGCACCAGTTCCGGCTCGATCGCCGGTTTGATGCCTTCTTCGGTCAGGCGGCGGGCGGCGTTCTCGGTGACCAGCAGCCGGCGAAGATGGCGGGCCGGGTTGCGCAAGGCCGCTGTCACGGTGTGCCAGCCATACATGATGACCGGGCCGTCGGCGTCGCTGCTGCGCAGGGATTCGCGCTTGGCCCGCATGAAACGCTCGCGGCGCTCGACTTGCTCGCGGGTGGCACCCGGCTTAGCGCCCGGGTTGGCACCGGGTTTGGCGCCAGGTTTGGCATTGAATTTCGCGCCGGAACCGGGCCGGCCGCTGGGGGGGCGTGATGCCATGAAATCTGTCCACAAGCCGCCGATCGGCCCAATGGCGTTTCGCAAGGCGGCTCGAACCGAGCCTTAACCGATCCGATTGATCCCGAACAGCCTTACCGCCACTTCCCGGCCAACCTTCCATTGACTTCGGCAGGCGGGCTGCCCATAAACCCTGCCAATCCCGGCCGTCCGGACGGTGAAGCCGTTTATCTTTGGCGATCAAGACGGTAGGACGGGTTTTGGGGGAGAGTGTCCCGAGTGGCAAAGGGGGCGGACTGTAAATCCGCTGGCTACGCCTTCGTAGGTTCGAGTCCTACCTCTCCCACCAACATATAGCTAAGTATCTGTTTTTATTTATTTTTATGGCCTGAGAGTCTTGCCGATTCATCAGGTGAGACTATCGATGTTCCGCTATCGTTCGCTAGCTTGATGATTGTGTCGCAGGCGAGCCTCGACCGATCTGCAAAGCGCGTGTCGTGAGGCGCTATTTTCCCGCCGACCCAACCGAAAATCGCTTCTGGCTGGGCCACCGTAGCCGCTCTGTTCGCCGCCTGGGTCGCGCCGGCGGCCTGCCGGACGCCATGAGCAGATTTCTCGAACGCCTGCCTTCCGTGCGGCTTCTGAGAAGACGTTGCCGAACGACTCTTTCGTCAGTGGTTCGCCACGCTCGCCGCAGATGTAGGCAAGTCGAGCCAGTCGGGCCACGGCTGAGGGCTTCGTCGAGGTCTGGAAGGATCGGAATTATGACCTCTATCTGGCCTTGGCTCTTCTCGGTTCGGATCGCTTGGCTAGGCTTTGGCCTCTGGTGACCTTCAAGGGCCGCTCGAATTGCGTTATATCAAGATCAACAACAATTCGATCAGGCAAGAATTACTGAAACACGGAAATCTGGACTCCCAACTGTTGCGATGTTGCAGGGCTAATTGCACGCATGACCGACCAGCATAACGCTCCGGGGGGATAGAGCTGGTGGCTCTCGCAACAGTCCTTTATCTGATCTATCTGTTCACACCGATCGTGTTGTTGTTTGTCGGTTCATTCGGACATCTTTGGTTCAATAGTCTGTTGCCGTCCGGCTTCACGCTCGACTGGTATCAGCAAGTCGCCACCGACAGCAGTTTTCGCCGCGCTTTCGTGGTCAGCCTGGAAGTCTGCAGCCTGACCTGCGTTATCGGCGCGCTGGTCGGCGTGCCACTGGCTTATGCGATCTATCGCGCTGCCTCGCGCAAGGTGCGTGCCGCGGCGCGCATTGTTTATCTGTTGCCGATCGCGGTGCCGCCGCTGGTGCTGGCTTTCGGCTTCATCCTGGTGTTCTCGTCGGACGAGTTGCCGTTTCTCGGTAGCCTGTGGGTGCTGGTCGGCGGCCATCTGGTGCTGACCTTGCCTTATCTGCTGCACACGCTGATCGGCGACATGCGCCATTTGCGCCTCACCGAAATGGAGCTTGCCGCTGAATCGCTAGGTGCCGGCTTCTGGCGGCGGTTCCTCGATATCGTGTTGCCGGCGCTGCGCCACAGTCTGGGCGCCGGGCTGATTACGGTCGCGGCGCTATCGATCGGTGAATTTCAATTGTCCAACCTGGTCGCCGGATTCCTGACGCGGCCTTATCCTGTCGTTCTGTTGCAGGCCTTTTACGGCGCCACCGGCTTTGCCTGCGCGGCGACCGTGGTGCTGCTGGTTCTGGCCTTGACGGCATCGGCCGCCAGCGCCCTGACCGCGCGCGGGGCGCAGGGCATTCACGGATTGTCGGCATGAGCCAAGTCATCGACCATGCCGCCGAATACACCATCGCCCTGGAAGGGGTGACTTATACTTACCCGGGCACGGATATCGGCGTGCACGACATCAACCTGGGGATACGGCCCGGCGAATTGCTCGCCGTGATCGGCCCGAGCGGCTGCGGCAAGTCGACCTTGTTGAAAATCATTGCTGGTTTCGTCCAGCCGTCACATGGCCGCGTCATCATTGGCGGCAAGGATGCCGTCGGCATTCCGCCGCGGCTCCGCGATATCGGTATTGTCTTTCAGACCTACACATTGTTTCCGCACATGCTTGTTTGGGAAAACGTGGCTTATCCGCTCAAGCTGCGTGGCCAGGACGAAGCGGCGCGCAAGGCCAAGGCGCTCGACATCCTCGATCGCGTCGGGCTTAACACGCAGGCTAATAAGCTGCCCGGCCAGTTGTCCGGCGGCCAGCAGCAGCGCGTGGCGCTGGCGCGCGCGCTGGTGTTTGATCCGCAGGCGCTGCTGCTCGACGAACCGCTGTCTGCGCTCGACGCCGCGCTGCGCGTCGAGATGCGCGACGAGATCAGACGGCTGCAACGGATGCATCACATCGCGACCCTGCACATTACACACGATCAGGAGGAGGCCCTGTCGATGGCCGACCGGGTCGCGATCATGCAAAATGGCCGCTTGGTCCAGGTCGATAAACCGCACCAAATTTATACCCACCCCGTCAATCGCGACGTCGCCGATTTCATCGGCCAGGCCAATCTGTGGGCCGGGCAGGTCACCGGACCGGCGGCGGTGGCAACGTCATTTGCGACACTGGCGACGCCGCCGCACGGCCGCGCCGTCGGCGAAGCGGTCGATGTTCTGGTACGGCCCGAAGGGCTGCGGCTCGGCCGCGCCGCCGATGGCGTCAATAGTTTTTCCGGCACCGTCACGCGCGATCGCTTCCTCGGCAGCTTCCGGCGTTTCGATTTCACCTGCCGACGGCGTCACGCTGCTCGGCGAAACCGGCGAGATGGGTGAGATCACGGCGATCAATATTCCGCCAGCATCCATTCAAATTTTGCCCGGATCGCAAGGGTCCGGTTCGCTAAAATCGTAACGTCAACAGGAGGTTCGCATGAAAACGTTTGTGAGGTCGATCGCCGTCGCCGCGATGACGATGGTGCCGGCGCTGGCCTTTGGCCAGGCTGTCACGAATTCACCTGAGCTATACCCCGGCGAAAAGGCGCTATACGAAGCGGCCAGCAAGGAAGGCATGGTGGTTTCGTTCGACACCGGTCCGACCTGGGCGAACTGGGCGGCGCAGTTCAAGGCGTTCAAGGCGCGCTATCCGGCGGTCGAGATGGCCTATAACGATCTCGGCTCGGCCGCGACCGTGATCGCGCTCGACAAGGCGCGCAACCGGCCGCAAGCCGACACGGCTTATTACTTCGCGGCGTCCGGCGTCGATGCGGTCGCCAAGGATCTGGTGGCACCGTTCAAGCCGGTGAATTTCGACAAACTGCCGAGCGTATTTCATGGCCCGGACGGCAAGTGGTTCACTATTCACTCGCTGACCGTCGCTTTCGTCGTGAACAAGAAGCTGGTGAAGGACGTGCCGCAGTCCTGGGCGGATCTGCTCAAGCCGGAATACAAGAACGCGGTCGTCTATCTCGATCCGCGCTCTACCGGCGTCGGTCAGGTCATGACCTTCGCCGCGGCTTACGCCAATGGCGGCAGCGTAGATAACGTCAAGCCAGGCATCGATTATCTCGGCAAGCTGCACGCCGCCGGTTCGTGCTCCGTGTGGTCGGCACCACGCCTTATGCCCAGTTCGTCAAGGGCGAAATCCCGGTGTGGATCTCCTACGAGAACGACGGCCTCAAGGCGAAATACACCGACGGCCTCGGCGATCAGGTTGCGGTTGTCATCCCGAAGGACGGCTCGGTGGCCGCGCCCTATGGCATCAGCCTGGTCAAGAACGGACCCAATCCGAACGCCGGCAAGCTCTGGCTCAACTTCATCATGACCGATATGGGGCAGGGCATCTTCGCGCAAGGCTTCGTGCGGCCGTCGGTGCCCGGCGTGAAGCTGCCCGACAACGTCGCCGACAAGCTGCCGGCGGCGCCGCAGGTCCATCCGCTCGATGTGCAGAAGGCGGCGACCAAGAAGGCCGAGATCGATACCGGCTGGGCCAAGGCCACGATCAAGTAAGCGGGGAAACGACGCCATGCGCCGGGGACTGTTCTTCATCTTGGCGGCCCCTGGCGTAGCCTTGCTTGTTTTCTTTTTTCTCATTCCGCTCGTCACCGTCTCAATGGACGGCTTTGCCGGCGGCGGCAGCGCCTTCGTGCGGGTGTTTCGCAACGATCTGTTTTGGGGCGGCTTGCGCGGTTCGCTGGTTCTGGCCGCGACGGCGTCGGTGTTTTCCGTGATCGTCGGCTTCGCGGTCGCGCTTCATCTGTCGCGCATCGGCAGCGCGGCGCGCACCGTGCTGGTGTTCTTTATCGCATTGCCGCTGACCTTCTCCGGGTTGATCGTGGCTTACGGATTCATCCTGTCCTACGGACGGGCCGGCCTCATCACGCAAGTGCTGGCGATGCTCGGCGTCGATCCGGTCGGGTTCTCGCGGCTATTATATTCGCCGCAGGGGCTGGCTTTCGCGGCGTCCTATTACCTGATCCCGCGCGTGGTCATGCTGCTGCTGCCGGTCTTGGTCAATTTCGACAAAGCGCAATTCATCGCCGCGGAGTCGCTGGGCGCGACGCGCAGCCAAACTATTCGCCATATCCTGATCCCGCAGATCATGCCGACGGCGCTGACCGCCTTTTGCCTGGTTGCAGCGGTGGCCATCGGCGCTTATGGCACCGCGCTGGCGCTGGTCGGCACCCAGGTCAACATTCTACCGTTGCAGCTTTACAGCATGATCTCAGAAACCGGGTCGGATTTCCCCGCGGCGGCGGCGTTGTCGCTGCTGTTGATGGCGCTGTGCTCGTGTATCATCGCCGTCGGCGAAGTCGTGGCGGCCCAACACGAGAGGCAAGATGCTCACGCTTGATGAGAGTTCAAACAGCCTCTTTGACACTGCGGCCGGACAGCGCTTCGACCCGGCCACCCGAGTTTGGACCGCCTCCGTGCCGGCGCCTGGCGGCAGCGCTGTCTCGTTGACCGCCGCGGCGACGTGGCTCCAACGTCGATCCGGTCATCCGCTGCGGCAACCGGTTGCCGTGATCGGTCCGCGCGAGGCGACGGCGGCGCAATTGGCGACCGCCGAAATTCTGGGCGGCGCGCTTGGCAGCATCGGCCTCTCGGTCGTCTGCGGCGGGCGGCAGGGCATTATGGAAGCGGTCTGCCGCGGCGTGGCAACGGCCGGCGGCGTGAGCATTGGCTTGCTGCCTGACACGGATGCGAGCCATGCCAACCGCTACGTGACCGTTCCCATCGCCACCGGGATCGGCGAGGCCCGCAACGCCTTGGTCGCGCGCGCCGGCTTTTGCCTGGTGGCCATCGGCGACAGCTATGGGACACTGTCCGAGGTCGCACTGGGGCTGCAATTCGGACGGCCGGTCCTTGGCCTATGCGGCGCCGCACAGGTCGCGGGCGTTCGCCATCTCGATGATGCCGAAGCGGCGACCGACGCCGTCGCGGCGATCGCGCTGAGGCGGCCTGCGTCGGACGAGGTTTAATTTAAGCGCATTCTTCCCATAGTGCGGCCAGATGCACGATCGTGCGCACCGCCGCTACCATATCCTGCGCCGATAACCGGCGTAACCAGATTAGTCCTGCGGCCGTCAACCTAACAGCGTTCAAAGCAGGCCGTAACCAGCGTGATCCTTGAACAGCTCTTGATCGCGTACATAACCAGCCAGCGTGTCGGTTGACCGGTGCCGGCTCATCGCCATCATCTTGAATAGCGACGCGCCGCGCTTGGCGGAGCTGGTCAGAAACCCCGCACGCAACGAATGACCGGAGAAGAGCTCCGGGTCCAATCCGACGCGCAAGGCGTGGGTCTTTACGATATTTGCGATAGACCTGTCTGAGAGGCGTTCTGCTTGGACATGGCCGCCCCCTGTCGATCGTCAGCGACAATGGCACCGAACTGACTGGCATGGCGATCCTGCGCTGGTGCCAGGACGCTCGCGTGGAATGGCACTACATCGCTCCCGGCAAGCCGACCCAAAATGCCTTCATCGAAAGCTTCAACGGAAGACTGCGCGACGAACTGTTGAACGAAATCCTGTTCACGACGCTTGCGCAGGCCGAGGCTGTGCCGGTTGAATGGCGCCAAGACTTACAACACCGTCAGGCCACATTCGAGGCTGGGAGGTCTGACCCCGGCTGAGATGACCATCGGCACCCCATCAACCAAGGGCCCCAAACCCAGCCCAAAAACCCAAGGACTCTACTTTTGAACGAGAACAAGTTGGGGACCACGTCATTTGCGGAATACATCTCCGCACCCCAATTCGCTGCTAGCAGGAAAAAAAGAACAGGGAGTTTTCGATACACATTTCCACCAGCCTGGTCGTATGCTTGACGGTGGCACAAAGAAGCCGCACGACCCCGCAGTAACGAAGAAAATATTAAACACAAAGACACTGATTCGAGCCATCGCGAGCCGTGGTGGTCCTGGATAGCAGTGCCGCAGCCCATGTCTAGGTCAGCAAAGACAACGAATTTGCCGCATCGGGGGTGCTAATCCCGAAAAAAGGCGTTGTCTAAATTATTAAACTGCGCAATCGTATTCGCATGACACGTTTGAGCCATGCGATAGACGCTCGCGACGGCGCCGCCCTCGACATAACGACGGCACGGGCAGACGAATTGGCTGACGCCGAAACTTTAGTGTCCTTTCGCAAGGTCCAAAAAACCTACGACGGCGAGGTTCTGGTGGTGAAAGACCTGAACCTCGATATTCGGCGCGGTGAGTTTTTGACCATGCTGGGCCCGTCCGGCTCGGGCAAAACCACGTCCCTCATGATGCTGGCCGGCTTCGAGGTTCCGACCCAAGGCGACATCGTTCTTGCGGGTACGTCGTTACGCAACACGCCACCGCACAAACGCGACATCGGCGTCGTATTCCAGAACTACGCGCTGTTCCCCCATATGACTGTGGAGGAGAACATTGCATTCCCGCTTTCAGTGCGACGCCTGCCGCGCAGCGAGCAGCGGACGCTGGTGCAGAGGGTGCTGGAGGTGGTCAAGCTTGGTGCGCTCGGCAGTCGCCGGCCGGGGCAATTGTCCGGCGGTCAACAGCAGCGGGTCGCACTCGCACGCGCGCTGGTGTTCGAACCCAAACTCGTCTTGATGGACGAGCCGCTCGGCGCGCTCGACAAGCAGTTGCGTGAGCACATGCAGATCGAGATCAAGCATATCCATGAAAGCCTTGGACTCACCGTGGTCTATGTCACGCATGACCAAACCGAGGCGCTGACCATGTCCGATCGCATCGCGGTGTTTAATGACGGCGTGATTCAGCAGCTCGACAGTCCGCAGGGCCTCTACGAACTGCCACGCAATGATTTCGTGGCTAATTTCATCGGAGAGAACAATGTGCTGAGCGGAATCGTCGAAAACATCGACGGTGAACGCTGTCAGGTCCGCTTGGACGACGGCACTCTGGTCCAGGCGCGGCCCGTGGCCATAGATGCGCCCGGCAGCCGCACCAATCTGTCGCTGCGCCCGGAGAAGGTCGACATCATCGCCCCGGATGCGGAGCATCCCAACCGGCTGTCGGCGACGGTGCGCGAGACCATCTATCACGGCGACCATATGCGCGTGCGTCTGGTCCTGCCCGGCAACGAGGACTTCACAGTCAAGATGCGGTATCGGGCCAATCGCCCGGTGCCCAAGGTAGGCGAGAAGCTGCTCATCGGCTTCACCGCCCAAGATTGCCTGGCACTTTCACCGCCCGAGACCGCCAGGCGCTTGCCTCTGTCTGACGGGCGGGGCTGACAGCGCGTAGCGGCGGATCTCATCAAAAACAAGGAGGATTGAAAGATGAATTCAAGAACAGCTATTTTGGCCATCAGCACAGCAGTGTTTATGGTCGGCGGCAGTGTTGCCGCCAATGCACGCGACCTGACCGTCGTGTCGTGGGGCGGCGCTTATCAGGCCGCGCAGAAAAAGGTCTATTTCGAGCCGTTCCGCCAGGCGACCAAGGTTCCGCTGATCGACGAGTTGTGGGACGGCGGCATCGGCGTGCTGCGCGCCAAGGTGCAGGGCGGCAACGCCACTTGGGACGTGGTCCAAGTGGAATCCGACGAACTCGCCGTCGGCTGCGAGGAAGGTCTGTTCGTCAAGATCGACTGGGCGAAGATCGGCGGCAAGGGCAACTACATCCCGCAGGCGGTCAACGATTGCGGTGTCGGCGCCATCCTCTATGACTTTGTGCTCGGCTACGACAAGGCCAAGCTGAAGAATCCGCCCAAGTCCTGGGCCGATTTCTTCGACACCAAGAAATTCCCGGGCAAGCGGGCGCTGCGCGCCGGCCCCAAAACGACGCTTGAAATCGCCCTGATGGCCGACGGCGTCGCCCCGCAGGATGTCTACAAGGTGCTGGCCACCAAGGAAGGCGTCGACCGCGCCTTCAAGAAGCTGGACACCATCAAGAAGGACCTGATCTTCTGGAAGGCCGGCGCCCAGCCGCCGCAGCTGCTCGCCTCCGGCGAAGTGGCGATGACCTCGGTCTATAACGGCCGCATTGACGCGGCCAACCGCGACGATCACCGTAATTTCGGCATCTCGTGGAACGGCGCACTCTACACGCTCGATTCCTGGGTCATCCTGAAGGGCACCCCGAATCTCGACTCGGCCTATAAGCTGCTCGACTTCATGGGCAAGCCGGAAAACCAGGCCAAGCTGCCAGTGGCGATTGCTTACGGCGTCACCGCCAAGGGCGCCAACGCTTTGGTCGACAAGGCGCGGCTGGAGCAGTTGCCGACCGCAGACGCGAATCTGGCTCATGCGGTGCAGATCAATGTCGCGTTCTGGCTAGAGAACATCGACCGCCTGACCGAACGCTTCAACAAGTGGGCGGCCACAAAGTAAAAGCCGCCGACCTTTCGGAGCCGCCCCTTCGTTTTTGGGGCGGCTCCTTCCTCGTCTCGGGGGCCAAGCTTTCCGCCGATGGATAAAAGCCTCGCCACATCGATTGAAGCTGCCGGCGCCAGCCTGCCTTCGCTGAAGGTCCGGCTGCGCCGCGCAGACCGCATGCGCAAGCTGCGCGCGTTCGGCCTAGTGGCGCCGCTCTTGGCCTTCTTGCTGCTGACCTTCGTCGCGCCGATCGCCGATATGCTGCGCCGTTCGGTGTTCGACACCGAACTCTCATACGTATGGCCGCATGTCACCAGCGCGATCGGGGGACTGGACCGACCGCAACAAGCTGCCGCCCCCAGCTGTATTCGACGCGCTCGCCGTCGATATCGCCGCCAGCTACCACAACCAAACTTTGTCGACCGCCGCGCGGCGACTGAATTATGCGCTCGACAACGGCCGCTCGCTGGTGTTCGGCACTGCGCGCCGGTTACCGAAAACATCCACCGACTGGACCGCGACGTTGAAACAGACCGATCCGCGCTGGGGCGAAATGAAAACCTGGGCCGTGATCGACCAGGCCAGCGGCCCGCTCACAAGTTATTTCCTGCTCGCCGCGCTCGATTTGACCAAGACCGCGAACGGCAGCATCGTCGGTGTCACGCCCGATCGCGCCATCTATCTCGACGTGCTGCGCCGAACTTTCACCGTCAGTTTGATGGTCACGATCCTGTGCATGGTTATGGGCTTCCCGGTTGCCTATCTGCTGGCAACCCAGCCGCCGCGCCGCGCCAATCTCTTGATGATCCTGGTGCTGCTGCCGTTCTGGACATCACTTTTGGTGCGCACCGCGGCCTGGATCGTGCTGTTGCAGGAACATGGCCTGGTCAACGATAGCCTGATCTGGCTCGGCATCATCGATCATCCGGTTCGGCTGATATACAACCGCGTTGGCGTCTATGTCGCGATGACGCACATTCTTTTGCCGTTCCTGATCCTGCCGCTTTATTCGGTGATGAAGGGCATCAAGCCGACTTATATGCAGGCGGCGATCTCGCTCGGCGCATCGCCGACCGAGGCTTTCATCCGCGTCTATCTTCCTTTGACGCTGCCGGGAATCTGGCGCGGGCGCGCTGTTGGTTTTCATCCTGGCGCTCGGTTACTACATCACGCCCGCTTTGATTGGCGGCGCCGCCGACCAGATGGTCAGCTATTTCATCGCCTTCTACACCTCCGACACGGTCAATTGGGGCATGGCCTCGGCGCTGGGCACCGTGCTGCTGATCGCCACCCTCATCCTCTACTGGATTTATGATCGCCTGGTGGGCATCACCAACGTGAAGCTCGGCTGAGACCGCGGCAAAGGAGACGCAACACAGATGTCCGCCGCCATGCCATGACAACCCAGGAACGTTTCTGGCGCGCGGTACTCTACAGCACCAGCGCGCTGGTCCTGCTGTTCCTGATGGCGCCGATCCTTGCCATCGTCCCGCTGTCGTTCAATTCGGGGACGTTTCTCACCTATCCCTTGGATGGGCTTTTCGTTGCGCTGGTATCACGAATTCCTTGCCAGCGAGCGCTGGATGCGGGCGCTCAAGAACAGTTTCATCATCGGCTTTTCCGCTGCGGCGCCTGGCGACGGTTCTGGGCACCATGGCGGCGCTTGGCCTGAGCCGGGCCGATTTCCGCGGCAAGGGCCTGGTGATGGCCATCCTGCTGTCGCCGATGATCGTGCCGGTGGTCATCACTGCGGTCGGGTTCTATTTCTTCTTCGCGCCGATCGGCCTGACCGCGAGCTATACCGGCCTGATCCTCGCCCACACCGCGCTCGGCACGCCCTTCGTGGTGATCACTGTCAACGCGACGCTGCAAGGCTTCGACCGAGCCTGGCGCGTGCCGCCGCCAGCCTGGGGCCAACCCCGTGACTCACCTTCTTCAAGGTCATGCTGCCGTTGATTGCGCCCGGCGTCTTTTCCGGGACGCTGTTTGCCTTTGCCATCAGCTTCGACGAGGTGGTGGTGGTGCTGATGGTCGCAGGGCCCGAGCAACGCACTCTGCCGCGCGAGATGTTTTCGGGCTTACGTGAAAACATCAGCCCGACCATCACGGCGGTCGCCACCATCATGATTTTGGTGGCGGTGGTGATGCTGGCGTCGCTGGAATTGTTGCGCCGTCGCAATGAGCGGCTGCGCGGCATCAAGTCCTGATAGCAGATCCGATGGAGCGCCGAAGTGGCAACGGCCCTCAGAGATAAGGGGGCGTGCAGGCCGAGACGATTTCGCAGGGTTCGTCGAATGGGTTGCGGAAGCGATGCGGCAGCCTGCTGTTGAACAGATAGGCATCCCCTTTCGTCAGAACGTAGCGAATCTCGCTGACGGTTAGCTCGAAGCGGCCGCCAATCACCAGTCCGACTTCAACCGATTCATGCTCGAGCATGGTCCGCCCGGTATCCGCACCGGGCTGATAAACCTCATGCAGCATCTGCAGGCCATGCTTGACCGAGTTGCCGACCTGGCGGAACGAAATCGCGCCATGCGCCTTGCGTTGCGTCTCATTGGCGATCTCGATCAATTCCCCGGCCCGGAACACGATCTGCTCGATCGGCGGCGATTCCTGACTGAAGAAATCCTGCAAAGTCATAGGCAGCCCCGAGAGCACCTTGCGCAATGATGATACCGAAGGGCTGGTGCGGTTCTGTTCGATCAGCGAAATGGTGCCGTTAGTCACCCCCGCCTGTCGGGCAAGTTGGCGCTGGGACAGGCCGGCCGCCTCGCGCAACTGCCGTAGCCTTGCCCCGACATCGAATTGCATCCGCCCATCCTTATGCATTGCTGTTGAATACTTTAGGCATTCTCTGCTCCTGTTGAATACTTTAAGCATATCTACTCCTCGATGCCAAAAACCTCACCAGACATCAACGGGGAAGGGGGCAATGGAGGGTGTTGTCTATTTTATTAAACAGGACTAGATTTCGCCGGCCATCGGCCCTGTGCGCGAATGGCTGTCCCCGGAGTAGCTAGCCATGAGCCAGCAATGCCGACCTTCAAACCCGTCGCGAAGCCGCAGTAGCGCGGGGTGTTGCCACCATGCTGCCGGTCTTCGCCGCCCGTGCCCGCGGGGCTGAACTCTGGGACATCGAAGGCAAGCGTTACATCGATTTCGCCGGCGGCATCGGCGTTCTCAATACCGGGCACAATCATCCCCGGGTGGTAGCGGCAGTGGCAGCTCAGCTCGACGGCTTCAGCCATAGCTGCTTCCAGGTCACGCCTTATGAATCCTATGTCGCCTTGGCGGAAAGGCTCAACGCCTTGATGCCGGGTCCGGGGCCGAAGCAGAGCCTGTTCCTGACCACGGGAGCTGAGGCGGTGGAGAACGCGGTCAAGATCGCCCGCGCTCACACCGGAAGGCCGGCGGTGATCGCCTTTTCCGGGGCATTCCACGGCCGCACGATGATGGGCATGGCCCTGACCGGCAAGGTGGTGCCCTACAAAGTGGGCTTCGGGCCATTCCCGGGTGAGGTTTATCACGCTCCCTTTCCCAACCCTTACCGCGGCATCGAGAGCGCTGACGCATTGGTCGCGCTGGAAGGACTGTTCAAGACCGACATCGACCCGGCCCGCGTAGCCGCGATGATCGTCGAACCGGTCCAGGGCGAAGGCGGCTTTAACGTCGCGCCGACTGAATGGTTGCAGGGCCTGCGGGCGATCTGCGATCGGCATGGTATTCTGTTGATCGTCGACGAGATTCAGAGCGGCTTTGCCCGCACCGGCAAAATGTTTGCGATCGAGCATTCCGGCGTGGTGCCGGACATGATGACGTTGGCTAAGTCGCTCGCCGGCGGGTATCCGCTTTCGGCAGTGACCGGCCGCAAGGCGGTGATGGAAAGCGCGGCACCCGGCGGCCTGGGCGGCACCTATGCGGGTTCACCGTTCGCTTGCGCAGCCGGCTTGGCGGTGCTCGATGTGATCGCCGAGGAGAAGTTAATCGAGCGGGCAAACGCCATCGGCGTGCGCCTCAAGACGCGGCTCAATGCGATGGCCGGACGCAACGCGTTCACCTGTATCGGTGATGTGCGAGGTCTGGGCGCGATGGTCGCGATGGAATTGGTCAAAGACCGTGATAGTCGCGAGCCGGCGCCCGCTTTGACCAAGGCGCTGGTCCAGGCAGCGGCAGCAAAGGGGCTCGTGATCCTGTCCTGCGGCACATACGCTAATGTGATCCGTTTCTTGATGCCGCTGGTCGCCAGCGACACTCTGATCGACGAAGGCCTTGATATCCTGGAGTCCGCTCTGGAAGAGCAGATGCTCTAAGTTCGTCGCATGTTCCGCGGTGGCGTTGCTCGTCTTCTGGAGCGGCGTGTTCGTTTCGGTTTGCGGTAGGGGCGTTGTCGGGCCGATTTTCTGGCGGCCTTCTTTGCCCAATAGCCGCGCGGCGGGCAGGGCACATCGAGACGAGAGCAGATCTTGGCTAGACCGGTGCCGGTGATGCCCTAGATGTCGGTCAAGCGGTTCAGCGGTGTGGCATACATTAGTGGCTAGAGGGCGTCCTGGCTCACGACGGCGGGGGGCCGATTGCATGAAAGGCGGATCGTTGCGGCACAACGAATTGATCTTGTCGATAAGTGCTTCAGCGTCGAGGCGGTCGCGCAGTTGTTCCTTCTAGCCTTTCGCTCGGCTGTCGTCGCAAGATTACCGGCAAGCCGATGACGCGTCGCTGTTTGGCCTTGTTACCGTGACGCAGGAATTGTTGTTCGCCGGATTGCCGGCCAAAAGCCCGGATGTCTGCGTCAGCTTGACCATTGTCCTGCTGGCTTTGCGAGTCAGATAAATCTGACCATGGAGGCATAAAGCTACCCTCAGCTAGCGGGTTCTCGCAGGTAGGTTGATCAGCCGTTGCCTGGAGGTTGCCTGGAGCCTGAGATGTGCTCGACCTCGATCAAGTATCTTTTCTTTATATTGTGCGTCGTATTCGTTCCGAGTGTGCCGCTGCTGGCTGCCGAGCGAGCCGCGAAGTCCGCTTACATGCCGTTAGGGAAGGGCATGCTTCCCCCATTTTCCTTTACTAAATTTTGCATTCGCAAACCGGAGCGCTGCACAACCAGCAAAAACGTTCGACAAATCCCGTTTGATGCGGACCATCGCAAGCAACTTGAGCAGGTTCAGCATAGCGTCAACCGCTCATTCAGTGGTCTGGAAAGGTGGAACGACGATGCGACAATAAATGACTGTACCGATTTTGCGCTGACAAAGCGCTCGCGGCTATTGGACTTGGGGTTTCCATCAAGCGCAGTGTTAATTGCAGTCGCCTTTGTTCCGGACGGCGAGGCTCACCTGCTCGTGGTCGTCGTAACGGACCATGGCGATTTTGTGCTCGATAATTTGCAAAAAGAGGTGACCCGTTGGGATCGGTTGCCGTACCGCTGGGTGATGCGGAGTAGCCCGCAAGATCCGAAGGAATGGCAGGCGATCTTGCCGCTCTATGTCGGTAAGGGATTCGAGAGTTTCGACAATTCTCTTGCCGTTTGCCGATAAGCTCATGTCGCACGTTGCGACTTCATTCAGCAGTTGCTGACTTAATGGTAATCGAGCGGCGGTCCTTGAGCCGGCATTCGCCGCACGCTGGAACGAAGGGGGAGGTTGCGCGCCGAACCGCCGTGCGGGGCGCATTGAAGCTGTCCGGCCCTCGAAATTGCCACCTACGCAGCAGGCCGGAGGCCCTCAGGGCCTCAAGGGCCTCAAGGCCGTTAACGTGCTCAAGGCGTTAAAGCTTTCAAGCCTCCCAAGCCTCTTAGGCCTCTCAAACGCTTGAATAGACGGAGAATTATCCGAATTTCTGCGCTGCAATAAAAATATTGCAATGCAACATTAGAGTGATAGCCTGATGAGGTCGGATTTGGGAGCATCTCTATGCAGGCGCAAACCCTTAACGCATCGATTCCGGCCGCTAAGCCGGTCGAACCTTTGATTCAGCGCATCTGGCCACCGGCGGGGATCGGGTTAGGACTGGGGCTCACCGCCGCCTGGGTCTCATTCTTGGGTTATGGCCTCATCACTCTGATCGGACTTTGACACGAGGGCGCAGGAAACCATGCCATGGCCGCCGTCGGAATCTTAGTGGCGATATTGTTGGTTGGTTTTTTCAGCGGCTATGCCGTGAGAGATGTTATATCGCGCCGCCGCCGGGCAGAAGCGCGCCGCAACCGAAGCCTGATTTGAGTTGCTTGTCGCGTGATAGGTCCGACGATGCACTCATTTGGCCGGCCTGCGGGGGCGACCATGTTGGTGCTCCGTCAGATTTGTTCAGCCAGCGCGTTGCCGGAAACTGTCCGACGTTAACGCGCAGAGATTAGCCATATTTTTCCTCCATCGTCGTAGCTGCAATCTCACCATGCTAGATATCAGCCGTAATGCTGGGCGCCGCCGAGACGGCTCCGCAATGTCAATTGGCGTAAAAGCCAAATTTGATTCTCAGGCTCTTCGTACGAACGGCAAGGTGGCGATGCGCGCGGCGTTTTTATGGCTGATGAGTTTGATCGCAACAGTGGTCCTGGTTGCCGTCTGTTACCGGTGGCTCGATCGCCCGATCGCGTTGCTGATGCATAGCGAGGGCCGGATTCCCCATCATGGCCTGTGGACTTGGCTCACGCGTATTCCCAACCCGTTGCCGCCCCTCGCGCTCGTTGCCTTTGTTATTTTTGGGCTGCTCGCGTTAACGGGACGATCCCTTTCCAAATTTCAGTCGGCCAGCCTTGTTGGCAGCTTGAGTGTTATCATCGCCGAAGTGACCAAGAACCAGCTCAAAGTTCTGTTCGGCCGGGCCTGGCCGGAGACTTGGACTGGCAGCAATCCGTCATTCATTCGCGACGGTGTTTACGGATTTCACTTTCTGCACGGGGGCGGGGCCTATAATTCGTTTCCGTCCGGACATATGGCCACCGCTTGCGCGGTGCTGTCGGTGCTATGGTTTTCGTATCCGCGATGGCGCTGGCTTTATTCTGTTGCCGGTCTGGCGGTTGGGGCCGGGCTGGTTGTCGCCAACTATCATTTCCTCAGCGACGTTATTGCTGGCGCATTCCTCGGCGGCTCGATCGGCTGGCTTGTAACGGCTGTTTGGAGATTTTCAGCTCGCTCGACCGAGCCGCTGTAACCGGCCTAACGCATTAAGGATTAGTCTTTTTTCGCATTGCACAATTTTAATTTCTCGCCACAGTAGTAATTGAGGGTGGGTGCGTAATGGCGAAATTCGAAAATCTGTTAGTTCCGGGTTCGAAGGAATTACCCGATTGTCAGTGTGGCGCGCAAATGCGTCTTGTTCGGACCACGCGAACAGCCCAATCGCCGGATGCTGAAGTCCGAGTTTATGAGTGCGACGCTTGCGGACACGAACTCAGGCTGACGGTCTGGGCGGACGTGGACGATCCATCTGTTGCGGCCCTGGGGCTCTAGCGTCAGACGGGCTATTTGGGTTCGACGGCTTGGCCGGTGGGGCTGGCGGTTTATTCGTCTTGCGTGGCTTTGGCTTTACGCCGACGATAATGCCTGTGTAATGCCAGCCCATGCCGGTCGCCTGCGCCTTGGCGATATCAAGCGTCATAACACGCCATCGTGAGGTCGGAATGATGCGCTCGGAGAGGGCGACGTCGTCTCGTGTCGGCAAACCTCTCGCCAGTAGATCGCCGCGCGCGAGATAAGTCAGCATCTCGCGCGAGAGCGCGGTGTTGCATTGGTTGAACCTTATCTGTGCGGCATCGTACTTCGCATTACGGTCGGCTTGACCATTGAGCGCCTGGTTTGGGTCCACTGACGGCGAAAAACTGTCCTGGCTTCTGATGAGCTCCATCATCAGAATATTCATTTCGGAAGCCGCTTCGTTCCGTGTCCTAACCACAACCTGGCTGCAATAGATTTCGGCAGCGTGGTGCGGGGCATGCCAGGCGGGAACACCAATGGCGGCATGCCGCATACGTAGCCACTCATCGAGGGCCCAGAAGTCGAATGCCTTAAGCTCTTGCCAATAACGGTATGCGGCAAGAGCACCGGCCGCGACGAGGAGCGTGAGCGGAAAGGCGACATTCGAGGCAATCAGACCACTGAAAAGGGCTGAGACTAAAAGAACGAGCGCACCCCATCCCGCGTAACGATTGATCCAACTCATTAATTGCGGCGTCACGGGTAGTCCCTTGTCGAGAATTTCAACGACGAGCCTGTACGGCCACCATCACAAGATATGAGATCGTCTTATTGCGCTTTGGGTGCGGCCGGCTTCTCAGGCGTGTCCGGGGGTGGGGACCCACCATTGTCGAGGCAGGCGCGATAATATTTTCGCATTTCTTCCCCGCTTTTGGATTTCGTTCCGGCGCGTTGTGGCGGGTAGGCCTTGAACGCCATTTGGCGGCATTTTTTGGCAAGATCGGCGGAAATGGCCGCTGCCGGCGTCGGCGCGGCCAATTGGACAACGACCGCGCACACCAGGGATGCAAACAACAGGGTATTTATGGATTTCACGTGAGGCGCCTGCAGGTTTATTGGCACAATAATTCAACCGGAATAGTGACCGTTTCAGAGCCCTATTCCTAGGGTAAAAAATCGATATTTGGCGATTTTGCAACCGGGAGACCGGGAGGCCGCACCGGTCGTCAGGGGCAAGACTAAAGTCTTGCGCTGCTTTAATAGGCGGTCGGCTGACGGGCCGTCATCAATATGGTCTTGAGGATAATCCTCAAGTCGAGCCATAGGCTCCAGTGATTGATGTACCAAAGGTCGAATTCGACCCGTTTGGCCATGAGCTCGACGGTCTGAGTTTCTCCGCGCAGTCCATTGACCTGGGCCCAACCGGTGATTCCGGGTTTCATATGGTGACGGAAAGCGTAGTTCGACACCACGGTTTGATATTCGGTGTTGTGCGCGAGCGCATGGGGCCGCGGGCCGACGAGAGACATATCGCCTGACAGCACGTTAAATAGCTGCGGCAATTCATCGATGCTGGTGCGGCGCAACCAGCGACCAAGGCGCGTGACGCGCGGGTCGTCGCGGGTCGCTTGCCGAATTTTCGGACCGTCTTCTTGTACGCGCATGCTTCGAAATTTGTAGATCGAAAAGACGCCGTTGTTGAATCCGTTCCGCTTTTGCCGAAACAGCACCGGACCCGGCGAGTCGAGCTTAATCATCAAGGCGGTCAACAGCATCAACGGTGACAGAAGGACGAGGATGGCCAAAGATGCGACAATGTCGAATGCGCGCTTGAAGCTTCGCTCCGCGTGTGACAGCGGCGCTCTTTGAAGTTCGACCGTGAACGTTGTTCCGATGTTGCCCGCTCGCGCCGACAGAAACGCTTCAACATTCTCATCTGGCAGTAAATGCACGGGGATCGGTAGCGCTCGTAGCATCTGAACGAGCTTATTGATCAATTGCGGTCGATTCCATCTTAGCAACAGGAACACATAGTCGATTGAGTTGCCCTGGCTCTCTGAAACGATGCTTTGAATCTTCTGGTTCAGAGATGTTGCTATGCCTGAGCCCTCGATCTCGGCGGCGCCGATCTCGAACGTCTTGACCGGCAGATAGCCGCATTTACGAAGCTCGCCGAGTGCGCGCGACGTAGATTGTTGGCCGCGTTCGGAAATCAGAACAATTCGCTGTTGTGCGAAAGCGCCGGTTGCCAATGCGTCCTTGAGATAGCGTGACAGCAGTACTCGGAAAGCCAGCAGGCTTGTCAGGCCGAGAACGAAAAACGTTAGCGTGGAGCCACGCGAGAAATTCGTGGCGACCTTGAGCGTGAAAGCCACCGCCGTCAGGACAAAGAAGATGAACAGCCAGTTCAAAGTGACGTAGCGAAGCTGTCGTCCGGCATTGATCAGGTTGGTTGGACGATAGTTCTGTTGGGCGCTGGTCAGGGCAAAAAAATTGGCGAAAACCAAAGCGCCAAGCGCGAGAAAAGTGTCAACTTCCCCAATATGCTCGAATGCTAGCCACTGATAGCCGACCCCGGAAATTGTCGCGGCAAGCAGGATAATGGCGAGATCGCCAAGCAACGTTCCCAATTCGATCAAGCGAAACGGCACATGATGCTTGCGGCGGCTGGCAGAGAGCTCTGACGCCTGCAATAGCGGCGTATCCGCCATGGTCGCCTCGGAACTGCGGTTTGACCTACTCGACATTTGGACGAGACCTTCAGCCCACTGAATTAGCTAAATATTTAATCACCATACCGCAGGTTGTGGAACACGCAAGTACCGCGCCAAATTAAGGTTACAACCGCAGTCTGGCGGCGAAAACTATCACGCTAAAAAGTTTATATGTGTCAATTTTATAGGGCTAAGGTTCAGTTGGGCCAACTTGGCGATGCTGCCGACCATACTAGAAGTATTGTTGCAGATTTGTGGCGACCAAACCGTCTTGGGTGCCGCTTTTTATCTGTCAGGCACACGACGTATATCGAAACAGTCTAGGGCTTTGCCGCTTTCAATTGCGTCAGATAAGACGGATCGAGTTTAGTCAGCGCAGAATTGAGAAATTGGCGTCCGGCCGGAGAGCCGCTGGCGTAGCTCGACGCGATCGCGCGCTTTAGGTCCGGTTTGTGCCTGACGACCACGCCGAGCTCGTATTCAAGGTAACTGACCAGCTCGTCGTCGCTAAGGCGCACAGCGTGGGCAGCGATTTGAATTCTAAGCGGAAATAGATCGTCGCTATAGGGCGACGTGTAATACGACATTTTCAATAGCGCTAAAGCCTTGGCGTGATTTCCGGCAGCTTGCTGGTTCATCGCCAACAATACCCAATTGCGTGCATCGGAAGGGCTGAGCATGGCTGCGGTTTGCGCGACATCAAGGGCGCTTTTGTTTGCCCCGGCTGCGCCGGAGCCGGCTTCTGTATTGGCTAATTGCGCGGCATTCGCCGCCACTGCATCGGCGGTCCATAAGTCGCCGCGCGGCCAGCCCAGTCGTGCCGCGGCGGCGGCCGACGTGGCTTTTGACTCGGCCATCTTTGCCGAGCCGGCATTGTTAGGGAAAAATGGTATGGTCGGACGCGTGAGTTCCGCAGCCAGTATCCATGTGGCCTGTAGGCCCAGGATAACTGCAAAAAATATCGCAAAACGGCGAACAGTCTTGGGCGACGGTGATGGCATGTCCGCTTCAAAATTTAAGACGAAGGCTAGGCTGAAGCTAAAGCGGCTCAGCCCGATCACCTTCCAACATCAAGCAGGTTAGTCGCCCGGTTACATAAGCACCAGTGTCGATATTGATCCGGTTTGGCCGAATATCGAGTTCGCGCACGGGGGTATGGCCGTGAACGATGATTTTGCCAAAATCGTCTTCGTGCAGCAGGAATTCGTCGCGGATCCATAACAAGTCGTCTTCTCTTTGTTTGGCCAGTGGGACGCCTGGCCGAACGCCGGCATGGGCAAAGAAATAGCTGCCGCAGGAAAACGACGGGACGAGACTGTCGAGAAACTGGCGGTGCGACGCCGGCAGGGCCGAATCCAAAGCCTTCGCCAATTCTTTCTGGGTGGTTTCATCGGCGCCGATTGAAGGCTGAAGGCCATATGACATCAGTGTTTCAAGGCCCCCGATCTTGCTCCAGTCCCGGAGGACTTGCGGGTTTTTCAAAAAATTCATGATGAATGTTTCGTGATTGCCCTTGAGAAAGACTGCTTCTCGGACCCACGCGCATTTAATCAGCAGATCGAGAACGTCCCGGGAGGCCGGGCCGCGGTCGATGTAGTCGCCAATAAAAAGAAGAATCGGGCGGACGATTGGGTTGAGCGCGAGGTGGGTATCGATGCGTGCCAACAGGCGATCGAGCAGGTCGGCACGACCGTGTACGTCTCCGATGGCATAGATCCGCACACCTTCAGGCAGCCGCGCTGCCTGTTTGGTTCGCCGCCGCTTTAAAAAACGCCCGATCATTTGATCTCCCAGCCGCTTGATAGCCAGCATTTGCTGGGACTTCTACGGTTAATAATACGCAAATGGATCGTGTAGCATTTGAAACAAACTCTATAGTAATACCAAACAAGATCGAAAATTATATCATGTATTCGATCTCCAGGACGATGGATTCTGGGGATCAGTACTATGCGTTCGGTAGTAAAAACTATCGCAGCTGCAAGCGTCATCGTGATGGTTTCTATTCAGCCCGGTGCCGATGCCGCGCTTGCACCGGTTTCTGTCGCGATCCAGGCCCCTGCCGGTTCGTTGAACCAGAGCCTCCTAAAGCCTTATGGCGATGCAATGGCCGGAGCTTTCCGGCTCGGTGCCCTTAATCCGGGATTTTTGCCGTCGTTGTTTCCCGCCGAATTGTCGTCAACGCCCACTAAGCCGCCAGTCGTGATGATGACGCCGGCGGTCACGCCGCCCCTGATGTCGCCTGAGATGGCAATGTTCGATCCCCTCGGCGTGCTGCCCGAGGAGCGCCCTCAGGTGGTGCGCCCCGTAGCGCCGCCGCCCATGGGTACGCTTGAAAAGACGCAGCCGGCCGAAAAGCCGGCGGCCGTGCCCCATGAGGCAATCGTTCTCCCGCCGGTAAAGCCGTTTTTTGTCGCGCCGCGTAAGGCCCCGGCCCATCGCAAGACTGCTCGCAAGACCGCTCATAAGCCTTCGCGTGAAGTTGTCATGGCGATCAAATTCGAAAAATTTACCAGCGCGCCATTTGCCCACACGCTGTTTTGCATCAAGTACCCAGCCGAATGCCGACCGCGCAAACTGATGTTTCGTGGCGGCCCAATTAAATTGACCGCCGCGCGCCGTCAGGAACTTGTCCGCGTCAATGCCGAGGTCAACCGGTCGATCGTTGCAACGCGTGTGAACGAACCGGTTGCGCAAGAAAAGTGGCTGATCGCGCCGAAAACTGGCGATTGCAACGATTATGCGGTGACGAAACGTCACGAGCTTCTTGCGCGCGGTTGGCCGGCCCGTGCCTTGCTGTTGGCCGAGGTGGTGACCACCTGGGGCGAGCATCATCTTGTGCTCGTCGTGCGTACGAAGCAGGGCGATCTGGTCGCCGACAGTCTCGCCAAGACCATTCGCAACTGGACCGAGACGCCGTACGAATGGGTTCGAGTCGAGTCGCCGGTCAACCCGTTGTACTGGGCGAAGATCAAGGCGCCTGAACCGGATGTGGTCGCTATGAACGAGGACAGCAGTCAGCAATAGCTCATCGTGCGGTGCGGCTGACGCTTTGCGAGACCGCAAGCCCCAAGGTGGTCATGGCGATCACGATCGTCGTGCTGGTCGATAGGCTGGCGTCGAAGAAGGTCTCCAGGGTCAAGACGATGGCGCAGCTTGCGCCGGCGGCGGTGTAAAAAGAATCGCGGCCGCGCTGCAGTGCTCCTCGAGTTAGCCACGCAAAGATTGCCAAAGCCGCGACGATCGAAAACCACATGGCGGGTCGCCCGAGCTCGATCAAAAGTCCGGCCATTGTTGTAGGGGCAACTGAAGCGGTCACGGGATTGGCCGTGTCATGATAGATCGGCAGCAACGCGGCATAAGTCCCGGCGCCGGAGCCGGCCCAGCTCGAATCCGCGATCATCCTTTGCACCAGAGCGATTGTTGACGACGGTGCGCTCGTGAGGAAGCGGAGGCTCAAGTCGGGCGACGATACAAAGAGGTCGCGGGCAATGATTGAAAGCGGAACCGCGATCGCGATTGCCGCAAGCACAAATCCCATCTTGGCTCCCAGACCGATCCGGCGAAAACCGATGAGCAATACGAAGGTTCCAACTCCGCTGATGGCTGCAAACACAGCGGGCTTAGAAGTGAATAAGAGTACGGTCGAGAAGGTGACAATGATCGAAACGATTGCCAGTACGATTGTCATCGTGAAAAACGTGCGGCTGAAATCGGCGCGGGTTCGGCGGGTCTCAAAGCGCTCAATCGCATAAATCAAGGTTGCGCACGAAAAAACAGCGCCAAGCATTGCAGCGGTTGTAATAGCGGCGCGCGTGCCAGTGCTGCTGATTTCACCGAGGAAGACAAACCCTCCGAGATTGTGGACCGTCAACAATAGTGCCAGCGACGCCGTGACTGCCGACAAAGACCACAACATAACTTCCGCGCGTTGCCGGTCGATGCTGACCGCGGTTGCGACAAAGAACAGGCCGCACGCCGAGAAGTATCGTGCGAGCGCCAAAAGCGTATCGCCTGGGTTGATGCTGATGTAGCCCCAGAGTGGCCTGCCTAAAGCGGCTTCGGCGCTGATCCAGATCGGGTGCCGAACGCCGTTAAACGGCATGGGCAGGCATTGAATAATGATCCAGATGGCCGGGATGAGGGCGAGGATTGCCGCCGGTCGAATGATGCCGGAAAGAAACCCCGCTTCACCGGGCCGGATTGACAGGCCTACCGTGAGCACCATCACGGCGACATAGGCTGTCAAAAGCCCATGGATAATCAGGCTATCCGTGATGAGGAACAGCGGCGAAAGTCCGATTAATAGAATAAGCAGACGAAATGCTAAGGTCATGCCGAAAAAAGCCATTGGGATTGATCATTCAAGCATGCACAGTCGGCGCGGGTCGCACAAGGATGTACAGCGAGGATATCAGCACGTTCGTGCGGAACCCTGTGTCGCGGCTGTGAGTTGCTATTGACGTTTTCCAGAGCGTGCCACCAGGAAGGGGCCGGTCATGACGCCAATTCACATTCGAGCCGTCTATTTGCTAGCGGCGCTATCGTTAGTGTTGGTGGCTTGCGTGCCCGCGGGGGCGCAGACGACGCAGCGTCCAAGCCACGGCCCGACCAAGCAGGTACCAAACAGCCCCTTCGGTACCGACTGGGCCAAGCCGCCGGGCACGACTGGCAGCTATATTTACAACGATCCGCGGCTGCGCGATCCGAATGGGCCATATAGGCCGCCAGGCCGCAAGGGATGTCCCGCGCCCATGCTGTACGACCCTGCGTCCGGGCGCTGTCGGTAAGTGATGGCTTTAAGCGGTCGCGTGAAGGTCTGCCAGCAGCGACTAGCGATCTGAAAATCGAACCGGAATGCCTGCCTGAGCCTGATAACTATCGGCTGCCGTATTCGGAGCGGGCAGGGGCGCTTCCTTTTGAGAAAGCGCGAAAGACCCGCACAAATAGCCGATCTGCACGGCAGCCGCGCTCAACCCGCCGGCCGTGATAACTGCCCAGAATGTCTCGCCCTGCGTGATTGTGACGATGGCCGTTGCTGTTGCGGCGACAATAATGGCTGGCACGACCATGAAAATTTTGAACCGGAATCCGATGAGAGTTCCGGTCAGTACGCTGAGAATGATGGCAAAAGTCATCGTTCGACGCTCCGTGCGGATAGAAGCGTGAGCCAACTCTATTAAGGAATGACTAACAAATACTGCAGTGCAGCAGGCGGCAAATGCCGCAGCGCAGCGAATCTCTGCTTGGAAATTCAATTTTGATGTGACTGATTACTATGGGCAACTGGCTTGTAGTTGTGCAATTGCGGCCGAGAGGCCTTCCAGTGAAACAACGCCATGAATTTTTGCTTCATCGCCTTCAATATCGACGGTGAGTTCTTTCGCCGATTGCCAGAGACCTTTTGCAAGAACCTCGGCCTCGTCGGGGAGAGCAATCATGCTGCCGGGCGGAATGACATCGGCCTGAAAATGGATTGGCGTCCGACCAGTCATAATCGCGACCTTGGGATGCGAGCGTGGATGAAACGGTGTGATGACGACAAAGGCGACTTGTAGCCCGGCCTTTGGCCGGCAGCGGATCGCAAGTCCGGCAAAGTCTGGGTCGGACCGCAAGAAATTGGCTGTGCGCATGATTGATACGATATCGCCGGTCTTTTGCGGGCCCGGCGTGCGCACGAGGTGCCAGCCGTTGAGTGGCGCTCCAACCGGATTGCCGGCGGAAAACTGAACTGGGATATAATGTCTTTGATTTTGTTGGTGATTTTGAGCCTGGACGCAGCTTTTCGAACGGCAAAGCGGTAGGCCAGCCGTCGTCGCTAAGCCATTTGTGGAAGTAGCGCAGCATTAGACAAGCAAGAGTTGCGAGCTGCATCGTCTGGCGGGTAACTCGGGTTATGCCTCAAAATTTTAACCATCTTTTCTTGGCCATCCGCCTCTATTGCGCGCTGGGCTGCCGCTTTCCTCAGCATTTTCGGGCCTTTTTTTTCAGCTCGGTGTCGCTCCATCGCAACACATTCACCAATATTGGGATCTGGGTTGTAATTTTCTGTTGTTGCACATGGAGTAGTGCTATTCGAGTGCGTGAGGTAAGGTATTCTTAAACGTCTCGTTTTGGTTGGGCGATTCGGTAAGGGTTGGGGGATCATCGTGCCGTTTATTAGTGGCTTTTCGAAGTTTTGTGCCGTTTGCCTTGTTGTAAGCTTAGGCGCATGCGCCGAAATGCCCGTCTCCGGGCCTTCGAGTGCCGCAATCAAGGCTGGCGAACCGCTTGAAGCGGGCGGACTGCCTTTTGGCCTCGTCAAGCTAACCCCGGAAGCGGTCGGCATTCTCCGAGCAATATGAGCCGAAAGGCTTGGCAGGCGCGTTTACCGACCGTCGTCCACCAGCCAATATTAAATACGGTATCGGCGATTCGCTCAGTGTGACTATTTTCGAAGCTGCGGCCGGTGGTCTGTTTATTCCGGCTGAAGCCGGTGTGCGCCCGGGCAACTATGTCCAGTTGCCGGACCAGTCGATCGATGGCGATGGCAATATTACCGTTCCCTACGCGGGCAAGATTAAAGCGGCGGGCCGCACCGCGGCGCAAATCCAGGCCGACATCGTCTCAAAAATCAGGAATCGCGCGATCGAACCTCAGGTGATCGTCAGTCTGAAAAGCCAGGCGACGTCGCTCATCAGCGTGCTCGGCGACGTGAATACGCCGTCTCGCTTCGGCGCCAGCGCTTCGGGCGCGGGCGACCGCATTCTTGACGCGATTACACGTGCGGGCGGCATCAAAAATGCCGGTTATGCGACCTGGGTCATGCTAGAGCGCAACGGCAAGCACGCGACCGTGCCGTTCGAAAATCTCATCATGAACGCGGCCAACAATATCTATGTGCAGCCGGGCGATCGCATTTACGTCTATACCGAACAACAGAAGTTCATCGCGCTTGGCGCAACTGGTCAGAGCGGCGAATTCAATTTCGACGCTTGGCGGATCAATCTTTCCGAAGCGGTCAGTAAGGCAGGCGGTCTGACCGACGCCCAGGCCGATCCTGATGCCGTGTTCCTCTACCGCGTCGAACCGCGAAATGTTGCGGAACGTCTCGGAGTTGATGTCAGCAAGTTCGGGAGTGCTGCAACGATCCCGGTCATCTTCAACATCAACCTGCGCGATCCCGGCGGCTTCTTCTTGGCCACCAAGACGCAGATGCGTAATGGCGACATCATCTTCGTGTCGAACGCGCACTCGGTCGAGGTCACTAAGGTTCTGCAGTACATGCGCGTGATCCTGGCGACCGCCGACGACACTGTGAATCTCGGAAACGGTGGCATCGCCCTGCGGAACAACATCAGGAACCTGAAGTAATATGAGTAGGACCTAAAGGCCGGTTTTCGGATTGGATATCGGCTAAGCAAACTAAGCCGGCAGAAAATGGACCACAAATTTATGGTCCGGGTTCTGCCGGCTCATTTGTTTGGATTGGGTTGATTGTTTGGAGCGGCGCGGCTCCCGATGCAGCGAAAGCTCACTTGTCCTGATGATGTTGGTGGCCGTTTTTGCGGCGGCAGATTTCTTTTGTTTGGCGGCGAGAGCGCAAAGCCCTTTGGCCGGCTGGCCGGAAGATCGATTACAAAAAAGACGGGATCAGGTTTCAAATCAAGGCATCGATCCCGGCGGTTGCGGCCTCGTCGCACGACGACAAAACGGCTTCGTTGTACGTTAAGCTCCGCATTTCCGCCCATGCGACCGGATCGAACTATTTCGGTGAGATCGAGAAATACTTTCCGAATGTCCGGCTTAGTAAAGGTTCTGACGAAATACTTTTTTGGCAGGATGGCCGATGTCACCAGCGGCGAGGGCTACCGAAAATTACAGTCGTCGCCGTTGACGGGGCGATCAATGCCGAACAAGGCAAAATCGACGTTAAAGCGCGTCCCCGTCAATTGGGTTTGTTGCTGCCATCCGACGAAATATCAGCCGGCAGGCGGCTTCCCAGTGGCAAGGATAACGACGGAAAATACATCGCGTTTCGTTCAAAAACAAAAGCCAGCCATTTGGCGGTTGACGTTAAGGTCGTTATCAAAGACTGCAACCTGGCAGGCCAAGCCGCACTTGTTCCGCGATAGCGCGGATGAGCAATGCCCTCCGGCTGAGGCAAATCGCAGGACGAGCCACCTTATTCCTGCTACGCTTGCCGGCCTTTCTACATAATTGCATGCGGGAACAATGAGGCTCTGGGACAAATTCACAATGCCGACATTGTCCGGCATTCCGGCCTATTTGCTGTTTTTTGTCGTTGCTTTTGCGCCGCTGCCATTCGGCTCGTATGACAAGACGACAGTCGCGTTCTGGTGCATCGTTCTGGGGATGACGACGGTAGCGACGGCACTCATGCCGGTCCAGCTTCGGCGCGACCAGTTGTTGCTGCTCGGCGGCATTGGTCTGATCATTTTATTTTATGCCTTTGTCTTGCACGAACAGCTGGCCGATCATCCGTGGATTGCGTCGCCTCATCCGTTGTGGGCCAAGACGTCGAAAGTCTTAGGCGTCGATATTATCCCGTCCGTCTCGATCGTGCGTGGTGAACCGTTTTTTGCACTCGGCCCGTCGATTGCCTGTGTGCTGGCCCTGACAAGTGGGCTGATCGTCGGATCCGATCGTGCGCCGGGCGCGTCAGCTTCTTCAGGTCATCGCCTGGTCTGGCGCGGCTTACGCGATCTACGGAGTTATGTCGTTTCTGATCGACCCGACCATGCTGTTGTGGCGCGAAAAGCTTTACTATCTCGGCAGCGTCACCGGGCCTTTCGTCAACCGCAATACCGCGGCGGCGTATTTCGGTTCATGTTCGGTTGTTTGGCTGGCGTTTTTGCTTGAGCAGGTTCGCCGGCATTTGCGCACCGATAAAATTGTCTGGAAGAAAGTGCCGGCGCGAATTCTGAAAAACACGCCGCGTTCCATCATTGTTTCATTCTGCATGCTGTTTGCCTGCCTGATTGCGCTATTCTTGACGACCTCACGGGCAGGGGTTGCGCTATCGTTGTTCGCCTTGATCGTCACCTTCATTGTGTATTTTCGGCGCGATCTGCCACCGCGGTCCGGCCTATGGATTGCGATTGGCGGGGCTTCTCTTTTTGTTTTGGTGTTGCTGCAGTTTTTCGGCGGCGCGGTCAGCAATCGCTTCGATGTTCAGGGGCTTGCGGACGAGGGGCGGTTAGAGGCCTATCGCTCTACGCTGCGGATCATCGCCGACTATCCCTGGTTCGGCACCGGGCTCGGGACATTTGCCTGGGCCTTCCCCGAGTATCGAAGTGCGGCGATTTCCATGCGAGGCGTTTGGGACATCGCGCATAACACGCCGCTCGAATTGGCGTCGGAAGTGGGGCTGCCCTTGGCCAGCGCGGTCTGTGTTGGCTGGCTGGTTATGCTTGGCGTTCTGATCCGCGGCATCCGAATACGTCGGCGCGATACGATCATCCCGCTCGCCGCGTTCTCGGTTTCGCTTATTGCTAATCTGCATTCCTGGGTGGACTTCACTCTGCAAATACCGGGCTATGCGATTGTCGCTTTTGCCCTTGTTGGGGTCGGGCTGGCCCAGTCTTTCGGGGCAAAATCGACCGAAAAATCGGCATTGAGCCGAAATATGCCCATAAAACGGGCGAATTCGGCTAATTTTTGATTTTTACCTTATTGTGCGGAGCATCAAAGCGCCATTGGCAAAAACTTAATGGCATGCTAATTTTCTTGCAATCATAGGAGGTGGGTATGCTCGCCACGGGTCGACGTAATTTTTGCCGCGCCGCGATCGGTACGGTCGCCGCGGGACTAATGTTTGCGACGTTAGGTACCGGGTCTGCGCAGGCAGCCACGGTCGATGAATTCCTGGCCAACCCAGCCCAGGTCTTGGCGCAATATCCGAACGGTGGTGCCGATCTGATATCGCTTATTCGGGACGTCGCCACGTCGCATCCGGAAGCGTTGGCGGCCATTACCAATCTGATCGCCGGCGGGAACGCTGATCAGCAATTGGCCATTGGCTCCGGCCTCGGCCAAGCAGCCGCTGCGGTTGCCGCTACCGACCCGGCCTATGCAACGCAGATTCAAACAGCCGTGGCCGCTTCGGGCTCAAGTAATGTGCAAACAGCATATGCTGGCTGCGACCGGCAACGTCTCGATCGCTTCGACCGGGCCGGGCGGCGGCGGTGACGCTGGCGGCGGTGGTGGTGGAAGCGGCGGTCCTGCCGGTGGCGGCTCTGGTGGTTTCTTCGGAAATGGCGGGTCTAATTCTGGCTCCGGTGGAACTACGGGCTCCAGTTCAACTCAGAATTGCAGGCAACACCTTTACCGGCGGTGGCGGCGGGACTTCGTCGTCAGGTAGTGTGAGCCCGCGCGGCTAATTTTTGCGAAGATGAGGGCGATCTCGCGACGACGCGGAGATCGCCCTGCTGCGTCAAATCCGTGACACAAAGCGGTAGGATGCTGCCAGTTACTGGTAGCACGGAGAATCTGGATTTAAATGCTGGAGGTCGGCAAACCATCTCTAGTTCCTGAGCGGGACACGGATTTTGAAGGCTCGTCTCCGGCACAGGATTTGTCGACCTACATCAATATTGTTCGGCGCCAATTTCCGACCATTCTTCTTGTCATTGCCTGTACGACGGCCCTAGGCCTTATTTATCTATTCACGGCCACGCCGAAATATTCGGCGACGGCGCGGATGGTCATCGATACGCACAAGACGCAGCTATTCCAGCAGCAATCGGGCTTGGGCGATATCGCGATCGATCCGGCGATGACGGAAACCCAAGTCGAAATCCTAAAATCTGAAAACATCAGTCTGTCCGTCATCAAGGACCTGCATCTCACCGACGATCCTGAATTCGTCGGCACTGGCGGCGGTCTCGTTGGTGCTGTGTTTGGATTTGTGTCTAGCCTTTTCTCAACTCCGGAGAGCGCGGCGTCGGAGTTTGAACTTACAAGGCGCGCCTTGGGGCGGTTTGAAAAACAGCGCAGCATCAAACGCGCTGGCCTCACTTATGTGATGGATATTGAATTCACGTCCGTGGACCCTGCGAAAGCGGCTCGCATCGCAAACGCAATTGCCGACGCTTATATTGTCGATCAGCTTGAGGCGAAATATCAATCGACCAAGCGCGCCTCGGTATGGCTCCAGGATAGAATTAAGGAGCTGCGGACGCAGGCGACGGCAGCCCAGCGCGCGGTGGTTGCTTTCAAACAAAAGAATAATATCGTCGATACTGGCGGTCGTCTGATGACCGAGCAGCAGCTCGCTGAGGTCAACAGCCAGTTGATCATGCAGCGCGCGGCGACAGCCGAAGCCAAGGCGCGGCTTGACCGTATCAACGATATTATGAAGCAGGATATTCCCGATGCGTCGGTCGCGGATGCATTGAAGAACGACACGATCATCAAGTTGCGTGGTCAATATGTCGACATCAACGCCAAGATGGCGGAATGGGCGAAGCGTTACGGACCAAATCATCTGGCCGTTATTCGTCTGCGCAGCCAATTGCAGGAGATACAGAAACAATATCAAGGATGAACTGGGGCGCATTCAGCAGGCCTATAAGAGCGATTACGATATCGCGATGACGCGGGAAAGAAGCATCAAGAATAGCCTGGCCAATGTCGTTTCGGAAAATCAGCTGACCAATCAGGCTCAGGTGCAATTGCGCGAACTTGAAAGCAATGCCCAAACCTACCAGGCCATGTACGAGAACTTTCTGCAGGCCTATATGCAGGCCACGCAGCAGCAGTCGTTCCCGATCACAGAAGCGCGTTTGATCAGCCCGGCATCCCGGCCGCTTCAGAAGAGCCAACCAAAAACTCTTATTGTTCTTGGGCGTTACGATTGCCGGTGGTTTGATGCTGAGCTTCGGCATCGCCATGTTCCGTGAGTTGTCTGACAATGTATTCCGGACCAGCCGGCAGGTTGAAGATCTGTTGCGGACAAATTGTCTGGCGGTCTTGCCTGCTCTTAAAGCGGCGGCTTCGAAAATATCCGCAGCTGACGACGGAAAACGGCCAGATCCAGGTCAGCCGCGCACAATACGGCGAAATGAAAAGCTCTTCTGGTATGTCGTCGATTCACCGTTCTCTCGCTTCACCGAGGCGGTCCGGTCGCTCAAGGTTGCCGTCGATCTCAATGGCGTCGTCAAGGAAAACAAGGTCATTGGAATTACGTCGTCCCTTCCAAACGAAGGGAAATCGACCGTCTCGACGAATTTTGCCGAACTCATCGCCCATGCCGGCGGACGTGTTTTGCTGGTCGATCTTGATCTGAGAAATCCGTCGGTATCGCGTTCGCTTGCCCCCGACTCGCGAGGGCTGATCGACGTCATGGCGGGCAAAATGGCGCTGGCGGATGCCATTTGGACCGATCGATCGACAAATCTTGAGCTTCCTGCCGAACGGCGCAACGCCGAAGATGATGCATACGAATGAGATCGTGGGCTCCGCGGCAATGAAGTCGCTCTTTGACCATCTGCGTTCGGTCTATGATTATATCATTGTCGATCTGCCGCCGCTCGCGCCGGTTGTCGATGTGCGATCAACGACGAATATTATCGATTCTTATGTTTATGTCGTTGAGTGGGGTCGGACCAAGATCGATGTGGTCGAACACAATCTCTCGATAGCGTCGGGCGTTTATGATCGCCTGCTCGGTGTCGTTCTGAACAAGGCCGATACCAGCGTTCTTGGGCGCTACGAGGGTTATCATAGTAACTATTATTACAATAAGTATTACGCGCGTTATGGCTATACGGAATGATTGCGATGCCCGTTGAGAGAAGGTTTTTTTCTTTCTCTTTTGTGGCGCGTATTTTTGTCGTTGGCTTTGGCGGTTTGGCTATTGTCTGGGCCTTGTTCGTGTTTCCTATTTTTTGGCAGCAATCTTCCCTAGAGAAGATTGCGCGCCATATTATTGCCGGTGATGTTTTCAAGAACGATGTTGTGGATTTGATGAGGACGAATTTCGTCGAGCTTGGCCAAGATAAGTGGTCCCGCCCATCAGTTTTGAGCTCGGCCGCTGTTGTCGATCTGCGCGCTCTTGAGCAGGCGATTGCAAAAGACGACCGGAAGAATCTCGATCATCTTGATGAAGGCGACGGATGACATGATCCGTAAGTCGCTAACCGACACGCCAGCGGATCCGTTTTTATGGACGGTGCTGTTTTGGTTGGAGAACACCCGTAGCGGGTTCAGTCAAAGCCATCTGCAATACCTTCAAATGTCTTATGTTCTCGGTCCAAATGAAGGCTAGATTGGCGTCAAACGGAACCGTTTTGCGCTGGCTCTGTTTCCGTCTCTTCCGAAAGACCTTAAAGACGATGCGGTGGGAGAATTCTCGCGTCTTGTGGGCTCGAACTATATTCGGTGAAGCCGCAGAAATCCTCATCGGTCCAGGTTGGCGGGTTCGGGGCCTTCTTTTATCGGGCCTCAAGGATGTTGACGAGGATAGCCGGCAAGCGTTTTCAAAATACATATATAAACAAGGCTATGATCTGGCGGTGCCGGGCGTTGAGCGTCCCGAGTGGCGCCCTTGGCATTGATGGCGATGGAATGATGGGGCGAACGTGGGGCGGCGCGGTAGAGTGAGAGAGGCTACGATGAAGAAGTTAGCCGTGCTTTGTGTTTTATCGATTCTTGGCCTTGGCATTGACGCTGGAGGTCAGGTTGTGATGGCCCAAATTACATCCCCGAATTCGCCGTTTAAATCGAGATTGACCATCCAAAATTCGGGGACGAATGCGGCTTTCGCCGTTCACCGGAGCCCG
This sequence comes from uncultured Alphaproteobacteria bacterium, assembly GCA_963830125.1. Taxonomy (GTDB): domain Bacteria; phylum Pseudomonadota; class Alphaproteobacteria; order Rhizobiales; family Xanthobacteraceae; genus Pseudolabrys. Next base: position 6,631 of record CAWHKU010000014.1, on the reverse strand, counting down.
CTGGGGAAGCCGTGCCTCGATATTGAAGCGGCTTCTCGCGCGCATGTGATCAATCCGGACGTTTATGACAATGTCGTCAGTTTTAAAAATCAATGTGCGCTGACAATTAATGTGCAGCGTTTGTTATTTAAACACTGAGAGCTGTGTCGACGTAGAAGTGCGGGGATATCAGCGAAAGGACGCCATTTTGGGTGTTCGGCCGCACATGCAGTATTTTCGCTATTCTTATAAAGAGAAATTTTAGCGAACGGTGCCGGCCTTTGCCGCTTTGGACTTGGCTCACGCCGGTTAATTTGGCCGTCCGAAAATCGGCTCACAGATTAAGCTTATTTTACCTCCGGGCTTGATTATTGCACTGGAACATGGTTGTATTTTATTTTTCTTAACGCTCGGTTCGGTTGCGCGGCCGCTGAGAGGTGGGTTTAAGCGGCGATCTTATCGCGCATGAAGGAATTGGCACGCCCTGTTGCGCCATGGCAGCGCCATGACCGGTCAAGGGCGGCTTTTCGACAGGTAAATCTTGGTAATTCTGACGCAGGTTGTGTGCGGCAATTCGGATAAGGGAGCAGACGAAGGAGAGGATTACCCGGGGCGCGATTAAAGGAATACGGTGCCATGGCCCGGTTGGTGTGACCCTTGCCTAGATCACGCGGCGGCTGTCAGTGGTCGAGCACGTTCGATCCGCTCACGTTCACGAGGTGAGTGCATCGCCTCCCATAGATCACTGCGCCGCTGCACGTTCAGCCAGAATTCGGGGCTGTTGCCGAATACGCGGGCAAGGATGAGTGCGGTCGGGGCGGTCACGTTGCGGCGGTCGTTGCACAGTTCATTGACGTGCTTGCGCTGCACGCCCATCGCTTCGGCCAACGCGCTTTGCGTCAGGCCCATCGGCTCCATGAACTCTTCGATCAGGATTTCGCCGACGCTCGCCGGCTTGCGCTTCGTCGTCAACATGGTTCACCTCACAGATAGCTATGGTCGTCCAGATAGACGCCTGTCGCTTCACCTCGGCTGCCATCCCACTGGAAGATGAGCCGCCATTGTTTGTTGACGCGGATCGAATGGAAGCCTTCAAGATCGCCGTGCAGCTTTTCGAAGTGGTTGCTGGGTGGCACCCGCAAATCCTGATCCGTCGTCGCGTCGTCGATCATCTGGATTTTGCGGAACAGGCGGCTTTCCAAATCGGATGGGATTTTCTTTGATCGAACGTCCTCGACAAAGAAATCGCGCAGCCAGTCATCCCGAAAGCTCACGATCATTCCGCAGCTCCATTATGAGTTAATGTACCACTCAATGGGTCAATTTGCAAGCTTAAGAGGTTTTACGGGCCGGAAGCGCGGCGCCGCCATTGGCCCGGCGAGGCCGAAAGGGGGACAATTTTCTAAAGGGCGCTGAATTAACGATCGCAAGTGGACCGAACGGGCCAGGTCGCCTCAAAAGACACGACAAGTTAAGCTTATTATACCGTCGTCCTTGATTGTTGCACTGCGATATGGTTGTATAATCAGGAACTTAACGCATAGCGTCGCGGCGTCGGCTGAGGCTGGGTGGCGTGCAATTAAGGGCGAGAGGTGGCCTTATCGCACACAAGGACGGTTGTCCGGTGTGGGATAGGGGAGACCGGCGGGGACGCCGGAATTTAAGGCGGGGGCTGGGTTTGCTGCGATGCAATATCCTCTGAACGCTAAGCGCCTGGCGCTTCCCCATGCCGGCTGATCAATCCGCTTCGGCCCCGCGGTCCACCATGCGGCCCTCATCAAACGATATCGGCGCAAGCAGCGACGGCGCAGTCGGCGGCGAGCGCTGGTATGTCGCGCAAACCCAACCGCGCGCTGAAGGCAGGGCGATCGCCCACCTCGAGCGGCAGGGCTATCAAGTCTTTTGCCCGCGCTACCCAAAACCGTGCGCCATGCCCGCAAGGCGAGACAAGTCCTTGCTCCCTTATTCCCGAATTATCTGTTCCTCCATCTCGACACTTCCCGCGATCTATGGCGCGCCGTCAACGGCACGCGGGGCATTGCGCGCCTGATCTCGCAAGGCGAGACGCCGGCGCCGCTGCCGCAGGGGGTCGTTGAAGACCTGCTGGCCAAGGCGGATGCCGGCGGCGTGATGGATTGGACACCCACTTTCAAGATTGGCCAGGCCGTTCGGATTGCCGACGGGCCGTTCACTGATCTCGTCGGCAAGCTCGAACATCTTGATGCGGCAGGGCGCGTGCGCGTGCTGCTCGAGCTTCTCGGCCGACATGTTTCTGTAGCCTTGCGGTGCGAGGCTCTCATAGCTGCGGCGTGACGCGAAAGCGCTGACGCCGCAGATCGAAAACTGCACGCCGGGTGAGACAGTGTTTCACCCCAAGTGCGGTAGCGTGGACAAACTAGAGTCACTCGAAAATCATCAAAAGTCACGCGACTGCCGCCATGACACTTTGCAATGCTGAGGCGTCTCTTGATCGCGTCACGACGCGGCTTGACCTCGATCCAGAACCTTATGTTCTTGGGATGAACCATGGGCCAAAGTGGACCCGATAAATCGTCTCAAAAATCTAATCACAGATCCTACTTCTTGGCGTGAAATCCAGGCAACGACGGGCTCAGGACGTGGGGCCGTATCTATCGTTCTCGGGTAAGCCATGTACTGATGACGAGCGTGCCATCGCTCTAAAAAATAAGAGTTTTCATATGCCTATGCTGACCCGTCGGAAATCGTAAAAATCCTGCCTGCTCTTCCGCTTGTTTGGTGTCAAAATTCCTTTGGGGCAGTTAAGTCAGAAATATACAGTACGATCAATGCGTTTTCTCTATCTATTGTCCCAACAACCATCCATACCGCCTACATTCAGGGTAGATCGGCCCCCGGCGATGACGGTAACGCTTATTACAGACGCGTTGTTGAAAAGCCAAAACACGCAGGAAAAATTCAGACTGCGGACCGCCGTTGGTGGACCTTGATGATTGAGTCGCCCAGAGATGCTAGGTGCAAAGACAGATGGAATTACAGACTGCGCGCCGGCAATTTCCGCCGCTTTAACAATTGGTCGGCCAGTTGATTTTGGTGTCGGAACGTATCGAATAAATTCTCAACAATAAAGATCGATCTAAATCACTCTTCCGCTCCGCTAGAACTGATTGGCGCCGGGCAAACAAAAACAATAATATTGATTGAAAACCACGTCCCGGGTTTAACAATAATTGGGAACCCTAAAAATAAACGCGTAGTACAAATTGCTAGTCTATCCGTCGGCCGTTGTAACGCAGACGCATACACTGGGCATCGGTCGGTATCGGACATTCTGAACGGCCGTAATGTCAGAATTCATGATGTTGAGGAGTTCGGAGCAATAGGTTTTGGCATTCAGCTCGACTATTGTGAAAATTACCTGATTAGTGCTTGTTATGTGCATGACCACAAAGGAGGGGCACCGCATTTATCTGGCACGGATGGTATTCACTTATATCGGTGCTCCGGACCCGGACGCGTCATTGGGAATCGTATCGCCCGCGTCGGTGATGATGCCATTTCTTTCGGTTCGTTTCAGGTCGAATTTCCGACGACGGATTTCGAATGTAGCGGCAACACGATTGACGACGTTGCAGGTTCAATCAAGCTGTACGGCGCTGTGTCGCGCGCAACAATAGAAAAAAATCACGTAAAAAAGGGCTACAACGGCGGAGTAACGCTCTGGGACGATCGCGATGGTGCGGATCTCATGATATTTCGGATGTAAAGATAAATGATAACTTTCTCGAAAAGTGCGGTGGCCCATTTAGAGCTGGTGGCATTTATATTGTGCAGCCGAAGGGCAATCCCTCCCCAGAAATGCGAAACATATCAATAACAAATAATCGTATTAGCGACTGCCAAAACGGTGTTTCACTTCTATCTAGATCTCCAACCAAGCGACAACGAAATATCAGCATCTCAAAAAATGTTATCAGCGACAGTTGGAGCGGGCGTATTGATAAACAATGTTGTCGAACGCGCGATAGTTATAGAAAATAAAATCGATAACTCAGGGATGGAGGCGATCCTTATGCAGAATTCTGGAGCCAGGTGATTATGGCTACAATAGAATTAAGGGTAAATGAAAGTTGTAAGAAAGGGCGGTCAATCTCATGGAATTTGGCTGCAAAAATCTCAAGGTGTCAATTACATCGTCATAGATAATATAATAGAAAAAAATTAGAATGGGCCGATGCCTAACCGGTTTTTCTGTCGCTATGGTGCCTTCCGTCGAATATTTGTGCGCCTCATATTAGAAAAGAACGAGCTTAGTCAAAACCGACATTCATCGTGCTCCATTATAATGTGCCTGAATATTCTTATGGTGTCGTGGTCTTCACAAATCCACGCGTTGCTGCGGCGCGTTAAAAAAATCTGGTGAATTAAGATCATCTAGGACGGCGGTTCGCATACTATAATGTTCGCGCAAAGTAACTAATATTGTATCCAGAACATAAAATTGCAAAAAAACCACTATATAGTCGCGACGCAAATGGAGAAAATGTATCGTGCAAAAATCTGGCATGGTTAAGCCCGGGCTCAAAAAATTGTACGAGAGTATTACGCGGACGCCAACATATCTGCTTGGCGCGAAGCGGGTGCTAGGAATAAGGCCGACCATATCGAGGTTCTTTGTAAGGGACTAAATCCGTCATCAGTATTGGAAGTTGGCGCTGGCGATGGTGCTGTTATGAGCGAACTATCCAGGCGCGGGTTTGGGCATGCTTTGTATGGCGTAGAAATATCAGAAGGTGCTGTTGCGGCATCAAAAGCGCGAAGACATACCGAATCTTGCTTCGATTGAATTGTTCAATGGTTATGAGTTGCCTTTCGAAGATCGCTCGATTGATCTGGTTTACGCCACCCTGATGTTTTGGAGCACGTTGAGCACGAGCGCCTATTTCTTCGAGAACTTGCGCGCGTTGGACGCTTTGTATTGATAGAAGTACCACTCGAAAGCACTATTCGTGTGGGTGGAGCGATAAAGAATGATATCGGACATATTAACTTCTATAACCATACCCTTTAGGGGGTTACTGGAAGGCGAAGGCCTTGAAATCCAGAGCTTTCGCGTTTTCGATCATTCTCCCGAAATTTATGCTTATAACAATTCAAGCCACGCTTGGCGGATAAAAATGGCACATAATGCCCGAATTGCAATCGGATTGCATAGTGACACAGCGGAAAAAATATTCGTTTACAATGCCGCGGCTTTGTGTCGGGTCGGTTAGCTCAGAGCAGGTGAGCTATTTGATTGGGTAGGCGGCTCTCCCAGATTACACATCTTGTCTACCTATTTAATAAAAGCCGAGGCCAACAATTAAATGTCGGAAATCCTGGTGATTGGGAAATTCTATCCACCTTTTAGTGGTGGCACCGAAATCTACACACGCGATGTTTGTGAGAGGTTAGCTAGAAAGCATGAAGTGACAGCTCTTGTCTATAATCATGAAAGTGGGAAAAAGGTTGGAAAGAATAGTTGGTGTGCGTGTTTTTCGTTGTGCGACGCAGGTGACAATCCAAGGTCAGCCTATTTCACTGTCGATGTTTTCGGCTTTGAAATTGTCCGAGTTTGACCTCATTCATTTCCATGCGCCAAATTTTTTTGCAAATGCAATTCTTCTTTCCAAAATTGCGCTTTACCGACTTAGCTCCAAAACGACTCCACCAATAATTATTACTCACCATATGGAGGTGTTTGGCCGAAAAATATTAAGGGCCTTAGTGATCCCGATATACCGGGCTCTCGTCAATCGAGCGTCGGCAGTAATCGTGACCTCGATTAAGAACGCAAAGATTTCGAAAGATTTGCCAGTTTCCTCGGCGATAGTGGCAATCCCGCTGGGTATTTCAATCGAAAAGTACGGGCTCGAGGCGTCTGAATTAGCTGAGGCCATCACGTGGAAAGCCTCGCTTATTGGAAGTGCACGGTCGGTCGCATTGTTGGTTAAAACGGCCAGGACAAAGGGTTGGATGTTCTAATCATGGCGTTAGGAAAATTGCCGGACTGCCATGCATTTATTATTGGTGATGGGCCCTATCGTAAAGCAGCAGAAAACCTCGCTGTAAATCTTGGAATTTCAGTCGAATTCACTTTTTCTCGGCATGTCTCCGAAGTTGTGAAGAAAAGAGTTGTAGCAATATCCGATGCTTTTGTTCTCCCTTCAACAGAGATTACCGAGGCGTTCGGGTTCTTCTCAACTTGAGGCGATGGCAATTGGGACACCTGTTATCGCGAGTAATCTCCCAACAGGGGTTACGGATGTTTCTGTTGATGGCGAAACGGCTCTTTTAGTTGCGCCGGGAGATGCGGACGCGTTGGCGTCTTGTATAAAAAAACTTTTGAGCGATCGAGCACTTTCAAATGCGTTAACAGGAAGAGCGCGTAGACATATCTTTAGAAAATTTAGTCAATCTCACGTACTTGATGAACGGAGGCGCTTTTTGAGCTTATCTTAAGTCAATATCGCTGCAGCTCTTCAATCGATACTAAAATATAGTCAAAGAGGTGTTTTGATGCCCCAACGCTATGATTGGCTGGTTGTTGGAGCCGGATTTACGGGCGCTGTTATTGCGGAGCGTCTTGCAAACGAGCTGGACCAGACCGTTTTGGTAATTGACAGGCGATGTC
>CAWHKU010000013.1:0-314360 GCA_963830125.1 uncultured Alphaproteobacteria bacterium | reverse complement strand
ACGCAAAATGCGGGGAAATGGCGGCGGTTTCGCTTCCCTCCCCCCACGAAACTCGGGCTTGCCCGAGTTTCGATCTATCGTGCCCAAGCTTGGGCGAGCCCGACTTGGGATGGCGAGGGTCGGGAGGGGGGTAATTGAGTAGCAACTGAATTGCCAATACCCCACCCGGACCGCTTCGCGGCCCCACCTCCCCACAAGGGGGAGGTGAAGAAAGACGCCGATGCCCAAGGCCCTGCCCAATTCCAATCCCAAGCCCAAAACCAAAGCCAGAAGTAGCCTTGCGAAAGCGGACGCCAAGATCGGCACGGAAGACCGAGACTGCGCCGTTCTGGCGCGCCAAGAGCATTAGCCAGATGCCCGCAAGGAGTGGGAGAGCCTGTGCGACGGCTGCGGCCGCTGCTGCCTCAACAAGCTGACCGACGAGACACGGACGAGACCGTCTATACCGACGTCGGCTGCCAGCTGCTGGACGGCCAGACCTGCCGCTGCACCGACTACGCACCGCCAGAGAAGGTGCGCGACTGCGTGCGGCTGACCTGGCGCAACGTGAAGCGGCTGACCTGGCTGCCGCCGACCTGCGGCTACCGGCTGGTGGCCGCGGGCAAGGACCTGCCTGGTGGCACCCGCTGGTCTCCGGCCGACCCAAACGGTGCACATGCCGGCATCTCGGTGCGCGGCAAGGTCGCGGCCAACGAGAAGGACGTGCCGGACGAACGGCTGGTGGATTTTATCGTCAGTGGCCGGGGAAATGGCCGAAGGGGTCGAAGGCGAAAGCGGCGCCGGGAAGGTCTCTAAGACAGCGAAAAAGGCCTAAAATCAGCCGGACGAGGTGCCAGCATCCCAGATCTAGGATAAGGTCCTTCGCGAAGCGATCAGCCAATCCAGCAGGATTATGAGGCCCGTCATGGCAAAGCCAAGCGCTAGCAAGCCGGCCGCCGAGCGATTGTCCGCGGCAGCGGTAATGTGTTCGCGGACCTGAATTCCGGACGCCGAGGAGCGGCAGACCAAGCTGCGGCTGGCTTATGCGCTCAATACGGTTATCGAGGCGCAACGGCTGACGCAAGAGGCGGCGGCCTCCGGCTCGGCCTCAATCAGCCCAAGGTGTCGGCGCTGCGCAATTACAAGCTCGAGGGCTTTTCGGTCGAGCGGCTGATGACCTTGCTGACCGCGCTCGACCGTGACATCGAGATCGTCATTCGCAAGAAGCCGAAGTCACGGGCGGCGAGGATTAGCGTGGTGGCGGCGTGAGGTGCCTCGGCGCGCGGCAAGGTGTCGGCGAGCGAGGAGGACATGCCGGACGACCGGACGCGACCGACGCGTGGATATTTCCAATCAATCAAAATGAGGGCCAGGAAGGTCTCCTCAAATCATAACGCGTAGCAGTTGATTTCAACCCTGACGTGCTGTAGAACAAAAAGGGAACTGTTTTTTTGTGAAATTAAATTAGCGATTCACAATGTTGATGATGACGGTTTGCCGCTCGACGAAGTAGGGCCATGGGCTAAGAAGCACGAGCGACTTTATAAGTATGTCGATATTTCACGTGCGAACTGTCGCAGTTTGTGACGGAAGTGGCGGCGCGACCTATATCGATCTATTTCGCGGATCAGGTCGAGCATTCATTCGTGACACGGACGAAAAGATAGACGGCAGTCCTCTCGTTGCCTTGAAATGCGCTATCGATGGCGGTGTCCCGTTTTCGGAAATTAATCACAAGCTGATGAAAATAAATGCGGTTCGGCCGCCAAAGAATTTTTGCGGTAGGGGGGCTCTGCCTTGCATTACACAGGCAAGGCAGAGGATACAGCGGCCCGAATCGTTGGCCGATTAAATCCTTTTGGTCTCCACTTCGCATTTCTCGACCCATACAATTTGGATGCTCTGCCTTTTGCAGTTATGGAAACGTTTGGTCGCTTGCATATAGATATGCTCATTGACGTGAGTGCGCAGGATTTTGCAGCGAAACTTAGATACATATACGAAATTGGACGATACCCGTTTGGAGCGCTTCGCGCCAAATTGGCGAGATCACGTCGACCTTAATCAGTCGCAAAGGAGTATCCGAGCGGGCATCTTGCGCACTGGGCTAGGAATATTGAGGCTTTGGGTTTGTCATCGGCTGAGCACGCGGAACTCATTACCGGTTCGGCCAAAAATCAACGGCTCTATTGGCTCGTCATGGTAAGTCGACATAAGCTAGCTAAGGATTTCTGGGATAAATTCGAAATGTGTCCGGACAAGGTGAGTTATCCTTGTGACTAGTGGGAATGTCTGACAATGGCCGCATCCGATATCGAATGGACCGAAGCAACGTGGAATCCGATCGCCGGCTGCACCGTGCTCTCGCCCGGTTGCACCAACTGCTACGCTATGCGGATGGCGGCGCGGCTCCAGGCTATGGGTATGACGAAATATGCTGGCACCACGCGTAAGTCCGGCAAACGCCATGTGTGGACCGGGCGTGGAACATCGACAAGACCGCGATCTCTGCGCCACTTAGCTGGAAAAAGCCGCAACGCATTTTCGTAAATTCAATGTCTGATTTATTTCAGGACAAGGCGAATGAGAAATTCATTGGCCAAGTCTGGCACGTGATGAAGCAGGCGCATTGGCATTCTTTCCAGGTGCTGACAAAGCGTCCTAAGCGAATGCTTGAGATTTTGTCCAAGCCCGAATTCCCGACGCTTCCGAATGTTTGGCTCGGCACATCGGTTGAAAGCGAAGATTATCTACATCGTATCGATTTGCTGCGCCGCGTGCCGGCGCATGTCCGCTTTATCTCTTTCGAACCGCTGCTTGGGCCGATCTCCGAACCGGATTTGAGCGGCATTCATTGGGCTATTGTCGGCGGAGAATCTGGTCCGCGGGCGCGACCGATGGAGTTGTGGTGGGCCGAGGAACTACGCGATGTTTGCCAGCGCCAGAAAGTGGCGTTCTTTTTCAAACAGTGGGGCGGAAAACGGAAGAAAACGAGCGGGCGGCTTTTAGGTGATCGGACATATGACGAATATCCTTCATTGGCGGGAATATAGTCCTTGATAACGTCGCGCTGCCCCGCTATCTTTTCCGCATCCTCCACAACTGCATCCTAAATCCCCATGACCCCGCGCACATCGGTGCGCGTGGCCGCGCGCGCAAGTGAGGACGGACTGGTAAAAGAGCACCTGCCTTCGCTGCGCTTCGGCGGGCAAGCCCCGAACCCGTCCCGACACATTGATGTGCCGACCTCGGGTAAACCCGAGTTCGGATGGGGCACGGGAAGAGAAGGCGGTGAACAGCACGGGCGCGAGGAGGGCGTCGGCCCAAAATGGGGCGGTGAAAGGCCGATAGGGGGCTGTTGGATAGGGGCGCGCGGTTGAATGTCCGCTTATGACCCATAAGCGGCAGCAGGCCCCCGCGAGGCTATCGGCTATACATGGCCCGATACCGTCGATATCGTTGCACTTCAACAAGGAGAGCGACGATGGCGAGCGGTACTGTAAAGTGGTTCAACCCGACCAAGGGCTATGGGTTCATTCAGCCGGATAGCGGCGGCGGCAAGGACGTGTTCGTTCATATCTCGGCGGTCGAACGCGCCGGCCTCAGCACCCTGAATGAGGGCCAGAAGGTCGATTACGAACTCGTTGCCAACAAGGGCAAAGAGTCGGCTGAGAACCTGAAGGTCAAGTAAGGCCGTCCGGTCAAGCAAAAAGCCGTCGGCATTGAAGCCGACGGTGGTTTAAGCGGCGGCCGATGGCCGTCAGCGCGTCCGGCGCTTTGCGGCTGGCTTGCTTTTGGCCGTCTTGCGGCGCGCCGCGACTTTCTTTTTGGCCGCGACTTTCTTTTTCTTCTTCGTTGTCGGCTTTTTTGTCTTCTTGGTTTTTTGGCTTTGTTGTCGCCTTTGTTTTTGGCTTGGTTTTCGCCTTTGTTTTTAGCTTTTTCGTCTTCTTTTTCGTCGTCTTGGTTTTCTTTTGGGTGGGCTTCACTTTCCGCTTTTGAGCGGGGCGCCGACCAAATTCGTCTTCGGCCGCCAATTCCAGAATGCCGATTTCCGATCCTGTGGCCGCGACGCTGATGGCATTGGCCACGTCGCTCGCCGTTTCTTCCAGCCGCTCGAAAATCGAAACGTGCTTCTTCTTTGCCATATCGCCGTCTGCCTTTGTCTATGACGAACCGTTTGCCGGACTGCGATGTCGAAAGCTTTCGCTCCGACCCTGGTTCCGCAATCGGCTGATTCCAAAAGGAAGGATAGCACAACTACCGCATATGCTTGTCGCGATCATCAACAACAGCGCGGCGGTGAAGCCGTGGCCGGAAAGCCGCTGACGGAAAGCCGCTGCCAGTCTCGCGCGGGCGATGGAAGAAATAAGAAAATAATCCTTGACAGCGTCACGCTGCCCGGCTACTCTTCCCGCATCCTCCACAATCTGTTCTGATCCCCATGACCCCGCGCTCATCGGTGCGCGCTGCCGCGCGCGAAATTTATGGCGAACTGGCGAAAGGGCACCCGCCTTCGCCGCGTTCCGGCGGGCAAGGGCCGGCGCCGCAAGAGGCCGCCCCCGACACCTCCCCACGACAAGGGGAAGGGGAGAAGGGTGACCTCACTGCCCGGGTCCGCGCGCTGTATGAAGGCTCGGCGGTGCCGGTGCGCGAGATCGCGCGGCTGGCCGGCGTCAGCGAACGCACGATCTACAAATATGTCGCCAAAGGCGGCTGGACCAAGCGCTATCGCGAGTTGCCGCGCGGCGAAGCGGCGGCCGCCGCCAATCGCGGCCGGCGTTCGCGGGCTGCATCCGTGTTCAAGCCGGCGAAAGGCGCCGGCGGCCGGTTCATCCGCCGCGACGATTTGGGCCAACCGTTCGCGCAAGGCTTGAAGGCCACCGATCCGCTGGGCCGGTCGCGCGGCGAGGCGGCCTGCGCGCAGGCCGAGGGCCTGGCGCGCCGAGCGCAGGCGCAAGCGCACGCGATCAAGCGCCACGGCGCGCTGCTGCGCGCCATCGACGGCACCACCCGCGCCTTGGCCATGCTCGGCGCGATCCGCCAAAAAGCCGCCGGCCGGCGGCGGATGGCGCCGACGCACGCCGTGCTCGAACGCGTCGCCATCCACTATGTCGAGGTCGCGCTCGGCCGCCTGAACAGGATCTCGGCCGAGGTCGACGCGTGTTGAACGGGCGGGCCGGGACGGCGCCTGCATCCGGCAAATGCCGCACGGCATAGCACCCGCGCGCCGGTCCCCCTTGCCTCGGCGCAAGGCGCCGGGGCATGTCGACGCCATGACTTCTGCCGACGCCGAGACGCCCAAGCCGCCGCAACCGCCCGCGCCGCCGCCGCACCCGGAGCCGGCCGCGCTGTCGCACGCCGTCATCAAGAAGATCGTGCTCGGCATCCTGCTGACGATGTTTCTCGGCGCGCTCGACCAGACCATCGTCGCCACCGCGCTGCCGACCATCGGCCGCCACTTCAACAATCTCGACGATCTCGCCTGGGTGGTGACCGCCTACCTGATCACCGGCACGGCGGTGACGCCGCTCTACGGCAAGATGTCGGACATCCACGGCCGGCGCGTGATGATGTTGGCCGCGATCGGCATTTTCGTCGCCGGCTCGGTCGCCTGCGCGCTGGCGCCGAGCATGCCGGCGCTGGTGGTGGCGCGCGCGTTGCAAGGCCTCGGCGGCGGCGGCCTGATGGCGCTGGCCCAGACCATCATCGCCGACATCGTCAGCCCGCGCGAGCGCGGCCGCTATCAGGGTTATATCGGCGCGGTGTTCGCGGTGTCGTCGGTCGGCGGGCCGGTGCTCGGCGGCTTTCTGACCGAACATCTCGACTGGTCGCTGATCTTCTGGATCAACCTGCCGCTCGGCCTGGTCGCGCTCGGCATGACCTCGAATGTTTTGAAGCTGGTGCCGTTTCACCCGCGCAAGCACCGGCTCGATCTGCTCGGCGCCGGCCTGATGATGATGGCGGCGGTGGCGCTGTTGCTGGCTTTGTCCTGGGGCGGGCGGCGCTTCGACTGGATCTCGGTCGAGATCGGCGCCTTGTTTCTGGCCTCCGCCGTGCTGTGGGGCTTGTTCGCCTGGCGGCTGATGCGGGCGCGAGGAGCCGTTCCTGCCGCTCGCCGTGCTCGGCAATCCGGTGGTGCGCTGCGCGGCGCTGGCCGGCGGCTGCACGATGGGCACGATGGTCGGCATGACGATCTTCGTGCCGCTGTATTTCGAAGTGGTGCTGCATCTGTCGGCAGCCAGTCCGGCCTCGCCTTGATTCCGCTGATGGGCGCGACGGTGGTGGCGGCGACGCTGACCGGCCGCGCGATGATGCATATCGAGCACTACAAGCGCATGCCGCTGATCGGGCTGACGGTCGCGATCCTGGCGCTCGGGCCGCTGTCGATCTGGCCGGGCACCATGCCGTTGCCGCTGGTGCTGGTGCTGATGACGGTGATCGGCATCGGCATGGGCACGGTGTTTCCGGTCGCGACGGTGGCGCTGCAAAACGCGGTGTCGCGCTCGCAAATGGGCATCGCCACCGGCGCGGCCAATTTCTTCCGGGCGCTGTTCTCATCGCTGGTGGTGGCGATCCTGGGCGCGATCGTGCTCGGGGGCTTGGGCGGCGGCGCCGGCATGTCGGTCGATATGCTGGCGCGGGCGGCTTCGGCGCATGAACTGGCTTATGCGTTTCGGTTCGTGTTCCTGGCCTGCGGCTTGATTCTGGCCTTCGCCATGTCGTTCGTGATCGCGATGGAGCAACGGCCGTTGAAGGGGCCGACGCCGCCATCGGGCGGTGCGGCCGCGCCGAGCGGGCCGGCGACGCCGATCCCGTCGCCATAGGGCGGGGCAGCGCTAATACATATCGGCGACGCGGCGCAGGCCGGCGGGATCGGACAGCGTCAGCGTGCGGCCATCGATCCTGAACAGGCCGGCGCGGCGCATCTCGCTCAGCACCTTGCCGGCGTGAACCACGGTCAGGCCAGTGGCGTCGGCGATATGATGCTGGCGCAGCGGAAAGTCCATCACGCCGTCCTGCACCAGGCCGCGCTGCGCCAGCCGGTCCGACAGATTGATAATCAGCCGCGCGATCCGCTCGGCGGCGGCGCGCTGGCCGAGATCGACGGTCAGATTGTCGGCGCGCGCGGTTTCGTCGTTGCGGATTTGCAGCAGCGTATCGATCAAGCCGGGCGTCTTGTTCAACGTCGCCTGAATGGCGGCGCGGTCAAAGCCGTTGTAGCGCACGTCGGTAATGGTCTCGACCGAATAGGTGCAGACCGGATCGAAAATAAGAACCGCGGAGACGAGATCGCCGGGCAGCAGGAACGACAGAATCTGCCGGCGGCTGTCCGATAACGTCAGCAGTGTCGCTGCCCAGCCCTGGCAAATAACCGGCACCGCCGGCACGGTATCGCGCTCGCGCCAGATCAGCCGCCGGGCCGCGACATCATGCGATTGAAAGGCGATGGCCGCCGAGCAACGGCCTCGCCGCCGATATCGTGCGCACGCCGCAAGGCATGGCACATATTGTAATCCCGATCCGGGCAATTCGCGCACGGCAGGCCGGGATTCACGCCGGGATCCTTGTCCGAATCTGTCATCGCGCCCAGCTTACGGGTCTGGGCTCAATGCGCCAGCGCGTCATTGAGGGCCTGCGCCAGACGGGTGCTCGAAAACGGCTTTTCCAGAAAAATAATGTTCTGAATTTTGAGCCACTTCCGGTGTTTCTGCGTCGGATCGTAGCCGGACATGCACAGCACGCCCATGTTCGGCCGCGCCAGCATCGCCTCCTTGATCAGTGCGACACCGTCGAGGCCGCCGGGCAGGACGATGTCGGTCAAGGTAATGTCGACCGTCGCCGGCGACGCGATCAAATCGATCGCCTCCATGCCGTTGGCCGACCGCGAGAACCTTGTAGCCCAATTGTTTGATTTGGGCCGCCGTCACGATCCGGACGTCGGGATCGTCCTCGACCAGCAACACGGTCTTTTCGCGTCCGCTGACGGTCAGGCCGGTAAACGCGTCTGCCTCATCGGCCTCGCTTGCCGAGGCAATGCGCGGCAGTCTGATGGTGACGGTCGTGCCGTGGCCTTCGCGACTGTCGATCTCGATCCGGCCGCCGGATTGCTCGACGAAGCCTTGCACCATGCTCAGGCCCAGGCCGCTGCCGAGACCGTCGGCCTTGGTCGTGAAGAACGGCTCAAAGGCGCGCTTGCGGACGTCTTCCGTCATGCCGACGCCGGTGTCGCTGATCGTGATGCAAACTTCCTCGCCGGTTGGCCAACGTGACGAATTTTTGTCGGCGTCGGCTGTGACCGGCTGACACTTGGTTGCAATCGTCAACTGGCCGCCGTCCGGCATGGCATCGCGCGCGTTCAGCGCCAGATTGAGCAGCGCATTGGCCAACTGGTTACGGTCAACGGATATAACCGCCGCCTTGGCGTCAAGTTGCGTCACACTGTCGATGCCCTGGCCGAGCGTGCGTTGCAAAAGCCGCAGCGTATCAAGTACCAATTGATCGACGGTGGTGGCTTCGGCGAGCAGGGGCGACTGGCGGGCAAAGGCCAACAGCCGCTTGACCAGCTCGCGGCCGCGCCGGGTGGCGCGCCAGGCGGCGTCGATCAATTCCGGCTCGGCGGTCAGTCCACGCGCCGCCGCGCCGTCGATGAATTCGAGGCTGCCGCCGATCACCGCCAACAGATTGTTGAAGTCGTGGGCGATGCCGGCGGTCAGCTGGCCGACCACTTCCATTTTCTGCATCTGGGCCAGCGTCATTTGCGCTTCCTCGCGCCGCTTCATTTCGTCGGCGAGCTCGGCGGTGCGCTGGCTGACACGGGCTTCGAGCTCGTTGTTGGCGCGCGCGAGCGCGTCCTCGGCCTTTTTGCGCAGCGTGATATCCTGAAGCGTGCCGAACATTCCGGTCACAGTGCCGTCAGGGGCGCGAACAGGCGCCGCCCAAATCTGAATTTCCTTGCTCGTTCCATCGTCCACGAGCAAACGGAGCGCTATAGGAGGAGGCTCTCGACCGGCCATAAGGTCGCGCCGGTATTGCTTGAGAATCGGCTGGCTGTCGGGATGATAAAGCTCAAGCACCCCGTCCAACGAGGGCGTGAATGACGCGGGCGATTTATTATAGATGCGATAGGTGCCGCTGGAGATAGTCATGTTATCGGACGTGGCGTCATATTTATAATGGCCCAGCAGCGCCATGGCTTCGGCGCGTTCAAGATTAGCCAAGCTTTCCTCGATCAGAATTTCGTTTTTCCGGCGCGCGGTGACGTCGCGAGTCGTGCCGAACATGCCGGTGATCGTGCCGTCTTCGGCGCGTAACGGCGACGACCAGACTTCGACCACTATTTCGCTGCCGTCGCCTTTGACGGCACGCGCGGTCACAGATGGGACGCCTTTGCCCGACAAGACATCTTGCCGGTGTCGAAGCAAAATGGCGCGATCGTCGGGGTGGACGCGTTCCAGTGTGTTGTTCAGCGTGGGTGTAAACGCATTGCGGGACATGCCCATGAGGTGAAAGAGCCCGTCCGACCAGATATAGGTATCTGTCGCGCTTTCATATTTGAAATGCCCCATATGGATCATGTCTTCGGCGCGCGCCAGGTTGTCGCGGCTTTCCCGGAGAGCGGCTTGTTCGCGCTGGCGCTCGGTGACGTCCTGAACGGTGCCGAAATATCCGGTAATGGCGCCATGGCTGTCGCGAAGCGGCGTCGACCAGCTTTGCACCAAGGCGGTCTGGCCGTCATCCTTGACGATACGCAACGTAATCGGCGGCGGGCTTTCGCCTGCCAGGACCCGGGCGCGATGTTGTAAGAGGAGCGATCGGTCATCAGGATGAAAACAGGCCGCCGCATTTGCGTGTGTCGGTTGGAAGGTATCGGGCGATTTGCCCATGATTCGATAGGCGCCCTCGGACCAGACCGAGGTCTTAGTGTCCTTTTCGTATTTGTAATGACCTAACGAAATCATGGCTTCGGCGCGCGTCAGGTTATCGCGGCTTTCCTGAAGGGCGGCTTGCTGGCGAAGGCGCTCGGTGACGTCCTGAACGGTGCCGAAATATCCGGACGTCCCGCCGTTGCCGTCGCGGATCGGGGTCGACCAGCTTTCGATCGTGATAATTTGGCCGTCCGGCTTGATCGCGCGCATTGTCGCCGGCGGCTTGCTCAAGCCCTGCAAGGAATCCTTGCGGTGCTGGGCAAACCGCGCGCGGTCATCGGGATGAATGAGTTCGACGACATTGGAAAATGTCGGACGAAATGACTCCGGCGATTTGCCGAAAATGCGATAAGTCCCTTCCGACCATGTCAGGGTGTCGGTTGTGGTGTCCAACTTGTAGTGCCCCAGCAGCATCATGGCTTCGGCGCGCGCAAGATTGCCGCGGTCCTCATGCACCGACACTTCGGCGGCCTTGCGTTCGCTGATGTCGGTCATCGACCCGAGCATGCGAATGGGACGGCCATTGGCGTCGCGCAAGGCTTTTCCCCTGCTGTGGACCCAGCGGTATTCGCCGTTCTTGTGACGCAGCCGGAATTCGAGATCGTAGGGCTTGTTCTCGTCGAGATGGGCGCGGACCGCTTCGGTGACAATTGCCTTGTCAGCGGGGTGGATAAGGTCGCGGAACGCCGATGCTTTGATCGCAATGCCGTCCTGATCGTAACCCAGTATCTCCTTCCAGCGCGGCGAGCGATAATCTTGGTCGGTTAGAATATTCCAATCCCAGATGCCGTCGTTCACGGCATCTTCAACCAAGGCATAACGTTCCTGGCTTTGGCGCAGGGCGGCTTGAGCCTGTTCCATTTCCTCGGTTGTGGCGATCAATCGTTTTTCTCGCCGTGCGCCGAAGCCCATCGCAGCCAGAATTGCGGCCGTGAGCGTTAGGACAATGGCCCAATAGATCCGCGCGTTTTCATTCGCGCTCCGGTAGATTTCGGCTTGCGATACCGTGACGACGCTGACTAGCGGGAGCGAGTCGAGGACGCGGTACGAAACGTAACGCAGGACATTGTTGAACAGGCCGGGCGTGCTCCAATATTGTCCTGTCTTCGATTGGAGCGCGCGCCCCAAAGATGTCGGCCTGAGCGGAACTTTCCGTCCGATATTTTTGGCGTCAATTGAGCCGTCGACGGTGCGCATGCGCAAAATGCCGTCGAGGCCGACTAGAGCGACGCTGCCATCCGGGCCCAAATTGATCAATTCTGTGATTTTTGACAGTCCGTTTAAATCGATAAACGACGCGACGACGCCGGAAAATGTCCCATCCGGAGCGGAAATGCGGCGGCTCAGTACGATCGCCTGCCTGTTGAGGCGTCTCAGGAGAACGGGTTTGCTGACAAATAATTCATCGCCGGTTGAATCGCGCTGAGTCTGGAAGTAGTCGCGGTCGGATACATCGAGCCCAACGGCGCTTTTTGTAACGCTTGTATCGACAACGTGCCCGCCGGCGTTGATGATTGTAAATCCAAGCGTTCGTTCGTCCCTGACCGCGATGCCCTTGATCCATTCGGACAGAGCGAACGCCGAAGGGTTGCTCTGATATGATCGCCTGATCAGCAGAAGGCCGGAGTCGTCGTTTTTGAAAATATTCGAAAACGACTGATCGATTATTCGGACCAGGTTTTCCCCGTTGGCCTGAGCCTCTAGTTCGGCCGCGTTTCGGTCGGCGGCCGTTAAATATGCCAGGGCACAGTAGATGAAGGCGAGCATCGCCAGCCCAAGGTACGTCACGGGCTGGGCCCAAGGCCTCACGCGCCCGCGGCCGACGCGATCTTTCAAAAATCGATAGCCTCGACGAAGGGGTTC
Source organism: uncultured Alphaproteobacteria bacterium (assembly GCA_963830125.1). GTDB lineage: Bacteria > Pseudomonadota > Alphaproteobacteria > Rhizobiales > Xanthobacteraceae > Pseudolabrys. Next base: position 302,592 of record CAWHKU010000013.1, on the reverse strand, counting down.
GGTAATGGCGCTGAAGATGGCACTGGCAGCCACCGGTCGATTAGGCACGGTTGCAGCCTCCCGGGCGAGTCTCATTTAACTCGACGCGGTTGAAGGTATCTCATCAGGCCTTTGAGGTGACGCTTGGCGCCTAAGTTATACACATGGATTGTGTAATAATACCGTCGCGCCGGCGGCTTAGACAGTCAGACGAGACGGACACCGGGACGGGCGGCATGTTCGGCGGGCCGGGGCGAACCGGCGGCTGGAAAAGGCGTGACGCAGGACCGACGCCGTTGCGGTTGTGGCCCACGGTTTGCGCCACTGGCGCTGGCGGCTAATTCGCAATTTTTGCACGGCGGGTCACCGCCGCGTTGGAGCGGCGGCGCCGATTGACCTTGGTCAATGAGCGGCCGTGGATAGCGGGCTAGAGTTTTCATTTAGCTGTGAAGAGCGCGGGTCATGAACCTAAAACGGATCGGTTTCGTCGGCGGTGCGGTTGCGATTGCCGCCGCCGTGTTGATTGGCGTTTGGTCGACATTCCTGGCCACGGTCAGCGTGAAGGTGGCGCAGCCGGAGCGCAATGTCGCGGTCCAGGTCTTCGGCCTCGGCACGGTCGAGGCGCGGGTCACCTCAAAGATCGGGTTCAAGGTCGCCGGCGTGCTGGTCGATCTGACCGCCGACGTTGGCGACCGCGTTGCCAAGGACCAAGTTCTGGCCCGTCTCGACGACCGCGAGCAGAGCGCGCGGGTGGCCCGCGCCAAAGCCGCCGTCCAGCTGAACGAAGCCAACCTGCAAAAGGCCACGGCTGGCTACGCCAAGGCGCAAGCCAACTATGCCAATGCCAAGTCGATCAATGAGCGCCGGCAAAAACTGGTGCAAAGCAGCACCACCTCGGTTAAGTCGGCGGAGACGGCCAAGACCGCGCAGGAGACCACGCGGGCCGATGTCGACCTGGCGGCGAGCGATATCGCGGTGGCCAAAGCCAGCATCAATGACGCCAAGGCGCAGTTGCAGCAGGAAAGTGCGACGCTGGATTTCCATACGCTTGCCGCGCCCTATGACGCGATGGTGACGGCGCGCTTGAAGGAACGCGGCTCCGCGCTCGGCGCCGGTGAGCCGGTCTTCACCTTGATCGATCCGAAATCGGTCTGGGCGCTGGCCTTCATCGACGAGAGCAAAGCCGGCGAGATCAAGGTTGGTGAGCCCGCTGCCATCGTGCTGCGCTCGATGCCGGGCAAGAGGTTTGCCGGCAAGGTGGCGCGGATCGAGCCTGAAAGCGACCGCGTCAACGAGGAGCGCCGGATCGCGATCGCCTTCGATGCAATACCGGCCGATTTCCATCTCGGCGAACAGGCCGAAATCTACATTACAACGACGCGGCTGCCACAGGCTTTGCTGGTGCCGGAAGCGGCCATCATCGGCTTGGGAAAAAATCGCGGCACGGTCTGGACGGTCGAAGATGGCCACCTGCAGCAGCGTGAGGTGACCTTCGGGCATCGCCTGCTGGACGGACGTTTTGAGATCACCGGTGGGTTGCCGGACAAGGCCAGGGTTGTGGTGCAATTGCGCAGCGGCCTGCGGGTCGGCCGCGCCGCCAAGGTTGCCAAAGAGACGGCGGCCAAAGAGCCCGTCAAATGAATCTCGCTTACCGCGACATCAAACATAATCTGCTGCGGTTCATCCTGACCAATTTCGGCCTGAGCCTGTTGCTCGGCATCGTCATCATGATCACCGGCGTCTATGGCGGGTTGATCGACGACGCGTTGCGCCAGGCGCGGGCGGCCCATGCCGACCTCTGGGTGGTCGAGGCCGGCACCAATGGGCCGTTCGCCGAATCCTCGCGCATTCCCGGCGATACCCGCGAACTGGTCAGCCGGGTCTACGGCGTCGAACGGGCCGGCTCGGTCACCTATCAATCGGTGCAGACGGTTTTGAACGACAAGCCGCTGCGTTTATTCATCATCGGCTTCGAGCCGGGCCGGCCCGGCGGTCCGTACCAGCTCTCGGCCGGCCGTGACATCTTGCGCGGCCACTATGAGATGATCGTCGACCGCTCGGCCGGCATAAAGCTTGGCCAGGAAGTGCCGCTCGGTACCCATGGCCGTAAATTCACGGTCGTCGGTTTGATGCGCAATGAGGTGACGTCGTCGGGCGATCCGGTCGCCTACATTACCTTGCGCGACGCGCAGGCGCTGCAGTTCGAACTGGCGCCGCCGGCGGTGCGGCGTGAACAGGCGCGCGGCGGCGGGCTGGAAACCAGCAATCAGATCAACGCCGTCATCGCCAAGGTGTCGCCCTATGTGCCGGTCAACGAAGTCGCGGCTGCTTTGACGCGCTGGAAGCATTTGTCGGCGTTGACGCAAGGTCAGCAGGAGACGCTGCTCAGCAAGTTCGTGATCGAACGCGCGCGCAAGCAGCAGTTGATGATCATGGTGCTCTTGGTGATCGTGTCGGCGGTGATCATCGCGCTCATCATCTACACGCTGACCATGGACAAGACGCGCTCGATCGCCACGCTCAAATTCATCGGTGCACCCGACCGCACCATTATCGGCATGATCGTGCAGCAGGCGCTGTCGATGGGCATCTTCAGTTACTTTATGGGGCTGTTGCTGGTGGTGGTGTTTCAGCCGTTTTTCCCGCGCCGGCTGGTGCTCGATCCGATGAGCGTTTCCGTGGTGTTCGTCATCACCGTGGTGGTGTGTCTGGCCGCCAGCACGCTTGGCATCAGGCTGGCGCTGAAGATCGATCCGGCCGAAGCGCTGGCGTCGACGGGTTAGCGCCATGGCCGAGAAATCCAAACAAGCGGTGGTCAAGGTCGAGCATGTGTCGAAGAGCTTCGGCAGCGGCAGTGCGCAGGTCAACGCGCTTATCGACATCAATCTCGACGTCTTTCCCGGCCAGGTCGTCGGGCTGATGGGGCCGAGCGGCTCGGGCAAGACCACGCTGCTCAATTGTATCGCCTGCATCATGACGCCGACCGGCGGCCGGCTGACGCTCGATCACGAGACGGTCTATGACGAGCATTGGCTGCGCGCCGATCTGCGCCGGCTGCGGCTGGAGAAGGTCGGCTTTATCTTCCAGCACGCCAATTTGCTGCCGTTCCTCAACGCCACCGACAACGTCGCGATGGTGCTGCATCTGGCCGGCTACAGCGGCAAGGCGGCGCACACGCGCGCGGTGGAGTTGCTGGACTATCTCGATGTCGGGCACCGCAAGCACGCCATGCCGGCGCAACTATCGGGCGGCGAGGCGCAGCGGGTCTCGATCGCCCGCGCGCTGGCCAATCATCCGCGCATCATCCTGGCCGATGAGCCGACCGCGCCGCTCGACACCCAGCGCGGCCGCATCGTCATGGATCTGTTGCGCAAGGTGGCGGCCGATCAGGACGCCGCGGTGATCGTGGTGACCCATGACGAGATGATCCTCGACCGTTTCGACCACATCTACCATTTGCGCGACGGCAAGCTGGAGATGGACGAAGTGCCGACGGCGGCGGCCGGTTAAGCCGCCGCGCGCCATTTTCTTAGTTCGTGATGAAGGTGCCGCTGCGCAGGTCGTTCATGGCCTGCTGAAGTTCGGCCTTGGTGTTCATCACAATCGGACCGTGCCAGGCGACCGGTTCCTTGATCGGCTTGCCCGACACCAGCAGGAAACGGATGCCTTGTTCGCCGGCCTGCACCGTGACTTCGTCGCCGCGGTCGAACAGCACCAGCGAGCGATCGCCGGCCGGCTCGCGGAACAGGATCTCTTCGCCATCGACCTGTCGTTCGCTCAGCACCCCGATCGGCTTGGAGGCATAGGCGAACTGGCCCGAGCCCTGGAAGATGTAGGCGAAGGCATGACGCTCGACCTCGACCTTGAAGGTCTTGCGCTTGCCGGCCGGCACGAAGATGTCGAGAAAGCGCGGATCGGCAGCGACGCCGTCGACCGGACCTTTCTGGCCCCAGAACTCGCCGCTGACGATGCGGGCATGGGTGCCATCATCGTCGGTGACTTCGGGCACGGCCGCGCCCTGGATGTCCTGGTAGCGCGGCGCGGTCATTTTCAGCGACGAGGGCAGGTTGGCCCAGAGCTGAAAACCGTGCATGCGGCCTTGCGCGTCACCTTGCGGCATCTCTTGATGCATGATGCCGCGCCCGGCGGTCATCCACTGGACGTCGCCTTTACCGAGCGTGCCATGACTGCCGAGGCTGTCGCGGTGCTCGACGGTGCCTTCAAGAATGTAGGTCACCGTTTCGATGCCGCGATGCGGATGCCACGGAAAACCGGCGAGATAATCCTGCGGTCGATCGTTGCGAAAATCGTCGAGCAACAGGAACGGATCGGTCTGTTCGGTGTCGCCGAAGCCGAAGGCGCGGCGCAGCTTGACGCCGGCGCCTTCCAGCGTCGGCGTCGATTGCACAATACTTTTAACGGGTCTTATGGACATGACATTTTGCCCTTCTTGTTACTTCGCGGCGAGTTTTCCGGCGAAGACAGCGAATTTGTCGATAAAGCCTTTGAGGAAGCTGTGTACGTTCTCATCGGGAACGTTGTGGTCGGCGTCGATCAGGTCCGGTTTGAACTGAATATAGGCTTCGCCGCCCATCAGATTCAGGTCCGGAAGGCCGCCGAGAACAGCGCGCAGGTGCTGCTGAGCGGCCGCGGTGGAAATGACGCCGCCCGAGGTACCGGTGATCGCGGCGGGTTTGCCCGGCCACGACGACTTGCCCCAAGGCCGCGTTCCCCAGTCGATCGCATTTTTCAGCAATGCCGGGATCGAGCGATTGTGCTCCGGCGTCACGAACAGCAGGGCATCGGAGCCTTCGACGTCGGCCTTGAAGCGGGCGACGGGGGCCGGGACGGGCTGCTCGAAATCCTGATTGTACATCGGCAGATCGTCGATTTGGATCAATTTGGCCTCGAAAGCGGCGTCGCCGAGCTTGGCCAGCGCCAAAGCGAGCTTGCGGTTGATCAATTCCTTGCGGTTTGAGCCGACAATCAGGCCGAGCTTGAGTTTTGCCATAGGAGCCTCTATCTCTTTGTCTTGTGGTTACGAATAGTTACCGAGGATAAATAGATGACTATGAAAAACACGCAAGAAGGCACAAAGCCGATACCGGGTAACCTGCGTGTGGCCGAAGACTGCCGGGCGGTCGGCGAAGTGCTGGCGCGGGTCGGCGATAAGTGGACCGTGCTGGTGGTATCGACGCTGGGCGACGGCCCTAAGCGCTTCAACGAATTACGCCGCGCGCTGGGCTCGATCTCGCAGCGCATGCTGACCCTGACGCTGCGCGGCCTGGAGCGCGACGGCTTGGTGACACGGACGGTGTTTCCGACGGTTCCGCCGCGGGTCGATTACGAATTGACCGATCTCGGACGCTCGCTGCTGGAGCCGGTCAGCGAACTTGGCCTTTGGGCGCGCCGACACCGGCCGGCCATTCAGGACGCGCGCGAACGTTTCGACGCCGGCAAGATCGGCAGCGACCGCCAGTAAGCCGATCGCGTCAGCGCCCGGGCAAGCTGCGCATGGCCTCGGCAGCCGGGGAGCGCTTCCACTCCGGATGGCTCCCGGCCTCTTGCTTGAGCGCGCGGCTCCAGCGCCAATAAGCGGCCGGCGAGGGCAGGCGTGGCGTATAAGCCAGCTCCCAATGAATGCCGTTGATCGGATCATCGAAAAACACCGCGTAATAGCCGGGCGCGTAGACCGGATATTCGGCCGGGGCTTCCGTCACCGGGACGGCGTTCTTCACCAGGAAGCCGGTGTAAAACTCGTCGACTTCTTTTCGACTTTTGGCCCAGAGCGCGATGTGGTGAATGCCGACGGCGCGCGCGGCATGATCGAGCTTGCCGCCGGTCTGCGCCGGCTGAATGCCAATGTAACTGTGCGGAATTGGGAAGCGCGCCATGTAATAGGTGCCGTGATAGCCGATATCGAGCGTCCAGAAACTCTTGTAGCCGAGCCAGCCGAACATCTTGTCGTAAAAGGCAATCGACGCGTCGTAGTCCAGAACCGAAAACTCGACATGATGGACGCCTCGCCAACGCATGTTCGCCTCCACTCTTCGATGACGTATCGTATTTCCAGACGGCGCGATTGAAAAACCAATAAAACCGGTGTGCGCGTGCCGATCAACGCCACTCGCTCGCGCGGACTCGTGCTTTGCGTCTCATTCCGCGGCGGTCCGCAAAATTTGCGGCACATTGCGTGCGCGCGCTTCGATGGCGACAAGATATCAACAGCGTCGATAGGTAAAATACCGCACGTCTCATTATGTTTTCATTGCGATATCTGTCGCCGATCGACCGTGTTGTGGGCGGTTGCACCATTCACGCGAGCGCCGTCGAAATATCGCTTGTCCGGCCTACGCAACTTCGACATATTGATCCCATAGGGTGCTTTAATACCGCTTACGCGTTTTAGGGATACCATCTAGTGCCGCGTTATTTTTTCCATTTCTCTGATGGGAAACGCCGGTTTACCGACGCGGACGGCTATGAGCTCAGCGGAATTGCCGCGGCGCGCAGCCATGCGACCAACAACGTCCGCGATCTGAAGGCGGCGATGTGCGATCCCGGCATTCAGGATCTGTCGGGTTGGTCGATGACCGTGTTGGACGTGGACGGGCAGGCGGTGTTCGAGATCGGCTTCGACATGAAGCCGATCCGGACAAGAGCCTGAAAACCCAGGCTCGAAAGCCAGGTGCGTTAATCGCCCGCCTATTCGCGTAACTCAGGCAAAGCGCCTGCGGACGGGCGAATAAAGAAGACAACGGCTGCGATCAGCAGGACCGCGCTTAACCCCGGACGAACATAGCCGCCCATCAAAGCCAGCGGCACGGCAAGTCCGACAAAAAGCGCCGGCGTGTAATAGCGCGCCCAAGGCCGCTTGCCGGCGTCCCGCTGATACAACGGAAATAGCAGCGAGAACACGGTCAGCACGAGGAAGAACAGCGACCAGTGATGGGTCACAAACAAGGTCGGGTCCGACGATAATGTCGTTGCACGGGCCAGCCACCGCTCGGCAATCGGCCCCAGGATGACGCCGAGAATCATCGGCGCCAGCGGAAAGCTGAGCTCGCGCATGACGTAGCCGAGCAGGCCGAATAGCAGCAACGTCCACATGTCGGATGTTGCGTTGCTGAGCGCGAACACGCCGATGCCGCAATACACCAGGATCACGGCCGCGAGAACATACATCGCGACTTTGGTAATCTGCACGAACAGCCGCAATGTCATCGACTGCAAGGCGAGCACGATAAAGTTCGATATGAAGAAAGCGATGAACAGCGAATAAGCCAGCACCGGCTGTTCGACGATGAATTTCGGGCTCGGCGTGATGTCGTGGATCAGCAACGCGCCCAGCATGACGGCGGTGATGATGTCTCCGGGAATGCCGAGCGCCATCATCGTGATCAAGGCGCCGCCCGCCGTTGCGTTGTTGGCGGTTTCCGACGCGATGATGCCGTCTTCAACGCCGGTGCCGAACAATTCGGGATTCTTCGAAGCTTTTTTCGCTTGATCGTAGGAGAGGATATTCGAGATCGAACTGCCGGCGGCCGGCAGAATGCCGACAAAGATGCCGATCAGCGACGAGCGCACGACATTGGTCCAGTGCTTGAGCACCGTGGTCGCCGCCTTGCGATGCTCAATGCGGATGTTGACCTTGCCGCCGCCCATGTCCATCAGGACTTTGCGCGCGCCGAGGCGGTCGCGAATGTCGGACATCAACTGGCTGAACGCGAACAGCCCGATCAACACGGGGAGAAAACCGAAGCCGCTCTGCAGGAAGTCGCTGCCGAAGGTGAAGCGGTCGACACCGTTGAGGTCGTATTCGCCGACGGTTGCCAGGAACAGGCCCATGACGCCGGCGATCATGCCCTTCGTCATGTCGTCGCCGGCCAGACTGACGGTGATCGTCAGCGCGAACAGCACCAGCGAAAAATAATCCCAAGGCTGAAATTCGAGACCGATGCGGGCGAGCTGTGGCGCCAGCACGATCAGAACGACCGCGGAAATCAAGCCGCCGGCGAACGACGACCAGACACCGAGGCCAAGCGCGTAGCCGGGTCGGCCCTTGCGCGCCATCGGGAAGCCGTCAAATACCGTGGCGATCGACGACGGCGTTCCCGGAATGCCGATCAGAATGCCGGACATCAGGCCGCCCGATAGGCCGCCGACGAAGACGCCGATCATGGTGGCGAGGCCTTGCTCGGCCGGCATCCCGAAGGTGAACGGCAGCGTCAGCACCACGGCCATGGCGATGGTGAAGCCGGGAATAGCACCGGCGATGAGGCCGGCGACGGCGCCGATCGACATAAACAAGAGCGTCTTGACGTTGGCGATCGTCAGGAAAGCCGCAACGATGTGTTCGAGCATCGGCGATTACATCCTGTAGACTAAAGGAAGGATCACACCGGCCGGCAGTATGACATTGAGCGCGAAGGTGAAGATCGCCCACATGCCGCCGATCGTGAGTACGGCGATCATTGCATGCGGCAACAGCTTTTGCCGCTCAACGCCACCGAGCAGGCTCAGCAGCAAAAAGACGAGCACCACGCCGCCGATCAGGATGCCGAGGTAGGGCAACGTTGCCAGGAATACGAAATAGAGCGCAAAACAGCCGATCGGATTGCGGTAATATTTCAGCCAGGCGATGAAGCCGCGCTCATCGGCCGGCGCGCTGTCCTCATTCGGTTGGCGCAGGGATCGAACAAGGTAGATCAGGCTGAAGATGATCATGAGCGTCAGAATGACGCGCGGCCACACCGTGGCCTGCATGATGCCGTCGTCGCGCGTCTGGATGTCGAATGTGGCCCAGAACGCGGCGCTGGCAAATGCCGTTAATACGATGGCGACGACGGAATCGCGGTTGACGTGGCTCATCTGATCCGGCTCATCGGTTGGCGCGCAAATCGGCAGTCATAGGGCAAGTCGGCAGTCATGGGTCGGCAATCATGGGGATGTGTCCATACGCTCGCCGGACCCCTGTGACGGGGTCCGGCGCGACGCTGCGGAACGTTAAACCGCTACTTCTTTTTGAACATTCCGATCTTGATCGCGACCTTTTCGTGATCGTCATATTCCTTTTTGAACCAGGCGCGGTAGGCGTCCGGTCCCAAATAGTCGACCTCGGTTTCCTTGGCCGCGAACTGCTTTTTCAGTTCCGGATCCTGAGTAGCCTTCTTGAATACGCCGGCCCAGTAATCGATGACGGCCTTGGGCGTGCCCTTGGGGGCCATGACGCCGCGCTGCAGGGCATAAGTGAGATCGAAGCCCAGGTCCTTCGGAATCGGGATCTTCGGCATGGACTTCGAGTGCTCGGGCGCGAGCAGGACCAGCGGCACAAGTTCGCCGCCCTCGAATTGCTTCTTCGACGTCGTGACGTTGGTCGAACCCATTTGCACGGTGTTGGACAGCAGCGCGGTCATGCGTTGCGCCGTGCCGTCGAAGGGCACGAACTTGAACTTGATTCCGAGCTTGTCTTCGAGCAACAGCCAAGAGAATTGGCTGGTCGAGCCGAAGGTTGCGGCGACGGTCACTTCGCCCGGTTTCGCCTTGGCCATTTTGACCATGTCGGCGAAGGATTTGATCCCGGATTTGGCGGAAGCCGCCAGAACGTCGGGCGTGCTGGAAACCTTGGCGACGGGATCGAAGGCATCCCAGGTGAAATCGACGCGGCCATTCAAATAAGAGATGATGGCGCTCTGATGAATCGCGAACAAGGTGCAGCCGTCCGGCTTGGCTTTCACGGCTTCCTTGGCGCCCTTGTTGCCGCCCTGACCCGGCACGGTGACGACCTGGATTTTCTTGTCGGCGTTGAGACGGTTCACCGTCTCTTCGAAAACCTTGAAAATGATGTAGGTGTCGCCGCCGGCGCCCCACGGGACGATCAGCTTGGCCGTGGTGCACGGAATATCGACGGCGGCGGCGGCCGGCGCGGACGCCAGTCCGGACAATGCCAATGCGGCCATTGCGCCAAATAAATACGGTGCCTTTTTCATCGAGGCTCTCCCTCTCTTGAAGTTTGCTTGTGAGCCGCCCGTCCGCAATGCGCGACGGCCGACAATGTCGAAGCCGGGATTTCCAAGATGCCCCCGAACCTGCACGAATACTCACGCATTTCCGGCCATCCTGCAAGGCGAACCGGTGTCTGTTGAATGGTAATCGAGGGCGATGACTTGGTTGCGATGACTTGGGTGTTCTTCTTGGGCTCTTTTCTTGAGCACTCTTTTGTTTGTTGTTGGCTAAAAACGCGACAGCTAGCCCAGAACAACCGCCGCCATCATCGCCAGACAGGTTGCAAGACCGCCGATCGGCACCCAAAGCGATACGTGGACATGCGGGCTTTGGCTGACAACGCGCCGGTACCGCAGCCGCAGCAGCGATAAATTGACCAGCGCAAAGACAAAGAGTGTCGCGAGCGAGGTGCTTTCGGCCAGCCGCTCGAACGGCACCAGCAACGCCAGCACGATCGTGGCGATGACGATCAAGGCGGTGGCGACAACCGGCGTCGCGGTTGCCGCATCGACGTGACCCAGAAAGCGCGGCAGTTCGTTGCTTTTGGACAGGCCGTAGACGACGCGGGCGGCCATCGTGAGTTGCGCGAGAATGGTGTTGAGTGTGGCGACGATGGCGATCAGGCTGATGGTGGCCGGGCTGATGGTGCTGATCGCGCGAAACACCAGGCTGAGCGGCGCCGGCGAGGCGGCAAGCTCATGGATCGGCACGGCGGTGACGGCGATCGCGGCGACCGCGACATAAAGCGCCGTTGAAATGACCAGCGTCAGCACCATGGCGCGCGGAATATCGCGCAACGGCGCCTTGGCCTCTTCGACGACATTGGCGAGATCCTCAAAGCCGATGAAAGCAAAGAAGGCGAGCAGGCTGGCGTAAGCGATGCCGGACAGCACATGCGCATCGAGCGGCGGCGGCGTGACCATCACCGTGACGAAAGGCACGTCGGTGTAAAGCGCTGCGGCGATGATGGCGATCAGGCCGCCGGCTTCGATCAGGGTGAACAGGCTGGCGAGCAGCACCAATTCCAGAATGCCCCAGGCCGCGACCAGCCCGAGCGCCGCCACCACCACGACCACGATGACGCTTTGCGGCAAGGCAATGAATTGCCCGATATAACCGGCGGCGCCGAGTGCGACGGTCGCCGACGACACGATGCCGATCGCGACGGTCAATAGCCCGGTTGTCGTCGAGGCCGGTCGCGAGCCGAACGCCGCGCGCACATAAGCCGCTTCACCGGCGCTGACCGGATAGCGCGTCGCCAGTTCCATGTAGGAGCCGACGGTGAAGGCCATGGCGAAGGCGGCGAGCGCGAAGGACCACGGCGCATAAGTGCCGGCGTGACCGGCGACCGCACCGATGAGAACGTAAATGCCGGCGCCGATGGTGATGCCGACGCCATAAAGGACCAGGAGGGCAAGGCCGAGCCGGCGGCGCAGGGCGGGCGGACTCGCGGTCGCGGAGACTTTCTGCATTGAATGACCCTACCACGCCACCCGGAGCATTAGCCTTGCGCGAGGTCAAACCGGTCATCGAGGCGCGGCCGCCAAAAAAGCCCGTCGCCGCCTTCGCAGCAATCGGCTAGACTGACTGCCATGACAAAACGTCTCGCCGCGATTTTGTGTCTGGCTGCGCTGGGGCTGTCGTTGGGCGGCTGCACCAAATGCGGCTTCATCTGGGAGCACAGCCCGCGTTCCTGCCATTCCGACAGCACGCGCTAAGGCCTTCGGCGGTCAGCTGTTTTTGCAGTTTGGCCGGCCGTGCCGGACGGGCTAAATTTTTTTAGAAAAAAGTCCTAGGACTATATTGACAGCGTGACGCTGGTCGGCTATGGTTTGGTCATGCTCCACAATTGCGTTTGAGGCGGGCGGCGGCGGAACGGTTCGCCGCCGCGATACGTTGACCCCTTGGAAAGCCGGGCCGGCAGCGGCATGCGGCCGCATGACGCGGCGCGGCTTTGATCGCGACGGGAATCGCGATCTGGATTGAGAGGAGCCAACATGCCCGAACGAAGAAACGGCCACAACGTCGCCACGGTCAACGATGCGCGAGCCGGCGAGACCGGCCATCATGTCCGCCACGTCCTGGCGTTCGGAACATTGGGCGTCATCGTGCTGTTTGCCGGAATCTACATCTATTACTTTATGTGATCCGCCGACAGCATCGCGCCGAGGCGATCGACAATTCCAAACGCGCCGGTTTTGCCGGCGCGTTTTTTTATGGGGGAGGGATCAGACATGGCGGTCCAAAAAATCGAGCCCGCGCCCGACTGCATCGCCGCGCCGCCGGCGCCGGCCAACGTGCTTCCGGATGCGCCGGCCGACGCAGCCGAACTGCGCCGCGCCAACGCCGTGCGTGTTCAGCAACTGGTGGCGACCGGCCTCGAGGCGATCGACCGCGTGCTTGCCAATGTCGGGCCGGCCGACGAGAGCGACGGTGAGCGCAGCGGCCGCACGCTCGCCGCCGTCGCCCGCGCGCTGCAGGAAATGTCGGCCATGACCGGGCCGAAAGACGAGACGCCGCAAGATGACAACGACGACGACGATTCCATCCCGCGCGATATCGACGACATTCGCGAGGAGCTTGCGCGCCGCCTTCATGCGCTTATCGACGCTGAAGCCGGACCTGACGGCGCGGATCGTGACGCAAGCAACGCTGGCGTTGCGGCCACAGGACGCTGATTATTACGCCGGTTATTTTTCCGAGTTTGCCCATCCGCATCAGACGCCGCCGCAATGCGCCAATAGCGGCGCCGACTGGACGACCTGGTTGATCCTCGGCGGCCGCGGCGCCGGCAAGACCCGCGCCGGCGCCGAATGGGTGCGCAGTCAGGCGCTGGCAGACGGCAAGGCGCGCATCGCATTGGTCGGCGAGAGCGAGCACGAAGTCCGCTCGGTCATGATCGAAGGCGTCTCCGGTCTGCTCGCGGTCCATCGCCGCCACGAACGGCCGCGATGGCTGGCGTCACGGCGGCGGCTGGAATGGAACAACGGCGCGGTGGCGGAAGTCTTTATGGCGGAGAATTACGAAGCGCTGCGCGGCCCGCAATTTTCCGGTGCCTGGTGCGATGAGCTTGCCAAGTGGCGTCATGCCGAAGCGACGTTTGACAATTTGCAGTTCGGACTGCGCCTTGGCCAGCGGCCGCGGCAGGTCATTACGACCACGCCGCGGCCGATTGCTTTGCTCAAAAAACTGATCGCCGATCCGGCGACCGCGCTGACGCGCGCCGGCACCGTCGCCAATGCCTTCAATCTGCCGCCGTCGTTTCTCGACCATGTGCTGAGCCGTTACGGCGGCACGCGGCTCGGCCGCCAGGAGATCGACGGCGAGATCGTCGAGGAGCGCAACGACGCGCTGTGGACGCGCGCCGGTCTGGAAAGCTGCCGGGTCGCCGCCGCGCCGCGGTTGATGCGCGTGGTGGTGGCGGTCGATCCGCCGGCGTCCGCCAAGAAAGGCGCCGACGCCTGCGGCATTGTCGCGGCCGGCCGCGCCGATGACGGGACGATCTATGTGATCGAGGACGCGACGGCGGCGGGGCTCACGCCGCAAGGCTGGGCGATGAAGGCGGTGGCGCTGTGGCGAAGGCTTGAAGCCGACTCCCTTGTTGCCGAGGTCAATCAAGGCGGCGACATGGTCAAGGCCGTGATCGCCGAGGCCGACAACGAGGTGCCCGTGGTGTCGGTGCGCGCGACGCGCGGCAAGTATCATCGGGCTGAGCCTGTTTCTCAGTTGTACGAGCAGGGCCGGGTCAAACACGCCGGCGTGTTTCCGGCGCTGGAAGACGAGATGTGCGACTTCGGGCTCGACGGCTTGTCGTCGGGCCGCTCGCCGGACCGGCTCGATGCGCTGGTCTGGGCGGTGGGCGCCTTGACCTTCGCGGCCCAGGCGCAGCCGCGGATAAGGAGGCTGTGATTTTTGAACGACAAACACCGATGGTGCGCTAATGTGACGGCTTGCGAGGCTGCCTACACCCCGTTGACCTGATGAGGTGCTCCATGGAAATCGCAAGCCGGGAATTGACGCTGCGCGATGACGGCAAGGACATCAAAATTCCGATCCGCATTTTTGCGCCCGAGCGCGAAGAGACTGGCGCATGGGGATGTCGTTATGAGATCGGTTGGCCCGACAAAATTAGAACCAAGGAAATTTTCGGATTCGATTCCGTGCAGGCGCTTTTGCATACACTCCAAATCATTGGCGCTGAGATCTATTCGAGCGACTATCACGAATCAGGAAATTTGTACTTTGACAAGCCAGGCAATGGCTACGGTTTTCCGGTCATGTCGGACTTTCGCGATTTGTTGCAAGGAAGCGATAAGAAGTATTTGTGAAACGGGTCGGTCGCCGAACCGTTGCGGATGGGCCGGTTTGCGCTGTTTTGGCGTTGATTTTCGAGGAATGAGGCGGTCCGCAGGTTCGCGTAAAATGCGATACTTTACGCTTAACCTTACTTAGTCAGCTTAAACCACGCATGGGGGTAGCCATGGCGGCAGTCAGCCGCTAATGGGGGCGGTCGTTCGGTCCGATGTGACGGGCCGGCTAGTCAATGGAGCCGACGGACACGCGGCCGCGAGCCGCCCCTGATACATGGTGATGTTGTGTTTAAGAAATCGATTTTTTTGATCGCCGCGATCCTTTCGATCGCAATCGTAACCTCGGCCAACGCGACGCCGAAACACCACAAGCGGGACCGCGCCGGCGGCGCCGTGATCGTCTGTAACGAACGCGGCTGTTCGGATCGCCCGTCGGTGGCGCGCACGCAAGCCGAACGCGCGGCCCGCACCAATGCGCAGGCCGACAATGTCGACGCCAACGGCAATACCGTCATTGTCGGGCGGCGGCCTTCCGGTTGCCCTTATCAATACTGCGGTTGCGAAGCGTCGCTTTATGTCTTCGGTGAAATCCGGCCGACGTTGAATTTGGCGTCGAACTGGATCCGGAAGTTTCCGCGCACGTCGCCGGGCCCCGGCATGGTGGCCGCGCGCAACCATCATGTGATGGTGTTGATGAGCCACGCCGGCGGCAAGGATTGGCTGGTGCATGACGGCAATTCCGGTGGTCACCGGACCCGCGAGCATGTCGTGTCGATTAGCGGCTACGTCATCGTCGATCCGCATGGATCGCGCCAGGCCGAGCGCTAGAGCATTTTCCGGCGAAGTGGGAACCGGTTCGCCGTAGAAAATGCGATCAAATAAAGAATCTGGAGCGCGCCTCCGGTTCAATTGAACCGGGACGCGCGCTAGCCGCGAAAGCGCTTCCTTAAAACACAAGCAGAGGGCCCGCTCACGCGGGCTTTTTTTATGTTCAGCACCATCAAATCCATCTTCCGCCCGGTGGAACAAAAAGCCTCGCGCACCGCGCATCTGATCGCGCTCGAAAGTGGCGGGCGGGCGCGCTGGACGCCGCGCGACTATGCGCAGCTTTCGCGTGAAGGCTACACCCGAAACGCCATCGTGCATCGCGCCGTGCGGCTGATCGCCGAAAGCATCGGCGGGCTCACTTTCGTGCTCTATGAGGGCGCGGCCGAGCACTCAACGCATCCGCTGCTCGATCTGATCGCGCGGCCGAACCCGCGCCAGGACGGCGCGTCGTTTCTCGAAAGCGTCGCCTCGCATCTGCTGCTCGCCGGCAATTCCTATATCGAGGCGGTCAGTCTCGCCGACGCTGTGCCGGGTGAGGGTGCGTCCCAGACCAATGTGCGCGAACTCTACGCGCTGCGGCCCGACCGCATGAAGGTGGTGCCGGGGCCGGATGGCTGGCCGCAAGCCTTCGATTATACGGTTGCCGGACAGACGGCGCGCTTCGTGCAAGACGCGCCGCAGCCGCCGATCCTGCATCTGACCTTGTTCAATCCGCTCGACGATTATTACGGCTTCAGTCCGCTGGAGGCCGCGGCGATCGCGGTCGATACCCACAACGCGGCGGCGACCTGGAACAAGGCGCTGCTCGACAACGCGGCGCGGCCATCCGGCGCGCTGGTCTATGCGGCTGCCGAGGGCGCGGTGATGGCGGACGCGCAATTCGAGCGGCTGAAGAAAGAACTGTCCGACCAGTATCAGGGCGCGGCCAATGCCGGCCGGCCTTTGCTGCTGGAAGGCGGGCTCGACTGGAAGCCGATGTCGCTGTCGCCGAAGGACATGGACTTCATGGAGGCCAAGCATTCGGCGGCGCGCGAAATCGCGCTGGCCTTCGGCGTGCCGCCGATGCTGTTGGCGATCCCCGGCGACAATACTTATTCGAACTACCAGGAAGCCAATCGGGTGTTCTGGCGCGCCACCGTGCTGCCTTTGGCGGGCCGCATCGGTTCGGCGCTGACGCAATGGCTGGCGCCGGCGTTTGGCGGGGGGCTCACGCTGGCGGCCGATACCGACAAGGTCGAGGCGCTGTCGCCCGACCGCGCCGCGTTGTGGGAGCGCGTCACCAAGGCGCCGTTCCTGACCGTCAACGAAAAGCGCGCCGCCACCGGTTACGGCGCGGTCGCGGGTGGCGACGGTTCGAGGCGCTTGTCATCCTGGGTGCAACGGCGCGCAAAGCGCGGCCGATGACAGGCTCCGCGAGCCTCGAAGGATGATGCCCATAACATCACGGCCTCGCCCTTCGAGGGCGCCTGCGCGCCACCTCAGGTGAACCTCATGCCCGATCTCATTCATACTTTCCGAGCGCGGCGATCTCGCGCATCTGGCCTTGCTGATGTGGGCGCTGTCGGCGACCGCGCTCGCCTGGTTCGCGCTGCGCGAACTGACGGCGGCCAGCCGCCGCTTCGACGACTTCGTGCGCGAACTGGCGCGCTTCAACGAACATTTCGGAGGCAAGTGATGGACTCATTGCATACCGTGCTGCGCTCGATCCAAGGCAATCATAAAGCCGAGACCAAAGCCGGCGCGATCATCTCGACGTGTTTCGCGAATTCCTGAACCACCTCGACCGCGCGTCCAAGCGTAAGGCGGCCGAGAGCCGGGCAAGCCGCCCCGAAGGGCAAGCCAGGCGCGGCAAGCGCTAGCGCACCACACCGTTTCATCGTCTCGATCGCACGCCGCCTTTCTCCGGATGCCGGAGAGGGAAGGATGACTCATGCCCGCACCTCAAGTCGAACCGACCGTCGCCTCGGTGTTCGCGCCACGCACCACCATCGAGCCCGACGGCACGGTCGAAGGCTACGCCTCGCTGTTCGGCGAGATCGACCAGGCGCGCGACATGGTGATGGCCGGCGCGTTCGCGGCGACTTTGCGCCAGCGCACGGTGCAGCGCATTCCGATGTTGTTCCAGCACGACCCGTCCGAGCCGGTCGGCGTCTGGCTCGAATTGCGTGAAGACCATCGCGGGCTGTACGCGCGCGGCAGGCTGATCCCGGAAGTGGCGCGCGGCCGCGAGCTGCTGTCGCTGTTGCGGGCCGGCGCGATCGACGGGCTGTCGATCGGCTTTCGCACCGTCAAGGGCCGCATCGATCCGCGCACCCGCGTGCGCGCGCTTGCAGGCGGTCGATCTGTGGGAAATTTCCATTGTCACGTTCCCGCTGCTGGCGGGGGCGCGTGTGCGCGCGGTGAAGCAGGCGGCGTCTTCCTCGTTCCAGCCGCGGGTTTCATTCGCGCGGGCGCGCGCCGAGCAGGATTGGCGCGCTGTGATGGCGGGCTTGGGCGGCGACGCGGCAGCTGCGCCGCGCGCGCGCCGGTCAGGGTCGTGCGGCGGCGGCTCGCGTCGGATGGCGTGAGCGTCCGGCTATGCAAACCATCGAATTGAAACCCAGCGGCTCACGGCGCTGCGCGGGATTGCGTCCGGCGTCCTGCGCCTGAAATGGCTTCGCGATGCCACGCGCTTTGAAATAGCGGCACAGCGGCATGGGCTGGCGCTGAAGTACGGCTACAACCCGGCGCAACCGCGCGTGCCGCGTGGCAATCCGGACGGCGGGGAGTGGACTGATGCCGGTGGCGGTAGCGGTCAAGGCGGGGGTGCGGGCGGCGACAACCCACAGACGCGGGATAGCCGGGCGACTGGCCGGATTCGGCTGGCCGGCGAGATTCCCACAGGCGATTCGCCGGAGATACCGAAAAAACGGCCGCCAAAGTCGAAGGATCGCACCAAAGCTAAAAAGGATGCGGCAAGGCTACTGGGACAACTCACAACCACCGCAGAGGTGGCCGCCGCGATGGCCAAATTTGGCGCCTGGCTTCGAACCTATTCGCCGGAAATAGAGTCCTATCGCGATCCGCCGAGATCCTTGGAAGAATTGCAACGCGGTGCTTCGACGCCGAAGCTCGGTTATGATATCCATCATATTGTCGAGCAAACCCAGGCCGAGCGTGACGGGTTTGCGCGAGATGTGATCGATAGCCCTGACAATTTAGTGCGAGTTCCGCGCTTGAGACATCAGGAAATCAACGGCTGGTATCAAACGAAAAACAAAAATTTTGGTGGCGAATCTCCACGTGTGTATTTGCAAGGCAGGAGTTGGGCGGTTCGTCGAGCGGTGGGCTTGGAGGCATTGCAGATTTATAAGGTTCTTGAGCGATGATAGGAATCGGCCTGAGAAAACTCACGGTGGTGCAGTTGGTCGGCAAATTTGTCGACGCTTCGCTGGGTCAATTCGACGCGGAATTGAATGGCGAGATCGCAAAATTCAATCGGTTGTATGACGAGCTAGAGATAATTGAGCGAGAGCTCAAAAATCGAGACGGTGATCAGCGGTCAACCCTCGTGCCTCTATTCGATCATAAAAATCCGCAGGTGCGGCTGAATGCGGCGGAGGCAACTTTGGTTGTTGCACCAACCGAGTCGCGCCAAACGTTGCAGGAAATTTGGGATCGCAAGGAATTCCCTCAGGCGGCTTATGCGATGGGCACATTGCGGGCGTTGGAACGCGGCGACCGCAAGCCGACCTAGCGAAAAGCAAAGAGGCCGGTCGGCTGCTTTATGGAGAATCTGCTAATAGCTGCTTGGTGTGGCGTGCGTGTGAAATCAGTCTGCCCGCCGCTACCGGCGCTGCTTTAACGACAGATATTCGCCGAGCTGTTCGATCAGCCCATTGCGCTGATCTTCCAGCCAGCAATAGAGCCGCAGTCCGTTCGACAATAGTTTGATGAGAACCGCATGGGTTCGCGGCGAGTTGGCCTCAGCGACGAGGTTCTGCTGTTCCCGGAGATGTTCTACAGCCTCATCAAGCCGTGCCTGAATGTCGGTTAAACGTGAAAGTGTCAAAAATACCGCCCCCTGGCCGTACGGGTATCACGGGACAAGAAATGGGTCGGCAAAAAATCCGCCGATGAGTTAATGGCGGCGCAGCCAATGGTTAAATCGCCCCCGTTGTGTGCGGACGCCGATGGCCCAGCATCTATGCTTAACGCGAGCTTACCGGCGCCCGTCGACTTGTCTTCGTATCCTAACCAAGCCTTGGAACTTTTCGACTAGGCTCCCTGACGTGGCGGCGCAGGTGGGGATTATGCGCCCGGGATGGGGACGAAACGACCATGGTTTTGCGGACGAACGCGACTGTTCTGGCGCTGCTGCTCGCCATGTCGACTATTATCTGTAGCGGCGCGGGCGCCCGCGCGGCGGATGGCTCCTGGCAGGTCGGTAAGGCCTCCGGCGAGGTCTGGGTCACCAATCAGGGTGTCCAGCGCGCATCCGTCACCCGCGAGACAACCATCCACGCCGGCGACCAGATCATGACCGGCCAGAATGGCCGCGTGTTGCTGGTGCGCGGTGAAGAAACGATCCTGATTTCGCCGAACACGGTCATCGCCGTCTCCGACAAAAACGTCGACGGCATGACGACGACGATCCTGCAGCGCGCCGGTTCGATCCTGCTCGAAGTCGAGAAGCGCAAGGTCAAGCATTTCGAAGTCGATACGCCTTACCTCGCCGCCGTGGTGAAGGGCACCAAGTTCAGCGTTTCGCTCGACGACGCCGGCTCGCACGTCGCGGTGTTTCGCGGCCAGGTCGAAGTCTCGTCGCATAAATCCGGAGACATCGCTGAAGTGACGCCGGGGCAGGCCGCGACCGTGCCGGCCAAGGGAGCGTCGCCATATCGCACTGTCGGGGTCGGGCCCGTTCCAGCCGATCGTGAACGGCGCGCCGCGCAGTGCTTCGGTGACGGCCATGACGGTGCCGCCCGGCGGGCTGGCGCCGGAAGGCGCGCGGCCGAAACCGGCGAGCTCACCGGCGGCGGTGTTGCCGCGCAACGTTCAGAGCGCGGCGGCTGAGGCCGCGCCAGCCAATGCGGTTGAGTCAATGCCTTCGAGCGGCGACGATTCGTGGCTGCACGGCCTCCTCGTTTCGATCTTCGGGTCCGAACAACAGCTTGAACGCTGGAAGCCCAATGACGGAATGGCGCTTGCCGTCGGTGTGCCGGTGGCGATCGGCTTTTTGGTGTCGGTTTTGGTGGCGGGACTACGGCGCCGGCGGCGCCGCACGCAAGCGTAAGACGCGGCCGGCGAGCGGGCCGGCGGCTTTCGAAACGGAAAATTCGTCTGGGGAATGGCTGGCTTGAAAAGGTACCGACCTCATATCCTGGTGTTGTGCGTTCTGGCAGTCGTGTTGCTGTCCGGATTGCACGGCGCTATGCGAAATGGTCTGACCGACATCCGCTTCCGCTGGCTGCCGCACCAAGCCAGCGGCGACGTCGTGCTGGTCGCCATCGACTTGCCGTCGATCGCCAAGATCGGCGTCTGGCCGTGGCCGCGCCAATTGCACGCGAAACTCATCGAACGGCTTGAGAAGGCCGGCGTCACCGACATTGTGTTCGACGTCGATTTCAGTTCGGCATCGAATGACGAGGCCGATAAGGTCTTCGACCAGGCCTTGCAAAAGGCCGGCGGCTCGGTCGTGCTGCCGGTGTTCAAGCAGCGTGTCGTCAACGGCGCCAAAGCCGCGTCGATCGTATGTCAGCCAGCCCTTGCCGCAGTTCGCCAAGCACGCCTGGCCGGCGGTCGTCAATGTCGCGGTCGAGCCCGATGGTCTGGTGCGGCACTACGCCTATGGCGAGGTGATCGACGGCAAATTCGTGCCATCGGTCGGCGCCTTGCTTGCCGGACAATACGAGCCGACACGGCAGCCGTTGCAGATCGATTACAGCATCGCGACCAGTGGCGTTCCGACCGTCTCTTATGTCGATGTATTGCGCGGCGAGCCGGCCGCGCTCAGGGCGATCAAGGGCAAGAAGGTCCTGGTCGGCGCGACCGCGGTCGAACTCGGCGACCGGTTCAATGTGCCGAACGGCGTGGTCATGCCGGGACCGATGCTGCAGATCCTGGCGGCCGAATTGATCGTGCAGGGCCGCGTGCTGCGGACCACGTCGGCCATCGTGCCGTTTGCCGGCCTGGCCGCGCTGATCGGGCTGATGATGTTCCTGTGGGGACGCTTGCAAAGCGGGCCGCGTGTCGTGGTGCTGTTGGCGGTGTCGGCGTTGGTCGAGGCTCTGGCCTTCTGGTTGCAGGCGAGATCGACCATCGTCCTCGATACCTCGTTGTTGCATGTCGGCGTCGCGGCCTATCTGGTGGCGATGGCGCTGGATGAAATCGACTTCCGCCGACTGCTGAGTATCGTCGCCGAAAAGCGATTTCGGCAGATTGCAATGTCGCTGGGCGACGGCTTGGTGTGCACGGACCAGAACGGTTTGATCACGGTTTGGAATCGCGGCGCCGAGGCGATGTTCGGCTACCGGTCCGAGGAAATCATCGGTCAGCCTTTGAGCCGCCTTAGCGCGTCGGGCGCGGATATCCTGCCGGCGGATCGCCGCCGCAGGTTGGCCTGTCGGCCAACGAGCCGTCGAACGGGAGTATTGAGGCGCCGGCCGGCCAGCTGATTGAGTTCGAAGGACGCCGAAAGAACGGTGAGATCTTTCCGCTCGAAGCCTGCTTTACCCGCTGGCAGGGAGTTGACGGGTTCCAATATGGCGCGGTGATGCGCGACATCACGGCGCGCCAACGTGAGGCCGAACGCATTCGCTATTTGGCGGAGCACGATACCCTGACAGGGCTCGCCAACCGCAATCAGTTGCACGATCATCTTGAGGCGACATTGGCCGCGGCGAAGGCGGCGGGGAACGGCGTCGCCTTCCTGATGTTGGACCTCGATAAATTCAAGCTAATCAACGACACGCTTGGGCATGCCAGCGGCGACAAATTGCTGCGCGATGTTGCCTCGCGGCTCGATGGCGCCGTCGCCGATGCCGGACTTGTCGCCAGACTGAGTGGCGACGAGTTCGCCGTTGTCATCCAAAGCGCAAAGCCGGTTGAAGAAGCCGAAGAGGTCCTCAAGCGTCTATCGGAAGCGTTCTGCGATAACTTCTATATCGGCCTGCATCAGTTGCGGGTGCGCACCAGCATCGGCGTCGCGGTTTATCCGACGGATTGTGCGACCGCCGAAGAACTGCTCGGCAATGCCGACCTGGCGCTATACCACGCGAAAGGCACCGGGCGGGGCCGGTCGGTATTCTTCGAACGCAGCATCCGCGATACGCTCGAAGCGCGGCTGTCGCTGGAGGCCGATCTCGAGAAGGCGCTCGAGCGCGAAGAGTTCGAGCTGTACTATCAACCGCAAGTCAATCTGCGCGATGGCAGCTTGGTCGGCGCCGAGGCGCTGATCCGCTGGCACAGCCCCGCGCGCGGCTTTGTCGGCCCCGATCAATTCATGCCGGTCGTCAATGCGACGTCGATGGCCGGCGGTGTCGCGCAATGGGTGCTGCAGACCGCCTGCCGGCAGGGCCGCGCCTGGGAGGACGCCGGCCATCGCCTTCGTCTCGGCGTCAACCTGTCGCCGTGCCAATTTCAGTCGGACGATCTGCCGGTGGCGGTTGGCGCGGTGCTGGCCGAGACCGGGCTGTCGCCGTCGTTGCTCGAACTGGAAGTGACGGAAAACATTCTGTTGGAGGACGACGAAAAGGCCCGCGACATCTTCGGCCGAATTCAGGACCTGGGCGTGCATATCGCGTTCGACGACTTCGGTACCGGGTATGCCAGTCTGACTTACCTCAAGCGCTTCTCGCTCGACCGGCTGAAGATCGACAAATCGTTCGTCATGCAAGCTGCGCTCGGACTTCGACGACATGGCGATTGTCAGCGCGGCGATCAATCTCGGCAGAAAGTTCGGCATGGCGGTGATCGCCGAAGGCATTGAAGACGGCGATACCGCGGAATTGTTGTGGCGCAGCGGCTGCGAGACCGGACAGGGCTATTATTATGGCAAACCGATGCCGGCCGCGGAATTCGAGCGGCGCTTCCTGTCGGAAGACGCCGGCACGCCAGATACCGGAAAGAATGCCAAAGTTGTGAATGTGGCTTAGCCGGGTTGATCTGGCATGGTCGCAACTGTGCGCAACTCAACGCCATCCGCAACCGCACGCTGATCGAGCAGGGCGACCTCGCCGTCTCGCGCTTTAGCGAAAAATACAAGCAATCGAACGCGACGTTCGGCGCCGGCAACGCCGCGGCGCTTGGCTCCGCCTGAGGGCGTCTCTAGGCGGGGCCGAGTGGCGCGCCGAGCAGACGGTCGAATTCACGCTTGCTGACCGCGTAGCATTCGCAGGAGCGGCGTTCCAAACCTTTGCGGTCAAGGATCGTGACCTGGCCGCGGACGTAGTTGATGAGATTCAATTGTTTCAATTTTCTGGCGGCGAGCGTGACGCTGGGTCGCCGTACGCCCAACATCATGGCGAGGAATTCCTGTGTCAGCAGAAATTGATCGGACTGGACGCGGTCATGGGTCATCAACAGCCAACGGCAGCAGCGTTGATCGAGTGAATGAGCGTGACCGCAGGCGGCCGATTGCGCGACTTGATTGAAAAACGCATGCACATAATGCGCCAGCACGGTCCGGACAGAACGGCTGCGCTCAATGGCGTCGCGCAGCAGTTCGGCCGGCAGGCGCAGGCCCTCGCCGGGCACCTGAATATAGACGTTGCTTGGCCCGACGCTGTCGCTCAAGACGACCGGCAGCCCGACGATTTCTTCGTTGCCGATGGTGCCCACTTCGGTGGCGAAGCCGTCGGCCATGGTGTTGACCAGCGAGGCAACGCCGGTGACTGGAAAATAGACGAACTCAACGGGGCGATAGGGTTCACAAAGCATCATGCGATATTCAAGCGTCACCGGTCTCAGATGATTTTTGAATAAAGCGATGTCCGCGGGCGCAAACAGCGCCAAGAGCCGGTTGCGTCCGGACTGTACGGCGCGATTCATGACGAAACACCTTTCGTTTGTTGAGCAACGTTGCTCGGCATATCCGCGTTCAGCCAAGGCTGCCGGTGGGCGCGATTGAATTGCGCCGGATCAAGTCGTCACGGTGGCCATTCGAGGCCCCACCGAGCGCTTTGATGCGGCGATGCTAGGCGCGCGTGCCGGTGCCAGCAAGCTTGCTTTTGCCGCCGTCCGACGCCGCGGCAGCCTATGCCGCAATGACGTGCGCCTTTGCCAACGGGCGTTAATCCGGCCACTGGGCCATTTTCGATTTGTTCAAATGCGAGGCGCCCAAACGTCCGGCGGCATGCCGCTTGGCGGATGGGCGGCGACCATTCATCCAGAAGGAGAACCATCAATGGATAACGAGACCTACAACGAACTCGAGACCAAGTCGGGCATTCCGCTCGACGCCATGGTGACGCATGCCGAGATGATGCGCGCCTTCGAGGCCTTCAAGGAGACCAATGACGAGCGCCTGGCGCTCAGCGAAAAGAAGGCCGGCGACGTCGTGCTCGACGAAAAGCTGGAGCGCATCAACGCGGCGATGGACGCGCAAGCGCGGCGGCTCGACGAGATCACGCTGAAAGCGGCGCGGCCGGCGCTTGGCGGCGAACGCGCGGCGCAGCGCAGCGCCGCCGGCCTCGAACATAAGCAGGCCTTCGAATCCTACGTGCGCTCGGGCGAAGCGACCGGTTTGCGCGCGCTCGAAATGAAAGCGTTGTCGGTCGGCTCCAATCCGGACGGCGGCTATCTGGTGCCGCCCGAAGTCGAGACCGAAATCGGCCGCCGCCTGACCGCGATCTCGCCGATCCGCTCGATCGCCGGCGTGCGCACCATCTCCGGCAATGTCTACAAGAAGCCGTTCATGACGGCAGGTCCCGCGGTTGGCTGGGTCGGCGAGACCGACGCGCGCACCCAGACCGCCTCGCCGACGCTCGACGAACTGTCGTTCCCGGCGATGGAGCTTTACGCCATGCCGGCGGCGACCTCGACGCTGTTGGAAGACTTCGGCGGTCAATATCGACGAGTGGTTGGCGCAGGAAGTCGAGCAGGTGTTTGCCGCCCAAGAGGGCACGGCGTTCGTCACCGGCGACGGCTCGAACAAGCCGAAGGGCTTTTTGAACTACACCACGGTCGCGAATGCGTCGTGGAGCTGGGGTAATGTCGGCTACATCGCGTCCGGCGCGGCCGGCGCCTTTCCGGCGTCGAACCCGTCCGACGTGCTGGTCGACCTGATCTACGCGGTTAATGCCGGCTACCGCCAGAACGCCGTGTTCGTGATGAACCGCAAGACCCAGTCGGCCATCCGCAAGTTCAAGGACTCGACCGGCAATTATCTCTGGCAGCCGCCGGCGGTGGCGGGCGGCCGCGCCTCGCTGATGACCTTTGCGGTGGTCGAGGCCGAGGACATGCCGGACATCGCGGCCAATTCGCTGTCGATCGCGTTTGGCGATTTCAACCGCGGCTATCTGATTGTCGACCGCGCTGGCGTCAACGTGCTGCGCGACCCCTACACCGCCAAGCCTTACGTCTTGTTCTATACGACCAAGCGCGTCGGCGGCGGCGTGCAAGACTTCGACGCCATCAAGCTGATGAAGTTCGCCGCAAGCTGATCGCGCCAAGCCTCGTAACACCCCAAACAGCATCGCCCGGCTTGACCGGGCGATGCAGCATTTGATGGCCGCCAAATGCTGGATGCCCGCCTGCGCGAGCATGACGGCGGAGATTTGCAGCCGTGCTTTCGTGGTCCAATTATCGAGAGAATTCCGACATGCCCACTATTGCCCCGGCCGCGCTTGAGCGCGAGCGTCTGCGCGGCATGCGCCCGAACGCGCATCGCTTTATTCGGCCCGACTGGCGTCGCCACACGAAAGCCGGCTCCGATTTGTGGTCGCTGTACGAATGCTTTGAACGCAAATATAGCCGCGACCAGCCCCGTGTGCCGTCCGGCAGCCGCGAAGGCGGACAATGGACGGATGCCGGAGGCGGTCAGGGAGGCTACAGCGGAGGGCGCGCCGATGCCAAAATCCCTGCCAACGCCAAGCCCACACAATTTGGGAGCGGGAGACAGGTTGCCCAGGCGGGATTTGGGCGGCTGATTGCCGAAATCCCGGTGCCGGGCGGGCGGCGTTGTGTCTATAGTTTCGGTACAATTTCCGTTGTCGTGCCTGGGCCTGGCAATTTTCATTGCCCGCCGAGTAGCCCATTGGCCGGCACGACGCATGGCTATCTCTTGAACGACAACCGAGCCCCGGGGAATGGACGATGACCTCGCCAGAAATTCTACCGGCGAATTTCACAATCTCCGCGCAGGCAAAGCGGGGCTTTGAGAAAGTGCGGGCAGACTATGATGCCGCGTCGCCGGATGATCGTGCCGCCGTCCTCTGTGTTGCCTGGGCGGTCACGATTCCGGAGTCCGGACCCCACATGCAAAACGTCCTGATCACATACTATCCGAAATCGATGTTGGCGGAGGTCGCGCACGGCATTCAAGAAGTGTCGGGCGTCAAGCTGGTGTTTTTTACAACCGAGGAATTTTACGGAAAATTTGAAGGCAAGATTCTCGACTTTACTCGTGACCGTGGATTTTTTCTTCGCAATCGCTAGCGCAGGCGTTTCAGATCTCGATGCCATCAAGGTGATGAATTGCGCGGCGAACTGAGCGCGCGCAACGACAGCCCGCCTTTTCCTTCAATGGGAGGGCATGGGCTTCGCAAAGGGATGCCGGCGGTAAAGACTTAGGCGAGGATATCGATCAGCTGCTGCGTCATGTCGTGATCGGCTTTGATCATTTGCAGATTCATCGAGACGCTGGCCTGCGCCACGACGGTGTTGGCAACATCGCCGGCAAGGTCGCTGCCCGAGTTCGGGTTGGCGATGTTGTTGGCGGAAGACTGCAAGCGCGCGGTGGCCGCCTGCATGCCCGACAAGGCGATGGAACTGATGCTGCTCATGGACGGCACGCTAGCCGGGCGTCGTTAAGGCTCCGTTGGCTGGCATGGTTAATCAATTCATAAAATCGCGGCCGGCGTGGCGGTGCCAGTCTCAGCTTTGTTCGGCGATGCGTTCGAGCTTTTTGCTCAAATACCAGGACAGGCCGAGGAACAGGATCAGCATCACCATGCCGAGACCGGACGAGGCGTCGTTCATCAGCTTTTCCGAGATATGGCCGAAGGCATAGCCGCTCCAAACGACGGCAACGCTCCACAGACCGGCGGCGACGAAGTTCAACGCCAGGAAGGTCGACCACGGCAGCCGCGAGATCCCGTAGGCGAAAGCGGCGACGCCGCGAATGCCGTGCGGGTAGCGGTGAAACAGGATCATCAGGAGATAGTGTTTGTCGGCCAGCCGCGCCGCTGTGTGGATCATACGCTCCAGTCGGGGAAATTTTTTGAACCAGCGGGTGCCGTAACGCCGGCCGATCCAGAAGCGCACGACGTCGCCAACGAAACTGCCGAACCAGAAGACGATAATGAGCGTGGTGAAATCGAGTGCACCCGAATAAGCGGCATAGCCGGCGAACAAGCCGAACAGCAGGCTATGCGACGTCGCATAGGCGAACATGAAGCTATAGGCCTCATGGCCGTGCTGGCGGATGAGGTCGAGGAACGAGGCAAGGTCGGTCGGAAACAGCAAGACGCTCACCTCAAAGGCCGAATGGCCCGGTGACACTAATCTGATTACGGGGCGCCGGCCTGCGGCGTATTGTCATGGTGGCAATTGTCAGGGCGTGATCGGCGAGCCGAATTTTTTCGCGGTCTCGACGATCCAGGCGCGGTAGTTGAGCAGCGGCGTGACGCCGGTCAGTCCACCGCAGCCGGCTTCGTTTTGCGCGGCGGTCGACCAACTGACGACGCCGATGACCAAGGGGCCGACGCCGTCGTAGACCGGCGCGCCGGAATCGCCGGTGCAGCCGCCCAGGCCCGCGCGTTGGTTGCGCGTGGCCGCGTCGGTCAGACGCACCTGCAGGCTGCCCGGCTTGCCGGTGACGACGAGTTGCGCCATGCGCGGTTCGCCGAGGCCAAGCGGGGTGCCGGCCTGGGTAACGCCGAAGCCGGCAATGGTCATGATTTCGCCGACGGCGACACGGCGGGCGGCACCCAAGCCCGCCGGCACCACGATCGGCGGCAGCGGCTTTTCGAGTTTGACCAGCGCGACGTCGGCGGTGGCGCGGTTGGCGGCATAGCTGGCCATGTTGAAGCGCGGGTGGTGGGCAACCGAGCGCACCGGGATGGTTTCGCCGTCCTGAAAAACCCGGACCCGATATTGCGATCGGCAGCGTGACGCAATGCGCCGCGGTCAGCACCAGATCGCGCGCCAGTGCGGTGCCGGTGCACAGATCGCCGCGGGCGTCGATCAGCATGACGATCGGCCGCGCCGCCCAGCCGGTCGCCGGCGGCGCGTTGCCGGAGATCGCGAAAGCCGGGGCGGCGAATAGCAACAGAGCGAAAGCGGTGAGGGCGGTGCGCATGCGTACCGCATGAGCCTTGCCGCGCCGAATTTGTCAACGACCGAAAGAAAACCATGTCATCACTTCTTCTCACCGCGCCGGCGGTCGAGCCGCTGACGCTCGCCGAGGCCAAAGCCTATTTGCGGGTCGAACACAACGACGACGACGACCTGATCGCGGCGCTGATTGCCAGCTCGCGCATTCATGTCGAGGCGCAAACCCGGCGCGCGCTTGTATCGCAAGGCTGGCGGATGTCTCTGGACGCTTGGCCGGCCGACGGCCGGTTGCCGGTGCGGCCGGCGCCGCTGCAAACGCTGAGTGCGGCGCGGGTCTATGACTTTAACGGCGTGGTGCAGACGCTCGATCTGCAGGCCTTCGTGCCGGATACGGCCGGGTCGCTGCTGGCGTTTGCGCCCTGGGTGCTGCCGCAGCCGGGACGGATCGCCGCCGGCATCGAACTCGACGTCACCGTCGGCTATGGCGACGCTGCGTCCGACGTGCCGGAGCCGTTGTGCCACGCCATCAAAATGCTGGTCGCGCATTGGTACGAGAACCGCGGCTTGGCGGCGATCGGCGCGGTGACGGTATTGCCGATGACGGCGGCGGCGCTGATCGCGCCGTATCGGATGGTGTCGCTATGACCAACATCGGCGACATGAACCGCCGGCTGGTGCTGGAAGCGCCAACTGAGAGCGACGACGGCGAAGGTGGCGTCACCCGGCTTTACGACATCGTGACGACGTTGTGGGGGCAGGTGACGCCGTTGGCGGCGCGCGCCGACGATACGCCGCCGGCAGTCTCGGCGCGGTGTTGCTGTTTCGCATCGTCATCCGCGCCCGCGACGACGTCACCACACAGCATCGCCTGCTGGACGGCGCGCATATTTATCGCGTCGTCGCCGCGCGCCTGAGCGCCGACCGGCGCTTTACTCGAAATCGACGCCGAAGAACGTCAGGACTGATCATGCCATTAGCTGCTTCCGTCGCGCTGCGCGCCGCCATTCATGACGCGCTGGCCGCCGACAGTGCGCTCGTTGTCTGTGCTGGGCGGGCCGAAGATCTATGACGAGCCGCCGCGCGCCGCCGCGTTTCCTTATGTGACGCTCGGCGAGGCGCGGATCGCCGACTTCTCGACTGGCTCGGAGCCCGGCGAGGAACACCAACTGACCTTGCATGCCTGGTCGCGGCAAGGCGGCCACAAGGAAGCGCACGCGATCACCGGCGTGTTGTTGCAAGCGCTCGACGATGCGCCGCTGACGCTGACCGATCATCAGCTGGTCAATTTTCGTTTTTCGGTCGCCGACGTGCGGCGCGAAGCCGACGGCCGGACCTATCACGCGCTGGTGCGCTTCCGCGCCGTGACCGAGCCCGTTTAAACAGAGGACAAGAATATGACCGCACAGAAGGGTAAGGACCTGCTGATCAAGATCGCCGACGGCGCGGGCTTTACCACCGTCGCCGGTCTGCGGACGCGCCGGCTGGCGTTCAACGCCGAGACCGTCGATATCACGCATGCCGAAAGCGCCAATCGCTGGCGCGAATTGCTCGACGGCGCCGGCGTCAAGCGCGCCTCTGTGTCGGGACGCGGGCTGTTCAAGGACGCCAGTACCGACGAACTGATGCGCCAAACATTTTTCGATGGTGCAGTCGCGACCTTTCAGATCGTCATTCCCGATTTCGGCACGGTCGAAGGGCCGTACCAGATCACCAATCTGGAATTCGCCGGCGAGCACAATGGCGAAGTCACTTATGACGTCGCCTTTGAATCGGCCGGCGAGCAGATTTTCACGGCGGCGTAAGCGATGGCTAACAAACATCGCGGCGAGATCGAAGCCGAGCTTGGCGACGTCAAGCGCACGTTGGTGCTCACCCTCGGCGCGCTGGCCGAACTCGAAGACGCCTTTGGCGCCGAAGATCTGGTGGCGCTGACAGAGCGTTTCGGTTCCGGCCGGCTGAAGGCGCGCGATCTGACCCGCATCATTGGTGCGGGCTTGCGCGGTGCCGGCGAGGCGGTGAGCGACGACGACGTCGCGCGGTTGGCGGTCGATGGCGGTGCGCAGGGTTACGTGCGGATCGCCGCTGCGTTGATTGCCGCGACCTTCGGCGACGAAAATTCATGACGCCGTTCCCTTGGAAACAGGCGATCGGCTTTGGGCTCGGTGTGCTGCGGCTGCCGCCGGAACAGTTCTGGCGCATGACGCCGCGCGAACTCAGCTTATGCGATCGAAGCGGTGACCGGACGTTCGGCCGCCGCTCGACCGCAACGGCTTTGCCGAATTGATGAAGAGGTTTCCCGATGAGCGATAGCTACGGTTACGACGGTACGCCGCCGATTATCGCGCCGGAACGCATTCCCGACGTCGTGAAGCGCACCGCGCGCACAGTACCGACGGGCTCATCGCCAGCGCCAAGAATTTGCCGGGATCATGGTGCAGGCCTTTGCCCAAGCGTCGACCAGCGGCAAGCAGTTTGATGACGTGTTGAAGTGACTGGCGCTGAACCTTTCGAAACTGACAGTTCAGAACGCCTTCGAGCGCTCGGCAAGAAACTGGGCAATGGCGTGCAGGACCTGCTGGGTGGCGGTGTCATCAAGAACATCACGCCCTTCGCCGCCGGCGGTGTGATCGGCGCGCCGACTTATTTTCCATTGTCGGCCGGCGGGCTGGGGCTGGCGGGCGAAGCCGGGCCGGAAGCAATCATGCCGTTGTCGCGTGGGCCGGACGGGCGGCTCGGCATTGCCGGTGGCGCGCCGCAAGGCGGCAACATCACGGTGCAGATCTCGACGCCCGATCCGGCAGCTTCCGCCGCTCGGAAGCCTACATCACCGGCCAGATCGCGCGCGCGGTCGCGCGCGGCCAGCGGAGCCTTTGATGGGAGCATTTAGCCAATGACCGCATTCC
The DNA here is from genome assembly GCA_963830125.1 of uncultured Alphaproteobacteria bacterium. Lineage (GTDB taxonomy): Bacteria > Pseudomonadota > Alphaproteobacteria > Rhizobiales > Xanthobacteraceae > Pseudolabrys. Next base: position 271,091 of record CAWHKU010000013.1, on the reverse strand, counting down.
ACGAAATTCTGTTTCCGCTCGACATCGCGCTCAAGAGTGCGGGCGGGCCGCAACGGCGCACCGATGTCGTCGTGCTCGGTTCCGGCCGCGAGGAGCGCAACGCGCGCTGGGCGCATTCGCGCCGCCGTTACGACGCCGGCTACGGCGTCAAGACGCATCAGGCGCTTGTCGCAGGCGATTGAATTTTTCGAGGAGCGGCGCGGCCGGCTTTACGGCTTTCGCTGGCGCGACCGGCTCGATCATTCATCCGCCGCGCCCGAGGCCGCGGTGACCGCTCTCGATCAGAGTGATCGGCACCGGCGACGGCACGACCGATACGTTTGCGCTTGAGCAAGACCTATGGCGGCGTCTATTCGCCCTATCAGCGAACCATCGAAAAGCCGGTGAGCGGCAGCGTGCGGGTGGCGGTCGCGGGCGCGGAGGTGGACGAGGGCGTGGCCTTCGCCGTCGACGTCACGACCGGCATCGTGACGTTTCTGGCCGGGCATATTCCGGCGGTCGGCGAGGCGGTGACGGCCGGTTTCATGTTCGACGTGCCGGTGCGCTTCGATACCGATTATCTCGAAGTCGATCTGTCGGCTTTTGCCGCCGGCGCCATTCCGAAAATCCCCGTGGTCGAGATCAAGCCATGAGAACCATTCCCGCCGCCTTGCAAGCCAAGCTCGATAGCGGCGTCACGACTTTGTGCCGCTGCTGGACGATTCAACGCCAGGATAATGTGACGCAAGGCTTCACCGATCACGATGAGGATGTCGTGCTCGACGGCGTCACTTGCCGCGCCGGCACCGGCCTGACCGGCAGCGAAGCGACGCAGAATTTTGGGCTGGCCGTCGACTCGTCCGAACTCACCGGTGCGCTGTCGAGCGAGACGTTGAACGAAGACGATCTTGCCGCCGGACATTACGACGCCGCCAATGTCGAACTGTGGCTGGTCGACTGGAGCGAGCCGGACCTTCGGGTGTTGCTCGCCAAGGGCTCGCTCGGCGAGGTGCGGCGCGACGGCACGGCCTTTACCGCCGAACTGCGCGGTTTGAGCGAGCAACTCGGCCAAGGACACCGGCCGGCTTTACACGACCACCTGCGACGGCCGATCTCGGCGACGCGCGTTGCAGTGTCGACCTGACCAGCGCGGCCTATTGTGGCAGCGGGGTGGTCGTTGCGTTGAGCGCGACCTCGGCCTTCAGCGCCAGCGGGCTCGATGCTTACGACGACGGCTGGTTCATCGCCGGCAAGCTGACATTTACGAGCGGCGCCAATGCCGGCCTGTCCGTCGAAGTCAAAAGCCACGGCAAGGCGGCGGTGGTGACGTTCGATTTGTGGCAGGCGATGCCGCGAACCGATTGAGACCGGTGACACTTTCACGGTGACCGCCGGCTGCGACAAGCGCTTCGCCACCTGTCACGACCGTTTCAACAATATCGTGAACTTCCGCGGCTTTCCGCACATACCGGGCAACGACTTCGTCGTGCGTTATCCGGTGCAGGGCGAGCCGGGTAATGACGGCTCAAGTTTGCAAGGCTGACATGATCATCGATCGACAGACAATCGTCGCGGAAACGCGCGACTGGATCGGCACGCCTTATCGCCATCAGGCCTCGCTGAAAGGCGTCGGCTGCGATTGCCTCGGGCTGGTGCGCGGTGTCTGGCGCAGCGTCGTCGGCGACGAGCCGGAACGCGCGCCGGCTTATGCGCCCGACTGGGCGGAAGCGGGCGGTGTCGAAGCCTTGGCGGAGGCGGCCGCGCGTCATCTGATCGCGATCGATCGCGATGCGTTTCGCGACGGCGACGTGCTGCTGTTCCGCTGGCGCGAGCATTTGCCGGCCAAGCACGCGGCCATTGTCACTCGTGCGGAAGGTGGTCCCGACAAAATCGTGCACGCCCATGACGGCGCGGCGGTGGCTGAGGTTGCGCTGGCGCCGTGGTGGCGGCGGCGCATTGCCTATGCCTTCCGGTTTCCGGGAGTGGACGCGTAATGGCAGCTCTTCTTCTTTCAACCGCCGGCGCGGCCGCCGGTAAGTCGCTGTTCGGCTCGACGGGTGCGATCATCGGCCGGCTGGCCGGCGCCGTTGCCGGCAACGCCATCGACCAGGCTTTGTTCGGCACGCGCCGCGAGCGCGCGGTCGAAGGGCCGCGACTTGGCCGATTTGACGGTCATGGCCTCGACCGACGGCGCCGCGATCCCGCGCGTCTATGGCCGGGCGCGGCTGGCGGGGCAGGTGATCTGGGCGACCAATTTGCAGGAGGTCGTGACCACCTCGAGCGAGACGACCGGCGGCGGCGGCAAGAGTACCGGCGGCGGCTCCAGCACGGCTGTGACGACGACCACAACGACATATTCTTACTACGCCAATCTGGCGGTCGGTCTGTGTGAAGGGCCGATCGGCGCGGTGCGGCGGGTGTGGGCCGACGGCAAGCCGCTCGATCTGTCGGGCCTGACTGTGCGCACTTACACCGGCGACGAGACGCAGACGCCCGATCCGCTGATCGTCGCCAAGGAAGGCCAGGCGCCGGCCTATCGCGGGCTGGCCTATGTCGTGTTCGAGCGGCTCGCCGCTGGCCGATTTCGGCAATCGCATTCCGCAATTGTCGTTCGAAGTGGTGCGCGCGGTCGGGCATCTGGAACAGATGGCGCGGGCGGTGACATTGATTCCGGGCGCGACCGAATTCGGCTACGAGCCCGCGACCGTGGTGCAGGTGCTCGGGCCCGGCCAATCGGGGCCGGAGAACCGTCACATCAATTATGCGCCGTCCGATGTCATCGCGTCGCTCGACGAATTGCAGGCGGTGGCGCCGAACATCGAACGGGTGGCGATTGTCGTCGCCTGGTTCGGCGACGACCTGCGCTGCGGCCAATGCCGGGTGCGGCCCGGCATCGACAATGCGGCGAAGTCGACTTACGGCGCGACTTGTTGGATCTGGTCGGTTGCGGGCGTGACGCGCGAGCGGCGCTTATCTGGTCTCGACCGTCGATGGCCGCGCCGCCTTTGGCGGCACGCCATCCGATCAAAGCGTCATCCATCTGATCGCCGCACTTGAAAGCGCGCGGGTTGAAGGTGACGCTCTATCCGTTCCTGATGATGGATATTGCCGAAGGCAATACGCTGAGCGATCCTTATACCGGCGCGGCGCTCGCAGCCGGTCTATCCCTGGCGCGGCCGCATTACCTGCGATCCGGCGCCGGGGCAGATCGGGCACGCCCGACGGCACCGCGACGGCGGCGACGCAGGTCAACGCATTCTTCAGTGGCGGGCCGGATAGCTGGAACTACCGCAACATGATTTTGCATTACGCCTCGCTGGCGGTGAGCGCCGGCGGCGTCGATGCTTTTCTGATCGGCTCGGAACTGGCGGCACTGACGCGCGTGCGCTCGTGCGTCGGGCGTTTATCCGGCAGTTGATGCGCTGGTGTCGCTGGCTGCCGACGTCAAAGCGATTGTTGGCGGCGGGACCGTCGTCACCTATGGCGCCGACTGGACCGAATATGGCGCGCATGTCGTCGACCCATTGGCCGATGAAGTGCGCTTTCCACTCGATCCGTTGTGGGCGTCGTCGTCCGTCGATGCGGTCGGTATCGATTACTATGCGCCGCTGGCCGACTGGCGCGACGACGCCAATGCGCTCGACCGCGCGCTCAGCGACAATCCCTATCGGTAAGAGCTACCTCGCCGGGAATTTGAACAGCGGCGAGGCCTATGACTGGTTTTATGCTGACGATGCCGCGCGCGATGCGCAGACACGCACCGCGATCAGCGACGGACTGGGCAAGCCGTGGGTGTTCCGGCAAAAAGACATCTGGAATTTCTGGTCGCAATCGCATTATGAGCGCGTCGGCGGCGTCGAACTTGGCCAGCTCGACCGCCTGGGTGCCAGAGTCCAAACCGATCTGGCTGACCGAAATCGGCTGTCCGGCGATCGACAAGGGCGCCAACCGGCCGAGTTCGTTTCCCGGATCCGAAGTCGTCGGAATCCGGGCTGCCGCCTTATTCCACCGGCAAGCGCGACGATCTGATTCAACGCCGCTTTCTCGAAGCGGTGCTGGGCGCTTTCGATCTCGCCTTCGGCGATGCCGCGCTTAATCCAATGTCATCCGTCTATGGCGGGCGCATGATCGCGACCGATGCCATTCATCTGTGGACCTGGGACGCGCGGCCTTATCCGGTGTTTCCGGCAGCCAGTGATGTCTGGGGCGATGGCGACAATTGGCAGACCGGGCATTGGCTGACCGGGCGGCTCGGCTCAGCGCCGCTCGATGGCCTGGTGTCGGCGCTGCTCGGAGACAGCGGCTTTACCGACGCCGACACCGATGAGCTCGGCGAGGGGCCGGACGGCTATGTCGTCGACCGGCCGATGACGCCGCGCGCCATGCTCGATCCGCTGGCGCTGACCTTTGCCTTCGACGCGGTCGAGCAGGACGGCTTGTTGCATTTTCGCCAGCGCGGCGGCGACCCGGTTGTGGAACTGCTCGAAGAGGATTTGGTGTTGCCGGACGACGCCGCGCCGGCGCGGCTGACGCGGACGCAGGAAAGCGATCTGCCGCGCGATGTGTCGATCGGCTTCACCGAGATCGGCACCGACTATCAGCGCGCCACCGCGACGTCGCGGCGGCTGGTCGGGCGCTCGACGCGCGCGTCGCATGCCGACATCGCGATGGTGAGCGAGGCCGCGCAGGCCGAACGGCGCGCCGAAATCTGGCTACAGGATTTATGGGCCGGGCGCGAAGCGGCCGAATTCGCCTTGCCGCCGAGCCAGTTGACGCTGGTCGCGGGCGATGTCGCGGGTCTCACCGTCAATGGCCGGCGGCGGTTGATCGAAGTGCAGGCGGTGTCCGACGCTGAGGCGCGGTCGCTGACGGCACGCTCGATCGACCCGGAAGTGTTCAAGCTGAGCCTGTCGCCGCCGCGCCGTCTGACGCCGACGCTGCCGCCGGCGGTCGGACCGGCGCATGCGCTGGCGCTCGATCTGCCGGCTTTGTCGTCCGATCAGCCGGTGGCGCTGGCGCGGATGGCGGTGTTTGCCGATCCCTGGCCGGGTGCGGTTGCGGTCTATTCGTCGGGCGATGGCGTAAGCTTCAACCGCGCCGCTTTGGCGCTGGCTCCGGCGATTGTTGGCGAGACGCTCGACGATCTGCCGGCCGGGCCGACCGCGCGCTGGCATCCGCTCGGTTTTCGTGTGCAGCTCTATGGCGGCGCGCTGACATCGCTGTCGGATAGCGCGGTGCTGGCCGGCGGCAATGTCGCGGCATTACAAAATGCCGATGGCGGCTGGGAGGTGATCCAGTTCGCCAATGCCGAACTGGTCGGTGAGCGCACATACAATGTATCGCGGCTGCTGCGCGGCCAGGCCGGCAGCGAATGGGCGATGGTGCCAATGCTGGCGGCGGGCGCCGCCTTCGTGCTGCTCGATCCCCAGGTGGTGACCATTGCCAGCGGCACCGACGCGCTGGAACGAACGCTGCAACTGCGCGTCGTCGCCTCCGGGCGCGACATCGGTGATCCATCGGCCTTGGCGCTGACCGTGACGCCGCACGCCACCGCACTCAAGCCCTTGGCGCCGGTGCATATCAAGGCCGCCGTGATGGCAGCGGTGTGACGTTGACTTGGATCCGCCGCACCCGCGCCGACGGCGACAGCTGGGAGGGCGAAGTGCCACTCGGCGAAGACATCGAACGCTATGAAGTCGATATTTTGTCCGGCGCCAGCGTGTTGCGCACGCTGAGCACGACGACGCCGTCGGTGCTTTATGCCAGCGCCGACGAGTTGACGGACTTCGGCGCGGCGCAAACCAGCCTGAGCGTGCGGGTGGCGCAATTGTCGGCGACCGTCGGACGCGGCTTCGCGGCGCAAGCGACCGTGATCGTCTGACCGCGCGCATTTCTTCCCGATTGAAAATCTTCTCTCAAGGATCCAGTCATGACCGACACGGCCAATCTCGGCCTGCCTTGCATCGAAGGCAGCCAGGCGCAAAAGCACGTCACCCACAATGACGCGCTGCGTCATTCTCGATACCCTGGTGCAACTGGCGGTGCTCGACCGCGACCTGACCGCGCCGCCCGGTTCGCCGGCCGAAGGCGAGAGCTGGATCGTCAAAGCGGGCGCGACCGGCGCCTGGGCCGGCCATGACGATGCCATTGCGTCTTGGCAGGACGGCGGCTGGCAATTCAGCGCGCCGAAGATCGGCTGGGTCGCTTTTGTCTCGGACGAGGGCACCTTGGTGGTGTGGAACGGATCGGCCTGGGGCGATTTCTTTGCCACGGTGACCTCGATCCAGAATTTGGCCTTGCTCGGCATCGGCACCACCGCCGACGTCAGCAATCCATTAAGCGCCAAACTCAACAACGCGCTGTTTGCCGCCAAGACCGTGGCGGAAGGCGGCGATGGCGATTTGCGTTACAAGCTCAACAAGGAAGCGCCGGCGAATACGGTGTCGTTCCTGTTCCAGGATGGATATTCCGGCCGGGCCGAGATCGGCACCATTGGCGACGACAATTTCAGCATGAAGGTGTCCGCCGATGGTGCGGCTTGGCATCTCGGCCTGTCGATCGACAGAGCAGCGGCAAGGTCGATCACCCGCAGGGCAGCAAATTCTCGGCTTATGTGAATTACGACGACTATCATGCCGCCGGCTCGTTCGCGAAGATCAGCTTCAACGCGGCCAATCATAATGACCAGGGCGCCTTTTCGGCTGGCAGCCATAACTTCACCGCCGCGGTCGACGGCTACTATCAGTTTTCGGCTCACTACCTGTTCAAGAAGAATGCAAGCCTGCCGACGCGGATCATGTTGGCGCTGTTCGTCAACGATACCGAGGCGGCGCAGACCCGCGTTGTCACCGACACAGTCGTCGACCAGGGAAGCTATATGCACACCAGCGCGGTGCTCAAGCTTTCCGCCGGTGACGTCATCGACGCGCGCTGCCAATTCGTCGGCAATGATGGCTACGTCGCCGCAAACTACAACCACTTTGCCGCCGCCAGAGTGGCCTAAGCGCAGGTCCATAAGCGAGACGCGCTTCGAGCCCGTTTCAATTCATTTTCAAGCGAGGCTTCCATGGCGAAACAAAGCTATGACGAAAGCTTGCGCCGTCTGCTGCTGCACGAAGGCGGCTATACCAACCATCCGGCTGACCCGGGCGGGCCGACCAATTTCGGCATCACGATCTACGACTACCGCAAATACGTGAATCCGAACGCGACCGCCGCTGACGTCAAGGTGATGTCGATCGACGAAGCGAAGCGCATCTATCGCGCCAAATATTGGGACGCGCAGCGCTGCGATGAACTGCCGGCCGGCGTCGACTATGCCGTGTTCGACTACGGGGTGAATTCCGGCATCGGGCGCGCCGAAGAGAGTGTTGCAGCGTGTGCTGGGCGTTGCTGCCGATGGCGTCTTCGGCGACGAGACCATGAGGGCGGTTGCGAATTGCGATCCGACGGCCACCGTTACCGCGATCTGCGACGAACGGTTGCGCTTTCTCAAACGGCTGCGGACCTGGCGTGTGTTCGGCAAAGGCTGGGGGCGGCGGGTCGCGGAGGTAAAGGCGTTTTCGCTGGCGCTTGCCGCCAAGCAGCAGGCCGCCGCACCAGTGCCGTCATCCGCCGGTCCGCAGAGCGGCAAAGGCGTCGTGCCGGTGGCCAAAGCGCGCACAACAAGGCTCGGTAGGTGCCATCGCCGCGGCGGGCGCTGTCGCGGCCGGCGATGCGCATGCCGCAGGTCTCGGTACGTCCGGCATTTCGATCATCGTTGCGGTCGGCGTCGTTACTGTCGTCGCGGCCTATGTGTTCTGGCTCTGGCGGCAGCGCCGTCAGCAAGAGGCCGTGGCGTAAAGCTCCGCCGCCAGGTCGCAACTACTCAGAACTCTTACGGATAAGGACACACAGCCATGTGGGAACACATCAAGGCTTGGTTCAATCATTCTGTGACGATCCTGTGGGCGCGCATTCAGGTTGTCGCTGGCCTGGTCACTGCGCTCGGCCTTCGCGTTGCTGCAGGATCCAAACGTCACCGACGCGTTGCAATCGGTGTTGCAGCCGAAATTCATTCCCTATTACGTCATCGTCATCGGGCTCATCACCGAATTGGCGCGGCGGCGGACGGCAGGCCGATAAACATGGTCGCCACCATTCTGGGCTGGCTCGGCCAATTGCTCGGCGGCCCGTTTGCCAAAGCCGCGGTCGATGCCTATCGCGCCAAGCTTACTTCCGAAAATACGTCCGAGAGGATCGCCGCCGATCTGACTGCTAAGGAATTGGCGCTCGAACAACGCGAGCGCGAGCTGGCGGCGCAGGTGGTGATCGCCGAGCAGGGCCGCTGGTACACGGCGCTGCCGCGCCCGCTGTTTGCCTTGGCCTTCATTATATACGTCTGGAAGGTGGTGGTCTGGGACAAGGTGCTGGGCCTCGGCACGACCGATCCGCTCAATGGCGATGTCGCGCAATGGGCGATGATCGTGCTGACGGCCTATTTCGGCGGGCGCAGTCTGGAGAAGGTGGCGCGGATCTTCGCCGCGCAAATAGCGCCGGCTGCGCCGCTTGGCAGGACAGCCATGAGACCGCCACACTCCCGCGATTCTTGAGTGGGAGCTTGTTCGCAATGGACATCTTCGAAGCCGTCGCCTCGCGCTATTCCTGCCGGGCGTTTTTGCCGAAAGCCGGTGCCCGAAAAAACCGTGCGCGATATCGTCGAGCGCGCCGCGCGCGCGCCGTCGGCCGGCAATATGCAGCCCTGGCGCGTCTATGCGGTGGCGGGAAAGCGCGTCGAGGAACTCAAGGCACCTGTTGCGGCCGCGCATGGCGACCGAATTGCCGAAAGGCGAGGGCACCGAATACCAGATTTATCCGAGCCCGTTGCCGGAGCCTTACCGCGCGCGCAGCTTCACCGTCGGCGAATTGCTGTATCAATCGATCGGCGTGCCGCGCGAGGACAAGCCGGCGCGGTACCGGCAATATGCCCGCAATTACGAATTCTTCGGCGCACCTGTCGCGCTGTTCTTTGCGCGCGAAAAGGACGCACGGCGCGGCGCAATGGGCCGATATCGGCGGCTATCTCCAGACCGTCGCGCTGCTGGCGCGCGGTCACGGCCTGCACACCTGCCCGCAGCAGGCCTGGGTGTCGTTTCACCGCACCGTGCGGACCTTCCTCGATCTCCCCGACCACCTGATGATCTATTCCGGCATGGCCCTCGGCTACGAGGACCCCGCCGCGCCCATCAATGGCTGGCGCTCCCCGCGCGCGGCTCTTGGACGATTTTGCGTCGTTTGATGGCTTTGAGAGCTGATCTGGGGACAAATCCGCTCCGTTCAGCCCGCGTTCACCGGCGCGCCGTTAAATTCCCGCCCATGCCGGTTTCCCGCAAACTTTTCGTCGGTCTTTCTGCTCGGCCTTGCCGTAATGGCGCCTCTGGCGTCGTCCAGCATGGCTGCCGATGCGGCCCCGCGGCACCTGCCTGAACAAGGCCGAGCAGCGCGCCGCCGTCGCCAGCCATCGGGCGGTGCCGCTGGCCCAAGCCATCCGATCGCTGCGTGCGCGCGGCCGCCGCGCCGAGGTGGTCCGGGCCGAGCTGTGCCATCGCGGCGGCCGGCTGGTCTATGAGCTGACGCTGCTGGCGCGCAACGGCAAGGTGACCCGCGCCCAGGTTGACGCCGGCAGCGGCGAGCTTATCGACGGTCGCTAGCGCGTTTTACCCCGAATGTTCCCGCCGGCTGGCGTCGATCCGGAAATGGCCACGGTTTTCGGCTATGGTCGCGCGCGATGCCACTTTGACCGGAGCCTGCCCCTTGCGCCTTCTCGTTGTCGAAGACGACCCCGACCTCAACCGCCAGCTGACGACCGCCCTGACCGACGCCGGTTATGTCGTCGACCGCGCCTTCGACGGCGAGGACGGCCATCATCTCGGCGATACCGAGCCCTATGATGCTGTCATTCTCGACATCGGCCTGCCGAAAATGGACGGCATTTCGGTGCTGGAATCCTGGCGGCGCAACGGCCGCATCATGCCGGTGCTGATGCTGACCGCGCGCGACCGCTGGAGCGACAAGGTGCAGGGCTTCGACGCCGGCGCCGACGACTATGTCGCCAAGCCCTTTCATCTCGAGGAAGTGCTGGCGCGCTTGCGCGCGCTGTTGCGCCGCGCCGTCGGCCACGCCAAGAGCGAATTCGAATGCGGGCCGGTGCGGCTCGATTCGCGCAACAGCCGCGTTACGGTCGATGGCAATCCGGTCAAACTGACCAGCCATGAATACCGGCTGCTGGCCTATCTGATGCACCACAACGGCCGCGTGGTGTCGCGCACCGAACTGGTCGAGCATCTCTACGACCAGGACTTCGACCGCGATTCCAACACCATCGAAGTGTTTGTCGGCCGCATTCGCAAGAAACTCGGCGTCGACATTATCCAAACCGTGCGCGGGCTGGGTTATCTGCTCGCCGCGCCGGAGTTCCTGACGGCGACATGCGCGCCAACTCGCTCGCGCTGCGCCTGTTCGTCTCGGCCACCGCCTGGGCGGTTATCATCCTGCTGATTACCGGTATCGTGCTGTCGTCGCTTTATCGCCAGGCGGTCGAGCGCGCCTTCGACCGCAGGCTCGGCGTTTATCTGCGCACGCTGGTTGCCGATGTCGCCGCGCCGGACGATGCCGGCGAGAAATTTCCGACCGCGCTCGGCGAGCCGCTGTTCGAATTGCCGCTGTCGGGCTGGTATTGGCAGGTGACGCGGCTCGATCCCGGCAAGACGCCGAGTGTGCGTGCCTCGCGCTCGCTATGGGACGGCGGACTGCCGCATTTGCAGGACCTCGGCATCGCGGCCGGCGCCGATGGGTCGCGCGAAGGCTATGTGAATGGCCCGGAAGATCAGAAGCTGCGGCTGGTCGAACGCAATATCGATCTCGGCGACGAGGGCCATTATCTGGTCGCAGTTGCCGGCGATGCCGCCGAGATCGCCGACGAGACCCGGTCGTTCGATCAGGCGCTGGCGATTACGTTTTCGATTCTATCTGGTGGTGTTGTTGCTCACCACCATGTTCCAGGTGCGGTTCGGTCTGGCGCCGCTCAAACGCATCACCAACAGTCTGGCCGCCATTCGTTCCGGCACGGCCGAACGGCTGGCCGGTGAGTTTCCGGTCGAGATCGCGCCGCTGGCGCGCGAGACCAATGCCCTGATCGACGCCAACCAGGAAATCGTCGAGCGCGCCCGCACCCATGTCGGCAATCTCGCGCATGCCTTGAAGACGCCGTTGTCGGTGATCGTCAATGAAGCGTCGGCGCGCGGCAACGATCCGCTGGCGCTCAAGGTGCAGGAGCAGGCCGCGATCATGCGCGATCAGGTCGCGCGCCATCTCGAGCGCGCGCGGCTGGCGGCGCGGGCGACGGTGGTCGGCACGCTGACCGAGGTGGCGCCGGTGGTCACCGCGCTGGCGCGCACCATGGAAAAAATCCATCGCGATCGTGGCATCGCCATCGAGGTGCGGGCCGGTGAACCGGTGCGGTTTCGCGGCGAGCGCGCCGACCTCGAAGAGATGATCGGCAATCTGGTCGACAATGCCTGCAAATGGGCGGCGTCGCGCGTGACGATCGATGTGATGCGCGAGTGGCCCGATCCGGAGCGCGGCGATTCGGTGGTGCGGATCCTGGTCGATGACGACGGCCGCGGCCTGTCGCCGTCCGAGCGCGAGCAGGCGGCGATGCGCGGCAAAAGGTTGGACGAGACCAAGCCCGGCTCCGGCCTCGGACTTGTCGATCGTGGTCGAACTGGCCGACCTTTATGGCGGCGAACTCAAGCTTGGCACCGCGCCGCTCGGCGGCTTGCGGGCCGAATTGGTGCTGCCGGCGGGGTGAGGGGCTCGCACATGGTTCGCCGCGGACCTGCTGTGGACTTGTCGCCCGCCGGACTTTTGCCCTAATCGTCCCGTCTCGATAGACTATTAGTTCCGCCGCGCGCGGCGGGTCCGTCTTTTGAACCGATTTTCCCGGGGGTTAAAATGTCCGTCATGAAATTCGCCGCCCTTGTCGCCATTGGTCTGTCGCTGGCCGCTTGCGCCGGCAATCCGGACGGCTCGGGGCCGGGCCCGCGCGAAAACACCGGCACGTTGCTTGGCGCCGGCACCGGCGCGCTGCTGGGCGCGGCGGTCGCGGGCGGCGGCACCGGCGACCGGCTGGCCGGCGCGGCGCATCGGCGGCCTGCTCGGCGGCCTGATCGGCAACCGCATCGGCGCCTCGCTCGACGATGAGGACAAGCAGCCGCGCTTATGCCGCCCAGATGGACGCGCTGGAGAGCGGCCGCATCGGGCGCGCCGGTTTCGTGGAAAAACCCCGATTCAGGCCGTTACGGCACCGTCGTACCGGGGCCGGCCTATGTGGAATCCGGTCACAATTGCCGGTCCTTCACCCATACGATCTATATCGATGGCCGGCCGCAGACCGCGCGCGGCACCGCCTGCCGCAATCCGGACGGCACCTGGACGCCGCTGAGCTGACAGGGGCCCGCTCGAGCCGAAAAAAGGCGTTTTCGCGGTAAATCGCCGCGACATGCTTAATGCGTTCTTAACGGACCCCGCGTTATCAATCCCGCTTAAGTCTCTAACGCGGGAAACAGCCGGCGATGGCGGGCGCCGACACGATTGAACGTCTGAAGGCCTACTTGCGCGAGTTGTCGCCGCAGGCGCGCGAGCTGCTGATCGGCGAGTTCGAACGCAGCCTGCTGCGCGGCGACGATCTGGCCGGCACAGAACTGGTGCTGGAGGAATTGCGCCGCTTGGCGCGCGAACAGTCGTCGAAGCGCCGCCGCGCGTCGATCCCAGCGCCCGCCTGTTTTTCAAACCGCTCGAGCCGTTCCTGGTCGACAGCGAGGGGCAACATCGCCATCCTGGCCGGATCGCGCGTTCCTCGCTTGAGATGTTTGTGGAACTGGATCCGCCGCGACATCCTTCCCGACGACGCCAAATTAGTGGACGAAAAAGTCGCGGCCGCGCTGGTGACCGGCGACGAGGACAAGGCGGAATATTTCATCCGCGTGTTTCAGGACCGGGTCGCGGCGGCGCTGACCGAGAGTTTGCGCGTGGCGGCGACCGACAGCAAGATGCGCCGCCGCATGCTGGCGCAGATCGGTACGCCGCATCCCGGCGAAGACGCCGCGGCGTTGAAAGTTGTGCTCAAAGCGCGCGACGGGCTCGACACGCTAGCCTCGCGTCTGCCGGTCAAGGTTCCCAATCTGGCGAGCGGCCAGCTTGATGAATGCAAGGCGCTGATCGAGAAGACCTGCGATCGCGATGAAGATCTGTACCCTTATACGCTGCTGACGGTGATGAACCGGCTGGCGGCGCCGTGGCAGTTGATCCGCCTCGGTGTCAGGGCCGCCGGCAGTGACACCGCCGCCCGCGTTGCCGAGACGCCGTTCGGCATGTCGGTGACCATTGTTCTGGCCGAACTCGAGCGCCAGGTCGACGAATTGCGCGAGGATTTGCGCAAAGGCCGCGGCGATACGGTCGGCGCGTTGCTCAAAACCATCCACGATTCCGCGCGCGGTTTGCGCACCGAGCTCGACCTGCCGGTCAACAGTACCTGGGGGCGGTCATTGTCGGCGCTGCGCGGTCAGATCGCCGATATGCTGCGCCTGGAAATCGAGTCGATGCCGGGCCGGGTGCGGCGCTTGCTGCGGCCGCGGCCGGCCGGCGATATCAGCCCGGGCAGCATGATCGACCCGAAAGAGGTTGCCGAAACCGAGGCTTTGGTGGCTTTTGTCGGCAATTGCCGGAACTTCGCCAGCGAGTTCGCCATCAACGAGATGACGCAGCGGACCTGCGCCGAACTGCAGCAATATCTTGATAGTGGAACGCAAGGCTTGCTCGAGGCCCTGCGCCAGTCCGGCCCCGTCGGAGCTCGGTTTCCGGCAATCGCAGCTCAATGCCGCCGTGCGGCTGTGCAGCACGGTATTCGGCCGCGACTACGCCGCGCAATTGGCCAAGGCTGGCGAGGCGGCGGCCGCTGTACAGCGCAAAGCCCAGTCTAAGTCCGCTTAACGCTTAGAATCGGCGGTTTTTCGCGCTGAACTATTTGATTTTGCTCATTGCCGCCATCATTGCGGCTGATGTATCCCCTTCCAGGCTGTTGTCCTCGCGGCCGTTAAAGTGGATACATTCGCCTCATGACTCTCTGGTTCGCGTTTGCGCTGATGACGGCGGCGGCGATTTTCGCCGTTCTGTGGCCGCTTGGGCGGCGCGGGGCGGTGCCCAGCGGCAGCGACTTGGCGGTTTATCGCGACCAATTGGACGAAATTGCCCGAGACCGGGCCGCCGGCCTGATCGGCGAGGCCGAAGCGGAAGCCGCCAAAGTCGAAGTGTCGCGTCGGCTGATCGCGGCGGCCGACGCCGTCGAGACCAAAACAACCGAATCCGCGACGATCACCGCTGTGGCGCCGGCGTTTGACCGCTTTGGCCGGGCTGGTGCTGCTGCCGATCGGCGCGACTGCGCTCTATATGGCGCTCGGGTCGCCGCAATTGCCGGGTGAGCCGCTGGCGGCGCGTCTGGAAGCGGCGCATCAGGACCGCTCGATCCAAAGTCTCATCGCCCAGGTCGAAAAGCATCTCGAACAGCAATCCGAACGATCCGCGCGGCTATGAAGTGATTGCGCCGGTCTATCTGCGGCTTGGCCGGTTCGCCGACGCGGTGAATGCGCGCCAGAAAATTCTGCAGCTGGCGGGCGAGACCGCTGAACGCCAAGCCGATCTCGGCGAGGCGCTGGCGGCGGCCGACAATGGCATCGTCACGGTCAAAGCCAAGGCCGCGTTCGAGCGCGCACTGGAACTCGACGCGAACGATCTCAAGGCGAAGTTTTTCATCGGCGTTGCCGCCGAACAGGATGGCGACCGTCACAAGGCGGCGGCGATCTGGACCGGCATGTTGAAGGATGCGCCGGCCGACGCGCCCTGGGTGCCGATGGTCAGTGCCGCCCTGAAGCGCGTTGGCGGCACGCCACCGGCGATGGCATCCGCGGCCGGGAAGCCTGCGCAAGCTTTGCCAGGTCCCAGTGCGGACGATGTCGCTGCCGCCGGCAAGATGAGCGCCGGCGATCGTGGCGCGATGATCCGTAGCATGGTGGCGCAGCTCGCCGCCAAAATGAAACAGGACGGCTCCAACGTTGCGGGCTGGCTGCGGCTGGTGAATTCGTATCGTGTGCTCGGCGAAAACGACAAGGCGCAGGCGGCGATTGCCGACGCGCAACGCGCACTCGCCGGCGATCCCGACAAGTTGAAGGTTTTTGCCGAAGGCGCGGGTATCAATCCGCCGGCTGCTCCGGCGCCGGCCGCCGCGATGCCGGGGCCGAGCGCGGCCGATGTCGCCGCCGCCGGCAATATGAGCGCAGAGGACCGTGGCGCGATGATCCGCGGCATGGTGGCGCGGCTGGCCGGTAAGTTGAAAGAAGACGGCAGCGATCTCGCCGGTTGGCAGCGTCTGTTGCGCGCCTATATGGTGCTGGGCGAACGTGACAAGGCGCAAACCGCCGCCGCCGACGCCAAGAAGGCGTTGGCCAGCGATCCCGACAAATTGCGCCAGATCGGCGACACCATCAAAAGCATGGGATTAGCAGGGTGACACGTAAGCAACGACGATTGATTTTGATCGGCGGCAGCCTCGGCGTGCTGGCGATCGCGGCGACGCTGGTGTTGAGCGCGCTGAAGGATTCCATCGTGTTCTTTAATTCGCCGACCGATGTCGCCGTGAAACACCTCGGTCCCGGCACCCGCATTCGTATCGGCGGTCTGGTCAAGACCGGCAGCTTGAAGCGCGGCGACGATCTGAAGGTTCGCTTCGATGTGACCGACGGCAATCATGACATCGCGGTGCGCTACCAAGGCATCGTGCCGGACTTGTTCCGCGAAGGGCAGGGCGTCGTGGCGGAAGGCAAGCTTGAACCGGATGGCACCTTTGACGCCGATACCGTGCTGGCCAAGCATGATGAGCGCTATATGCCGAAGGAAGTTGTCGACGCGCTCAAGAAGAGTGGGCGTTGGAAAGAAGGCGCCAATGGCGCCGGTGCGAGTGACGCAGCTATGAAGGCTATGGCCGCTGGCGCCAAACCTGTTTCCGGAGGCAAACCGCAATGATCCCCGAACTCGGACATTATGCATTGGTGCTGGCGCTGGGGCTCGGTTTGATCCAGGCGATCGTTCCCTTGATCGGCGCCTACCGGCGCGACGACGCGCTGATGCGGCTGGCCAAGTCGACCGCGCTGATGCAGTTCGCGTTCGTGGCGTTGTCCTTTGCGGCGCTGACTGAATGTTACGTCACGTCGGATTTCTCGGTCGCCAACGTGTTCGAGAATTCGCATTCGATGATGCCGCTCTTGTATAAGTTCACCAGCGTCTGGGGCAATCACGAAGGCTCGATGCTGCTGTGGGTGCTGATTCTGTCGCTGTTTGGCGCGTCGGTCGCAGCCTTCGGCAGCAATCTGCCGGCGACGTTGAAAGCCAATGTGCTGGCGGTGCAGTCCTGGATCGCCTGTTCGTTTTATTTGTTCATTCTGCTGACCTCGAACCCGTTCCGGCGACTGGCGCAGGCGCCGTTCGAGGGCCGCGATCTCAATCCGATTTTGCAGGACATCGGTCTCGCCGTTCATCCGCCGCTTTTGTATCTCGGTTATGTCGGCTTCTCGATCGCGTTTTCCTTCGCGATCGCCGCCTTGATCGAAGGCCGGATCGACGCCGCCTGGGCGCGCTGGGTGCGGCCGTGGACGCTGGCGGCCTGGATGTTCCTGACCGTCGGCATCGCGATGGGCTCGTACTGGGCCTATTACGAACTGGGCTGGGGCGGTTTCTGGTTCTGGGACCCGGTGGAAAATGCCTCGCTGATGCCGTGGCTGGCCGGCACCGCGCTGTTGCATTCCGCCGTGGTGATGGAAAAGCGCAACGCGCTGAAAATCTGGACGCTGCTGCTGGCGATCCTGGCGTTTTCGTTGTCGCTGATCGGTACCTTCCTGGTGCGCTCGGGGGTGCTGACCTCGGTCCATACATTTGCCAGCGATCCGCGGCGCGGCATTTTCATTCTCGGCATTCTGGTGATGTTCATCGGCGGCGGGCTGACTCTGTTTGCCTGGCGGGCGCCGATGCTCAAACAAGGCGGGTTGTTCGCGCCGGTGTCGCGCGAAGGCGCGCTGGTGTTCAACAATCTGTTTCTGACCACGGCCTGCCTGACGGTATTCGTCGGCACGCTTTATCCGTTGGCGCTGGAAGCGCTGACCGGCGAGAAGATCTCGGTCGGCGCGCCGTTTTTTAACCTGACTTTCGCGCCGCTGTTTATCCCGCTTGCTGTTGGCGATGCCGTTCGGGCCGCTGCTGGCGTGGAAACGCGGCGACATCCTGGGCGCGGCGCAACGGCTGATGGCGGCCTTCGGCATCGGGCTTGTCGGAATCGCGCTGACCTTTGCGGCGATGGGCGCGGGCTCGATTCGGGCGCCGTTCGGAGTTGGCCTGGCCTTTTATGTGGCGCTGGGGTCGTTCATCGAGCTGGTCGAGCGCACCGGTTTGTTCCGGATGCCGCTGGCGAGGGTCGGGTCGCGCGCGGCCGGCCTGCCGCGTTCGGTCTGGGGCACGGCGATCGCGCATTTCGGCATGGCGTTGACGCTGCTCGGCATTGTTTCGGCCAGCACCTGGGGCAGCGAGCGCATTGTCGAGGTCAAGCCACACCAAGTCGTGTCGCTGGCCGGCTACGATTTGACATTCGACGGCATGGTCGCAGCAGTCCGGCTCGAACTTCCGCGCCACGGCGGCGAAATTCACGGTCCGTAGCGGCGGCACCGTGATTGGCGTGATGGAGCCGGCCAAGCGTAATTTCACCTCGCGCCCCAGCATGACCACCGAAGCGGCGCTGATGACGCGCGGTGTCAGCCAGCTCTATCTATCGCTCGGCGATATTCACGCCGACGGTTCGATCGCGATCCGGGCTTATTTCAAGCCGCTGGTGCTGCTGATCTGGCTTGGCGCGCTCGTGATGGCGTTTGGCGGCGCGTTGTCGCTGTCCGACCGGCGCTTGCGGGTCGGCGCGCCCAAACCGGCGGCCAAGCAGGCCAAGCCGACATTGCAGCCGGCGGAGTAGGGCGATGCGCGGCTTTCCACGGTGTCTGACACGGATCGCGTTGCTCGCCACTTTGCTGGTGCCGGGCTTGATGCCGGGCATGACGCCCGACGTGGCCTACGCGGTTTCGCCGGATGAAATGCTGAAAGACCCGGTGCTGGAAGCGCGCGCGCGTGTGCTGTCGCAGGAACTGCGCTGCATGGTTTGCCAGAATCAGTCGATCGACGATTCGGAAGCGCCGCTGGCCAAGGATCTCCGCTTGTTGGTGCGCGAACGGTTGGTGAAGGGCGACACCGACAAGCAGGTGCTGGATTTTCTGGTCGCGCGCTACGGCGCTTTCGTCCTGCTCAAGCCGCCCTTGGAGACCGAAACGCTGTTGTTGTGGGGGCTGACACCGGTAGTGCTGCTGATCGGGATCGGCGCGCTGTTCGTGATGGCGCGTCGCCGCAAGGCGGTGGTGCTGGAGGCGGTCGCGCTAAGCGCCGACGAACAACGTCGAATCGACGATCTGGTCGAGTCCGCGCCGACCAAATCCTGAATTGTTTATTGAAGTCAAAGAGCCTGCTTTTTCTCACCTTACCGAAGTTTAATCCCCCCGACAGGACGCTGTAAGGCTCGTCCCTCCATCTTGATATTCGAAACGGCGTTGATCATTCCGCCACCCGAATTGAGATGGAGCTTTTCCGATGAACCAGAGCGCCCCGCACGCTCCCCAGACTCCCCCGCCAACCTCTACCAAGCGGCGTGTCCTGTCGGCGCGCCGCGTCGTTTTGCTCGCGACCACGATTGTCGGCCTCGGCGCCGCTGCCCTGGTGATCGCCCCCGGCCTGAACTGGCGCGGCGGTTATCCGGCGGCGCAGGCGCAGAACCTGACTGAGCAGGCGAAGAAATTGCCGGCGCCGATCGGCTTTGCCGACATCGTCGCCAAGGTCAAACCGGCGGTGATGTCGGTCCGCGTCAAGGTCGACGGTGGTCCGCAGACCACCGGTCTGGCCGGTGGCGATCTCAATAATGTGCCGCCGGGCCTGCGCGAGTTCTTTCGCCGCTTCGGCATGCCCGATGGCCAAGACGGAATGCCGCGCCGCCACGGCCATAACGTCATCCTCGGGCAGGGTTCCGGCTTCTTCATTTCGCCCGATGGCTATGCCGTCACCAATAACCACGTCGTCGAGAAAGCCGAGAGCGTCGAAGTCACCACTGACGACGGCAAGGTTCACAAGGCCAAGGTGATCGGTACCGATCCGCGCACCGACTTGGCGCTGATCAAGGTCGACGGCGGCGACTTCCCCTATGTCAAGCTGGCCGACCAGCCGCCGCGCATCGGTGACTGGGTGATCGCGGTCGGCAATCCATTCGGCCTCGGCGGCACCGTGACCGCCGGTATCGTGTCGGCGCGCGGCCGTGACATCGGCGCCAGCGCTTATGACGATTTCATTCAGATCGATGCGCCGGTGAACAAAGGCAACTCCGGTGGCCCGACCTTCGACACCGAAGGCAACGTCATCGGCGTCAACACCGCGATCTATTCGCCGTCGGGTGGTTCGGTCGGTATCGCTTTCGATATCCCTGCCGATACCGTCAAGAGCGTGATCGCGCAGCTCAAGGCTCACGGTTCGGTGACGCGCGGCTGGATCGGCGTTCAGATCCAACCGGTGACGCAGGACATCGCCGACAGCCTCGGCCTCAAGAAGGCGCAGGGCGCGCTGGTTGCCCAGCCGCAAGCCGGCAGCCCGGCGGTCAAGGCCGGCATCGTGGCTGGTGACGTCATCACCGCCGTCAACGGCAAGGAAGTGAAGGACGCCCGCGATCTCGCCAAGAAGATCGGCGCGCTGGCTCCGAAGGAAACCGTCAAGCTGTCGATCGTGCACAAGGGTTCGGAGAAAACCATTTCGCTCAAGCTGGGTGAAATGCCGAAAACCAAGGAGGCGGATGCGTCCTCGAGCGAGGACGACAATGGCATCGACTTCAGCAAGTTTGGCTTGACGTTGGCGCCGGCCTCGAAGGTCGCGGGCGCAGGTGACAAAGGCGTGGTTGTCACCGGCGTCGACTCGTCGGGCAGCGCCGCCGAACACGGCTTTGCCACTGGCGATGTGATTCTTGAAGTCGCCGGCAAGTCGGTGTCGACGCCGAGCGATGTCCGCAAGGCGATCGCCAGCGTCAAGAAGGACGGCAAGCGTACCGTGCTGCTGCGGGTGAAGAAGGGCGAGAATACCCGCTTCGTCGCACTGCCGGTCGCGAATGGTTGAGGCCGCCGCCTGATCGAGCCGGTTTTCGGAAACGATCATGTGGCGTTGAACAAGAGTTTGAGGATGTGCCACTGGCAACCGTCGCCCCCGCTGGCGGTGCAACCTCAACGGGACGGGCTTCATGCCCGTCCCGGCTTCTTCCGCCAGACGGCCGCGGAGAGCCGCGTGTCTGGCGAACTGAACTTCACCCTGGCAACCGTCGCCCCCGCTGGGGTGGAGTCGTTGAGGGGGTGGCGGGTCAAGCCCGCCACCCCCTCGCGTACGAAAAGGTGCTCGGCACCGAACGCGTCGGCAACCATGCGCGCCCACGCCAGAATCGCAGATCACGAGGGGCAAAATCGGAGATTAGAGGCGGTTTGACCACGTGCCGCCGAATCGCTTGAAAATGGTGTAACCGATGCCTTCTTATGCTGATATTTACGGGCAACGAGCGATCGGCCGGACGCCGACGCGCAACCGGATCGGGTCACCATGCGCCTTCTGATCATCGAAGACGACCGCGACGCGGCCGACTATCTGGTCAAGGCGTTCCGCGAGGTCGGCCATATCGCCGACGCCGCGACCGACGGCGAAGACGGTCTCGCGCTGGCGCTCGACGGCCAATATGACGTGCTGATCGTCGATCGCATGTTGCCCAAGCTCGACGGGCTGTCCGTGATTATCGCGCTGCGCGACAAGGGCATCGAGACGCCGGCGCTGATCCTGTCGGCGCTCGGCCAGGTCGACGACCGGGTCAAAGGCCTGCGCGCCGGCGGCGACGACTATCTGCCGAAACCCTATTCATTCTCCGAACTGCTGGCGCGGGTCGAGGTGCTGGCGCGCCGCCGCGGCGGCCGCAACGAGGAGACCGAACTGTGCGTCGGCGATCTCCAGCTCGACCGGCTTGTCGCATGTGGTGCGCCGCGGCGAGGAGGAGATCACGCTGCAGCCGCGCGAATTCCGCCTGCTGGAATATCTGATGAAGCATGCGGGGCAGGTGGTGACCCGCACCATGCTGTTGGAAAACGTGTGGGACTATCATTTCGACCCGCAAACCAACGTTATTGACGTTCATATCTCGCGTTTGCGCTCGAAAATCGATAAAGGTTTCTCCCAGCCGCTTCTGCACACCATTCGCGGCGCGGGGTACATGATACGTGACGGCGCTCGGTAAACTTTTTCGCACCACCACGTTCAAGCTGACGCTGGTCTATCTGACCGTGTTCGCGCTGTTTGCGGCGTTTTTGCTCGGCTATTTTGCGCTCAATACCCGCCGCCTGATCACCGAACAGATCACCGACACCGTCAATGCCGAAATCACCGGCCTGTCCGAGCAATACCGGCAGGGCGGCATCCGGCGCCTGGTGCTGGTGATCGACGCGCGCGCGCGCCGCCCGGGCTCAAGCCTCTATCTTGTCACCACCTTCGACGGCGACGCGCTCGCCGGCAACGTCACCGCGCTGCCGCCCGGCATTCTCGAGAGTACCGGCTGGGAGGAGACGCAATACCGGCGGCTCGACGAGGCGGAGGGTTCGGCAACCATCCCGAGCATCATGCGCTGGTGCGCGTGTTCCAACTGCCCGGCGGCTTTCGCATGCTGGTCGGCCGCGACCTCGACGAGCGCGAACGGCTTTATCACATCGTGCTGGCGGCCGGACGCTGGTCGGTCGCCATCGTGATTGTGCTCGGTCTCGCCGGCGGTTTGTTCGTGACCCGCCGCGTGTTGCGCCGCGTCGATGCCATGACCGAAACCAGCAAGACCATCATGGCCGGCGATCTCGGCGAGCGGTTGCCGGTCGACGGCACCGGCGACGAACTCGACCGTCTGGCCGAAAATCTCAATCTCATGCTCGAGCGCATCGAGGCTCTGATGCATGGCCTGAAGGAAGTCTCCGACAATATCGCGCACGATCTCAAGACGCCGCTGACGCGGCTGCGCAATCGCAGCGAAGAGGCGCTGCGCAGCGCCAAGAGCGACGGCGAATATCGCGCGCGCTCGAAGGCACGATCGAGGAATCGGACGGGCTGATCCGCACCTTCAATGCGCTGTTGATGATCGCGCGCGCCGAATCCGGCCAGGCGCGCGACGACATGGTCGAATTCGACGCCGCCGAAATCGCCCACGACATCGGCGAATTGTACGAGCCGGTGGCCGAGGAAAAGGGCATTGCGCTCAAGGTCGAAGCCGACACCGCGGCGCCGGTGAAAGGCAACCGCGAACTGGTCAGCCAGGCGCTCGCCAATCTGGTCGACAATGCGATCAAATATGCCGAGCCGCGCGAAAAGACCGGCAACGGCGCGCCGGCTGAGATCGTCGTGCAGGCCAGCGATGATGGCGAGCGCGTGTTGCTGACGGTCGCCGACAACGGGCCGGGCATTCCGGAAGGCGACCGCTCGCGCGTGCTCGAGCGCTTCGTGCGGCTGGAGCAAAGCCGCTCGCAGCCGGGCTCCGGGCTGGGCCTGAGCCTGGCCGCGGCGGTGGCGCGGCTGCATGGCGGCGAATTGACGCTTGCGGATAATGAGCCGGGCTTGAAGAGCATCATTGCCTTGCCACGCGGAGGCCCGGTACAGATTGGTGGGATGAGGCCGTCCGACAAAACAGCGAGCGACGGAGCCGAGGCCGCCATCGAACACCGCCGCCGTTAAGCCGTCTGATGGCGTGACTCTGGCCGCGCGCATCGTAACGGCGCGCGTGTCGCGTCGATCCGGCGTGGCGCAGGCGCGTGTCGCCGATGGCTTACGACGTTGCCGCCGGCCGACGCTGAAAAAGTCCGGGCGCTGCTGGCCGCCCATCCCGACCGTCAAATCGTTGCTTGAAAGTCTGTCCGAAAGCTCGCCGTTTCCTGTGGGAACTGGCGAGCCGCGATGCCACGCGCCTGCTTGCGCTGATGACGGCGGAGCCGGAAAGCCATCTCGCCAATCTGTTGGCGACCAGCGGCCGCGCCGCCGCCGAAGCCACCGACATCGACGACGCCATGCGGATCTTGCGCCGCATGAAGGCGGAAGCAGCGCTTCTGATCGCGCTTGCCGATATCGGCGGCGTCTGGCCGGTGATGCGGGCGACGCGCGCACTCACCGACTGGCCGATACGGCGGTCGATGCGGCCGTGCGCTTTGCGCTTGTCGGAAGCCGCGCGCGCCGGCCGTCTGCAATCCGAAAGACAAGAGCCGAGCCGCAGATCGACAGCGGCTACATCGTGCTGGCCATGGGCAAGATGGGCGCCTTTGAACTCAATTATTCGAGCGACATCGATCTCATTGTGTTCTTCGATCCCGACATCGCGCCGCTGCCGAAAGACGCGGAAGCGGCGCCGACTTTCGTGCGCATCACGCAGCGGTGGTGAAGCTTTCTGCAGGAGCACACCGGCGACGGCTATGTGTTCCGCACCGATCTGCGGCTGCGGCCCGATCCGGCCTCCACCGGCATCGCGATCTCGACGCCAGCGGCGCTCGATCTATTACGAGAGCTCCGGGCAGAACTGGGAACGCGCGATGCTGATCAAGGGCCGGCCTTGCGCCGGCGATATCGCGGCGGGCGAAGCGATCCTCACCGAACTTGCGCCCTTCGTCTGGCGCAAATATCTCGACTTTGCCTCGGTCGCCGACGTGCATGCCATGAAGCGGCAGATCAACGCCTTTCGCGGCCATGGCGAAATCGCGGTCGAAGGCCATAACATCAAGCTCGGGCGCGGCGGCATTCGCGAGATCGAATTCTTCGCGCAGACCCAGCAATTGATCGCCGGCGGCCGCAATCCGCATTTGCGCGGGCCGCGATACGCTCGACACGCTCGACCAGCTTGTGCGAGGATCGCTGGATCGACGAGCGCCGCGCGCGACGACATGAAGGCGGCATATTGCTTCCTGCGCACGGTCGAGCACCGCCTGCAAATGGTCAATGACGAGCAGACGCAAGTGCTGCCGACGAGTTCGCGCGCGGATATGGAGCGCTTCGCGCGCTTTCTCGGCTTCGCCGACCGCGATGCCTTCGCCGAGGTTCTGGTCGAGCATTTCGAAAAGGTGCAGAACCATTACGCCCGGCTGTTCGAGAAGAGCGCCGGATGCCGAAGGCCCAAGTCTTTCCTTTCCTGCCGAGGCCGACGACCCAAGACGCTCGACAGGCTGTCGGCGCTCGGCTTCAAGTCGCCGCTGGAGACCTCCAGTATCGTGCGCCATTGGCTCAAAGGCGAGCATCGCACGCTAAAAGGCGAGGTGGCGCGCGGCCATCTCATCGCGCTGTTGCCGGTGCTGCTCGAACATATCGGCCGCACCGATAATCCGGGCGCGACGCTGGTTCTGTTCGATCATTTCCTCGGCAACTTGCATGGCGCGGCGCGGCTGTTGTCGCTGCTGCGGCAAAAGCCCGATCTGATCGCGCTTGATCACGCTGGTGCTCGGCACCGCGCCGCGGCTCGCCGATACGCTGGCGCGCCATCCGCAGGTGATGGATGCGCTGGTCGATCCGAGCTTCTTCGGCGTCTTGCCGGACGACGACGGAATTGCAGCGCCGGCTCGACGCGGCGCTGGCGCAATCGCGCTACGACGAAGACCTGCTCGAACGTATCCGCATGTTCGGGCTGGAATATATGTTCCTGATCGGCGTGCGCATTCTGTCCGGCACGCTGACGGCGCGGCTGGCCGGCGAAGCCTTTGCGCGGCTGGCCGACGCCGTCATCCGCGCGGTGCACCGCGCGGTGTCGGAAAATTTCGCGCTGACTTATGGCGACATGCGCAACGGCGAGACCGCGGTGCTGGCGATGGGCAAGCTCGGCGGCCGCGAGATGACCGCGACCTCTGACCTCGATTTGATCCTGATCTATGAATTCGATGCCGAGCACCCGGAATTGAGCGGCAAGCGCAAACTTTATGGCGCGCAATATTTCGCCCGGCTGACGCAGCGGCTGATCAATGCGCTGACCGCGCAAACCAATTACGGCGCGCTTTATGAAGTCGATATGCGGCTGCGGCCGTCTGGGCAGGCGGGGCCGCTGGCGACGCAGATCGGCAGCTTCACCAGCTATCAGGAGAACGAGGCCTGGACCTGGGAGCACATGGCGCTGACGCGCGCGCGCGTGGTGTCGGCGTCGCCGGAATTCGGCGCGCGTGTCGCGAGCGTCATTCACGACATTCTGCGCCAGCCGCGCGACGCCGGCGCAGATTGCCGGCGACGTGGTCGAAATGCGCGGCGCGATCGCCAAGGAAAAAGGCGACGGCAATCCGTGGGACCTCAAATATGCCGCCGGCGGGCTGGTCGATCTCGAATTCATCGCGCAATATCTGCAACTCGCGCATGCGCACGCGCAGCCCGACATTCTCGACACCTCGACCGCGCGCGTGCTCGACAAGGCGCGGCAGTTGAAGCTGGTGTCGGTCGAGGACGCCGAGGTGCTGCGGCCGGCGGCGCAGCTTTATCACGACCTCACGCAGATCCTGCGGCTGTGTCTGGCGGGTCCGTTCGATGCCAAGACCGCGGGCGCCGGCCTGTTGCGGCTATTGGCGCGCGCCGCCGACGTGCCGGACTTCGCCACGCTCAACGCGACGCTGGTCGAGACGCAAGACCAAGGTGCGGGCGAGTTTTGTGCGGATTTTGGGGAAGGCGCCGTAGGACAAGGCGCCTTAGCGCCTGACAGAAAAGCGGCTTACGCCGCTTCTTCCTTCGGCAGCGGGCATTGCGGCATCAGCGGCAGCCGCACGACGACCAGCGTGCCTCTGCCGAGCGTCGAGCGGATGCGCATGCGGCCGCCATGCAGTTCGACCAGTGACTTGGCGATTGCAAGGCCGAGGCCGGAGCCCTGATGGCTCTTGGTGAGCTGGCTTTCGACCTGCTCGAACGGCCGGCCGAGTTTGGTCGAGCGCGTCCTTGGCGATGCCGATGCCGCTGTCGGCGATCGGCCAGCACGACGCAGTCGTCGGTGCTCGCGCCCGCGCACGCTGATGCGGCCGCCGGATGGCGTGAACTTGACCGCGTTCGACAACAGATTGAGCGCGATCTGCTTGAGCGCACGGCGGTCGGCGCGCAGATGCAGGTCGGGCGAAATGCGGGCATTGAGCGTGAGCTTCTTGTCGTCGGCGCGGGCGGCGACGACGCGCATTGATTCGGCCAGCAGCGGATCGAGTCGCAGGTCCTCGAAGTCGAGCCGGATGCGGCCGGCCTCGATCTTCGACATGTCGAGAATGTCGTTGATGACGTCGAGCAGATATTGCCCGCTGCCGTGGATGTCGCTGCAATATTCCTGATATTTTTCGGCGCCGAGCGGGCCGAACATGCCGCTTTCCATGATCTCGGAAAAACCGATGATGGCGTTGAGCGGCGTGCGCAGTTCGTGGCTCATATTGGCGAGGAATTTCGATTTGGCCTGGTTGGCTTCCTCGGCGCGGGTTTTTTCGGCGGCGTATTTTTCGGCCAGTTCCGCGCTGCGTTGCTGCGAGGCGCGCAGGTCGGAGACGGTCGCCATCAGCCGCTTTTCGCTGTCGACCAGCCTTTCTTCATGCGTCTTGAGCGCGGTGATGTCGGTGCCGACCGAGACATAGCCGCCGTCCTTGGTGCGGCGTTCGCTGATGTGCAGCCAGCGGCCGTCTTCAAGCTGGGCTTCGAAGGTTTGCGCGCCGGGCACATTCGGGCCGCCGGTGACGACCTTGTTGCGCACCAGCGGCTTTGAGCCGGCCGCCACCACCGCTTCGTAGGACGCGCCGACCGCGATCGCCTCCTTCGGCAATTGATGCAGTTGCTGGAAATTCGAATTGCACAGGACCAGTCGGTTGTCGGCGTCCCACAGCACGAAGGCTTCCGGGATGGTCTCGATGGCGTCGCGCAGCCGCATATCGGCGGCGACGGTCTTTTCGACCAGGCTTTTCTGCTCGGTGACGTCGACCGCGATGCCGATCAGATGCAGGCCGGGATCGCCGGCCTGGCGCACCAGTTCGCAGCGCGCCCGCAGCCAGACCCAGTGGCCGCTGGCGTGGCGCATGCGGAAGGCGTGATCGATGGTGGAGGTGCGCGCTTCGGCGAGGTCGGTGGCCAGCTCGTAAAGCTGGACGTCGTCGGGATGCACCAGCGTGCTGACGTCGCCGAACGACAGCAGATCGTCCTTGGCCTTGAGGCCGAGAATGTCGAACATCGATTGCGACCAGAAGATGCGGCCGCGCGCCAGATCCCAGTCCCACAGGCCGCAGCGGCCGCGGTTGAGCGCGGTGTCGATGCGGGTGCGGACCGTCTCATAGATCATGTCGGCCTCGCGCGCGCGTGTCGCCTGCCAATGAAAGGCGAAGCCCAAGATCAGCACGACGAAGCCGGTGGTGGCCGAAAGCGTGATGGTGAGTGTCGTGAGCGAACGCCAGGTGCCGAGCGCGGCCTCGCGGGCTTGCACGACGGCGATCTGGCCGAAGGGCGCTTTCAAGGAGCGCACGGTCGCCAGCGCGCGGCTGTCGTCGGGCAGGGTGATTTCCATGACCCCGGCATTGGCGCCGAAGGTGGTGAGCGCCTGCGTCGGCCCGAGCAAATCGATCAGCGGCGGCCGATGGTGGCGGCGGTGAGCGGGATCGCCGCGGTGATCTGGCCGCGCTCATTGGTCAGGAAAAAGCGCCGGCCGGCGTCGGTCGCCCAGGACGGCAAGGCTTGGCGAGCAGTTCTTGCGGCCGCTCGACCGCGTCGCTGGATTTGGTGAGCGCCCGCTGCAAACGCCCGGCGGCGACATCGGCGGCGGCATCGAGCGACACCGTGGCGGTGGTGAGGGTCTTGCGGCGCTGGTCGAGCACCTGCACCAGCGCGCCGACGCAGATGGTGACCAGGAAGGCTATGATCAGCACCGGCACTGCGCGACGTAGCAAGGGCTCCGCCGTGAGCAGCCGCCGATACGCCGGGTTGGCGATCGATTGCGCGAGGCCCTTGATCGAATCGCTCTGTGCAGACGCACTCGCCGCATCGGCGCGCGCCATGAAGGCCTCCGTTTGGAAATTCCCCTGCCACGGCTGAACCGGAAGTATTCCGCCCCGTCCGAATCAGTAAGTCGATTGGAATCGATGGGGGCTGATTTGTCGAGAGTCCGAAGAGTCAATTATTTAAAATTCGTTACCCACCAAAAATAGAGTTGGATCAATAGGTAAGCGGATGGCGGCAAAGGCAGCGCCAGCGTTCGGTGCGCTGGTATATTAAGCTGGTTTAGCCGAGTGCGCGTTCGACGATGTCGGCCAGATCGCGCGACAGCTTGGCGGTGCCCTTGATGCGCCGCAACGCGGCTTCGGCCATTGCGCGCCGGCCCGGCTCGAGCGTGCGCCAAGTGCGGAACGCGGTCGCCATGCGCGCGGCCAGTTGCGGGTTTTTTGGGTCGAGCGCCAGGATGGTGTCGGCGATGAAGTCGTAGCCTTGGCCGTCGGCGCGGTTGAACTGGGTCGGATTGGCCTGCGCGAAAGCGCCGATCAGCGCGCGCACCCGGTTCGGATTGGCGAACGAAAACGCCGTGTGGCCCGTGAGCGCGCGCACATGGTCGAGCGTGTCGGCCTGCGCGGATCGTCGCCTGCAACGAGAACCATTTGTCGATCACCAGCGCGTTGGCGGCATAGCGCTGGTAGAAATCGGCCAAAGTCCGCGCGCGTTCCGGCACGTCATGCTGCGACAAGGTCGCGAGCGCGGCCAAGCGGTCGGTCATGTTGTCGGCCTGGTCATATTGCGCGGCGGCGCGCGCGATCGCCGGCGCGGTTTCACTCGCCGCCAACAGGTCGAGCGCGACATTGCGCAAGGCGCGTCGGCCGGCAGCCTCGGCGTCGGGCGAATAGGGGCCGGCGACCGCCATGCGGTCATAAACCTTGCTGAGCGCGTCGCCGAGCTTCGTGCCGATATCGGCGCGCAAGGCGGCGCGGGCGCGGTAGATCGCATCCGGATCGATGTCGGCGCCGATTTCGCGGGCGACGTCGCCTTCGCCGGGCGGCGTCAGCGCCAGCGCGACGAAGGCCGGTTCGAGCTGGGCGTCGTTAAGAATGGCGGCCATTGCCGCGATCAGGCTGTCGTCGGTCACCGGCGTTTTGCCGGCGCGCAGGCGGGCGACATTGTCGATCAGCAGCCGCATCGCGGTGGTCTGCAGAGCCTGCCAGCGGTTGAACGGATCGCTGTCGTGGGCGGCGAGATAAGCGAGGTCGGCGCCATTGAGGTCGGTGACAAGTTTGATCGGGGCCGAGAAGCCACGATTGATCGACAGCACCGGGCGTTGCGTGATGCCGGTGAACACGAAAGTCTGTTCGGCCTCGTTCAAAACCAGCACGCCGCGTTCGACCGCCGCGCCACCGGCCAGTGTCAACGGCAGATCCTGGCCGTCCTGGCCGACCAGGCCGGTGACCAGCGGGATCACCATCGGCAATTTGGTCGGCTGGTTCGGCGTCGGCGGCACGACTTGCTGGCAGGTGAGGGTGTAAGTCTTGGCGGCGGCATCGAAGGTGCCGTTGACCGTCACTTCCGGCGTTCCGGCCTGGCTGTACCAGCGCATGAATTGGGTCATGTCGCGCTCGTCGACATCGGCGAAACACTGGATGAACTGTTCGATGGTGGCGGCTTCGCCATCGTGGCGCTCGAAATAGAGATCCATGCCGGCGCGGAATTTGTCTGGCCCGAGCAGCGTGTGCACCATGCGCACCACTTCCGCGCCCTTTTCGTAGATGGTGGTGGTGTAGAAGTTGTTGATCTCTTTGTAGGCCTCGGGCCGCACCGGATGCGCCAGCGGGCCTGAGTCCTCGACGAACTGCGTGGCGCGAAGCGTGCGCACGCTGGCGATGCGCTTGACCGGGCGCGAGCGCATGTCGCTGGAGAATTCCTGATCGCGGAACACGGTCAGGCCTTCCTTCAGGCAGAGCTGAAACCAGTCGCGGCAGGTGATGCGGTTGCCGGTCCAGTTGTGGAAATATTCGTGCGAGATCACCGTCTCGATGCCGGCAAAGTCGCCGTCAGTGGCGGTCTCGCCGTTCGCCAGCACGTATTTGTCGTTGAAGACGTTGAGGCCCTTGTTCTCCATCGCGCCCATGTTGAAGTCGGACACGGCGACGATCATGAAAATATCGAGGTCGTATTCGCGGCCGAACGTGGTCTCGTCCCAGCGCATCGAGCGCTTGAGCGAGTCCATGGCGTAGCCGCAACGGCCTTCCTTGCCGGGCTCGACATAAATGCGCAGCGTGACCTTGCGGCCCGACATGGTGACGAAGTGGTCTTCGACGCAGGCCAGATTGCCGCCGACCAGCGCGAACAGATATGACGGCTTCGGGTGCGGGTCGTGCCAGACCGCGAAATGCCGGCCATTCGGCAGGTCGCCCAACTCGATCAGGTTGCCATTGGCCAGCAGCACCGGCGCTTGCGCCTTCTCGGCTTCGATGCGGGTGGTGTAGATCGCCATGACATCGGGGCGGTCCGGAAAATAGGTGATGCGGCGAAAGCCTTCGGCCTCGCACTGGGTGCAGAACGTGCCGCTCGACCGGTACAGCCCGGACAATTGGGTATTGGCGGTCGGATCGACCAGCGTTTCGATCTCGAGCGTGAACGGGCCGTTCGGCGGCTGCGGAATGGTCAGCTTGTCGGGCGCGGCGATGTAGCTGTCGGCCGAAAGGTCCACGCCATTGAGCTTGAGCCCCGTCAGCGTCAGCCCGTCGCCATCCAGCACCAGCGGCGCCGCGGGCGCCTGCGGATTGGGCTTGAGGCTCAGCGTCGCCCGCACTTTGGCTTGGGTCGGATGCAATGTGACGTCGAGATTGACCGTTTCGACCAGCCAGTCGGGCTGGCGATAATCTTTCAGGCGGATCTGGGGGGCGATGTCTGTGCGCATGGATTTGATCTAAGATGTCCGGCGATGAAATGGAAGGCGTGACGGGTAGGTGATTAGCGCATCGGCTCGGCGTGGCCGATGACGCGTTTGATCATCGATGAGTGTTCCTTGAGCGCGCGTTCGAGCGCATCGACTTTTTCATGCACGGTCTGCACGGTCATGTCCGGATCGACGTGGCAATGGAAGTTGACGATCTCGCCGTCGTCGGTTTCGCGCACGCGCACGTCGTGGATGTTGCGCAGGGCGCGGTCCTGCACCGCCAACTCGGCGAGCGCGGTCACCACCGCGAACACCCGCTCGGGCGGCGCCTCCCGGCCCGAAGCATCGGCCGGCTGCAGCGGCTCGATATGGGTTTCGACTTCGACGCCGGGGCCGAGTTCGGCGGCGATGGCGTCTTCCAGACCGTCGGCCAGTTCGTGTGCCGTCTCTAATGATAATTTGCCGTCGACCTCGAGATCGAGCGCGACCGCCAGCCGGTCCTGGATGTTGTGGACGGTGACGTGATGGACGGCGAGCGCCCGGTTGCGCGCGATCACCATCACGCGGTCGAGGACCGTTTCATTGTCGAGCGCGATCGGATCGGTGGTGACGATCGGTTCGGCACCGGGGATCTTGTCGCGCAAGGCGTCGGCGACCGCGAGTTTGATCGCGGTGACGCGATCAAGCGGCAAGGTTCGGTTCACCGCGACGGTCAGATCGATGAAGGTGGTGTCGCCGACGGCGCGAGCGCGCACGCGTTCGACCGCGACCACGCCGGCGACGTTCTCAGCCACCTCGGTAATGTTCGCGGCTGCGCCCGCCGGCGCGGTGTCGGTCAGCGTGTCGATGGTGCGCCGGCCGAGCCGCCAGCCGGCGACGCAAACCAGACCTGCGACCAGCAAGGCGGCGGCGGAATCCGCCCACCAGAATCCAAAGCGCACGCCGACCAGACCGGCCAGCACGGCGAGCGAGGCCCAAAGGTCGGACGAGAAATGCAGCGCGTCGGCCTCGAGCGCCTGGCT
The DNA here is from genome assembly GCA_963830125.1 of uncultured Alphaproteobacteria bacterium. GTDB lineage: Bacteria > Pseudomonadota > Alphaproteobacteria > Rhizobiales > Xanthobacteraceae > Pseudolabrys. The sequence continues at coordinate 239,012 of CAWHKU010000013.1, read as the reverse complement.
ATGTGTCGCTTTGGCGACGCGTGACAGAGCGCGCGCCCGATAAAAGTCGATGATGACGGAAGCTGCCATCACGCCGAAGGCCCAATAGGTCGCGATCACCGCGTGCGATTCATGTTCGATCAGGCGCTTGACCGCTTCCCAGATCACGATGCCGGATAGCAGAAACAGCAGCGCGGTTTCGCCGAGCGCTGACACGCTTTCGACCTTGCCGTGGCCATAGTGATGTTCGTCATCGGCCGGTTTGCCGGAAATGCGCACCGCGGCATAGGTCATGATGGTGGCGCCGAGATCGATCAGCGAATGGCCGGCTTCCGACAGGATCGCCAGCGAGCCGGTCGACAGGCCGACCAGGCCCTTGGCGACCGTCATCGCGGCCGAGGCCGCGATCGACGTCAGCGCGACCTGTTCTTTTTCCTGCTGCATGCGCGAAGTCCGCTCGCCGATGGTCCGGTGCCGTAGGACAGGTTTGACGCCATTTCGACGGCGCGCGCAACCGGGGACAAGGCTGCCGACGACGCCTTGGGTATAACCGACCGGCGGCTCTTATTCTTGCGGCTGACTGTATTTAGAGCGCCTCTAATTGGCGTCCGCGCCTGGCTTGTCGGTGCGGCGTTCTTGCGCCGGCTTCGCGAACAGATTGCCGATCAAGGCTGACAAGATCCCCGGCAGCTCTTTGGGCCGGTAGGGGATCGGCCGGCACAGGCCCATGGTCACCAAGCCGAGCCGCGCCATGCGTTGGCCAGCATAAACCGATTCCGCCGCGCTGGTCGCCAGCCGCTCGGCGAGCGCGCCGCCGATATGCTGGGTCAGCGTCGCGCCGGCGAAATCGACGGCGCCAAGTTTGCCGGCTTCGAAGACCAGCCGCTTGAGCAGATGCGCGGTAGCCAAAGCCGAGGGCCGGTGGCCATAACAGGCGGCAATTTCGCGCACCATGCGCACGCTGGTGGCGACGAAGAACAGCGCGTCGGTAATGGCGGTCGGGCTGATGGCGGTGATGCCGAAGGCGCGGGTCGCGCCGCGGCGCACGATCGCCTCGGCGCGGCGGTCGAGCGGCCTCATCACGGTTTGATTGAGTAGTTCAAGTTGCTGCGCCGGCGTGTGATGGCGCTGCACCTGGCGCTGGAATGCCTCGATCGCCGCCTTGCTGTCGCGGTCCTTCGGGATCGACGCGATGACGTCGCGGATGGCAGTGTTGCGCGTCGGCTGGCCGGATGGTTTCCCATCCAGTCGTGAAGCGTTGCTGATTGGCCTCGACGTTCTTCAGGGCGAGATAAGTCCGCATTTCATGGACGATGATCGCCAAGGCGCCGACGATGCCAATTGTTGCCGCCGCGCTGGCGGCATAGCCGAGCATCGGGCTAGAGCCGAAGGCGGCATCGATCCAGAGATAAAGATCGATGCCGAGCCAGCCGCAGACAGCGACGGTCAAACCGGTCAGCCCCAGGCGCACGGCCAGGCTCTTGCGCCGTTTGCCGGTCACGGTGGCAATCGGCCTCAGTTCAGCGGCCGGCGCCGGCACGATCTTCCCGCTTTCGGTGGTGGCAATGACGCGCGGCCCCGTGGCTGTCGTAATGCCTTCGGGCGGCTGCGGTTCCATCACCATAACCCGAGGGGCGAGGGTATCTTTGGTTTTGTCCTGTCGGCTCATCGCAAATGATCTCCGATGAGATAATCGAGCGCGAGGTCGAGATTGATATGGGCGATGCCGTCGACCGGCGACACGTCGATCACCGGCGGCTCGAATACCGGGATGTTGAGAAAGGGCTGGCCCCAGGCTTCCGGCCGCGGTGGTTTGGCCGGCACATTGCCGACAAAAAATTTCGAGCGGGTATCGCTGCCGACCGGCTTGCCGACCACGACCTGAACCCGATGTCCGTCAATCACGTCGGTATCGTCCTCGGTCGAAACCACCGACGCCAAAGTCGCAACGTCGATCTTGGCATTGCTGCTGGTGACATCGAGCGACGGCAGCGCCACCATGTTGCGCAACAACGCGGCGAGGTGATCGCGCTGCACCTCCGGCACGTGGTCGGCCTTGGTGGCGGCAAACAGCACCTTCTCGATCCGGTTCGAGCGCAACAGCCGGCGCAATATGTTGCTCTGGCCGTAGCGAAAGCTGTCCAGGATGGCGTCGATGGCCCGTCTTGTGTCGTCGAACACCTCACGGCCGGCCAGCAAGGCGCCGAGCACGTCGACCAGCACCACCTGGCGCGAGAAGCTGCCGAAGTATTGCCTATAGAACGGCGTGACGATGTCGGCCTTGTAGGCTTCAAAGCGCTGCTCCATCAGCGCCGCCAGCGTGCCGGGGCGGGCGCTGTGTTGGCCGTCGGGCAGATCGAGCGGCGCGAACCATAACGTCGGATTGTCGGCGAGCGGGCCGGGGTCGAGAAAGCGGCCCGGTTGCAGAAAGCTCAAGCCATGCTGGTCGCGCGCCGCCCGCAGATGTGCGGCGTAAAGCTCATGTGCTTTCTTGGCGTCGTCGCCGCTGTCGGCTGTGTCGTGTGGATGGTCGGCGAGAAAGCTAAGAAAGTCGCGAGCGGTTTCGGCGCGCAAGCCACGCCGGCAATGCTGCAACGTAGCGCGCGACCAGTCGGCATAGCTTTGCGTCAGCAGCGGCAGGTCGAGCAGCCATTCGCCGGGGTAGTCGATGATCTTGAGTTTCAACGTCGCGACGCCACTGCCGATCTGGCCCAGCAGGAAGCCGAGTGCGCCGGCCGGGACGAAGCGGATGTCGATCTCGATTTCGCTGATGTCGGTGGTGCGCGCCGGCCAATTGGCCGGGGTCTCCGCCATGTGCTCGATGTTCTGCTCATAGGGAAAGCGCGGCAGCCGGCTGGTTGTGCCGTCGGGCAGGCGCGCTGCCAGTCTTGCCGCCACCAGCCGCCCGTCACCGACCACTCTAAGCAGCGGCATGCGATGCGGCTGATGCAGCGCGCTCAGGAGATTATGCACCAGGCTGGTGATGAACACGGTCTTGCCGGCGCGCGAGAGGCCGGTGACCGCCAGCGAGACGGTTGAGCCTTTGACCAGTTCAGTCACATCGGGCGCGCTGGCGAGCCAATCCGAAAGCCCGGTTCCGGCGCGGTCGAACAAAGACATTCCAATCCCTTCCTGCCGCGTAGGTGGCGGACGTGGGCGCGCCATGTCAACGGCCCGCCGTCGCGGTCTGAAGGGCTTTATATAGGCATCAAATGCGGAGAAACATCGGCTGAGATGCGTTTTGCCGGGCCGCCGATCCTTGCCGATTTTGTGCTGACAAGTGGCGGATCAAACCTGCAAATAGCGCTGCCGCACGGTGGCGTCGTCGCTCAGCGCCTGCGAGGTGCCGGTCCAGACGACATGGCCTTTTTCGATCACGACATGGCGGTCGGCGATCTTCATCAACGCATTAATGTGCTTGTCGACGACCAGGATCGCCTGGCCTTCCTGCTTGAGCAGGGTCAGGCAATTCCAGATCTCGGTGCGGATTTTCGGCGCGAGACCTTCGGTCGCCTCGTCGAGGATCAGCACTTTCGGATTGGTCATCAGCGCGCGGCCGATGGCGAGCATTTGCTGCTCGCCACCCGACAACTCGTTGCCCATGTTGGTGCGGCGTGCGTTAAGCGAGGGGAAGAATTTATAGACGCGGTCGAGTGTCCACTGCGCCTTGCCGAAGCGCGAGGCGCCGGTTGCGATCAGGTTTTCTTCGACCGTCAACGTTGGAAAGATCTGGCGGCCTTCCGGCACCAGACCGATGCCGGCCTGCGCGATGCGGTAGGGCGGCAGGCCGATCAGGGACTGGCCGTCGAAGCTGGCGTGGCCTGATTGCGGCGGCACCAAGCCCATCAGCGCGAAAATCGTGGTGGTCTTGCCCATGCCGTTACGGCCGAGCAGGGTGACGACTTCGCCGTCATTGACGGTGAAGCTGATGTCGAACAGCACTTGCGCCGGACCGTAGGAGGCGGCGAGATTGGCGACCTTGAGCATTATTCCAGCTCCTCGCCGAGATAGGCCGCAGTAACGGCAGCATCGGCACGTACGGCTTGCGGCGTCCCGTTCGCCAGAACGCGGCCATAGACCAAAACCGAAATCCGGTCGGCCAGCGCGAACACCGCGTTCATGTCGTGCTCGACCAGCAGCATGGCAAAGCGGCCCTTGAGCCGTTGCAGCACGCCGATGATGCGTTCGGATTCCTCCGGCCCGGTGCCCGCCATTGGCTCGTCGAGCAGCAGGAGTTTGGGCTGCATCGCCAGCGCAATTGCCAGTTCGAGCGCGCGCTTTTCGCCGTGCGACAAATGCGCGGCTAGAATGTTGGCGCGGCCTTCGAGCGACACTTCGGCAAGCGCCGCCATCGCCTGATCGTTGAGCGCGGTCTCGGTGGCGGCGCGACCAACGAATTTGTAGGACGTGCCGGAACGCGCCTGCACCGCCAGCGCGACATTCTCCAGCGCGGAAAAGCGCGGCAAAACGGAGGTGATCTGGAACGAGCGCGCCAGCCCCAGTTCGGCGCGCTTGTTCGGCGGCAGCGCCGTGATGTCCGGGCCGTTGAAAATGATCTTGCCGGAGCTCGGTTCGAGCAGTGCCGGAAATCTGATTGATCAGCGTGGTCTTGCCGGCGCCGTTCGGGCCGATGACGGCGTGCAGTTCGCCGGCGCCGATCTCGAGCGAGACGCCGTCGGTGACCTGCAGGCCGCCGAAGTTTTTGCGCAAATCCTCGGTGCGAAGAATGGGTTCAGCCACGGCTAAACCTCGCTTTGATGCTTGCCGCCAACCCGATCAGGCCGCCGCGGGCGAACAACACGATCAGCACCAGCATCGGCCCGAAAATCAGTTTCCAGTTTTCGGTGACGCCGCCCAGGACGTCCTCCAACAGCAGATAGGAGGCCGCGCCCACGATGGCGCCATGCAGCGTGCCGATGCCGCCGAACAGCACCATGATGATCAGTTCGCCGGAGCGCTGCCACGACATGTAAGCCGGGCTGACGAATTCGGTGGCGTTGGCCAGCAGAAAGCCGGCCAGCCCGCCGATGCAGCCGGCGATCACATAGGCGATGCGCTGATAGCGGAAGACGTCGAAGCCGATGGTCGCCATCCGGGTCGGATTTTCGCGCGCGCCGCGAAACACCCGGCCGAAGCGCGAATAGACCACGGCGCGCAGCAACAAATACGAGCCGAGCAGAAAGCGCCAGCACGGCGTAATAGAGCGCGCGGTCGTTGTCGAAGATCGCGAAGCCGAACAAGGTCGAGCGGTCTTTCAGCGAAATGCCATCGTCGCCGCCATAGGGCGCCAGCGAGCCGGCGACGAAATAAGCCATCTGGCCGAAGGCCAGCGTGATCATGATGAAATAGACGTTCTTGGTGCGCAGGCAGATCGTGCCGGTGAGATAGGCAAACAGCGCGCTGGCGGCGAGCGCGACCGGCAGCGTGATCGCCATGTCGGTGATGCCTTCCGCGCCCAGGATCGCGACCGCGTAAGCGCCGATGCCGATAAAGGCGGCGTGGCCGAAGGTGACCAGGCCGCCGAAGCCGCACAGAAAGTCGACCGCCAGCGCGGCGATGGCAAAGACCATCACGCGCGTGAACAGGCCGAGCAGATAGGTTTCGGCGCCAAAGGCGGCGGCGATCGGCGTGGCGGCCAGGATCACGAAAATCGCGACCGGCAGCCATTCGATTTTGGCGCGGTCGGCGGGCGCAGCGGCGGAGAAGCTTGAGAGCGACATCGTCAACGCCCCCGCGCCGGAAACAGCCCGGCCGGCCGGAAATACAGCACCAGCGCCATCAGCACATAGATCAGCATCGAAGCGATCGCCGGCCCGACGGTGCGGGCCGGCGAGGGCGACATCACCAGCCTCAGGATGTCGATGGCAAAGGAGCGGCCGAGCGTATCGACCAGCCCGACCAGCAATGCCGCGATAAAGGCGCCGCGCATCGAGCCGATGCCGCCGATGACGATGACGACAAAGGCGAGGATCAACACGCTGTCGCCCATGCCGGGCTGGACCGACAGAATCGGCGCGATCATGACGCCGGCGAACGCCGCCAGCATGGTGCCGAAGCCGAACACGATCATGAACAGGCGGCGGATATCGACGCCGAGCGCCGAGACGATCCGCGCATGGGTCGCGCCGGCGCGCACCAACATGCCGACGCGGGTTTTGCTGACCAGAAGATAGAGCAGCAGGCCGACGGCGAGACCGGAGCCGATGATCACCAGCCGCCAGATCGGGTAAATCAGGCCGGGCATCAGCACGACCACGCCGGAAAACATCGCCGGGATCGGCAGGTTGAGTGGGGCCGCGCCCCACACCACCTTCACGCCCTGGTTCAGGAACAGAATGATGCCGAAAGTCGCGATCACCTGTTCGAGGTGGTCGCGGTCATAGAGATGGCGAAAGACGGTGAATTCCAAGCAGCAGCCCGAAGGCCAGCGCCGCGACCAGCGCCAGAATCAGCGCCAGCAGAAAGCTGCCGGTCAGCGCGTAGAACATCACCGCCAGGTAAGCGCCCAACATGTATTGGACGCCGTGGGCGAGATTGATGAAATCCATCACCCCGAACACCAGCGTCAGGCCGGCGGCGATCAGAAACAGCAGAACGCCGAACTGAAGCCCGTTGAGGATCTGGATGATGAAGAGGGAGAAGGACATTTGTTATTCCCTCGTCACCTTTCGTGTTTGCTGATGAGCGTGCGCCACTTTTGGCGTCATGCCCGAGCATAGGCGCTTCGACGAAGCGCCGTTCTTTGAACGGCTATGCCCGGCAATGACAGGAGCGCGAAACCCTCCCGCGCCCGGGCCCACGCAATGCGCGGCCTGGACGGGGAGGGCTGGGCCACTACTTCATATGGCAGTCTTTGGCGAAGGGATCGGTGTAGTCGGTGAACACCTTCTTGACGATCGAGGTGGCGAACTTGCCGTCGGCGCGCTTGACGACCTTGACCTGATAGAAGTCCTGGATCGGGTAGTGGTTGGTGTTGAACTTGAACTTGCCGCGCAGCGACTTGAACGGCGCCTTGGCCAAGGCGGCGCGCAGCGCGGCCTTGTCGGTGGTGTTGCCTTTGGTCAGCTTCAACGCACCGTCGATCAACAGCGCCGCGTCGTAAGCCTGGAAGGCGTAAGAGGCCGGCACCTTGCCGCCATAGGCCTTCTCATAACCGGCGACGAACTTCTTGTTCTGCGGCGTGTCGAGGTCGGGGGCCCAGTTGGCGCCGCCGATGAAGCCGAGAGCGGCATCCTTCTGCGCCGGCAAGGTCGACTCGTCGACCGTGAAGGCGGACAGGAACTTGACCTTGTCGGCCAAACCGGCCTGACGGAACTGCTTGACGAAGTTCACGCCCATGCCGCCCGGCAGGAACACGAAGACGGCGTCGGCGCCGGAGGCCGAGATGCGCGACAATTCGGCCGAATAGTCGAGCTGGCCGAGCGGCACATAGACCTCGTCGGCGATCTGGCCTTTGAAGTAGCGCTTGAAGCCGGCGAGCGAGTCCTTGCCGGCCGGATAGTTCGGCGCCATGATGAACGCCTTCTTGACGCCGGAGTCCTGCGCGAATTTGCCCATCACCTCATGGACCTGGTTGTTCTGATACGAGGTGACGAAAAAGTTCGGGTTGCAGTCCTTGCCGGCGAAGTTCGAGGTGCCGGCGTTCGGCGAGATCAGGATGGTGCCGTTTGAGGTCACCGGCTTCATGATCGCGACCAGAATGTTCGAGAAGATCGGACCGACGACGAAATCGACCTTGTCGCGATCGACCAGCGCCTTGGCCTTGCCGACGGCGACGTCCGGCTTGAGTTCGTCGTCTTGCACGACCAGCTCGACCTCGCGGCCGCCGAGCTTGCCGCCATTGTCCTTGACCGCGAGTTCGAAGCCATTGCGAAGCTGCTGGCCGAGCACGGCGGCCGGGCCCGACAGTGTGGTGACGATGCCGATTTTCAGTTTTTCGGCAGCCTGTGCTTGTCCCGCGATGCCCATCAGCGCGATCGCGGCAACCGTCGTAAACAACTTGTTCATTGCTCTACCCCTCCGGAAGATCATGCGCATTGGCGCAATCGAAACGATGTCCGGCCCACGCGGACCTGGCTACTCGGGTTTGGCTTCCCAAGAGAGATATTTTAGATATAAAATATCTCTCTTGGGAAGCACTATCTTTAAGCATGGCGCGAGGCGTTTGACGATATTTACCGCAATGTCGGGTTTGTCACGCAAGGCCAAACCGCCATGCTAAATGCAAAGATGAGGCGCCCGCGCGCGAAGGTTAAGGGGAAGAGTGAGGGAGTGGATCGTTGCCGTTCGGAATTTTGCCTGAGACGTTGAAGGCATGGTTGAGCAAACGCGCAGCGGCGGCCCCCCCAACGCGGCCCCTGATGGTGAATCATTTTCGAAGGATCGGAGCCAAGACATGCAGACGCTGACAGCCGGCATCACCAAGGCCGGCACCGGGATCGACGGGATCTCCTGGAATATTCTCGGCCAGACTTATGTTCCGAAGACGCTGTCGGAGAATTCGTTCTCCTGGCATGCGACATTTCCGCCCGGCACCTTCGTGCCGCCGCATATTCATCCGACCCAGGACGAATTCATCTATCTGTTCGAAGGCCGGCTCGATCTGGTGCTTGACGGTCGTGAGTTCGTGGCAGAGCCGGGCGATGTGATCCGGCTGCCGATGAACATCCCGCACGGCATCTTCAACAAGAGCGACCAGGTCGCGAAATGCTTTTTCTGGGTGACGCCGACGCGGAAGCTCTATGACCTGTTCTGGGCGATCCATTCGATGAAGGAGCAGAACCCGGACGAGGTGGTTGCGCTTGCGGCCCGCTACGAAATCATGTTCCTGCCGCCGCCGCCGATGTGATGGCGACGTTTTGATCCGATGAAAATGCAAAACGGGACGCCAATTGGCGTCCCGTTTTTTTTGGTTTTTGCGTTGCGAATTTTAGAGCTTTAGGCCGCCTTGGCGGTCTTGTTCACTTGGGTCTGCGCGAAGCCGGCGGTCGAGGCATAGCCGCGCACGATCGCCTTGCGCTGCTCATAGGTCAGCACGTCGTCGATATTGGCAAAGCCGTTCGGCGCCAGCTCTTCGACGACGTCGATGACGCCTTCCGGGCCGCCGCTGCGGTTCATTTTGACGATCTGCGCCGTCAGCGGCAGCCGTTCGCGGTCATATTGCCAAAGGCCATGCGCCGGATGGTCGGCGGAGACCAGACGGTCGGCCAGACACCGCGCATCGAGAATGGCTTGTGATGCGCCATTCGAGCCGACCGGATACATCGGATGAGCGGCATCGCCGAGCAGCGTGACACGGCCATGGGACCAGCGCGGCAGCGCATCGCGGTCGCACAGCGGGTATTCGTAGAATTCGCCGGTCGCCTCGATCAGATGGCTGACGTCGATCTGCGGCAGGCTGAATTTCTGCACATAAGGGCGCAAATCGTCCCAGCGGCCGGGCCGCGACCAGTCTTCCTTGCGCGGCGGTGCGCCGCCTTCCGAGACCTTGGCCATCACCGCCCAATTGGTGAAGCGGCGGTCGGGCGCGCTGCCGGCGCCGATCGGGTAGAGCACGAATTTCGCTTCCATGCCGCCGGCGATCATCATCGAGCGGCCGGTCATGAATTCCGGCCAGTCGACCGCGCCGCGCCACAGCATGGTGCCGTTCCACAGCGCCGGACCTTCGTTCGGGAACAATGTGCTGCGCACCGTCGAATGAATGCCGTCGGCGCCGATCAGAACGTCGCCGCGTGCGGTGGCGCGGTGCGCGCCGTTGCGGTCGAAGAAAAAGGCCGAGACGCCGCCTTCGTCCTGTTGAAACGCGCCGAGGCGGTGACCGGTGTGGATCTTGTCTTCGCCGAGGCGGGCGCGGGCGGCCTGATAAATCACGCCCTGCAATTTGCCGCGGTTGATCGAGAATTGCGGCACGTCGAAGCCGGCGTCGGTGCCGCGCAGTTCGTGCCACACGGTCTGGCCGAAGCGATTGGCGTAGTAGAGTTCATGGGTGCGGATCGCGACCGCGTCGAGCCGTTCCAGCAGACCGAGCTGGGCCAGTTCGCGGATCGCGTGCGGCAGCGTGTTGATGCCGACGCCGAGCTCGCGGATGCTGTCCGACTGTTCGAAAACTTCGCAGTCGATGCCGCGAGCATGCAGCATGAGGGCCGTGGTCAGGCCGCCAACGCCGCCGCCGATGATGATTGCTTTCATGACTCAAACACCCGAAAAACGCTTCATTACATTGGTAAACTTCATCGCACCCTGAGTTTGGCCCGGCAACCGCCGTTTCGGAATATGGTGACCGAGCCCATCAGCAGTATGGTGAAGAATATCCCGCGTGGAAATGCTTTAAATCTAAAAATTTTATGTTTGTAATATCGGCCGGCTTGCGCCACACTCTACCTTATAGACCACCAATCATGGAGCCGGCCCATGCGTGCGGCAATGCGTACGGTCATTCTGGGGGGCGGCCCTGGCGGCCTTTACTTCGCCATTTCGCTAAAATTGCGCAATCCGGCGCACGAGGTTGTCGTGGTCGAGCGCAACCGGCCGAACGATACCTTCGGCTGGGGCGTGGTCCTGTCCGAGGACACCCTGGCCAATCTCGACGCCAACGATCTGGTCAGCGCCAAGGCGATCCGGGACTCGTTCGTCTACTGGGACGACGTCGCGGTGCATTATCGCGACGCGGTGATGCGTTCGAGCGGCCACGGATTTTCCGGTATCGGCCGCATGCGGCTGTTGAATATTTTGCAGGACCGCGCCCGCGAGCTTGGCGTCGATCTGCGCTTTGAGACCGAGGCGGCGAACCTTGATGCCTACAAGGATTATGACCTGATCGTCGGCGCCGATGGCGTCAATTCGCGGGTGCGCGAGGCGCATGCCGATGTGTTCAAGCCCGACATCGACGTGCGCGCTTGTAAATACATCTGGCTCGGTACCCATCAGAAATTCGACAAGGCTTTCACCTTCATTTTCGAAGAGACCGAGCACGGCTGGATCTGGGCGCACGCCTATCAATTCGACGCCGACACAGCGACTTTCATCGTCGAGTGTTCGGAAGAGACCTGGCGCAAATCCGGCTTCGACAAGATGGAGGGGCCGGAGACGATCGCTGCCTGCGAGAAGATCTTTGCGCCTTATCTCAACGGCAATGCGCTGATGTCGAACGCCAAGCATTTGCGCGGCTCGGCCTGGCTCAATTTCAACCGCGTTCTGTGCGAACGCTGGAGCGACCGGCAATGTCGTGCTGCTCGGCGATGCCGCCGCCACCGCACATTTCTCGATCGGTTCCGGCTCCAAGCTGGCGCTGGAAAGCGCGATCGCGCTCGCCAATTATCTGCAAAGCGAGCCGACCATGGCGGACGCTTTTGCCCGCTATGAAGACGAGCGCCGGCTCGAAGTGCTGCGGTTGCAGAACGCCGCGCGCAATTCGATCGAATGGTTCGAGGAGGTCGAGCGCTATCTGCATCTCGATCCCGTTCAGTTCAACTATTCGCTGTTGACCCGGTCGCAGCGCATCAGCCACGAGAATCTGCGCGCGCGCGATGCCGATTGGCTGGCTGGCGCCGAGAAATGGTTCGAATCCAAAGCGACCGGCGAAATCCCGCAAGCCGCGCGCCGGCCGATGTTCGTGCCGCTGCGCGTGCGCGGGGTCGAACTCAAGAACCGCGTCGTGGTCTCGCCGATGGCGCAATATCGCGCGGTCGATGGTCTGCCGACCGACTGGCATTTCGTGCACTACACCGAGCGCGCCAAGGGCGGCGCCGGTCTGGTGTTCACCGAAATGACCTGCGTGTCGCCGGAAGGCCGCATCACGCCCGGCTGCCCTGGCATGTATAACGAAGCGCAGGAAAAGGCCTGGGCGCGGATCGTCGATTTCATTCATGCCGAGACCGACGCCAAGGTCGCGTTGCAACTTGGCCATTCCGGCCCGAAGGGCTCGACCCAACTCGGCTGGGAGGAATCCGACACGCCGCTGCCGTCCGGCAATTGGCCGGTGATGTCGGCCTCCGCCGTGCCGTGGGGCCTTGGCAACGCGACGCCGCGCGCCATGACCCGCGCCGACATGGACGTGGTGCGCGACCAGTTCGTGCGCGCCGCCGAGATGGGCGAGCGTGCCGGCTTCGACTGGCTCGAGTTGCATTACGCCCACGGCTATCTGATGTCGGCTTTCATCACGCCGCTGTCGAACAAGCGCACCGACGACTATGGCGGCAGCCTGGAAAACCGCATGCGTTTTCCGCTCGAAGTCTTTCATGCCGTGCGCGCGGTCTGGCCCAAGGACAAGCCGATCTCGGTGCGCATTTCGGCCAATGACTGGGTCGGCCCCGAAGGCATCACGCCGCAGGACGCGGTGGCGATTTCGGCGATGCTGGCGAGGCCGGCGTCGATTTCGTCGACGTCTCGGCCGGCCAGACCACGCTCGACGCCAAGCCGGTCTATGGCCGCATGTTCCAGACGCCGTTTTCCGATCGCATCCGCAACGAAGCCCATATCGCGACGCTGGCGGTCGGCAATATTTACGAGCCCGATCACGTCAATTCGATCCTGATGGCCGGGCGCGCCGATCTGGTCTGCCTGGCGCGGCCGCATCTGGCCGATCCTTACTGGACTTTGCATGCTGCCGCCGATGCTCAATATCATGGGCGCCAACTGGCCGAAGCCTTATTGGCCCGGCCGCGATCAGCTTTATCGCATCAAATCGCGGCCGGATGTCATGACGGGGAAGGTGTGATGGGCGCGCAAGAAACGCCACTTGCCGGCCGTCACGTTCTGATTACCGGTGGCGGCACTGGCATCGGGGCTGCGATTGCGCGCGTCTTGGCGGGCGAGGGCGCCGCGCTGTCGTTGGTCGGGCGGCGCAAAGAACCGCTTGATGCGATGGTAGCGGAATTGCCGAAAGCGACGGCGATTGTCGCGGACATCACCAAAGAATCCGATTGCGTAGCGATGGCCGATCGTGCGCGCGCCGCCTTTGGTCCGATCGATATCGTTATCGCCAACGCCGGCATGGCGGCGAGCGCGCCGGCCGGCAAGATTGATCTGGCGCATTGGCAGCAAGCGATTGACGTCAATCTCACCGGTTCGTTCTTGACCGTCAGCGCGGCGCTTGCCGATGTCACGCGCACGCCGGTCGGCGGCACGCGCCGCATTGTTTTCATCGCCTCGACGGCGGGCCTGAAAGGCTACCCCTACGTTGCCGCCTATTGCGCCGCCAAGCATGGTGTTGTCGGTCTGATGCGCGCCTTGAGCGTCGAGCTGGCGGCCAAAGGCGTCACCGTCAACGCCGTCTGCCCCGGTTTCACCGATACCCCGCTGCTCGATGCCGCCGCCGACAAGATTGCCGCCAAGACCGGCCGCGACGCCGAGCAATCGCGCGCCGAATTGGCCAAGGACAACGCCCATGGCCGGCTGATCACGCCCGACGAAGTGGCGCAGACCGTGCTCTGGTTGTGCTCGCCGGGCGCCGCCTCTATCAATGGCCAAGCCATCGCCGTGACCGGAGGTCCGCTATGACGCTCGCCAGCAATTCGCGCGACCGCGCCGCCGCGCGTCCGCTCAGTAAACAGCGTCTGCGGCTGTGGATCCGGTTGTTACGCGCCGCGCGCACCATCGAGGTGGAATTGCGCGATAGGTTGCGCAAAGAATTTTCGATCACGCTGCCGCAGTTCGACGTTATGGCGGCGCTGGCGCGCAACGAAGATGGCATCAACATGACCGAACTGTCGCGCATGTTGATGGTCTCGAACGGCAATGTCACCGGCATCATCGACCGGCTCGCCGCCGAAAAGCTGGTGTTGCGCCAAGCTCCGGCCAATGACCGCCGTTCCTTTATCGTGCGGCTGACACCCAAGGGCGCGACCCAATTCGCCGTCGTCGCCAAGACGCATGAAACATGGGTCGACGAATTGCTGGCCGGCTTCAGCGCGGCGGAAGCCGAGGCCCTGATCGAGCAATTGGGCGGGCTGGCTCTGGGCGACCATAAGGAGGGAACGCAGGCATGAATATGTCCGATTTTAAGCCGTCGCATTTCAATTGGCGACTCGAGGGCAAGGTCGCGATCATCACGATGATGCGGCCCGAGCGTAAAAATCCGATGACGTTCGATTCTTATGCTGAGTTGCGCGACACGTTTCGCGAGTTGAGCTATGTCGATGACATTAGCGCGGTGGTGATCGGCTCGAACGGCGGCAATTTCTGTTCCGGCGGCGATGTCCATGAGATTATCAAGCCGCTGCTCGATCGCGACATGAAGGGCCTGTTGGCCTTCACGCGCATGACCGGCGATTTGATGAAGGCGATGCGCGCCTGTCCGCAGCCGATCATATCGGCGGTTGATGGCGTTTGCGTCGGCGCCGGCGCGATGGTGGCGCTGTTTTCCGACATGCGGCTCGGCACCCCGCAGGCCAAGACGGCGTTTCTGTTCAACCGCGTCGGTCTGGCTGGTTGCGATATGGGCGCCTGCGCCATGCTGCCGCGCGTGATCGGGCATGGCCGCGCCTCCGAATTGTTGTTCACCGGCCGCGTCATGACCGCCGATGAAGGCGAGCGCTGGGGCTTTTTCAACAGACTGGTGGACGCCGGCCAATTGGAAGCCGAGGCGCTGGCCTTGGCGCAACAGCTCGCCGACGGGCCGACCTTCGCCAACATGATCACCAAGACCATGCTGGCGCAGGAATGGTCGATGTCGATCGAGCAGGCGATTGAAGCCGAAGCCCAGGCGCAGGCGATCTGCATGCAGACCAAGGATTTCGGGCGCGCTTACGAGGCGTTTGTCGCCAAGAGCAAACCGCGCTTCGAGGGGAACTGACATGGCCGACGTCAGTTTCCTGAACTGGCCGTTTTTCGAGGAGCGTCACCGCGATCTGGCGGCAAAGCTCGACGCCTGGGCAGCGGACAATCTGAACGATATCGACCATCACGACGTCGACGCCGCCTGCCGCGCGCTGGTGGCTAAGCTTGGTCGCGGCGGCTTCCTGCAGCACACCGCGCCGGCTGGCGAAGCCGACAAGATCGACGTGCGTACGCTAGCGTTGGTGCGGGAGACTTTGGCGCGTCACGCCGGTCTGGCCGATTTCGCTTTCGCGATGCAAGGCCTAGGCGCGGGGCCGATTTCGCTGTTTGGCTCGGCCGAACAGCGCGCTGCCTGGCTGCCGAAGACGCGGGCCGGCGAGGCGATTGCAGCTTTCGCCTTGACCGAAGCGCCGTCCGGCTCCGACGTCGCCAATATCACGACGGCCGCGCGTCGAGACGGCGACAGCTATGTCATCGACGGCGAGAAGTGCTGGATTTCGAATGGCGGCATCGCCGATCTTTATGTTGTCTTTGCCCGCACCGGTGAGGCGCCGGGCGCGCGCGGGCTGTCGGCCTTCATTGTCGAAGGTTCCAATCCCGGTCTCTCGATTGCCGAACGTATCGAGGTGATTGCGCCGCATCCGTTGGGTCGGCTGACGTTTAAGGACTGCCGCGTGCCGGCAAGCGCGCTGATCGGCAAGGCCGGCGACGGCTTCAAGATCGCGATGGCGACGCTCGACGTGTTCCGCACCACGGTTGGCGCCGCCGCGCTTGGTTTTGCCCGCCGCGCGCTCGATGAGACGCTCAAGCGTGCCGCCAACCGCCATCTGTTCGGCGCGCCACTCGGTGACCTGCAAATGGTGCAAGGCCATATCGCCGACATGGCGCTTGAGATCGACGCTGCTGCGCTTTTGATCTACCGCGCCGCCTGGACCAAGGACATGGGCGCCGCGCGCGTCACCCGCGAAGCGGCGATGGCCAAACTTTATGCGACCGAAGCGGCGCAGCGCGTTATCGACGTGGCGGTGCAAATCCACGGCGGCGACGGCGTACGTTCCGGCCATCCGGTCGAGACGCTGTATCGCGATATCAGGGCGCTGCGCATTTACGAAGGCGCGTCCGATGTTCAGAAAATCATCATTGCCCGGGCCCTTCTAACGTCGGCGGAGCGCTAATATGGCAACAGCACAATCCCTTCAACTCGGACCGTCGGCGCATGTCGATACTTTCGCGCGCGACAACCTGCCGCCGTTCGAGCAATGGCCGGAGATTTTGCTCGACCGGCCGGAATTCCAATATCCGGAACGGCTCAACGCTGCGGTCGAACTGACCGACCGCAATGTCGAGCGCGGCTTCGGCGACCGCATCGCGCTGATCGGCAATGGCCGCCGCCGCACCTATAAGGAATTGACCGACTGGTCGAACCGGCTCGCGCATGCGCTGGTCGAAAATTACGGCGTCAAACCGGGGCAGCGCGTGCTGATCCGCTCGGGCAACAATCCGGCGCTGGTCGCGGCCTGGTTGGCGGCCACCAAGGCTGGCGCGGTGGTGGTCAACACCATGCCGATGCTGCGCGCCGGCGAGTTGGCCAAGATCGTCGACAAGGCTGAAATCAGCCTGGCTCTGTGCGACAGCCGGATCGCCGACGAACTGATTGCCTGCGCCAAGACCAGTAAATTTCTCAAGCAGGTGGTCAGTTTCGACGGGACGTCGAACCATGATGCCGAACTCGACCGGATCGCGCTCGACAAGCCAGTCAAATTCGATGCGGTCGCGACCGGCCGCGACGATGTCGCGCTGCTCGGCTTTACGTCCGGCACGACCGGCGAGCCGAAGGCGACCATGCATTTCCATCGCGATCTTTTGATTATCGCCGACGGCTATGCCCGCGAAGTGCTCAATGTGACCGAGAACGACGTGTTCGTCGGCTCGCCGCCGCTAGCCTTTACCTTCGGCCTTGGCGGTCTGGCGATTTTCCCGCTGCGTTTCGGTGCGACCGCGACCTTGCTGGAAAACGCCTCGCCGCCCAGCATGATTCAAATCATCGAGACCTATAAGGCGACGATCTGCTTCACCGCGCCGACCGCCTATCGCGCCATGCTGGCGGCGATGGACAAGGGTGCCGATCTGTCGTCGCTGCGGATCGCGGTCTCGGCCGGCGAAACGCTGCCGGCGCCGGTGTTCGAGGAATGGACCGCGCAAGACCGGCAAGCCGATCCTCGACGGCATCGGTTCGACCGAGATGCTGCATATCTTCATCAGCAATCGCATCGGCGAGGCGCGGCCCGGCGCCACCGGCAAGCCGGTCAGCGGCTATGTCGGCAAGATCGTCGATAAGGATATGAACGACCTGAAGGCCGGCGAAGTTGGCCGGCTGGCGGTGCGCGGCCCGACCGGCTGCCGTTATCTCGCCGACAAGCGCCAGAAGGATTACGTCCGCGACGGCTGGAACCTGACCGGCGACACTTTTGTGCAGGATGAGGACGGTTATTTCCATTTCGTCGCCCGCGCCGACGATATGATCGTCTCGGCCGGCTACAATATTGCCGGGCCGGAGGTCGAAGCCGCCTTGCTGGCGCATGCAGATGTCGCCGAATGCGCCGTGGTTGGCGCCAGCGATCCCGAGCGCGGCGAAATCGTCGCGGCCTATATCGTGCTGCGTACCGGCGTCGCTGGCGACGAATTGTGCGTCAAGACATTGCAAGATTACGTCAAGGCGACTATCGCCCCTTACAAATATCCCCGCGCCGTGCATTTCGTTGAGGCTCTGCCCAAGACGCAGACCGGCAAGATCCAGCGCTTCCGTTTGCGCCAGCCATAGGCATCAAATGACAGATAAGATTCGACATTCTTCAACCCAAGTCCTGGGCGCCGCCGAAGGGCTACGCCAATGGCATGGCCGCGACCGGCCGCCAGGTGTTTGTTGCCGGCCAGATCGGCTGGAACGAGCAGGCCAAATTGGTCGGCGACGATTTCGTCGCGCAGGTCGAGCAGGCGCTGAAGAATATCGTCGCGGTGCTGGCCGAGGCCGGCGGCGAACCGAACCATCTCGTGCGCCTGACTTGGTATCTCGTCGATAAGACCGAATATCTGGCGCGCCAGCAGGAGATCGGCGCGGCCTACCGGCGTGTGATCGGCCGGCATTTTCCGGTGATGTCGGCCATTGTTGTCGCAGGCTTGCTGGAAGAGGGCGCCAAGGTCGAGATTGAAGCGACCGCGGTTGTGCCGACCGCCTGATGCCGCCGGATGTCGATTGACCTATAGGCGCGGGTCATCGAAGCTCAAGGCGGCTCCGGTCGGAGCCTTCGGATGCCGGACCCAACCGGCACCGTCAACCAAGGGCGCGGCGTGGAAAATCCCGATTTCTTGATTGTGGGCGGCGGCACCGCCGGCTCGGTTCTGGCGTCGCGTCTGAGCGAGGACGGCGTCAACGCGCGTGCTGCTGATCGAGGCCGGGCAGGACACGCCGCCCGACGCAATGCCCGCCGACATTGCCGACACCTTTCCAAGCTCGTCGCTCAACCGCGGCTATTTCTGGCCCGAGCTGAAAGCCGAGCGCGTGATCGGCGAAGCGCGCCGGCCTTATCCGCAAGCGCGCGTCATGGGCGGCGGCTCGAGCGTCATGGGCATGTGGGCGCTGCGCGGCGTTCCGGCCGACTTCGATAACTGGGCCAAAGCCGGGGCGCAAGGCTGGGCCTGGGATGACGTCGTTAAATTCTATCGCCAGATCGAAAACGACGAGATCGGCCGGCGCGAGGTCAACGCATCCGGCGCCGATGCCGATCCGGCGGGTGCCGAAACAACAATGGCCTGGCTTTGCCCAAGCGATGGAGCAGGCGGCGGCGCAACGCGGCGTTTCGGCTGGTCGACGACATCAATGAAGATGGCGGCGAAGGCTTCTTTGCGCTGCCGCTCAGCCAGGGCGGTGGCCAGCGCGCGTCGAGCGCGCATATCTATCTGACTGAAGCGGTACGCCGTCGCCCGAATTTGCAGATCATGGCCGATACCCGTGTGATCGCACTCAAGCTTGCCGGCGGCCATGTCGAGGCGGTTGAGTTGGAGCAGGGCGGTCAACGGCGGACGATCTCGGCGCGTCAGGTCATCCTGAGCGCGGGCGGCATTCATTCACCGGCCATGTTATTGCGCAGCGGCATCGGCCCGGCCGCCGATCTGCAAAAACTCGGCATCGCCGTGCGGATAGACCGGCCCGGCGTCGGCGCCAATTTGCAAAACCATCCCTACCTGCATTTTGCGTTGACCATTCCGCCGGGCCAGCGGTTGCCGGCGGACTTGCACCAGTTCGGCTTGGCGGGCTTGCGGCATTCCTCGGGCGAAGCTGGCTGCCAGGCTGGCGACCTACTGGCTTTTGCGATCGGCCGGGTCAGCCCGCGCAGTTTCGGCGCCGCGCTTGGCATGGCGGGCGCGGCGCTTTATATCAGCCTTATTCGCGCGGCCAGGTGACGCTTGAGACACCCGACATTCGCGTGCCGCCGCGTATCGATTTTCGGCTGCTGTCGGATCCGCGCGACCCGCCGCGGTTTCTTAAAGCGGCGCGTTTTACCGAGGCGCTGTTGCGCGATGCCATGGTCGGCCGGGCCTATGAAGATGCTTTCCTCTTGCCGCCGGTGTTGTCGCTGCATCAGTTCAACCAGCCCGGCGTCAAGGGCGCTCTGTTCGAATGGGCCGCGAAGGTGGCGCTGAATACGCCGCCGGCGATCAAGCGCCGGTTGCTCGAACAAGTGATCAGCCCCGGCCGCTGGGTCGGCAATCAGCAGGCGTCAGAAGCCGGCGACTGACGCCGAACTCCTCGCCGCCGCCGCGCCGATGGGCCATCCGACCAGCACCTGTTCAATGGGCCGCGCCGACGCGCCAATGGCGGTGGTCGACAGCCAATGCCACGTCTATGGCGTCAGCAATTTGCGCGTCATTGATGCCTCGGTGATGCCGTCGGTGCCGAGCGCCAACACCAATCTGCCGACGACGATGGTGGCCGAAAAAATGGCGCAGGCGATCCGCGCCGGTCTCTAGGCGGGGCAGCTCTCCGCCTTGCTGGTCGGACAAGAGCCGCTTTTGGCTAGTGCGGCAAAATCGCGGTGCAGGCGCGATTGGCGACATCGGCGGCCGATGGGTCGCGCGTGATCAGCGCCATGACGATCGCGCCGTCTATGACTAGCCCGAGCGTATGTGCGACTTGCTCAGCCTCGGGCACGCCGGCTTCGGTGCACAGCGCGGTCAGGCGATCGAGCACGATGGTCTTGTGCGCGATCGCGAGCGCGCGCATCCGGTCGTCGGCCTTGTCGGATTCGCCGACGGCGTTGATGAAGGGGCAGCCGAAGAAGTCGTCGCGGCTGAACCAGGTCTTGAGGGCAGGTCCGATGCGCGCCAACCGGTCGCGCGCCGAGCCGCCCGGTCCGTCGATCTCGGTCAGGAACCAGTTGCGCCAGCTTTGGCCTTCGTGATTGAGCACGGCCTCGACCAGACCGTCCTTCGAGCCGAACAATTTATAGAGCGTGGTCTTGGCCGTGCCGGCCGCTTCGATGATGGCGTCGACGCCGACCGAGTTGATGCCGTAGCGGCAAAACAAGGTTCGCGCGCTTTCGATCAACCGTTCGCGCGGCGCCATGCGGAGTTCGGTATCGATCGCAATGGGGGCTGCTGTGGCCATTGCAAGCCAATACCGCTGCTGGCGAAAAACTGCAATCCAGAAAACAGACTGGTCTGTAGGCAGATTTAAGCCCGTAAAACCGTGCTTTGGCGAAGTTTGAGGCAGGTGGTGACGGTTTTGGCCGCAACAAACAGCGGCTGAACGCTCGTTTCCGGGCCCCGCCGAATTCCCTTCCTTGATTCTTCGGCATTTTTCGCGCCGCACAAAACTGGCACGCTTCCTGCTAATACAGAACGGTCTGTAGCTTTTTACGCGCCGCCCCGGGACGAGGCGGCAAGGAGAGGAGATCCCATGACCAAAGCCGCCACAGCCGTGACCGCAAACCTGACCCCCAACAGCCCGCCGGCCATGACCGGATGCCTGGCCCCAATCGACAAGGGCGGGCTCGACGATCTGATCGCCAAGGGCAAGGCCGACCCGACCGTCATCAAGACGCTGAAGTGCAAGACCGTGGCCGAAGGCCGCTTCCGCCACCTTAACTTCATTCGCTCGTTGCCGCCCTACATCGTCGACGAACCGCCGGGCCTGCTCGGTGACGACACCGCGCCGAACCCGTCGGAAGCCTCGCTCGCCGCGCTCGGCTCGTGCCTGGCCGTCGGCATTCACGCCAATGCGGTCGCCCGCGGCATCACCGTGTTCAAGCTCGAGATCGAGCTCGAAGGCGATCTCAACATCACCGGCGTCTGGGGCACCGGCGACCTGTCGGAAAAGCCGGTCGGCTTCACCGACGTGCGCGCCAAGGTGACCTTCGAGGCCGACATGCCGCGCGAAGACATCGAAGCGCTGATCGCGCATTCGCGCGCTTGGTCGCCGGTCGCCAACACCTTCTCGCGGCCGGTCAACCTTGAGGTCTCCCTGGCTTGAGCCGAGGTCTCAGCCCGCCTTCTTCAACCCTTCAGTAATGAGAGCATTCATGTTGGACACACAGACGATCATGCGAAGTGAGACGAGGCCGGGAGCGGATGTCGTCGACGCCGTTCGCGCTGTGTCGTCGCGCGAATTGCCTTCGTTGGTGCATAAGATTGACGTCGAAGGTTACTATCCGGAAAGCGTGATGCGCGAATTCGGGCGTCTTGGCGCCTACGCGCATCACCTTCCGGGGGCGACCGATACGGTCGACCTGCTCACGTCGATCAATGCGATGGCGGCGGCCGGCGAGCATTGCCTGTCGACCTCGTTCTGCATGTGGTGTCAGGACGCGCTCGGCTGGTACATCTTTGCTTCCGATAATGCAGCGTTAAAGACCGGTATCGGCCCGAAAGTCGCCAGTGGCGACGTCTTGGGTGGAACCGCGCTTTCGAACCCGATGAAGGCGCTGTTCGATATCGAGCCGATGCGGTTGAAGGGCCGGCGGGCAGACGGCGGTTATATCGTCAAAGGGCTGCTGCCTTACGTCTCCAACCTTGGCGACGATCACTATTTCGGCGGCATCTTTGAAGTCGATGACGGCGGCGCCAAGCGCAATGTCATGGCGATCATTCCCTGCGCGGCCGAAGGCCTGACCCTGGCCGAGAATACCAAATTCACCGCACTCGACGGCACGCGCACCTTCTCGGTGCAGATGCGCGATGTCTTCATTCCCGAATCTTTGGTGATTGCCGATCCCGCAGAAGCTTACGTCAAACGTATTCGCGCCGGTTTCGTTCTGTTGCAGGCCGGCATGGCCTTCGGCCTGATCCGCGACTGTATTCGTTTGATCGAGCAGACCAAAGGCCCGCTCGGCCACGTCAATAAATATCTCGACATTCAGCCGGAAGCGCTCACCGAGCAACTGGTGACGATGGAGGCGGAGGTGGCGAAACTTTGCGCTACGCCGTTTGAAACCGACCCGGGCTATTGGCGGGCCGTGATCGAGGCGCGGCTTCTCGCCGGTGAAGCGTCGGTCACAGCGGCGCACGCGGCGATGCTTCATTGCGGTGCGCGCGGTTATGTCGCCAACGCCCCGGCGCAACGCCGGCTACGCGAAGCCTATTTTGTCGCCATCGTGACGCCGGCGACCAAGCAATTGCGCAAAATGCTCGCGGACATGGATGCACTAGGCTGGCGCACGAATAGACAGCGTGCCGCGGCGATTAGCGGCACGCCACCAAGACGGAAGCAGACGACGAGTGACTTAGCGGAGTTACGTGGCAACAGGGAAAAATATTCGGGCTTGGCTCAGGTTGGCCCCCTTTTTGCGACCGAGAAAGCGATGACGATAGCGACCACGATCACTGCCGGGATGTGTTGAACAACAAGCAGAGGAGCGACAGATGAGTGACAAGGTTCTTGTAACGCCCGCCGAACTCTCCGAGATGATCAAGTCTCCCGGCACGGTCATCATCGATACCCGCGATCCCGAAGTCTACGCCGCCGGCCATTTGCCCGGCGCCGTCAACCTGCGCGACATCTTCACCTATCTCGCCACCTCGACGCCGGAAGGCGTCTCGGCCATGCGCGACAAGTTCGCCGAGGCCTTCGGTGCTGCCGGTCTGTCCGGCGAAGAGACCGCCGTCATCTACGAACAGTCGATGGACTCAGGCTTCGGCCAGTCTTGCCGCGGCTACGTGCTGCTGAAGTATCTCGGCTACCCGAAGGTCAAGATCCTGCATGGCGGTTATGTGGCGTGGACGGCGGCCGGCCTGCCGGTCTCCACCGAAGTGCCGACGCCGGCGCCCAAGACCTTCACGGTCGATCCGAGCGCCGCCAGCATCCTGGTCGATCTTGAGGCGATGAAGGCGGCGGTCGCCGATGCCAGCCAAGTCAAGCTCGACACCCGCGACGTCGACGAATGGGTCGGCGAAAGCTCGTCGCCCTATGGCAAGGATTTCTGCCCGCGCAAGGGCCGCATTCCCGGCGCCGTTTGGATTGAATGGTACCGCATGATGAAGCCGACGTCGGCCGGTCCGATGTTCAAGTCGACCGACGAAATCCTGGCGGAATGCGCGACCGTCGGCATCACGCCGGACACGCCGGTGGTTCTCTATTGCTTCAAGGGTGCGCGCGCGTCGAACACTTTGGTGGCTTTGAAGGAAGCCGGCATCAAGGACGTCAGCCTCTATTTCGGGTCGTGGAACGAATGGTCGCGCGATCCGTCGTTGCCGATTGAAGAGGGCCTGCCGTTCGAGGCCAAATCCGCGAAGGCGGCTTAAGCAAATCCGGGCGGCGGCATTGGCGCGATCAAGGCCGCCGCCCGCGACAATTGATTGAGTGTTCAAGTCCGCCACAGGGCGGCAAAGGAGCAGGTGGCATGAGCGATGCGGAGGCACCGCGCCGGATAGTGGTGGTTGGCGCCGGACAGGCGGCGGCCCAGCTTGCGATCAGTTTGCGGCAGGGCGGCTATGCCGGCAGTCTTGTCGTTATCGGCGACGAGCCGCATCTACCGTATCAGCGTCCGCCTTTGTCGAAGAAATTTCTGACAGAACGCGCCCAGCCCGACAGTCTGTTCCTGCGGCCGGAGAGTTTCTGGCGCGACCTGGACGTCGAGATGGCGCTCGGCGCCGCCGCCAAGGCCATCGATCTGCGCAACAAGATTGTCACGCTCGCCGGAGGCCGTGAGTTCGCTTACGACAATCTGGTAATCGCAACCGGCACCCGCGCCCGGGTGCTGCCGTTGCCCGGCGCGACGCTGCCTTATGTAATGTCGCTGCGCGCCATCGCCGATGTTCATAAATTACGGGTGGCGCTCGACGCCGCCGAGCGCGTGGCCATTGTCGGTGGCGGTTATATCGGGCTTGAGGTCGCCGCCGTCATGCGCGGTGAGGGCCGCGCCGTCACAATCGTCGAAGCCGAGGATCGCTTGCTCAAGCGGGTGACCTCGCCGGTGGTGTCCGACTTTTTCGATTCGCTGCATCGCCGGCGCGGGGTCGATCTTCGGCTCGGCGCGCGGTTGGCGGCCATTGCCGGCGACGTGCGCGCCAGTGGCGTCGTGTTGGCAAGCGGCGAAACGTTGAACGCCGATGTGGTGCTGCTGGCGACCGGCGCTAGCGCCAATGACGAGCTGGCATGTGCGGCCGGTCTGACGTGCGAGGACGGCGTCGTGGTCGATGAATTTGCCCGGGCGTCGGTGGCTGGCGTTTACGCCATCGGCGATTGCGCCCGGCTGCCGAGCCGGCGCTACGGCCGCCGCCTGCGGCTGGAAAGTGTGCAGAACGCCATCGACCAGGCCAAAGCCGTCGCCGCCACCATCGCCGGCAAGCCGGCCGCTTACGATCCGGTGCCGTGGTTCTGGTCGGATCAATACGACGTGAAACTGCAGATCGCGGGTTTGAGCCACGGCTACGACAGCTACGAGACCGTCGGCGACAGCGGCACCGGCAAATTCTCGGTCGAATACCGGCGGCAGGGCCGTCTGATCGCGGTCGATGCCGCCAACGAGCCGCGCGCCCACATGCTGGCCCGCCGGCGGATTGCCGAAGAAACCGCGCCGGTCGACGCGGTTGCCTACGAAGGAGCGGCCTGAACGATGCGAGCGATCCGTCCCAGAAAGCCTCGGCCCGGCGCGCATATTGCCGTCAGCGGCGTCAATCACCGTTACCGCCGCTCGACCAGCAATGTTCTCAGCGACATCAATTTCGAAATCGAGCCGTGCGAGGCGGTGGCGCTGGTCGGACGCTCCGGCTGCGGCAAGTCGACTCTGCTGCACATCATTTCAGGTCTGACCCTGCCGAGCGCCGGCGAAGTCCGCATTGACGGCGCGCGGGTCGAGGGCCCGTCGCCGCAATGGATCGTGATGTTCCAGCAGCCGAATCTCTATCCCTGGATGACCGTCGAACAGAATGTCGGGCTCGGGCTGAAGTTTGCCGGCCGGCCGCGCCAGGAGATCGTCGAACGGGTGCGTGAATTGCTGCATCTGGTCGAGTTGGATGGCTACGGCAGCCGGAATGTGCAGGATTTGTCTGGTGGCCAGCAGCAGCGCATTGCGCTCGCCCGCTCGCTGGCGGTCTATCCGGAAGTGCTGCTGCTCGACGAACCGTTTTCGGCGCTCGACGCCGTCACCCGCCGCGCGCTGCAGCGCGACGTGCGTCGGATCGCGGAAGAAATGGGCGTAACGCTCGTCATTGTCACCCACGACATTCCCGAGGCCGTTGCCATGGCCGACCGCGCTCTGGTCATGGCTTCCAATCCCGGTCGCGTCGCCGAGATCGTGCCGATCGACGGTGACCGCTCCGATCGCGAACGCTGGGCCGCTAGCGCGCAGGCCGCGCAAGGCAAGCTGCAGTCGGCCTTCGAAACCGCGTCCGGACGCACGATCGAGCCGGCCCGCAACGCCCCCAACCTGACCGAATTCAAACTCGCCATTGCCGGAAATCAGTAAGCGATAAAAACAGGAGAGATCGATGGACCGCGACCCGAAAGACTTTGAACTGCAGGACGAAGTAGATGCCGTCTATGCTGAGGACGACAAGTTCCGCGTCTCGGTGACCCGTCGGCAAACGCTCGACATGATGGCGGCCGGCGGTCTTTCCGCCGCCCTGGCGCCGCTGCTCGGCAATTTCGCGTCGACCGCCCATGCCGCCGACGATGAGGTTGTGCGCATTGGTTATCTGCCGATCACCGATGCCACCGCGCTCCTGGTCGCGCATGGCATGGGCTACTTCAAGGACGAAGGGCTGGAGGCCGCCAAGCCGACGCTGATCCGCGGCTGGTCGCCGCTGGTCGAATCCTTCGCCGCCGGCAAGCTCAACCTGGTCCACTTCCTGAAACCGATTCCGGTGTGGATGCGCTACAACAATAACTTCCCGGTCAAGATCATGGCCTGGGCCCACACCAACGGCTCCGGCGTCGTCGTCGGCAAGGACACCAATATCCACTCGTTCAAGGACCTCGGCGGCAAGCAGATCGCGGTGCCGTTCTGGTACTCGATGCACAACATCGTACTGCAATACGGCTTGCGTCAGTCCGGCATCAAGCCGGTGATCAAGCCGCAGAGCGCCAAGCTTGCCGCCGATGAATGCAACCTGCAGGTCATGGCGCCGCCCGAAATGCCGGCGGCGCTCGCGGCCAAGAAGATCGACGGTTACATCGTCGCCGAACCGTTCAACGCGCTCGGCGAGATGAAGGTGCATGCGCGCATGCTGCGCTTTACCGGCGACATCTGGAAGAACCATCCGTGCTGCGTCGTCTGCATGCACGAGGAGGTCACGAAGAAAAAGAAGGAATGGACGCAGAAGGTCATGAATGCCATCGTGCGTGCCGAGATTTACGCATCCAAGAACAAGAAAGAAGTGGCCAAGCTGATTTCGAAGGATGGTAATGGTTATCTGCCGCTGCCGGCGAAGGTGATCGAGCGCGCGATGACCTATTATGACGACGCGTTCTACGGCAAGACCGGCGCCATTGAGCATCCGCAGTGGCAGAATGGGCGCATCGACTTCCAGCCGTGGCCTTACCCGTCGGCGACCAAGATGATCGTCAAGGCCATGACCGAGACCGTGGTCGGCGGCGACACCACCTTCCTGAAGAAGCTCGATCCAGATTTCGTCGCCAAGGATCTGGTGGACTACGAATTCGTTGGCAATGCCATGAAGAAATATCCGCAGTGGAAAGATGACCCGAGCGTCAATCCGAAGGATCCCTTCAACCGCACCGAGGTATTGGCGCTGTGAGCATCGACGCCGCCATCGATCTGACCGAAGTCGCGACTGCGGCGCCCCAACAGGGCGCCGCGGCACGGCGGCTGATGAGCCTGGGCCGTAGTCTTGGCACCGCGATTGTTGGCATCGCCATCATGCTGGTACTGTGGTGGATCGGCGGCTGGGTGGTTGCATCCAACCCGAATACATCGAACTTCGCCGATTTCGCGCCGGCGCAGACTTTTGAACGCTTGTGGACGATGCTGGTCAGCGGCGAAGCTTGGCGTATGACCGTGCCGAGCCTCGGCCGGATTGGCGGCGGGCTCGGGTGGGCGATTGTTTTCGGCGTGCCATTCGGCATTCTGGTCGGCCGGTTCCGGACGGTGCGTGAAGCCAGCTCCGTGCCGTTTCAATTCCTGCGCATGATCTCGCCTTTGGCCTGGATGCCGATCGCGGTGATGGCGTTCGCGACCTGGGACCAGGCGATCATCTTCCTGGTCGGCGTCGCCGCGGTCTGGCCGATTTTGTTTTCGACCGCGCATGGCTTCCGCCGCATCGACCCGGCTTGGTTCAAGGTCGCGCGGAATCTGGGCGCGCGGCCGTGGCATATGCTGTTCACGATTATTCTGCCGGCGATCGCGCAGGATACCTTGGCCGGCATTCGGCTCGCCGTCGGTGTGGCCTGGATTGTGCTTGTTCCAGCCGAGTTTCTGGGCGTGACGTCGGGCTTAGGCTACGCCATCAACGACGCCCGCGACACGCTTGAATATGATCGGCTGGCGGCCACCGTGGTGGTGATCGGCGTCATCGGCTTCGCGCTCGACTATCTGTGCGAGTGGGCGGTGCGGCGGGCCAGCTGGGCGCGGGAAGAGTAGGGCGGGGCGGGCTTTTTTCAACGACTTTGCAACTCAATGACAAATCATCTCAACGGCAATCAAGAGGTACTAGTGCCATGATGAAAACGGAAGAAATGGTCGAAGCGATCATCGAAGCGAAATATACCAAGGGTACGTCCTGGGAGGAAATCTCCAAGGCCGCGGGCATGTCCGAGGTTTTCGTGATTTCGGCCTGTCTCGGCCAGAACACGCTGCCGGCGGAATCCGCCGCTAAAGTCGCCGCGTTCCTGGACCTCGGCAACCGAGCCAAGGACGTGGAAATCGCCTTGCAGCGGCCGCCCAAAAAGGCGCAAACGGCGGAAATGGTCTCGAAGGACCCGCTGATCTACCGCTTCCACGAGATCACCTATGTCTACGGCGACACGATCAAGGAAATGATCCACGAGAAATTCGGCGACGGCATCATGAGCGCCATCGACTTCGAACTTTACGTTGAGAAGGTTCCCAATCCGAAGGGCGATCGCGTCAAGGTCACGATGAGCGGCAAGTTCCTGCCCTACAAGCAATGGTAGGTAGGGCGGCTTTCTAAGCAGGAAGCGTCGTAGACGAAAAAAGGCCGCGCCGGTTGCCCCGGCGCGGCCTTTCTTTGTTCAACCCGTCGCTTTACGCGGCCGGGTTCTTGATCTTGTTGATCGCCAGGATTTTCATCACCACTTTCTCGAAATAGTGCTCGGTGATGCCGGCGCGGACCTTGTGCAGGAAGTATTTCTCGAACGCGACCTTGGCGATATGCACCCAGCGGCCGCTCGACGCCCAGTTGACGTTGCGCGGCGGGTTCTGCGGCATGGCGACGAAGGCCACGCCGGTGTCGCCGAAGTCGGCGAGGCAGATCGCGTTCCAGGTGCCTTCCTGGGTCGCTTCCTTGCCGCGCAGCAGCGCGCCGATATTGAGCGCGGTGGCGGTCACCATCGACTCGATCATGTAGCCGGTTTTCGGCACGCCGACCGGCACCGGGGTCTGTTCGAGTGGGGCGATGGCGATGCAGACGCCGACGCCGAACACGTTCGGGTACTTCGGATTGCGCTGATGCTTGTCGGTAATGACGAAGCCGCGCGGGTTGCACAAGCCCTCGATGCCGCGCAACGCCGGGATGCCGCGGAACGCCGGCAGCATCATCGAATATTTGAACGGCAGTTCGTGGGCCTTCTTCGGCTTGCCGTCGTCGTCGACCTCGGTGACGTGCGCCTTGCCGGGCTCGACCTTGTCGAGCTTGGCATTGGTGATCCACTTGATGTGGCGCTGGCGCATTTCCGATTCGAGCAGGCCCTTGGTGTCGCCGATGCCGCCGACGCCGAGATGGCCGATATAGGGTTCGGCGGTCACGAAGGTCATCGGCACCTTGTCGCGGATCTTCCGCTTGCGCAGGTCGGAATCCATGATCATGGCGAATTCGTAGGCCGGGCCGTAGCACGACGCGCCCTGAACGGCGCCGACCACGATCGGGCCGGGGTCCTTGCAGAATGCTTCCCAACGGTCGCTGGCGCCGGTGGCGTGATCGACGTCGCAGACCGACACGGTGTTGTTCTCAGGCCCGAAGCCTTCGATTTCGTCGAACGCCAGTTCGGGCCCGGTCGCGACCACCAGATAGTCGTAAGCCAGCGAGCTACCGTCGCCGAGTTCGACGCGGTTTTCTTCCGGAAGGACCTTGGCGGCGCCGGCGGCGCTGAATTCGATGCCGTGTTTCGGCATCACAGTGGCGAGATCGACGATGATGTCGGCTTTCTTGCGCCAGTTCACCGCCACCCAAGGATTGGACGGCGTGAATTGAAAGAACGGCTTATTGGAAACCAGGGTAATGCGGTCTTCCTTGCGGACCGCGTCCTTCAGCTCATAGGCGCAGGACACGCCTCCGATGCCGCCACCGAGCACAACGATATGTGCCATGAATTCCTCCTGTTAAAGATGTGCAATCGGCCGGTTGCGCGGGGCTCTTGTTCGTTTGCGGGACATTGAGTTAACGATCAGGCGACCACTTACCGTGGCCGCCGGCATTGATCCTGCTCAATTGCCGATCCTGCCCAATTGCCGCAGGCACGGCCGCTTTGCGCGGTTCAGCGCGCCGCGCAGGTAAAGGCGGTGCCGGGCTTGATTCCGAGCAGGCGGAAAATGATCGCCGCCGGGCAGAACCCGGTGAAGGCCGACTGCAGCAGATTGACGCCGACGAAAGCGGTCAGCAGTAGCCAATAGGGGCTGAAAAACCAGTACAGCGCGAGGCTGATCAGGATCATGGAGCCGGCGAGGGCGAAAACGGCGCGGTCGATATTCACGGGCGTTACTCCTTAAAGCGAATGGCATTGCCGGCATCGTGGCGCCCGGCTTTTCTTGCTGTGCGCCCTGCCGTTTCAGTTGACTATATATACGTTATTTCGTATATACGCAACTATGAAAATACAGATCGACGACATGCTGGTCGCCGCCGACGAGGCGAGCAATCTGTTGAAGGCGCTGGCCAATCGCCACCGCCTGATCATCATTTGCCAATTGAGCGAAAAAGCCCGCTCGGTCGGCGAGTTGGCGGCCTTGCTGGATATCCGTGATTCGACCGTCTCGCAGCATTTGGCGATTTTGCGCAAAGACGGCTTGGTGACGGCGCGCCGCGACGGGCAGACCATTTGGTACTCGATCGTCAGCACGCCGGCGCGCGAATTGGTCCGCACCCTGAATCGGGTCTATTGTGCGCCGGCAGGCGCCGCCGACAGGGGCGGCAAGGGGTTGATGAAGCAGCCGAAAAAAGTGGCGACCAAAGCAACGGCCAAGCCGCCGCGCCGCCGCGAGGCGCTTGCGCCAAATCAATGACCCAAGCCGTGCTTTGCGCTCATTGTTACCTGCCTTTCTAAAAAATCTGAGGAATACCGCTTATGCGCGCTGGTATTATTGTTGCCGCCATTATCGCCCTGTTCGCCCAACGGGCGCTTGCCCAGGAAACCTTCACGGTCGCGCCCAAGATGGTGGCCGACGAGAAGGCGGTGTTCGCCACCGTTGAGAGCACCAATGTCGTGCCGGCGCGCGCCCGGATTGGCGGCACGGTGGCCGAGCTCAGCGTCAAGGACGGCGACGAGGTCAAGCAGGGCCAGGTGGTCGCGACCGTCGGCGACGAGAAGCTCGCCTTGCAGATGAACTCGCTCGACGCTCAGATCGCCGGCCTGAACTCGCAGGTTGCGCAGGCCGAGACCGATCTCGCCCGCGCCAAGGATCTGTTTTCGCGCGGCACCATTCCGAAGACCCGCCTCGACGAGGCGCAGACCGCATTTAACGTCGCGTCCAATACGCTGAAGGCGCGCACGGCTGAGCGTTCGGTCATCCAACAGCAGGTCACCGAGGGCAAGGTGCTGGCGCCGACCGCCGGGCGTGTGCTGACGGTTCCGGTCACCACGGGCACCGTCATTCTGCCGGGCGAAGTGATCTCGACCATCGCCGAGAAGAATTATGTGCTGCGCCTGCGCGTGCCGGAGCGCCACGCGCTTTATATGAAGGCCGGCGACACCATTCGGGTCGACAGCACTGAACTCGGCGCTAATGGCGCCAAGTTCGGCACCATCAAGCTGGTCTATCCGCAGATCCAGGACGGGCGGGTGGTTGCCGACGCCACCGTCGCCGGGCTGGGTGAGTACTTCGTCGGCGAACGCATCCGCGTCTGGGTGTCGGCCGGCAAGCGCGAGAGCATTATCGTGCCCGCGTCTTTCATCACCACCCGGTTCGGCGTCGATTATGCGCGGGTGAAAACCGGTGGTGCGGTCGTCGACGTGCCGGTCCAGCGCGGCCGTTTCATGCCGCGCCCCGACATGGCCGATGCGCTTGAAATACTCTCCGGCCTGAAGGCAGGCGACATCTTGGTGACGCCGTGAATCTTGGAATTTCAGGACGCCTCACGAAAGGCACGATCCGCTCGCCGCTCACGCCGTTGTTCCTGCTGGCCGCGCTCGCGGTTGGTCTGCTCGCGTTGTTCACCATTCCGCGCGAGGAAGAGCCGCAGATCAGCGTGCCGATGGTCGATATCCGCATCAACGCGGATGGCCTCAAGGCGCCCGACGCGGTCGAGCTCGTCACCAAGCCGCTGGAAGCGATCGTCAAGGGCATCAACAGCGTCGAGCACGTCTACAGCCAGACTGTCGATGATCGAGTCATGGTCACCGCGCGCTTCAAGGTCGGCACCAGCTCCGACGAAGCCATCCTGCGCGTGCACGAGAAAATCAAGGCCAACATCGATCGCCTGCCGGTCGGCATTCCGGAGCCGTTGATCGTCGGCCGCGGCATCAACGACGTTGCCGCCGTGGTGCTCACTTTGTCGCCGAAGCCGGATGCAGCTTCGCGCTGGACCGAAAAGGACCTCTACCAGGTCGCGCGCGAGCTGCAATACGAGCTGGTGAAGACCGATAATGTCGGCCTGACCTATATTTCGGGCGGCTATCCGCAGCAGATCCGGGTCGAGCCCGATCCGGAAAAACTCGCGCTTTACGGCGTCACGCTGCAACAGCTCGTCGGCAAGGTGAAGGAAGCCAACCGCTCCTTCCTTGCCGGTCAGGTTCGCGACAATGACACCACGCGTGACGTGGTGGCCGGGCAGACGCTGACCGGGATTCCCGATATTGGCCTGTTGCTCGTGACCACGCGCGACGGCCGTCCTGTCTATGTGCGCGACGTCGCCAAGGTTGTGATCGGCCCGAGCCCGCAGGAACATCGGGTCTGGATGGATATGCCCGACAAAAGCGGGTCGAAGGCCGGCAACTGGAATCGCGTGCCGGCCGTCAGCGTCGCTTTCGCCAAGCGGGCCGGCGCCAATGCCGTGGTGGTGGCCGAAGCGTTGCTGGCGCGCCTCAAGACCGTAGAAGGCCGGTTAGTGCCGCACGATGTCACCGTCACGGTGACCCGCGACTACGGCGAGACCGCCAACGACAAGGCCAACGAACTTCTGTTCCACCTCGGACTGGCGACGGTCTCGATTGTCATCTTGATCGCGTTTGCCATCGGCTGGCGCGAAGCGCTGGTCACGGCGGTGGTCATTCCGACCACCATTCTGCTGACCATGTTTGCCGCCAAGCTGATGGGCTACACCATCAACCGGGTCAGCCTGTTCGCGCTGATATTCTCCATCGGTATTCTGGTCGATGACGCCATCGTGGTGGTCGAGAACATCGCCCGGCATTGGGCGATGAAGGACGGCCGCTCGCGCATGCAAGCCGCCATCGAAGCGGTGGCCGAGGTCGGTAACCCGACCGTTGTCGCCACGTTGACGGTGGTGGCGGCGCTGTTGCCGATGCTGTTCGTCTCCGGGCTGATGGGCCCCTATATGGCGCCGATTCCGGCCAACGCCTCGGCGGCGATGCTGTTCTCGTTCTTCGTCGCCATGGTGATCGCGCCCTGGCTGATGGTGAAGCTGCATCCGGAGGGCATGCCGGTCCACGAGCACGAGGCTGCCCACGGCGAGGGCATGCTCGGCCACCTCTATCGCCGGATGGCTACGCCGATCCTGCAGACGCGCAAGCGCGCCTGGATATTCCTGATCGGCGTTGGCGTGGCGACAATTGCCGTGTGCGTCCTGTTCTACACCGAGAGCGTGACGGTGAAGCTTCTGCCCTTCGACAACAAGTCGGAGATGTCGGTGGTGGTCGATCTGCCGGAAGGCGCGACGCTGGAAGACACCGAACGGACCTTGTTCTCGATCGCCGATGTCGCCCGCCAGGTGCCGGAGGTCCGCTCGATCGAAACCTATGCCGGCACGCCGGCGCCGTTTAATTTCAACGGCTTGGTTCGTCATTATTATGTGCGCGAAGCGCCTGAATATGGCGAACTGCATCTCAATCTGGCGGCCAAGGGCGACCGCAGCCGCACCAGTCACGAGATCGCGCTCGACCTGCGGGCCCGCCTTAAGAAGGTGACGCTGCCCGCCGGCACGGTGTCGCGTGTGGTCGAGGTGCCGCCCGGGCCGCCGGTGCTGGCGACGCTGCTGGCCGAGGTTTATGGCCCGGATTCCAAGACCCGCCGCGCCATCGCCCACGAACTGAAAAAGATCTTCAAGTCGGTGCCCTATATCGTCGACGTCGACGATTCGATCGGCCAGCCGCGGCCGCGGCTGCATATCTCGATCGACCAGGACCGGCTCGAGTTCTTCGGCGTCCAGCAGCAGGACGTCTACGACACCATCAAGGCTTTGTTCGGCGGTTCGACTATCGGCTATTCCTATCGCGGCGAGGGCCGCAACCCGATCGAGATCGTGGTCGGGCTGCCCAAGAGCAATCTGTCCTGGAGTGAGTTGCTGGCCTCGACGCCCGTTCCGGCCAATACCGTACCCGGCAACAAGGGGGTCGTTGAACTCGGCGACGTGGTGCGGGTGACCAAGGAAGTCGGCTCGCCGACCATCTTCCGCCGCGACGGCTACTTCACCGACATGGTGATGGCCGAGATGGCTGGCGCCTATGAAGCACCGATCTACGGTATGCTCGACGTCGACAAGCTGGTCGCCTCGCATGATTGGGGCAAGCTCGGCAAGCCGACCGTCCTGTTCCACGGCCAGCCGACGGACGAAGCTAAGCCATCGATCCTGTGGGATGGCGAATGGGAGATCACTTACGTGACCTTCCGCGACATGGGCGCGGCCTTCATGGTCGCCATTGTCGGCATCTATATCCTGGTGGTCGCCCAGTTCGGTAGTTTCAAGCTGCCACTGGTGATCCTGACGCCGATCCCGCTCACGCTGATCGGTATCGTGATCGGGCATTGGTTGTTCGGTGCGCCGTTCACCGCCACCTCGATGATCGGCTTCATCGCGCTTGCCGGCATCATTGTGCG
Source organism: uncultured Alphaproteobacteria bacterium (assembly GCA_963830125.1). GTDB lineage: Bacteria > Pseudomonadota > Alphaproteobacteria > Rhizobiales > Xanthobacteraceae > Pseudolabrys. Next base: position 204,357 of record CAWHKU010000013.1, on the reverse strand, counting down.
AAACTCTATCCTGTTGGTCGACTTCATCCGCCACGGCGCCGGCCATGGAAAAACCTTGCGTGAGGTGCTGCTGGAAGCTGGCGCGGTGCGTTTCAAGCCCATTCTTTTGACGGCGCTCGCCGCTATGATCGGGGCCGCGACCATCTTGGTCGATCCGATCTTCCAGGGCCTGGCGATCTCGCTGCTGTTCGGTCTGGCGTCGTCGACCTTGCTGACGGTGCTGGTAATTCCGGCGATCTATGTCGTGCTGCGCGACGCCGACAAAGTGCGGGAATGACCATGAATGCGGGATTGACCATGCAGGTGAAGCGATGACCAAGCCGATTTCCGACAAGGCCGAAGTGGCGCTCGAATATCCCGACAAGCTTTATGTCGGGACTTTCGAGCGTTCGTCTCGCTTTGAGGCCCATCTCGATCCGACAGGAATCGCGTTGGTGCTGGAACGGACCGGCGACGAAGACGTGCGCAAGTCGATTCACATGCACCTTAATTTCGGCCTGTTTGCCGATATTTTGAAAGACTTGGCGGCGACGGTGTCGCGCGTTCCGAAAGATGACGTCGCGCATCGTGAGCAACTGACGCAAGCGGTCGCGGCCTTGCATGAGGCATTGAGCCGCGCCTAGCGTTGCGGCGGCAATTGGTAGCACGGGAGGGCCAACAAATGTCTGACAATCTGGTGGTCTGCAGCAAGTGCGGCGGCGTCAACCGCTTGCCGCCGGCGCGGCCTGCTGCCGATGCCAAATGCGGCAAATGCGGCGCCAAGATCTTCGCTGGCCATGCCGAGGACGTGACGGGCGCGGTGTTCGACCGCCAGATTGCACGCAGCTCCATTCCGGTTCTGGTCGACATCTGGGCGCCCTGGTGCGGGCCGTGCCGGTCGATGGCGCCGGCCTATGAAGCCGCGGCCCGCGAACTGGAGCCTCATGTGCGGCTGATCAAGCTGAATTCCGACGCGGAACAGGCGGTCGCCGGCAAGCTCGGCATTCGCGGCATTCCGACTATGATCCTGTTTTCCGGCGGCCGCGAGGTGGCGCGCACTTCTGGCGCCATGGCAGCCAACCAGATCGTGCGCTGGGTGCGCGATCGGCTGCCCAATGTGGCGGCCTGAGTTTACCGCGCTGTTGCAATGGGTGTCTGTGTTCGGCTGCATATGCGCCGCGCGAGTGTGGGCTAGATTGGGATCAGGTGCATGACGGACCCTTACGAAACCCTCGGCGTCAAGAAAACCGCCACAGAGGCGGAGATCAAAGCGGCGTTCAAGAATCTGGCTCGCAAGCACCATCCCGACTTGCATCCGGACGACAAGGGAGCCGAGGCCAAGTTCAAGGACGTCTCGACCGCCTACGACCTGCTCAAGGATAGCGAAAAGCGCCGCCGCTTCGATGCCGGGGAGATCGATGCAACCGGTGCCGAGCGCCCGCAGCAGCGGTTCTATCGCGACTACGCCGACGGTCCGGGCAATGCCTCGCATGCGACGCAGGACGGTTTCGCCAATAAAGAGGACTTGGAAGAATTTCTGGCGCGCGCTTTTGGCGGTGGCGCCGGCCGGGCGCAAGGCTCATTCAAGGCGCGCGGCCAGGACGTTAGTTACGTCCTGCCGATCGCCTTCCTCGACGCTGCCAATGGCGCGACCCGCACGATCACGCTGCCGGAGGGCAAGACGCTACAGGTCACGGTGCCCGAAGGCGCCGAGGACCGTCAGATGCTGCGGCTCAAGGGCCAGGGTGGGCCGGGTTTCGGCGGCGGACCGCCCGGCGACGCCTATGTCGAGCTGCATGTCGCGCCGCATGCGTTTTTCCAACGCAAGGACGATAACATTCATATCGAGGTCCCGGTCACGCTCAAGGAAGCGGTGCTCGGCGGCAAGATCGAGGTGCCGACCATCGGCGGTCCGGTGACCGTGACCGTCCCGAACACCTCGAACACCGGCACGACCATGCGCCTGCGCGACCGCGGCGTTCGCAACCGCAAAACCGGGCAGCGCGGGCATCAATTCATCAGTCTGAAAGTTATTCTGCCGACGGACGACGAGCCGGAATTGGCCGCGTTCCTTGAGACTTGGCAGCCGAAGCGTGAGCAGAACCCGCGCAAGGAGATGCTGTCATGATGAGCCTCGATGAGCTTGTCGCGGCAATCGCCGCTTTGCAGCGCCGCGATCTGGAGGCCTGGATCGAGCAGCAGTTCGTGCTGCCGCGGGAGGAGGGCGGCGCGCTGTTGTTCTCCGATCAGGACTGCGCACGCGTTCGCTTGATCTGCACGCTGCATTACGATCTTGAGATCGATGCCGACACATTGCCGGTGGTGATGTCGCTGGTCGATCAGCTCTACGACACCCGTCAACGTTTGTTGTCGTTGACGGCCGCCGTCACGACCCAGGATAAAGACATCCAGGCCGCGATCATGGCGGCCCTGTGAAGTGCGGGCGAGGGCAAGCCGTAGGACGGGGTTCGCGTAGGTTGAAGGTGTTTAACGGGTGCCGTAGGCGCGGTCGCCAGCGTCCCCCAGGCCCGGCATGATAAAGGCCTTATCGTCGAGCCGCTCGTCGATTGCCGCCGTCCAGACCCGGACGTCCGGGTGAATGCCGCGCAAGCGCTCGATGCCTTCCGGCGCGCTGACCATGCAGACCAGCCGGATGTCCTTGGCGCCGCGCTCCTTCAAGCGGTCGATCGCCGCGACCGCGGTGTTGGCGGTGGCCAGCACCGGCACGATCACGATCACCAGGCGCTCGGCGATGTCGGACGGCGCCTTGAAGAAATATTCGACCGCTGTGAATGTTCCCGGCTCGCGATAAAGCCCGATATGCGCCATGCGCGCCGCCGGCACCAGATCGAGCATGCCTTCGGCGAAGGTCAGTCCGGCGCGCAGGATCGGCGCGAACACCAGTTTTTTGCCGGCGAGGATCGGCGAATTCATGCGCGCCATTGGCGTTTCGATCTCTTTCATTTCAAGCGGCAGATCGCGCGTCACCTCGTAACACAGCAACATGCCGATCTCGCTCAACAGTTCGCGAAACGACTTGGTCGAGATGTTCTTCTCGCGCAGCAGCGTCAGCTTGTGCTGCACCAGCGGGTGATCGACGACCGTGACGCCTTCCATGTTGTGTCTCTCCTAAAATACCGTGCCGTCGCTGATGACTGTAATCGGCGGCGAGCCATCGGGCCGCTTTTCGCGCGCCAGCGCGCGGCCGGTCGCCCAGGTGCCGCCTTCGAGAATTTTGGCGAGCGGCAGCGTTTCGGCGTTCATGTTCAACTTGCCGCGGATGATGTCGGCGAGCCGGTCGAGCAGGGCGACGGTGAGCGCGCGCCATTCGACCACCAGTTCGGAGCCGGCATCGTGCGCGCGGGTGGCTTGCGCCGGATCGCGCAAGGTGAGGACGTCGCTGTCGACGAACAGCCCGCCATTGCGATATTCGGCCAGGCCGGTCAGGCCGTCGATATCGCCGACCGTAACACCGGCGCGCTGCAACGGCTCGATCAGCGAATAAGACAGCCATTGCGACAGCTTGTGCAACGGCATCAGGCCGTTGGTGGCGTCAGGTGCGACAATCGCAGGATGCCGCCAGCAATCGCCTAACGGAATGCCACCAAGCACAATGCGTGACGGCCAGATTGGGCCGAGCTCGCGCAGAAGCGCCGACAGGATCTGCGGTGCGGCCAATCGTTCGCCGCCGTTCACGCGCGAGCGATGTGATCGAACAGCCCGCCCGGACGGGCGCTGTCGTGGCGCGCAAATACGTCAGGCTTTTCGTTCGCCAATGCGCCGAGACGGCGCAGCAGAGCGGCGCGGCCGTCGAGCCCGACCAGCGGATTGGCGTCCGTCACTTGGAATCCTTGCGCCAGTTGCTCGGCGGTCAAGTTGCGCCAGCACGCTGGCATCGACCCGCAGCGGATCGGTCGGATCGGCCGAAAAGGCGCCGCGCGCGAACATGTCGAGGCTGGCGAGCGCGAGGCCTTCCGATCGGCCAATACGTTGCCCGCTTGAGCCATCGGAATAACGCCACGCCGCGCCGGCACCGGCATCGAGAAACACGCTGACGATGGCAAGATCGAATTCGGCCCGGGCGCGGGCGGCGGGATCGCGCCACGTCGCCCGGGCGGCGCGCGCGGCAAAGCGGTCCTCGCCGTTGACGACGAAATGCCGCCAGCGCGAATGAAACGGCACGTCGAGCGACGGATAAGCCGCCGCGTCACCGCCAGCACGCGCTCGGCGGTGGCGTCGAGCAATGACAAGATCGACGCGGAAATTCGGCAGCCGGTCTTCAAGCCCAAGCGCCAGCATGGTCTGTGCGCGCGTGCGAACGGCCTGGGCGCTAAGAAGAGAAAGATGCGGCGGCCGTCTCGGCTGTCATGCGTTATCCAAATCGCCTTCGCTTAGTATTTGTCGAGCGCACGGCCGACGGTATCGGTCAGGTCCTGCGGCTTCGGCGCGTCCGGCGAGTAATAGCCGGCGGCTTTCTTGGCCGCGATCTCGACCTGGGCGTCGGCCGGGATCATTCGTCCGGGATCGGCACGCGCTCGACGATGTCGACGCCTTGCTCGACCATCGCGTTGTATTTCATGTCGCTCATCGAGATGAAGCGGTCGATGCGCCGAGGCCGAGCCAGTTGATGACATCGGGCATCAATTGCTGGAAGCGCGCATCCTGCACACCGGCGACGCATTCGGTGCGCTCGAAATAGGCGGCCGCGGCGTCGCCGCCTTCCTGCCGCTTGCGCGCGTTGTAGACCAGGAACTTGGTGACCTCGCCAAGCGCGCGGCCTTCCTTGCGGTTATAGACGATGATGCCGAGGCCGCCTTCCTGCGCGCCGCGCGCGCATTCCTCGATGCCGTGAATGAGATAAGGCCGGCAGGTGCAGATGTCGGAGCCGAACACGTCGGAGCCGTTGCATTCGTCGTGCACGCGACAGGTGATCTTGGTGGTCGGATCGTTGAGCTTATTGACGTCGCCGAACATGTAAACCGTGATGCCGCCGATCGGCGGCAGGAACACCTGCAAGTCGGGCCGCGTCACCAGTTCGGGAAACATGCCGGCGGTCTGTTCGAACAGCACGCGGCGCAAGGCGTTTTCGGATGTGTTGAAACGTTCGGCAATGCCGGGCAGATACCAGACCGGATCGACCGCGATCTTGGTGACGCCGATGCTGCCGTTCTCGCGCACCAGATCGCTGTCGACTTTCAAACGTCCGGCGCGGACCGCGTCCTGCATTTCAATCAGGTCGAGCCGCGCTTTGGTGATGGCAATGCTGGGCCGGATATCGAGGCCTTCGGCGATCTCGTCCTTGAAATTTTCCGCGATCAGATGGCCCCACGGATCGAGCGACACGATGCGGCGCGGATCGCTCCATTGCGGGAACGGCCCGATGATCGCGGCCGGATAGGTATTGGTGAGATCGGGGCGGCGGATCGGATCGAGCGCGCCGGAGGAGACGGCGAGCGCACGATACAACGCATAAGAACCGCCATGCGTGCCGATGACGTTGCGGTCGCCCGGCCGTGACACCGTGCCGATCACCGGTCCGCGTTCGCGCGCGGTCGGCGCGCCCCAATGAATCGGAAAGCGCAGTTTGCCGCCGGGCTCGGGATGCGAGGTGAGGCGGATATGATCGGGTCGGTTTGAACGGGTCATGAGTTTAACCAGGACGTTGTTTCAAACAGGTATTAGCGAAACCAAAAAGGATACGGCCCGCCACCGAGGACGGGCCATAGCTTCAGGTTTTGAAAGTTTATAAAGGCTAGGTCATGGTGACTGCCTTTTGCAAGTGAAATCTAACGATCATTTCGGTGCAGGCCATCGCGTTCCCGGCATGGCAGCCCGCCTTGATTTGCAGACGGTCCGACGCGACTGACGATCTTGTGCTCGGCCGACAATGTGACTGCTGCAAAAATAAGCTAGTCTTAATGCCGCGTAGACCGCCAGAGGACCGATTTATGGAATTCCGTCAGATTCGATATGCCCTGTCGGTGGCCAAGGAGCGCAGCTTCACCAAGGCGGCGAAACGACTAAATATTTCGCAATCGGCCGTCAGCGAGCAAGTTAAGCTTCTCGAAGACGAGGCCGGCTTCTCCCTGTTTCAGCGTACGCCGCGTGGCGTCGACGTCACCGACCGCGGCCGGACATTTCTTTATGAAGCCGAACGCATTGTAGGTGATGTGTTGAGCCTGTCCGATACGGCGCGGCGGTTGCGCGGGGCGACGCAGGATACATTTATGATTGGTATGGGCTCGGGCATCGCACAGATCTTCATGCCGCGCATTTTTAGCGAACTCGACCAGATCATGCCCGGGACGCGGGTCGAAATTTTCACAGCGCCGACGCGCACGATTTTCAACGAGCTTCATGAAGAGAGGCTCGACGCTGCGATCACCATTGAATCAGATCCCGACCGTGTGCCGGCCGGCTTAATCATCGAACGCCTGACGACCGTCGATATGATGTTGATAACGCCACCTAAGCATCCTTTGGCGCGCCTGCGTCAGCCGATCGATATCGGCCAACTGGTCGCCGAGTCGATCGTGATGAGCGAATTGAGTGTCGGCTATGGCCAGGTCGTGATGTCGCTGTTCACCGATCTCGGCACGCGGCCGAACATCCTGGCGGTCGCGGATAACATCGAAACCATCAAGGCGATCGTGCAGGCGGGCCGGGGCATCGCCATCGTGCCGGGGCCCTGCGCCGACAATGAGGTCGCGCTCGGCGTGCTCAAGCGCATGGCGATCGCGCCGAGCCGGAGCGTGGCGCTGGCCCTGTTCCGGCGCCGGGAGCCGTTCTCGCGCCGCAAGGAAGGGCTGTTTTCGGGCCTGTGCGACGCGCTTAAAGATTAGGCAGTCTGCCTATCGGATTTTCCGATAAGGGCATCTCTATTCGGTTTTTGACTTTGCCCTCCGGCCGTCCGGATAATACGGCATGACAACAGGCAGTACCGCACGTTTCCGGATCGGCATCGATACCGGAGGGACATTCACCGATATCGTTTCTGTCGATACCGGCACCGGCGCCATGCAGGTGACCAAGGTGTCTTCGACCCCCACCAATCCGGCCATCGGCCTGGTCCGCGGCGTCAACGCGATCCTGGAGGCGGCTGGTGCCGCACCCGGCGATGTCGTCGGCCTCGCGCATGGCACGACGGTCGCGACCAACGCGCTGCTGCAGGGTGAAATCCGCTCGCTCGGCCTGATTGTCACCGAAGGCTTTCGGCACATCCTGGAAATCGCGCGGCAATCGGTGCCGGAGGGCTATGGCAATTCCTATTTCTGGGTGAAGCCCGATCGTCTTGTTCCGCTCCAATATGTCCGCGAAGCCGGCGGCCGCATGAATTTCCACGGCGAGGAGTTGCGTCCGCTCGACGAGGATAGCGTCCGTGAAGCGGCCAGATTTTTCCGCCGCCAGAATGTGCGGGCGATCGGCATTTGCCTGATGCACTCTTATGCCAATGACGCGCATGAGCGCCGTGTCGCCGAGATCGTTTTGGAAGAATATCCGGAGGCGACGCTGTCGCTGTCCTGCGCGGTGCTGCCGGAATATCGCGAATACGAACGCGCCATCACCACCTTGGTCGATGCTTTCGTCAAGCCGCACATGGATCGCTATCTCAAGCGCATCAACGATGAGCTGGGACCTGTCCTGCGCGACAAGCCGTTCCTGATCATGCAGTCGAGCGGCGGTGTGGCCAGCGCCTCGCAGGTTGTGAAAAAGCCGATCATGACGGCCTTGTCCGGCCCTGCCGCCGGTGCGCTCGGCTCGGCGGTGATTGCCGAGCTCGCCGGGTTCCCCGATCTGGTCACGCTTGATGCCGGCGGCACCTCGACCGATTTCTGTCTGATCGAAAGCGGTAAGCCGCATCTGACCAATGGCGGTTCGGTCGGTCAATTTCCGGTCCGCATTCCGATGATCGACATCGCCACCATCGGCATCGGTGGCGGTTCGATTGCCTGGATTAGTCGCGAAGGTCACTTGAAGGTCGGCCCGCGCAGCGCCGGCGCCGAGCCGGGGCCGATGTGTTATCCCAACGGCGGCAATGAACCGGCGATCACCGACGCCAATGTCGTGCTTGGCCGTATTCCGCCGTCCCTGATCGGCGGCGGCATCGCACTTGACGCCGAACGGGCGCGCGGCGGAATCGCAGCACTGGCCGAGAAACTTCCCGGCAGCATGAACGCCGAGCAGCTTGCGCACGGCATTATCGAAATCGCCAACTGGGCGCAGGCCAACGCCATCCGGCAGATGACTATTCAGCGCGGCATCGATCCGCGCGGCTTTGCGCTGCTGTCATTCGGCGGGGCAGGGCCGGCGCAATCGGCGGCGGTGATGGAATTGCTTGGCATGAAGGCCTGCATCGTGCCGCCGAACCCGGGCAATCTGTCGGCTTTCGGTCTGCTGGCGGTCGACTGGCGCACCGATCACATCGTCACCAAGGTGATGCACGAGGACAACGTCGATCTCGCCGCGATTGCCGAGAACTACGCAACGCTCGAAAAGGAAGCGACCGAGACGCTGGTGCGTGACGGCATCGATCCGGCGCAAATCCGCATCACCCGTGAAGCGGATATTCGCTACGCGGGCCAATCGATGGAAGTTCGAGTTGCGGCACCAGCAGGTACGGTGGACGCCACCTTCCTGGCGCGTTTGATCGACGCCTTCAACGCCGCGCATTTGCGCACTTTCGGCTACAATTATGCCGGCAAGCAGAAGATCGAACTGGTCAATTTCTGCGTCTCCGGTTTCGGCCTGATCGAACGGCCGAGCATGCCCAAGCTTGTGGCCAAATCCGGTAAACCGTCGCCGAAAGGTACGCGGCCGGTCTATTTTGGTGACCGTTTCCACGACACCGCGATCTACGACCGCGCCACGCTGCCGCCTGGCTTCGCGCTCGAAGGGCCGGCGGTGGTCGAAGAATTCGGTTCGACCACGGTGGTGTTCCCCGGCCAGACTTTGGAAGTCGATCCCTATGGTATTTTGATCGTGCGGGCGAAGGCGACTGCGTCATGAACATACAAACCAAACCCGCCGCCAAGCCTTCTGCCAGTAAGCCTTGGCCGACCGCGCCGCAAAAGCCTTCAACGCCGGTCGATCCGATAATTCTTCAAATCGTCGAAGGAACGCTCAACTCGATCGAAGCCGAAATCGAATTCGCCATCGAGCGCACTGCGCGCTCGCCGATGATCCGCGAAGCCCATGATTACCGCGTCGGCCTGTTCGACCGTTATTGCCGCAAGCTGACCGGCCGTTCTTATTCGGCGATGCCGAACGCGGTGGTACGCGACTTTCCGCCTGAGACAATGAAGCCGGGTGACGTCTTCCTGATGAACGACACTTATTTGACAGAAGGCTCGATCGGCCATTTGCCTGATCTGTGTTCGACGGTGCCAGTGTTTCATGACGGCGAGATCGTGGCCTATATTCAGGCTTTCGGTCATCACGACGACGTCGGTGGCCGGGTGCCGGGCTCGATGCCGGGCACGGCCGTCACCGTGTTCGAGGAAGGTCTGGCGATCCCGCCGGTCAAACTTTACAGCGAAGGCGTGCGCAACGAAGGCGTCATGACCATCCTGCGTCGCAACACCCGCGTGCCGGAGATGCTGTCCGCCGACATCGACTCGGAAGTGCAGGCCTGCATCATGGGTGCTCGGCGGATGGCCGGCTTGTTCGAACGTTTCGGCCGCGAGCAGGTCGAGGCGTGCTTCCAGAGCATTCTCGACAAATGCCGTGACATCTATCGCAACGAACTGCTCGCCAAGATCGCCGACGGTGAATATTCATGGGAAGACTACGTCGAGCACGACGGCGTCACCGATCCGAAGCTGCACAAAATCGCGCTGAAGATGACCAAGAAGGGCGGGCAAATCACGCTCGACTTCCATGGCACCGATCCGCAATCGACCGGGCCGATCAACTGGCCGGCCGACTACGCCGACGGCGCGTTCTTGATTAAATGGATCGCGCCGATTTTGCGAAATCTCGCCGATACGCCGGAGCGCGCCGCCGAAATCCACGTCAATGAAGGCGTCTGCGAGGTCTTCAACATCGTCTTCCCACCCAAGGGCACCTTGATTACGCCGGAATGGCCGGCCGCCACCAATGCGCGGTCCTTCGTGCTGCTGCGTTGCCTCGGGCTTTTGGCCGGCGTGGTGGCGCAAGCGGTCGATGGCCGGATGCCGGCGGATCAGGAGACCATTCGCTATACCGGCTTCTTCGGCAACGACGAGAACGGCAAGCCGTTCTTGTCGCGCGAAGTGCTCGGCGGCGGTTCGGGCGGGCGCTATTACGCCGACGGCAACGACGCCATTCACATCGTGCCGGATTCGCGCAACCAGCCGGCCGAGTTCACCGAGACCCGGTTTCCGCTGCTGGTCGAAAAGCTGGCGTTGCGCACCGACTCCGGCGGCGCCGGCATGCGGCGCGGCGGGCAGGGCTATGAGAAACATTATCGCGCTTTGGTCGACTGCCGCACCATCGTTACCGCCGACCGCGTTCGGCTCGGTTGTTACGGCCTCAATGGCGGCAAGGCAGGACAACCGTTCTGTGTGACCGTCGATGCCGAAGGCGCCGCGCGCGACCTCGGCGGCCTGGTTGACGGCGAACAGGTGCTACGCGGACAAGTTGTGCGGGTGGTGACGACTGGCGGCGGTGGTTGGGGCGATCCGCTCGCGCGCGAACCCGAACTGGTGCTGAAAGACGTGATCGAAGGCCGGGTATCGGCGGCAAGCGCGTCCGATGACTATGGCGTTGTTCTGGTCAAGGATGACAACGATGGCTACGCTGTCGATGGCGCCGCCACCGTGCAAGAGCGGGCCGCGTTAGCGGCCAAGCGGCCGGAGGCGTTGCCGATGATCGACCGCGGCGAGGGCTTCGAGAAAATGCTGCGTGGGGAATGCGAACCGCGCATGCGCTGATTCAAGACATGCGTTAATTCAAGAAAGACAATGCGATGGCGATTGAAGTTGCGAAAGTCGAACTCAAGACCGTACAGGACGCCAGCGGCGTCGAGGATCTGATCAAGGCCGGTCAATTCACCGCCGATCAGGTGATTGCCGTCGTCGGCAAGACCGAGGGCAATGGCGGCGTCAACGATTTCACCCGCATCCTGGCCGACCAGGCCTTTCGCAAGGTTCTGATGAAGCACGGCACGCGCAGCGAAGCCGACATTCATAACGTGCCGATGGTGTGGTCGGGCGGTTGCGACGGCGTCATTACGCCGCATGCGACCGTCTTTGCGCGCAACGACAAGACCGGCCCGGCCGACAAATTGCGCCTGGTGATCGGCACCGCTTTGAGCGCCGAATTGCTGCCGGAAGATATCGGCCGCGTCGCGATGGTCGAGAAGGTCGCAGCGGCCGTCAAAGCGGCCATGAAGGATGCCGGCATCACCGATCCCAAGGACGTCCATTACGTCCAGACCAAGACGCCGCTCCTGACCATCGACTCAGTGCTCGACGCCGAGAAGCGTCACCAGACGGTCGCCTGCGAAGTCCATGAATCGATGGGCGTGTCGAACGGCACCACCGCGCTCGGCATTGCCGTGGCGCTCGGCGAAGTCGCGATGCCGAAGGCCGAACAGATCTGCAAAGACCTCGATCTCTATTCGTCGGTGGCGTCGTGCTCGTCCGGCGTCGAATTGACGCAAGCGCAGATTGTGCTGCTCGGCAATGCACCGGGGGCCGGCGGCCGCTACAAAATCGGGCACGCGATCATGAAGGATGCGCTCGACATCGACGGCATTTACGACTCGATCCGCTCGGCCGGCCTCGATTTGCCGGAGCGGCCGCGCGCGAGCGACCTCAATGGCAAGGTCGTCAACTGCTTCATGAAATGTGAGGCCGACCGAACCGGCCAGTTGCGCGGCCGGCGGCAGATCATGCTCGACGATTCCGACGTGTCCTGGCACCGCCACATCAAAGCCGCCGTCGGCGGGGTGGCGGCGACCGCCATCGGCGATGCCGCGGTGTTCGTTTCCGTCGACGCCATGCACCAGGGGCCCCAGGGCGGCGGTCCGTGCATCGCGATTATTGACGCAGGGGAGTGAAGAAAGCCCGCCTCGGCATGATGTTTGCATGCAAATGAGGCACACTGCGTCCTGCGCGTTCCGTGGGCGAACCTTAAGATCCGGGTCAATCGAGGAGTAAGCAGATGACGCAATTCAAGACCACCCGACGGAAGCTGATGGCCGGCGCGCTGGCGACCGCCGGCGCGGTTGCCTTGCCGTATCGGGCGCGTGCGGCCGTCGACAAGATCAACGTCGGCGTGTTCCCGATTTCATCGTCCTTGCCTTATTTCGTCGCCATCGAGAAGGGCTACTTCAAGGAACTCGGCGTTGAGCCGCAGACCATCAGGCTGATGGGTGGGCCGTCGAACGTCGCCGCGATGATGACCAACCAAATCGAAGTGGCGGCGGTTCTGGTGACGCTCGAAGGCTTGAACGCCAATGTGAAGAAGAATGGCGTGGCTATGTACATCGCCATGCACAGCCAGAACAAGCACTTCGTCATGGAGCAGTTCGTGGTGCGCAAGGAACTGGCCGGCAAGGTCAAGACTCTTGCGGACTTCAAAGGCATGAAGCTGATGTCGGCGCCCGGTCCGGCCAACCTCAACACCGCCAAGGGCATCCTTGCCAAGGTCGGTCTGAAGGACGGCGACTATACCATCGACCAACTCGACATGGGCCAGCACGTCAACGCTATGAAGGCCGGCACTTTTGACGGCGGCTATACGCTGGAGCCGTCGGCGACCATCATGCACAAGATTGGCGCCGCCACGACCGTCGAGGCCGGCGTGATCGCCAAATACGTCCTCGGCGATCCGATGGCTGACGCCTATGCCGCCGGCTGCGGCCTGACTTCCGCCTTCATCGAGAAGCGTCCGGACGTGGCAAAGCGTTTTGCCGCAGGCTGGTCGAAGGCGATCGACTATATCGTGGCCAATCGCGCGGCCGCGCAGAAGTATCTGGCCAAGAACACCTTTACGCCGCCAGATCTGGTCGATGTGGTGCCGCCGCTCGGCTACATCATGACAAAGGACATGAGCCCGAAGCAGCTCGGCTACCTGCAGACCTTCTCGGATTTCGGCACCAACATCGGCGTTGTGCCGGAGAAGATCGACGTCAAGAAGTACCTGAAGTCCTTCTAATACCTTACTGAGTGACAGGTCGTAAGCCATGACAAACGCGCAGCACGCTCTTCAAACGCCATCGATGGGCGTGCTGCCGGCGGCTGAGGTCGAATCGAAGCGGCCGCACGTCACGATCCGAGGCTTGAGCAAGAGCTTCGGTAAGACCGTGATCTATGACAAGTTCGATTTCGATATTCCGCGCGGCGAGTTGATCTCGGTGTTCGGGCCGAACGGTTGCGGCAAGAGCACTTTGATCAACATGATCGCCGGGCTGATTCCGCCCGATGCCGGCCAGATCCTGTTCGACGGCATGAAGCTGTCGGAGATCAAGTTCGGCTACGTCTTCCAGAACTACCGCGAGGCGCTGTTTCCCTGGATGCGCGCCTTTGACAATATCGCTTATCCATTGAAAATGATGAAGGTGCCGCCGGCAGAGCGCAAAGCGCGGACCGAAAAGCTGGTCGAGCATCTCGGCATCAAACTTGACCTCAACTTGTATCCTTACCAGATGTCCGGAGGCCAGCAGCAACTGGTGTCGATCATGCGGGCGCTGGTGGTCGAACCGGAAATTCTATTCCTCGACGAGCCGTTCTCCGCGCTCGACTATGAAATGACGCTGTTCATGCGCGAGCAGTTGCAGAAGCTGTTCATGGAAAGCGGAACCACCATGGTGCTGGTGTCACACGATTTGGAGGAGGCGGTCTATCTCGCGGACCACGTTCTGCTGTTGTCGCGGCATCCGGCGCTGGTCGCCGACTTTACGCTGGTGACGGCGCCGCGGCCGCGCACCGACGCGACTTTGTCGGAAATCGAATTCGTGCGCACCAAGGCGCATTGCCTTGAAGTGTTCCAGCGCGAGGTGAGGCGGGCATGAGCAAAAAGAACTTCGATCCGTTCCTACCGATCGTCGGCGTCGTCGGTCTGCTGGCGCTCTGGTTGGTGGCGACCAGCTCGAAATGGGTCGACCCGGTGCTGCTGCCGTCGCCATTCGCGGCCGGCAAAGCTTTCTGGGTCGGCATACATGGCGAACTCGGCTTCGATTTCGTCAAGACGATTTATCGCACTTTGATGGCGACCTTAATCGCCGGTGTCATTGGCATTCCGCTCGGCATTGTGCTGGGCTCTTCGGAGCGGCTTTATCGCTCGCTTGAATTCGTCATCGATTTTTTCCGGTCAACGCCGGCTTCGGCGATGTTTCCTTTGTTCCTCATTCTGTTCGGCGTCGGTGACGAAACCAAGATTTCGGTCGCCGCCTTCGGCGCCATTCTGGTAATCCTGTTCAACGTCGCCTATGGCGTGATGAACGCGCGCAAGACGCGGCTGCTGGCGGCCAAGGTGATGGGCGCCTCGCGGATCCGCGTGCTGTTCGATGTCATGCTGTTTGAATCGTTGCCGCAAACCTTTGTCGGTTTACGCAACGGCGTCTCGCTGGCGCTGGTCATCATCGTGGTCGCCGAAATGTTCATCGGTTCGCAGGACGGGCTCGGCCACAGCGTGTTCGAGGCCCAGCAATTGTTCGATATGCCACGGATGTACGCGGCGATCTTCGCCGCCGGCGCGCTCGGCTATGGGCTCAATTTGTTGTTCTTGATGATCGAGCGCCGCTTCGTGCACTGGTCAGGCAAATAACCTCGGAATATCACTGCAATGACGAATGCAAGTTTGACCCGGAAATCCGCCGGCGAATTGGTCGCGCTTGTCAAATCGCGCGAGATCACGCCGGTCGAGATCCTCGACGCGCACTTGTCGGTGATCGAGCGCCTCAATCCCCAGCTGAATGCCATCGTCACGTTGGCGTCCGATCAGGCGCGGGCGGCGGCGATCGAGGCCGGCAATGCGGTAGTGCGCGGCGATGCCTTGGGCTCGCTGCACGGCCTGCCGCTCGGAATCAAGGATGTAACGCCAACAGCCGGCATTCGCACCACTTACGGGTCGCCGTTCTTTAAGGACCACGTTCCGGATGAGGACGCCGAAGCGGTGCGGCGGTTGAAAGCGGCTGGCGGCATCGTACTGGGCAAGACCAACACGCCGGAATTCGCGGCCGGCGCCAACACTTTCAACGATGTTTTTGGCGTTACCCGCAATCCGTGGAATCCGGCCTTGAGCCCGTCGGGCTCGTCTGGCGGTTCGGCGGCGGCGGTCGCCAGTGGCATGTTGCCTTTGGCCCAAGGCACCGATTTCGGTTGTTCGGTGCGGATGCCGGCGGCGTTCTGCGGCATTGTCGGTATCCGGCCGACGCCGGGGCTGACGCCGAATTATCCCATGCCGCTGGCGTGGGATCCGGGGCAGGTGCACGGACCGCTGGCGCGGACGGCGCAAGATGCCGCGCTGATGCTCGATGCTTTGGTCGGTTACAGCACATTGTCGCCGATCTCGGTCGCGCCGCCGTGGTCGAGTGCACTGGCCGAAGTCGCGGCCAGCCGCGACGCCAAGGGCCTGCGCATTGCCTATGTCACCGACATTGCCGGTATCGGCGTCGATACCGAGATCGACGCGATCTGCCGCAAGACCGCGATGTCGCTAAAAGAAGCCGGCGCCAGCGTCGAGGAGATCACCTTCGATGCCTCGGAAGGCAAGGTGCCGTATCAAGCCTGGCGTGGCCTGTGGATGGTCGGCCAGCAACTGGCCAACATGGATAAGCTCGAACAGTTCGGTCCCAATCTCAAGGGCAATGTCAAAGCCGGTTTGAAAGTAACGCCGATGGATTTTGCGGTCGCCGAACAGGGCCGCGCTGCCTTATTCCAGAAATTCCGCGCGCTGTTTGAAAGCTACGATCTGCTGTTGATGCCGGCATCGCCGGTCAAGCAGTTCCCGGTCGAGCAGAATTTCCCGACCGAAGTCAACGGCAAGAAACTTGAGAACTACACCGACTGGATCGCCGGTTCGTTCCTGATCACGCTGATGAGCCTGCCGGGCGGCAGCGTGCCCGCCGGCAAAACTGCCGATGGCTTACCGGTCGGCATGCAGATCGTCGGTCCGCGTTTCACCGAACCGAAGATCTTATCGCTCGCCAAGCTGATCCAGGAGATGCATCCGATCGGCTGGCCGCCTTTGGTGTAAGCGGCAGGTGACGCCCGGTCAGGCGACTCGGTTGCTCGGCTTGCCGGCGTTGAAATTATTGATGTGGTCGATGACCTGATCCCACAGCGTCTGCATCGCCTCGTTGCTGGCCCAGGCGACGTGCGGGGTCACAATGACATTGGGACGGTCGAGCACTTTCAACAGCGGATTGTCGGGCAAGGGCGGCTCCGAGGTCAGGCAATCGAAGCCGGCGCCGGCGATCTGACCCTTGTCGAGTGCGTCGACCAGATCGGCTTCGTTGACCAGGCCGCCGCGTGCGCAATTGATCAGCAATGGCTTCTTTTTCATTTTCGCGAATTCGGGCGCCGCGATCATGTTGCGGGTCGCCGGCATCAGCGGGCAATGCAACGAGATGACGTCGGCAGTTTCCAAAACCTCGTCGAACGGCGTGTAGAGCGGACCCAATCCCGTGACGCCCTTATGCGCGGCGAACAGGATGCGCATCCCCAAGGCCCGGCCAATGCTTGCAACGCCTTGGCCGAGTGCGCCTTCGCCGAAAATGCCGAGCGTAGAGCCGGCCAGATCGTTGATCGGGTGAGTGAAGAAGCAGAATTGCGCGGCTTCCTGCCAGCGGCCGTCGATAACATCCTGCCGGTAGCCGACAATGCCACGGCGCAGCGCGAAGATCAGCGCGAAGGCATGCTCGGGCACGGTATTGACGGCATAGCCGCGCACGTTTGACACGACGATGCCGCGCTCCTTACAGGCGTCGATGTCGAAGGCATCGTAGCCGGTCGCCGGAATGCAGATCATCTTGAGGTTGGGCAATTGTTCGATGGACGCGCGCCGGATCGGCACCTTGTTGCAGACCGCGATGTCAGCGTCCTTCAGCCGTTCGACCACTTGGTCCGGCGCGGTGCGGTCGTATTCGACCCAGTCATGCGGAAACGACGGTTTCGTCATCGTGACCGACGGGCCGATTGAGGAACGGTCGAGGAAGACGATACGTGTCATAACAAGCTCCGGGCGACGAGGGTAGACAAGGGAACGCCCCGCAATGGCGGGGCGTTCATGAGTGTGGATCGCGGCGCGGCGCGCGGCAACTCAATTCGTTGCCAGTCGCGCCGCCGCTCATGCGGCCGTCAATTATTCGGCCGCCATGCGCATGGCTTCGCCGGCCTTCGAGAGGTGGCGCACCGCCGCGCCGACACCGACGCCCGGCTCGAACTTGATGCCGACATCCTGCATCGCGAGTTCGACGCCGCCCAAGGCCTGCAGCACCATGATCTCGTTCAGCCAGCCGAGATGGCCGATGCGGAACACCTTGCCGGCGACTTTGTTGAGGCCGCCGCCGAGCGACAAATCGTAGCGGTTATAAGCGGTCTTGATGACGTCGTTGGCGTCAAAGCCGTCCGGCACCATGATCGCGGTCACCGTGTCGGAGTACCATTCCGGACCCTGCGCGCAGTTACGCAAGCCCCAGGCCTCGACCGCGGCGCGGACCGCGCCGGCCAGCCGGCGATGGCGTGCGAACACGTTTTCCAGGCCTTCGGCGAGCAGTAGATCGACCGAGGCGCGCAGCGCCCGCAGCAGAGTGGCCGCTGGCGTATAGGGGAAGTAGCCGGTCGCGTTGTTCTTGAGCATGTCGCGGTAGTCGAAGAAGCAGCGTGGCAGTTTGGCGGTTTCACCGGCCTTGATTGCTTTCTGGCTCACGCAGACGATGGCGAGGCCAGTCGGCATCATGAAGCCCTTTTGCGAACCGGCGACCGCGACGTCGATGCCCCATTCGTCCATGCGGAAATCGATCGAACCGATCGACGATACGCCGTCGACGAACAGCATGGCGGGATGCTTCAGCTCGTCGAGAACGCGGCGCACGCCGGCGACGTCGGAGGTGACGCCGGTCGCGGTTTCATTATGGGTGACCAGCACGGCCTTGATCTCGTGCTTGGTGTCGGCGGCGAGCTTGGCGCGATATTCGGCGAGCGGTGCACCCTTGCCCCATTCGGTGTCGATCGCGTCGACGTTAAGGCCAAAGCGTTTGCAGAGATCGACCCACAGCAATGAGAACTGGCCGAACACCGAGGTCAGCACCTTGTCGCCCGGCGACAACGTGTTGGAGATCGCCGATTCCCAGCCGCCGGTGCCGGAGCCCGGGAAGATGATGACTTCGCCGTTCTCGCTTTGGAAAATCTTTTTGACATCGGCGAGCAGCGGCTTGATGAACTGCGGATAATCCGGCGCGCGGTGGTCTTCCAGCGGGACATCCATCGCCGCGCGGACCTGGAACGGCATGTTGGTCGGGCCGGGGACGAAAAGGCCTTTATATCCTGGCATTATAATAGCTCCTTGGTTTGTGTCTCGATGAATGTTCGGTTGGCCGACAACAGGCGCGCCGCTTAAGCCGCGCAGAGCCGGTTGCGTGCCAGCTTGGCGTTGACGACCGCGACGGTGTGATCGATCGCCGGATGGGTAATGCCGTGTTGGCGGCCGATCAGTTGAACGAGTTTGTCGACCCGTTCGGCCATCGGTGCGCCTGCCGCGATGGCGCGCGCCGCCGACGACGGATTAATGAGGCGCTCGGCGGCGGCGGCGTACTTTTCGAACGGCACAAGATCGTCGGGTTGGGCGCCGATCTTCAGCACGATCGATTCGACGGCGGCATAGATCTCGCGCGACAGATCGATATCGCTGTGCACGGCATCGCGGATCGAGACCGGCGCGCCAGCGGTCACGCTGCGGTAATTGCCGGTCAGCAGCATGGCCCATTTTGCGAACGGCACGAACAGCGAATCGTGGACCCGCAATTTTACCGGCACGTCGAGACCGTCGAGCCGGGCATTGTCGATGGATTCGGCCAGCGCGGTCAGCATTGCGTTGTGATCGGGCGAGGCGAAGCGGGCGGCCTTGAAATTGGTCGGCAGATTGACCTGCAAAACATTGGCCAGTTCGTCGGCCGGGCGCGCCGCTTGCGGGTCGGGCGAGCACAGCGTGACCAGCTGCGGATCGAAGCGGTCCCAGACGCCGGCCTTGGAGAAGGCTTCTTCGGCGGTGCCGGCGTCGATCGCCGCGATTCGTTTGAGATAGGGCAAAGGCGGCATGTTCATCAGCGACAGGCACGGAACCCGCGCCGCCGCGATCCGGGTCAGCAGCATCCGCATGGAGTGGTGCAGGTATTGCGGCTCCTGCATCGCCAGCACGACCAGGTCGTATTCCGCCGGATCGACATTTTCCGGCGTTTTGGCGTCGAGGCGGCCGGGCAGGTCGGTGGACCGGATCGCGCGGTGGGTGTCCTCGCCTTTCAGCTTGATCCGGACTTCGGTGCCCTGGCTGTTGATGAGGTCGGCGGTCGCGTTGCGGCAGACCAGCGTCACTTCATGACCGGCCATCAGGTTTTTGGTACCGAATAATGAGCCGTAGGATGCACCGAGTATCAGTATCCGATAAGCCATGGTGTCCACTCCCTTGTCCGTCGCTACCCTTCGCGGGGCCGTCTCTTGAGCTAAGGGGTAGCAGTCGAGTCGGGCGTTTGCATTCTTTTTGGAGTTAATGTGTTGATTGTCTGCATACATAATGCTAAATAATGTAATATTGTAAATTTTGAGGCTCCGATGGCGAAAACCTTTGTCGGCCCGCAACTTCGCCAGCTCCGGCGCGAGCGCAAACAGACCCAGGCCGAGATGGCCAAGGCGCTCGGAATTAGCCCCGGCTACGTGAATCTGTTGGAAAACAACCAGCGCAGCCTGTCGGTGCGCCTGTTGATGGCGCTGGCCGACACCTATCAGGTCGATTGGCGCGACATCGTCCATGACGAAACCTCGAACCTCTTGGCCGAGCTGCGCAGCGCCATTCGCGATCCGATGTTTTCAGGCGTCGCGCCGGATCTGCCGGAATTGCGCGCAGCGATCGATCATGCGCCGCGTCTGGTCGAGCAATTCCTCAGTCTCTATGGCATTCACCGCACCACGCTCGAGCGTATCATGCGGCAAGGCACGGCCGACGGGACGGCCGGTGGGCCGGAAGGCCTGCTGGCGACCTCGGCCGAGGCCGTCATTCACGACTTTTTTCGCAACCACTCTAATTACTTCCATCGGCTTGAAGTTGCCGCTGAGCAGTTACGCGCGGCCGAGCCCTGCGAAGCCGATGACATTTATGCCGTGCTGAAGGCGCGTCTGGCCAATAAACATGGCATTCACGTACAGCGGCGGGCGGTCGAGGAAATGACTCAGGCGCTTAGGGTCTACGACCCTGACGAGCGCATCATCTTTTTGTCCGAGGCGCTCGATCACCGCAATCGGGTGTTCCAGGTAGCGCATGTGCTGTGCCTGGTCGAATTTCAGGATCTGCTCGACGAGTTGACGGCCGAGAGCGGCATTCCCAAGGGCCCCCGACTGACGCGGTGTCACGTCGAACTCGCCAACTACTTCGCGGCCGCGTTCCTCATGCCCTATGAACCGTTTCTGCGCATTGCCGAGGCGACTGCTTACGATATCGACCGGCTGTCGGCACGGTTCGCGGTGTCGTTTGAACAGGCCTGTCATCGTCTGACCACGCTGCAGCGCCCGGGTGCGCAAGGCGTGCCGTTCTTCTTCCTACGCATCGACAAAGCCGGCAATGTCACCAAAAGGTTCAACTCGACATCGTTTCACCTCGCCGAATATGGCGGTGCTTGTCCGGTGTGGAACATCCATTTGGCGTTCCGCACGCCGGGCGTGACCTTGCCGCAATTTGTCGAATTGCCGGATGGCGACCGGTTTTTCACGATCAGCCGGACCGCCGACCGCCCTGCGGTCAACTTCGAAACCCAGGATCACCGGCTGGCGGTCGCGCTCGGTTGCGAGTTGCAATATGCCAGCAAGCTCGGCTACGCCGCGTCTTTCAATATCGACGCCAATTTGAAATTTAGCCGGATCGGCATTAACTGCCATCTGTGTCCGCGCCAGGCCTGTTCACAGCGGGCCCATCAACCGGTGTTCATGGAATTGCCGATCGATACCACCCGCCGCGGCAACACCCGCTACGAAAGCTAGCCGACAGCTCGCGTGGATTTCGCGGTGGCGCTGCTCAGCCCGGTGTCGTCTGGCTGCGTGCCGCCAATTCAATCTCCAGGCGCTGCACGTTCTGCAACAGCCGCTCGCTGGTCAGTCTCAGGAAGTAAAAGCCGAAGGTCGGATTCTGGAAATAGAGTTCGCTGACTTTATCGTAGGTGATAGTCAGCATCTCGACATCATCGGTACATTCGACCGTCCCGGTGCGCTTGTGATCCGGCGTTAGAAATCCCATCTCGCCGACGAGCTGACCGGGCTTCAGGTCAAGGCCGAGTTCTTTGACGCGGCAGCTGCCGCTGACGATATAGAACATCTCATCAGCCTGATCATCTTTATGGAATAGGACGTCGCCCTTCTTATAAGAATGCTTGTGCATGAAAGGCTTCAGCCAATCCATCGACAGGTCACTATTGGCGGCAGAGCGCACTTTTTTGACCAGTTGTAGCATTTCATAAAGCCGCAACGAATTAAGCGGCACGAGAATTCCGTACAGCGCCAGCGTCGGCCAAGAAGGATACATGAGCCCATAAACGACAAATAGGGCATTGCTCGCGATTTCGCAGATGCGCAGCGGCACCATGGTCTTCATGTAATGGCTGGCGATGTACAGGGCGCCGGCAATAAACCCGAGAATGACAACAGCGGTGTGCATAGATGGCTCCGTCAGGCTTTATAAGGTTTCGGCTTCCATGAAGTCGGCGCCCAGAAAATTATCGTTCCGCCTTGTAAGGACGATGACTTGTCGAACATACGGCCGCTGTTACAGGTCGATGATTTGCCCTTCGCGGGCGGCGATGGTGCCCGGGCGAACGTCGTTGGCGTGGGCGGCAAGAACGTCCATGAATTTGTCGTCGTGAGATGGGTCGTGGTGGAACAGGCAAAGTTGTTTGGCGCCGGATTCCTCGGCCAGGCGTATGCCGCGCTTCCAGGTCGAATGGCCCCAGGTCTCGCGAGACGCGATTTCTTCTTCGGTGAAAGTGGCATCGTAGACGACGAGATCAGCGCCGCGCGCCAATGACACCAGTTCGCGATCGCGCTTGC
Organism: uncultured Alphaproteobacteria bacterium; assembly: GCA_963830125.1. Classification (GTDB taxonomy): domain Bacteria; phylum Pseudomonadota; class Alphaproteobacteria; order Rhizobiales; family Xanthobacteraceae; genus Pseudolabrys. The sequence continues at coordinate 182,146 of CAWHKU010000013.1, read as the reverse complement.
CTGGGAACCCCGAGGTGTCGCTGACCAAAGCGAAAACGCGTCCGCCAAATTCGAGGCGGTAGCCGCAAGCGCCGTCCGGATGATCAAGCGCGGCGGTGTGCAACGTGACGCCTTCAAATGGATGCAGAACGTCGCCCGGCATGAAATCGTGGTACTTGATTTTGGCCCGGAATATTTCGACTTCGACCGGGAATAGCGGCGAACTCATCAGCTTGCGCATAACCTGTTCCATGTTCGTCGAGGGCAGCAGGTTCCCCGCCCACAGCGCGACAGCGTATTGGTCGGAAAAAAACGGCGCAAAAAACGGCAAGCCGGTCACATGGTCAAGATGGCAATGGGTGAGAAAAATATTGACGTTGTTGACTCGCTGATCTTCGAATAGCGCATTGCCGAGGCCGCGCAAGCCTGTGCCGGCGTCGAAAATCAGGACATGCTCGCCGCAATGAACTTCGATGCAGGGCGTGTTGCCGCCATAACGGATGGTCTCAGGGCCTGGACAAGCAATGCTACCTCGGACGCCCCAGAATCTTATCCGCATCGAATTCCACTGCTTTAATGCTGAAAATGTGCGGTATCCTAGCCGCGAGGCCCGCCAAAAGCGAGGCGATCCTTGTGCAAAAACCTATGGCTGCGTCGTTGTCGCACCCGCGGTTTCGATCTTACGGCGGCTGGCTTCGTTTTCGACATCCTTGGCCAGCGTCGGATGATGGGCGGCGAAGGCGCGGAAGTCGGTAACATCCAGGATCAGCAGGGTTGTTGGCATGGTTGTCACCACCGTGGCCGTTCGCGGGCCGCCTTCGAGCAGTGCGATCTCGCCGAAAAACGAGCCGGCGCAGAGACGAATAGGTGTTGGCTCAAGCCGGACTTCGACCTCGCCGGACGCGATAAAATACATGCAGTCGCCCTGGCGCCCGCGTCGCACGACGATGCTTCGCTCTGCCACGTCCAGTCTCCGCAACATACGCGTCAACTCGATGATCGAGGGAGCATCGAGATTGCGAAGGAAGGGCACGCTGGTGACGAGATCCCAGTTGCGGATGAATTCGCGGCGGCGGTGTTCGGCCGCGAAGCCGGTGGCCAGAATGCCGGTCCACAAACCAAAGACGCCGAGTCCGGATATCATGACGATTCCGGCGATCAGTCGACCAAAAGCAGTGTGCGGGATGGCGTCGCCGTAGCCGGTTGTTGTCAGGGTCGTGACCGCCCACCACAAGGACAAAGGCAGGCTGCCGAACTGCTCCGGCTGGCTGGTGCGCTCGAGCAAATGTAGGGCAACCGCCGCCAGCATCAGCACGATCAGGAAGATGATGAGCACGCTCGCCAGCGGCCGGGCTTCGAGCTTGATAATGCGTCCGAGCAGCGCCAGGCCGGGGAAGACCGCGGCAAGTTTGAACATCCATAACGATGCGAGCAACCAGGCGGTTTCCGGCGCAACGCCGGCAATCAGGGCAATCGGGATCGGCAGAATCGCGAGAACGTCAATCATCCAGGAGCCGGAATACAGGTAGCGCGCCGACGGTTCGGCGTTGGCGCTGGTCCAGGATTTGACCACCAACTCGACGGCGAAAAAGCCAAGGCAACCCCAGAGGACAATCTCAAGCCAAGGCGACCATTGGGCGCGGACCGTGGCGGCCGTCATCGCCATCATTGCGCTCAGACCAGCGGCCAAAACGAAATATTGCAGGAATCGGAAGCTGCCGGTCGTCGTCGGGCGCAGCCGGTCCAGCGGATATCGGATCTGGTGAGGAGTCATGAACAGCCAATGCGTGCCAAATTCGCCGAGTTGGCGGCCCCCAACGGGCTGCGGTCAGATTACGGGACTTTGAGGTGCTTCGGCCAGGGGTTTTGGAAGCCGCGATTGACGCGTCTAGTGTGGCTATAGGCTCAAGCCGATCTCCTGTGGCCACTCGCGGCTTGGCTGGCCTGTGGTTTGTCGGCGGCTGCGTCGCTAATTTCGGTGGGCGCGCCGGCCGCAGATTGGAATGGCGCCTTCGTCGCGAATACGAAACGGGGCGGGGCGGACGAGGGCTGTGTTGCGGTTCGCCAGAAACTGTAATTTAAGTGCCGTTTATTGCTCCGTCGGCTGGCGGAGCTCGTTTTGCCGCCACTCACGGAGCTTAGCCTATGTCGCATGACGCCATTGATTTTAGTCTGCTTGCCCAATCCGGCGTCGAGACGCGCTCGTTCAAGCAGGGCGACATCATTTTCAAGGAAGGCGACGCGGCGGGTGAACTGTTCGTCATTCAAAGCGGCAGCATCGAAATCCGGCACGGCAATCGCGTGCTCGATACGCTTTCCGACAACAATATTTTCGGCGAAATGGCACTGATCGACGGCGCGCCGCGCAGCGCCACGGCGGTCGCGGCCACCGACGTGACGCTGGTGCCGGTGACCGAGAAACAGTTCCTTTTTCTGGTCAGCCAGACGCCATTCTTCGCGCTGATGGTGATGCGGGTGCTGGCGCGGCGGTTGCGGGCGACCAACGACGCGATCTAGTGGCTGTGTCTGACTCGCGCGACTGGCGTGTCAGCCGTCAGCGTTTGTTGCGGTTTACTTGCGTCAACAAGACAGTCGATCAGGCCGGGTCCCAGATCACGACTTCGAGCGGCGTCGGATTATAGCCGTTACAGGGGTTATTGAGCTGCGGGCAGTTGGACAGCAGGACAATGACATCCATGCAGGCGCGCAGCTCGACATATTTTCCCGGGCCGCTGACGCCGTCGGCGAAGGTGAGGCCGCCGTCCGGCGTTACCGGCACCTTCATGAAGAAGTTGATGTTGTGCGTGATGTCGCGCTTGGTAAGCTTGAACTCGTCATGCTCGGCCACCGCCAGTAACCAGCTGTCGCGGCAGGCGTGCATCGTGCGTTTGTCGAGAGCGTAGCGGACGGTGTTCGAACTCGGTCGCGCAGGCGCCGCCAAGCGTGTCGTGGTATCCAACCAGATCGGCGACGATTTCGAGCATGACATTGCACTCGGTCGACATCAGCTTGGATCCAAGGCCGAGATAGACGTTGCCCTGACTACGGATGGTGTCGACCGCGCTGTAACGTTCGGCCGGGTCGTCCGCGTTGAAGAACAGCACGTCGGCGGCCTGATTGCCCTCGATATCGACGATCCGGAACACCTGGTCCTTGGCGACGCGCCCGATCCAGTAGTCGCCGGCTCCGATGACCTTGCGATAGGCCGCGGTGTCGGGCGTTAGCGCGCTTTCCTTCAGCATGTGTGGGCTCCGGGGGCGGCACCGCACATATGATAGATCTCGTTGTTCTGGAAACCGCGTTGGTTTTCCGGCCGGAAATTGCGGCAGTAATCGTCGGCCGCGACCGGCTCGGCTTTGCGGAATTGCAATGTCACTGGTTTGCGGGGATAGGCGCCCACCGGATACATCGGATGCGGGCAGGTGTGCATCAGTACCAAAGTGTCCATCTCAAACCGCAACTCGACCGATGAGCGGGCTGGCGAATGGGTCGCGTCGAAGGTGAGGGTGCCGTCCGCCGCCGGTGCGACCTTGCTGAACCAGTTGACGTTGGCGGCGAGATCGCGGCGACCGAGGCCGTATTTGCCAGCTTCGACCAGAAAGGCGTCGTGACCGTTCTGGGTCCAGTCGTTGCGATCGGTTTGATAGCTCTTCAAGCCCCAGCGCGCGGCGGTCAGTGCCTTATTGGCATTGCCGGCGACGGTGTCGTGCCAGCCGACGCTGTCGGCGACAATCGAGCAGAAGATCCGGCCCATGTCGGAATAGAGGCAATGGCCGCGCGTCAGCCGGAAGGTGTGCTGGCACTTTAACGTGTCGGGCGCATTGTAGCGCTCCAGCGGATTTTGCGGGTTATAGAACAGCATGCCGACATTGGCGCCGCCCTCGCTGTCGACCATGCGCAACAGCGTTCCGCGTTGCGCGGTGAAGGACCAGTGCTTGCCGCCTTCGATGACGGTTTCGTAGAGCAGCGGTGTATCGCTCATCGGGAGCTGGCCACGCTGGCCTTGTAGACGATGACTTCGATCGGCGTCGGCTTAGCGCCAGCCGCGGGATTGAGTTCTTGCGGACAATTCGACAGCACCGCCAGCACCGGCTGTTCGGCCAGCAGGTCGACATAGTCGCCCGGCTTGGAAACGCCGTCGGCGATTACGACATGGCCATCTTCCTTGAACGGCACGCGCATGAAGAAATTGATGTTGGGCACGATCTCGGACGGGCCCATCGACCAGGTCGCCAGTTCGGCGATGAAGTTGGCGCGGCAGCTTTGGGTCTTGACGATATTGTAGCGCACCAGGTCGATTTCGTTGCTGCAGCAGCCGGCCAAGGTGTCGTGGAAACCGCAGGTGTCCTCGACGACGCTGAACAGCACCTTGGCGTGGTCGGAATAGATCTTGCAGCCTTTGGTGATATAGAGCGACTTGTTGAGTTTGATCGTGTTCGGCAGGTTGATGCGATCAAGCGGCAGGTCGGCCGAATAGCACAGGAAGTCGACGGCCTGCTGGCCTTCAAGATCGACGATGCGCAGCCGTTCGCCGGTCTCCAGGCGACGCGACCAGCGGCCGCGTGCCGGGCACGATTTCGCGGCTGATGATGTCGTCGGCTAGGGTGGTGGTGGTCATGACGGTCTCCTTGAATATCGTGACTCGATGTCTTGGCGAGCGCGTCAGCGCTTAGTTGTTGTGTGCGGCGTATCGCATCAGGAACTGGCGGGCGCGGTCGGTCTCGGGCGCGGCAAAGAACCGGTCGGGCTGGGCGTTTTCGACGATCTGGCCTGCGTCCATGAACACCACCCGGCTGGCAACGTCGCGGGCAAAGCTCATCTCGTGCGTCACCACGACCATGGTCATGCCGTCGCGCGCTAGATCCTGCATCACGGTGAGCACTTCGCCGACCAGTTCGGGGTCGAGTGAACTGGTTGGCTCGTCGAACAAGATGACGTCCGGCTTCATGGCAAGCGAGCGGGCAATGCCGACGCGCTGCTTCTGGCCGCCCGACAACCGGGCCGGGAAGCTGTCCATTTTCTCGCCGAGCCCGACGCGCTGCAGCAGGGCTTCCGCCGCGCGGCGCGCTTCGGCCTTGTCCTGCCTGAGGACGTGAACCGGCGCTTCCATGACATTTTGCAGCACCGTCATGTGTGGCCACAAGGCGAAGTGCTGAAACACCATGCCGATGCGGGTACGGACAGAGGCAAGATCCTTGTCGCTCATGCGCAAGGAACTGCCGGGCCGGACGCCGACCGGCTGGCCATTGAGAAGCACCATGCCGCCGTCTGGTTCCTCGAGCCAGTTCATGCAGCGCAGCAGCGTCGACTTGCCGGAGCCGGACGGCCCGAGCAGGCACACCGTCTCGGCCTTGTGAACCTTCAGGCTGATGTCGCGCAGCACGTTATTGGCGCCGAAGCTCTTTGACAGGCCGCGAACCTCGAGCACCACTGGCGGTTCTTCGGGGGAGGCGGCGTTGGCGCCGGCTTGTTGTTGCATTAGCGTCGTTCCTCGGCATAACGATTGACGTACCCGACGGTGCTTTCGATGCTGACGCAGGTCACCCAGTACAGGATGACGGCAGCGATGAACGAAGCGAATGGGACGAAATAGGTGGTCTGCAACGATGTCGCCTGGTGGGTCAGTTCGGCCACCGCGATCACCGTCAAAAAGGCGCTGTCCTTGACGATCTGGATCAGTTGATTGCCGATCAAAGGCAGCGCGGCGAACAGGACCGGCGGCAGAATGACGCGGCGAAACAGGCCCCAGCCGGTGAAGCCGAAAGCGTGGCCGGCCTCGATCTGTTCCTTAGGCAGGTTCGACCAAGCCCCACGCAACAGTTCGGCCATATAGCCGGCGTGGTACAAAAGGAGCGCGGCGACTCCGGCCCACCAGTTGTCGAACTGGATGCCGAAGGTCGGCAGGCCGAAATACAAGAGATAGGCGAACAACAGGAAAGGCACACACCGCATGGCGTCGACATAGGTGGTGGCCAGCATGACGAAACCGCGGCGACGTGACATCAGTGGGATTGTCAGGAGGATGCCAAGCACCAAGGCGCCCACCGCGCCGATCCCGACGATGATCAAGGTGTTTTGGAACCCGACCAGGATCATGTCCCGGTGTTCCCAGACGATGGCGAATTCGTTCATCAGTGGGCTCCAGCCGGCGCATAGCGGCGTTCGACAGTCCGCTGCATCGTCACGAAGGCGAAGACGATAAGGCTGTAGAGCACCAGAGCCACGATGAAGGGCGGCAGCGGCTCATAGGTTCGCGCGCCGACGCGAATTGCGGCGCGGGTGATCTCGACGATACCGATGACCGCGACGGCGGGCGTGGCCTTGACCTGCATGGTCATTTCATTGACCAGCGCGGGCAGACTGGTGTGAATAATATGCGGCAGAACGATACGACGAAACCTCAAAGCCCGTCGCATACCGAAGGTCAAAGCGGCGTCATATTGATCGCGCGGGAAGTTCATTAAGGCGTTGCGCCAAATCTCGGTGTTGAAGGCGGCGGTGCTCACCGTCAGTGTCAGAATGCCAGCCGGAATGGGTTCCAATGAGATACCGACGACCGGCAGGGCATAAAAGACTAGCAGCGCCAGCGTTACCGTCGGACATGTCCGGATAACGCTGACGTAGCCGATCACCAATTGATTGAGAACGGGGAAGCGGGACCAGCGAATGAGCGCTAGGCCAAGACCAAGCGGCACCCCGAGCACGATGCTGACGAGAGACAGGGAAACCGTCGCCAGGGCACCGTAAGCGATGCTGTAATAGTCGTAGCTTGTCACGTGTCGCTGATCCCGCCGGTGCCGCTTACTTCGCGCTTTCAGCCATGTCCTTGAACGCGGTGCCGAACCACTTTTCCTGCAGTTCGTACATTTTGCCGCTCTTGCGGACGGCGAGAATGGCGTCGTCGATCAGCTTGGCGAACTCGGTATTGCCCTTTTGCATCGCCCAGGCGATGTAAACCGGCTTGGCGATGCCTTCACCGAGGGCGAACACGGTCGGCTTTTCCTTGACCAACGAGCGCAGGTTGATCTCGGTATTGACGACGGCATCGGTCCGGCCGAGCGCCAGATCCTGGTAGGCTTCTGGGTTCGACGGATATTCGACGATCTTCTTCAGACCGGCTCCGCCCTTGGCTTTCAGGCTGGCGTCAAAGGCCTTGAGTTCGGCAAGCATGGCCGAGCCGGCCTGGGCGCCGACGGTCTTGCCGTTAAGGTCGCTGCCTTTCTTGATGCCGGAGCCGGCCTTGGTGGCAAAGAATGTCGTCGACTGCGCAACCGGGCTCGAGAATTCGAACGCCGGCTTGCGTACCGCGGTCACCAGAACGGCGGTCACGGCGATATCGTACTTGCCGGTTGTGACGCCGGGCAGGATGCCCGACCACGGCAGGATCTGCTGCTTGACCTTGAACGGCAGTTTCTTTTTCACTTCAGCCAGCAGGTCGTTGTCGTACCCTTTGGAGACGCCGTTTTCCATGAATTCGAACGGCTTGAAGTCGTCTTCGGTCACGGCGGTCATATAGCCGCGCGCCTTGATTTCCTTGAGACCTTCCGCGTGCGACGGCGTTGTCGTGGCGGAAAGCGTGATGCCGGCCAATGCGATGGCGGCGAAAGCGACGGTGGGAAGCCGCCGAAGCGCCGCACGGCGGTTCAGGCGAGCAAATGCGAGATCGGTCATAAAGTGCCTCGTTGGTTGGCCAAGCCTTGCGCCTGGAGCGTCGGGCGACCGGAATTCCGATGGTCCCGGCCGACGATGAGGCGGCCACTAAACGCAGTGACACGTTCACAGACGACACGGCTGACGCCGTCAAAACATCCAGTCGTTGATGAGGCTTGCAAGCGGTATGCCAGCGCATGGCGCCGGCCGCCGTGATCGCGGTCTGCGGCGGCTAAACGGCAAAAAAAGCCAAGCCAATTGCAGGCGCGCTGAAAATGGTTCGATGCGCAACTATATCGCTTTGCGACCGCGTGGCGAATTCGTCAGTATGGCAATCGTCAGTATAAGGACGAATGCCCAAATGCACGCCGCACCTGCATGTATTGTATGCAGCGACACGACGAGGTCGCCGTCATTCAAGGCCAATGCGGGATTTTAAGGCGCGGCGGATTGGCACAACACTTGCGACCTGCTTGGCGTCGGTCGCACGCTCAAGCCCGTGGCCGTGAGCGAGTGCTGCGGACGGACCTTGCCGGGAGGCGACGCGCAACGATGGAACATTTGTCTGATGGCTGACGCACAAGGAAAACACGACGGCGTTGGCGCGTCGGTTCTGCGGTTGGAGGACGATCGCTATTTGCGCGGCCGTGGCCGGTTCATCGCCGACATCCGGTTGCCGGGCATGTTGGACGTCGCATTCGTGCGCAGTCCGCTGGCGCACGCGCGGGTGCGCGGCATCACCAAACCGCAAGGCTATGACGACAAGGTCTTCGTCATGGCCGACCTCGAAGGTGTGCAGGGCATCCGCGCCGATTCAGGCTTGCCGGGATTTCGCAGTTCGGTGCAACCGGTACTGGCCTTCGACAAGGTGCGCCATGTCGGCGAACCGCTGGCGGCCTGTGTCGCCGAGACACGTGCCGAGGCCGAAGACATCGCCGAACAGGTGGCGCTCGATCTGGAAGAATTGCCGGCGGTGGTCGAGATGACGCGCGCCCGCGATCTCGGCGCGCCATTGGTGCACGACCACTGGTCGGAGAACGTGTTTCTGGAGACGTCGGTCGACACCGACTTCGACGCGTCGATCAAGGACGCGGCGGTTCAGGTCAAGCGCACATTCCGCACCGCGCGCCAGAGCATGGCGCCGATGGAAGGCCGCGGCGTTGTCGCTTATTGGGACAATCTCGCGCAACAGGTCGTGGTCTACACCTCGACGCAGATGCCGCACATCGTGCGCAACGGTCTGGCCGAATGTCTCGGGCTCGATCAGGGCATGATCCGCGTGGTTGCGCCCGATGTCGGCGGCGGCTTCGGCTATAAGGGCATTCTGCTCGGTGAAGAAGTTTGCCTAGCCTATCTGGCCATGAAGCTGAAGCGGCCGATGCGTTGGATCGAGGACCGGCGCGAACACCTGACCGGCAACGCCAATTGCCGCGAACATCACTACGAGATCACCGGCTATGCCGCCGCCGACGGAAAGCTGTTGGCGATCGATTGCGATGCCATCGTCGATTCCGGCGCCTATTCGGCTTATCCGTTTTCGGCCTGCCTCGAGGCGGCGCAGGTCGCCAGCATCCTGCCGGGGCCTTATCAGTTTCCCGGCTATCGCTGCCGCACCTGGTCGGTCGCTACCAACAAGCCGGCAATCCTGCCTTTCCGCGGCGTCGCGCGGACCGGCGTGTGCTTCGCGCTCGAAGTGCTGCTCGACGGCATCGCGCGCGAACTCAAGCTGCCGCCGGAAGAGGTGCGCCGCAAAAATCTGGTGCGACCGGAACAGATGCCGTTCGTCAACATTACCAACAAGATTTTCGACAGCGGGGACTATGTCGAGTGTCTCGACCGCGCGGTGACGGCGCTCGACCTGCCGGCGCTGCGGGCGCGGCAACAAGCCGGCGAGGCGGACGGCCGCAAGATCGGCGTTGGCCTGGCGATCTTCTGCGAGCAGGGCGCGCACGGCACGTCCGTCTATTCGGGCTGGGGCATTCCGATGGTGCCGGGCTTCGAGCAGGCAACCGCGCGGCTGACGCCCGATGGCGGTCTCGAACTGCGGGTCGGCGTGCAAAGCCACGGCCAGAGCCTGGAAACGACGTTGGCGCAGATCGCCAACGAAGTGCTCGGCATCGCGTCGCGCCGGGTCAAGCTGGTGCACGGCGACACGGCGCTGACGCCTTACTCGACCGGCACGTGGGGGTCACGGTGCGCGGTTATGGCGGGAGGAGCGGTCGCTACGGCTTGCGAGACCTTGGCCGGGCGCATCCGCAAGATCGCCGGCCATCTGCTGCAAGCCGATCCCGAGACAATCGTGCTGGCCGACGGCATGGCGCGTTCCGCCACGGGCGAAGTCGCGATCAAGGATATTGGCAAGGTCTGGTATCACCGGCCGCAGGATCTGCCGGCCGATGTCGATCCGGCCGGGCTCGAAGCGACCCAAGGCTACAAGACCGTGCGCGATACCGGCACGTTCTCTTATGCCTGTCACGCCGCGGTGGTCGCGGTCGATCCGGAACTCGGCTCGATCGAGATCCTCGACTACAAAATCGTCGAGGACGGCGGCGTGCTGATCAATCCGATGGTGGTCGACGGCCAGATCTATGGCGGCGCGGCGCAGGGCATCGGCACCGCGCTCTATGAGGAAATGCGTTACGACGAAACCGGCCAGCCGCTGGCCGCGACCTTCGCCGACTATCATCTGCCGGGCGCTTGCGAGGTGCCGGCCTTCGCCGTCGAGCATATGGAGTACCCATCGCCGATCAGCCGCTTCGGCCAGAAGGGCATCGGCGAGGGCGGCGCGATCGGGCCGCCGGCGGCGATTGCCAACGCCGTCAACGATGCGCTGGCGCCGCTCGGCGTCGAGGTCGATACCTTGCCGATGACGCCGGGCCGCCTGCTGGCCAAGCTCGCTGCGCTGGCGCGCCACAAGCCGGAGCCGGCCGCGTGAAACCCGTTGCTTTCGATATATGCCGCCGCCGCCGACGTCGGCGCGCCGCTGCGCTGCTGGCGCAGAGCGCCGGTGACGCCAAGCCCATCGCCGGCGGCCAGTCGCTCGGGCCGATGCTCAACTTGCGTCTGGCGCATCCGGCCGCGCTGGTCGATGTTTCGCGGGCGGCCGACATGCGGACCGCGCGCGACGAGGGCGATGCGATTATCTATGGCGGCGCGGTGACCCATGCCGAAATCGAGGACGGCGTCGTGCCCGACGCCACGCCCGGCTGGCTGGCCCCGTCGCGCGCCGGATCGCCTATCGCGCGGTGCGCAACCGCGGCACCATCGGCGGCAGTCTCGCCCATGCCGATCCGGCGGCGGACTGGGTCAATGTTCTGACCGCGCTCAGCGCCAGGTCGTACTTGCGCCGGCAAGGGGACGACGCGGACGGTGGCGCTGGAGGATTTCTTCGCCGGACCGTTCGCGACTGTCGCTGGCGGCCGACGAAGTGATCGCCGGCGTGCGCGTGCCCAAGCGCGGCCCGGCGGCGCGCTGGGGTTATTGGAAGTTCTGCCTCAAGGCCGGCGACTTCGCCAAGGCCAGCGCCGCGGTGCTGATCGATCCGGAGCGACATGAGACGCGCATTCTGCTCGGCGCGATCGAGAAACCGCCGGTGTTGCTGTCCGACGCAGCGGCGATCCTCGACGGCAAATTTCCGCTCGCGTCCATCGTGACGGAAGCGGCGGCGCATTTGTCCTACGATTCGCATGCCTTGCATGTCGCGGCGTTGCGGCGCGCGATCGCCATGGCGACGGCAAGCGGCGAGGTGGCCGGCATGACGTCGCTCACCCTGCGCGTCAACGGCACCGAGGTCACGCAGACCGGTCGAGCCGCGCACGCATCTCGCCGATTTCGTGCGCGAGAGCCTCAACCTCACCGGCACGCATATCGGCTGCGAGCACGGCGTCTGCGGCGCCTGCACGATGATCGTCGATGGCCGGCCCGGTGCGCTCGTGCCTGAGCTACGCCGTCAGCTGCGCCGGCGCCGATGTGCGCACGGTCGAGTCCTTCGACGACGATCCGGTGATGACCTTGCTGCGCGACGCCTTCAGTCGTCATCATGCTCTGCAATGCGGCTATTGCACCCCCGGCATGCTGGCGACGTCTTACGACATCGTGACCCGGCTGCCGGGGGCCGATGAGGCGCGCATTCGCGAAGAGCTGTCGGGCAATCTGTGCCGCTGCACCGGCTATGTCGGCATCGTCGCGGCGATTCGCGATGTTCTGGCGAGCGGCCCGCATGCCCGCACCGTCAAGGCGCAACCGCGCAGCGTGCCGCCGCGGACGGCGGCGGGCTGGGGCGGGCCGGCTACGGCGGATGCGAAAGCCGCGGGCGTTGCCGCGTCGTCAGGCGTTATTGCGGTGCCGGAGCGGATCGAGGGCGGCCAGACGCTGACGCGGTTGATCGCCGTGCCTGTCGCCGTCGACCGGCTGTGGGCGACGCTGCAGGATGTTCACACCATCGCCAAGTGTCTGCCCGGGGCGTCGATCGAAAAGGTCAATCCGGACGGTTCGATTGCAGGCGCGTTCGATGTCGCGATCGGGCCGATGCGGGCGCGTTTTGCCGGCACCGCGAAGGTGGCCTATGACGCCACCTCGCACAGCGGCACGGTGCACGGCGCCGGCGGTGACGGCATCAGCCGCTCGCGCGCCGATGGCGCGATCCGGTTCGCGGCCATCGCTGCGCCGGACGATGCGTCGCGTCTCGATATCGACATGACCTATAAGCTGAGCGGGCCGCTGGCGCAGTTCGGCCGGCCGGCGGTGGTTGCCGCCGTGGTCGACCGCTTGCTGGGCGAGGTGGCGGCCAATCTGGCGCAGGCCAGCCAGGGCGGCACGGTGACCGCCTCGGCCCCTATTGGCGGTATCGGCTTCGTGATAGGGACGTTGCTTGCGATGCTGCGTCAGTTATTTTCCAATGACCGAAAATAGCGGGGGCGCTACCGGCGCAAACGAAGAGACATCATGCTGGAGAAAGTCAAAAAACGCCGCGATAGCGCATCGGATCGGGACGATTGGCACGGCAAGCCGTTGCAGGAGCGCCCCGGCTTCCTGATCCGACGGTTGCATCAGATCCACGTCGCTCTGTTCATGGAAGAATGCGCGGCCGAGAGCATCACGCCGGTGCAATACAGCATCCTGACCGCGCTTGAGCATATGGGCACCGCCGAACAGATCGTGTTGTCGAGCGCGGTCGGCCTCGACACCACCAATGTCGCGGACGTGCTGGCCCGGCTCGAACGGCAGAAGATGGTCAAGCGCCGGATGTCGCCGCGCGACAAGCGCATGAAAGTCGTGAGCCTGACCGAGACCGGCCGGGCGCTATTGCGGCGGATCGATGCCGGCGCGGCACGTGCCCATGAACGAACCTTGGCGGCCTTGAGCCCGACGGCGCGCGCGCGCTTCATGCGCGATCTGGAGCATCTGGTCGAATTCAACAACGACATCAGCCGCACGCCGGTCGGAACGCGCTGACGTGATCGATTGGGCCTCGACGCTAACGGCTGCTGAGGTCCCAGACCTTGCGGCTGCCGCCGGGCGGATCGCGGTTGACGGCGTCGGCATCGACTTCGACGGCGTCGCCCTCGGAGCCGCGCCGGATAAAGCTTGAGCGCCGCGACATTCTTCCAACCGGCCGAGACCGCGCCGTCGCTGAGCGCAAACGACGCCAGGTGGCGCGGACAAATCAGCCGGCCGTCTTCGATCCTGCCTTGCGACAGATCGGCTTTTTCGTGCGGGCAGGTACCCTGAAAGGCGTAAACCGCGTCGCCGCGGCGCGCCAGCACCAGCGCATGGCTTTCGATTATGACGCGCAGCATCGCGCCGTCCGGCAACGTTTCGTTTGTGGCGACCGTGACGAAGCGGGGCGGAGAAGGGGGACTGGCCATGGTCACGTGTGTGTCCTTTGAACCGTTTTTCTTGAGATCGTTGTTGTTGAATTTATGCCGATGAGGTCGCCGTTGTCCGATCAAGCCACGCAACTGTCGTTCGAACGTCTTTTGGCCGCGGTGCCGCAGCTCGATGGCTGCGCGCCGCTGCGCGAGTTCGTCGCTCTGCCGGACAAGACCCTATTGCACGCCGGGCCTCCGTTCCAGACAGGCGCTGCGCTGCCGCCGCCGGTGCGCAATGCGGCGGCGGCCGCCGCCCAGTTTGAGGGTTGGGCCATCGACTTCGATAAGGCCTGCGCTGCTCTTGAGCGTGGCGATATCCGGCTGGCGCCGGCGCAAGATTACGGTGTCGTCACACCACTTGCTTTTGTCGTCTCGCCGTCGATGCCGGTCGTTGCGGGTATCCGACGCCGCCAGGAAGGCGGCGCCGCGCTACGCGCCGGTCAATGACGGGCCGCCGCCGGCGGCGCTGCGATTCGGCGCGCGCCATGACGGGCAGCTCGAGCGGCTGGCGCTGATCGGCCGCATCGCACCGGCCTTGAACGAGGCCTTGCGCGAGCCGATCCCGCTGCTGCCGATCCTGCGCGCCGGACTCGATGGCGGCGACGATCTGCACGGCCGGGTGTCGGCGGCCAACGCCGCTTTGGTCGCCGTGCTGGCGCCGCGGCTGTCCGGCGAGGCGCGCGAATACCTGACCCTGGCCAATCAATTCGTTCTCAACGTCATCATGGCGGCTTGCGCGGTGATGATCGGGGCCGGCGAAGGCGTCGAGGATAGCCGCATGGTAACGGCGGCCGGCGGCAACGGCGTCGACTTCGGCTGGCAGCTCGCGGGCGCGCCGGGTGTCTGGCAGACCGCCGCCGCCCAGCCGCCCGCCGGTCCGCATTTTCCGCACACGATGGACAAGCGTTTCCTGCCGGCGATCGGCGACAGCGCGGTGATCGATGCCTGCGGCTTTGGCGCGGCGGCGTTGCGCTACGCGCCGGAGATGATCGCCGCTTTGCGCGGCCATGTTCCCGACAGCTATTTCGACGCAACGGCCAGCACCGGGTTCATCGGCGCTCATCCGGCTTTCCCGTCTGACCTCAAGCTCGGTCTCGACATCGATGCACAAGGCCCGGCGCATGGTGTCATGCTGGCCGCGGTCGACGCCGACGGCGAAGCCGGGCTGGTCGGCCGCGGCGTCGCGCCATGGCCGACCATCCGTTGAGTGCGTTGCTTTTTTATCGCGTTTCCGGACGGCGAACCGGTTCCCACTTCGCCTGGAAACGCTTCAGGCCGCGATGGCGTCGGGGATCAGGGGCGAGTCGCTGTCGTAGCGCACGCCTTCGCGCAGGCAGAACACCGGCCGAATAAGCTTGTCGGAGACGACCTCGACGCCGCTGTTGTCGGACAGCTTGAACTTGCCGTTGAGGACTTCCAGCACGCTGACGTCGGCGTCGCGGCCCACTTTCAACGCGCCCAGTTGGTCTTCCATCCCGACCATGACGGCGGGGTTGGCGGTGACGGTGGCGATGATTTCTTCCATCGTCATGCCGAGCGCCAGCAATTCGGTCATGGCAATGGTCAGGCTGAACGGCGCGATGCCGAAGAACGGATTCTCCTCGCGGACGTTCTTGTCCATGCCGGCGGGTGGCACCTTGACGTTATAGCCATGCAGGTCGGCGCCGAGCGTGAACGGCCGCACGCCGGCGTCGAGCACGCGCTTGGCGACTTCGAAGCTGAAATGCGAGCCATGGCCGACATCGACCCGCACGCCGCGCTCGATCGCTTCGAACACGATCGGGTGGACGTCGCCTTCTTTCGAGACGAAGCCGCCGGGATGGCGGGTGAATGGGTGCGCCAGCACGTCGCCCGGCTTCATGATCGGCACCAGTTCGCGGATCAATTCGTCGGCGTCCGGCACCGGGCCTTCCTCGAGGCTCGGCCACAACTGCCCGAGATGGATGTAAAGCGGTAGGCCGGTCTGGTCGGCGATGATGCGGCCGGTCTTGATGACGTCCAGACCCCAGCGCGACTGGCCGCCGATTTCGGCGTGCGCCTTGATGCCGCGCACGATGTCGAGGTTCTCCTTGGCGACGCGCACGGTGTGCTCGACGTTGACGCCGGTCGGGCCGTACAGGTCGGGATAAAGATGGCCCTCCAGGCCGCCGACCAGATAGCAGGAGATGAAGCAGAGCAGGCGGCTCTTCGAGGTTTCGGCGAGATAATGCCGGAAGCCACCGAGCGTCATGCAGCTCGGGCCGCCCTGGTCGATCAAAGTGGTGACGCCGGAGCGCACGCCGACCATGTCGGGGTTAAGGCCGAAGCGGCCGGTGACGTGCTCGTAGACATGGGCATGGGTGTCGATCATGCCCGCCGTCACAACCTTGCCGTTGACGTTGATTTTCTCGCGCGCCGGGGCCTGCGACAGGTCGGGCTCGACGGCGGCGATCTTGCCGCCGGCGATGGCGACGTCGTAGCGGCCGTTCAGCCCCGTGGCGGGATCGATGACGGTTCCGCCGGACAGGACGATATCGTAAGGAAACTGGGCAGTGTTCATGATCGTACCTTTGGCGGTTGCGCTGCGGGGGCCGAATAATTCGTCAGTATACCGACAAAATCGTCCGGAATGCATGTCGAAATAAACAGCGCAGTTGCGCAAAAATACGGCAACCGGCCGGCGTATTTGACCCCCGCGCGACGGCCATTTGGCAGCGTGAAAGGCGCCCGTTGCGAAGCGCATCAGCCGTAACGATGGAACCCGAGGGCCGCTACGGAATTGCCGGTTGTGTATCGGCCATCGGCCGCCAGCCGCCGTCAGCCAGTTCGAACATCGGACATCCATAGACGGCGCGCACCGGCAGCGGGGCGGGAAGCGCGCTCATCGCCGCTTGCCAGCGGTTGGTCTGCTTCATGGCGACGACCATGCCGGCAATCTCGGCGCCGGCATTCTGCAACAGCCGCACGGCGGCGACGGCGGTTGCGCCGGTTGAGATCGCGTCGTCGACCAGCGCCACCCGCCGGCCCTTGATTAGGGGAAGCATATTCGGGTCCAGCCGCAACAGTTTGCCGGCGCCCGGGCTGGTGATCGAGGTGACCGGCTCGGACAGCGCATCGTCGTACCAAAACTTGCGCGAATAACCGAGCGGCACATAACGGGTTTGGCCCAACCGCTCGGCCACCAGCGAGGCAAAGGCAAGGCCGAGCGTCGGCAGGCCGACCAGAATATCGGCGTCCAATTCTTTCGCCTGTTCGGCCATATGATCGGCCAGCGCGCCGACAACAACATGCGAAGCCTGATTGGCAATCAGCGATGCAACGGCGCGGTTTGTGTCCGGCAACCGGCGCAGCGGCAGAACGAGGAACCGGCCGCAGGGCAGGCGGACGGGATAACCGAAGCGAAAGGGCGCCTCCGTTGAGAAGCGGGCGGGAACGTCCGGCGTCAGGTCCTGCCAATAGCCGGTGGTCGGTTCGGTAAAGAAAGGATCGGCGGTCATGCGGGTTGGTTCGATCATGCGCGGTGCAGCATCCGGCCGAGCAGATTCAGCAGGATTTGCGCGGCCAGAATGGCGGTCGTTCCAGTGTGATCGTAATCGGGCGCGACTTCGACCAGATCGACGCCGACGATGGTGCCGCGTTCGACGATGCCTTCCAGAAGTTCCAGCACTTCGTAATACGTGAAGCCGCCATGGCTCGGCGTGCCGGTGCCGGGCGCGATAGACGGGTCGAAACCGTCGATATCGATCGTCACGTAATAGCGTTTGCCGGCCGGAATGCGCGCCAGCACGGCCTCGGTGCCGAGCTTGCGGATCTGGCGCACGCTGAGAATTTCCGATCCCATGCGCCGCGCATCCTCGTAGCCTTCGCGCGCCGTCGACGACACGTTGCGGATGCCGAGTTGCGTCAGGCCGGTGACATAGGACTTTTCGGCGGCGCGCCGCATCGGATTGCCGTGGCCGTAGCGCACGCCATGACGCTCATCGACGAAGTCCAAATGCGCGTCGAACTGGATGAGGTGGATCGGCTCCTGATCGTCGAAGGCGTTGATGCAGGGGATATTGATCGAATGATCGCCGCCGAGCACGACCGGAATGGCCTTGGCCGCCAGGATCTTGCGCACGCCGTGTTCGATGCCGCGATGGCTGCCCATGGTATCGGTATGGATGATGTCGGCGTCGCCGATATCGACGATCCGGGTCTTGCCGGCCGGCAGATAGGTGACATCGTTTTCGTGGTCGTAGGCACCGGCATGGCCGAACGCGAACAAGGTCGAGGCTTCGCGAATGGCACGCGGCCCGAAACGGGCGCCGGCGCGCCATTGGGTGCCGAAATCGTAAGGCGCGCCGAGCACCGCGACGTCGGCGTCGATCTTGTCCCAGTCCTGGCAGATCGGATATTTGCCGAAGGTGCAGAACCCGACAAACGGTAAATCCAATCGCCCGCCTTCGTAGCCGTGACTCATTGCTTGGAACCTCTGGTTGACGGCGGTCGGACCGCCGCCGTTTTGCCATGCAAGAATGAGTTCGCTTTGGTTCGTTACAGCCGGCCGGCTTCTAGACCGTGCCGGTAGCGGGGGCCGGTTTGCCGATGCGGGCCGCGACCTTCGGCATCACCTCGCGCATCATCCGTTCCATCGAACTCATGCACCAGCGGCTGCGCCATCATGCCGAAATTCTGCAGCGCAGAGACATGGCGCACGCCCATGCGGTGCAGCGCGACCAGCTTGTCGGCGACGGTGTCGACAGAACCGAACAGTTGCACGCCGGTGCGCATGGCGTCGTCATAGGTCGACTTCTTGGCGTAAAGCCGGGTGTCGACATAAAGATTGAACGGCTTCTCGGCGTTGCGGCGGGCTTGTTCGTCGCTGTCGGCGACATGGGCATGCAGCGTCACCACAGCGTCGTCCTCGACCGGAACGCCGCCATGTTCGTTCCGGCCGCGCCGGTAATCGGCGACGAGATCGCCGATTTCGTCGAAGCTGTCGACCGAGGCATAAGGCACGCACATCAGATTGTTGCCCTGCTTGCCGACGTGATAGGCCGCTTCCTTGCGCAGCACCGCGACGTAGATCGGGACTTCGGCCTGCAACGGCCGGACATTGAGCGCGACCGCGTCGATGGTCTGAAACTTACCCTTGTTCGTAACCCGCTCGCCGGCCAGCAGCCGGCGCACGACGCTCAAGTTTTCGTCGAAGCGGTCGCGCTTTTCCGACAGGATCAACGGCAAAGCCGGCAAACTCATGCGACAGATAGCCGGAGCCGACGCCATAGACCAGGCGTCCACCCGATAACACATCGATCATCGCGTAGTTTTCCGCGACCGTGAGCGGATTGTGGAAGGTGAGGATCGAGATCGCGGTGCCGAGCCGCAGCCTTGTCGTGCGCTGCGCCAGGCTCGACAGCATCACCGCCGGATTGGGCACGACGCCATATTCGTGGAAGTGGTGTTCGGCGACCCAGAAGGTGTCGTAGCCGATGCGGTCGGCGAGTTCGGCCTGCGCGATGATCTCGCCATAGAGCTGCTGTACGCTGCGCGGGCCTGACGGGTAATGGTCTTGCACCGAGAAGATCGACATTCGCATCGCGCGCTTGCTCCTGTTTATTTCCGACCGGTCACGAAGTCCCACACCTGCGCCGGGTCTTGCCAATGCGCATTGTGAGCGGCGCCGGCGAGTGTAAGCGCCGCCGGATCGATGCGGCGCATTTGTTCGAGCGTGACCATCGGATCGGCTTCGCCGGCGGCCAGCCGCAGCGGCGCCGACGACAGCCGCAGGATTTGTTCGATCGACGGGCCGACCGCGCCGTAGACGCGCGGGTCCGTGGCGACCTGCCATTGGGCGTCGCTGCCGGTGACGCCGGACGCGGCGGTATCGGACGCAGGGTCCACCAGTCCGAACAGGCCGGAGGTTTTCAAAAACCGGTCGATGGCTTCGGCGCGGGTCGCAAACACGCGGGCAGGGCGCAACGCCAGCTCTTGCGCCTTGGCTTCTTCGTCCGCGCTCCAGACGATCTTGACGCCGAAGGCCGCGACTTTCGCGACCTTGGGACCGAACCAGCCGCTGCCGACCAAGGCCGCGACGACGCCGCCGAAAGAATGACCGACCAGCGTCACGCTGCCGTCCGGTTCGTTGGCGATCAGGTCGGCGATATCGGCAGCATGGGTGGCATAGCCATAGGGGCCTTTGTGCAACGAGCGGCCATGGCCGCGCAGGTCGGGCGCCAGCCATCGTCCCGGCCAATGCTTTTCGGCGAGGGCTGTCATCGGTTGCCAGACCGCGCGATTGGCGCCCAGCCCGTGCAGCAACACCAGCAAGCGGCCCGCCGCTGCCGCCTTGCGTGACCGAGAGTCCGCGGTCGGAGACGAAGTCACGCGTCATCGTCAGGCCCTGTGGTTGCGGTTACAGCCCAAGATAAGCCTCGCGCACGCGCGGATCGTCCGCCAGGGTCGCGCTCGAGCCCGACAGCACGATGCGGCCGGTTTCCAGGACATAAGCGCGGTCGGCGATCGCCAGCGCCGCGTTCACATTCTGCTCGACCAGCAGGATGGTGACGCCGTCCTTGCGCAACGCGACCACGGTATCGAGAATCTGATCGACCAGAACCGGCGCCAGCCCCATCGACGGTTCGTCGAGCAGCAGCAGGCGCGGGTTGCTCATCAGCGCCCGTCCCATTGCCAGCATTTGCTGTTGTCCGCCCGACAGGTTGCCGGCGGCATGCGTGCGGCGTTCGGCCAGCGCCGGAAACAACGTGTAGATCCGCTCAAGATCGCGCGGCGCGTCGGCGGCGTGCCGGCGGAAGGCGCCGAGCCGCAGATTGTCGTCGACCGACAGCGGTCCGAAAACCTGGCGCGCTTCCGGCACCTGGGCGATGCCGCGCGCCACCCGCAAATGCGCCGGCACGCGGTCGATCTCCTGATCGTCGAACAAGATGCGGCCGCTCGTCATCGGCAGGATGCCGGAGATGACGCGCATCAGCGTGGTCTTGCCGGCGCCGTTGCTGCCGACCAGCGATACGATCTCGCCGGCGCCGATCTCGAGCGAGACGCCGTGCAACACTTCGATCCGGCCGTAACAGCTGACGACGTTTTCAATCTTGAGCACGCGCGGCCTCCCGCTGTCCGTGCCGGCCGAGATAGGCGGCGATGACCTGCTCATTGCCGCGGACCTCGGCGGCCGAGCCTTGCGCGATGGTGCTGCCCCGATCGAGCACATGAATGCGGTGCGAGATTTTCATCACCAGTTTCATGTCGTGCTCGACGAGGACGACGGCGACGCCGCTGGCGGCGATCTTCTGAATCACGTTGTCGATTTCTTCGGTCTCGACCGGATTGCAGCCGGCGGCCGGTTCGTCGAGCAGCAGGATTTTCGGTTCGGTCGCCAGCGCCCGCGCGATTTCCAGCCGGCGCAGCGCGCCATAGGGCAGGCTGCCGGCGGTCTGGTCGGCGAGATCGGACAGATCGACGAAGGCCAGCAGTTCCTCGGCCTTGGCGCGGGTGACGCGGTTTTGTTCCAGCACCGACGGCAGCGTGAACAAGTGCGCGAGTACGTTGCGCTTCTCGTGCATATGGCGGCCGACCATGACGTTTTCGGCAGCGCTCATGCGAAAGAAGACCTGCAGGTTCTGGAATGTCCGCGACAGGCCGCGCTGCGCCAGCCGAAACGGCGGCAGCCCGGTGACGTCTTCGCCGTCAAGCCGGACGCGGCCCTGGCGTGGCGGATAAAGACCGGAGATCACGTTGAACAAGGTGGTCTTGCCGGCGCCATTGGGGCCGATGATGGCAAAGATTTCGGCTGCGTTGACTTCGAACGAGACGTCGGCCAGCGCGGTGACGCCGCCGAAGCCGATGCCGAGCCTTTCGACCGCCAGCATGCTCACGACCGCCTCCATTTCAACAGGCCGGCCAGCGACGGCACGATGCCGCTGGGCAGGAAGATCATGACCACGATCATGATCAGGCCGAGCACGATGTGTTCGTAATCCTGGAACACGGTCAGCACTTGCGGCAGCAGCACCAACAGCGCGGCGCCGACGATGCCGCCGAAGGTCGAGCCGAGGCCGCCCAGCACCGCCATGGTGACGAATTCGATCGAGCGCAAAAAGCCGGCGGCTTCCGGCGTCACTAGGCCGTCGAACATCGCCAGATAAGAGCCGGCGACCGCGGCATAGACCGCCGACAGCACGAAGGCGATCAGCTTGTAGCGCGCGACGTCGATGCCGAGCACTTGCGCCGCGGTCTCGCTGTCATGGATGGCACGCATCGCGCGTCCGGTCGGGCTGGCGATGACATTGGCGGCGATCCAGGCGCCGATCACCAGCGAGACGCCGGCAATCCAGTACCAGGTGCGCGCGCCGGTCATGCGATAGCCGAACAGATCGAGATGCGGCACGATCATGCCGTCCGGTCCGCCGGTCCAGCCTGACTCGTTGGCAAACACCATGGCGAACAACAGCCCCATGCCGAGCGTCGCGACCGCGAGGTAATGGCCGCGCAGCTTCAAGATCGGCCGGCCGACGACAAAGGCGACCAGACCGGCGGCGGCGGCGCCGACGATCAAGGCCAGCCACGATGGAATGCCGAGATGGGTCGGTCCGATCGCGACCGCATAGGCGCCGATGCCGAAAAAGCCGGCGTGGCCGAGGCTGACCTGACCGGCATAGCCGATCAGCAGATTGAGGCCGACGACAACCAGCGCAGAGATGCCGATCAGCGCCGCGATGCGCAGATAGAACAGCGACGGCAACGCCAGCGGCAGGACCGCGACCAGGATCGCCAAAGCGAGCACGCCGGCATAGGGGCTTTGAAGGAAACGCCGCATGGCCTAGACGCGCTCCACGCCGGCGCGGCCGAACAGGCCCTGCGGCATCAGGAACAAGACGCCGAGAATGACCAGGAAGGCGACGGCGTCTTTATAGCTCGACGAGACATAGCCGGCGCTGAAGGCTTCCAGGAGACCGACCATCAGCCCGCCGACGACCGCGCCGAGCGGATTGCCCATGCTGCCGAGCATGGCGGCGGCAAAACCTTTCAGCGCGAGCAGGGTGCCGGAATCGTAACTGGTCAGCGTGATCGGCGTCATCAGGATGCCGCCGAAAGCGCCGATCGCGGCCGAGACGCCGAACGACAAGCCGACCACGGCGTTGGTGTTGATGCCGACCAGGCGCGCGGCGAGCCGGTTGGCGGCGGTCGCCAGGATCGCCTTGCCGGACAGCGTGCGGGTGAGGAAATACCAGAGCGCCAGCACGATCGCGCCGGCGCCGGCCAGAACGACGATGCTCTGCGGCAGCAACGCGGCGCCGCCGATGAGCAAGGGCTTGTTGCCGGCAAAAGGCGGCAGCGAATGGAAATTCTTGTCGAACACCATACTGGCGCGCGCCGCGCAGCAAAATCGACGCGCCGATGGTGATGATGATCAATGTGACAGGCGAGGCGCCACGCGCCGGCTCGATCGCCAGCCGATAGAGCGCCAGCCCGACAACCACCGCGACGATCAGCGCGAGCAGGGCGGCGAGCGGCAGCGGCACGCCGGCGGCGTGGGCGAACACGGTGACCATGCCGCCGAGCATGACGAATTCGCCTTGCGCGAAATTGATCACGCCGGAGGCGTTGTAGATCAGCGTGAATCCGAGCGCGACCAGGGCATAGATCGCGCCCACGGTCAGACCGGAAAAAGCGAATTGCAGGAACTCGGCCATCTTTATCCCTTGCCCGATCTCTTGCCCTATCCCTTGCCCGCCCGCTTAAGGCTCAAGCGGCCGGCATACCGTGACCGGCGGGGAGAACTCTCCCCACCGGCCTCGTTGTGGTGGCGCGGATCAGTTAGTTGCCAGCGTCCAATCGCCGTTCTTGATCTCCAGCATACGGAAGGCCGAAAGATCGAGACCGAGATGGTCCTTCGGCGACATGTTGACGATGCCGCCGGTGCCGACGAAGCCCTTGGTCTTTTCGATCTCGTCGCGGACCTTGGCCTTGTCGGCGCTGCCGGCGCGCTTCATGGCGCCGACCAGGATCATCAGGGCGTCATAGGCGTGGCCGCCGAAGGTCGACACTTCCTGGCCGGTCTTCTTCTCGTACATCGCCTTGTAGCCTTCGACGACCTTCTTCTGCGGATCGCTGGCCGGCAGCTTGTCGGCGACCAGCAGGGCGGCGGCCGGCAGACGGACGCCGTTGGCCGCATCGCCGGCGAGCTTGATGTACTGCTTGGAGCCGACGCCGTGGCTTTCATACAGCGGCACCTTGATGCCGAGCTGACGGTAGTTGCGGGTCACGATCGCCGGACCCTGGCCGAAGCCGGGGTTGACCACCGCCTGCACGCCGGCGGTGTTCTTGATGTTGGTGAGCTGCGGCGTCATGTCGTTATCACGCGGACCGTAGGTCTCGTCGTGGATGATCTGGATGCCGTATTGACCGGCGACCTTATGGCACTCTGAGCTCATCGACTTGCCGAAACCGCCAGTGCCCGAGATCAGCGCGATCTTGGTCAGCTTGCGCTTCTTGAGATCCTCGAAGATCTTTTCGCACGCCATGGTGTCGGTGTGCGGGGTCTTGAACACCCATTTGCGCACCGGTTGAATGACCTGTATCGCGCCGGCCAGCGAGATCAGCGGTACGCCCGCTTCCTCGAAAGTCGGCATGATGGCCAGCGTCGCGCCGGTGGTGGAGTCGCCGATCACCGCGTCGACCTTGTCCTGCTCGATCAAGCGGGTGGCGAAGGTCTTCGACTTGTTCGGATTGCCGCCGCTGTCATAGATGGTGAGCTTGATCTTCTGACCGTTGACGCCGCCGGCTGGCGTTGATCTGGTCGACATACATTTCCAGGGTCTTTTTCTCAGGGTCGCCCAGGAACGACGCCGGGCCGGTGACAGCCAGGATCGCGCCGATCTTGATATTCGGCGTGCGCCGTGCTGGCGGCGGCCAGGAACGCGGCCGCGGCCATCAAATGCGGCAAGCTCTTTCGCAGTTTACTCATCTTGGTATCCTCCCGGTTTTAAGTTTTATGATTAGGGTCTTACGTGGATTACGCCGCCCTTTGGCGGCGGACGGTGGCGACGCGGAATCGATTGGCGACAAAAGCCGCGTCGGTCAGGCACGCATTGCCGGCGGGATTGGCGCCGGTCACGTGATAGTCGCTGAAGGCGGCGGACTGATTGACATAAACTCCGCCGGTCAGATTGACCGACAGCGCAACGCCGGCACGGGCGAAGGCATTGGCGGCCAAATCGATGACCGCGTCGTCGGTCGAATAAAGCGAAGCGGTAATCGCGCCTTTGCGCCGTGCCGACTCCGCCGCGCGTTCGATCGAGTCCGCCGTCGACGCGGTCTTGATCACGAAGCTGATCGGGCCGAAACGCTCTTCGCCCCAGGCGGCCTCGTCGGCGGCATCGACCGCCAGCACCAGCGGACTGGCGGTGCGCGCATCGTTATATCCGGCGGTCGGGGCAGGGGCGGAATCGCGCACGATCCGGCCGAGCTTGCGCGCCGCCGAAACGCGCGCCGACGTCGCCTCGTTCTGGATGGCGCCGAGGATACCGGCGGCACG
This sequence comes from uncultured Alphaproteobacteria bacterium, assembly GCA_963830125.1. Classification (GTDB taxonomy): domain Bacteria; phylum Pseudomonadota; class Alphaproteobacteria; order Rhizobiales; family Xanthobacteraceae; genus Pseudolabrys. Next base: position 157,132 of record CAWHKU010000013.1, on the reverse strand, counting down.
ATCGGGATCGCCGAGCAGTTTGTCGATCGCGGTCGCGATGCCGGCGGCCACCTCGTCGAAGCTCTTGGGACCGTCATTGGTGGCGATGCCGCCGGCCGGCACGAAAATATTCTGCGGCGCGGTGCACATCTGGCCGGAATACAGCGACAGCGAGAAGGCGATGTTGCCGCACAGGCCGCGGAAATTGTCGGTCGAGTTGATGACGATCGGGTTGATGCCGGCTTCCTCGGTGAAAACCAGATCGGTCTTGGCATTGGCGCGCAGCCACGAGCCGAAGGCCGGTCCGCCGGTGAAATCGACGATGGCGATGTCGGGACGCGTCACCAGATCCTTGGTGATCGGCGCCGTCGGACGTCGTCGGCGGCGAGCATCAGCACGTTCGGGTCGAAGCCGGCTTCTTTCAGGACGCCGCGCGCAATCTGAATGGTCAGCGCCAATGGCAGAATCGCGCCGGGATGCGGCTTGACGATGACGCTGTTGCCGGTCGCCAGGCTGGCGAAAATGCCGGGATAGCCGTTCCAGGTCGGGAAGGTGGCGCAGCCGATGACGAGCGCGACGCCGCGCGGCACGATGCGCCAGGTCTTGTCGAGCACCAGCGGTTCGCCTTTGCCTTGCGGCTTGCTCCATTCCGCCGTGCGCGGCACGCGGGTCATCTCGTCATAGGCGTAAGCGACGGCTTCCAGACCGCGGTCCTGCGCGTGCGGCCCACCGGCCTGGAACGCCATCATGAAGGCCTGGCCGGTCGTGTGCATGACCGTGTGGGCGAGCAGGAAGCTCTGGCGGTTCAGCCGGTGCAGGATTTCCAGGCAGACGCCGACGCGATCCTCGACGCTGGCATCGGCCCAGGCCTTGCCGGCGCTTTGCGAGGCCGCGACCAAAGTGTCGGGCGAGGCGCTCGGATAGGTAATGCCGAGTTCCAGACCGAACGGCGAAACCTCGTGGCCGACGCGGCGCTCCTCCGGTTGGTCGAGATCGAACGGTTTGCCGAGCAATGGCCTTGAAGGCGGCTTCGCCGTCGGCCTTGGCGGTCTCGCCGTAGATCTTGCCGCTGGCTGCTTCCGGAAAGGCGCTCCAATAGGTGCGCGTGCGGCAGGCATCGACGGCCCGCTCAAGCAAAGCGCGGTGCGCGTCGAAAAACTCACTCATGGCATTCCTCCCGGCGGATCGCTGGCTTTCTGGCGGCCCCGGGCAACCCTCCCGGGTCGTCCGCCGCCGCCGCGCCGCGTTGACACCTCTATCTCGTCTGGCCTATTAATTAGCCGACCGACCGGTCAGTCAAGTATTATTCGATCACAGCGCTCAACTCCTTTCACGGAGGCCGAGAAGCGCGGATCGGGAGGAATGCCATGGACGAGATGCCCGTCCTTATCGACAAACGCGCCGGCTACACCGTTGTGACGCTCAATCGGCCGCAGCGCCTGAACAGCTTCACCGAAGCGATGCATCGCGCCCTGATGGCGGCGCTCAATGACGCGGAATCCGATCCGAATTGCCGTGCCTTGTTGCTGACCGGTGCCGGACGCGGCTTTTGCGCCGGCCAGGATCTCAGCGATTTGCCCGGCGGCGATGCCGAGACCGATCTCGGCGCGACCGTCGACAAATTCTACAATCCACTTGTCCACAAGTTGCGCGCGCTGCCGTTCCCGGTGATCGCGGCGGTCAACGGCATCGCGGCCGGCGCCGGCGCCAATATCGCGCTCGCCTGCGACATCGTCCTGGCGGCGCGCAGCGCGAAATTCGTGCAGGCCTTCGCCAAGATCGGCCTGGTTCCCGATTCAGGTGGCACTTGGTTCTTGCCGCGTCTCGTTGGCGCGGCGCGCGCCCGCGCGCTGTCGATTCTGGCCGAGCCGTTGCCGGCCGAGCAGGCGGCCGATTGGGGCCTGATCTGGAAGGCGATCGACGACGACAAGTTGCTCGCCGACGCCGAAACGATGTGCGCGCAATTGGCAGCCGGGCCGACTTTCGGACTGTCGCAGATCAAGCGCGCGCTCGATGCGTCCGAAACCAACGATCTTGACGGCCCAACTTAATCTCGAACGCGACCTTCAGCGCGAGGCCGGATTTTCACCTGACTATAAGGAAGGCGTTCAAGCCTTCATGGACAAGCGCGCGCCGGTTTTCACCGGACGCAAGGGGGCAAGGGAGAATTGAGCGTGAACGCAGACGAACTTGCACAAGCCTGCGCCCAGGCGATGTGGGCGGACGATGCCGCCAGCCGAGGGCTTGGGCATCGAACTGATTTCGGTCGCGCCCGGCCGCTCGGAAGTGGCGATGACGGTGGCCGAGCGCCACGTCAACGGCCACAAGATTTGCCACGGCGGCTTCATCTTCACGCTGGCCGATTCCGCCTTCGCCTTCGCCTGCAACACCTATAACCAGCGCACCGTCGCCCAGCATTGCGCGATCACTTTCATCGTCGCCGGCAAATTGGGCGACCGGCTGACCGCGCGCGCGGCCGAGCGCCATCGCGCCGGGCGCTCCGGCATTTACGACATCACGGTCACGCGGCAGGACGGCATCGTGATCGCCGAATTCCGCGGCCATTCGCGCACCATCGAAGGCGAACTCGTTCCCGGCTTGCAAGAAAGCGGCAGCGCCGCTGCCGGCAATTGACGGCCTCAGGGAGGAGGAACACATGATCGACAAGTCCTACCGGCCCTATGGGCTCGAACCGATCGAAACCGCCTCGCGCGATGAAATCGCCGCGTTGCAGACCGAGCGGCTGAAATGGTCGCTGGCGCACGCTTATGAGAATGTCGCCGCCTATCGGAAAAAATTCGACGACGCCGGCGTGCATCCGCGCGATTTCAAGAGCCTTGAGGATCTCGGCAAGTTTCCGTTCACCGCCAAGCAGGATCTGCGCGACAATTATCCCGTTCGGCATGTTCGCGGTGCCGCAGGACAAGGTGGCGCGCATCCATGCGTCCTCCGGCACGACCGGCAAGCCGACCGTGGTCGGCTATACCCTGAAAGATATCGATACCTGGGCCGGCGTGATGGCGCGCTCGATCCGGGCGTCCGGCGGCCGGCCGGGCATGAAGGTCGCATGTTTCCTATGGCTACGGCCTGTTTACCGGCGGCCTGGGCGCCCATTACGGCGCCGAAAAGCTCGGCTGCACCGTGATTCCGGTGTCGGGGGGCATGACCGAGCGTCAGGTTTCGCTCATCACCGATTTCAAGCCGGAAATCATCATGGTGACGCCGTCTTATATGCTGGCGATCCTCGACGAGTTCCGCGCCAAGAATATCGATCCGCGCACAAGCTCGCTCAAGATCGGCATTTTCGGCGCCGAGCCGTGGACCAATTCGATGCGCAAGGAAATCGAAGATACCTTCGACATGGACGCGGTCGACATCTACGGCCTGTCGGAAGTGATGGGGCCGGGCGTCGCCAATGAATGCGTCGAGACCAAGGACGGTCTGCACATCTGGGAAGACCATTTCTATCCGGAGATCGTCGATCCGGTGAGCGGCAAGGTGCTGCCGGACGGCGAGATCGGCGAACTGGTGTTCACGTCGCTGACCAAGGAAGCGATGCCGGTGATCCGCTATCGCACCCGCGATCTGACCCGGCTGATGCCGGGCACGGCCCGCAGCATGCGGCGGATGGAGAAGGTGACCGGCCGCTCCGACGACATGATGATCGTGCGCGGCGTCAACGTGTTCCCGACCCAATTCGAGGAGCAGCTTGCTGCGCTGCGACGGTCTTGGCCCCGCACTTCTACATCGAACTGTACCGCGAACAGCGGCTCGACGCCGTGCGGCTGCATGTCGAAGCGCGTGCCGACCACGCCGATGATGCGTCGCGCGCGGCGCAGGCGGCGCTGCTCAAGTCGCATATCCGCAGCATCGTCGGCATCGGCGTCGCCGTGGAGGTCGCCGATCCGGGCGGCATTGAACGGTCGATGGGCAAAGCCCGCCGCATTGTCGACAAGCGGCCGAAGGAGTAGCGCATGATCGCGAAAAGTGGCTACCGGTTTTCGGCCAAGATCATGCGCAAGGAAGAGAGACTCTAATGGCGCGTCCCAGGGCGGCGGACTATGACGGCAAGCGGCAAGCCATCCTCGATGGCTCCGCCGCCGTCTTTGCCAAATACGGCTACGATCGCGCCTCGATGGCGCAGGTCGCCGCGGCATGCAAGGTTTCGAAGCCGCTGCTGTATCACTACTACACCAACAAGGCGGCGCTGCTGTTCGATATCCTGCGCGACCATTTGCAGGAACTGATCGAGGCGGTGAATGCGGCGGACCGCAATCTGCCGCCGCGGCCGCGCCTGCGCGCCTTGGTCGGCGCGCTGCTGGAGGCCTATCGCGACGCCGATAACGAGCACAAGATTCAGCTCAACGAACTCAGCAAGCTGCCGCCGAAGCGCAAGAAACTGCTGACCGACATGGAGCGCGAACTGGTGCGCGTGTTTGCCGACGCGATCGCGGCGGTCAATCCGGCGCTCGATGGCGACCGGGCGCTGCTCAAGCCGGTGACCATGTCGCTGTTCGGCATGATCAACTGGCACTATATGTGGTTTCGTGAGGGCAAGGCGCTGACGCGCGAGGGTTACGCCGATCTGGTGACGACGTTGTTGGTCGAAGGCGCGGCGGCGCTCACGCCGGCGCAACCGGTCAAGCGCGCCGCCCGCGGTTGAGCGCTTACACTTCGTCGTAGTCGAGCACGACCTTGGGCGTGACCGGATGGGACTGGCAGGTCAGCACGTAGCCGGCCTCGATCTCCCATGGCTCCAGTGAATAATTGAGTATCCATTGTGACCTCGCCTTCGGTCACCTTGGCGCGGCAGGTGCAGCACATGCCGCCGCGGCACGAATAGGGCATTTCCAGTCCGGCGCGCAGGCCGGCATCGACGATGGTCTCGCCGGCGCGCACCGTCACGGTATGGCGGGCGCCATCGAGTAAGATCTCGGCCGTCGCTTCGTGCGCGTCCGCCGCTACGGCGGCGGCGGCCGTGCGCGTCGCGACCGGCATGCCGTCGGTCGAGAAATATTCGGCATGAATGCGTTCGGCGGCAACGCCATGCTGCAGCAGCGCGGCTTTGCCGTTTTCGATCATCGCGCCCGGACCGCACAGGAACGCGTAGTCGATCTCGCCGGCCGGCAAGGTCTTCAGCAAGGCGGCGATCTTGTCGATGTCGATGCGGCCGTCGAGCAGGGCGATTTCCTGCGGTTCGCGCGACAACACATGATGGACGGTGAAGCGGTCGAGGAAACGATCCTTCAGGTCTTCGAGCGCCTCGCGGAAGATGATGCTTTGGGTCGTGCGGTTGCCGTAGATCAGCACGACGCGGCTGCGCGGCTCGTGGGTGAGAATGGTGCGCACGATCGACATGATCGGCGTGATGCCGGAGCCGGCGACGATCGCGACATAAGTGCGCGCGGCCTCCGGGTCGAGCGCGACGCCGAAGCGGCCTTGCGGCGTCATGACGTCGATTTCGTCGCCGGGCTTGATCGCCTCATTCGCCAAGGTCGAAAACGCGCCGCCGTCGACTTTTTTCACCGCCACGCGGAGTTCGCCGTCGTCCGGCGCGGTGCAGATCGAATAGGACCGCCGCACTTCGGCGCCGTCGATGTTGGTGCGCATCGTGACGTGCTGTCCCGGCGTGAAGCGATAGGCCTCGGCCAGTTCGCGCGGTACCGCGAAAGCGATCGATACCGCCTCCGGCGTCTCGCGCCGCACGTCCGCAATCTTCAATGGGTGGAATTCGACCGCCATGGGTCCCTCAGATGCATTTGAAATAATCGAACGGTTCGGCGCAGGCCTTGCAGCGCCACAGTGCTTTGCAGGCGGTCGAACCGAATTCGGAGATGCGCGCGGTATCGGACGGAGCCGCAATGCGGGCACGTGACCGATTGTCCTCGCCGAACAGCGCGCGCCGGCCGCTCTTGGCCGCCGGCGGGGCGATGCCATAGGCCAAGAGCTTGGCTTTGCCTTCGTCGGTCATCCAGTCGGTGGTCCAGGCCGGCGACAGCACGGTCGTCACCTTGGGCTTGGCAAAGCCGGCCTTTTCCAGCGCGACTTCGATTTCAAGCGCGATCATGTTCATCGCCGGACAGCCGGAATAGGTCGGCGTGATAATCGCCTCGACCGTGCCGTTCTCGATTTTGATGTCGCGCAGCACGCCGAGATCGGCGATGCCGAGCACCGGGATTTCCGGATCGCAGACGCTGGCCGCCGCGGCCCAGGCCCGCTCACGCAGATCGCGTGTCGGTGAACGGCGGCGGCCATCGCGCTCACCACGTTGCGCCGGGATAGGCGCGCTGGACGAATTGCAGTTCGGACAGGATATGGCCGAGATGCTCGCTGTGGCGGCCGACGCGTCCGCCGCTTTGCATATAGCCGTCGCGCGGACGGGTGAGGGTGGCCTCGCCGAGAATCTGCTCGATGGTATTGTTCCAGTTTACTCGCAAGGGAGCCGGATCGGCCGCGACGCCGGCCTCGATCAGAGCGTGTTCGACCTGATCGACTTCAAACATCTCGCCGGTGTAAGGCCACAAGTCGTCGACCGCTGCTTGCGCGCGGGCGTGGCTTTCATCGGTGCCGTCTCCGAGCCGGATGGTCCATTCGGCGCTATGGCGCAGATGATAGGCCATTTCCTTCACCGCCTTGGCGGCAATGGCGGCGAGCGTGGCGTCCTTCGAGCGCATCAGCGCTTCGAAATAGGGATGAGCGAAAGCCGCATAGAACAGCTGCCGCACCATGGTCGCGGCGAAATCGCCATTCGGCTGTTCGACCAGCAGGATGTTGCGATAGTCGCCGGCGTCGCGCAGATAGGCCAGCGCGTCCTCGTCGCGGCCTTTGCCTTCGACTTCGCCGGCATAGCTATACAGCGAGCGCGCCTGGCCGATCAGATCGAGCCCCATATTGCCGAAGGCGAGATCTTCCTCGATCACCGGCGAATGCCCGACCCATTCGGACAGTCGATGCCCGAGGATCAGCGCGGTATCGGCGAGCCGCAGCGTATATTGGAACAGGGGCGTATCGGTCATGGCTACATATGTCCGACTTCGTCGGGAATTTCGTAAAAGGTCGGATGCCGGTAGATCTTCGAAGCGGTCGGCTCGAACATCATGTCCTTGTCGGCCGGGTCGGAGGCGGTGATCGAGGCCGACGGCACCACCCACACCGACAGCCCTTCGCCGCGTCTTGTATAGGTGTCGCGCGCTGCATGCAGCGCCATGGTGGCGTCGACCGCGTGCACGCTGCCGACATGGCGATGCGCCAGTCCGTTGCGCGTGCGGATAAAGACTTCCCACAACGGCCAGTTCTTGTCAGTCATGACAAACGTTCCTTGTTTAAATCGGTCTATTCGGCCGCGACCTGCATCGCCGCCATCTCGCGCTGCTGACGTTTGCGCGCATAAGCATTGGCGGCTTCGCGGACCCAGCCGCCGGCATCGTGCTTGGCTTGCATCTGCTTCATGCGCTGCCGGTTGCACGGGCCGTCGCCGGCGACGACCCGCTTGAACTCGGTCCAGTCGATGTCGCCGAACTCCCAATGGCCGGTCGCTTTGTTGAGCTTGAGCGACGGGTCGGGGAAGGTTAGGCCAAGGAAATGGCCCTGCGGCACGGTGGCATCGACGAATTTCTGCCGCAGCTCGTCATTGGTGAAGCGCTTGATCTTCCAACGCATCGCGCTTTCGGTGTGTTGGCTGTCCTTGTCGGGCGGACCGAACATCATCAGCACCGGCCACCACCAGCGATCAAGCGCTTCCTGCGCCATCGCTTTCTGCGCCGGCGTGCCGTCGCAAACACCATCATGATCTCGTAGCCCTGGCGCTGGTGGAAGCTTTCTTCCTTGCAGACGCGCACCATGGCGCGCGCATAGGGGCCGTAGCTGCAACGGCACAGCGGGATCTGGTTCATGATCGCGGCGCCGTCGACCAGCCAGCCGATGATGCCGATATCGGCCCAGCTCAGCGTCGGATAATTGAAGATCGAGGAATATTTGGCGGCGCCCGAGAGCAGTTGGTCTTCCATCTGCTCGCGCGAGGTGCCGAGCGTCTCGGCGGCGGCGTAGAGATAAGCGCCGTGGCCGCCTTCGTCCTGCACCTTGGCGAGCAGCGCGGCTTTGCGCTTCAAAGACGGCGCGCGGGTAATCCAGTTGCCTTCCGGCAGCATGCCGACGATTTCCGAATGGGCATGCTGGGCGATCTGGCGCGTCAGCGTGCGCCGATAGGCCGCCGGCATCCAATCGTTCGGCTCGATCTTTTCCTCGGCATCGACCCGCGCCTGGAAGCGCGCCTCGGCTTGCGGGTCTTCCTTGACGCCGTTCGCCGGCGGAATCCTGGCTATTGAGCGCTTGCGTATACATCGGCGTTTCCTCGTATGCCCGACGTTGAATCGGCCTTATTTTATTGTTCAAATAATATGTTACAGAAAAATGTAACGTCAAGTGTTTTCGTAACACGAAAGCGCGGCCGTCCCCGGCAAACCGCCTCAAATCGGGCTATTCCGAGCTGAACCGCTCGGCCAATTCGTCGCCGGCCGGCGGCAAGGCGCCGTTTTGGTCCTGCGCGGCGGAATCGAGGAAGCCTTCCGATTCCGTCACCAGCTTGCGATAGAGCCGGGCCGCCAACTGGCGGGCGTCCGTTCCCGGCCAGTCGTCCGGCAACAGCCCGGGCGGCAGGCCCGGATCGCGCAACACGATGCGGCGGAATTCGTGGATCAGCAGGACGCGCGCGACCAGCGCGTCCGGCCCCGGCGTGCTGGCGCCGTTTTGGCAAGCGCGGCGTCGAGCGGCGTAAAGCGATCGATGAAGGTGCGATAGCTTTGCGCGATCGGCGCAAGCTTCCACGCTGCCGTGGCCAGAGCCGATCAGGTCTTCGCCTTCCTGCGTGCGCAGCAGAAACAGGCCTTCGGTCTCGGGCAAAGGCGGCGTCGGATCGGCGTAGGCGACATAAGCCGTCGGCGACAGCGCGGCGAAGCCGGCGCGCTCCAACATCGGCCGCACCGCCGAGCGGTCGTCGATGCCGGGACCGAGCAGCGCCAGCCGCAATCGTCCGTCGAACAGCGGCGTATGCGTGAAATAGATGCGCTGGGTTGCCGCGATGAAACTGCCTTGCTCGCGCCGCGACAGCCGGTAGTAGCTGTTGCGCCCGACTTTTTCGCGCGTGAGCCAGCCATCGGCGGTCAGCCGCGACATTGCGGTGCGGACGTGGCCGGCATCGATCCGAAACAACGCCATGATCTCGCTGAGCGAGCCGAGCCACAGGCTGCCGCCACGCGGCACGATGGCATCGCCATAAAGCGTTATGATCAGCGACCAGGCGCGCACCGGCCGCTTGGCATGAAACTGGTCGAGCAGCTTGGCAACGGCCTTGGCCATCGGCGTGGCGGTGTCGTGATGTCGCAGCGCTGGCCCCTATCTTTATGTCAGACGGTGGTTTGTCGTTTCCGCCCGCAAAATCCACCTACGGACGACGTTGCACCTTACTTGGCAGGCCGGGCGTTTCAATATGATATCAGTCATTGGATAGAGAACGGAGCAGGCCCCGGCGGCCGGTGTGCGATGGCGACATTGATCTGTTTTGGCTTCGGTTATTCGGCGCAACATTATGTGGCGGCCCATGGCGCACGGTTTGACCGGATCTGGACGACCGTGCGCGACCCCGAGCGCGCCGCGGCGCTCAATGCCGCCGGACCGCCATCAATGACAGCGCTGGTGTTTGACGGCACATCGGCTTCGGCCGAGTTGGATGCGGCGATCGCGCAGGCCGACGCGGTGCTGGTGTCGGTGCCGCCGGGTGCCGAGGGCGATCCGGTGCTGGCGGTCTGCGGTGAGGCGCTGGCGCGTGCCGGACAGTTGAAGAGCATCGTCTATTTGTCCACCGTCGGGGTTTATGGCGATCATCACGGCGAATGGGTCGATGAAGCCAGCGACTGCCATCCGTCCGATGGCCGCAACAAGCGACGCCTCGCGGCCGAACGAGCCTGGCAGGATCTTGGCGTTCGCAGCGGCGCGGCGGTTGCGCTGTTGCGCATCGCCGGCATTTACGGACCTGGCCGCAGCGCATTGGAAAATGTTCGCCGCGGCAGCGCCAGGCGCATCGAGAAACCCGGTCAGGTTTTCAACCGCATCCATGTCGCCGACATCGCGCAGGCGATCGACGCCGCCTTCGAACGTCATGCCGATGGCATCTTCAATCTCGCCGATGACGAGCCGACGCCGCCGGGCGATCCGATTGTCTTTGCCGCCAAGTTGCTCGGCGTCGAACCGCCGCCCGAAATTCCGTTCGCGCAAGCCCGGCCGACAATGTCCGACATGGCGGCAAGCTTTTATGCCGACGTCAAGCGGGTCCGTAACGCCAAGCTGAAATCCGATCTTGGCGTCGTTCTGCGCTATCCGACCTACCGCGAAGGCCTGTCGGCCTTGTGGTCCCAGCGTCATACTTAATGTCTAATGTGCGATCGGCCTTAATGGGCCGCGTTATGATCTGGATCAAGCGGTCAACGCCCGCAATGAGGCCTATAAAAAGCCGTTGCTGTTTTTCGACCCGAGTGCTGGCGGCGACGACGAAATAGCGCCGCATTTGGATTCTGAAACAGACGACCAATTCGACCGCGTGAGCCTCCCGAATGACCATTCGCAATCTCGATAAGATGTTCCGGCCGCAATCGATCGCGGTCATTGGCGGCTCGAACAGGCCGAACTCCGTCGGCTCGGCGCTGATGACGAACTTGCTGCGCGGCGGCTTCGAAGGCCCGATCATTCCGGTCAATCCGGCGTCGTCCGCGGTCCACGGCATCATGGCGTTCAAGGACGTTGCCAGCCTGCCGGTCACGCCCGACCTTGCTGTCATCGCGACGCCGCCGGCCACCATTCCGGCGCTGATCACGGAACTGGCCAACCGCGGCACGCGCGCCGCCGTCATTCTGACCGCCGGTTTTGCCGAAGGCGAGGGCGCCGCCGGCAAGGCGCGCACGGCGGAAGTTCTCGCCGCCGCGCGCCCGCATTTGTTGCGCATTGTCGGCCCCAATTGTCTCGGGCTTGCCGTGCCGGGTCTTGGCCTTAACGCGACCTTCGCGCCGGCGCCGATGCTGCCCGGCAATATCGCGTTCCTGACCCAGTCGGGCGCGATGGCGACGACCGTGCTCGACTGGGCGCTGCCGCGCAAAGTCGGCTTCTCGGCGATCGTTTCGATGGGCGACATGAGCGACGTCGACTTCGGCGACCTGCTGGATTACTTCGCGCTCGACGACGCCACCCATGCGGTCTTGATTTACGCCGAGGCGATCACGCACGCGCGCAAATTCATGTCGGCGGCGCGCCGTGTCGCGCGCATCAAGCCGGTCATCATCGTCAAAGGCGGCCGGGCCGCCGAAGGTGCGCGGGCGGCGACCTCGCACACCGGCGCGCTTGGCCGGCTCCGACGTGGTCTATGACGCGGCGTTCCGGCGCGCCGGCATGTTGCGCGTCAACGAGGTCGAGGAGCTGTTCGACGCCGCCGCGACTTTGGCTCACATGTCGCCGCAACATGGCAACCGGCTGGCGATTGTCACCAATGGCGGCGGCGCCGGCGTGCTGGCGACCGACCGCCTGATCGAGCTCGGCGGCCGGCTGGCGACGCTCGGGCCGGACACGATCGCCAAGCTCAATGCCGTACTGCCGCCGACCTGGAGCCATGCCAATCCGATCGACATCATCGGCGATGCCGATGCTGCTCGCTACACCAACGCCACGGCGGTCCTGATGGCGGACCCGGACGTTGACGCCTTGGTGGTGGCTTACTGCCCGACCGCGATCGTTTCGTCCGCTCAGGCGGCCAAGGGCCTCATCGATGCGCTGGCGCAACCGGCTGGGGCGCCGAAGAAGCCGACGAAGCCACAGAAGAATGTGTTCGCCAGTTGGATGGGATCGGCGACTGTCGCCGAGGGGCGGGCCCAACTCGTCGCCGCGCAAGTGCCGGACTATGAGACGCCGGAACGGGCGGTGCGCGCGTTCATGTATCTCGTTCACTACCGCCAGAACCAGGATTTGTTGCAAGAGACGCCATCATCGGTCGCGCCCAGTGTGACGGGCGATCCTGGGCGGGCGCGCGGGTTGATACGACAAGTCCTGGACGATGGTCGCGAATGGCTCGACCCCGCCGAAGTCGCCGACTTTTTCACCGCCTATGGCATTCCGTTTGTGCGGACCGAAGCCGTTGCCGATGCGAAAGCGGCGGCCCAAGTCGCCGCCGGTATCGATGCGCCGGTGGCGCTGAAGATCCGATCACGTGACGTCATTCATAAATCCGACGTCGGTGGCGTCGTGTTAAATCTCAAGACGCCGGCGGACGTCGAAGCCGCCGCCGCGCACATGAACGAACGGCTGAAGCAGACTTTGCCGCAGGCGCGGCTGGAAGGCTTCATCGTTCAGGAGATGGTGCACCGGCCCGGCGCCTTTGAATTGATTACCGGCGTATCGAGTGACGCGACCTTTGGCCCGGTCATCCTATTCGGTCAGGGCGGTACGTCGGTTGAAATCGTCGGCGACAAATCGCTTGAACTGCCGCCGCTCAACACCGCGCTGGCGCGCGCGCAGATCGAACGGACGCGGATCGCCGCGCTGCTGAAAGGTTATCGCGACCGGCCGGCGGCCGATATCGACGGCGTCGTCAACGTGCTCATTCAACTCAGCCGGATCGTCGCCGAGCATCCGGAAGTCACCGAGATCGACATCAATCCGCTGCTGTGTGACCCGCAAGGCGTGATCGGCGTCGACGGCCGCATTCGCGTGCGCGCCACGACCGCGTCGGCGCAGTCGCGGCTTGGCGATCCGGCCTTATCCGCAAGAACTGGAAACCGCGATCGGCACGCCGGCGGGACAATCCTATGACGTGCGTCCGATCAGGCCGGAAGATGAGCCGGCCTTGTGCCGTTTCGCCGCCGAAGTCGATACGGCCGATCTCTGGCATGACTTCTTCGCGCCGTTGCGCGACCGCACCCATGAGACCGCGGCGCGATTGAGCCAGATCGACTACGATCGCGAAATGACCTTGGTTGCCTGGGACGGCGAGCGCGTCGCCGGGCTTGCCCGGTCGGTTGCCGATCCGACCTTCGACAAGGCCGAATGCGCGGTCATCATCCGCCGCGACTTGCGGGAAAAGGGGTTGGCGGGCCAGTTGCTGACGGCGCTGATGCATGCGATCGCGACCCAGGGCATCGCGCAGGCGGTGCTGGTTTTCCCCGCCGACCAGCCGCGCATGGTCAGCCTCAGCAAGGATCTTGGCTTTGATGTGGCCGCCGTGGCGGGCGACGCGTCGCAAGTTCGCGCCACAAAGGCACTCGCCGGCGTTAGCTGATGGCTTGTGGTCGCGAGGGCGTCGACCAAGGCTCTACTTCACCGGCTCGTCGTTGACCGGCGAGGTGACGACCAGGAAGACCAGATCGGTGAGCCCGGTGTTATGAATGTCATGGTCGATGCCGGGCGGTAGGAAAATGAAGTCGTGCTTGCGCACGACGTGCGGCTTGCCGTCGATGTGCATCAGGCCTTCGCCGTCGAGGACGTGATAGACTTGTTCCTGCACCTTGTGGCGGTGCACCTTCACGTAAGCCATCGGCTGGTACATCGAGATGCGATAGTCGATGTGTTGGGAGCCGGCGGTTTCCGGCATCACCAGAGGCTTCGACAGCGCGCCGCCGAAATGGTCGGGAAACTGCCGCCACGGCACGTCGGCGATGTTGCGAATGAACCAATTGGGTGGCGGTGCCATCTCATCTGACGTTGCCATGGCGTGCTCCTTGATTGAGTGCGGCGTCTTTCCCCAGCCGAACTCATACCACATTATCAATTGACGTGCATCATTATGAGAAATACGGTCCGGCAGGCTGCCGCCCAGGCCGTCAATAAGTCCCCGCTTACAACGCGATCCGGTCCAAGCGCCCGAAGGAGACCGAATCCGATGTCGACAGGTAACAAGCTCAATGGCGCCCAGGTCATTGTCGACTATCTGATCCAGGAGAAAGTCCCGCAGGTATTTGGCCTGTGCGGCCACGGCAATATCCAGTTCATCGACGCGCTGTATGAGCGCTCTTCACGAGATCAAGACCATCTCGACGCATCACGAGAGCGTCGCCGGCTTCATGGCGGATTGCTATTACCGGGTGTCGGGCAAGGCGACCGCGACCTTTACCGTCGTGCGGGCCGGGCTCGGCCAACCTGCCGATCTCGCTGGCGACGGCCTATCTCAACTCGGTGCCGTTTCTGGCGGTGACCGGCAATGTGCCGACCAGCCAGTTCAACCGCGGCGCCTTCCAGGAAATGTACCGGCAGAACCAGGCCGACTTTCCCTCGACCGTGCGCAGCATCTGCAAGCGGGTGTTCCAGCCGACGCGCGGCGAGATGGTGCCGCTCGCGGTGCGGCAGGCCTGGAAGACGATGGTGACGGGACGGCCCGGGCCGGTGGTGCTGGACGTGCCTTACGATGTCTTCGTGGAAGTCGGCCGCCGAGGAAGCGCCGGACGCGAAGGAATGGAACGGCAATATCTCCAGCCGTTGCGGCGCCGATCCCGAAGGCGTCGTCAAAGCCGTCGACATGCTGCTCGACGCCGAGCGTCCGGTTATTTTTGTCGGGCAAGCCATCCGCCACGGCGGCGCGGCGCCGGAATTGCTTGCGCTTGCCGAGCGTCTGCAGATTCCGGTGGCGGCGTCGATGAGCGGGCTGGGCGCGATCGACACCCTTCATCCGCTGGCGCTCGGCATGGTCGCGCGCGGCGGCCATTATCAGGCCAACCACGCGACGCGTCAGGCCGACGTGCTGATGTCGCTCGGCGCGCGTTTCGACGACCGCACCTCGAGTTCGTGGATTCCGGGCTATTCCTTCACCATTCCGCCGACCAAGCTCATTCATGTCGACATCGATCCGGACGAGATCGGCCGCAATTATCCGGTCGCCCTCGGCTTGATGGCCGACATCCGCACCTTCCTGCGGCAGGTTCTGGCCGAACTCGATCGCCGCAAGGACGTGACAAGAAGGCCGACGCGCGGAAGAAGTGGCTTGCCCAGATCGACGGCTATCGCAAGGAGTGGGACAAGTTGGTCGCGCCCGGCTTTACCGACGATACGCAGCCGATCAATCCGCAGCGCGCGGCGTTCGAGATTCAACGCGGTCTGCCCGACGACGCGATCCTGGTCAGCGATATCGGCGTCCATCACAACTGGCTGCTCGGTTACTGCAAGCCGCGTCGGCCTGACTCATTGATCGGCTGCATGGCGTTCGGCTCTATGGGATTCGGCGTCGCCGGCGTGCTGGGCGCCAAGTACGCCGCGCCCGACCGGCCTTGCGTATCGGTGTGCGGCGATGGCGCCTTCTTCATGCACGCCAACGTGCTCGGCACCGCGGTCGAATATAATCTGCCGGTGGTCTGGGTGGTGTGGAACAATTACGCTTATGCCTCGATCCGCGGCCTGCAGCGCGGCTATCTCGAAGGCCGCGAACTGGCAACCGACTTCCACGATCCCAAAACCGGTCAGCGCTATAATCCTGACTTCGCCGCGATGGCGCGGTCTTGCGGCGTCGAAGGCGTGCGCGTCGACCGTGCCGCCGATATCGCCGAAGCGATCCGCAAGGGCATCGCCGCCAACAAGCCTTATCTGATCGACGTCGATATCGCCGCCGACATCAATCCGGCCGGCGCTGGCGTCTGGGAATTGCCGGGTCTTGGCATCAGCAAGCCATCGATCGGCAAGCAATTTCTGCCGTGATATGAGTCGGCTGACGCGATCAAAATCAACAAAGGGTAGGGGACACCATGTTGCTGAAAGGCAAGAAAGTTGTTGTCGTCGGCGGATCGTCCGGCATTGGTCTGGCGACTGCCGAATTGGCCAAGGCCGAAGGCGCCGAGGTGATCATCGCGTCGCGCAGTGCCGAAAAACTGAAAGCGGCCGCCGACAAGCTCGGCGTCAAGGCGATCGCCACCGACGTCACCAATGACGACAGCGTCGTTAATCTGTTCCGTTCCACCGGTCCGGTCGATCATGTCGTCGTCACCGCTGCACAACTTAAGACCGGCCCGTTCAAGACGGTGGCGATGGACGACGTGCGCGCGACGATGGAAGGCAAGTTCTGGGGCGCCTGGCGGGTGGCGCGCGCTGCCGAAATCAAAGCCGGCGGTTCGATCACGTTGGTGTCGGGCTTCCTGAGCGTGCGTCCGCGGCCGAACTCGGCGATTGTCGGCGCCGCCAATGGCGCCATCGAGTCATTGACGCGCGGCCTAGCGCTGGAACTGGCGCCGGTGCGGGTCAATTGCGTTTCGCCTGGCATCATCGATACGCCGATCCGCGCCGGCATGCCGGAAGCCGCCCGCCAGGACATGCTCGGCAAGATCGCCGCCGCGCTGCCGGTCGGCCGCGTCGGCGTCGCCGACGACATCGCCCGGCAGATCATGACCTTCATGACCGTCGGTTTTGCCTCTGGTTCGATCGTCTACATCGACGGCGGCGCGCTCGTGACCTGACGTCGCGGTTGGCGCGCCGTCAGAATTCAATATTGCAAGGCGCGGCCCGGAGATCGTTGCGATCTCCGGGCCGCTGGCATTTCGGCCGGCCGAACGTGCTCTTATGAAGAGCAATCGCCAAGCCGATTGCCGTAATGAGCTATATCATTAATGTTGCATCGCGAGAAATCAATGGTGCAATGCGGCATGACGGGCACCGATTTCATTAATCTCAACGTCGATAAATTGACATCGTGAAAAAAATTCGCGATTTGATGAATAACTGACCTGCGACAAAATATTGTATTGCTACAATATTGAAAATTGACATAGTGCCACTTCACGAAGGTGATGCATGGTCGATTGGCTCCCCAACAGCAGCAATGGCTCCGGTCCACGTTATCTGCAGATCGTGGCGGCGCTTGAGCATGACATCGCGCGCGGCACATTGTTGCCTGGCACGCGCCTGCTGCCGCATCGTGACATGGCCGAGCGGCTGGGGTTGAGCGTTGGCACGGTATCGAAGGCCTATGACGAAGCCGAAAAGCGCGGGCTGATTTCGGGCGAGGTCGGGCGCGGCACCTTCGTGCTCGGTAGCCAGGCATCGGCCAGGCCGCTGGACGGCGACAGTTCCAAGCGCCGGCTCAATCTGGCGCTCAATACACCGCCGTCGACGGGCGAAAACGCCTTGATCGCGCAGACCATCAAGAACATCGCCGACCGCAACGATATGTCCGATCTGCTGCGCTATCTGCCGCATCAAGGCAGCGAGCGTCACCGCACGACAATCGCCCGCTGGCTCGAAGGCCAGGCGATGCCGGTATCGCCCGACAGTCTGTTCGTTACCCACGGTGCCCAGCACGCGATTTCGCTGGTGGTCGGATTGCTGGCGCAGCCGGGCGACACGGTGCTGGCTGCCAACCTGACTTATTCCGGCATTCGCGCGCTCGCCAACCACGAAGGCTACCGGCTGCATGGCGTGTCATTGGACGAGCAGGGGCTGATCCCGGAGCAACTCGACCGTGCCTTCACCGAGACGGCGGCGCGCGTCGTCTATTGTATGCCGACACTGCAGACGCCGACCGGCGTGACCATGCCGGCGGCGCGTCGCGATGAAATCGTCGAGATCGTGCGCAAGCACGATGCTTTCCTGGTCGAAGACGACGCCTATGGCTTCCTGTGCGAAAAGCCGTTAGCGCCTTTGTCGTCACGCATGCCGGAGCGCAGCTTCTACGTCGTCAGTTTCGCCAAATGTCTGGCGCCCGGCTTGCGCATCGGCGCCCTGGTGGCGCCGCCGGCTTTCCGCGACCGCTGCATCAACGGTCTGCGCTCGACCGGTTGGATGGCGACGCCGATCATGGCCGAGGTCGTTAGCCAGTTGATCGAAAACGGCAAGCTCGAAGATCAAGTGCGCCGCAAGCGCGAGGCGGCGGCGCGCCGTCATGCCCTGGCGCAACAATTTCTCGGCAAGCATTTGCCGTTGCGCGATGCCGTGCCGGCTTTTCATGTCTGGCTGCAGATGCCAGCCGGCCGCACCACAGCTTCGCTGATCGCGCAAGCCGCCTCTGCCGGCATCACCATTGCTACGCCCGATGCCTTGCAGTCGTTTGATCCGATGAGCAACGGCGTGCGGCTGTGTCTCGGCGCGCCGGCTTCCGAAATCGACGTTGAATTCGCGTTGCAGACCGTGGCGCAGATCCTCGACACCGCCGAAACCATGTCATTTGTATAAGGAGGCGCGAAACCCGACATGAAAGCAGCGCCGTTCGAATATTCACGTCCCGCCGACATCGATGAGGCCTGCGCCTTGCTGGCCGCCGACGATGGCGCGCGCATCATAGCCGGTGGTCAGACGCTGGTGCCGATGATGGCGATGCGGTTGGCGCGTCCGACCCGGATCGTCGACATCAACCGGATCGCCGATCTGTCTTATATCCGCGCCGAGGAAGAGGCGGTCGCGATCGGCGCCACCACCCGGCAGTGCCTGGTCGAACGCGACCCGCTGGTGGCGGCGCGCGTGCCGCTCCTGGCCCGCGCCATTCCGTGGATCGGCCACGACGCGACCCGTGCCCGCGGTACCATCGGCGGTTCGCTTGCCAATGCCGATCCGGCGGCTGAATTGCCGCTGATCGCCATGACGCTTGATGCGACCTTAAGCTATCGCGCCGATGGCCAGACCGACGATATTCCGGCCGCCGAATTCTTCATCGGGCCGATGATTACCACGCTGCCGGCCGGCGCCGTTCTGACCGGCGTTCGGTTTCCGGTTTGGCCCGGCAAAACCGGCGTCGGCTTCCATGAGGTCAATGCCCGCCGCAGCGATTTCGCTTTTGTCTCGGCCGCCGCCCAGGTCGAAGTCGGCGACGACGGTGTCTGCAAGCGCATCGCGCTGTGCGTCGGCGCTGCGACCGACTTCCCGATGCGGCTTGAGACCGCTGAACAGCAATTGCAGGGCGGGGCGCTTGAAGACGACGCGATCAAGGCCGCGGTCGCGCAAGCGCTCGCCGATATCGACGCGCTCGAAGATCTGCATGCCTCGGCGGCCTACCGCGCCCGCGTCGCCGTCAAACTTGCCGTCCGCGCCGTGACCGACGCGCGCGACCATGCGCTGGGTAAAGCGCAAGGGGGAGAAGCCAATGCGCATTGAGCTGAATATTAATGGTCGGATCCGCGAGGTCGAGGTTGAACCGCGCACCACACTGCTCGATTGTCTGCGCGATAACCTCGCGCTGACTGGCGCCCATGCCGGTTGCGAACACGGCGTTTGCGGCGCTTGCACGGTGCTGTTCGACGGCGTCGCGGTGCGATCGTGCCTGATGTTTGCCGCGCAAGCCGAAGGCTCGGCCATCACCACCATCGAAGGCGTCACGCCCGGTCCCGGCGAATTGTCGCCGATCCAGGATGCGTTCTGCGAAACCCACGGCATGCAATGCGGCTATTGCACGCCGGCGATGATCCTGGTGGCGCACGCGCTGCTGAAAGACAATCCGAACCCGACCCGCGAGGAAATCGTCGACGCGATCTCCGGCAACATCTGCCGCTGCACCGGCTACGCCCAGATCGTCGAGGCGATCGCGCTGGCAGCCGAGCGCATGCGCGGCATCAACAGCCCGACGGAGATGGCGAAATGACCGAAGCACCCCGCCAATTCCGTTATGTTTCGTCCGACCGCCGCGTCCGTGAAGACCGCCGCTTTGTCGTCGGCAAAGGCAATTTCGTCGCCGACATCGCCGTTGCCAATACCAAACATGTCGCGGTGGCGAACTGCCCGTATCCGGCCGCCCGCATTGTCTCGATCGACAAGACCGAAGCGCTCGCCATGCCGGGCGTGCATTATGTGCTGGACGGCGCGGAACTCGCCGAAGGCACCGCGATGCTGGCCGCCGGCCTCGATACCCCGAATGTGCCGCGCTATCCGCTCGCGGTCGGCTATGCGCGTTATGCCGGCGAATGGGTCGTGGCGGTCGTGGCCGACAGCCGGGCGCAGGCCGAAGACGCCGCCGAAAAAGTCAAAATAGAATATGAGCGTCTGCCATTCGTGCTCGACGCCGAAGAGGCGCTCGATCCCAAGAGCACGCCCGTTCATCCCGACCATGGCGGCAATGTGCTGCTCGACCGCAACTTCGTCTGGGGCGAGGTCGACAAGGATTTCGCCGACAGCCCGTGTCACCTGTCGCTGCAAGTGAAATGGGGCCGCAGCGCCACCGTGCCGATCGAGACCTTCGGCGTGATGGCGAGTTGGGACCCGTGGCGCGAGGTGCTCGATGTCTGGGCCTCGATCCAGATGCCGAAATATCCCGAGCAGATCGCGACCGCGATGCGATTGCCGGCCTCGGCGGTGCGCGTGCATTACGATGTCGATGTCGGTGGCTCCTATGGCGTCAAGCGCGGCATCAAGCAGAGCGTGCTGGTGTCCTATCTGACGCGCCGGCTTGGTTTCCCGATCCGGCTGATCGAGGACCGGCTCGACAATATGCGCGGCGGCGACGCCCACGGACCAGAACGGCTGTTTGATATCGACGTCGCTTTCAACAAAGACGGCATCATTCGTTCGATGAAAATGCGCGCGCTCGACAATGTCGGGGCCTATGCCGGCCGGTCGCCGTTCCAGCTCGGCAAACCGATCGGCGCGATCGTCGGTCCCTACAAGATCAACAGCGTGCAGTATCGCGCTATCGCGGTCACCACCAACAAGACGGTGCAGGAAGCGGTGCGCGCATTCGGCCAGTCGCCGACCAATTACGCTATCGAGACCATGATCGAGGCGGTCGCCAACCATCTTGGCCTCGACCGGCTCGAGGTGCGCCAGCGCAACATGATCCGGCATGACGAATTTCCGTACCTCATTCCGAGCGGCACCACTTACGACAGCGGCAATTTCGAAACCGTGATCGACAAGGTGTTCGCGGTCGAAAGCTATGCCGACCTGATTGCCGAACGCGACCGGCTGCGGGCGCAAGGCAAGCTGGCCGGCATCGGCATCGCCGCTTGCCTGGAGCCGAACGGCGGCAACTCGTCGTTCGAGCCGCTGCTCAATCCGAAAAACGCCAACACCACCTGGATGGAAGGGGTGCGGGTCAGCGTCGATCTGTCCGGCGCGATCACCGTCACCATTCACACCACCTCGTCCGGACAAGGCCATGAGACGTTGGTGGCGACCGTGCTCGGCGAAGTGCTGGAGATCGAACCCGACAAGATCCGCGTGACGCGTGCCAACTCGATCAATTCTCTGCCGGGCAACAGCCCGGTCGGCAGCCGCATGGCGATCATGATGGGCGGCGCGACCTTCCACGCTGCCAATGAGATCAAGGACAAGCTGTTGACGATCGGCGCGCACGATCTCGGCATTCCGCTCGAACGCGCCGTCTATAAAGACGGTAGCGTCTCGGACCGGGACGCGCCGCAGACCAAGCGGAGCTGGGCCGAGCTGGTGCTGATCGCGCATCGCTATGCCCACCGCATGCCGGAAGGCATGGAGCCCGGCCTGTCGGTCAGCCACATTATGCAAGTGCCGACCGGTGGCAAATTGCCGACGCCGGATGGCCGGGTGCAGATGTATCCCTGCTTCTCGTTTGAATTTCATCTGGTGCTGATGGAAATCGATCCCGATCTCGGCCGCCCGGAAATCGTCCGGTACCGGATTGGTCACGACTGCGGCACCGTCATCACGCCGAAAATCGTGCGCGGCATGACCATGGGCGGCATCGCGCACGGCATCGGCGCGGCGTTGTACGAAGAGTTTGCCTATGACGACGAGGGCCAGCTGATGGCCCAGAGCTTCATGGACTACCTGCTGCCGTCGTCGCACGAAGTGCCGCCGGTCGAGATCGTGCATCACTGCACGCCGTCGCCGCACACCGTATTCGGCCAGAAGGGTTCGGGCGAGAGCGGTTATCTCGGCGCGCCGGCCGCGATTTCCAGCGCCATCAACGACGCGCTCAAGCCGTTGGGAGTTTCCGTTCACAAGCTGCCGATCAAGATCGCCACGCTCGGCGACATGATCGCCGCGGCACAAGACAAAGCACAAGCCGACAAGGACAACCCATGATCGTCGACGCCCACGCCCATCTCGTTCCGCCCGATCTGCTGGCGGCCATCCGCAAGGACAAGGACAAGTTCCCGTCGGTCCGCCAGATCGAAGAGGGCGGCAGTCTGGCGTTTTCGTTTGCCGACGCCAAGCCGACCCGGCCGGTATCGAAGCCGTTGTCGGACGTTGTCGCGCGTCTGGCCTGGATGGACAAGCAGGGCATCGACAAGCAGATCTGCGGCGGCTGGGTCGACATGTTCGGCTATGAAATCCCGGGCGCCGAAGGTGAGGCCTGGGCCCGCTTGACCAACGACGCGCTAATGGCCGCCGCCAAGGCCGAGCCGCGCTTCGTGCCGCTGGCGACCGTGCCGCTCGGCGACGGCGCGCGCGCCGCCAGTGTCCTGAAAGCGGCGATGAGCGCCGGCATGAAGGGCGCCATGATCGGCACCTTGCCGCGCGGCCTGGGTTCCGGCCTCGACCACACCGACCTCGACCCGTTCTGGCAGGCCGCCGACGACACCGGTGCTTTCATTCATATTCATCCGAGCTTCAATGCCGGCGACGTGCGGGTCAACGATTTCGGCCTGGCCAACGGTCTCGGTCGCGTCACCGACGCGATGATCGCCATCGCCCGGCTGATTTCGGCCGGCCACGTCGCGAAATACAAGAACGCCAAGATCTTCGCGCCGATCGGCGGCGCCGGCTTGCCGTTCGTGCTCGGCCGCCTCAAGCGCAATCACGCGATCACGCCCGGCATCGGCGATCCGGTCGAGGCGCTGTCGCGCATCTATACCGACACCATCGTGCACGACGTGCGGGTGTTGAAATTCGTGGTCGAGATGATGGGTACCGAACGCCTGATGATGGGCTCGGACATGCCGTTCCCGATCGGCGACACCGAGCCGATGGCGATCGTCGCCGATGCCGGTCTGACCCAGGAACAGATCGCTTCGATCAATGGCGGGCTCGCGGCCCGGCTGTTCGGTCTTTGATGTCAGCAGCGAGTGGGTTGAACCGATGAAAATGGATATTGGCGGCGACGAAACCTTCGATGCGCCGATCGAAACGATCTGGACGGCGCTCAACGATCCGGCCGTGCTGAAAGCCTGCATTCCGGGCTGTAAGGACATGATCGACGAAGGCAACGACCATTTTCGCTTGATCCTCAATCTCAAGGTCGCCGCCGTCGGCGGCAGCTTCGAGGGCAAAATCTCGCTGTCGGACAAGACGCCGCCGTCGCAGTGCAATGTCAGCGTCTCCGGTGCCGGCTCGCTCGGCCACGGCAATGGCAGCGCGACCTTTTCGCTGACGCCGACCGAAACCGGCGGCACCGCGATGCATTACAGCGGCGAAGGCGAAATCGGCGGCCTGGTCGCCGGCGTCGGCCAGCGCATTCTCAAAGGCGTCGCCAAACATTTGATCGGCCAGTTCTTCAAGGCGTTGCGCGGACAGATCGCCGCGCTGTCGCCGGCCAAGCCGTAGGAAAGGCCGGCCCTTCGACATCAACGACCTCACCACGCGAAGCTTAAGTATAAAAACAGGGAGAGCTGACAAAATGACTAGACTTTCGATTGCACTCCGCTCGGCCGTTGCCGGCATCACCGCGATCGCGCTCGGCGCGGTGGCCGCACCGGCTGCGGCCCAGGCACAAGCGCCGACCAAACTCTCCATCGTTGTGTTCGGCTTCCCGTCGCTCGGTGCCTTCATGCCGCCGGTGATCAAGGCCAAGAAGTTCGATACTGCCAACGGTCTCGACATTACCTTCGTCGAACGTCCGCCGACCGCCTACACCACGCAATTCAATTCCGGCGAGTTCAAGGTTGGCGGCAGCGCTGCTCTGCTCACCGTCGGTCTCGCTGATGAGCGCGGCGTCAAGGTGAAGTACCTGTTCAACCTGTTCGACTTCTGGGGCGGCGTCGTCACCTCGCGGCCCGAGATCAAGACGGTCAAGGATCTGGAAGGACAGGAAGTGGCTGCCGCTCGCGCAACCACCAATTTCCAGATGTTCTCCTTCCTCGCCAAAAAGCTTGGCACCGACGTCGCCAAGATGAAAGTGGTCAACACCGCGCCTCCCGGCCTGGTCGGTTACGCGGTCGCCGATCGCGCCGCCGCCGTCCAGCTTTGGGAGCCGGCCTATACGCTGTTGAAGGCCAAGAAGCCGGGTATCCGTCTCTTGGATCTGCAGATGGACAAGTCGTGGAAGGCTTTCGCAGGCAGCACCGAAATTCCCTATCTCGGCGTCGCCGCTCACACTGACTGGATCGAGGCCAATCAGGCCGTGATTCCGAAACTCTACGCGGCTTATAAGGCGGCGGGTGAATACATCGTCAAGCATCCGGAAGAGTCGGCCAAATTGATCGCGCCGAAATCCTCCGCTGCCGACCAGGCTGCGCTGGTTGGCTTGATCAAATCGAACGACCGTCTCGGCATGAACATTGCCGGCGCGCAAAGCCTGACCAAACAAATCGAAGGCGTCTACAAGGCCGGCATCGACGTCGGCTATCTCAAGAAAATGCCGTCGAATGACACCGTCTATGAAAAGGCGCTGAAATAATGACCAACTCGCGCACCATGCGCGTTCTGCAGGCCGCCGCCAGCATGTTACTGCTGGCGGCGGCATGGCAGGGCTTGTCCTTCGTGTTCCCGCCCTTCCTGTTTCCGCCAGTGCCCGAAATCATGTCTCGCACCGTCGAGATCTTGATCACTGGCTCGCTGCTGTCGGACGTGCTCCTGACGGCCGCACGCATTTTTGTCGGTCTGTTTGGCGCCTTTTTCTTAGGCTGTCTGATTGCCTTGGGGATTGCACGTTCGCGCACCGCCGAGAACTTCATTTCGCCGATTTTGACTTTCTTTCAAGGCATCCCGGCGCTGTCTTGGGTGGTGTTTGCCATCATCTGGTTTCACGGCACCGAATTCCGCGTCGGCTTCATCATGGTGATGACGACGCTGCCGGCCTTCACCTTCCAGATCCTCGACGCCATCCGCTCGATGTCGAAGGATCTGTTCGAAATGACCATGTCGTTCCGGCCGAGCCGCTGGACCATGTTCCGTTTTCTGATCGTGCCGACCATCGTGCCCGGCATCCTGACCGCGTGGAAAGTCAACCTCGGCAACGCCGCCCGTGTCGTGGTGGTGGCTGAACTCGTCGGCGCCACCGGCGGCGTCGGTTATCAGTTATTGCGCCAGCAGCAGCTGTTCGACATGGCCGGCGCCATGGCCTGGACCCTGCAACTGGTTCTGTTCGTGCTGATCGTGCAGCAGACCATCAATGCCATCGAGTCTTACGCCTTGCGCTATCGCGCGGTGTCCGAGCGGAACATTTGATATGACCAGCAGCGAAGCGGTAATCAGTTTCAAAGAGGTTTCAAAGACGTTCCCGCGTCACGACGGCAAGGGCCTGTTCACCGCCGTCGACAAATTGTCGTTTGAAATTCCGAAAGGTCAGATCGTCGCCGTGCTCGGCAAGACCGGCTGCGGCAAGTCGACGATGTTCAATATTGTCGCCGGGCTGATCGAGCCGACCTCGGGCGAGGCCCGCATCGTCGGCCACAATCCATTCCGCGAATTCGACTATTTCCGTGGCAAGATCGGCATTGTGTTTCAGAACGACCGGCTGATGCCGTGGCGCACTGCGCTCGATAACGTCTTGCTCGGCTTGCAGGTGCTGGGCGCCGATCCAAAGGAGTTGCTTGAGACCGCGCGCGGCTGGCTGGCGCGGCTCGGTCTGTCCAAGCACGAAAACGACTATCCGCATGCGCTGTCCGGCGGCATGCGCCAGCGCGTGTCGATTGCCCGCGCCTTCGCGGTTAATCCCGACATTCTGTTGTGCGACGAGCCGTTCTCGGCGCTTGATGAGATGACCGCGCGCGACCTGCGCGCCGAATTCGTCAAGCTGGTGCGGCAGAACAACAAGACCGCCGTCTTCATCACGCATCAGATCAATGAAGCGATGGAGATCGGCGACCGCGTCATGGTGTTTCACCGGCCGGCGCGGATCGCTTACGAGGCTCACCTCAATAGCGAGCAGGATGAGGCTGCCCGCCAGATCATCCATGACGAGATCATGCGGGTGCTGGCGATCGACCGGACTGCGGAAACGGCCTAAGGGCGCGTCTGCCGACCTATAGCCAAAGGCTATTATTCTCGCTGGCGATAAGTTTTTGAAATCGTACAACGAGAATGCGCTCTTGATTGCGAATGACCGGCTCCTAAGGTGCCGCGATCCGCAAACAAGAAGCACCGTAATTATGAATAGAAAAGACGCTCGTCCCGCGTGGAATGAAGATCTTGCCGCGGAATTGATTGCGCAACATGCCGGCCGTGATGGCGCATTGCTTCCGATCCTGCATGACTTTCAATCGACCTTCGGATGTATTCCCGATCTGGCAGTGCCGGCGATTGCCGATGCGCTGAACCTGTCGCGGGCCGAAGTGCACGGCGTCGTCACCTTTTATCACGACTTCCGGCGCGAGCCGGCCGGCCGTCATGTGCTGAAACTGTGCCGGGCCGAGGCTTGCCAATCCAGCGGCGGCGACGCCTTGGTGGCGCGCGCCGAATCGCTGCTCGGCATCAAGCTCGGCGACACCACCGCCAATGGCAGCGTGACGGTCGAGGCGGTCTATTGCCTGGGGCTGTGTTCGACGGCGCCGTCCGCGATGCTCGATGGCCGGCTGGTGGGCCGCCTGGACAGCGCCAAGCTCGATGGCTTGCTGGCGGAGGCGGAACGATGAGCGCGCTTCGCATTTATGTTCCCGGCGACGCCGCGGCGGTGGCCTGCGGCGCCGACGATATCGCGTCGGTACTGGCGATCGCCGCCGCCAAGCGCGGTCTCGAGCTCGATATCGTCCGCAACGGTTCGCGCGGCATGCACTGGCTGGAGCCGATGCTTGAAGTTGTGACTCGCAGGGGCCGAATTGCTTACGGCCCGGTTTCCCTTACGGATGTTGAGAGTGTGCTAAATGCGATGATCGCGGAAGGTGGCGCCCATCCCCTATGCATTGGCGTTCCTGAAGACCATCCATTTATGAAAAAGCAGACGCGGTTCACCTTCGCGCGCTGCGGCGTGGTCGATCCGCGCTCGCTTGGCGATTACACGGCGCATAGTGGCTATCAAGGTTTGACCAAAGCGCTCGCCAATCCCGCCGATATTGTCGATGTGGTGACGCAATCGGGCTTGCGCGGCCGTGGTGGGGCAGGGTTTCCGACTGGTATCAAGTGGAAGACGGTCGCGGCGACCGACGCCCCGCAGAAATACATTGTATGCAACGCCGACGAAGGCGACAGCGGCACCTTTGCCGACCGCATGATCATGGAAGGCGATCCCTTCGTGCTGATCGAAGGCATGACGATTGCCGGTATCGCCGTCGGCGCCACCAAGGGCTATGTCTATATCCGCTCGGAATATCCGCACGCCATCGCGGTGATGAATGATGCCATCGCCGCGGCGCGGCGCGGCGGCATGCTCGGCGCCAGCGTCGCCGGTTCGGCTTTCGCATTCGACATCGAAGTCCGGGTCGGCGCCGGCGCCTATGTCTGTGGCGAGGAAACCGCGCTGCTCGATAGCCTCGAAGGCAAGCGCGGCGTGGTGCGCGCCAAGCCGCCGCTACCGGCGCACAAGGGTCTGTTCGGCCGCCCAACGGTCATCAACAACGTGCTGTCGCTCGCTGCTGTGCCGTTCATTCTGGAAAAGGGTGCCAAGGCCTATGCCGATGTCGGCATGGGACGGTCGCGGGGCACCATGCCGATCCAGCTCGCCGGCAATATCAAACATGGCGGTCTGTTCGAGGTCGCCTTCGGCATCACGCTCGGCGAACTAGTCGACGACATTGGCAGCGGCACGCTAAGCGGCCGGCCGGTCAAGGCCGTGCAGGTCGGCGGTCCGCTCGGCGCCTATTTTCCGCGCGCTCTGTTTGATACGCCGTTCGACTATGAGGCCTTCGCCGCCCGTGACGGTCTGATCGGTCATGGCGGCATCGTGGTGTTTGACGACAGCGTCGACATGGCCAAACAGGCGCGCTTCGCCATGGAGTTCTGCGCCGTTGAATCCTGCGGCAAGTGTACGCCGTGCCGGATCGGTTCGACACGTGGCGTCGAGACGGTTGATCGCATCATCGCCGGCACCGAACGGGCCAAGAACCTCGCGGTGCTTGAAGACCTTTGCAACACCATGAAGTTCGGTTCGCTCTGCGCCCTCGGCGGGTTCACGCCGTATCCGGTGATGAGCGCGCTCACCCATTTTCCCGAAGACTTCGGCGCCGGTCCGCGCCTCGAAGCCGCAGAATAGGAGGCCCCGATGTCACTCGTATCCGAGATCGACTACGGCACGCCGAAAGCCAAGACCGACAAGACCGTAACGCTGACCATCGACGGCCAGTCCGTGACCGTGCCGGAAGGCACCTCGGTCATGCGCGCAGCGATGGAAATGGGCACCCAGATCCCCAAGCTGTGCGCCACCGACATGGTCGACGCCTTCGGCTCGTGTCGTCTGTGCCTGGTCGAGATCGAAGGCCGCAACGGTACGCCGGCGTCCTGCACCACGCCGGTTGCGCCCGGCATGGTGGTGAAAACCCAGACCGACCGGCTCAAGACCATCCGCAAAGGCGTGATGGAACTCTACATCTCCGACCATCCGCTCGACTGCCTGACCTGTTCGGCCAATGGCGATTGCGAATTGCAGGATATGGCCGGGGCGGTGGGCTTGCGCGACGTCCGCTACGGCTATGACGGCTTAAAGCACGCCAATCCCGGCAAGGACGAATCCAATCCATATTTCACCTACGACCCGTCGAAATGCATCGTCTGTTCGCGCTGCGTGCGGGCCTGCGAGGAAGTGCAGGGCACTTTCGCGCTGACGATCGCCGGCCGCGGTTTCGGCTCGGTGGTCTCGCCCGGCATGCAGGAAAGCTTCCTCGGCTCGGAATGCGTGTCCTGCGGCGCCTGCGTGCAGGCCTGCCCGACCGCGACGCTCAACGAGAAGTCGGTGATCGAAATCGGCACGCCGGAGCATTCGGTGGTGACGACCTGCGCCTATTGCGGCGTCGGCTGTTCGTTCAAGGCCGAGATGCGCGGCGACGAACTGGTGCGCATGGTGCCGTACAAGGACGGCAAGGCCAATCGCGGCCATTCCTGCGTCAAGGGCCGTTTTGCCTACGGCTATGCCACTCACAAGGAGCGCATCCTCAAGCCGATGATCCGCGCCAAGGTCAGCGACCCGTGGCGCGAAGTGTCGTGGGACGAGGCTTTTGCCCACACCGCGTCCGAGTTCAAACGCATCCAGGCGAAATACGGCAAGAACTCCGTCGGCGGCATTACCTCGTCGCGCTGCACCAACGAAGAAACCTTTCTGGTGCAGAAGCTGATCCGCGCCGGCTTCGGCAACAACAATGTCGATACCTGCGCCCGCGTCTGCCATTCGCCGACCGGCTATGGTCTGGCCACCACCTTCGGCACTTCGGCCGGCACTCAGGATTTCGATTCGGTCGAACAGACCGATGTCGTCATGATCATCGGCGCCAACCCGACCGACGGCCATCCGGTCTTTGCCTCGCGCCTGAAGAAGCGGTCTGCGCGACGGCGCCAAGCTGATCGTGGTCGATCCGCGCCGCACCGACATCGTGCGCACGCCGCATGTCGAGGCCGCGCATCATCTACCGTTGCAGCCCGGCACCAATGTCGCGGTGCTGACCGCGCTCGCTCATGTCATCGTCACCGAAGGCCTGGTCGATGAGACCTTCGTGCGCGAACGCTGCGAGTGGGACGCGTTCCAGGACTGGGCGGAGTTCGTGTCGCTGCCGCAGAACAGCCCGGAGGCGGTCGCTTTGTTGTCCGGCGTGCCGGCGCAGACCATCCGCGAGGCGGCGCGGCTTTACGCCACCGGCGGCAATGGCGCGATCTATTACGGCCTCGGCGTCACCGAGCACAGCCAGGGTTCGACCACCGTGATGGCGATCGCCAATCTGGCGATGGCGACCGGCAATATCGGCCGGCCCGGCGTCGGCGTGAACCCGCTGCGCGGCCAGAACAACGTGCAGGGCGCCTGCGACATGGGCTCGTTCCCGCACGAACTGTCGGGCTATCGCCACATCTCGGGCGACGCCACCCGCGAATTGTTCGGCGCGCTGTGGGGCGTGACGCTGGAGAAGGAGCCGGGCCTGCGCATCCCGAACATGCTGGATGCCGCGGTCGAAGGCACCTTCAAGGGCATCTACATCCAGGGCGAAGACATCCTGCAATCCGACCCCGACACCCATCATGTCGCGGCGGGCTTGGCGGCGATGGAATGCGTCGTGGTGCAGGACCTGTTCCTGAACGAGACCGCCAACTACGCCCATGTTTTCCTGCCGGGCTCGACCTTCCTGGAAAAGGACGGCACCTTCACCAATGCCGAACGCCGCATTCAGCTGGTGCGCAAGGTGATGGAACCCAAGAACGGTTACGCCGATTGGGAAATCACCGTCCTGCTGGCCAAAGCGCTCGGCTTCGACATGCCTTACGAGCATCCGTCGCAGATCATGGACGAGATCGCCAAGCTGACGCCGACCTTTACCGGCGTGTCTTATGCCAAGCTCAACGAACTCGGCTCGGTGCAATGGCCGTGCAACGACAAGATGCCGTTCGGCACGCCGGTCATGCACATGGACGGCTTCGTGCGCGGCAAAGGCAAATTTCGTCGTCACCGAATATATCGCGACCGACGAAAAGACCGGTCCGCGCTTCCCGCTGCTGCTGACGACCGGCCGCATCCTGTCGCAATATAATGTCGGCGCGCAGACGAGGCGCACCGAGAACAGCGTCTGGCACGCCGAGGACCGGTTGGAAATCCATCCGCATGACGCCGAGCAGCGTGGCGTGCGCGATGGCGACTGGGTGAAACTGCAAAGCCGTGCCGGCGAAACCTCGTTGCGCGCGCTGATCACCGACCGCGTCGCGCCCGGCGTGGTCTACACCACCTTCCATCACCCGGACACGCAGGCCAACGTCATCACCACCGACTTCACCGACTGGGCGACCAACTGCCCGGAATACAAGGTGACGGCGGTGCAGATTACGCCATCGAACGGCCCGTCGCGCTGGCAGGAGGACTATAACGCGTTCGCCCGCCAAAGCCGGCGAATCGCGCCGTCGGAAGCGGCGGAGTAGGCGCGTGGCCGAGGCGGTCCAGATCGTATGCCGAACGGCGTGGCGGGGCGGACGGCTGGTGCCGGGTACACGCGCGATCCCGGAAGAGACGGCGATCGCCTTCACCTTTAACGGCTCGTCCTATGCCGTGATGATGGCGACGCCGCATAATCTCGAAGACTTTGCTGTCGGTTTCAGCCTGACCGAAGGTGTCATTCAATCGACGACCGAGATTGAGCGGTTGGAGATTGTCGAAGAATGCAATGGCATCGAACTGCGCCTATGGCTGGCCGAGCCGCTCGCCACGGCCTTCACGGCGCGCCGGCGTTATCTGGCCGGTCCGACCGGCTGCGGGCTGTGCGGGATCGAGTTGCTTGACGAAGCGATGCGCCGGCCGGCGGTCCTATCCGATGCGACGCAGTTCGCGCCGGACGAGATTATGCGGGCGCTGGATGCGCTCACCGGTTTGCAGGAAATCAATGCGCAGACCCGCGCTGTCCATGGAATGGCGTTCTATCGGCCGGGCCAGGGCATCGTCGCCCTGCGCGAGGATGTTGGCCGCCACAACGCGCTCGACAAGTTAGCCGGCGCGCTGGCGCGTGGCCATATCCCGGCGCGTGGTGGCGTCGGTCTCGTCACCAGCCGGTTGTCGGTTGAGATGGTGCAGAAGGCGGCCGCCATCGGTCTGTCGGTTCTGGTGGCGGTGTCGGCGCCGACGGCCTTGGCGGTGCGCGTCGCCGATGCGGCCGGCATTACGCTGATTGCCGTCGCGCGTAACGATGGCTTTGAGATCTTCACACACGACCACCGCATCAAAGAAATCCGGAGCATTCATGCCGTTGCCTGAAAAACTGGTCTACATGGCCAACCAGATCGGCAAGTTCTTTGTCACGCAAGGGCGGGGCAAAGATCCGCACGGCGACAAAGCGGCCGCCGGGATCGCCGAGCACATCGCTAAGTTCTGGGAACCGCGTATGCGCGAAGCCATCTTCGCCCATCTCGACGCCGGTGGTGCCGGCCTCGATCCGCCAGTGCGCGCGGCGATCGAACGGCTTAAAGAAGCAGCCGCTACGGCCTGACGCCGGCTCAATTAAGCCGGTCGAACGGGACCACGACTGCGCTGGGCTCATCCTTACGGTCGGAGAGGACGGAACGCGGACATGTCGTATTGCCTGCATTTGTCCGGCCCGGCGCCAACGGTACCGTCGCGGCCCCGTTATCAGGATGGGCCGATCGCTCATAAATTGCGCAGCAGTTGCCTAATTATTGGGTTGCCGCAGTGCAAACATTTGTGCGCCTGAGCACAAGCCCCTTATTGCCGACCAGTCCTAGAGTTCCTTGTACGCGGTGCAGCATGGCGAGCGCCATCGCTCATCTGCCACAAGGGAGCTTAGGCAATGTTGAAACACCTTTTCGGCGAAAACGAGCGCGTCCGCAGCAAGCGCGGACTATCAAAAATTTGGCGGCAGGTCGCGGTGAGCGGCCTTTGCATGACGATCATGGCTTTGTCGCTGCCGATGCAGGCCCGGGCGGAAACGCCGAAAGCCTGCGCGGCCTTGCAGGCGAAATACCCGTCCTTGAAGGGCAAGACCCTGGTCAACGCGATCAACCCGCACACGCCGGGCTATGAATCGCTCGATCCCAAGGACCCGAGCAAGTACATCGGCTTCGACATCGATCTCGGCGAAGCCATCGGCGACTGCCTCGGCTTCAAACTGACCTATAAGCCGGTCACCTTTGCCGCCCTGCTGACGACGCTGGCGAGCGGCCAGGCCGATATCGTCATCTCCGACATCTACGCCACCAAGGAACGCGCCAAGGCGGCCGACTTCATCACCTATTCGAAAGTGTTCGACGGCGTTCTGGTCGCCAAGGGCAATCCGAAGAAGATCACCGGCATCAACACCTCGATGTGCGGCGCGGCGGCGGCGGAAAACACCGGCTACGTCGAAGTGCCGCTGATCACCAATCTTGCGCCCGAGTGCAAGAAGCTCGGCAAGCCGGCGCCGACGCTGCAGCTCTACGACAACAACGCCAACTGCATCCAGGCGATCCTGGCCGGCCGCGCCGACACTTACGTCAACGACGTCAACACCGTCGACCAGGCGGTCAAGGCCTATCCGGACAAGCTGGAAAAGGCGACGGCGGTGACGCTGCCTTACAAGGTCGGCATCGCGGTGCCGAAGAACAAGCCGGAATTCCGCATCGGCCGTGTTCGACGCACTCGTCGAAATTCAAAAGGCCGGCATCGAGCTGGCGCTGTTGAAGAAATGGTCGCTCGACACCGGCTACCTCGAGGCCCCGACGATCCTGTCGGTTAAATAAATAATGTCACTCTTCCTGCACTACCTCAGCCTGCCGTACCTGCTCCAAGGCATCGGTTATACCCTTGCGATAACCGGCCTTGGCCTGATCGGCGGGCTGTTGGTGGGGCTGTCTGCTCGCGGCGATGCAGCTCAGTCGCTTCTGGCCACTGGCCTTCATCGCCCGAGCCTACACTGTTATCTTTCGCGGCACGCCGCTGATCCTGCAGATGGTGTTTGCCTACGACGCCTTGCCGCATATCGGCATCATGCTCAGCGCCGTCATGGCCGGCGGCCTGGCGCTGGCGGCCAACGAAGCGCCCTTCATCGCCGAGATTCTGCGCGCCGGCGTGCTCGGCGTCGACAAGGGGCAGGTGACCGCCGGTCAGGCGCTCGGCATGACGCCGATGGTGTTGATGCGCCGGGTGATCGCGCCGCAGGCCATTCGCACGATGGTGCCGGCCATCGGCAATGAAACGGTCAGCGCGCTCAAGAACTCCTCGCTCGCCTCGGTGATCGCGGTCCAGGAGCTGACGTTGCGCAGCACGCAACTGGCGTCCTCGACCTTCGACTTCTTCTCGATCTTCTTTGCCTCAGGCCTGATCTATCTGGTGCTGACCGGCGCGGCGGCGGCGATCCAGTTGGTGATCGAGGTCATGCTCGATCTCGATCTGCCAACGCCGCAAGACCGGTTGGCGCGATTGTTGCCGTGGCGGCGCGACTGCCAGCTGACGCGGCGCTGGTGGCGGCGCCGGGTGCGGCCAGCGGCCGACAGACGCGATCGACGTGGCCGAGCCCGAACCCGCCAGCCGCTTGCCGGCGCGGCCGGCGAAAACCACGGATGAAGATCGCGCGCGCCGCGCCGCCATCATCGCGCGCAACAATGTCGCGGTCGAAGTCGAGGGCCTCAGCAAGCGCTACGGCAATCAAGCGGTGCTCGATAAGCTCGATCTGACAGTGCGAATTGGCGAAGTGGTTGCGCTGCTCGGGCCCAGCGGCTCCGGCAAGAGCACCTTGCTTCGCTGCATCAACCGTCTGGAAGGATGGGAGGCCGGCAGCGTCAAAATCGGCGGCCGCCGTCTTGGCTTTGATGAAAACGGCAAGCCGGTGTCGCCGAGCGGTGTGGCCAACCAGCGCGCCAGTGTCGGCGTCGGCATGGTGTTCCAGCATTTCAATCTGTTCGCGCATCTGACGGCGCGAGAAAACGTCGCCGGGCCGTTGCGCTGGGTCCATGGTCTGTCGCGCGCCGACGCCAATCGCCGCGCCGATGAGTTGCTCGAACGCGTCGGCTTGAGCCATCGCGCCGATGCGTTGCCGCGGCATCTGTCAGGCGGCCAGCAACAGCGCGTCGCGATCGCGCGCGCGTTGGCGCCAAACCCGAGTGTGCTGCTGCTCGACGAGCCGACATCGGCGCTCGATCCGGAACTGGTCAACGAAGTGCTGGAAGTGATCCGCCGTCTGGCGATCGACGACGGCCTGACCATGATCATTTCGACGCATCAATTGCGCTTTGCCGATGAGGTTGCCGACCGCGTCGCCTTTCTCACCGCCGGTTCGATCGTCGAGGAGGGCCCGGCGCACGACGTTCTCACGCATCCCCGAAATCCGCTGACGGCGCGCTTCCTGAGCGTCGTCATGGACAACGACGTCCCGGCGGCGACGCCATAACCGCCCACGTTCAGCCGGCGGCGCCGGTCCGATCTATTTGTAAACCACACCACGAGGCCCTGGCATGAAGCACCACACGCTTCCCGTATCCCCCAAGACCGTTCATTGGGGTTACTTCAGCAAAAAGGTCGCGCCATCGCTGACGCTCAAGTCGGGCGATCGGGCCACGATCGAAACGCTGACCCATCACGCCAACGACGACTATGAGCGCATGATCGCCGATGATCCCGGCGCCGAAAGCGTGTTTCACTGGACCCGCGAGAACAAAGCGGTGGTGCGGCGCGGCGCCGGGCCGACCGAAGGACCGTTCATTCGCGGTTCGGGCGAAGGCGTCGGCGTTCATCTGATGACCGGTCCGGTCGCGGTCGAGAACGCCGAGCCGGGTGATGTGCTCGAGGTCCGCGTGCTCGATGTGCGGCCGCGCCCGGCGTGCCGCGCCTGCTATGCCGGCCGTTGTTTCGGTTCGAACGCTTCCGCCAATTGGGGCTTCCATTATCACGACCTGATCGAGGAGCCGAAGCCGCGCGAGGTCATCACGATCTTCGAGCTCGACACCAAGGGCGAGCCATTCGCCAAGGCGGTCTACAACTACGTTTGGACGCCACAGACCGACCCCGATGGCATAGTTCATCCGACCATCGATTATCCGGGCGTGCGGGTCGACCACGGCACGATCAAGAAGCGCGAAAATATTCTGTCAAACGTCAAGGTGCCGGCGCGGCTGCACTTCGGCACCATGGGTTTGGCGCCGGCGGAAGCCGACTTCGTCAGCTCGATCCCGCCGAGCTACACCGGCGGCAATATCGATGACTGGCGGATCGGGAAGGGCGCGCGGATGTATTACCCGGTCGCGGTCCCTGGCGCGTTCTTCTCGGTCGGCGACCCACATGCCGCGCAGGGCGACAGCGAACTCGGCGGCACCGCGATCGAAACCTCGCTGACCGGCGATTTCGAATTCATCCTGCACAAGCATCGTGATCTCGGCGGCACGCCGCTGGAAGGTCTGACGCATCCTTTGCTCGAGACCGATCAGCTGTGGTCGGTCTACGGCTTCACCTTCCCGAACTATCTCGCCGAACTCGGGCCCGACGCGCAGACCGACGTCGCCAACCACGCCACCCTCGACCGGGCGATGCGCGATGCCTTCCGCAAGCTGCGGCGGTTCCTGATGACCGTGCACCATTTGAGCGAAGACGAGGCCATCTCGTTGATGTCGGTTGCCGCTGATTTTGGCGTCACCCAGGTCGTCGACGCCAATTGGGGGGTGCATGGCTCGATCCGCAAGAATGTCTTCACCTGCGACTGAGGGCTAGGGCTGGACCGAAAAGAACGGAATATCCGCTGAATCAGCGCCAAAAGACGTGAAAAATGCCGTGTTTTGTCGATCCCCGTGACAAAACGGTCCGTCTGGCGGCGGTTGGCTCCGGCCGACCGCCGCTGGCGGCCGGGCAGCCGGTTGGCACGGCTGTTGCTTCGTTTGAGCCGTCTAAACCGGTCAAACCTTGGCCTGATGAAACGGGTCAGCCCATGAATGTTCGCCCTTATTCGAGCGAATCCTACACCGAAGACGAACGGCCGGCGGCCTGGCAGGATGTTCTGAGCACGGTCGGTCTGCGGTCGACCTCGCTGTCGCCGCTGCAGGGCGGCCACGCCACCGCCGTTTATCACGTCGCCGACGGCGTCGCCGTCGCACGCTTCGCGGCCGGTCCCCAGGTGTTGTCGTCGCTTAAGACCGGCGCCGACCTGCCGATGATCCTGCTGCCGATCGAGGACGGCTTGGTGTTGAAGACTGGCGACGATCACCACATCGTGCCGGTCGGTCATTTTGTCATGCTGCCCCGAAATGATGACTGGCGCGCCGTGTTCCAGCGCGACATGCGCGCGGTCTGTCTGTCGGTGTCGACCGACGCGTTCCGCGGGCGCAAGGTCGCGGCCCTTGAGTTCGGTTGCGCGCGCGTTGTCGCGCGCAGCGGTCTTGCCGACGTTTTGTGCCGGACCGTTGAAGGCGTCGCCGGCGAACTTGAAAACCTGTCGACCGATGCCTGGACCACGATCAGCCAAAGCCTGGCCGACATGCTGCTCAATCTCGTCCATCAGCCGACGGCCAGCCAAACCGCCGCCGGCACGACGTCGACGCAGACTGGTCTTCTCCATCGCATTTGTCAGCTCATCGAACGCAAGCTCGACGATCCCGACTTGACGCCGGCCAAGGTCGCCCAAGCCGAAGGTATTTCCGAACGCTATTTGCAAAAGCTGTTCGAGAGCACCGGCGACAATTTCAGCCACTATCTGCGCGAACGCCGGCTACAGCGAACCTGCGCCGATCTGTCGAACCCGGCCGAAGCGCATTGCTCGGTGTCAGAAATTGCCTTCCGCCATGGCTTCAACGATGCGGCTTATTTCAGCCGCGTGTTTCGCGAGCGCTTCGGTGTGCCGCCGCGGGCGTTCCGGCAACAGGAAGCCGAACGGCTCGCGTCGCAAGCCACGCATGGCCAGCGTGGCTGGCCGCGCGACGCGGTCGCGCAATTGCGCAGCCAGCCGAGCGAGGTCCGCGCCACCAAGATCGGCCGCGGCCGCGCGTCGGTCGCGCAAGCCGTCGAAGCCGCCGCCGGCAGCAACCATCACCATCTCTCGGTCGATGAGCACCGTGTCCATTGGGGTTATTTCAGCCGATCGCTCACGCCGCTGATCGAGATCGATTCCGGCGATACCGTGACCGTCGAGACTTTGACCCAGCATGCTTCGGATGATCCCGAGCGCATGATCCTTGGCGATGCCAACGCCGAAAAGGTCTTTCATTGGACGGCGAAGGCCAAGAATGTCGACCGGCGCGGCGCCGGTCCGATGGATGCCTCGATTTATGGCCGGGGCGCCGGCGAGGGCTTCGGCGTTCACATTTGCACCGGCCCGATCGGCGTCAAGGACGCGCAGCCGGGCGACGTTCTCGAAGTTCGCATCCTCGATATCGTGCCGCGGCCGAGCCAAAATCCGGATTACCAAGGCCGCGTTTTCGGCAGCAGCGTGGCGGCCTGGTGGGGCTATCACTTCGGCGAGTTTCTCGCCGAGCCCAAACCGCGCGAGACGGTGACGATTTTCGAGATCATGGCCGACGACGATGAGCCGCACGCTCGCGCGATCTATTCGTATCGCTGGGAGACGCAGACCGATCCGTCCGGCGTCGTCCATAAAACCTACGATTACCCAGGGATTCCGGTGTTGCCCGGCACCGTCAAGCGCCGCCATGCGGTGCTGGACGGCATCCGGATTCCGTTGCGGCCGCATTTTGGCGTCATCGGCGTGGCGCCGCGGGAGGCCGATCTTGTTGACTCGGTGCCGCCGGCTTATTTCGGCGGCAATCTCGACAACTGGCGGCTGGGGAAGGGCGCGGCGGTCTATTTGCCGGTGTCGGTGCCGGGCGCGCTGTTGTCGGTCGGCGACCCGCACGCGGCGCAAGGCGACGGCGAATTGAGCGGCACCGCCATCGAGTGCTCGATGACCGGGACATTCCAGGTCGTTCTGCACAAGAAGGCCGATCTTGCCGGCCAGCCGTTTGCCGACCTGACTTATCCGCTGATCGAAACGCCGACCGATTGGGTGCTGACCGGTTTCAGCCATCCGAACTATCTCGCCGAGTTCGGCGCCAAAGGGCAAAGCGAAGTCTACGCCAAGTCGTCGCTCGATCTTGCGATGAAGGACGCCTTTCGCAAGGTGCGGCGCTTCCTGATGAACACGCACGGCTTGAGCGAGGACGAAGCCATCGCGCTGATGTCGGCGGCGGTCGATTTCGGCGTGACGCAAGTCGTCGACGGCAATTGGGGCGTTCACGCGATTCTCAGCAAGCGTCTGTTCGAGACCGACACGCTGGCGTGACAATCCCATAAAACTCCAAGAGGAACAGAGCTTGCTATTTCATATGATTGCCGGTGGCCCCAAACCGGTCGCGCCGTTCAGCCATGCGGTTGAGACCGATGGCTTCGTCTTCGTCACCGGCCAGATGCCGGATACGCCGGCGACACCCGGTGTGTTGCCCGGCGGCATTGTCGCGCAAACCGACGCGGTGATGGAAAACCTCAAGGTCGTTCTGGCCGGGCTTGGCCTCGGTCTCGAACATGTCGTCATGTCGCGGATTTATCTCACCGAGTTCAAACGCGATTATGCCGCGATGAACGAGACCTATCGTGGCTATTTCCCGCAAGACCGGCTGCCGGCGCGAACTTGCGTCGGCGTTACCGGGCTGGCCTATGACGCGTCTGATCGAAATTGACCTGGTGGCGCGGCGTCCGGCTTGACGCTGGTATCCGCCAAGCGAGACTTGAATCGATCCGGGCTGCCGCGCCGGCCTGATGACTTGAATAGATCACGATCCGGTTTTCCATCCGGCTCAGCAGGCGGTCCAGTATGCG
Source organism: uncultured Alphaproteobacteria bacterium (assembly GCA_963830125.1). GTDB lineage: Bacteria > Pseudomonadota > Alphaproteobacteria > Rhizobiales > Xanthobacteraceae > Pseudolabrys. The sequence goes on along the minus strand of CAWHKU010000013.1, from coordinate 117,690 downwards.
CGAAGCCTGCACCGCGTCGAGATGTTCGCCGGGCTCGTCAAGAAGAACCAGTGGCGCGCTGCTGAGCCAGGTACGGGCCAGGTTTAGCCGCTGCGCTTCGCCTAGCGACAGCATGTCCTGACTGATCCAGGCATCGAGCCCGCCGGCCGCGGTAATACGTTCGTCGATTTCCATGGCGGTGAGCGCCTGCCAGCACTCGGCTTCCGACGCGTCCGGCGCAAACAGGTTTTCCCGCACGGTATCGGACAGAATCGCCGCGTCGTGCAGGCATAGATGTGACAGGGCGCGGCGGCGCGGGCCGGACAACACGACATCGTCGCCGGTGAATCGGCCGTCATTATCGTCGCCGATCCAGCCGGCGATCTGCTTGAGCAGGGTTGTTTTACCGGTGCCGCTGGCGCCGACCAGCATGGTGGGATGGCCGACCTTGAGGCTGATCGTCAGCGCTTCGCCGAGCCGGCGGCCGTCTGGGGCCTGGCGCGGAACGTTGTCGAGACTCAATCTGCTGTATGGCGTGGGCGGCGGCCGGTGCTGCCGCTTCTTCTTCTGCTGCTGCTGGGTCGGTCCAGCTTTCAAGCCCCTCGCGGGCGGCGATCTCGCGCACGCGCCCCAGACACGATGCGCGAGATGCCTTGCGCCGTCTCACCGAAGGCCAGCCAGCCAAAGGCGAGAAACGCCGCGATGAGCAGTGCGCTATCGCGATTGCCACTATGCCAAGCGGCAGCCAACACGCTAAGCGTGGCTATCGGACCGATAGAGGCCGGCCAGCATATCGAGCCCGGCGAAAGTGCGGCGCTGAGCAAGGCGCTCGCTTTCCGCGGCATCGAATTGCGCGAAGGCCTGCGCAAGGCAGGTCGTAAAGTGCCGCTCGGCCTGCAACGGCACCACGGCGGCAAGTGTGGCATCGAGCTGGCGGCCGGCGGCGCGTTGGGCGTCGCGCATGTCGGCGCTGCGCTGTTTGAGACGCGGCATGACGAGCCTGAGCATGAGCCCGACAGCGGCTGACACGGCGGCAATCGGCAGCAGCGCGGTCGGCGCCAGCCATGCGGTGGCAAGCGTCAGCGCGGCCATGCCGATGACAAGAACCAGCGCCGGCATGCCGACGCGCAGGCGGGCGTAGTCGACATCTTCGACGTCGTCGACATAGTCCGACAGGCGATCCTGGTTGCCGAGTTGCCACGCGGCGGCGCGGGTCGATGGCGCGTGCGCCATGGCCAAGAGCAGGCCGGTGCGGCGCCGGACTTGGTCGAGCAGGGCAGCGCGGTGGCCGACGACGCGTTCGCCGAATTTGGTCAGCGTCTTGCTCAAAGCGAACAGCCGGACAAAGGCCGCCGGAAAGTGGAAGTTGAAAGTCAGCGCCGCCGGTCCCAATCCGGCCAGCGCGACGGCGCCAAGAAACCAGACCGAAACGCCGGTCAGCAGAATGCCGGACGCGGTTGCCGTGAGCGCGAGGCCGATGGCGAGCCGCCAAGGCGCTTTTACGGTTGGCAAATCCGACACCGGCGGCGTGATTGTTTCGATGCTCATGCCGCCGCCCGATTCTGTGGTGGCAGACGCAGGACGTGCTTGCGGTCGGCAGCGGCGATCAAGTCTTTGTCGTGGGTTGCGACGATGACAAGACGCCGTTCGGCCAGTTCGATCAATGCACCGCGGACGAGCTCGGCCGTCTTCGGATCGAGTTTGGCGGTCGGTTCATCGGCAAACACGACGCGATCCGACAACAGGATACGGGCAATGCCGATGCGCATCCGCTGTCCGCCCGACAGATTGCCGCCGCCGTCGACAATACGGGCATCAAGGCCGCCGGGTAGCAGGCTCTCATCGAGCAGACCGACGCGTTCGGCGGCGTTATGAATCGCGGCGCGGTCAACGGCGCCGCGATTCCAGCGCGATGGCCCCGGCGAGCGTGCCGGCGGGAACGTAAATGTCGGTCGCCATCCAGTCGCAGCCGGCCGCGCTGACGCGCGGCAAGATGCGAAGTCCCGCCCGAGGCGTTTCGACGCCGGCGAGAATGCGCAACATCGTTGATTTGCCGGCGCCGCTTGGGCCTGAAATTGCGACCAGCCCGGTTTGGGGCAGGGCGGTCACATCGAAGTCTTCTATGCCGGCAGGCATGAACAGGTCGGGCCTGGCGGCGGCATCGGCTTGCGCGATATACCAGTCCAGTTCCTTGGCGGCGGCCTGGCCTTCGGCTTTGACGTGATACTGCTCGGCGTAGCGGCGGAACGGTGTGAAGAAATCGGCGGCGATGACAAGAATGAACAGGCTTTGCCACAGCACGAGGCCGGTGAAGCCGGGCACATGCACCAAGCCGAGATGGCCGAGGCCGAGGAAGATGGCCAGAACGGCGATCGCCAGCGCGGAGAAGAAGTCGATGATGCCGGCATTCAGGAAGGCGGTATTCAGGACGCCGGTGGTGCTGTCGGCATAGGCGGTCATGCGCCGTTCGATCTTGCCGTGTTCGTGGCCGAGCGCGTGATTGGCCAGAACGGTCGGAAGCGAACGAATACGGTCGGCGAACTGGGCGGCAAGTCTGCCGAAAGCGGCTTCCTGCGCCTCGGCCTTGCTGCGCACCGCGCCACCGAGCAGCACAAAGAACATGATCATGACGGGAATTGCGCATAGCAGCGTCAGGGCCGCCTGCCATGAAACGACGGCGATCGAGGCGGCGGCCGCCAGCGGTCCGACGCCTAGCATGGTGCGCGCCGCGGCGTGGCTGATGACGAGGGCGGCAAGCGCCGGCGGCTGACGCTGTAGCCCGGCGATCAGCGCGCCCGATGGCCGCTTCTGAACCCGCGCTGTCGGCATTTCGGCGATGGCTGCCATGAGCTTTTGCCGTAATGCGTTGGTCACATGCGCCTTCGGCATGCGCGGCTCGCGACTCGGCGATATAACCCGCGCCTGACGAAAGTATGAGACCGATGAGCGCTGCGGCCAGCGCGGTCCAGCCAAGGGTGCCGCCTTCGATCATTTCACCGGCAAAAACGGCAATTGAAGCGGCAAAGCCGAGGCGGCAGAGCATGCGCAGAACTTGCCAGATGAGCGTTGCGCGCAAGCCTGGAAAACCGAGGTTTTGGGCGATTGATAGTATTCCGCTACCGCCGATGTCGGCGCATACTCCCGACGACTCAGCGCATAATAATGTCACCGTCTCGTTGGAGACTGTCGGCGATGGACTCTGCCGCCGGTCCGCACCATCGAGGTTTGCCGAACCTGTCATTCGCATCTCACATTCATGCAATTCAATTTGTGCAGGTCTCTTGATGTCGATCAATGAGTATACGATGCCAGTGGTGCACCTGATTTGCACTCTTGAAAGGAACTCCTCATGACCAATCCGCTGCTCGTGGAGCTTTCGCGGCTGCAATTTGCATTGACCGCGATGTACCACTTCCTGTTCGTCCCTCTCACGCTTGGCCTGTCCGTGCTCGTGGCCATGATGGAGACGGTCTACGTCATGACCGGGCGCACCATGTGGCGTGACATGACCAAATTCTGGGGGCTTCTGTTCGGCATCAATTTCGCGCTGGGTGTTGCCACCGGCATCACCATGGAATTCGAGTTCGGCATGAATTGGGCGTTTTATTCCCATTATGTCGGCGACATTTTCGGCGCGCCTCTGGCCATTGAAGGCCTGATGGCATTCTTCCTTGAGGCGACCTTTATCGGCCTGTTTTTCTTCGGCTGGGACAAATTGTCGGCGCGCGCCCATCTCGCCGTCACCTGGCTGGTGGCGCTCGGCAGCAATCTGTCGGCGCTGTGGATTCTGATCGCCAATGGTTGGATGCAGAATCCGGTCGGCGCGGCGTTCAACCCCGATACGATGCGCATGGAAGTCACCGACTTCGCGGCCGTTCTGTTCAATCCGACCGCGCAGGCGAAGTTCGTGCACACCGTGTCCGCCGGCTATGTCTGCGGCGCGGCTTTCGTTCTCGGCGTTTCCGCCTTCTACCTTTTGCGCGGCCGTCATATCGAATTGGCCAAGCGTTCGTTCGTCATTGCCGCGGCCTTCGGCGTCGCCGCCGCCTTGTCGGTCATCGTGCTCGGTGACGAGAGCGGCTATACCATCACCGATAACCAGAAGATGAAGCTCGCGGCGATGGAGGCGATGTGGGAAACCGAGCCGGCGCCGGCGGGCTTTACCGCCTTCGGCATTCCCGACATGAAGGCGCGTACGACGCATTATGCCATCACCATTCCCTGGGTGATGGGGCTGATCGGCACGCGTTCGATCGACCAGCAGATCCCCGGCATCTTCGAGCTCGTCAAGAGCGCCGAAGGCCGCATTCAGGATGGACTTGTCGCCTATGGCGCGTTGGAGAAGCTCAAGAAGAATCATGCGTGACGCCGACGCCCGCGCGACCTTTGACAAGACCCGCGGCGATCTCGGCTATGCGCTTGCTGCTGAAGCGCTACATCGGAGAACCCGATGCAGGCGACGCCGGCACAGATCCACGACGCCGCCTGGTCGACGGTGCCGACCGTGCCTTACATCTTCTTCACCTTCCGCTTCATGGTGCTGTTCGGCTTCGTGCTGCTTGGCGTATTCCTGGTCTCGCTCTGGCATACGATGCGCGAAGCGGAGGCGCCGCGATGGCTGTTCAGGCTGGCGCTGCTGGCCATGCCGTTGCCGTGGCTGGCGTCGGAATTTGGCTGGTTCGTCGCGGAATTCGGCCGCCAACCCTGGATCATTGACGGCGTGTTGCCGACCTTCCTGGCGACCTCCGAACTCGGCGTTTACAATCTGGTGCTGACCATCATCGGCTTCACCGTCGTCTATGGCGTGCTGGCTGTTATTGAAGTCAGCCTGATGCTGCAGGCGATCAAGAAGCGGACCGGATGCCACCAGCGGCAACTTCGCAATTCCGGCCCGGACCGGTGGTCCTGGCGCGCTGGCTCCGGCCGAGTGATCGAACAGTCAAGGAAACACAGTCATGATTCACACACTCTTTGACTACACCACGTTGCGCTTGATCTGGTGGGTGCTGCTCGGCGTTCTGCTCATCGGGTTCGCGGTCAGCGACGGCTTCGATCTGGGGGTCGGGGCACTGCTGCCTTTCGTCGCCAAGACCGACACCGAGCGGCGCATCGCCATCAACACCGTCGGTCCGGTCTGGGAAGGCAACCAGGTCTGGTTCATCCTCGGTGGCGGCGCGATCTTCGCCGCATGGCCGGCGCTGTACGCGCTGAGCTTCTCAGGCTTTTACCTCGCGATGTTCCTGGTGCTGTTCGCGCTGATTCTGCGGCCGGTCGGTTTCAAGTATCGCTCGAAGCGCGAAGGCATCGCCTGGCGCCGTAACTGGGACTGGGCGCTGTTTGTCGGCGGCGCGGTGCCGGCGCTGATCTTCGGCGTCGCGGTCGGCAATACCCTGCAAGGCGTGCCGTTCCACTTCACCGACGATCTGCGGCCGATCTATGAGGGCAACTTGTTCGGCCTGCTCAATCCGCTGGCGCTTTATTGCGGGCTGGTATCGCTCGCCATGATCGTCATGCATGGCGCGGCTTGGCTTGCCTTCAAGGCCGACGGGCCGGTGGCCGATCGCGCCGCGAGTTTCGGCGCGAAGGCGGCGCTGGTCGCGGCGATTCTGTTTGCCGGCGGCGGCGTGCTGATCTGGCTCGGCCTGCCTTGGCGGTTACGAGGTGACCAGCACGATCGTGTGGGACGGCCCGTCCAATCCGCTCGGCAAGACGGTTGCCGTTAATTCGGCGGCGTGGCTGGCGAACTTCCGCGCGACGCCCTGGCTGTTCATCGTGCCGCTGCTCGGCATCGTCGCGCCGCTGCTGGCGGCCATCGGCTTTCGCGCGCGCAAGGCCGGGGCTGACGTTCCTGGCCTCCAAACTCGGCGTTGCCTGCATTATCGCGACGGTCGGCTCTGTCGATGTTCCCGATCATCCTGCCGTCGTACACCCATCCCAACGACTCGCTGACCGTGTTCGACGCTTCGTCGAGCCAGGCGACGCTGCGCAACATGCTGATCGCGACGGTGATCTTCCTGCCGATCATTCTCGCCTACACCGCCTGGGTCTACAAAGTGCTGTGGGGCAAGGTCGACGCCAAGACCATCGAGGCCGGCGGCCATTCGGTCTATTGAGCCGAGCGAAATTCGGAGACCAAGATCATGTGGTATTTTTCCTGGATCCTCGGACTTGGGTCTTGCCGCCGCCGTCGGCATCCTGAATGCGCTGTGGTACGAACTTCGCAGCGTGCGCGAAAAGGATGAAGCGGGCGCGCCTACGATGCGGACGCCTTAAGGCGAGGCGGCGCCGTCCGGTAGGGGAGGCGCGAACCGACATTCGACGCGGCAGCCGCATTCGGTCGGCGAAAGCTTGACCCGGCTGTTCGGCGTTATCGCGGCGCAGGCCGCGTCAAATTCAGATCGTCCTGAGCGTAAATTTCCAAGCATTGTCAGGGCTATACGTCGGCCCTGATCAGGCGTTCTTGCCTTGGCAAGTTAAACAGTATACAGAAAGACAGTATACTGAGTAAAATGCTTGGCCGTCGAGGCCATGACGAAGCCATGAGATGGCGACAGGCAGGGGAGAAACGCATGCCGACGACAACAAAGACATTCGCTGCATCGGCCATCGTCGCCGGAGGCGGGATCGGTGGCTTGGCGACCGCGCTGGGCCTTGCCAACAAAGGTTGCCGTGTCACGGTGCTGGAGCAGGCTGACCGCTTCGGCGAAATCGGCGCCGGCATTCAGATCGGGCCGAATGCCTTCCACGCGATGGACTATCTCGGCATTGGCGACGCCGGGCGCGCCAAGGCGGTCTATATCGATGCCCTGATCATGATGGACGGGATTTCCGGCGAGCGGATCTTCCGCGGCCCGCTCGACGAACCTTTCCGCAAGTTTTTCGGCAATCCCTACGCCGTCATTCATCGCGCCGACCTGCATGGCGTTTTCCTCGACGCCTGCCGCGCGCATCCGGCGATTACGCTGGTGAACAACGAGCGGGTGGTGGCCTATGAGAACACCGCGGCGGGCGCCACAGTGCGGACCGCTGCCGGCACCGTGTTCGAGGCCGATGCCGTGATCGGCGCCGATGGCGTGCGCTCGATGGTTCGCGAGCAACTGACGGGCGGCGATCCGATCCGCTATTCCGGCCACGTCGCCTATCGCGCGGTGCTTCAACTCGACCAGATGCCTGAAGACCTGCGCTGGAACGCGGCGACGTTGTGGGCCGGCCCGAAGTGCCACATGGTGCATTATCCGCTGCAGGGCTGGCGCACCTTCAATCTGGTCGCGACCTTCGTCACCGACGACAAGAATGTCGGCAGCAACGAACCCGGCACGCGCGAAGAGGTGCTTGGACGTTTCGGCAATATTGTGCCAAAGGCCCGCAAGCTGCTCGAAGTGCCGACCGAATGGCGTCGTTGGGTGCTCGCCGATCGCGATCCGATTGGTAACTGGGTCGACGGCAAGGTGGCGTTGCTTGGCGACGCCGCGCATCCGACCTATCAATATTTCGCGCAAGGCGCCTGCATGGCGATGGAAGATGCCGTTTGCCTAGCCGATAAGTTCGAACGCTTTGGCGGCGACTTCAAACCCGCCTTCCAGGCTTATCAGCAGGAGCGCATCCCGCGGGCCTATCGCGTGGTCTACGGCTCGCGCGAACTCGGCCGCATCTATCACGCCGATGGCGTTGAACGGCTGGTGCGCAATGCCTGGCTTCAATCGAAAACGCCGGAGGAGTTCTACGCCGGCATGCGCTGGCTCTATGGCGGCAACGGTCTGGTTGGCGCCGGTCAAAAGGCCGCCGCTTAAGCGCCGGCTGAAACTATCAGTTTGACCGAACCTAAATGGAGACAAAGCAGATGAGCGCCCTTGGGACACTGAGCGAACTGCCGGGTCAATACCTTGACGATCTCACCGGCCGAAACCTGGTTCCACTTTGGCCGAGTTTGCGCAAGGCGCTGCCGCATGGCGCGCCGCTGCGCCGGACCCAGCCGGTGCTATGGCGCTATGCCGACATTCGTCCGCTGTTGCTACAGGCCGGCGATTTGACGCCGATCGAGAAGGCCGAGCGTCGTGTTCTCGTCCTGGCCAATCCGGGGCTGGGCCTCGACAACATGCAGGCGACGCCGTCGATCTATATTGGCATGCAGCTCATCCTGCCGGGCGAGACCGCGCCTAACCACCGCCATACGCCGAGCGCGGTGCGCTTTGTCGTCGAAGGGCAGGGCGGCTTCACCATCGTCGACGGCGAGAAGTTGCCGATGCAACGCGGCGATCTGATTTTGACGCCGGCGCTGCTCTGGCATGAGCACTGCCACGAGGGCCACGGTCCGGTGATCTGGCTCGACGCCCTCGATCTGCCGACGGTGTTTGCCCAGGAAGCGTCCTACGCGCTTGAAGGTCCGCCGCAGTTGGTGCGCAACCAGCCCGACAACTCGCAGACCCTTTACCGGCGTGCGGGCTTGGTGCCCTATCGCTCGCTCGGCGGGCCGCGGGACGCCTATCCGCTGTTGCGCTATCCTTGGCAGGAAGTTCGCGAAGCGCTGCAGAGTCTGGCGCCGGTGACCGAGGCGGCCGAAATGGTGCAGCTTGCTTATGTCAATCCGGAAACCGGGCTGGAGTGTTTGCCAGTGCTCGGCTTTTCCGCGATCATGTTGCGACCGGGTGAAACCGCGCTGCCACCGCGGCGTTCGGCGTCGGCGGTCATCCATGTTGTCGAGGGCGAGGTCGAGGCCGAAATCGACGGCGTGACACTTGGCGCCGGTGAGAACGACACCCTGGCGGTGCCGACCCACGCGCGCGTCAAAATCGCCAATCGGTCCGCGAGCAAGCCGGCATTTCTGTTCCAGGTCGATGACGCGCCGATGCAGCGCAAGCTGGGGTTCTACGAAACCTTCAATTGACGGCGCTGCTTTGCGGGGCACGGGCGAGTTTGTTACCAACGCAAGGTCCAATCCCTTGTCGCGAAGGTACCTGCACCGATGATGCTGGGCGAATTGCATTCCATGCCGGGCCATGCGATCCGGCGCGCTCAACAGATTGCCGTGGCGATCTTCATGGAGGAGTGCGCCGGCTTCGATTTGACCCCGGTGCAATACGCCGCCTTGGTGGCGATCGGGGAAAATCAGGGTATCGACGCCACCCGGCTGTCGGCGTTGATTGCGTTCGATCGCTCGACTTTGGGCAACGTGCTGGAGCGGCTTGAAACCCGCGGATTGCTGACGCGCTATTCGTTGCCGGAGGACAAGCGCATCAAGCGCCTGAAGCTGACCGCGAATGGACGGTCCGTCATTGGACGCGCTGAAAAAGCGGTGCGGCGGGCGCAAGAGCGCATTCTGGCGCCTTTGCCGCCAAAAGATCGCGACAAGCTGATGCAGTTGCTGGGCCAACTGGTCGAATTGAACAATGACGTCTCGCGGGCGCCGCAGCGCGCGGCTGGCTAGCCCGGGCGATTGACCCCGACACATTTCGAAGATTGAGGGCGAAGCCGCCCCGCGCCGGCCCGGTGCGCGGAACAGCGCTTGACGCAACTTATACGTTAAGCGCAGGGGCGGCGATTTTTCGCTTTAGAACCAATTGTTTTAGGTTTAAAATAATCGCCGAACCCCGGTGATTGAGGATTTCCATGAAAATAGCAGTGCTTGGTGGCGGCAATGGTTCCTATGCGGCGGCCGCCGATTTGTCCGAGGCCGGTCACGAGGTTCGCTTCTGGCGCCGCGACGGCGCGGCGCTTGAGCCGGTTCGCGCCAGCGGCACGATCCGGATCCGCGATTTCGAGGGCGTGCGCGACGTCAAGATTGCGCTGCCGACCGCCGATATCGGCGAGGCGGTGCGCGGCGCCGAATTGATCGTCGCGCCGGTGCCGGCCTTCGCGCAAGCGCGATCTCGCCATCGCACTGGCGCCGCATCTGACCGACGGGCAGGTGATTTATCTGCCGCCGGGCACGTTCGGCTCCTATCTGATGATGAAGGTGCTGCGCGAACACGGCTGCCGCGCCGATGTCGCCATTGCCGAGACCGGCACTCTGCCGTGGCTCGCCCGCAAGCACGGCCCCAACGAGGTCGCGATCACGACCCGCGCCACGCGGCTGCCGACCGGCGTGTTTCCGGCGCGGCTGTCGGAGATGGCGCTCAAGGTGATTTCGGCGGCGTTTCCGGGCGCGATCGAACCGGTCGAGGACGCGCTGTCGGCGGCCTTGATGAACGCCGGCCCGATCATCCATCCGCCGCTGATCATCATGAATGCCGGGCCGATCGAGCACTTCGATCGCTGGGACATCCACAAAGAAGGCACGCAGCCGTCGATCCGGCACGTTCACGATGCGCTCGACGGCGAGCGGATCGCCTTGCGCGAAAAGCTGGGCTATCGGCGCGCCGCATTTCCCGCTGGCCGACCACTACAACACGTCGAACTGGATGTACGGCAAGCTGGCGCACGACAAGCTGGTCGATTCCGGCGATTGGCACGAACATCTCGATTTGAAGACGCATCGCTATCTGCAGGAAGACATTGGCCTGGGACTGGCCTTCATCGTTTCGCTCAGCGAATGGGCCGGAACGGCGGCGCCGGTCGCGGCCGGCCTGCTGGCGATCGCGGGCGCGGCGAGCGGCAATGATTTCCGCAAGACCGGGACGCACGATGGAGACGCTCGGCCTCGTCGAGGAAAGTCGCGCACGTGTTGCGCGACATGCTGCGCGAGGGCATCTGATGCCGGGCCAGGCTTATCCGGTTGTTGCCTGCATCGGCGCCGGCCGGATGGGGCGCGGCATCGCCCATGCCTTCGCCTATGCCGGCCATGAGGTTCGCCTGATCGACGGCAAGCCGCGCGACGCGCAAGGGCAGCAACGGCTGTTCGACGAAACGAAAGCCGAAATTCGCAGCTACGCTGCAATCGATCGCCGACCTCGGCGGTTTCGATGCTGCCGCCATCGACGGCATCATGGCGCGGGTATCGCTTCATCCCTACGACGAGATCGGGCCGGCGCTGCAAGGCGTGCGCTTCATCTTCGAAGCGGTGCCGGAGACCGAAGACGCCAAGCGTGCTGCGCTGGCGGCGGTCGATAAAGCCGCCGAGGCAGATGCGACTATCGCCTCGACCACCTCGACGTTTCTGTCGACGCAGTTGTCGGACCTGAGCGGCCGGCCGCGCCGGTTTCCTCAACGCGCATTGGCTGAACCCGGCCTTTATCGTGCCGCTGATCGAACTGAGCCCGACCAAGGACACCGACCGCGCCGTGGTCGACGGAGTTCAAGGCGCTGTTGGAGTCTATCGGCAAGGTGCCGGTCGAATGCACGGCGTCGCCGGGCTACATCGTGCCGCGCATCCAGGCGCTGGCGATGAACGAAGCGGCGCGGCTGGTCGAGGAGGGCGTCGCCACCGCCGAGGATGTCGACAAGGCGGTGAAATACGGTTTCGGTTTCCGCTTTGCCATTCTCGGCCTGCTCGAATTCATCGATTGGGGCGGCGGCGACATTCTCTATTACGCCAGCCGCTATATGTCCGAGGCGATGGACGACAAGCGCTTCGAGGCGCCGAAGATCGTCCAGGACAATATGGCGGCCGGCCGCAATGGCCTGCGCGACGGCAAGGGGTTCTACGATTACGAGCAAAATGGATGTGCCGGCCTACCGGCGTGAGCGTATGGCCGCGTTCCTGCGTGCGCTCAACGAAGCTGGCCTGGCGCGGCCGCCGGTAACGCCCGGCAGCTAACCTCAGTCGGCGCCGCCGCCCAGATAGGTGGAGATCAAACGCGGATCGTCGATCAGCGTGGAGGCGGGGCCGGAGTGGACAATCTCGCCGGTTTCCATCACGTAGCCGAAATCGGCGGTCTCAAGCGCGGCGCGCGCGTTCTGCTCGATCAGCAGGATCGAAACGCCTGTTTCGCGCAGCGATGAGATGATGCGGAAGATTTCGCGGATGATCAGCGGCGCCAGCCCCAGGCTCGGCTCGTCGAGCATCAGCAGTTTCGGCTTGGCCATCAACGCGCGGCCGAGCGCGAGCATCTGCCGCTCGCCGCCCGACAGCGTGCCGGCCTTCTGGGATAGCCGCTCGCGCAGGCGCGGGAAACGGTCGAAGACCTGTTCCATCGATTGCCTGACCGCCGCCGCGCCTTCGTGCAGGCTGTAGGCGCCGAGCTGCAGATTGTCGTGCACCGACATCTCGGCAAACAATTCGCGGCGTTCGGGAACGAGGCAAATTCCCATCTCGACCCGGCGTTCGGTATCGAAGGGTGTGATGTCCTGGCCGTTGAACGTAATGCGGCCGGTTGAAGGGATCAGCCCGATGGCTGCCGTTAGCAGGCTGGTCTTGCCGGCACCATTCGGGCCGATCACCGTGACGATCTGGCCGGGCTCGACCTCGAGCGAGACGTTACGGACGGCTTCGGCCTTTCCGTAGCTGACGCTGACATTGTCGATCGAAAGCAGGGCCATCAGGCGACGCCTCCGAGATAGGCTTCCTGCACGCGGGCGTCGGCACGCACCGCGTCCGGCGCGCCTTCGCACAGCTTGCAGCCGAATTCCATCACCACGATGCGGTCGACCAGGCCCATCACGAATTCCATGTCGTGCTCGACCAGCAGAATGGTCAAGCCTTCGGCGCGCAGCGTGCGCAACAGGTCGGCGAGCGCGAGTTTTTCCTGACGACGCAGGCCGGCGGCCGGTTCGTCGAGCACCAGCAGGATCGGATCGGCGGCGAGCGCGCGGGCGATCTCAAGCAGGCGCTGATTGCCCAGCGGAAGGTTGCCGGCGAGTTCGTAAGGATTGGCGCCGAGCCCAACGCGGTCGAGTTGTTTCATCGCTTCGTTGCGGGCCCGCCGTTCCTCGGCCCGGTCGAGCCGGAACGCGCCGGAGAAGAAGCCGGCGCTGGTGCGGCGGTAGGCGCCGAGCAGAACGTTGTCCAGCAGCGTCATCTTCGGGCGCAATTTGACGTGCTGGAACGTCCGCGCGATGCCGGCGGCGGCGATGGTGTGCGGGGTGGCGCGGGTGATGTCCTGGCCGGCAAAGCCGATGCGGCCGCCGCTGCAGCGCAACGCGCCGGTGATCAGGTTGAACATCGTCGTTTTGCCGGCGCCGTTCGGGCCGATCAGCGCGAGGATTTCGCCGGCGTGCACGTCGAAGCTGACGTCGTTGACGGCGACCAGACCGCCGAACCGGCGGTTCACCGTGTCGACCTTCATCAGCACGCTGCCTTTTTCCGGCTGGGCCTGCCGCGGCAGCGGCTCCGCTTCCGGCGGCCGCGACCGCTGCGGTTCGGGCAGCCATTGCGTGACAAAGGGCATGATGCCGTCGCGGGCGTATTGCAGGAAGACAATGAACAGACCCGAAAAGACGACGATCTCAAGCTGGCCGGACGTGCTCGGCGCGATCAGCGGCAACACATCCTGAATCGAGTTCTTCAGCAGCGTAATCAGCGCCGCGCCAAGCACCGCGCCGAGCAGATAGCCGGAGCCGCCAATCATCGCCATCATCAGGAACATGATGCTCATGGTGACGTCGAACGGCGACGGGCTGACGAAGCGGCTCATGTGGGCGTAGAGCCAGCCAGAGATGGCGGCGAGCAGCGCGGCGAGCACGAAAGTGGCGAGCCTGACCTGAAACGCGTTGACGCCGAGCGATTCGACCAGCGCGTTGCCGCCGCGCAGCGCGCGCAATGCCCGGCCGACGCGCGAGTCGAGAAGATTGTGGGCGGCGAGCATGCTCAAGAGCAGGGCGCCCCAGATCAGATAGAAGATCTGCTCGCTGCCGATCAGTGGCAGCGAGCCGATCGAGATCGGCGGTAGTGACGAGATGCCGTTGTACGCACCGAGGCCGGGAATATTGCCGAAGGTAAAATAGATCGCGAGCCCCCAGGCGATGGTGCTGAGCGACAGGAAGTGGCCTTGCAGCCGAAGGGTCACCGCGCCGAGCACCGCGGCGACCGAACACGTGACGGCCAGCGCGAGGATCAATCCGAGCCAGGGCGAATAGCCCATGACGGCCGATGTCCAGGCGGTGGCATAGGCGGCGATGCCCATGAACGAGGCCTGGCCGAACGACACCATGCCGGCCTTGCCGGTCAGCAGCACAAGGCCGAGCGCGACGAAGGCATAGACGCCGATGTAGTTGAGGAGCGTGATCGTAAACGGCTGAAGATAAAGCGGCGCGGCCAGCTAGCGCGAGCACGGCCGCCGCTCCGATCAGCGTGATAGCGCGCGTGCTCATTCCTCGTCCTCTTCCTCGGCTTGCACGAGCGTGTAGGAGCGCCACAGCAGAACGGGGATCAGGATCGAGAACACGATCACTTCCTTGAACGGGCTGCTGAAAAATGCGGCGAAGCTCTCAAGGATGCCGACCAAGGTCGAGCCGATCGCGGTCACCGGGAAGCTGACCAGGCCGCCGATGATGGCGCCGACGAATGACTTCAGCCCGATGAGGAATCCGGAATCGTAGAAAATGGTATTGACCGGCGCGATCAGAATGCCGGAGACCGCCGCCAGCAGCGAGCCGAGCAGGAAGGCGATGGTGCCGGATTGATGCGGCCGGATGCCCATCAGGCGCGCGCCGGTCCGATTCATCGCGGTGGCGTGCAGCGCCTTGCCGTACAGCGTGAAATTGAAGAACAGATACAACAGGAAGCTGAAGAAAATCGCCGAGACGACGATCAGGATGGTCTGTCCGGAGATCGGCGTGCCGGCGATGATGGCGGTGTAGTCGACCAGACTTTCGGTGCGGACGCCTTCAGGACCGAAAAACAACAGGCCGAGGCCGTCGAGTGCGAAATGCAGCGCGACCGACACGACCAGCAGCAATAGAACCGAGGCGTCGGCGATCGGCCGGAATACGATGCGGTTGAGGAGGGGAGCGATCGGCAGAATGACCGCGATCGTCAGGACGATGCGAACGAGCGGCGGCAGCAGCGTGCCGGCGGTGAGCCAAACGATCGCCGCCGGAATGAGCGGCAGCAGCAGATAGAACAATAGCGCGCGCGGAATGTTTTTCGCCGCGCCTGAACGCCAGAGGCCGACGGCCTCCATCAGCGCCGCGAGGGCAGCTAACGCGGCGACCATGCCGACGGTGCCGGGTAGTTGTTTGTTTTCGAGACCGGCCAGCGTCAGGGCCGTGAAGGCGGTGATGTCGCCGAAGGGAACGAACACAATCCGCGTGACCGTAAAGATCAGCACGAAGCCGAGGGCGATCAGGACGTAGATGGCGCCGGTGGCGATGCCATCAAGGGTCAGTATCGCGGCGATCTGAGAATTCATGACTTCCTTTCAAATCGCCGCGATACCAGAGCCAGTCGTTAGGGCTGATACTTCCACTTGCCGTTGACGAGCTTGACGACAACCAGGCTGCGCTTGTCGACGCCGTAGTAGGACTTCGGAGTGAAGTTATAGATGGCGTGGACGCCGACGACATCCTTGTTGGAATAGATCGCCTGCATCAGCGCTTCACGGAACTCCTGCGTGCCCGGCTTGGCCTTGGTCAGCGCGACCTTGGCGGCCTTCAGGAACACCACCCAGGCATCGAACGCGTAGCCGGAGAAGCCATCATCGGCCTCGCCGCCGTTCACCTTCTTGAAGATCTCGTGGAATTTCGTGCCGATCTTCTTGGAGAAGTGCGAGTCCGGCAGCTGGCTGGTTACGATCACCGGACCGGCGGAGACCTGCACGCCCTCGGCCGCCTTGCCGCCGATGCGGATGAAGTCACGGTTGAGCAGCGCCGGGGTGCCGAAGAACGGGCCCTTGTAGCCGAGCTTGCGCAGTTCAAGCAGCGGCAGCGCCGCTTGCGTGGCCGAGCCGCCGTCGAGGAAGCCGTCCGGCTTAGTGGCGATGACCTTCAACGCCTGCGCGGTGACCGAGGTGTCGGTGCGCGCGTAGCGCTCATTGCTGGTGATCTTCGGGTCGCCGTCCTTCTCGGCTGCCTTGGCGCCATTATAGACGAGATCGCCCCACGAGTTGTTGTAGCCGATGAAGCCGGCGGTCTTGATGCCTTCGCGCTTCATGCGGTCCGTGATCACACTGATCATCAGCGGCGGAAACTGCACGGTCGAGATCGCCCAGGGGTGCCCCGTCTTCGGGATGGGTGCCTTGACCGGCGACACGCCGAGGAACGGAACCTTCAGTTCGTTGGCGACGGTCAGCATCGCAATGGTGCCGGGCGCGCTCGACGTGCCGAACATGGCGTCGACATGATCTTGTTCAACCAGCTTGCGTGCGTTCTTCGTCGCCGCCGACGGATCGGAGCCGTCGTCGAGGTTGATCATCTTGATCTTATGGCCGTCGATTTCGCTCTGATATGCGTAGGCGGCCTTCATGCCCTTGTCGTAGTTGAGGCCGATCGAGGAGGCCGGTCCGCTGAGCGAGGTTACAAATCCGACGGTGATATCTTGCGCCTGCGCCGCCGTCGCAGCGACACTAAGTCCAGCGAGCGCAGTTAAGCCGAGCACGAGCTTTCTCATGGTGGTCTCCATCCATACTTGGAGGCTCATATTTGTTTGCTTGCGAGCCTCTTGAGAAAATAACGTCCGTCAGCGCCGACCGGAGCTTCCGATTGCGCTCAGTTCAGCCGCGGCATTGACGCCACGTACCAAAATAAAATCTGTCTGCCGCCGGCTCCGGCAATTATTTCAATCTTAAAATGATTTCCGGGGAAGTCAATAATCCCGACAGGAAAGGCTAGTTGCGCTTCACCTTGTAACCGGCGGCTTCGCAATCCCACGTCGCCAGCGTGACGCCGCGCTCGGTCAGTTTGTATTTCTGAACCTTGCCGTTCTCGGTCGTGGGCAGCTCAGCGACGAATTCGACATAACGCGGCACCGCGAAATAGGGCAGCAGCGGTTCGCAATATTTGATCAGGTCGAGTTCTGCCAGCGTTTGCTCGGGATGCAGCACAACGGCGATCATAACGTCGTCCTCGGCGAGCGCCGAGCGCACCGGGAATGCGGCGGCGTTTGCAACCGCTGGGTGGCTAAGCAGAACCTGTTCCACTTCGAATGACGAAATGTTTTCGCCGCGCCGGCGGATGGCGTCCTTAATCCGGTCAACGAACCTGAAATAGCCGTCGCTTTCGCGGACCACACGATCACCGGTGTGAAACCAGAGGTTTTGCCAGGCCTCGACGGTCTTTTCCGGCGCACCGAAATAGCCGGTGGCAAAAGCGAATGGTTCGTCGGCGCGCACGATCAATTCGCCCGGCTGGTTGTCGGGCACATCGCTGTCGTCTTGATCGACGACGCGGGCCTGGAACCCGGTAAATACCGGGCCCATCGTGCCCGGCCGCTGCTTGTCCCAGGTCGCGCCGAGCACGAAGTTGGTTTCGGTCGAGCCCCAGCCGTCGACCAGCTTGATGCCGGTGCGTTCGGTGAATTCGGCATGGAAGCGGGCCGGCACGCCGGGCGCGAGCGCGATGCGTGCGCGATGGCCGCTTTCCTCAGGACCGCGCGGCCGCGACAGCAAAATTGGCACCATGGCGCCGAGCACATAAGTCGCGGTCGCTTGCGACCGGGTGAGGGCGGCGTAGAAATCGGAGGCGGAAAACCGTTTCTCGAAGGTGACGCTGATCCCCATCAACATCGCCTGGAAGAAGGTATTCAAGGCGTTGGTGTGAAACAGCGGCAAAGTCGATTGCAGCACGTCATTGCCGGTGAGGCCGAGCAGTGCGGCGGTATTGGCGCCCCACCAGAAATATTGCGCGTGCGGACAACAGACGCCCTTTGACGGCCCGGTGGTGCCGGAGGTGTAAAGAATTGTCAGCATATTGCGCGGGCTGACGGTGGTCCGCATCGCACATTTCGGTTGCCGGCCGGCATCGGCGTCGACACGATCTTGCCAGCTTGTACTGGCGTCTCGGCATCGATGGTCCAGATCATTTCGAGCGGCAGGGCCGCGAAGTCAAGATGATCGAGATTGCCGGCGAGCGAGCCTTCGACAATCAACAGCCGCGCCGCCGAATTCGACAAAATGTGCTGCAATTGATGGCCGCGTGATGCGGCGTTGATCGGAACCGAGACCGCGCCGATCCAGGCGCAGCCCAGAAAAGCGCGCAGGAATTCGAAGCGGTTGGAACAAATCAGCGCGACGCGGTCGCCGCTTTTGATGCCGGCCGCGCGCAAAGTCGCGCCAAAACCGGCGGCTTCGTCGCGTATCCGCGCATAACTCCAGACCTCGCCGCCAAAAGAAACCAGTGGTTTGTCGGCGAAGCGCTCGGCTTGCCGGATCAGCATTGTCGGTACCGTTCGCTCGTGCGGCGCGAACTGATGCGACAATTGCTCGACGAGCAGGGTAGCGGGCATTCGTTCGTTGGGTGTATTGGTCATGCTGGGAAATGTTTTTAGCTTAAAATATCTTCGGACGGCAATGTGAATCGGTGGGCGGCGACGCCTCAGGAGGTCGAAATGCGCATTTGGTATCAAAGCTACGTCGACTACGAGCAACGGCAAGACCTATTGGGATCGCCTGCGCGCCCATCTCAAGACCGTTGTTGACGAAGGAACCGAGGTCGATGTCAAAGGCATCACGCCCCACGATTCTTACGCCCACCCGATCGTCGAAATGCGTTGCGCGCGTGAGGTTGTCTGCAACGCGGTTCGGGCCGAACGCGAGGGCTATGACGCCTTTGTCGTCGGGCATTTCCAGGATGCTGGCCTTTATGAGGCGCGATCGGTGGTCAATATCCCGGTCGTGGCGCTTGGCGAAGCCTCGATGCTCTACAGCCTGCAACTCGGCCAGCGCGTCGGGATTGTCACGATCAACACCCGCTACATCCCGTGGTTTCATCACCAGATCGCCAAATATGGACTGGAGCGGCGTATCACCGGTGTGCATGCCATGCAGTTCGAGCCGGGCCAGATCCTCAAATCCTATGAATCGCAGGATCTTGCCGACGAGGTCCGGGATCTATTCGCCGAGCAAGCCAAACCGCTGGTGGCCGATGGCTGCGAAGTGCTGATCCCGGGCGGCGGCATCCCGATGCTGCTGTTTTCAGCCTTGCACGAGCACAAAGTCGATGGCGCGCCGGTCATCAACGGCATCCCGATCGCGGTGAAGATGGCGGAAATGGCGGTTAAACTGCGCCGGCTTGCCGGTCTCGGCGTCAGCCGGGCCGGCGAGTTCGCCCTGGCGCCGCCGGAGGTCATCGAAGAATTCATGACCCATCCAAAAGGTCTGTAAAACGCGTTGCCAAGCCGGATATTTTAGACTTAAAATATCCCGCAAATGACCGAAGAATTATTGTTGACCGTAACGGAGGTTCGGACGGAAACACCGTTGGTCCGCTCCATCCGCCTTGCCCGCCCGCATGGCGAGCCGTTGCCGTCGTGGCAGGCGGGGGCGCATATCCGCGTGCGCCTCCCGAACAGGTGACGATCGGTCATATTCGCTGATCAATCTGGATACCGATCCGCTCGCCACCACGCGGCCGCACGCCTATCGCCTCGGCGTCCGTCTGGAAGACCCGAGCCAGGGCGGCTCGCGCTTCATGCATGCGCTGAAACCGGGCGATCAGGTCGCCACGCTGCCGCCGGCCAACAATTTTCCGCTCAATCCGGGTCCTCAACCGGTCGTCCTGATTGCCGGCGGCATCGGCATTACCCCGATCGTCTCGATGGCGGCCGTGCTTGCCGCCGAAGGGCGGCCTTATCGGCTCTATTATGCCGGGCGTTCGCGCGATCAACTGGCATTCATTGACGACATCGAAGCGCTCTGCGGCGACCGGCTGGTGCTGCATACCGACGATACCGCCAGCACGGTTTTTGATGTGCGCGGTCTGATGGCGTCGCTGAAGCGCCGACGAGCCGGTCTATTGCTGCGGTCCGCGGGCGATGATCGACGCAGGCATCGCCGCCGCCAAGGAGCTGGGCTGGCAGGACGGCCGGCTGCGGTTCGAACTGTTCACGGCGGCCGCGCCGCTGGCCGGCGATCAGCCTTTCGAGGTCGTATTGAAAAGCTCCGGTGAAAGCTTTTTAATTCCAGCGGACAAGAGCATCCTCGACGTGTTGATCGAGGCTGGCCAGGATCCGCTGTATCGACTGCAAGCGCGGCGACTGCGGCATTTGCCAGGTGAGCGTGGTCGAAGGCATACCGGATCATCGGGACTACATCCTGTCCGATGCCGAGAAAGCCGAGGGGACGACGATGCAGATTTGCGTGTCACGGTCGAAGTCGCCGCGTCTCGTCATCGATTTGTGACGGCGGAAAGCGGGACGGCCAAGAGGGAAAGACTATGTCGAGATATCGTGGCAACGTCGAAGCGGTTCGAGATCTGGTGCGCCCGACCGAAGTGCATCGCGATGTCTATATCGACGACGAAGTGTTCCAGCTCGAGATGGAGCATCTGTTCGCCAACACCTGGGTCTATGTCGGCCACGACAGCCAGATCCCCAATCCGGGCGACTATTACGGCACCACGATCGGCGTCCAGCCGGTGCTGATGGTCCGCCACACCGACAAGACGATCAAGGTTCTCTATAACCGCTGCCCGCATAAGGGCACGCGCATCACGACAGAGGCCTGCGGCAACACCGGCAAATTCTTTCGCTGCCCGTATCACGCCTGGAGCTTCAAGACCGACGGCTCGCTGCTCGCGATCCCGCTGAAGAAAGGCTACGAGAACACCGGCCTAGAACAGAGCCATGCCGGCAAGGGCATGGCGCCGGTGCGGCACGTCCACAATTATCGCGGCTTTGTCTTCGCCAAGCTCAACGACACCGGTCTCGGTTTCGAGGAATTCTTCGGCGACAGCCTGTCGAGCTTCGACAATATGATCGACCGGTCGCCGGTCGGAAAGCTTCAGGTTGCCGGCGGCGTGCTGCGCTACATGCACAATTGCAACTGGAAAATGCTGGTCGAGAACCAGACCGACACCTGCCATCCGATGGTCGCGCACGAATCGTCGGCCGGCACCGCGATCGACGTCTGGAAGAATGCGCCGGAAGGCACCAAGAAGCCGATGGCGGTCGAGATCTACGCGCCGTTCATGTCGTCCTATGAATTCTTCGAGAACATGGGCATCCGGGTCTGGCCGAACGGCCATGGCCACACCGGCGTGCATCACTCGATCCATTCCGACTATTCGGCGATCCCCGGCTATTTCGACCAGATGGTCGCGGCCTACGGCGAGGAGCGCGCCAAGACGATTCTCGGCGAGAACCGGCACAACACCGTCTATTTCCCCAATCTGATGATCAAGGGCCCGATCCAGCTGATCCGCCTGTTCAAGCCGATTGCCGCCAACAAGACGCTGGTCGAGTCCTGGACCTTCCGGCTGGTCGAAGCGCCCGACATGCTGCTTGAGCGGACACTGATGTATAACCGGCTGATCAACGCGCCGACTTCGGTGGTCGGTCACGACGATCTTGAAATGTATGAGCGTGCGCAGGAGGGCCTGCATGTCGACGCCAACCAGTGGGTCAACGTGCAGCGGCTTTACGATCCGTCCGAACAGCCGGACGTCACCGCCGAGACCAACGGCACGACCGAATGGCAGATGCGCAACCAGTTCCATGCCTGGTCGAAATTCATGACGATGTCGATGTGAACGGACGCGTTTGATGACAACGCCGACCAATCAGGAACTCATCGATTTCGTCATCCGCGAGGCGCGGCTGATCGATCAGCATCGCTTCGAGGAATGGCTCGATCTGTACGCCGAGGACGGCGTCTACTGGATGCCGCTCGAATGGGGTCAGACCGACGCGCGGCTGATGACGTCGCTGATGCACGAGGACAAGCTGCTCTTGAAGGTCCGGGTCGAGCGGCTCAAGGGCAACCGGACTTTCTCGCAGAAGCCGAAAAGCCGCTGCCACCATGTGCTGCAAACGCCGCAGGTCGATAGCCGCGACGAGGCCAAGAACGAGTACGTCACCTGGACCCCGATGCATTACGTCGAAACGCGTTTCGACGATCAGCAGCTTTACGCCGCCTGGGCGACGCATACGCTTGGCGATGGTGGACGGCGCGTTGAAGATCAAATTGAAGCGCGTCGATCTCGTCAATTGCGAGGCCGCCTTCGGCAACATTCAGTTGTTCATGTGATGCGCCAATTGTCGTCTCTTTCTCGCTGCGTCCGGCCGGTTTGCGCATGAGCAGCGCCCCGGTCCGAATGGCTTATGACGACGTCGTCGTCTGCGCGCCGATTACCGTTCCGTATCGCCGCTACTCGACCAATTCGGCGCATTGGTGGATCGGCCGCGCGCTGCACGAATTGACCCGCGCCGCCAAGATCCGGCCGCAGGACATCGACGGCTTGATTCTGTCGAGCTTCACCACCAGTCCCGACACCGCGGTCGGCATGACCCAGCATCTCGGGCTGTCGCCGCGCTGGCTTGATCATATCCCGATGGGCGGCGCCAGCGGTGTTGTCGGCTTGCGGCGCGCGGCGCGCGCCGTGCAATGCGGCGACGCGCAATTCGTCGCCTGCGTTGCCGGCGACACCAATCACGTCGATTCGTTCCGCAAGACCCTGGCGTCGTTTTCGCGCTTTGCCCAGGACGCGGTCTATCCTTACGGCTCCGGCGGCGCGAACGCCTCTTTCGCGCTGATCACCAAAAACTACATGAATATGTACGGCGCCAAGCGCGAGGATTTCGGCAAGCTGTGCGTGGCGCAGCGCGACAATGCGCTGTCGATTCCGTTCGCCATGATGAAGAAGAAGCTGACGCTCGACGACTATATGTCGGCGCGGGCGATTTCCGATCCGCTGCATCTGTTCGATTGCGTCATGCCGTGCGCCGGCGCCGAAGCATTCCTGGTCTGCCGCGACGGATGTCGCCAAGTCGCTCGGCCTGCCGGCGGTGCGGCTGCTGTCGACGATCGAACGGCACAATGCCTTTCCGGACGACCCGATCCAGTATCGCGGCGGCTGGGCGCTCGACGTCGATGAACTCTGGCAGATGGCCGGCGTCAAACCCGACGACATCGATCTGGTCGAGACCTATGACGACTACCCGGTCATTGTCACCATGCAGTTCGAGGACCTCGGCTTTTGCGCCAAAGGCGAGGGGCCGGATTTCATCCGCAGCCACAGCTTCACCACCGACGGCAGCTTCCCGCACAATACCTCCGGCGGACAATTGTCGGCCGGGCAGGCGGGCGCCGCCGGTGGCTATCTCGGCATCACCGAGGCGATGCGTCAGCTCACCGGCAAGCCCATCGGCAAACCGGTGGCGGACGCCAAACTCGCTCTCGTCTCCGGTTTTGGTATGATCAACTACGATCGCGGCCTGTCGTCCGGCGCCGCTGTCCTCGCGAGGGCATCATGACCGAGCCGCTTGTTCGCCCGAAGCGCAAGAACCCGCTCAAGAAGACGCGGCAGCCGCTTTATCCGCAATCGATCCGCAGCCGCACCGCGCAAGGGCTGACGGCGGCGGCAGCGCTAGGCCGCTTCGAATTGCAAACCTGCAGCGATTGCAGCACGGTCTTCTATCCGCCGCGCGATGCCTGCCCGAAATGCCTGTCGGCGCGCGTGCCATTCGTGCCGGTCGATAATCGCGGCACGTTGCTGGCTGAAACGACCATCCGCACCTCGACCGATCCGTATTTCCGCGAGCGCACGCCGTGGCGCACCGGGCTCACCAAGCTCGATTGCGGTCCGGTGGTGCTGTCGCATTTGCATGGCGACGTTAACGAAGGCGAACGTGTGCGTCTCGATCTCAAGCTCGACAAAGGCGGCGCGCCGGTGATGATCGCCTTGCCGGAGAAAGACACCCCCAACATGGCCGACGATCCGCACCTGCGCGAAATGACCTGCGATCCGAAATTCCGCCGCATCCTCATCACCGATGGCCGCACCGAAGTGGGGCAGGCGATGGCGGAGGCTTTTTCCAAGGCGGGCGCCAATATCGTCTTCGTCGGCGTTGCCGATCCGTGGAAGCCGTTTCCGGGGCAGGAGCGGCTTCGCCAGATCGAACGCGTCGAGATCGTGCCGCTCGACGTCACCGACACCGAGTCGGTCGCCGAGCAGGCCGAGCAGAACGGCGGCCGCATCGACATTGTCGTCAACACCGCCGAGCATGTGCGTGACGGCGGCATCATGCAGCGGCGCGGCCTGACGGTGGCGCGCGAGGAAATGGATGTGCGCTATTTCGGCCTGATGCGCCTGGCGCAGGCCTTCGGGCCGGGCATGCGCGCGCGCGGCGCCGACGGCGTCAATTCGGCGGCTGCCTTCGTCAATCTGCTATCGGTGCATGCGCTGATGAACTGGCCGGCCTATGGCGCTTATTCGGCGGCGGAGGCGGCCTGCCTGTCGGCGGCGCAATGCCTGCGCGCCGAATTGCGGCCGGGCGGCGTCAAAGTGCTCAATGTGTTCTTCGGACCGCTCGATACCGAATGGTTCCAGACGGTGCCGCCGCCGAAAGTGACGCCGGCAGCCCTCGCCAAGGCGGTCGTGAACGCATTGCAACGCGGGCTCGAGGATGTCTTCGTCGGCGACATTGCCGAGGACGTTCGCGCGCGGCTCGCCGTCAATCCGAAAGCGCTCGAGCGCGAGCTGGCAGAGTAGGGGACGTCATGGCTTCCGATCTTCTCGCGTTCGCGCGCGGTGTCACGCAAGGCTCGATCCGGATCGTCGACCTGACGCATACGCTGACCCAGGAATTTCCGATCATCCAGCTGCCGCCTGAATTCGGCCAATGCGCGCCATTCCGTATCGAGGAGGTGTCACGCTACGACGAGCGTGGTCCGGCCTGGTATTGGAACAATATCTCGGTCGGTGAGCATACCGGCACGCATTTCGATGCGCCGGTGCATTGGATCTCCGGCAAGGATCTGCCCAACAACGCGGTCGACACCATCGACCCGGCTAACTTCATCGCGCCGGCCTCGGTGGTCGATTGCTCGAAGGAATGCGCTAACGATCCGGATTTTATGCTGACGATACCCTTTGTCGAAGCCTGGGAGAAACAGCACGGGCGCATCGCCGCAGGCGACTGGGTGCTGTTGCGCACCGACTGGTCGAAAAAGTCATTCGCGGAATATGCCGGCCTGCGCGAAGACGGCGCCCATACGCCGGGTCCCGACGCGCCTGTTGTTAAATGGCTGGTTGAGGAACGCAACGTTCACGGCTTCGGCACTGAGACAATCGGCACCGACCACGGCCAAGGGCATCATTTTAATCCACCGTTTCCGGCGCATTTCTATATGCACGGCAAGGGGCGATACGGCCTGCAATGTCTGACTAATCTCGACCAATTGCCGCCCAAAGGCGCGGTGATCGTTTCCGCGCCGCTGAAAATCAAAAACGGCTCCGGTAGCCCATTGCGCGTACTGGCGCTGGTCGAGGGCGGGGCATGAGCGGGCAGACCAACATCGCGCTGCTGACCGGTGGCGCCGCCGGCATCGGCGCCGAGATCTGCCGGCAGTTGCTTGAAGCTGGCTACGAGGTCGTCGTGCTGGATCGGCAGACGCCGAAGCAATCGCATGCCAAGTTGCACGCGGTCGAAGTCGACCTGTTTGATAATGACGCGCTGGCCAAGGTTGCCGCCGAACTCGCCGGCCGCTTCGCGGTTACACATCTCGTCCACAATGCGGGCACGATCCGGCCGGCCTCGATCGAACAGACCAAACTCGAAGACCTGCAGGCATTGACGCAGCTCCACCTCGGCGTTGCGCTGACGCTGACGCAGGCGGTGCTGCCCGGCATGAAGGAGCGCGGCTTCGGCCGCATTGTCCTGATGTCGACGCGCGGGGCGCTTGGGCTTGCCAACCGCACCGCTTATGGTTCGACCAAGGCCGGCGTCATCGGCCTGACGCGCAGCTGGGCGCTTGAGCTTGCGCCATCCGGCATCACCGTGAACGCCGTCGCGCCGGGGCCGATTGGCGATACCGACATGTTCCGCGGCGTCATTCCGGCTGGCGATCCGCGTGAGCAGAGTCTGGCGGCCGCCATTCCGGTCAAGCGGCTTGGCCGTAGCGACGATGTGGCCCGCGCAGTGATGTTCTTTGCCGATCCGGCCAACGGATTCGTCACCGGGCAGACATTATATGTCTGCGGCGGCTCGAGCGTTGGTTCGCTGGTGATTTGACGCTTGGTGTAGAAAGCCGTCTTCGGTTTTCAGCGCGCCGCCGTCTTCGTCCTTTATCTTCGGGGCAATTTTTTCGGGCGGCGCTGCCCGGGGGCCTTTCCTTTGAATTGCTTGCCCGGCGCCGGTTGCCGAATGGGTGGCGCCTGGATAATGCAATGAAATGGTGTTTTATATTTAAAACATTTAGTGTGATATGGATCGGCTGATTACCGCTTCGGGGAGGTCGGAAATGGCTCTAGCCGCTAAGCCTGCCGGGCGCGCCGCGGCGCGTCCGGTCAGCAAGCAACGGCTGCGGCTCTGGCTGCGGCTACTGCTCGCCAGGCGGGCGATCGAGGCCGAGTTGCGCGAGCGGCTGCGCGTGCAATTTGCGATTACCCTTCCGCAATTCGATGTGATGGCGGCCCTGGCGCGTAAGGACGACGGGATCACGATGACCGAACTGTCGCGTGCGCTCATGGTGTCAAATGGCAACGTCACCGGCATTATCGATCGCCTGTCGTCCAGGCAATATGTGGCGCGGCAGGCCTCGGCCAAAGACCGCCGGCGGTTCATCGTCCGGCTGACGCCGAAGGGCCAGGCGCAATTCAGCATCATCGCCAAGGCCCACGAAGAGTGGGTCGATGAGCTGTTGTCGGGTTTCAAGCCGGAAGAAGCGGAAACCGTGGTTGCCAAATTCGAGAACCTGACCGCCACGATTTTAAATCATAGCCAGCCGGACGGCGAGGATTAACGGCGACTTTAGGTCAGCCGGCTTTCGTGCGCCGCGCCACACGAGATTTGCGCGCCTTGCCGGTGTCGCTGACCATGCGGCCGAGCTCTCGCGTTGACGGGATGCGCCGCGACGCGCCGGCGTTGGCTTCGTCTTCCGCGAGGTTCTCCAGGATGGTCAACAGCGTCTGCCGGGTGGTCGCGATATCGGCGGCTTTGACGGTGCGGACGGCGGTCCGGTTGACGTCTTCGGCCAGGGGCACCAGCTTGCTCTGCAACAGTCGGCCGCGCGGCGTCAGAAAGATGAAATTCTTCTTCTTGTTGCCGTGCATATGCCGCCGCACGATATAGCCGAGTTTTTCCATCGCCTGCAGCGCGGAGAAAGTCGTCGGCTCCATCACGCCGGCCTGTTCGCTCAATTCGCGTTGCGTGATGCCGTCCTTCTCCCAGAGGATGCGCAAAAAGGTCCAGTGTCCGAGCGGCACGGAATGTTCGGCCAGCCGCATCTGCAGCGCCCGCAGCAAGGCGCGGGTGGCGTCTTTGACCAGATGGGCGAGGCGGTCATTGGGAACAGCCTCGCGCCAGTGCCGCAGGATCACTTCGGTGTTTTCGGCGGCTCCGGCCCGCTGGGGCGCCTTGGCTGTGGGAGAAACCTTCTTCGCCTTTTTCATTGCGGCAGCCCGATTTGATGTTTGAGCGCGATGTCGCGATCCTCTCGCGCCGATTTCAGCATGGCGAGACAGACCTCCATTGTGGCCAAAGCCCATTCGCCGCTGTGGAGGGGTGCGTGGCCGTGCACTACCGCGGCATAGAGCTCGTCGATGACCTCGGAACGCGGAATGGCCGGCGGCGTCAGCGCGTCGAGATGCTGTTCGGTGTCACCATAGATCATTACGCCGGTCGGCAAAGGCCGCAGATCGGCCTTTTCACATGACACGACGAGAAAGCCGAAATGCTGGTGCAGCAAGCCAGCCGGAATCGCCGGCTGAGCCGTAGCGCCAGTGCCGCCGTAATTGCGCGTGGCCTTGAGCGCGGCCTCACCAGCGGGTGTGTCGACGGTCTTGCAGCGCGCGGCGCGCCGCGCCATAGCGGCTTTGATCTTTCGGCTGACCCATCTCGCCGATCCAGCCGACCAGCTCGTCGGAATCGAAATGACCATAGCCGCTGTAGGTCACCGAGGCGAAAGCGCCATTGGCGAAGGTGAGCAGGGCGGAATAGGCGCCCTCGGTCGGCCGCGTGCGGTCCCAGGCGCCGGTCGCCGCCCGCACGCTGCGCACCAGCCCGCCACCGAGCAGGCGAACGATATCGATCTGGTGCGCCGCCTGGCTGAAGATCACACCGCCACCTAGTTCGGTCACCAATTCCTCTGGGCGGCGCGGCCTGTATAGGAAGTCGGTGTAGTTGAGTGCGTTGATCATGCCGACATTGCCGACCGCGCCGCTAGCGATGATGTCGCGTGTGCGCCGGATCGGCGCATTGAAGCTGTGGCTATGGCCGACAATCAGATAGACGCCGGCGGCGCGCGCCGCCGCGACCATGGCCTGGCATTCCGCCAGCGTGATGGCCATCGGCTTTTCGACCAGGATATGCTTGCCCTTGGCGGCCGCGAGGGCAACGTGCCGGGCATGCATCTGATGCGGTGTCGCGATATAGATCGCTTCGACTTGCGGGTCATCGCATAACGCTTCGACGGTTTCATAGGCCGCGCCGTTGAAGTCGGCAATAAAGCGCTGGCGGGCATCGGCGCGCGGGTCGGCGGCGGCGACCAGTTCGACGCGGTCATCGGTCGCAAATGTCGGCAGCATGATCGTGAACGCGCGGCCGAGACCGGCGACGCCGATGCGCAATTTTCGTTCGGTCATGAATTCACCGCGGTTAGCGATCGATGGTGATTTCGGACGACAGCGCCCGCGATACGCATATCATAATATTGCTGGTCCGCTCGGCTTCGGTCAGGACCAGATCGCGATGGTCGGCGTCGCCGGCTAGTAGCCGGGTTCGGCAGGTGCCGCAGGTGCCACTCTCGCAGGAACTCGGTGTATCGTAGCCCTTGGCGCGCAGCGCCTCCAGAATGGTGGTCCCGACCGGAACGTCGATCACCTCGCCGGAGCGGGCAAGACGCAGTCTGAACGGCTTGTCGTCGATCCTTGTCCGTTCCGGTTCGCTGAAAGCCTCGAAATGCAGCGCCGAAGCCGGCCAATGACCGGCCATGTCGCGCACCGCCTGCATCAGCGGGCGTGGGCCGCAGCACAGGATGTGTTCCAGGTTCTTGCGCTGTTCCAGGATCGGCCAAAGATCGAGTGCCTTATCCGGGTCGCCGCGGTCATGATGGATCGTGACCTTGCCGCGATATTCGGGGCCTTTGAGCTCTTCGAGAAAGGCCGTCGTCTCGGGCGAGCGGGTGCAATAGTAGAGTTTGAACTTCTTGCCCTCGGCAGCGCGCAATTGGTGGATCATCGCCATGATCGGTGTGATGCCAATGCCGCCGGCGATGAACACGAAGTTGTTCACGTTCTGCGGTAGTTCAAAATCATTGACCGGATCTGATACCGCGACACGATCGCCGGCTTTGACGCCCTCGATCAAGCTGACAGAGCCGCCGCGGCCATCGGCTTCGCGCTTAACCGCTATGACATAACGGTCGCGTTCATTCGGGTCGTTACATAGCGAATATTTGCGGATCGAACCGTTCGGAACGGCGATTGAAATGTGCGCGCCGGCCGTGAATGTCGGCAGATCGGTTGCGTCCGGGTGACGCAGCTCAAACAGCTGAATGCCGTCGGCGGCCGGTTCGGCGCGGGTGACTTGCAGTGTCATTGTCATTGAAGCGTCGGTCATTATGTCTTCATGTCTTCGCATTGATTGTTGCAGTGGAAACTATTTTTGTCCGCATCGTCTGGTCGTGGATATTGCGGCGCAACGAAAATTTTCCACCTCGACAGTGTTTGGAATTTATATATAGTAACATCTTAGACGGCTAATGATTATTATTAGCTCGCTAAAAAATGGCAGCCGGCTTGCGAGAAATACGCGATGTCCGCCGGTTGTTGGGGGAGGATGTGAATGCTGACCGCCGAAGAAAACGATCTTTTGTGCCGCGTCGAAGGCGATGCGCCGATGGGACAGATCATGCGGCGGCATTGGATTCCGGCCTGTCTGTCCGAGGAAGTTGCCGAAGCCGACGGTGCGCCGGTGAAGATCCGGCTGTTGGGCGAAGACCTAGTCGTGTTCCGCGATAGCGAGGGTCGGCTCGGCGTGCTCGACGAATATTGCCCGCACCGCCGCGCGTCGCTGGCCTTCGGGCGCAATGAAGAATGCGGGCTGCGGTGCCTGTATCATGGCTGGAAAATGGACGTCGAAGGCAACGTGCTGGAGATGGCGTCGGAGCCGCCGGAAAGCGGATTTGCCCAGAAAGTGAAGATGAAGGCTTATCCGGCGCGCGAAGCTGGCGGCTTTGTCTGGACCTATATGGGCCCGCGCGAGACCATGCCGGAATTCGAGCCGCCGGCCTTTGCGCCGTCGGCCAACGCCAAGGTCAGCATCGTCAAGATCCATGTGCCGTGCAACTGGGCGCAGATCATGGAAGGCCAGATTGACTCCGCGCATTCATCCAGCCTGCATTCATCGGACATGCGGCCGGCGAAAGTGGACAGCGCCAAGGCGGTCGATACCCATTGGCTGCGACCGTCGACCGATAAGGCACCGCGACTGGAAGTCGAAAAGACCAGCTATGGCTTTCACTATGCGGCCATTCGGCGTCCGATCATGAACGCCAATACGCACCGATTATGTGCGCAAGACGGTCTATGTTGCGCCGTTCACGGCGCTGATCCCGCCGAACAACGCCTATAACGTGGCGACGATCCTGGCACCGGCCGACGACCACAATACGGTCTTTCACTTCATCGCCTGGAGCGAAAGCGGCGGCATCGAACAGGAAGCCTGGCGCAAATTCAACGGCGCCCAGCCGGGCATCGATCTCGACATGAATTTCAACAACATCCGGACGCAGGACAACAACTACCTGCAGGACCGCGCCAAGATGAAGCTCGGCAATTTCACCGGCATCAAGGGCATCCCCAACCAGGATATCGCGATGTGGGTGTCGATGGGATCGATTGCCGACCGCAGCAAGGAAAAGCTCGGTGCCAGCGATCTGGCCGTGGTCGAGTTCCGCCGCATCATGGTGGAAGCCGCGAGAACGATGCAGCAAGGCGGTCCGGCGATCGGGCGGACCGAACCGCATATTCCGCACGCGACCATCCGGTCGTTTGAGGGCATTTTGGCCAAGAACGCCGACTGGCGCGCGGCCGGTGACGAAGCGGCGGCGGGCGGGAAGGAGCAGGAGCGGGTCGCCTGAGGCGTTGCCGGTAAAACGCGACGCGCGAACCGCTCATGGCAGTGAACTGCGACGGGTAGGCGACCGGAACCGATAAGGTCCCGGCCGCCTGGCTGGCAATTTGTTAAGCGAACGACCACGTTAATAAAAGCGCCCGCCAAAGAGCGGCCGATACAACAGGGAGGATAATGATGAACCGACTTAAAGTTTTGGGCCTGATGACCGGTCTTGCCATGGCGCTGAGCGGCCCGGCCTTGGCCGATCCGTATCAACTGACCTTGGCCGGCGCCAGTCCGGGCGGCTTGTGGTCGAACATTGGCATCGGCGTCGATAAGGCGATGAAGGCCGAATTCCCCGGCTCGACGGTGACCTATCAGACCTCGGGTGGCGGCATCGCCAATGCGCAATTGCTGGCCCGCAAGTCGGTGCCGCTCGGTATCATGCACAATATGGAATTGCGCATGGCGGAGCAGGGCGACGCGCCGTTCAAGGCCAAGATCTCCGATCTCCGCGTCATCGCCTACATGTACAATTGGGCGCCCGTTCAGTTGCTGATGACCAAGGAATTTGCCGATAAATACGGCATCAAGTCGTTCGAAGACATCGCGGTTAAGAAGCCGCCGCTGCGGGTTGCCACCAATCGGCGCGGTAATGTCGTCAACGAACTGGTCGATCGGATGTTCAAGGCGATCGGCGTCACGCCCGCGGATATCGAGAAGTGGGGCGGCAAGGTCGTGCCGGCCGCCTCGAAGGAGCAGAGTGATCTGCTGCGCAACCGTCGTATCGACGCGACATTCAACTCGCTGTTCGTCGGCCAACGCTCCATTCTGGAAATGGCGCATGCCGTCAATCTGGTCATGTTGCCGGTCAGCGAGGCAACGATCAAAAAGGTCTCCACCCAATCGGGTGTCGATGGATTCGTTATCCCGGCAAAGTCCTATGACTTCCAGCCGACGGCGGTGCCGGCGGTATCGCTCGGCGCGATGCTGGTCGTGAACAAGTCGATGAGCGACAAGGAGGCCTACGACATCACCAAGGCCTTGGTCGAGCACGTCAAGGAAATCGCCAGCGTTCATCCGGCGATGAAGGCGTTGACGCCGAAGTTCATGACCGAGCAGAAAGCGGGACAATTCCACCCCGGCGCTCTCAAGCTCTATAAAGAAAAGGGCCTGCTCTAAGGCTCTGAGGAACTGATTGCGATAGCAGCCGGCTGCGCGCCGTTTTAATGTGGGCGCAGCCGGTTGTTTGCAATTTAACCGCCTGTCCGTAGGTATGGCCCTGTTATGATTGTCAATCTGCTGTTCAGCACTGGGAAGAGCCGCAGCCCGCAGGGGATGCTTGGGGCCGCGATCAAGGCCTATGCCGCGCTGATCGCGGTTTGGGTTATTTACAACGTTGTCGTCATCGTCACCGACATCTTCGGGATGACGATGATCTTTCTCTCGGCCATGCTGGTACTGGTATTCCTGACGCTGGCGCCAAGCGCGAAATCGACCAGCGATAACCCAAGTTTTATCGACTGGCTATTGGCGGCATTGTCCGCCGCCGCCGGTATTTATTTCTGGTGGAATCTCGACGACATCACCAACCGCATCACCTTGTTCGATCCGCTGACGCCGGCGGAGATGGCTTTCGGCATTGCGATCATCGTGCTGGTGCTGGAGGCGACCCGGCGTTCGGTCGGCATGGGCCTGACTCTGATCGTTTTGACGTTCATCGCCTATAATTTTTTCGGCGATCATTTATCCGGCGAATTATCGCACGGCCATATCTCGCTCAACCATTTCGTCGATACGACGGTTTACACGACCAACTCGATCTACGGCGTTCCGGTCCGAGTCGCCGCCACATACGCCTTTCTGTTCGTTCTGTTCGGCACCATCCTGGCGCGCGCCGGCGGCGGCGATTTCTTCTACCGTTTTGGCGCGCTGGTCGCTGGCCGCACCGTTGGCGGGACGGCCAAGATCGCTATCGTCTCGTCGGGCGCCTATGGCATGGTGTCCGGCAGCCCGGTGTCGGATGTGGTGACGACCGGCGCGGTGACGATTCCCGCCATGGAGCAGGCCGGTTACCGGTCCGATACCGCGGCCGGCATCGAAGTGGCGGCCTCAAGCGGCGGCTCGATCATGCCGCCGGTGATGGGGTCGGTCGCCTTCATCATGGCCGAATATACCGGCATTTCTTACACCAAAATTGCGATCGCAGCGCTTATTCCGGCGGTGCTCTATTATCTCGGCGTGTTCGTGCAGGTGCACTACCTGTCGAAGCGGTTGGGCATGCGCGGGCTGTCGGCGGACGAGATCCCCAGCATCCGGGCGACGATGCGTCACGCCGAGCTGTTTTTCGTACCGTTGGCTGCGATCGTTGTCGTGCTGTCGCTCGGTTACGCGGCGACCTATGCCGCGATGTCGGGCGCGGTCGCGACCTATCTTGTCGCGTTGTTGCGCAAGGAGACGCGGATTGGCGCGGCAAAACTTTATTCAGTGCTGGCGGAAACCACCATCAAGGTGATTGGCGTCACGGCGGCCTGCGCAGCGGCCGGCCTAGTGATCGGCGGTCTGGCGATGACCGGGCTGGCAGCGAAGTTCTCGTTTTTCATCACCTATGCCAGCGGTGATTCGCTGTTCATCTCACTTGTCGTTTCGGCCTGCGTGACGATCCTGCTCGGCATGGGAATGCCGACCCCGAGCGTCTATATTTTGGCGACGGTTTTAGTCGGCCCGGCCTTGCTCAAGCTCGGCCTGTCGGTGCTGGCCGCCAATATGTTCCTGCTTTACTTCTCCGTTCTGTCCGCGAGCACGCCGCCGGTCGCGGTGGCGGCATATGCTGCTGCAGCGATCGCCCGCGCCAATCCCATCAGTATTGCCGTGGTGGCGACGCGCTTGTCGGTCGCGGCGATGATCGTGCCGTTCTCGTTCGCCTATAGCCCTGAATTGCTGTTGGTCGGTTCGCCGCTCGATGTTGGCTTTGCCATTCTGACGGCCGTCATCGGCATTTATTTGGTCGGCGTGGCGACTGAGGGCTATTTCAATTCGCCGTTGAGCGCGGTGTCACGGCTGGCGATCGGGGCCGGAGGCCTGTGCTTTGTGGCGCCGTCATTGTCGCTGGCGGCCGCCGGGCTGCTTTGCACGGTTATTGGTTTCGCACCGCAGATTGTCGGTCATGCCGGTCTGCGAGCAAGGTTGAAACTTTAGAGGGCTTACAGGCGTTTGGCCTTGCAGAGCTTAGCCTTGCAGGGAACGCAAAGCGATTCTTCGTCCCGGTCTCACATTCAGTTCGCGCGCGCCTGTTTCTGACTGGCGGGGAAGGCCGCGTTGGTCTCCGTGCCGCGCAGCAAGGAAAGCGCTGTCTGCAGCGCCCGGTCGTTTTTTTCTTTCGGCGGAACGTAAGCCTGCGAGCCCTTTTTCTCAGTACCTCGCGCCTTGAGGTGCCCTCGCAAGGTCGATTCGCTGACGAGCGATGGCATGCGGGCCGCGATGTCGGCCGGCACCTGTTCGCGAACCTCAATATCCGGCGTAATTCCCTGAGCCTGGATCGAGCGACCCGATGGCGTGAAATAGCGCGCCGTCGTCAGACGAAGAGCGCCGTTGCCGCTGCCGAGCGGAATGATGGTCTGCACCGAACCCTTGCCGAATGAACGCGTGCCGATGATGGTGGCACGCTTCTGGTCCTGTAGCGCGCCGGCGACGATTTCCGAGGCCGACGCCGATCCGCCATTGATCAGAACGATCAGTGGCTTGCCATGTGTCATGTCGCCGGCCTTGGCATCATAGCGGGCCGAATCATCGGGATTGCGGCCGCGCAACGAGACAATTTCGCCACGGTCGAGGAATGTGTCGCACACCGCGACCGCCTGGTCGACCAGGCCGCCGGGATTGTTGCGCAGGTCGAGAATATAGCCCTTGAGCTTGTTCTCGGGAATTTTGGCCGTGATGTCTTTGATCGCCGCCGTCAATTCATTGCCGGCGAGATTGTTGAATTGAGTAATCTTGATGTAGCCGACATCGTCGCCTTCCTCATGATATTTGACGGAGGCGACTTTGATGATTTGCCGTTCAAGCGTGACGCTGATGGGCGCTGTTTGCTTCTTGCGGCTGATATCGAGCGTGACGTGGCTGCCGACCGGGCCACGCAGCTTGGCGACGATTTTGTCGAGCGTCAGGCCGCTGATCGGTTGCCCGTCGACCTTGGTGATGACGTCGCCGGTCATGATGCCGGCTCGCGATGCCGGCGTATTGTCGATAGGGGACACGACTTTGGCGAGGCCTTTGTCCATGCTCAGCACCATCCCCAAGCCGCCGAATTCTCCGCTGGTGTCGACCTCCATATCCTTGAAGTTTTTGGCATCCATGTAGTTGGAATGCGGGTCAAGGCCAGTGACCATGCCGTTGACCGCCGACGCGATCAGCTTTTGGTCGTTCGGCTTGTCGACGTAATCGGCCCGGACGATGTCGAATAC
Source organism: uncultured Alphaproteobacteria bacterium (assembly GCA_963830125.1). Classification (GTDB taxonomy): domain Bacteria; phylum Pseudomonadota; class Alphaproteobacteria; order Rhizobiales; family Xanthobacteraceae; genus Pseudolabrys. The sequence goes on along the minus strand of CAWHKU010000013.1, from coordinate 82,227 downwards.
CTTTCCGAACAGCTCAAGTTCCCGGTAATCATCCGAAACATGGCTGGCCGGCCGCGCGCTGGCGCTGGTGCCGAGGGACAAAAGATTGGGGTGGATGGCGACGAAGGCGAGTGCGGCGCCGCCCAGAATGCCGATCGCGGCCGGGACGGCCCATGGCATGAGGCGGGCGGCGTGCGCCGCGTCAGGCTGCGGGTTGGTGCTTTGCCGGCCCTCGGCCTCGCGCTTGCGTGGCAAATATTGACGGATTTTCAACGTGCTAGCGACAACGATAGCGGCCAGCGCAAGCAGCGCGCCCGAGTAGATATTCCCCAATGCGGCCAGCGCCAGACCGATACAGACCGAGGCCAGTGTCAGGAATATTGTTGTCAGTTTCATGGGTGCGCTTCCGGTACTTGGCTTCGAGGTCCTCCAATGCCATTTTTCGTTTGATTGCTGGCGAAGGCTAAGGACGGTGCCGAAGAATCGATTGTCAATCCGATCTGCGGACGGACGGTCGATTGTCGCCGGTGGACCGTGGCCAGGTCAAATTAAGGATTGGAAATGTGGCATGGGCCGATTGGTCCGAAATCGGGCAGTTTCCGAGTCCGATGGGAAGGCGTCGCGTCGGCCTGGCTCATGCGTATCATGGCCACGAGTTGGGTATGTCATAAGCTGGGCTGGTGTGCCGATCGCGCGCTCGATCGGCGCGGCTTATAGGGGCTGTCGCCCGGCCGAAGAACTTGCATTACAGAAATGGCGAAGCATATCTAGTCTATAGCGCGACCTTTCGCTTCGCGGCCGCGAGCAATATCGGCGGCGATCGCTCGGCGCCTGTTTTCCATCGACGCCGATCAACCTGCTGATAGACCCAATGCAGTATCTTCCCATCAGCCCGCTGTTCTTTTCGCTGCTTGTCGCGCTGTTTCTATTCGTCTTCCTTTTGATCCAGCTCGAAGTGCTCAACTATGCCTATATGCGTCTGGGTATGAGCTCCGGCGTGGTTCTGGTTTTGCTGTTCGGATCGCTGCTGGGAAGCTATTTCAATATCCCGGTGGCGCATCTGACCGGACAGGTGGTCGATTCCGGGCGTGTTATTTCGTTCTTTGGCATGGACTATGTCGTGCCGGTCGTGGTCCAGTGGCCCGGCACCGTCATTGCCGTCAATATCGGCGGAGCATTGATCCCGGGCCTGATGTCGGCCTACTTGCTGGTCAGATATCGATTGTGGGTGCAGGGGGCGCTTGCCGTCATCGCGATTGCCGCGATTTGTCACTGGCTGGCCCAGCCGGTGCCGGGATTGGGGATCGCGGTGCCGATCTTCGTTCCGGCCATTGCGACCGCGATTGTTGCGCTGCTGTTGTCGCGGCAATGCGCGGCGCAACTGGCTTACATCGGCGGCAGCCTCGGCACGCTGATCGGCGCTGATTTGCTCAATATCGATAAGCTGGGCGGACTGGGGGCACCAATCGCCTCGATCGGCGGGGCCGGTACCTTCGACGGCATTTTTCTGACTGGTATTTTAGCGGTGCTTCTCGCGAGTTTGCCGACTGCGTACAGCGCCGCGCAGTCACGCGCGGGCCGGCCGCGGACCTAGCCAAAAGGCGCGCGCATTAATGGCCGGACATTAACGGTCCGGATTTGGCCGCTCACAGGGTCGGGTCCCAGAAGCGGGTCATCGCCAGAAATGTGTATGAGGTCGACCAGCCGATTAAGAGCAGGCCGTTTAACGTTTCCATGCCAGCCAGGAGCCGCAAATTGCCCACCGGATAGAGGTTGCCGACGCCCAGCGAGGTATAGGCCTCTGCCGAGAAGTAAAAATAGTCGGCGGCGTGCAGAACATGAATGCCCGAGAAGTCGCCGGCGTGGAGACCGGAATCGGCCAGCCAATAACCAAGGGCGTAAATCCCGATTTCGAAAACATGGGCTGCCAGCGCACCGAAGATGACCGACAGAAGTTTATGGCGTGGAACGCCATCACGCCCGCTGATGAACAGCGAAATCAGACGCAAGCATTCATAGTGCGTCAAGACCGTCACTAATATCAGCGAACAGACAAGAAGTATGAGAAGGAGCATTGGCATCATTGATCGTGAGACGAATGATGAGTCGCAATGGAGCTGATTGCCATGCGGAAATACGGAAAGACCTGAGCGAAAATAAGAAAGAATATTAACGACGGCGGCGGTCTCGTTTTTTAATCTCACAAAAGCGTGAGGCGGTGGCGGAAAAGGCCAGTCTATGAGGTGGGTGTCGGCCAGATTAACAAATCGAAATTGAACAGACAGGACGCCGTAATGTCGGAGGGCTATTTATTATCCGACCCCTTCGGGTAACCGCATTTCCTCAATTGCCAAGGAGCCCGCCACATGACCCAACATAACCCATCCAATCCCGTGAAACGTAAATCTATCTCAGCGCGCCGGCTGGTACTTCTCGCGTCGGTCGCTTGCCTTGGTGTTGCCGCGATTGCGGCGGGACCGGAGAGCTACCGAGCACTCGACATGTCGTCGCTAATGCCGTCGGCCCATGCCGCCGATGCGGCGCATGCTCCGGTGGGCTTTGCTGATTTGGTGGCGAAGGTTAAGCCGGCGGTGATCTCGGTCCGCGTCAAGATCGAAGGCACCGACAATATGGTTGGCATGGGCGGCGATGGCAATAATTCGATGCCGTTCCCGCCCGGTTCGCCGATGGAAAAATTCTTCCAGCAGTTCGGCTTTCCCGGTTTGCCGAATGGTACGACGCAGCACGGCAAAATGATCATTACCGGCGAAGGCTCAGGATTCTTTATCTCGCCTGACGGTTACGCTGTGACCAATAATCACGTGGTCGACCATGCCAAGACCGTCCAAATCAAAACCGATGACGGCACCACCTACAAGGCCAAAGTCGTCGGCACCGATCCGAAGACCGACCTGGCTCTGATCAAGGTCGATTCGGACAAGGCCTTCCCTTATGTGAAATTTGCGGACGCGTGAGCCGCGTATTGGCGACTGGGTGGTCGCGGTCGGCAATCCGTTTGGCCTCGGCGGCACCGTGACCGCCGGCATTGTATCGGCGCGTGGCCGCGACATCGGCGCGGGACCCTATGATGATTACATTCAGATCGATGCGCCGATCAACAAGGGCAATTCGGGCGGTCCGGCTTTTAACGCCAATGGCGACGTGATCGGCGTCAACACTGCGATCATTTCGCCATCGGGCGGTTCGGTCGGCATCGGCTTCGATATTCCGGCGCAAACCGCCAAGATGGTCGTGGCACAACTCAAGGAGCACGGCTACGTCAACCGCGCTTGGCTTGGCGTCCAGATTCAGCCGGTTACGACCGGTATCGCCGAAGGCCTCGGCATGAAGAAGGCGGAAGGTGCGCTCGTCGACCAGCCGCAGCCGGCGAGCCCGGCGGCAAAGGCCGGCATCAAGACCGGCGATGTGATCACCTCGGTCAACGGCAAGCCGGTCAAGAACTCACGTGAACTGGCACAGGTGATCGGTATGATGAAGCCCGGCACCTCGGCCAAGCTGACGCTGTTGCACAAAGGCGAGGTCAAGACCTTGGACGTCACGCTCGGCAAAATGCCTAACCAGCAGACGGCCAAGGCCGATGCCACTGACAAGGACTCCAAGGCGGGCGTGCCGCGCCTCGGCCTGAGCACTGGCGCCCGCCAGCGATGTCGCTGGGGCCGGCGGCAAGGGCGTCGCGGTGATTGGCGTCAACCCCGATAGTCCCGCCGCCGATCGTGGTTTCCAGACCGGCGACGTGATCCTCGACGTTGGCGGCAAGTCGGTCGGCAATGTCGGCGATGTGCGCAAGGCGGTTCAAGAGGCCCGTGCGAGCGGCAAGCACGATGTGCTGATGCGGGTTAAGACCCCGAACGGCGCGCGGTTTGTCGCCATGCCGACCGGTAAGGCGTGACGGTAAGGAGGGCGGTTTGTCCGCGACCTAGGACAAGTCCGGCAAACCGAGACGCGAGGACGGGGCCCACGCCCGTCCTCGCCCCCCTTTGCGGTATTTGGGGGGCGTCAGTGGAAAGAGTGGCACTTGCCGGCTCACCAATCGGTGCCGATGCCTTATTGTTCGGCCGTGATGCCGGCTGGCGGTCCTGCACGTTTGCGGGACGCCTATGCAGTCCCCGGGGTATGAGCTGACGCCAATCCTTGATAATTGTGCACCGCAATAAAGACGGTCGGCGTCGGGCCAGCGGTACTCTTATGCCCCGCTACCTGTGAAACCCGCTTGTTTGGACTGACATTCCCGCCTGAAGACTGAAATTCCTAAAGCCTGAAATCCCATGAGCACCTTAAATCACGAACGCGTCCTGTCGGTCCGGCATTGGACCGATAATCTTTTCAGCATCACCGCGACCCGCGACCCGGCGTTCCGCTTCGTTAACGGTCAGTTCACCATGCTCGGCATCGAGGTCGAGGGCCGGCCGTTGCTGCGGGCCTACAGCATGGCGAGCGCCAACTACGAAGACACGCTCGAATTCTTCAGTATCAAGATCCCGGACGGGCCGCTGACCGGACGGCTGCGGGATATCAAGGAAGGTGACACGCTGCTGGTCGGGCGCAAGCCGACCGGCACTCTGATCCAGGACAATCTGCTGCCGGGCCGGCGGTTGCTGCTGTTGTCGACCGGCACCGGCATCGCGCCATTCTTGAGCATCATCAAGGACCCGGAAACCTACGACCGGTTTGAGACCGTGGTGCTTGCACACGGTTGCCGCCAGGTCGCCGAGCTGTCTTACGGCGAAGAGATCGTCAAAAGCTTGCAGGAGAACGAGTTCCTCGCCGACGCCGTGCGTGACAAGCTGTTGTATTATCCGACCGTGACGCGCGAACCGTTCCATCATCGCGGGCGCGTTACCGACCTGATCGAATCCGGCAAAATGTTCGACGACCTTGGGCTGCCGCCGCTCGATATAAAAAGCGACCGGCTGATGATGTGCGGCAGTCCGGCCATGCTCGCGGATCTGCGCGACGCGCTCGAAGCGCGCGGCTTTGATGAGGGTAGTAATTCGAAGCCCGGGCGCTATGTGATCGAGAAGGCGTTCGTCGAGCGGTAACGTTTGGCCTTGGCGGAACGCTGCTACGTTCCGGACATGAACGCACGACTATGACCGTCCCGGAAGCAGCCGTTCACTCCAGCGATTGCTGGATCGTACGGGCGAGCGTGAACAGCCGGCGCTCGATGGTCGCCGGCACCTCACAGACATAACCGATGGTGTGCCGCCGTTCGTCGAAAGCGCGGGTGTCCCAGGCAACCTGCTCGCCGAGCTTGTCGAGGGCGGTCTTCGGTTGGCTGGGATCGGTGATAACCTGGTCGGGCTGGGCATCCTGCTGGGCTCGCAGTGCGGTCAGCTCGGCGCGGATCTTGTCCCGTAATTGCTCCTGGCCATGGGCAAAACGTTGAATGCCATTCATCACCTGGTCGCGTTCATTGTTGAGCGTGGCGAAAAGTCCTGCGAACAACAGCGCGGCCTTCTTCTGCTTCTCGGCAGGCGTGCCGGTGACATAATCGATTGCGGCTTTTTCGGCGGCCTCGATCGGAGTGCGCCGTGCCGCCAGCCGTTGTACGAGATCATGAGCCTTGGGGTCTTTTTCCCAGGCATCGCCAACACCCTCGATCGACGGTCCGGTCCAGAACGCAGCAATCGACAGTGTCGGCACCTTGATCTGGTGGCATGGCCAGTCCGGATGGCGTGGATCGGCGGCGCGCGCGGCGCCTGCCGTGACGATTGCGATGGCGGCGATCGCCGCGACCCATGGTTTCATGTTCCACCTCCCGGCTCACCCCGCCGCGCCAGGAAACTGCGCGATGGATCATAGGCGATGATCGCGCCGACCATGAACACGGCGGTGCACCCACAGACAACGGCCAGCGAGATCCAATTGATCTGCGTATAGAGCGCAAAGCGTATGAGCTCGACCGCGTGGGTGAATGGATTGAACTCGCAGACATAATAGAGCAGCGGGCTGCCTTCGCGCACGCGCCATAGCGGGTAGAGCGCAGAGGAGGCAAAGAACATCGGGAAGATAACGAAGTTCATGACGCCCGCGAAATTCTCCAATTGCTTGATGACCGATGAGATCAGCATGCCGAGCGCGCCCAGCATCAATCCAGACAGGATCAAGGCCGGCAGGACGGTGAGATAGCCAAGCGGCGGCGGTTCGATCTCCCAGAACCAGGCAATTGCCAGGAAGGCATAGACCTGCAGCAACGAGACGGCGGTGCCGGCGGCGAGCTTCGAGCTCAGCAGGAACCAGCGCGGCAGCGGGCTCACCAGCAGCGTGCGCATGTTTCCCATCTCGCGGTCATAGACCATCGACAGCGAGGACTGCATGCCATTGAACAGTTGGATCATCGCGATCAGCCCCGGCGTGATGTAGACGCTGTAGAGAATATAGGTCTCGTAAGGCGGAATGATTGAGACGCCGAGTACCTGGCGGAAGCCGGCGGCGAAGATGAACAGCCATACCAAGCGGGCGCACCAGCGCGGAGATGAAGCGCTCGCGCTGATGCAGGAAGCGCAGGCCTTCGCGCCAGACTATGCCCTTAAAGCAGATCCCATATTGCCGCGCCGTAAAGCCCGCGCGCGGAACGGCGGCCGTTGTTGGCTGCTTCGCGCTGGCGGCGGCGGTGCTCATGCGGCCTCGCTCGGTTGATCGCCACCGGTCAGCCGGGTAAAGGCGTCGCGAATGTCGTTCGCGCCGTTATCGGCGATGACCTGCGAGACCGGGCCGTTGGCGAGTACGCGGCCTTGATGCAGCACGACCACCTGGTCGGTGTCGGCGACCTCGTCGATCAGATGGGTCGCCCATAGCACGCCAATACCGTCGTCGGCGACCAGACGGCGCACGTGGCCGAGAATGTCAGCGCGCGAGCGGATGTCGAGGCCGACGGTCGGTTCGTCGAGCACCAACAAGTGCGGGCGGTGCAGCAGGGCGCGGGCGATTTCGACGCGCCGCATCTGGCCGCCCGACAGCTTGCGGACCTTGTCGCCGGCGCGGTCGAGCAGTGCAATGCGCGCCAGCAGTTCCTCGGCGCGGGCCCGGGCCGCGCGTTTGCCGATACCGTGCAGCGCGGCGTGATACATCAGGTTCTGCATCACCGAGAGATCGAGGTCGAGCGTGCGGGACTGGAATACGACTCCGAGCAGGCGCAGCGCCTCGCCGGGCACGCGCGCGACATCGCGATCGAAGAGACGGATGTGGCCGCGCTGAGTGCCATAGAGCCTTGTAATAAGTGCAAACAGCGTGCTTTTGCCGGCACCATTAAGCCCGAGCAACACGGCAAATGTCGCGGGCGGGACGGCGAAGCTGACGTTGTCGAGCGCGCGCCGCGCGCCATAGGTGTGGCTGACGCCGTCGATGGCGAGGGCCGGGGATTTGGCTGCGGTCATATCGTGCATCGTCGTTCGCGCCGCGCGGCTCCGTCGAATAAGCGGCTCAGTGCCGCGTGATGGTAACGCCCCAGGGCAGTTCGCCGACCTGGATCGATTTGATCACCTTTAGCTTGGCGACGTCGATGACGGAAACGTCGTTGGAAATGCCATTGGTGGTCAGCAGATACTTCTGGTCGGGCGTAAAGGCCATGTGCCAGACCCGTTGGCCGACGAGCAGATATTTCTTCACCTTGTGGGTCTTGCCATCGACCACGGCCACGCGATTGGCGGGGCCGAGTGCGACGAAGACTGTGCTGCCATCCTTGGTGATGTTGATGCCGACCGGTTGGATCGCTTCGCTGCGCAGCCCGGGAATGGCGAACAGCACCTTGTCGATCACGGTATGCTTGGCCGGATCGATGATGCTCACTGTGCCGCCGACTTCCGACGATACCCAGAGCTCGGAGCCGTCAGGCTTGAAGGCAGCAAAACGGGGCCGGGAATCGACCAGCACATTGGCGACGATCTTGCGCGTGGCGGTGTCGATGAAATGCGCCATGTTGGTGGTCTCGGAGGTGTTGACCAGGATCTTGCCGTCCGGGCTGAGGCCCATGCCCTCCGGCTCGACGCCGACCTGGACGGCGCTGAGCGGCACGCGCTTGTCCATGTCGATGACGGTGACGGTGTTGTCGTTTTCGTTGGCGACGTAGAGCCGTTTGCCGCTCGGATTGAGAATGAACAGTTCGGGATCGGGGCCGGATGGCAGATTGGCCGTCACTTCGCCGGTCTTGGTGTCGATCATCTGGATGGTGTCGTCGTCGCCCACCGCGACCAGGCAGAATTTGTCATCGGGGGTCAATTCGATGCCGCGCGGTCGTTGCCCGACTTTGATGGTTTTGACGACCGCGAGTTTGTCGGTGTCGATAACGCTGACCGTGTTGCTCTTCTCGTTCGACACATAAGCCATGTAAGCGTGTGCCGGGCTTGCCGGCACGGTGAGCGTGGCGGCGAGCGCCAGCGCGGCGAAGCAGGCCCGCCCGCGTCCAGTGTTGTGTTCGGCGCCTAACAACGATGTCGTCATCGCGCTAACCTGTCATTGCAGTTTACATTTGGTCTCCGGGCGGTCGAAGCCCAGCGTGTCGAGTTCTGAATATTGATGCAGGAAGCCTTCCTGCGGCGAGACCGAGACGATGGTGCGGCCGTCGGTGAGCAGGATGGGCTGGCGCAATTGCAGGTCCCAATCGCGCAGGGTCAATTTCTGGCCCTTGAAGGCGCCGAGCGCCAATTGCGGGCTATTGAGATAAGCGAGGATGGTTTTGGGATCGTCCGCGTTTTTGCGCGACACGGCTTCGCCGATCATGCGCACGGCGGTCCAGGCCTGCATGTCGAGCGCGGTCATCAGGCGTTTGAATTGCATGTTGAATCGGCTCTGCAGCTGGATGCCGCCCCACAGGCCGTTTGAGGCATCCCAACTCGTCGGTACCAGACCGGCGGACCCGGCCACCGGCCGCGCGTCCCAGGTCCGGTAGGGCAAGTAGGAGGCAAACACCTCGCTCTCGTCGGCCGCCACCAACACGTCGTAGTCCGGCGCTCCTTGGGTAAAGACCGGGATCTGCCGCTGAATCTGCACCACGCCGCTGTCGGTGCGCCGGGCGCCGCCGGTGTCCTTGAATTCCCGCTCCTGCACGATCTTGGCGCCGAAGCGGATGGCGGCGCGCTTGAGCGCTGCGGCGAAAAGCTTGTCGCGGCTGTGCGAACCGGTGACCAGCAGCCAGCGGTTCCATTTTTTCCAGACCAGATATTGCGCCAGCCCGTCCGCCAACATGGCGCGCGACGGCGCGGTGTGGATGACATTGGCGCGGCAGTCCTGCTGCCGCAGCCGGTCGTCGAGCGCGGCGGCATTAAAGAACAGCATGCCGCGCGCCTTGCCGGCGTCGGCGGCTTTGAGCATCGCCTCGGCAGGCAAGTCGGTGACGACGAGCGATACGCCTTGGTCCGCTAGCTGTTTCACCGCAACAGCCGGATCGGCACCGGCTTTCAAGTGCATATCTACTAGCGAGAAATGTTGATTGAGAAAACGTCCGGTGGTGTCGTTGTCTTTCACCCCCATCATCGCGCCGGCGAGTCCGTCATCACGCGCGGGCATTTGCACGAGCGACAGTGTCTCGCGATGTACGTACCGGCGTAGATAACCGATTTTGACGTCAAGCGACGACGCAGCGTTAGCCGCGGTGGCCAGACCGGCAATGATAAGAAAGATGAACGCTGGGAACCGGATCACGGCAGCCTTCCGATCAACGGCGCCCCCACATTTCCTCAGTTATTATTATTTGAAATTAGACCTCCATTTCCAGTTCAAATCAAGGTCGTAATTTCGTAAGCTTTCAATCTTAGCGGTCTGCTCCGGATTTTTGGTGGAGTGCTGCAATGATCCAGGCGCTGTGGGCGCTCGCGATTGTCTTTGGTGCGCTGCAACAGCCGACGTCGGCAAACGCCGACGTGCGGCCGGTGGTGGCGGTGTTCGATTTTGAGTTGATTGACACCAGCCTCGACGGCGAGATGAACGGGCCGCGCGCCGATCAGCATAAACGTATTCTCGAAATCAGTGACCAATTGCGGCGCCGGCTGAAGGCCAGCGACAAGGTTCATGTTGTCGACATCGCGCCGGTCGCCGCAAAAGCGCAGGCAGTACATTTGCAGGAATGTGGCGGCTGCGATGCCGACCTTGCCAAGCGTGTCGGCGCAACGCTGTCGATCACCGGCACGGTGCAGAAAGTGTCGAACCTGATCCTCAACATGTCGATTTATGTGCGCGACGCGACGAGTGGGCGCATGCTCACCGCGATGAATGCCGACATGCGTGGGAATACGGACGAGTCGTGGGCCCGCACGCTTGATTGGTTGGTGCGCAATCGATTGATGGCGTCGCTTAACGAGCTACCTGGCATGGGAGCGCATCGATGACGCTGCTGCTGGCGAGTGTGACCGGGCCGGAGGAGGCGATACTTGCGCTGACCCATGGCGCCGACATCATCGATCTGAAGGACCCGGCGAAAGGGGCTCTGGGCGCGCTCGAACCTGCCGCCGTTCGGGCCGTGGTTTCGGTGATCGCTGGGCGGCGGCCGGTCAGCGCTGTCACCGGCGATCTGCCGATGGAACCGGATGTCGTTGTCGGTGCCGTCACGGCTATGGCCGGCACCGGAGTTGACTTCGTCAAAGTCGGTTTGTTTCCGGGCGCCAAGCGGGTGGATTGTATCCGCGCGTTGGCCGGTATTGCGCGGAAAACCAAGGTCATCGGCGTGATGTTCGCCGATAGCGGAGCCGACGTGGGACTGCTGCCGGTGATGGCGGAATGTGGCTTTGCCGGTGCCATGTTGGATACCGCCCACAAGGGGCAGGGCAGGCTGCTCGACCATGCGGACCTGGAAAGCCTCAGCGGTTTTGTGCGCGGCTGCCGCGCGCATGGTCTTTTGACCGGGCTCGCCGGTTCACTGGAAGCGCCGGACGTACCGCGCCTTGCGCTGCTGTCGCCCGATTATCTCGGCTTTCGCGGCGCGCTGTGCGCGGCCCATGATCGTAAGGCGGGCCTCGACGCCAACGCCGTCAGTTTCATTCGCGCGTTGATCGCGCCCGATCAACGGCGCGTCGCGTCGCCGCATCCTGGGCCGCGACCGCCGGATTACCGGCTATTGGCCGCGCGGGGTTATTCCGCCGATGCCGCTAAAGACGATGCCGAAACCGATCGCGTCTTTGTACACGATCTCGTGCTGCCGCTGCGGATCGGGGTCTATGAATACGAACGTGCCGTCACCCAGAACGTCCGCTTCACGGTCGATGTCGAAATCGCGCGCGCCGCCCATGCGGTGCAGGACATGCGGGACGTGCTGTCCTACGACATCATTGTCGACGGCATCCGCTTGATTGCCGACAGCGGCCACGTTCCACTGGCCGAAACCTTGGCCGAACGGATTGCGGACTTCCTGCTCGGACATGGCCGCGTGCAGTGCGTGACAGTCAAGGTCGAGAAGCTCGATGTCGGCCCCGGCCGTGTTGGCGTCGAGATCAGGCGGCGGCGGCCAGCCGAGATCGCCAAGGTCCATCATCTTTATCCCGCCGCCCGCATCAGGTCCGAGTAAATGGCTGGCAGCGACGTGACCGTGGTCAAGCTTGGTGGCAGCCATGCCGGCTCGGATAATCTGGCCGGCTGGCTTCGTGCTTTGGCGACATGCGGCGGCCAGGTCGTCGTCGTGCCGGGCGGAGGCGTCTTCGCCGATACGGTGCGTACCGCGCAGTCTCGAATTGGCTTCGACGACACGACCGCGCACGCGATGGCCTTGCTGGCGATGGAGCAGTTTGGACTGGCATTGACGAGCCTTGAGCCGCGCTTTCGTATGGCTGCGTCGATCGCGGCGATCCGGCAGGTGTTGCGCGATGGCGATGTGCCGGTCTGGGCTCCGACAGCGATGGTGTTGCGCGCGGCCGATATTCCTGCGAGTTGGGATATCACCTCTGATAGCCTTGCCGCCTGGCTCGCAGGCCGGATCAAGGCGACGCATTTATTGCTGGTCAAGCATGGCGCTGTGGCGGGCACGCCGGTCAAAGCCGAACAATTGGCGGCGCGCGGCGTGGTCGATCCGGTGTTCCCGTGGTTTCTCGCCGCTTGCGGCGCGCAAGGGCTGATCGCCGCGCCAGCGGCGCATGGTGCGGCTGCCGCCGTTATCCGCGCCGGGGGAGAGCCCGGTGATCGCATTGACGTCCAAAAGAAAACCACGACCCGCTTGGAAGCTACGCCATGGCCAAGGTCACGACACCGCGTTGGGGCTGGGCCCTGACGGGTTCGGGACATTTCTTCAAGGAATGTCTCGACCTGATCCGCGAACTCGACGCTGTCGACTTGTTCGTCAGCCGCGCCGCCGCGGAGGTCATTCGCATGTACAAGCAGGATTTCAAGTTGCCGAAGTCGGCGCGCATTTTCCGCGACACCACAGCGAGCGCGGCGCCGGTCGGGGCGTTTTACTATGGCACCTACCACACGCTGGTGCTGGGCCCGGCGACCTCTAATACCGTGGCGAAATGCGTCGCCGGTATTTCCGACACGTTGGCCACAAATGTGTTTGCGCAGGCCGGAAAATGCCGGGTGCCGTCGATTGTTTTTGCCTGCGACACCGCGCCGGAACTGGAAACCGAGGCGCCGAAGGGCATGGTCAAAGTCTATCCCCGCCGCATCGATCTCGATAACACAACGCGGCTCAAATCCTTTGACGACGTCTCAGTTGTTGAAACCCTTGCCGAACTTGGCGAGGCGCTGGCGCGCCGCCGGCGCGAGCTGACATGACCGAGCGCATCGCCTTCCTGACCGGTCATTTGGCGCAGCCACGGCTGGAGAAGGTGCTCGCCGGCATGGTGGATGTGGACTTCACCTGGTTGGTGATCAATGTCGGCGTCAAGGTCGCGGCGCTGATGACCGAGGCGATCATTACGCGCCGCTTGCCACGGCCGCTGGATGCAACCCGTATCATGGTGCCCGGCTGCTGCCGCGCCAATCTTGAGCGCCTGAGTGCCGAATTCGGCATTCCCTTCGAGCGTGGCCCTGAGGAACTGAAAGACCTTCCTGGCTATTTCGGTAAGGGTGGCCGCGATCTCGATCTCACGCGCACCGACATTCGGATCTTCTCTGAGATTGTCGATGCCTCGGCGCTGAGCGTCGCTGCCATTCGCGACCGGGCCCGCAACATGAGGGCGGCAGGCGCCGATGTGATCGATCTCGGCTGTCTGCCCGATACGCCGTTTCCGCATTTGCAGGAGGCGGTTCGGGCGTTGTGTGCGGACGGGCTCGTGGTCAGCGTCGATTCAGCTGACCCCGATGAGCTGCGCGCCGGCGGCGAGGCGGGCGCCGAATTCTTGCTCAGCCTTAACGAGCACACGCTCGATATCGCGGCCGACACCGGCGCGGCGGCGGTGCTGGTGCCGGCGAGCCACGGGGATCTTGCTTCGCTGCTGCGCGCCGCGGAGGCTGCCGCCCAACGCGGTATCAAGGCGATTCTCGATCCTGTTCTCGATCCGATTCATTTCGGCTTTATGGCATCGCTAGTGCGCTATGCCGAGTTGCGCGCACGCTTGCCGGATGCCGACATTCTCATGGGGACCGGAAATCTTACAGAGCTGACCGACGCGGACAGCGGTGGCGTCACGGCGGCGCTTGTCGGCATCTGCTCCGAACTTTCGATCCGCAACGTGCTGGTGGTTCAGGTAAGTCCGCATACCCGCCGCACTCTGCAGGAGCACGACGTGGCGCGGCGCATGATGTTTGCCGCGCGCGAGGACAATAGCCTTCCGAGGGACTATGGCGGCGCGCTTCTGCAACTGCATGATCGTAGACCGTTCCCCAACAGCGCGCAGGAGATCGCCGAACTTGCCGCGCAAGTGACGGACGGAAACTTCAGGATCGAGACGGCGCAAGATGGCATCCATGTCTATGCCCGTGGCGTGCACCATGTCGCCACCGACGCCTTCGCATTGTTTGCCAAGCTCGGCGTCGAGCGCGATGGTGCCCATGCATTTTATCTCGGCGCCGAACTGACCAAGGCCGAGATCGCCTGGCGGCTTGGCAAAAGGTTCGTCCAGGATGAACCGCTCGATTGGGGCTGCGCCGTTGAACAGTCGCGCCATGATCGGACGCGCTTGTGTGCAGCCGGACCTACGCTTCGAGGTGCCACCGGCATCGACCGCGACAGTGATGCCGATGATGCGTAAGGGTGGAGCCTGACCGATGCCGATGATCCGAGAGAGCATTGTCATCACGACGGCGCCGGATGGCCGCGTTCACATCGCACCGATCGGGCTGATCGCCGAAGATGATGATTGGATCATTGCGCCGTTCCGACCATCGACCACCCTCGATAATCTTCTGGCGGTGCCGTTCGCGACCGCAAGCCATACCGACGACGTTCGTATCTTTGCCGGTTGTCTGACCGGCCGGCGCGATTGGCCGACTGTGGCGTCGGAGGAGGTGCCGGTGCCGCGGCTCGCTGGCGCGCTGTCCCATGCCGAGCTGGCGGTGAGCAGCGTTGCGGATGACCCGCAGCGGCCGCGCTTTCGTTGTCGTGTGTTGCGTTTGACCTCCCATGCGCCTTTTCCGGGTTTCAATCGCGCCAAGGCGGCGGTGATCGAGGCTGCAATCCTGGTGAGTTGGCTGCATATGCTGCCGCGGGAGCGCATCGAGCGAGAGTTGACCGATCTGCAATCTGTGGTCGATAAAACCGCCGGGCCGGCCGAACTTGAGGCCTGGGGCTGGCTTATGGATAGGGTGCGGGGCCATTTCGACTCCTGAGCGGCCCGACAGACATTATATATAGCGGTATATAATGTAGCGGCTCAGGTGCCGGCGCCCGGCGGGCCCGGCCATTCACACCGCCACTCATTATATATAGCGGCGCGGCGGCAGCCGGCTGAATATTAAAAGTCACTGCGGCAACAGGCTACCACTTGGCGCAGACCGACACCTGATAGCCCCATGCATCTGGATTCTGGCGGGTGACGCCTGGAACATGCCTGCCGGCGTCAACTGGCTCGGCATTTGCTTCTTTCAACCGTGGTCCACCCGAATCCGGGTGAAAAAAAGCCGGCAGCGCCTGGTTCGTCAGGCGCGCGACGTGGGAGCACGCGCCCCCCAACTTTCGCTTTTTGGAGCTAACGATGCTGACTGCCTTGATCCTGATCTGCTCGCTTGCCAATACGCCTGACATCCACGACTGCGACCGCAACAATGCTATCGATGTTGTCTGGATGCCAGCGACATTCGGAAGTCCGATTACCTGTTTGATGCAGGGGCAAGCCTATCTTGCCGGGACCGACATCGGGCGGAACTTGAACGCTGGCGAACAGGTCAAGGTGATGTGCGTCCGCAAGCAAGCGGCCGTTCCCGGTGAAACCAACGTCGCGGCGCGGCCGGTGCCGAAGCCGCTGCCGTAAGTGCTTCGCCCGACGACAGTCCGCGCGGCGATGGCACTGCCCGAACGCCATCAGCCCACGAGGCGTGCCGGAGACGCGCCGCGCAGGATGATGGCCCGGGTGGAATAAGCTCGCCTGATGCAACAGGCACTCGAAAGCCGCCGCCTAAGGTGGTGACGGCTATTTCTTGTTTCCCTTGATGTCGAACTGCTTGAGATAGGCAATGACATTGGCGCGCTGCTGCGGCGACTTCAGGCCGGCGAAGATCATCTTGGTGCCTGGCACGAGCGCGCGCGGTCCTTGCAACCATTTGTCCAAGGTCGTTTCGTTCCAGACGTTGCCCTTGGCTTTGCCATCTTGCAGGCCACTGGAATAAGCATAGCCCGGCCACGACGCCCATTTTCGTCCGATCACGCCGTTGAGCGGCGGCCCGACTTTGATTTTGGCGTTCGGCCCGATGTTGTGACAGATATGGCAGGTCTTGAAGGTCTGCTCACCCTTGGCCGGGTCGCCGGCCGTTTGCGCCAACGCGCCGGCTGGCAGCGTCAAGATCAAAGCCGATAATATAAGCCTCTTCATAAAATGCCCTCCTTGTTTTCATTCTGCGCGTGGAGGAAGGCGATGCACGCAGCACCCTGTCACAAACAATCCACCCGTTTGCGACACGCCAACGGCGCGAGGCAAGCAGCCACGTTAATAAACATAAGACGAGAATGAAAATAACGGTGGTCGGTCGCTGTGATGGCTGCTGACGATCTTCGCTCTCCTCCTTGATCGTCCCGCGCCCCACGGGCCTTGTCGGCATTATGAACGCTCCGCTTGCATCAATGCAAGCATGCGATGATCTAATGCGACGGGCGCGGTTCCGGCGTCGCCGGTGCAAGCGGCAATCCGGCGCGCGACCAGCCGTCGGTCCCGTCCGGATACCAGATGACGTGGCTGTAACCCATGGCGACCGCGCGCCGCGCCGCATTCCACGACATCCAGCACCAGTGCAGGCAGTAGATCACCAGCGCCTTGTTGCGGTCGCCGCCGCTGGCCTTGATCAGCCCGTTGCGCAGGTACGACTCCATCGTTGGTGCGAGCGCGCCGTATCCGGTGTCGGGAAGCCAGAGGCTGCCCGGGATGTTTCGGCGTGGCTTGTCGCGCCAGATCGTGCCGGGCGGAAGATGGGCTGGCCGCGGTGGACGCGGTAATACATCGACGAACGCAGCACGTCCGCGCCGCCAAATCGCCGCGGCTTCGGATGTGGTCACGACGCGTGCCCCGCTCAGCGTTTCCGGCACAGGCGCGCGATAATCGTCAAGGCGGTAGTGGTCGGGTTCTGGCGGTCCCAGCTCCTGGCCGTGCGCCGGGGCGCCAAGGAGCGCCGCTGCCAACCCGACAAAAATGGCCCGCCGCCAATTCATGGCACGTCTACCCGGACCTTTACTTTGGCGCGTTCATTTGTCGGCTGCCGCCCGCGCGATGATATGGTTGTTCTCATCCAGCAGCGGAACACCATAGCTTTGGAGCAGTGCAGTGATGGCGGGCTGCTTCTTGCGGATCAGCCGGTTCAGCGCGCGTTTCCATTCCAGGTCGGTGTAGCGCACGCCCATGCCAATGCGGTAGCTCATGCGCGGACCATTGGTCTCTTTAAGCAGCGGGACGACGGTAACCGGAATTTTTGCTTGTTTGGCGTAGTAGCCGGCGAGGGGGCCCCACAAAACGCCGGCATCGATGGTGCCGTCGGCGATGTCCTGCATCATGGCGACAGCGGACGAATCGTAGCGCGTGTCGACGACGAGCGGGTAGGGCTTGGCCTTTTCCATCAAGCCGTCGAGCACCATGTTGGTCGCCGGCGGTGTGCCGGCGACGACGCCGATGCGCTTGTTCTTGAGGCGCGGATCCGTGAGGGTGTCGACGCCGTCGAGCCCTTGGCCCGGCTTGAACACCAGTGTGTAGGCCGTGCGGTAATAGGGATTGGTGACCTGGACGATGTCGTCGCCTTGCGGCACGCCCATGATGACGTCACATTTGTAGATCGCCAAGGTGCGACGGACGAAGCCGGGGGCGTTGGGGTACCAGGTGAAGGCCACGCTCTTGCCCAGTTCTTTGGCGAGCAGCGCGGCAATCTTGTTTTCAAAGCCGCTGCCTTGGGTGTTCGAATAGGGCAGGTCGTGCGGGTCGGCGCATACCCGGAATACTTTCGGGTCGACCAGTTCGAACGGCGTTTGCCCCGCCGCCGCACCGGGCGCGCCGCCGTGGAGCGGCGGCGCGCCTTGCGCCCGCGCTGAGGGAGGAAGAAGCAGCGCAGTTGCCAGGGTGCAGGCGGCAAGTCCAGCCCACCATCGAGTATGCAAAATCACAGTTGGCCTCGTTGCTAGCCTCGTCAGTTTGAACGTCGGTTGCGTGGGGCTCGGCCGTGCGGGGGTCGAAGCCCAATGTCAGTTTGCCGGTCCCATGCAACTGTTCTCGGCGGCCTCCGCCGCCTTCGGTTTGTCCTCGTGCTTGGGCGGGCGGCCGCGCGGGATGGCGTTATTGGCGCGCGCCCGCAGATAGACAAAGATGTCGTCGAGATAACACATCACATTCGGATTGGTGCCGAAGGCCGGCATCACGTTTTCCTGGGCGGTGTTGACGTTCTGCCGCCCGCCGGCCACGATTCCGAGGAAGTCACTGTAACTAAGCACCTTGAGCGAATCCTTCAGCGCTGGGGCGTAGCTTGAGCCTTCGCCGTCGGGGCCGTGGCAGACATGGCATTCCGAGTGATAGCGGCGAAAACCGGAATAGGTCGACCAATCAACGGTGCCGTCGCTGCCGATGTGAAAGGTCGGATTGCCATCCTTGTCGTAGTATTTTCCGCCGTCGTTCTTGACCGCTTTCGGGTCGCCGCTGCCGTCGGCCAAAGCGTGAGTAAGACCGAAGGCAAGTGTGGCCGCGACCATGGCGGCCGCAACAAAAATGTTTCGTCTCACGGGATTTCCTCTTCGCGTCTGCACACAAGCTGCTGAACATTGACCGAGGCGCACCCGGCGCGCTTTGCAACAAGCGCGCCGGGCACATCTTTTCGATCATCAAGTCTTTCGACTTCAGCTGCCGGGCAGGGCGAACACCGTGAGTTGACCGCCGAGCGAGGTGTACTGGCTCAGCGCGGCATAGCCGCCGACCGCACCGAGGCCGTCGGTGGCTTTGGTCAGACCGGCTGCGAGACCGATCCCGGCCCAGCCGCCGACGCCGGAGAGAACGGCGACGTACTGCTTGCCGCCATGCTCATAGGTCATCACGTTGCCGATGATGCCGGACGGGGTCTTGAACTTGTACAGTTCCTTGCCCGTCTTGGCGTCGACCGCCTTGAGATAACCTTCCAGCGTGCCGTAGAACACCACGCCGCCGGAGGTCGCGAGCGCCCCGGACCAGACCGAGAACTGCTCCTTGTTCGACCACACGATCTTGCCCTTGCCGGCGTCCCAGGCGATGAAGTTGCCCATATGGGTTTCACCCGGAGGCGGATACATCGACAGCGTCGCCCCGACATAGGGCTGGCCGGCGGTGTAGGACACGCGGAACGGTTCGTAGTCCATGCAGACATGGTTGGTCGGCACGTAGAACAGCTTGGTGTCCGGCGAATAGGCCGCCGGTTGTTCGTCCTTGGAGCCGAGCGCCGCCGGGCAGATGCCCTTGTGGTTGACGTCGGTCTTCTCGGTCGAATACGCGGCGACCAGGACTGGGCGTCCATAGTTCTTCGAGTTTTTGTCCATATCGATCTTGCTGGCCCAGTTCACCTTGGGGTCGAACTTGTCGGCGACCAAGAGGTCACCGTTGGTCCGATCAAGGGTATAGCCGAAGCCGTTGCGGTCGAAATGAACCAGTGCCTTGTGCGTGGTGCCGCCGACATCAACGTCGGCGAGGATCATTTCGTTGACGCCGTCATAGTCCCACTCGTCGTGCGGCGTCATCTGATAGACCCACTTGGCCATACCGGTGTCGGCATCGCGGGCGAAGATGGTCATCGACCACTTGTTGTCGCCTGGACGCTGACTCGGGTTCCAAGTCGAGGGATTGCCGGAGCCGTAATAGACCAGGTTGAGCTGCGGGTCGTAGGAGATCCAGCCCCAGGTGCAGCCGCCGCCGATTTTCCACTGATCGCCTTTCCAGGTTTTCAGACTGGAGTCCTTGCCGACCGGCTTGCCGAGCGCGGTGGTTTTGACCGGATCGATCAAGACCTGATTATCCGGGCCTTCCGAATAGGCCTTCCACGCCCGCTTGCCGTCTTTGACGTCATAAGCGGTCATGCTGCACTGGACGCCGAATTCGCCACCCGACGTGCCCACCAGCACCTTGTCCTTGACCACCAGCGGCGCGGACGTGCCGGTCTGGCCCTTTTTCGGGTCGCCATTCTTCACGCTCCAGTCGACCTTGCCGGTCTTGGCGTCGAGGGCGACCAGCGTATCGTCGGCCTGATGCAGGAAGATCTTGCCATCGCTATAGGCCAAGCCGCGATTGACCGTATCGCAGCACATCACCGGGATGACGTTGGGGTCCTGCCGCGGCTCGTATTTCCAGAGGATCTTGCCGTCGTGATTGAGATCAAGCGCAAAGACCGGGTTCGGGAATGGTCCGTGCACGTACATCACGTCGCCGACCACCAGCGGTGCGCCTTCGTGACCGCGCAAAACGCCGGTCGAGAAGGTCCACGCCACTTGCAGCTTATTGACGTTGGCGGCCGTGATTTGATTGAGCTTTGAGAAGCGCGTGTTGGCGTAGTCGCCTGCCGGCATTACCCATTCCTTTGGGTTCTGCGACATTTTTTGCAAAGCGTCGTTGGCAAAAGCGCCTGTGGCGGAAAAGACCGCTAACGCGCCGATACAGGATCCTATCAGCAATGATTTACGCATCCGTATCCTCCCTGCGACATTGTCGCGGGTTGACCGAACACAGCGGCACCTTCGTGCCTGCTCGGCACCCGTTGCTATGGGAAGAGCTTCCGACAGCGTGTCACAGCGTAGCGAAGCATCTGGGGCAATTCGATCAATGCCCCGCCTTGCCTACGAAGAAACGCCAGCATTCCCGTTAGACTGACGCCCTTGAAGTCGGAAACCGTATCGAACTGTAAGCTGGTATTTTTTGAACCGCAACAAAAAATATGTAACCTCAAATTGTACACGTGGAACCGTAATTACGTTGTGCGGTGCAGCTTGATGCAATGAAGGGAACCGGATGTGACGTTACCGCCGAACTATCAGGGTGGGCGCTATATGTTGGGCCGAGATATAGCTCACCATAATAAACACCGCGATAAGCGACATCGCGTGTGTTTATACGTCGTCGCCGCGGCGCTTGTTGCGCTGATCAGCACGGCCGGGCTCGGCGCGGCGGGTGGGCAGGAAGCGGTTTCGCCATTGCCTGTGCGTGAGGTGGCGCCCGGTGTATTCGTTCACTTCGGCGTCGTGGCGCTGATGAACCGCGCGAATGAAGGCGCCATTGCCAATATTGGCTTCATCGTCGGTTCCGACTCGGTGGCGGTGATCGACACCGGCGGCAGCGTGCGCGAAGGCCGTGAACTGCTGGCGGCTATTCGTGCGCATACAAACAAGCCGGTCCGCTATGTGATCGATACCCACATGCATCCCGACCACGTTTTCGGCAATGCGGCATTCGCTGGCGCCGGCGTCGTCTTTGTCGGCCACAAAAATCTGCCGAATGCCCTGGCGACGCACGGTTCCTACTATCTCAAGAATTTTCGTGCGCCGATGGGTGACGCCTTGATGGCGGCGGTGAAGATCATTGCGCCGTCGCAAACGGTCACGAATACCCGCGAAATCGACCTTGGCGACCGTCGCCTGATTCTGACGGCTTGGCCGACCGCGCATACCGACAACGACCTCACGGTGTTGGACCACCGGTCCGGGACGCTGTTTACCGGCGATTTGTTGTTTGTACGCCATGTGCCGGTGCTCGATGGCAGCTTGCGCGGCTGGCTCACCGATCTCGACCGGCTTTCCCGTATTCCGGCGCGGCAAGCCGTGCCGGGGCATGGGCCATTGGTAACGCAATGGCCGCAGGGGCTTGAGCCCGAGCGGCGCTATTTAGGCTGCCTGGCGCGCGAGATGCGCGGCGCGATCAAACGCGGCACCACGATGGCCGCGGCGGTTAACACCGCCTGCGCCACGGAAAGTGATCGCTGGGAGTTGTTCAAAGCGTATAATGCGCGTAACGCCACGGCTGCTTATGCCGAACTCGAATGGGAATGACGGACGGCGCGCTTGCGGCGGCGAGAAGCTGCGGCAACGCCATGAATGCCATCCCGGTGAAGGAGGCTGGTCATGACTCGTAACAAGTTTAGCACCGTTTGGACGGCCGCGATCGCCGTTGCCATCTTGGGGTGGGGCGTCGCGGCCGGTGTCGCTCAGCCGGTGACCGAGGACCCGTGGCCGGGGCTGGCGCACCAGATATTCCGCGACCGGCCGTTGCTCGACGGCGTCGGCGTGATCGCACTTGATCTGCCGTATCGCGCCGAAGATGCGGCAGTGGTACCGCTGACGGTGCGCCGGGTCTTGCCGGCCGGCGATACCCGCCAGGTCAAGGGGCTCACCATCGTGATCGACGAGAACCCGTCACCGGTGGCCGCGACCTTCAAATTTGGACCTCAGGCGGGCGTTCGTACGATTTCGACGCGGGTGCGGGTGAATTCTTACACCAACGTTCATGCCGTCGCCGAGCTCAGCGACGGCAAGCTTTACATGGTCAAGACCTATGTGAAGGCGTCGGGCGGCTGTTCGGCGCCCGCGCTTAAGGACGCCAGCGCCGCCAAGGTTGATATCGGCCAGATGAGGTTTCGCCAGTTCGCGTCGCCACAAGCGCCAGCTCATGCTTCGCCGGCGGGCAGGCTGCGCGAGGCGCAGATCATGGTCCGCCATCCCAACAATTCCGGCCTGCAGATGGATCAGATCTCGCATCTCTACGTGCCAGCCTTTTTTGTCGATGACCTGAAGGTCTGGCAGGGCGACGAACTCATTTTCGCGATGGAAGGCGGCATTTCGATTTCGGAGAACCCGAGCATTCGCTTCAGCTTCATGGCGAATGGAGCGGGTCGGTTCCGGGCACAGGCGGTTGATACCGATAAGCACGTCTACAAGGGCGAATGGCCGGCGCAGGCGATGTAGTTAAAAACAACGCACTTCGGATTCCGCTTGGGCACGCCGTAAATTGTTCACGGCCGCCTTTGCCGGTTCGGGTGACCGGAACATGCCGCCGAAGCGTCCGGGCACCTGCGCCAAGCTAAGCACTGTCTGTGCCTCGACATAGCCCTTGTAGGGCAGGAGCGAGGCGATTACGTCGATCGAACAGGAACACTGCCGCAGCGCCACCTGCGTGTCGCCGTTCGACTTCATGCAGGCAAACACATAGTCGGCCCGCGCCTCGGTCGGATAATCATTGAGCTCAGTGCCGGCCACCGGCTTGGTCGCGGCGATTGTGACCAGCGTCAGGCCAATGGCCCACATCCATGCACGATGTCCCATTGATGGCTCTCCTCGATGTTCCAGCCGGCGCCGCCCTTCGGCCAATGTTAATTCGTTGTGCGTCGGGCCGAAAGAGTATCGCAACGCAATAACGATATGAATTTTGCGCGCGGGCTTGTCAGCATCGCAGTGTTGTCCCATTTTGCCGAAGCGTGATCGGCGCATCATGCCGAAAACGAAATCGGCGATGGGTCTAAGAAACATTACGCTGCGTTCTGTATCGGGAGGACAGGCCTATGTGGAATTCTCGCATCGCTCCCCTCTGTTGGCGTGTCGTGTTGGTGGCCGTCCTGCTGCTGGCCGCGCCGCGCGCGTTTGCCGATACGATCCGGATGGCAATCCAGAAAACCGGAACGGTGGCCTGGGGGCTCGATGTGGTGCGCGCTCACAATCTCGACAAACAGGCGGGGCTCGACATCAAGACGCTTGAACTCGCCAGCCCGCAGGCCGGCAAGATTGCGCTGCGCGGCGGTACGGCAGATGTCATCGTTTCCGATTGGCTGTGGGTATCGCGCGAACGCGATCTCGGCGCCAAGCTCGTGTTCTATCCTTATTCGACCACGCTCGGCGCCGTCATGGTCAAAGACAACGCGCCGATCCGCACGCTTGCAGACCTCAAAGGCAAGACGCTCGGCGTCGCCGGTGGGCCGATCGACAAGAGCTGGCTGCTGTTGCAGGCGCTCGCCAAGCAGCAGGGCGTCGATCTCAAGAAGGATGCGCATGTCGTCTACGGCGCACCGCCGTTGCTCGCCGCCAAACTGCGACAGGGTGAACTCGATGCCATGCTGAATTTCTGGAACCTCTGCGTCCAGTTGCAGACGCAAGGCTACCGCCGTTTGATCGGCGTTGAGGACATGCTGCCGAAATTCGGGGTAAAGGGCCCGCTGGCGATGATAGGCTACGTCTTCGATGATGCCTGGGCGGCGGCGCACGCCGACACGGTGGTGCGCTTTCTGGCCGTCACCCGTAAGGCCCAGCATATCCTGGCGACCTCGGGCGCCGAATGGCAGCGGATCGCGCCGTTGGTTCATGTGAAGGACGGCACCGCGCTCGCAAGCTATCGTCGCTATTACGGTGCCGGTATTCCAAACCGTCCAATGGCGGAGGAGGAGGCCGACGCCCGCACGCTCTATCGCGTGCTCGCCAAGCTTGGCGGCAAGGCCTTGGTTGGCGACGGCAAAGAACTCGCGTCCGGCACGTATTATCGGCCAGCCGGTATGCCGTGAGCAACTCCATGGTTCGATTGGTCTCGGTCATCGTCTTCGTCGCGGTCTGGTGGATCGCCGCCCAGTTTGCCGGCGCCCAAATGCTGCCGGGGCCGGCGCGCGTGTTGGCCGCCATTGTCGTCGAAGCGCGCAGTGGCGAGTTGTTTTTCCAGCTCGGCGTGACACTGCTGCGGGTATTGGCCGCTTTCACACTGGCCATGGCTGTCGGTACGGCAATCGGCCTGCTGATGGGCCGGGTCAAACTTGCCGATCGGCTCGGTGACCCGTGGCTGATCGTGCTGCTCAACCTGCCGGCCCTGGTCATCATCGTGCTGGCCTTCATCTGGGGCGGGCTGACCGAGATTGCCGGCATTCTGGCGGTTGCCATCAACAAACTGCCTAACGCCGTCGTGACCGTGCGCGAGGGCGCCCGCGCACTCGACCCCGGTCTCGACGAGATGGCGCAGGTCTTCGCCTTGCCGCGCTGGAAAGCGTTGCGCCACGTCGTGCTGCCGCAGCTGGCGCCCTATATCGCAGCGGCGGCGCGCTCCGGCCTGTCGTTGGTGTGGAAGATCGTGCTCGTCGTCGAATTGCTTGGCCGCCCGAATGGTGTCGGCTTCGAAATCGGCATCGCCTTCCAATTGTTTGACGTGACCCTCATCCTTGCCTATGCGCTGACCTTCGTCATCGTCATACTCGCGATCGAAACCTTACTGGTGCAGCCCCTTGAACGACGCGCATCCCGCTGGCGAATCCGGAGCCCTTGAGGTCCGCATTACGCGCAAGGCGTTTACCGCGGCGTCGGGCGACCGGCTCGACGTGTTGCGCGATGTCGCCTTCACGCTGGCGCCCAGCGAGGTCGGCGTGCTGGTCGGTCCCTCCGGCTGCGGCAAGACCACGATGCTCAAGATTATCGCCGGGCTCGACCGCGATTTCGACGGCACGATCCGGTGCGCGCCGGCAGGCAAGCTGGCGATGGTGTTTCAGGAACCCCGGCTACTGCCGTGGCGGACAGTCGAGCAGAACGTTCGTTTGGTCGCGCCCGATCTGACCGAGGCGGCACTCAGCGCGCTGTTCGGCGTGCTCGAACTCGACGCCCATCGCGGCCATTTTCCCGGCGAGTTGTCGCTCGGGCTCGCGCGCCGGGTGGCGCTCGCGCGCGCTTTCGCTGTTGATCCGGCGTTGCTGCTGCTCGATGAGCCGTTTGTGTCGCTGGACGAAGCGCTCGCCGCGCGCCTGCGCGAACAGCTGGTGACGCTGGTCGAATCCCATGCCATGACCACGCTGCTGGTGACCCACGACCTCGAAGAGGCCGTGCGGCTTGGCGACCGGGTGTTCCTGCTGTCGTCGAGGCCGGGGCGGGTCGTCGCCGAGGTGCCGCTGGCGCTGCCGCGGCGCGCCCGGTCGGAACAGGACATTGCGCGCATGACCGCCGACATCGCCACGCGCATCAACGGACACGGCGCATGACGCTGCTGATCTTCGATTGCGACGGCGTGCTGGTC
This sequence comes from uncultured Alphaproteobacteria bacterium, assembly GCA_963830125.1. Classification (GTDB taxonomy): domain Bacteria; phylum Pseudomonadota; class Alphaproteobacteria; order Rhizobiales; family Xanthobacteraceae; genus Pseudolabrys. The sequence continues at coordinate 56,707 of CAWHKU010000013.1, read as the reverse complement.
GATTCCGAAGTGCTCGCCCACCAGGCGGTCGTCGACTTGATGGCGATCTCTTGGCCGTCCGATGAGCCTGGAAGAGGCCTTCACGATTTTTTCCGGCCGGCGCTTGCGCGACGTTCTGGCCGAAATCGAAGCCCGGCTTCCGGCGCCGATCCCGCCGGATGTTGCCGAGCAGGCGGGCCGGAACCTGCTCGACCGGTTTCGGCGCGAACTGCAGCCGGTCGACGGCGTCAGGGCGGCGATCGAAGTGCTGCCTTATGCGCGTTGCGTCGCGTCGTCGTCGACGCCGGAGCGGCTGCACCTATCGCTCGACGTGACCGGTCTGGCGCCGTTGTTCGGCGACCGCGTGTTCAGCGCCGACCAGGTCGAGAACGGCAAGCCGGCGCCCGATTTGTTTTTGTTGGCGGCGCAACGCTGTGCCGTGACGCCCGCCGGCTGCATCGTCATCGAGGACTTGGTTCTCGGCATCGAAGCGGCGCGCGCCGCTGGCATGGTGGCCATCGGCTTTGCCGGCGCCAGCCACGCCAATGCGGAACTGGCCGCCAAGCTCGCCGCGGCCGGCGCCGATTTCGTCATTCGCGCCATGGCCGATCTGCCGGGCGCGGTGCGGCGTCTTGTTGCGGCGCGTCACACGGCACCGTGATTAACGGTTCCCGCCGTCGTTGACCTAACATGCCGGCCGGCTCCCAAAACGGAGAACGGTCATGAGGCGCAGATCGGTGACGCTCGGCTTGCTCGCGCTCAATGCGCTGGTCATGGCGCGGCCGGCGATGGCGCAGGACATGATGCGCTATCTCGATCTGACGTCGCCGGATATGACGATGGCGGAGATGACCCGCGCCGAGGTTGCCCGGCGCGTGGCTGCAGCGACGCCCGGCCATCCCGCCGACTTCACGGCCAAAAAACTGTCTGGCCTCGATCTGTCCGGGCTCGATCTGAGCGGCGTCGTGTTTCGCGCCGCGCTTCTCAACAAGACAAAGCTCGTCGGCGCCAAACTCGACGGCGCGGTGCTCGATCAGGCCTGGCTGCTGGAGGCCGACCTCAGCGGCGCCAGTCTCAAACACGCGCATTTGTTCGCCGCCCAGATGCTGCGCGCCAAGCTCGACGGCGCCGATCTGTCCGGCGCGCGCATTGCGGCGGATCTCACCGGCGCGAGTCTGGTCGGGGCGAACCTTGCGGGTGCCAATCTGGCCGCCGACATGAAAAACCAGTCGATGGGCTTGATCCACGCCATCTTGAAATCGGCGCGGCTCGACGGCGCCGATCTGCGCCAGGCCGATTTGGCGCGCGCCGATCTCTCTTTCGCGTCGTTGCAGCGGGCCGATCTGTCCGGCGCCTCGTTGCGCGGCGCCGATCTTGGCGGCGCCGATCTGACCGGCGCGAACGTCACGGGCGCCGATTTCGATGGGGCCGATGTCGCCTCGGCCCGGCTTGTGCACCCGGTCGGTCTTGCGAGTGCGCGCAATCTCGACAAAGCTGTCAACCTGGACCGGCTGCTGCGCGAGTAAATCACAGGCCGGCAGGGAGGATAGCGATGCGACTGCTTCCGATCGCCGCCGTGGTGCTTGCGTCAATGAGCGCGAGTGCCGTGGCGCAGAAACCCACGCGCTTCTGGAACCTGACGCTCTACACCGTGACCCACTTTCAATTATCGCCGCCCGGCAAGGACGCCTGGGGCCCCGATCAGTGCAAGAACGACCGCGACGGCACGGTCGATCATGACGAACGCCTGCGTATCGTCGGCATATCGTCGGGCCGTTACGACGCAAAACTCGCCGACAAGACCGGCCGCGTCTGCGTGGTCCGCAATGTCGAGATCAAGGACGGCGGCATCTTCACCATCGAGGAAAAGCAGCTGACCGATTGCGGCAAATAAGCGATCACGCCGATTTCTGCCGCCCGGGATATTCGCAATGCCAGCGCACGGCGATCCATTTCGGGTGCTCGCCGATCCATTGCGCGATATAAGGCGGCGCGGCCATTGCGCATTGCCATGTCGATTGACCGGACGCGTAGCTCAGGTGCCGGACCTCGCAATGCGCGGGATTGGCAAGCGCGCAGACGGTAAACACCAATTCGATGAAGCCCATGGCGGTCTAGCTCCGTGGGAGACGGCGCCGATTCACACCCAACAACGCCGGTCTGGCAAGGCTGGTTCAGAGCCGGCGGATAGAATATTTCGCCTTTGCCCAGCGCCGCCAAGTCGCCGGTAAGGCGCTGCCACGGTTGGCGCATCCGCGCGGCAAGCTCGGTACTATGCGGTTGGATGAAACTGGCCATCAGAGTGTTGGCCACCAAGTCGTGGACGCCGCAATCGGCGAAAGTCGGTGACAGGCCGGCGCAGCCGTCGACCAGGACCAGCGTACCGCGCGCCATCAGGTAGCCGGGCAGGGCGCCGGCCCGACCGCCCACGATCAGGCTACCGGCGATCATGCGGCTGCCGGCATAAGCACCGGCCTCGCCCTCGACGATGATCGCGCCGCGGCGCATGCGGTCGCCGACGCGTGCTCCGACATTGCCGCGCACGACGATGACGCCGCCGCGCATACCGGCCATTTCACCGGCGCGCGGTCCGCCGAGTTGCTCGCCGGCATTGCCGGCAATCTCGAGGGTGCCGCCCTTCATGCCGGAGCCGGCGAAAGGCCCGGCATTCCCGCCGATGGTGAGCTTGCCGCCGCGCATCGTGCGCCCGGCCTCGATACCAACATCGCCGTCAACGTGAAGCGTGCCGTGGCTCATGCCATGGCCGACGCGGTCGAAACGCTCACTGCCGCCGTCGAATTGGACTTGTTCGGTGTCGCCCATGCGCAGCGCAAACACGTCGCCAACGCAGACGCGCACGCGCGTGGTCTGCAGTTCGATTTTGCCGATGTCACGTTCGCTCATGCCGGCCAACCGCTCCGGCGTCAGCGGCGCCAGATCGAGCCTCTGGGCGGGCGTGTCCCGCAAGGTGAACAACAGCGCGCTCATGGCAGCAGGTCCTTGAGCCGGTAATGGTGGGGGCCAAGCTTGCCGCCGTAATTGCCGGCGCCGATGCGCAGGGCGCCTTTTTGCGGCCCGAGCTTCAGAACCGCGGCGATGCCGGCGCGCATCGCGTCGGCGACGGCGTCGGAGGTCAAGCCGTCGATGACGATCTCCAGCACCGACGCAATATCGGCGTCGAGTTCGCTCGCCACCGCGCCCTTCAGCGTCGGGCAATAGGCGTCGTTGGTCGAGGCGCTGGCGCCTTTGTATTTCGAACCGACCTTGGAGCCGGAGCGGGCGATGCCACCCGGGAACGGCATGATCGCATCCGGCACGCCATGGATCGCCGCGACCGCGGCTTCGGCGGCGGCCAATGTCGTCTGCGTGCTGGCGCCCATCACGATCAGATTGCCGCCGCCGACCGCCTGCTTGGTGAGGCCGGTGGTCGCCTCGCAAACGAATTCGCCGTCCATGACCGGGACGCGCCAGTAGCGTTTGTCGCCGTGGCGCTTCGCGATTTGCCAGCCGTCGCCGAAGAACCGCAGCGCATTACCGAGTTTGAGGGTCTCATTGCCGTCAAGCCCGGCATAGCAGGCCGAACCCGCGCTGGTGAGCACGCATTGGCCGACGCGGTTTTGTAGCTGCTTCTGCAATTCGCCGGTCGACATCGCGAACAGCAGCACGCGCATCCCGGGCCGTCCGTCCGGCGTCTCGTCGGGCGAAAGTTCGCGGTCGATGCCGGCCTCGCAGCCGCAGCCGATCACCGAGGTGGCGAAACCGGTCATGGTCACCGCCGGCTGGCGGGCCCAATCGACACTATTGGCCGTGATGACCAAAGCGGTCGCCCGCATGCCGAAGGCTTCGGCAAAGGTGTCGTCGATGCGGATCCCGTTGACGGTCAGCTGTTGCATGGCACGGTTTCGAACGGTTGCGGCCGGTCAATCGCCGATTCCGGAACGCTGAGAAAATCGGGCGGCAGTCCATAACGCTGGTCGTAATAGTCGCGCATGCGGCGCGCGATTGCTCGCTCGCTTTCAGGCCGCACATTGAGCGCGCGGCCATAGGTCGGGCGCAGCACTTGGCCGTCGCGCACGATCAATTCGCCGTTCTTGAACACCAGCGCGGCCTCGCGGAACATCTTGGCCTTGTCGCGGCCGGGGGCGTAGACCGCGATGTCGGCGACCGCGCCGGGCGCGAGATGGCCGCGGTCCTTGAGGCCGAGCAGCCTAGCCGGCGCGGCGCGGGTCATGGTGGCGATGTCGACAAGTGTATATTCCCGCGCAATCGCGGGCAGGGTGGTCACCGCCATCGCGTCCGGCGGCAGCGTTGCGATCCATTGGGCGCGTAGGTCGCGGTCCATCAGCAGCGCGAGAATATCGGGATAGGCGGTGAACGGCGCGCCATTGGGTGGTCGGTGGTGAAGAACACCCGCCATGGGTCGTTGGTGAGCAGGAATAGTTCGAGCCCGGCCGCCCATTGCACGGCGTTGTAGAAATCGTTGCGGCGGTAGTCATAGGCAACGATGCCTGCGCCATTGGCGTCGCCGTCGACGATCAGCCATTTTTTGGGCCGCGCCCCTTTGCGCGCGTTGAACTGGCGCAGCACGTCGCAGGAAATGGTGACCGTCTGCCCGAACATCACCTGGCCGACATCGACGGTCACGCTTTTGGCGGCGTTGACGGCGTCGGCCAGGCGCGCGGCGGCCGAGGAGAAGCCGCGCGGGCCGTCTTTGCCGTAAGCGTAGAACTGCAAATGGGCGAGATGGAGCGGCAGATCTTCCGCCGCCTCGATGGTGGCGAGCGCGGTTTCGACATTGCCGGCCAAGCCCGAGATTGTTGCAATGGACATGCAGCGGATGCGGTAGGCCGAGTTCGTGCACGGCGAGCTGCAACGCCTTGACGATGGCGCGCGACGAAACGCCATAGCCCGGCACCTCATCGTCGAGCGAGAACGAGCGGATGTTATCCTTGAAAGCTTCCGCACCGCCGGCGTTGATCACCTTGATGCCGAGGCCGCGTGATTGGGCCAAGCTCCAGGCGACATAGTCGCGCATTGCGTCGCGGCCTTCGTTTTGCCGCAGCAGGCCGAGCAGGAAATCGTCATTGCCCAGCACCGTCAGCGCCGCTTTGTCGATGAACGGGATGTCGGCGAGTTCGAGATGCGCTTGCAGCGCGTGATGGGGCAGCACCGCCGGCTCGACCACGGTGGTAAAGCCCATCGTCGCATAAAGTTCGCCGGTCTCCTGCGTGTTCCAGGCGCCGCTCGGCTGCGGCGCGTGGCCCGGATGAGAGAATTCGGCGGCGTTGCGCTGTTCCGGCTGCAGCAGGCGGCCAAGGGTCTCGTTGTTGCCGGCAATGTGGGAATGGATGTCGATGGCGCCGGCCATCACGATTTGGCCGGAAACGTCATGGGTTTCGTCGGCTTGGCCACCGGGCGGCGCCTCGGCAACGCGGCCGTCGCGGATGAAAAGATCACCGACAGCGTCGCGGCCATGAGCCGGATCGATGACGCGACCGCCTTTGAGCCGGATCAGCATGGCGGTGCCTCCGGCAACGCCGCCGCAATTTCGGTAACGGCATCGGCAACCGAGATTTTGCCGGCCGGCTTGCTGGCATGCACCGCCGCCAGGGTTCCGGTTGCCGGCCAATAGTCGACGGCGTCGTGATCGATGCCGGGGCGGCCGACGGTGATGGCGACTTGGGCCGGGATTCCATCGGCCTCTGTCGTCAAGGCGATCAAGGGAACCTCGCGCGTCCAGGTCGGCCGCACCGTGTTGTAGGCGGAAATCCAGACGGCGCAGTCAGCTTCGCCGCTGTCGATGAGACGCGCGGCATCGAAGCGCCACGTGTCGTGTTCCGCGTATCCGCGCGCGAAGCCCGTGCGCAGGGGGAAGCCGGTGGTCCAACCGCTGACTTGCAGCACCGCCGCGGCATTGTCACGCGGCGCCAGCGGTAGGCCGGAAAAACGGGTGGCCTCGTTGAGATCGTTCACCAGCCCGCACAGCATCTCGATGCTGAGGCCATCGAGCGTGGCCGCCGACCATACAGCGACGCCGAATCGCGCCGCTTTAAGATCGGCGGCGAGCGCGTCGATCGCTGCCGAAGTAACGGTCGTTGGCGCGACAGGCCGTCCGGCGCAACGCGCGCGCAAGGCCGCCAGCAGCACAGGCAGATCGGCCGGATCGTCGCCAATGAAGTCGATGCCCTTCTGTGCGACGCCGGATCCGGAGCCCAGCCAGATCACACGGCGGTTTGCCTGCGCCAACAGCCGCGCCGGCAGATCGGGCCAGGCCTCGATCAATCCGGGCCCGACCATCAACAACATATCGGCGCGCAGCCTGGCTTCGTTCGGCGTTGTCACCATCATGCCGCCGGCCCGCATCACGTCGAGATTGCGCAACAGCGCCGCCGAATGCATGTGATCGATGGCACCGCCGACGCTGCCGCGCCAAGGCGATGGCGGCGCGCGCACCGGCGACATCGGTACCGAGGCCGGCGATTACCGGCATCCGGCTGTTCGCCAAAAGCGTAGCGGCTGCCGCGATCGCGGCGGGCAGCGGTGCCGCGCGCCCGCCTATCCAAGCCTCAGCCATGCCCGTTCCTTTTCGCCCGGCGTGACAGGGCCGGGTCAAATTAAATTTATTTGTCGTATTTGATATAGGCGAAGCGCTGGTCGTCTTTCGGCGTGCCCTCGAGTGCGCCGCCTTCCTGAGCCGGTTGCCACTGAATCACGTCTTCGATCTTCTTCGCCAGTGCGAAGTCCTTGTCGGTGATGCCTTTGGCGGCGTGGTTCTGCAGCCGCACTTCGACCCAGGCATAAGACGCCGTGATGTCGGGATGATGCCAGGCCGCTTCGGCGAGATGGCCGACAGTGTTGATCACCATCAGCGTACCTTTCCAGCTATTGGTGCGGTACTTACGGCGAATCCAGCCGCCTTCGAAATGCCAATGGGGTAAGTCGCGGCCGAGGCGCGCCTTGATCTCATCGTCGGTATAGGTGCGTTCTTTGATCGGTTCGGCTGCCATGATGTGTGAACCTTTCGCATTCGCCAAAAGTTTCGCGATTGCCAATCACGTCCAAGTGCCGCAGTCTAGTCCCGGATTTGGTAATTGATAAACCCCGTTGTTGTTCGAAGTCCGGGAGTAAGCGGTTGAACAGGCGGCCAGACAGTATCACCGTCACAGTTCCGGCCCGGCTGCATCTCGGGTTTTTGGATCTCAATGGCGGCTTGGGCCGCGTTTACGGCAGTATCGGTCTTGCCATTAGCGGCTTACAGACAAGGATTAACATCGCGTCGGCGACACAGACGCAAGTGATTGGCGCCGATAGCGAACGCGCCCGGTGCTATGTCGATCGGCTGTGTGAGACGTCTCGGGTTGCGTGGCGGCCACCGCGTGCGCATTGAAGAGGCCGTGCCCAGCCACGCCGGTCTCGGTTCCGGCACGCAACTCGCGCTCGCGCTTGCCGCCGGCATTCGCCGTCTGCACGGTTTGCCGCTCGATATTCGCGGCGATGCGGTCAAGTTGGGACGTGGCGGCCGTTCCGGCGTTGGCATTGGGCTTTTCGACAGCGGTGGTGTTGTCGTCGATGGCGGGCGAGGGCCGGCGACACAGGCGCCGCCGATTATTGCGCGACTGCCGTTTCCGGAGCATTGGCGCATCTTGCTGGTGCTCGATCCCGCCCGCACCGGCGTGCATGGCGAGCCGGAAACCGCGGCCTTCGCCCGCTTGCCGCCGTTTCCGGCCACCGACGCCGCCGCGATTTGCCGGCTTGTGCTGATGAAGGCACTGCCGGCCCTGGCGGAAACCGATCTCGGTGCTTTTGCGTCTGCGATCAATGACATGCAAATGCGTCTCGGTGCTTTCTTCGCGCCGCTGCAAGGCGGACACGCATTCACAAGTTCCGCTGTCGCTGCCGCGCTTGAATTGCTTGAAGCAGAAGGTGCGTGTGGTATTGGGCAGAGTTCTTGGGGGCCGACAGGCTTTGCTTTTGTCGCATCGCAAGACAGAGCGGAACGGCTTGTTACATTGGCGCGCAAGCATCCGGCGTGCCGGGGGCTGGACATTCGGTGTTGCAAGGGGCTCAATCGCGGCGCGACGATGGCAGAGGATGTCATCGCCGCGCTGCCGGATCAGTAAGCGCCGCCGGGAGACGGTCATGGCCGATAAACACATCCTGCACATGATAACGCCGTTGCGGCACATGAGTCCGTTCGACGTCAATATGGCGCTGGATGCCGGTTATGATGCGGTGGTGCCCTATACCGAAGTGACGATCGGCGAAGTGCAGGGCCTCGTGCAGGACGCGATGTTTTCGCGGGCGCCAAAGATCGGCACCAAGACCGCGGTGTTTATTGGCGGCAAGCAAGCGGCGTTGGCGCTCGACATGCTGGCCGGCGCCAAAAAAGCGCTGGTACCGCCGTTCGGTATTTCGTTTTTCGTCGATCCGGCGGGTTCGTTTACGACCGCCGCCGCCATGGTCGCCTGCGTTGAGAAGTTGTTGCGCGACAAGCATAAACGCGATCTGAAAGGCATTCGCATCGCGGTGTTCGGCGCCACCGGCGTGGTCGGCTTTACCGCCGCGGTGATCGCGGCGCTGGAAGGCGCCAAGGTGACGTTGGTCGGCTATGACGGCATCAAGCGCGTGACCGATGGCGCGGCTGAAATCAAGACGCGTTTCGGTGTCGATGCCGCCGCCGCCGACGGCAGCGACGCCGATAAGATATCCGGCATCTTGGCGGCGGCCGACGTCGCCTTGTGCGCGGGCCGGGCCGGCGTGCAGATCCTGTCGCGCGCGCAGCTCGATGCCGCCAAAAATCTGTTGATTGGCGCAGACATCAACGCCGTGCCGCCGCCGGGCGTCGAAGGGCTGGACATGATGGCGAACGGCGCCGCGCTGAACGCGCATGGCGCGGTGGGCATCGGCCCGCTCGCCATCGGCAACATCAAATACAAAACCGAATTCGGATTGTTCCGGAAGATGATCGAGGCATCCAAGCCGCTCAGCCTGGATTTCCGCGACGCCTTCGTGCTCGCGCGCGAGCTCAATGGATAGGGGGAAGCCGGTGCTGATCGCCGCCGCCTCGGGCCGAGCGCTGGCCGCCTCCGCGCGGCGTGGCGGCTATGTGCCGTTGGTGGCGGACGCGTTCGGCGATCAGGATACGCTCAGCGCCGCCGCTGCCCATGCGCGGGTCGGTTTGCTCGATCGCCCGGTCGATGCCGAAAAAGTGATCGCCGCGCTTGATGGCTTGGCGGCGGCGCACCATCCGATTGGCATCGTTTGCGGCACGGGTTTCGAGGACCGCGCCGATATGCTCGCGCGGCATCGCCCAGCGCTGGCCGCTCATCGGCAACAGCGCGGCGACCGTCAGCCGACTCAAGGATCCGTTGGCTTTCGCCGCGCTGTGCCGCGCACGCGGCCATTCCGCATCCAGAAACCTCGCGCACGCCACCGGCCGATAAAGCCGGATGGTTGGTCAAGCGCGCCGGCGGCGCCGGTGGACTGCACGTTCGGCCGGCCGATGATGGCCGAAAGATGGGCGCGGATGTTTATTTCCAGCGCCGGGTCGGCGGCGAGCCGGTATCTGCTTTGGTACTCGGCGATGGCCGCCGCGTGATGGTGCTTGGCTTCAGCGCCCAATGGTCGTCGCCGACACCACGCTATCCGTTTCGCTATGGTGGCGCGGTTCGTCCCGCCGCGTTGAGCGGCGCGGTGATGCAGGCGATGACCGCGGCGATTGAACGGCTTGTCGCCGCCGTGCCGCTTGTCGGCGTCAACAGCGCCGACTTCCTGGTCGATCGCGACGCCTTTCATCTGCTGGAGATCAATCCACGGCCGGGCGCGAGCTTCGATCTGTTCGAACCGGATGACGCATCGCTGTTCGCGCTGCATTGCGACGCCTGTGCCGGCACTCTGCCGGCGCAAGCGCCGACGTTCGATGGCGCGATGGCCGGCGCCATCGTCTATGCGCAACGCGACATCGAAGCGATACCGGCGTTCGATTGGCCGGATTGGGCCGCCGACCTGCCGGTGGCCGGCAGCGGCGTCAAAGCCGACGGCCCCTTGTGTTCGGTTTTTGCTCGCGCCGCCACGGCCGCGCAGGCAAAGCGGCTGGTCGAGGATCGCGTGGCGCAAATTCACGTCATGGTCGGGGCAATCGTGCCATGACCGCACCCGCTCTCAGCGTGAACACCCGCGCGGCCGCGCTCGTCGACAAGCTCAAAGCCGATGCCGCCGAGCTCAAGATCGGCGTCAAGCAGGGCACGCGTGGCGAAACGCTGATCGACGCCGGCACCGGCGTGCCGGGCAGTATTGCCGCCGGCCTGCGCCTGGCGGAAATCTGCATGGGCGGTCTTGGCTCCGTGCAAGTGACAGCCAGCGCCGCGACGCCGCGCTGGCCGTGGACCTTGCTGGTCTATTCGGCCAATCCGGTCGTTGCTTGTCTTGCCAGCCAATATGCCGGCTGGCGTCTCGCCGAGGGCGAAGGCAAGGATGCCTTCTTTGCTCTCGGCTCGGGGCCGGCGCGCGCGCTGGCGCGCACCGAACCGTTGTTCGAAGCGCTAAGCTATCGCGACAAGGCGACCAGCGCCGCGCTGGTAATGGAAAGCGCGCTGCCGCCGCCGACGCCGGTGGTGGACCGGGTGGCAAGCGCTTGCGGGCTTGCGGCCGATAAGTTGACCGTCCTCTATGCGCCGACCCAAAGTCTTGCCGGCGCTACGCAGATTGTGGCGCGCGTGCTCGAAGTGGCGATGCACAAGGCGCACGAATTGAAATTCCCGCTCGAGTGCATTGTCGAAGGCATGGGCGCGGCGCCGCTGGCGCCGCCGCATCCTGATTTTGTCACCGCCATGGGCCGCACTAATGACGCCATCATCTATGCCGGCCGGGTGCATCTCATGGTGACCGGGCCGGCCGCCGCCGCGCGCACGCTGGCCGAGCAATTGCCATGCGTGAATTCGCGCGATTACGGCCAGCCTTTCGCCGAGACATTCAAGCGCTTCAAGGGCGATTTCTACGCCATCGATCCGATGTTGTTCAGTCCGGCGCAAGTGACGGTGACGGCGTTGGAATCGGGCGAAAGCTTTCACGCCGGTCACCTCAACCTCGGACTGCTTGATGCCTCATTCTCCTGATGTCCCCGCGCTCAACGCCGCACGCCAGCCCGCGGTACCGCCGCTGACCATCGCGCTGGTCAGCGACCGCGACGACGGCCACGCGCGTGCGCTGACCAAGGCGTTTGCGGCATTGGGCGCGCGGGCGCAGGTGCTGCTGCTGCCGGACAGCGGCATCGACACGGGCGTTGCAAGCGGCTTGCGCCTGGCCGGGTTTGGCGCCGGTCTGCCCGACGCCGTTCTGGTTCGCACGCTGGCGGGCGGTAGCTTCGAGGCTGTGACGCTGCGGCTCGGTATCCTGCATGCGCTCGCCGAGATCGGCGTGCCGGTGTGGAACAGCGCGCGCGCCATCGAGCGCTGCGTCGACAAATCGACGACGAGCTTTCTTTTGGCGCGCGTCGGCATTCCGACGCCGCCGACCTGGGCGACCGAGTCGCGTGATGAGGCTGCGAAGATCGTCCGGCGCGAAGCCGGGCCGTTGGTCCTCAAGCCTCTGTTCGGCTCACAAGGGCGGGGTTTGCGGTTGATCCGCGAACCGGACGATCTGCCTGCGCCCGCCGAAATGGCCGGGGTTTATTATTTGCAGCGCTTTGTCGGGATCGAGCGCAACGGCTTCCACGATTTCCGCGTGCTGGTGTCGCAAGGGCGCGTGGTCGCCGCCATGATGCGGCATTCCGCCCACTGGATCACCAATGTGAAGCGCGGCGGTAAGCCGGTCGCCGCCGTGGCCGACAACGTGATGGCAGATCTGGCCGTGGCTGCCGCCGCGGCGGTCGGTGCCGATTTTGCCGGTGTCGATATCATTCTGGATGGCGAAGGGCGGCCGACTGTGCTGGAAGTCAACAGCATGCCGGCCTGGTCGGGTTTGCAGCGCACCACGCGCATCGACATCGCAGCGGTGCTGGCCGGTGATCTTGTCGCCGCGCTGCCAAAATCGGCACGGCGTTGTGTCTGAAAGTCTGCCATCCGCTACCTGGACTAAGCGGATCGCTAACGCGTTCGAACAGGCCTGCCGCGATGAACTGACGGCGCCAAAGCCCGGCAATGTCCACGTTTTTGCCGACGGCCATGGCATGACGGCGGCCGACTTTGAGCGCAGCGCGCAAGCCGCGGCCGGGCCGCTGACAGCGGTGGGGGCGCAGGGTGGGCACCCGCATCCTCGGCGCGGTCGAGGCCAGTTTCGCTGCCGCCGGTGCCAACACCAATCTCGGCATCGTTCTGTTGTGCGCGCCCTTGGCAGCGGCGGCTGAGTCGCAGCCGGGCGATCTGCGGTTGGCGCTGGCGCGAATATTACAGGCGTTGAATGTTGAGGACGCAACGCTGGCGTTCCGCGCCATTGCGCACGCCGCGCCGGGCGGTCTTGGACATGTGGCACGGCACGATGTGCACGCGCCGGCAACGGTCGGCCTGCGTGACGCGATGGCCGAAGCGGCCGATCGCGACCGTATCGCCCGGCAATACGTCACTGATTTCGCCGATGTTTTCGATGTCGGCATGCCGCTGCTGGCGGCAAGTTCCGACCGGCGCGTCGCGGTGCTGGCAACCTATCTCGGCTTCCTGGCGGCCTTTCCCGACAGCCACATCCTGCGCAAGCACGGCGCGGCGGTCGCGGAACAAATACGCCGGCAGGCATCGCAATGGCAGGCGCGGGTGTCGGCGGCACGCCGTCTCGACGATGTTCTGCCTGAGCTTCTCGCCTGGGACGCCGAGCTCAAAGCTGGCGGCATCAATCCCGGCACCAGCGCCGACCTGACGGTGGCAACACTTTTTGCCGATCGGCTTCATGGCATCTTGCCGAGACCGCTCAACAGTGGTTGACTTGTCGGGCAGAGACAACTCTGCCGCTATCTGGCAAACCGGTCCGGCCGACTTGGCTTGGGCGCTGTCAACAAGGATAGCCGTTCGACCGAGCGCTGAGCTTGGCGTTCGGTGAATGTTTATAATTTTCCTTGGGAGGAGATGGCGATGGCGAAAATTACCGGACTATGCGTCGGAGAATCTCTGGTTGGTGAAGGCAATGAGGTCGCGCATATCGACCTCCTGATTGGGCCGCGCGGCAGCGCCGCCGAAGCAGCCTTCGCCAACTGCTTGACCAACAACAAGGACGGCTTCACCTCGCTGTTGGCGGTGATTGCGCCGAACCTGCTGTGCAAGCCGGCGACCGTGATGTTCAACAAGGTTACGATCAAAGGCGCCAAACAGGCGGTCCAGATGTTCGGCCCGGCGCAACATGCGGTCGCCAAGGCGGTGGCCGACAGCCTCGCCGAGGGCGTCGTGCCGCAGGACGAGGCCGATAACCTGTTCATCTGCGTCGGCGTCTTCATCCATTGGGAAGCCGAGGACGACAAGAAGATCCAGGAATACAATTACAAAGCCACCAAGGAAGCACTCGCCCGCGCGGTTGCCGGCGAGCCGAAGGTGGCTGAAGTGATCGCCAAGCGCGACTCCGCCAAGCATCCATTCGCTGCTTAGGAAGGAAGCCGCCGCGAGGAGGGCACGCCTTCCGCGCCTTCGGAAAGTCTCCTTCGCCGGTTGGCCAGGATGCTGGGCTTGCAATGACCGGGCAGGGGGTCGCCATCGGCGGCTCCTTGGTTGACGCTTTGTTGGCGCGCCGACATCGACGCGCGGCAGATATCGTTGTTGGCTGCGTCAGCGACGCGGCGGATTGCGCTGTTCGATAGAGCCATCCAACCGGCGCAGATCGTTGGCCGTGATGCGGCCATTGTGCAGGCTTGAGGCCACCAGCGCGCCAGCGATGCCGCTGTCCTCAAGCGCCTGCAAATCGGCGGCGTCGCGGACCCCGCCGGCGGCATAAACCTCCGTGCCGCCGGCTTTAATCGCGCGCAGCCGGTCGAGATCGGGGCCGGCATGGCTGCCGACACGATCGAGCGTCATGACGATGACGCGTCGCGGCCAGCTTTGCGTTTCAAGCCGCAATTCCGGCGGTCCTTGGAACGCGTCGCCGCGAAAATCGAGCGACAGCACGATGCGCGGATCGGCGGCGAAGTGCCTGACGATGGCCGCGTTGTCCTGGCTTTCGCTGCCGAGCACCAGATGCCCGAGACCGGCGGCGAGCCAATCGGTGGCCGCGCTCAAGTCTGCGATGCCGCCGTCGACCCAGAGCGTCAGCTGCGGAAAGGCCGCCTGAATGCGCCGCAGAGCGGCGCGGTTGTCACCCGTTCCAGCGATGGCGTCGAGATCGGCGATATAGAGCGTTGCAAACGGAAAGACCGATAAAAGCCCTTTCGTGACGTCGACTGGATCGCTGGTGGCCGCCAACGGCGTTTCGATCGGCCGGTACAGATCGCGCTGCCCTAGCCGGGCGTGCACCACCGTGCCGCCCTTAAGGTCGATAACCGGAATAACGTTCATTTGGCTCCTATCCGTTCCTGCCGGCGTTGCGGGGATCGCCACAACAGCGTTTATTGTGACGGTCGTGCGAAGAAAATACAGGACAATCCGATGGCCGTCGTAATCGGGTGGGATATCGGCGGCGCCCATCTCAAGGCGGCGCGGGCCGAAAATGGCCGCATCGTCGATGTGGTACAGGTGGCGTCGCCGCTGCGCTTCGGGCTGGACCGGTTGGCGCAATCTTTTGCCGAGGCCAAGGCACGCATCGGCTTGGCCGATCGCCACGCGGTCACCATGACCGGCGAACTGGCGGATACCTTTGCGTCGCGGGCCGAAGGCGTGACGTGCCTCACCGAGGCGGCGGTGCACGAACTTTCACCGGCATCGATCACGATTTATGCCGGCCGCGCCGGGTTCGTCGAGCCGTCGGAAGCCGTCCAACACGTCGCCGATATCGCGTCCGCCAACTGGTTCGCCAGCGCTTCGCTGGTCGGCAAGAAGCTCGGTTCGGCGCTGTTTATGGACATGGGCTCGACCACGACCGATATCATCCCGGTGGTCGATGGCGCGGTTGCCGGCTGCGGCTATAGCGACGCCGAGCGGCTTAGTTCCGGCGAATTGATTTATACTGGGCTGGTGCGCGGTTTCCTGATGGCGAGCACTGCGCGCGCACCTTTCGCCGGCCGCTGGACGGAACTGATCAAGGAGAATTTCGCCAATATGGCCGACGTGCACCGTGTACTCGGTACGCTGCCGGAAGATGCTGATCAAATGCCGACGGCGGACGGACGGGACAAGACCGTGACCGCGTCGCGGGCGCGGCTCGCACGCATGGTCGGCCATGATGCGGACGATGCCGATCCGGCTGCTTGGACGGCACTGGCCCAATGGTTTGCCGAAGCGCAGATCCGCGCCGTTACCGATGGCGCTATGCTGGTGTTGTCGCAAGGCCGACTACCAGCCGACGCAGCTGTCGTAACAGCCGGCGTTGGTTGCGCTGTGTTGCGGCGCGTGGCGCAACGGCTCGGACGCAACACCGTCGATTTCGACACTGTGCTGGATGCCGCCCCGGATGTTCGCGCGGCGGCGTCGGCGAGTGCGCCGGCGGCGGCGCTGGCCGCGCTCGCATCCATTTGAATCATTTTATCAAACAGATGGCCTGGCGTTGCGGCGCACGCGTGATGTTGATGCCAAGGCCCGATGGGCACGCCTTTTGGGAACCCGTGTGGTGGGCAAAGATACAACTTGTGCGCAAGTATGCAATCGGGCAAGATTACAGTCGTCGCATGGCGACAGGGAATGAAACGAATGAGGAGATATCCGATGACGTGGACAACGCCAACCTTGGTTGAGATTTGCATCGGCCTCGAAATCAACGGCTATCTGCCGGCCGAATTCTGATCTCGTCGAACAAAACTGCCCACTCGCCGACGTCAAAGCGGTGCGGTGCCGTAAGGTGGCGCATAGCTGTTTGAGCCGGCGGGCGGGCAGTAAGATTGACGATTGATAAGATCGACGATTGATTGGCGCGAGAGCATCCGCTTGTCGCGGCACGTGGAATATATTATTCGCGTGCGACGCACTGTTACGTACATCGCCGCCCTTTAATTTCCTTAGTGCTGAATTTAATCGCGCCGGGCCTGATCCACTCGCGCTTTGATCCATCGGTGCTTTGAACCAACTGCGGAATTTTCCGTGCGTTCGATTTCTTTGCGAATGTCTTAGCGCCGATAGACATAAGCCGTGTCGGCTTGTGTCTCCACCAGCTCCGCCATCAAGCCATGCCGGGGCGCAAGGTGACACACCGGGTCGGCCGCACGCGCATCGCCGGTCAGCAGAAAAGCCTGGCAGCGGCAGCCGCCGAAATCCTGCTCGCGGCGAGCGCAACTGGCGCAGGGCTCCTCCATCCAATCGGTGCCGCGAAAGGCGTTGAAGGCCGGCGAATCCTGCCAGATGTCCTGCAGCGAGTGGTCGCGCACCGACCAGAATTCCAGGTCGGGAATAACCTCGGCGGCATGGCACGGCAGGACGCGACCCGACGGCGTGACATTCATCGAGCGTCGGCCCCAGCCGCCGACACAGGGCTTGGGGAAGCGGGCGTAATAATCCGGCACCACGGCATCGATAACGATGCGGCCGTGATGCTTGTTACGCAACGCCTCGACGCGTTCGACCGCGGCTTCGACCTGGGCGCGGGTCGGCATCAGCGCGGCCCGGTTTTTCATCGCCCAGCCGTAATACTGCACATGGGCGATCTCGATGCGGCCGGCGCCGAGCTGCAGGGCCTGATCGACCATCTCCTCGATGCGCTCGATATTGGCGCGGTGCACCACCATGTTGATGGTCAGCGCCAGCCCGAGCCGGACAGTCTCGGCGGCAAGTGCGTTTTTGCGTTGATAGGCGCCTTTATAACCGGCGATCACGTCGGCCGAGGCGGCCTGGCTGTCCTGGATCGAGATCTGGACATGGTCGAGCCCGGCGTCGGCCAACGCGGCCAGCGTCTCGTTGCTGACGCCGACGCCCGAGGTGATCAGATTGGTGTAAAGCGGCGCGGCATTGGCGGCGGCGACGAGCGCGGCGATATCGCGGCGCGCGCATGGCTCGCCGCCGGACAGGTGCACCTGCAACACGCCGAGCGCGGCCGCCTCGCGGAACACGCGGGTCCACGTCTCCGTGTCGAGTTCATCCGAGCGGCGGTCGAGTTGGACCGGATTTGAGCAATAAGGACAGCCGAGCGGGCAACGGTGGGTCAATTCCGCCAGCAGTCCGAGCGGCTTGTAGAGCACCTGTCCGTTTCCGGCGGCCATTTCACAACTCCAATCTCACAACGTCAATGTCACAGCTCCAGCAACTGCTTGTCGGCAAGTGCGCCGAGCAAGGTCTTGACGTCGGCCAGCACGCGCTCGCGCGGCGCGTTGAACGTGGCGGCCAGATCGTCAACCAACGCCGCGACGGTTGCCGTTCCATCGCAACGCTTGAGGATCTCGAGCGCGATCGCGTCGGGCTTGAACACCCGCTCCGGCGCCAGCAGCACGATGCCGCCTTGCGCCGGGCTGTCGACCATCCGCACGCCCCGCCGCAGGCGCGGCACGCTGTCGTCGGAAACCGTGCGGGGGACCGCGTCATTCATGCGCCGTGGTCCCCCGGAACGAAGACGTCGGGCGGTACATGCTTGGGCGCGACATAGGCGTAGGACAGCGCGTCGAGCATCGTCCACAGCACGCCGCATTTGAAGATCAGCGCGTCGAGCACCGCCCTCTGGGCATCCGGCGTGGTGGCGTGGCGGCGCACATAATCGAGCGCGAAAGCCGAATCCCGATTGGCCTGCGGCGGTCGCTTGGCGAAATAGGCCAGCGTGTCGGGCGTTACGAAGTCGTAGCCCTTAAGCATGCCTTCGACCCGTTCGCCGATGATGGCCGGCGAAAACAGCTCGGTCAGCGACGACGCGATCGCTTCCAGCAGGGTTTTCTCGCGCACGAAACGGACATAGGCGTCGACGGCAAAGCGCGTCGCCGGCAGGATCAGGCGGGTCGAGACGACGTCCTCGCGCGGCAGGCCCAGCCCGTCGGTCAACCGAAGCCAGCGAGCGATGCCGCCGTCATTGTCGTCCATGCCGTCATGGTCAACCAGGCGGCTGCGCCATTCGCGGCGCACCGCGCGGTCGTCGCAGCGCGCGATCAGGCTGGCGTCCTTGATCGGGATCATCGCCTGATAGTAATAGCGATTCAGCGCCCAGGCCTGGACCTGTCCCTTGCTGCATTGGCCGCTGTGCAGCAGGTGATGGAAGGGATGCAGGCGATGATAGCGCTTGGCGCCGATATCCCGCAGCGCGGCTTCCAGTTCATCCGGCGTCATCAGTTTCACAACGCGATCTCCATGCCATCTTCCGCGACCTCCACTCCGGCCGCTTCGACCCGGTGGCGCTCGGGCGAGCCGTCGATCAGGATCGGGTTGGTGTTGTTGATGTGGATGTAGAGCTTGCGGGCCGAGAGGCCGGCAAGCGCGCTAAGCGAGCCGTCCGGGCTGTCGATCGGCATATGGCCCATCCGGCGGCCGGTCTTGCTGCCGCTGCCGTTGCGGATCATTTCGTCATCGGTGAACAGCGTGCCGTCAAACATTACCAGGTCGGCCTGGCTGAGCCGCGCCATCAGCGCGTCGGTGATCGCAGCCGCGCCGGGCACGAAGACGAATTGGGCGCCGCCGGCGCGCAGCGCGACGCCGACATTGGCGCCGCTTTCCTCGGCGGTCTGCGGATCGTCCGTTTCAAGATAGAGCGGCACCTTGCCCGGGACCGCGAACAACTCCGCCTCTAGACCCGCGATCTGGAATGGCTGGTTCAAGGCAACCGGTTGCCGCTTCACCAGGTCCGGCGCCAGCACGCCGAAAATGGAATTGTCAGCGATCGTGGCAAGGGTGCCGTCGGTGCCGTAAATCGCGAAGGGCTGGCGTTCGCGCAAGTTCAACAGCCCGGCGACCTGATCGACCTCGGCGCCGGTCAACAGCACGGCTTCAATTGGGCTGTCGCGCAGCGTGCCGCGCGGCTGCAACACCGCGGTCGCCGCGAGTTGGGCGCGCAGATCCGGCGATGCGTTGAGCAAAATCCAGCGCTTGCCGTCGGCGGACACTGCCAGACTGGCTTGCGTGCGCGGACGCACGCGCGGGTCACCGTCCCATGCCAGACGGCACACCGGACATCGGCAGTTCCATTGCGGAAAACCGCCGCCGGCGGCCGCGCCGAGAACGATGACTTGCATGCGGCTCATGCCAAAATGGCACGTGCTCAGATCAGAACTCGGCCGGCAGGTAGCCGTTGATCTCGAGGCCGATGCAGATTTCGACGAGAGTCGGAGTCGTCCAGGTCATTGGAATTTCCTCCCTGTCATTATCGTTGTAAATAACGATAACCCCGGCAGGCTGGGGCGACAACCGTTTAGTTTATCGGTTATCGTGGTCGTACTTACAGTTGTTGCATGGCAATAGAAAGAAACACGGCAAATTGCTCGGAATAAAAGCGTGGGACGAGTGGGCCGGCGAAGCGCGACAGAGATAGCAAAATCAGAATGACATGCCGAACACGAGCCGTGCTTGCTGGCGGTCGAAGTTGGTGAGATCGAGTGCGCCATCCTCGCCGTTGGCCCGGCCTGCCACCTGCGCGCTCCAGCCGAGCGTCAGAAATTTGTTGTCGGATAGGGCGATCGACATGGTAGGCCCGACATACAGGGCTTGGCCGGCGAAGGCGCCGAGATTGATCGCGTCGTACCGGCGCAGATAGCGCGCCTCCAATCCGGCCGACAGGTTGTCCGTCAGCTTGGCCATTAGTCCGCCGGTCAAGCCGAGTGTGCTTTGACGCGACCAACTGCCGTCGATTCGCGACTTGGATGACTCCGGGTCATAACTGACGTTGACGACCGCCATCAGTCGCCGCGGCACCAGTTCGATGTCGCCGGCGACCCTGAATTCTGTGCCGAAGCCATTGACCGGCTTGCCGGTGTCGTCATCGACGCGCGTCCAATAAGGCGCAGCGGACACCGCCAGGCCGATGCCATGCATGGTCCGGTCGAGTAAGCGATAGGTCAGCCCTATGGCTAGACCGCCGAACGTGCCGGCGTTGCGGTCATCCATGTCAGGCACATTCTTGACATGGTGGAAGGCGCCGGCGGCCTCGAGTTCGAGCTGGAGGTCGCGGGTCGCCTGGTATTGCAACGACATTTCGCTCTCGATTGCTGTGTAGACGCCGCCGTTGCGGCCAAAGCGACCGTTAAAGCCGACGTCAATCTCCTTGCTTCCCACTTGGTCCATGCTGGTGCCTTGGTTGAAGGCGAACGGGAAGTCGGTCCCGGCGTCGTCGGCATTGTTCTCTTCGGCATGAAGCGTGGGGCCAACGATCAGTGCGCCGAAAAACACAGCTGGTGCAATGTACTTTGCAATCGTTTGAGTCATAGCTGAACGCGGCCAACACAAATGACAAAAATGACTTTTAGGACTTTAATGGAAAGATTGCGGCTTGCGCAATCGTTACGTGTGGAGCGATGGCTTGGCAATACGGAATAGCAACGCGGGTATGCGCAAAGGCCGGCGGCCAGTGGCCTTTGCCCTTCGCACCCGCTGTCTTTGATCTTCCTAATGCACCGCTTCCTGCAGTACCAAGTTCGCCAGCCGTTTGGATTGGTGCGCAATTTTTTATTCTTGCGCGAGCTCACAAGGTGGCGGCGCGTAAGTTTGCAATACAAGGGTACGGTTAGTTTGCACCGTAAAGACGCGCCAGGAGAGCCAAACAAGTGCCGGCAAGAATGATCGAAACGCACTGCCAAAGCAGCAGCGGATTTCGTTCCAGCAGGGGCCCGGGCGCCACGTTGAGATATTTTTTATTGGGGTGACGAAGGTCGAATACGAATTCTGACAACGCCTCATAGCGCTTGTTGGGGTCGGGGTTCACCGCCCGTTTGATGGCGCCATCGATCCACGCCGGAACCTCAGGGTTGGCGTTGGCCGCCGGGCGGTATCTCAATTTTCGATATTGTGCCTTTGTCCGCAGCTTCGCGATGTCGCCGCGGTAGGGCAGTTTGCCCGTCAGCATCTGATAGGCGATGACGCCGAGTGAAAACATGTCAGAATATGGTGTGCCGCCTTCGCTCAGGAAATATTCGGGCGCCGTATACTGCACGGTTCCCAGTATCTCATTGCCGGCGGCGTCCGGCGTGGCCTCAACCACGCCGGCGACCCTTGTTGAGCCGAAATCGATAAGCTTCACCGTTCCGGTCTTGTCAATCATGACATTGTTTGGTCTTAGGTCCTGATGGAGCATTTCCTTCCGGTGAAAAGCCTCAAGCGCCAGGGCGATTTGCTCGACGATTCTTCGGACCTGTTCGAGGGTTGGCTTCGGATTATCGATCATCCACTGAGCTAGGGTTTGGCCGTCGATAAATTCCGTCACGACGTAAAGGTAGTTGCGCTTTCTTGACAGCGGGGGCGTCTTTAAAATGTAAGGACTGTCGATCCGTCGCGCGATCCACTCCTCCATCATGAAGCGCTTCAAATAGGCCGGGTCGCTACGCAGATCGATCGAGGGCAGCTTCAAGACGACCAGAGCATTGCTTTCGACATCGAGCGCCAGATAAATGTGACTCCGGCTGCTGGCGTGTAGTTCACGAACGATCCGATAGCCGTCGAAGTTTGCCCGCGCCTCCGGCAGCGGCGGCAAGGGGAGGGCGATGGCCCGATCGAGAGCCTCCACGGCCTCGCCATTCGGCACTTCGTCAACGCGCACGATCTGGATCGTGAGATTGTCGGTGCTGTCGTTGTCGTAGGCTTGCTTGACCAAAAGTTCGGCGGCGCGATCGAGATCGGCGGCGTTGTCGCCAATCGTACCGACGATGTCGCGCGCTTTAACATGTTCGTAAATGCCGTCGGTCGCCAGCACAAAGATGTCGCCGGCCTGCACCGGCAGCGGCAGATAGTCGATTTCGATGGATGCGTTGAAGCCGAGCGCTCGGCTGAGATAGCTTTTCTGCGATGAGACCGCGACGCGGTGGTCCTCGGTCAGTTGTTCCAGAGCGTCGCCAACAACACGGTAGACGCGGGTGTCGCCAATACTGAAAATATGCGCCGTCGCGGATTTGATGACGATGGCGCTGAAGGTGCAGACGTAGCCTTTGTCCAAATCGTATTGGTATTGGCTCCGCCGCGTCTGGGCATGCAGCCAGGAATTCGTTGCTTCCAGCACGCGATGCGCGGAAACTTTGACCGACCAGGATTCCGACGTGCAGTAATAGTCGGTTAGGAAGCTCTCGACCGACGATGCGCTGGCAATCTGGCTGACATTGCTGCTGCTGATGCCGTCCGCCAGAGCGACGGCGACCCCTTTCATGCTGAGTTGCGGCTCCTTCGGAATGACCGCGCCGTGAAAGTCTTGATTGATTTCCTTGCGGCCCTTATCGGAGCATTGCCCGATCGATATCCGCAGTTTTCCTGGCATCTGCTATCCAATAAAAAGGGCCTCATTCCGTCTGGGATGAGGCCCTTTAATTGCCGTCAGATCAAGCCACGGCCTTGAGCATTGCGCTTAGGCGCGGTCATGGCGTGCGTGGCGTAGAGGGTCAGGCCGGTAAACGCCAGTCCGCCGACAAGGTTGCCGAGCGCAGTGGGGATCTCGTTCCAGATCAGATAATCCATGATCGAGAACTTGGCGTGCAGCATCAGGCCGGCCGGGAACAGGAACATGTTCACGACGGAATGCTCGAACACCATGTAGAAGAACAGCATGATCGGCATCCACATCGCGATCACTTTGCCGCTGACCGTGGTCGAGACCATAGCGCCAACCACGCCGGTCGAGACCATCCAGTTGCACAGCATGCCGCGGATGAACAAGGTCGCCATGCCGGCCGCGCCATGCGCCGCATAGCCGAGCGTGCGGGCCTCGCCGACATTGCCGATCACGGTGCCAACCTTATCGGGTGCCTGCGTAAAGCCGAACGTCGTCACGAAGGCCATCATGAACGCGACCGTAAAGGCGCCGGCAAAATTGCCGACAAACACTAGTCCCCAGTTTCTTAAGACGCCACCGAAGGTCACGCCCGGCCGCTTGGCGATCCAAGCCAGCGGAGACAGCACGAACACACCAGTTAAAAGATCGAAGCCGAGCAGATACAACATGCAGAAGCCGATCGGAAACAGAACCGCGCCAGCAAGCGGCTGGCCGGTGTGCACATTGATCGTGACCGCGAACCAGGCTGCCAACGCCAGAATGGCGCCAGCCATGTAAGCGCGGATCAAGGTGTCTCGGGTCGACATAAAAATCTTGGATTCACCGGAGTCCACCATTTTGGTGACAAATTCTGAAGGCACTAGATAGGACATCACATTTCCTCATTGTTTCGTTGCGAAGCCAAACAGCGCCAGATTTCGTTCACGAGGATGCCGCCGCCGGCCTGCCGTCAGCCGGGCAGGACATAGCGTTCAGGACGGTTCTCGATCGGAAATCAGGAAATCCCCAAGCCGAAACCGGAAAGCCGGTTCGGACCTTGGGCGATCAAACCTGGCGCCCCCCGATATCAAGTCGTCGTCAGCGTCAGCCAATTGCCTCATCAGCAATTGAATGGCCGTGGTCGTCATTGACCGCTGCGGTCGTCGTTAACCGGTGAAATACGAAGCAAGTGCCGTGCCATTGGTGGCGGCGTTGCAAACCATCGAAGCAGCGCCGAAACCCCGATCGCTGTTCTCGGCGTTCATGCGCTATTGAGACGCCACAGGTAGATAGGGTTGCCTATTTAATGGGCCTGAATTGCATATTCGTGCGACAAGACTTTTGTGAAGAAATAGCTGTGGCTGACGCGACCAATATCGTTCGACGAGTCATTAATGACCGGTGCCGACGACCAACCCTAAAGGCGTCCGTGGCAGGGCATCAGGGGTAAATAGAGTGGGCGCGATGAAAGAAGCGGCCGGCGTGCGACTGCATAGAGGCGGCTTTTGATCCAAAGCACGCGAATATCGCGGTGGATATGGTCTTGAGGCATGGAATAGGTCTTGCATGAATAGGATGCGGGAACGCTTGGGATATGGCCGCGTGCCCCGCGTCGGCGAGGTGGCGGTGGAGAGTTTGGTTTTGGCTGAGACGCGAAAAGGCTCCGATATCGCCGGCCACGGCGCTGCGCCGCAGGGGGGCCAGCGGGATTCGTCGCTCAAAATTGCCATTGTCGATGAAAGCCCGGTGCGGGCTGCGATCCTTGAGGATGGCCTGCGCGAGGCCGGTTTTGTCCAGGTCGAGCGCATTACCGAAACCCGGAATCTGCTGGCGCGGGTCTACGCGCTCGACCCGGACGTGATCCTGATTGATCTGGAAAGCCCGAGCCGAGACATGCTCGAACAGATGTTCCAGATGAGCCGTGTCGTGAAGCGGCCGGTGGCGATGTTTGTCGACCAAAGCGACCGGGCCTCTATCCAGGCGGCGGTCGACGCCGGCGTCTCGGCCTATATCGTCGGCGGGCTTAAGAAGGAACGCATCACCAGTATTCTCGATCTGTGCATTTCGCGCTTTAACGCTTTCTCGCGGCTGCAGACCGAACTCGACCGCGCCAAGGATGCGCTCGACGAGCGCAAGGTGATCGACCGCGCCAAGGGCGTGCTGATGAAGGCCAAGAAGCTGACCGAAGGGGAGGCCTATGCGTTGCTGCGCAAGACCGCGATGAACGAAAATAAGAAGATCGTCGAGATTGCGCAATCGGTGCTGACCGCCGCGGAGTTGTTTAAATGAGCAGGCTTCGGATCGGTTACATCCCGCTGGTCGATGTCGCGACTTTGGTGATCGCGGTCGATTGCGGCTTTACGCAAGCGGAAAATCTCGACGTCGAGCTGGTGCGCGAGGTGTCGTGGTCGAACGTCCGCGACAAACTCAATATCGGGCTGTTCGACGCCGCCCATCTATTGTCGCCGATGGCGATCGCGTCTTCGCTCGGCATTGGTCATGTCCGGGTGCCGATTATTACGCCCTTTAATTTGGGGCTTAATGGCAACGCCATCACGGTGTCGCCGAAGCTTTACGCCAGCCTGCTCAGCGTTGCTGACGGCAATCTCGTCGATCCAATGGTGTCGGCGCGCGCGCTCGCCCGTCTGGTTGAGGAACGCAAGGGCCGTAATGCCGAGCCGCTGACTTTCGGCATGACCTTTCCGTTTTCCAACCACAATTATCAACTTCGGTTCTGGATGGCGGCGGGCGGTATCGACCCGGACGAAGACGTCCGGCTGGTGGTGTTGCCGCCGCCTTACATGGTCGAGAGTTCTGACCAGCGGCCACGTCGACGGCTTTTGCGTCGGCGCACCGTGGAATTCGGTCGCGGTCGATTCCGGCGTCGGCCGGATTCTGCATTTCGGAAGCGAGATCATGGCGCGCGCCTCGGAAAAGGTGCTGGCGGTGCGCGAGCCCTGGGCCGACGAAAACCGCGCCACCTTGTCGGCGCTCATTCGCGCGCTGTCGGCGGCGAGCCGCTTTGCTGGCGATCCGGCCAATCTCGGTGCGGTGTCGGAGGCGGTCGCCAAGCGGATTGGCGTCGATGCCAATCTGGTGGTGCGCAGCCTGACCGGAAACCTGAAGATCTCGTCGGAAGGTGCCATTCGCGCCGACAACCGCTACATGCTGATTGGCGGCGACGGCGTTAACCGGCCGGACCCGGTGCAGGCGGCTTGGCTTTACGCGCAGATCGTACGGTGGGGGCAGGCGGTGCTGACCGACGAGCTCTGCACCATCGCGCAATCGGTGTTCCGGCCCGATCTTTACGATGATGCACTGGGCCTGCCGCCGCCGCCCAACAATGGCGAGCCGTATGACGGCATTGGCGCTTTCGTCGGTCCGCGTTTTGACGCCTCGGCGATTGCCAGCCACCTTGAAGCCTGGCGTATCCGGCGTCCCGGTCGGCCGCGCCTGTCGGTCGTGCACTGACTTATTGCGCTGCACAACAATTGCGCAGCCTGCGCCCGACGTGAGCAAGCGCGCAGCTTCAGGCCGTGCCGGCGTTCTGGCGCTTGATGCACAAGCCCCGGAAATCACGGGTGAAATGGCTTTCGCCGCAAATTGGCACGACACTTGAATAGATAAAGGCCGTGAGGCGCCACTGTCGGGTCGGTGCCGCCGGTCCAATGACGGGCCAAATAGCAACGCCGCTGTTCTGAAGGATGCGCTCATGCGCCCTGCAGGACTGCGGCTTTTTTTATGCGCTCGCGCACGTCAACACCAAAAGGGACAGAAGAATGACCGACGACAGCAACAACAGCAGCGGCAACAAGCCATCCCGCCGCCATATCGGCCGCCGCGCCTTCCTCAAAGCCGGCGTGAGCGCGGCGGCGGTGGCCGGCGTGGTGCCGGTGTTCGACGTGTTCATGCCGTCGATCGCGCGCGCCGCCGCGGCGCGGCCGGAAAAGGAAGATCTCAAATTCGGCTTCATCAAGCTGACCGACATGGCGCCGATCGCGATCGCCAAGGAGCTCGGCTTCTTCGAAGACGAGGGCCTCTACGTCAAGGTCGAGGCGCAGGCGAACTGGAAGGTGCTGCTCGACCGCGTCATCACCGGCGAACTCGACGGCGCCCATATGCTGGCCGGCCAGCCGCTCGGCGCCACCATCGGCATCGGCACCAAGGCGCACGTCATCACGCCGTTCTCGATGGACCTCAACGGCAACGGCATCACGGTGTCCAATGCGATCTGGGCGCAGATGAAGCCGTTCGTGCCGAAAGGGTCCGACGGCAAGCCGGTTCACCCGATCAAGGCCGACGCGCTCAAGAAAGTGGTCGACAAGTTCAAGGCCGACGGCAAGCCCTTCAACATGGGCATGGTGTTTCCGGTCTCGACCCATAATTACTATCTGCGCTACTGGCTGGCCGCCGCCGGCATCAATCCGGGTTTCTATTCGCAAGACCGACATCTCCGGCCAGATCATGGCCGACGTGCTGTTGTCGGTGACGCCGCCGCCGCAGATGCCGGCGACGATGGAAGCCGGCACCATCCTCGGCTACTGCGTCGGCGAGCCGTGGAATCAGCAGGCGGTGTTCAAGGGCATCGGCGTGCCGGTGATCACCGATTACGAAATCTGGAAGAACAATCCGGAAAAGGTGTTCGGCTTCTCGGCCGCGTTCCAGAAAAAATATCCCAACACCGTGCTGGCCGCCACCAAGGCGCTGATCCGCGCCGGCCAGTGGCTCGACGAGAACAACAACGCCAACCGCCTAAAGGCGGTCAAGATCCTGTCGAAGCCCGAATATGTCGGCGCCGACGCCAAGGTGATCGCCAATTCGATGACCGGCACCTTCGAATACGAGAAGGGCGACAAGCGCAGCGTGCCGGACTTCAACGTGTTCTTCCGCTACTTCGCGACCTATCCCTATTACTCCGACGCCACCTGGTTCCTGACCCAGATGCGGCGCTGGGGCCAGATCGCCGACGCCAAGCCCGACAGCTGGTACGCCGATGTCGCCAAGGACGTTTATCGCCCGGACATCTACCTGCAGGCCGCCAAGGCGCTGGTCGCCGAGGGCAAGGCCAAGAAGGCCGACTTCCCGTGGGACACCGACGGCTACCGCAAGCCGACCGCCGACTTCATCGACAAGGTCGAATACGACGGCAAGAAGCCGAACGACTATCTGCAAAAGCTCGCCATCGGTCTGAAGGGCGACCAGCACGTATCGGGCACGAAAGTGGTCGCCAACTGAGGGGAGCGGCCGGGCGCGAGCCCCGCCGCCCGGCCGCTCTCACTCCGTCAGTTTCCGACTTGGATGCAAGGTGAATGAGAATGTCTACCGCAAGCGACTTTCTTCCCGCGACGCCGATCAACACCGAAGAGCTGCGCGCCGCGCGGCGTGAACGCTGGCAGACCCGCATCTCGCGGGTCGCCGGTTTTCTCAACATTCTGGGCTTGGGCTTCGTGGTGCCGCTGTTGCGGATCGCTGCCGGCGAAAGCGTTCAGCCGCAGCTGAAGGAATTGTGGCGTTCGTTCGGTATTCCGGTGATGGCGATCCTGATCTTCCTGGCGGCCTGGGGCTTTCTGGCGCCGAAGGTCAAGACCAGTCTCGGCACGCTGCCGGGACCGGCACAGGTCTGGGCCCAGGCCGGCAATCTGTGGGCCAGCCATCTCGCCGAACGCGCCAAGGAGCGTGCCTTCTACGAGCGTCAGGAAAAGCGCAACGCGGCGCGGCTGGCCGAGGACCCGACCTATCACGCGCGGATCAGGCCCTATACCGGCGCGCCGACTTATCTCGACCAGATCGTCACCAGTCTTGAGACCGTGTTTGCCGGCTTCCTGCTCGGCACCATCCTGGCGGTGCCGCTCGGCGTGATGTGTGGCTTGTCGAAGACATTCAACACCGCGATCAATCCGCTGGTTCAGATCTTCAAGCCGGTGTCGCCACTGGCCTGGCTGCCGCTGGTGACCATGATCGTCAGCGCGGTCTATGTCTCCAGCGATCCGATGTTCGCGAAGTCGTTTCTGGTGTCGGCGATCACAGTGACCTTATGCTCGTTGTGGCCGACGCTGATCAATACTGCGATCGGCGTTGCCTCGATCGACAAGGACCTGATCAATGTCGGCCGCGTGCTGCGGCTGCCCTGGTACACCAAGGTCGTCAAGATCGTGCTGCCGTCGTCGTTGCCGCTGATCTTTACCGGCCTGCGGCTGTCGCTCGGCGTCGGCTGGATGGTGCTGATCGCCGCCGAAATGCTGGCGCAGAATCCGGGGCTGGGCAAATTCGTCTGGGATGAATTCCAGAACGGTTCGTCGGCTTCGCTTTCGCGCATCATGGTGGCGGTGTTCACCATCGGCATCATCGGCTTCCTGCTCGACCGCGTCATGATGGCGCTGCAAGCCGCCTTCACCCATTCGGCAACACGGTGAGGGCGCGGTAATGCCGATTCTCGAACTTAAAGCGGTGTCGAAATTCTTCGGCGATGGCGACAAGCGCACCAACGTGCTCAAGGACGTGTCGCTCAGCGTCGAGGAGGGCGAATTCGTTGCCATCGTCGGCTTCTCGGGCTCCGGCAAGACCACTTTGATCAGCCTGATGGCCGGCCTGACCAAGCCCGATGGTGGCGAGGTTTTGTTCAAGGGCCAGCCGGTCGGCGAACCGGGGCCGGAACGCGGCGTCGTGTTCCAGAGTTATTCGCTGATGCCGTGGCTGTCGGTGCGCGGCAATATCGCGCTCGCGGTCGACGCGGTGATGGCCGGCAAGCCGCAGGCCGAGCGCCGGGCGCGGATCGACCGCTACGTCAAGATGGTGGGCTTGAGCCACGCCGCCGACCGCAAGCCGGCGGAATTGTCCGGCGGCATGCGGCAACGCGTGGCGGTGGCGCGCGCGCTGGCGATGTCCCCGGAAATGCTGTTGCTCGACGAGCCGCTGTCGGCGCTCGACGCTCTGACTCGCGCCAAGCTGCAGACCGAGATCGAGGACATCTGGTCGCAGGAGAAAAAGACCGTCGTCCTGATCACCAACGATGTCGATGAGGCGATCCTGCTCGCCGACCGCATCATTCCGCTCAATCCTGGCCCCGACGCGAGCTTCGGCCCGGAATTCCGCGTACCGTTCGAGCGGCCGCGCGATCCGGCAGCGATGAACAACAGTCCGGCCTACAAAAAGCTGCGCGCCGGCGTGACGCAATATCTGATGGATGCCGGCATCGAGCGTGCCGCCCATGTCGAAGACACGCGCGAATTGCCCAACATCGTGCCGGTGCGGTTCGATCAGGGGCCGCCGCGCGCTTACAAAGAGGCGGCGGAGACGCCGTTCGAAAACCGCTACGTCGAATTCTTCGAGGTCAAGAAGACCTTTGCGACGCCGAAAGGCCCGCTGACCGTGGTCGACGGCTTCGACCTGCTGATGAAAAAAGGCGAGTTCGTCTCGCTGATCGGACATTCCGGCTGCGGCAAGTCGACCGTGTTGTCGATGATCGCCGGTCTGCAGGACGTCAGCGGCGGCGGCATCGTGCTCGACAACAAGGAAGTGACCTCGGCCGGACCCGACCGCGCGGTGGTGTTCCAGTCGCCGTCGTTGCTGCCCTGGATGACCGCGCGCGAAAACGTCGCGCTCGGCGTCGATCGGGTGTTTCCGCAGGCCTCCAAGGCCGAGCGCGCCGACATCGTCGGCTATTACCTGTCGCGCGTCGGCCTCGGCGATGCCATGGACCGGCCGGCCGCCGACATGTCGAACGGCATGAAGCAGCGCGTCGGCATCGCGCGCGCCTTCGCGATCTCGCCCAAGCTTCTGTTGCTCGACGAACCATTCGGCATGTTGGACTCGCTGACGCGCTGGGAATTGCAGGAAGTGCTGATGGAAGTCTGGTCGCGCACGCAGGTGACCGCGATCTGCGTCACCCATGACGTCGACGAGGCGATCCTGCTGGCCGATCGGGTGGTGATGATGACCAACGGGCCGAATGCCCGCATAGGCAAGATCATGGACGTCGACATCGCGCGGCCGCGCACCCGGCGCTCGCTGCTCGAACACCCGCGTTATTACGAATACCGCCAGGAACTATTGACCTTCCTGGAAGACTACGAACACGGCGCCGGCAGCCGCCCCAAGGCCAAGTCGGCGGCTGCGTGAATCTGATGCCGGTCACCTCCAGCAACAAAGGACGATGACAGTGACGCCCGATCAAATAGCCCTCGTTCAGCAGAGCTTCAGCAAGGTCGTGCCGATTTCGGAACAGGCGGCGAAATTGTTTTATGGCCGGTTGTTCGACATCGCGCCGGAGGTCAAACCGCTGTTTCGCAACGACATGGCGGAGCAGGGCCGCAAGTTGATCTCGACCCTCGCGGTGGTGGTCGGCGGGCTGACCAAACTCGACACGGTGTTGCCGGCGGCGAGCGCGCTGGCCAAAAAGCACGTCGCCTATGGCGTCACCCCGCAACATTACGAGCCGGTCGGGGCCGCTTTGTTGTGGACGCTCGAACAGGGACTGGGCCCGGACTGGACGCCGGAAGTCGCCGAGGCCTGGACCGGCGCCTACACCACGCTGTCGGGCTTCATGATCGGCGAGGCCTATGGCAACAGCGCGGTGGCCTGAGATGATGAGCCGCGGGGACAGCCGATGAGCGAACCGCTCGTCATTATCGGCAACGGCATGGCCACGATGCGGCTGGTCGAGGAGCTGAGCCTGCGCGCGCTTGGCCGCTACGCCATTGCCGTGATCGGCGACGAGCCGCGGCTGGCCTATAACCGTGTGCTGCTATCGTCGGTGCTGGCGCGCGAGGTGTCGCAAAGCGATATCGAACTGAAGCCGGCGCAGTGGTGGCGGGCGCATGGCGTGACATTAATGTATGGCCAGCGCGCGGTTTCGGTCGACGCTGACATTCGCCGCGTCAAGCTGGCCAATGGCGCGACGCTGCCGTTCACCAAATTGGTGCTGGCGACCGGCTCAAAGGCAATCCGGCTGAACGTGCCGGGCATGGATTTGCCGGGGGTCATGACCTTTCGCGACCTCACCGACGTCGCCTCGATCGAGAAGGCCGCGGCGACGCGCCGCAGGGCGGTGGTGATCGGCGGCGGTCTGCTCGGGTTGGAAGCGGCTTACGGTCTGGCGCAGGCCGGTATGCAGGTCTCGGTCGTTCATCTGATGGACCGGCTGATGGAGCGCCAGCTCGACGCCCGCGCCTCGGCGATGCTGAAAACCGCGGTCGAAGCCAAGGGCATTGCCGTGCTGCTCAACGCCGAGACCGCCGCGATCAAAGGCGACCGTCACGCCGAAGCCGTCGAGCTTAAGGACGGCCGCGTGATCGACGCCGATCTGGTCGTGGTTGCCGCCGGCATTCGCGCCAATGCCGATCTCGCCGCGACTGCCGGTCTTGAGATCGGCCGTGGCATCGTCGTCGATGACCACATGACGACCAGCAAGGCCGGCATTTACGCAATTGGCGAATGCGCCGAGCATCGCGGCCTTTGTTACGGCCTGGTCGAGCCGGCCTATGAGCAGGCGCGCGTGCTCGCGCAGCGCATCTGGCCGGCGGCGACGCGCGCTATGACGGCAGCGTGCTCGCGACCAATCTGAAAGTGTCGGGCGTCAACGTATTTTCCGCCGGCGATTTTCTTGGGAGCGCCCGGCACCGAAGCCATCGAACTCTCCGATCCCGGCCTCGGCAGCTACAAGAAGCTGGTGATCGCCGACGGCAAGCTCGTTGGCGCCGTGCTGTTTGGCGATACCGGCGACGGCCTTTGGTATCTCGAACTGATCCGCGCCGGCACGTCAATCGCGGCCGTGCGCGATGACCTGATGTTCGGCCGCGCGATCGCCGAGCGATCCCATCCCAAAGAATTGGCGGCCTGAGAATTATGTCGAGCGATTTTACTCCCGACCAGAAACGCTACCTCGAAGGCTTTGCCTCCGGCCTGACGGCGGCGCGCGCCGCGCGCGGTCAATTGCCGGCGGGCGGGGGCGGCGGTGGCGAGCCGACCGGGCCCGACGCCATTCACATCAAGGCGCAGGACCGCACGATGGCCGCCGGCGGCAAGCTGTCCGATCCGGAAAAGTTCAAGCGCGAGCAGCATCCGTTCGATGCCTACGAGCGGCTGAAAGCGCAGGCGCGCGCCAACGAAGCGCCGAAGCCGGCCGACAATTTCCGCTGGCGCTATTACGGCCTGTTCTATGTCGCGCCGGCGCAGGACTCTTATATGTGCCGGCTGCGGATTCCCAACGGCATCATGACGCATTGGCAGTTCGCCGGGCTCGCCGACCTCACCGACCGCTGCGCCGGGCCCTATGCCCACGTCACCACCCGCGCCAATCTTCAGATCCGCGAGATCGAACCGAAGAACGCGGTCGCGGTGGTCGAAGGCATCATGGAGCTGGGGCTGGCGTCGCGCGGTTCCGGCGCCGACAACATCCGCAATGTTACCGGCACGCCGACCGCCGGTATCGATCCGCAAGAACTGCTCGACACCCGGCCTTATGCCCGCGAGTGGCATCATCATATTTTAAATGAGCGCGCGCTGACCGGCCTGCCGCGCAAATTCAATGTCGGCTTCGATGGCGCCGGCCGCATTCCGGTTCTGGAAGACACCAACGACATCGGCTTCCAGGCGGTCGAGGTCAAAGACGGCTTCGATGTCGAGCCCGGCGTCTGGTTCCGGCTGGCGCTCGGCGGCATCACCGGCCACAAGGATTTTGCCCGCGACACCGGCGTCATCGTCAAGCCGGAGGAGGCGACCCAGGTCGCCGACGCCATCGTGCGGGTCTATATCGAGCACGGCGACCGCACCGACCGGCTGAAGGCGCGGCTGAAATATTTGCTCGACGCCTGGGGCTTCGAGAAGTTTCTTGGCGCTGTCGAGGAAAAGCTCGGCCGGCCTTTGGTCAAGGTGCCGGCGGAAGCGATTTGCGAGCGTCCGGCTTACGACCGCTCCGCCCATATCGGTGTGCATCCGCAAAAGCAGGCCGGGCTGAACTGGATCGGCGTGGTGTTTGCCACCGGCCGGATGTCGACCGACCAGATGCGCGGGCTCGCCAAGATCGCGCAGGATCTCGGCGATGGCGACCTTCGGCTGACGGTCTGGCAGAATCTTTCTGATCTCCGGCGTCGCCGACGCCAATGTGAAACTGGCGGTCGCCGCGATCGAGGCGCTCGGGCTGGCGACGCAAGACCAGCGCCTTGCGCGCCGGGCTTGATCGCCTGCACCGGCGCGACCGGTTGCCGTTTCGCCGCCGCCCATACCAAGGAAGATGCCGAGAAAATCGCGCAATGGTGCGAGCCGCGCGTCGCGCTCGACGGGCCGCTGAACATTCATCTCACCGGCTGCCATCATTCCTGCGCCCAGCATTACATCGGCGATATCGGCCTGCTCGCCTGCAAGGTCGATGTCGGCGACGACGCCGATCCGGTCGAGGGTTATCACGTGCTGGTCGGCGGTGGCTTCGGGCCGGATGTCGGTCTCGCCCGCGACATCTATCGCGACGTCAAGGCCGAGGACGTGCCGCGCACCGTCGAGCGGATGTTGAAGGGCTATCTGGCGAACCGCGCCGGCGCCGATGAGACCTTCCTGACGTTCTCGCGCCGCCATGAAGTCGAGGCGCTCAAAGACATGTTCGACGCGGAGGCGAGCGCATGACCCAAAACGTGCCGTCGCCGTTGCCGTCCTTGGTGCCCGAGACCGCGCCGTTTTCCGACGAGCAGCGCACCTGGCTGAACGGCTTTTTTGCCGGCCTGATTTCGCTCGACAATAGCGGCGTCACCGCGCTGTCCGGCGACCAGGCCGCGGCTCTGCTCGGCGCCGTACCCGCCGTTGCTACCGAAGAAGATGACGGCGGCGCCCCCTGGCACGACCAGACCATTCCATTGGCCGAACGCATGAAGCTTGCCGACGACAAGCCGTTGCGCTGGAAGATGATGGCGGCGATGGCGCAGCAGGATTGCGGCCAGTGCGGCTACGATTGCCGAAACTATTCCGGCGCCATCATCTCGGGCGCGGAAGCAGCGGCTGAACCTGTGCGTGCCGGGCGGCAAGGAAACCGCCCGCATGGTCAAGGCGCTGGCCGAGGAACTCAAAAACGCGCCAGCCGCGGCAATGCCTGCGGCATCTGTGCCGGCCGCTGGCGCCGCATCGACCGCCGCGCGCGGCACCTCGCGCGATAACCCATCGACCGCCAAAGTGCTTTCGCGGACGCTTTTGAACAAGCCCGGCTCGGAAAAGGAAACCTGGCACGTCGAGTTCGATCTCGACCGGGTCCGGGATCGACTACACCGTCGGCGATGCCTTCGGCCTGTTTCCGCAAAACGATCCGGCTTTGGCCGACGCATCATCAAGGCGCTCGACGCGCCGCCGGATTTCCCGATCGGCGAGCGTACCTTGCGCGAGGTGTTGATTGACGGCGTCTCGCTGTCGCCGGCGCCCGACATGCTGTTTCAGCTGTTCTCCTACATCACCGGCGGCGAGCGGCGGCAAAAGGCGCGCGCGCTGTCCAACGGCGACGATCCGGACGGCGACGCCGAAACGCTCGACGTCTTGGCGGCGATCGAGAAATTCCCCGGCATCCGGCCCGATCCGGAGGCCTTCATCGAAGCGCTCGATCCGTTGCAGCCGCGGCTCTATTCGATCTCGTCGTCGCCCAAGACTGTGCCGGGGCGGGTGACGCTGACCGTCGATACCGTGCGCTACAAGATCAAGGATCGCCAGCGCCTCGGCGTCTGCTCGACGCTGCTGGCCGAGCGCATTGAGCCGGGCGCGGTGCTGAAAGCCTATGTGCAGAAGGCGCATGCCTTCGCGCTGCCGGCCGATCCGAACGTGCCGATCATCATGATCGGCCCCGGCACCGGCGTCGCGCCGTTCCGCGCCTTCTTGCAGGAGCGCATGGCGACAAAAGCGCCGGGCCGTAACTGGCTGTTCTTCGGCCATCAGCGTTCCGATTATGACTTCTTATATGAAGACGAACTCAAGGCGATGCGCAGCAGCGGTCTTCTGACCCGGCTGATGCTGGCCTGGTCGCGCGACGGCGATCAGAAAATCTACGTGCAGGACCGCATGCGCGATTCCGGCCGCGACCTGTGGGCCTGGCTCGCCGAGGGCGCGCACATCTATGTTTGCGGCGACGCCAAGCGCATGGCGAAGGATGTCGAAATGGCGCTGGTCGATATCGTCGCCGAGCACGGCGCGCGCACGCCGGAAGAGGCCAGCGCCTTCGTCACCGACCTGAAGAAAAAAGGCCGCTATCAGCAGGACGTGTATTGATGAACGCGCCCGCGCAGCATCCGCCCGCCGTGCGCACCACGTGCCCGTATTGCGGTGTCGGTTGCGGCGTGCTGGCCAAGCCCGACGGCCGCGGCGGCGCCGTGATTGCCGGCGATCCGGATCACCCGGCGAATTTCGGGAAGTTGTGTTCAAAAGGGTCGGCGCTCGGCGAGACCCTTGGGCTCGGTTCGCGGCTGCTTACTCCGATGTTGCGTCAGGACGACGACCGTATGGCGCGCGCCAGCTGGGACGTGGCGCTCGACAAGGTCGCAGAAGGCTTTGCCCGCACCATCAAACAGTATGGCAAGGACTCGGTCGCCTTTTATCTCTCGGGCCAATTGCTGACCGAGGACTATTATGTCGCCAACAAGCTGATGAAGGGCTTCATCGGTACGGCGAATGTCGACACCAATTCGCGGCTATGCATGGCGTCATCGGTCGCCGGCCACCGCCGCGCCTTCGGCGCCGACACCGTGCCCGGGACTTATGCCGATCTCGATGAAGCTGATCTCATTATATTGGTCGGTTCGAACGCGGCCTGGTGTCATCCGGTTCTGTATCAGCGCATGGTCGCCAACCAGCGCACCCGCGGTGCCAAGCTGATCGTGATCGATCCGCGCCGCACCGCCACCGCCGAGGACGCCGATCTGTTCCTGCCGGTTGCGCCCGGTATGGACACCGCATTGTTTTCCGGCCTGCTGGTGCATCTCGCCGATACCTTGGCGCTCGATTACGAATATATCGACGCCCACACCGCCGGTTTGCCCGAAGCCTTGGCGCGCGCGCGCGAGATAGCACCGGATGTGATGGCGACGGCGAATTTGACCGGGCTGGCGCCGGCCGACGTTGTCGCCTTCTTCGCGCAGTTTACGGCGACAGCGAAGGTCGTCACCTGCTTCTCGCAAGGCGTCAACCAGTCGGCGCAGGGCACCGACAAGGTCACCACCATCATCAATTGCCATCTGGCGACCGGCCGGATTGGCAAGCCCGGCATGGGGCCGTTCTCGTTGACCGGTCAACCGAACGCGATGGGCGGCCGAGAAGTCGGGGGGCTCGCCAACCAACTTGCCGCGCATATGAATTTCACGCCGGACGAGATCGACCGGGTCGGCCGGTTCTGGAATGCCTCGAGCATGGCGCAGCGCGAAGGCCTGAAAGCGGTGCAGATGTTCGACGCCATCGAGCGCGGCGAGATCAAGGCCTTATGGGTGATGGCGACCAATCCGGCGGTGTCGCTGCCGCGCGCAGGCCACGTGCGCGCGGCGCTGTCAAAACTCGATCTGCTGGTGATCTCGGAAAACGTCGCCAGCAACGACACCGTCAATGCCAAGGCGCACATTCTGCTGCCGGCAGCGGCCTGGGGCGAGAAGGACGGCACGGTCACCAATTCGGAACGGCGGATTTCGCGCCAGCGGGCGTTCCTGGCGTTACCGGGCGAGGCCAAGCCGGATTGGTGGATTGTGACGCAAGTGGCGCAGCGTCTCGGCTTTGCCGACGCGTTCAAGTTCAACTCAGCGGCTGATGTGTTTAGCGAACACGCCGCGCTGTCGGCGTTCGAGAACGACGGCACGCGCGATTTCGACATTGGCGCGCTCGCGGGGCTCAGCGACGTCGAGTTCAATGCGCTCGATCCGGTGCAATGGCCGGCGCGCGCCGGTGCGCCTCGCGGCGACACACGGTTTTTCGCCGATGGCCAGTTCTTCACGCCCGACGGCAAGGCCAGGATGCTGGCGCCGGAAATGCCGCGTCCGCAGGCCGATACCTCGGCCGAATTCCCATTCCGGCTCAACACCGGCCGCATCCGCGACCAGTGGCATACCATGACGCGCTCCGGCTTGAGCCCACGGCTCGGCGGACATCTGCCGGAGCCCTTTGTCGAAGTGCATCCCGACGACGCGGCGGCGCACGATCTGACGCATGGCGGCTTTGCTCGCGTCAGCTCGCCTTATGGCGCTTGCGTGCTGAAAGTTGTCGTCAGCGAAGGCCAGCAGCGCGGTTCTCTGTTTGCGCCGATCCATTGGAGTGATGAGACGGCGTCATCGGCGCGCGTTGGCGAATTGGTTGCGCCAGCTAACGATCCTTATTCCGGCCAGCCGGAAGCGAAAGCCTCGCCGGCGGCGATTGCACCGGTCGCATTTGGCTATCGTGGCTTCGTACTGTCGCGGGCGCGCGTCACGCTGCCGAAAGAAACCTGGTGGGCGCGGGCCGCGGTTGCGGGCGGCGAGGGCCTGTTGATCGCCAGCATTGACGCGCCCGAGGTCTGGCGCGCACGTGCGGCGGTGCTGTTCGGCGCGCAGGCCGAGATCGCAGAATATATCGACGCGCCGCGCGGCAGCTATCGGATGGCCGCGTTCATCGACGGCAAGTTCGCCGGTTGCCTGTTCGTCGGGCCTGCGAACGCAGCGCCGCAATGGGACGCGGTCAAGGTGATGTTCGAAGCCGAGAGCATGGGCGAGGCGCAGCGTCGCGCCGTGCTGTCGGGCAAATCGACCGATGGTCTGGCCGATCCCGGCCCGATGGTCTGTGCTTGCTTCGGCGTCGGTCTCAACGTCATTCGCGCCGCGCTCGCCGATGGCGTCGCCGGCAATGTCGACGAGATCGGCAAGGCGCTGCGCGCCGGCACCAATTGCGGCTCGTGTCTGCCGGAACTGAAAAGGATCGTGAGTGATGGCCGTGTCGCGCAAACCGCTTGAATCGAAGCCGGAGAGAATGGGAAGGCTGGCGCGGCTGCCGGTGTTTCTGGCGCTGGAGGGCAAGCGTGCGCTGCTGGCCGGTGGTAGCCATGCCGCCGCCTGGAAGGCCGAGCTGTTATCGGCGGCGGGCGCGCAAGTCGATGTATATGCGAGCGAGGTTTCCGACGAGATGCGCGCTGTCGCGGCAGGACGCGCCAGGCGGCGTCATCACGATTATCGGGCGCGACTGGACGGCGGACGATCTTGCACGGCGCCGCTATCGCCATTGGCGCTTTCGACGACGACCAAGACGCGTCCGCCTTCGCGCAAGCCGCGCGGCGCGCCGGCGTGCCGGTCAATGTCATCGA
Organism: uncultured Alphaproteobacteria bacterium; assembly: GCA_963830125.1. GTDB lineage: Bacteria > Pseudomonadota > Alphaproteobacteria > Rhizobiales > Xanthobacteraceae > Pseudolabrys. Next base: position 18,045 of record CAWHKU010000013.1, on the reverse strand, counting down.
CAAGCCGGCGTTTTGCGATTTTTCGTTCGGCGCCATCGTCAATCGCTCGCCGCTGGTGATCGGTATTTCGACAGATGGCGCAGCGCCCGTGTTCGCGCAGGCGATCCGCGCCAAGCTCGAAGCCCTGCTGCCGAACGGCTTTGCCGATTGGGCCGCCGCCGCCGCCAGATGGCGCACGGCTCTGAAAGAGACCGGCCTGTCGTTCTCCGGCCGCCGCAAGTTCTGGCAAGTGTTCACGGCGCATGCTGTGACGAATCCGCAAAGCCGCGCCGAGCGACAGCGATTTCGCGCGCTTTGTCGCCGAGGTGAAGGGCTTAGGAAACGCCGTCGAAACCGGCTCGGTGACTTTGGTCGGGGCAGGGCCGGGCGACCCGGAACTGCTGACCTTGCGCGCGGTGCGCGCGCTGCAATCGGCCGACGTGATCCTGTTTGACGATCTGGTGTCACGCGATGTGCTCGACTTCGCCCGCCGCGAAGCGCGCAAGTTGCTGGTCGGCAAGACCGGCTTCGGCCCGTCCTGCAAGCAGGACGACATCAACGCGCTGATGGTCTCGCTCGCTAAGCAGGGCAAACGGGTTGTGCGTCTGAAAGGCGGCGATCCCTTGATCTTCGGCCGCGCCGGCGAGGAACTTGACGCTTGCCACGCGGCGGGGATTTCAGTCGAGATCGTGCCGGGCATCTCGGCGGCGCAAGGGGCGGCCGCCAGACTGAGCCTGCCCTTGACCGACCGCCAGTATTCCCGCCGGCTGCAATATGTCACCGGCCACGCCAAAAATGGCCAACTGCCCGACGACATCGACTGGCGCAGTCTTGCCGATCGGGCGACCACCACGGCGGTCTATATGCCGGTGCGCACGCTTCGCCGCGTTGGTCACACGCGCATTGGCCGAAGGCCTCGATCCGGCAACGCCCGCCGCCGCCATCGCGCGCGCGACAAGGCCCGACCAAGCCGTGCTCGCCTGTGCGATCGGCGACCTGCCGGAACGGCTTGCGCAAGCGGCCTTGCCGGGTCCGGTGCTGGTGATGGTTGGCCCGGCGCTTGCCCGATTGGCGGATATGCCGCGGCATGCCGGAGCGGCTCCTGCCGAACGGGCTGTCGTGTAATATCAAGTTGCGGGCCCATGCGGGGGCACGTCCAAGATCACCGCCGTATTCCGGCACGAGCCGATGTCGGAGAAAGCGATACTTACAATTGACCGCCGCTATCCAAGCGGGCCGGTGCTCCGGCCGTTACACGCGGTTCGAAAACCGGTCGAGCGCGGTCAGCGCGCGATAGGCGATGTCGACATCACGCTGGTAAATCTCTTTCTTAAGAAAACTCAGCTCGGTGTCGCGTTGGTCGTCGTCGACATCGATGAACCAAGACTTTGGACGGCCGTCGGTACCGTCGTTCCAGCGGTAGCCGCGAGCTTTCAGCGCGTCTTTCAGTTCGAACGGCGAGCGTTGCGCCCAGACGCGGGCGGTGGTCCGCCGCGCACAGGTCATCAATTCGGAAAACATCGGCCGTGCCGTCGCCGGTAGCGGATGGCACAGGATCTCGACCAGGGCGTGACAATCGTCGATCGCGCGGTGGGCGTTGTGAAACCGGCCGATGTCGGCCAGCAAATAACCGAGCTTGGCGCCGCCGAAGCCGTGCTTGCGCCAATCGATTTCGGTTTGCGAACAGGCCCAGTGCTTGTGTTCGAACAGCGGCCAGGACCGTTCGGCGAATTTGCGGTCGAAGCCGGCATTGTGCGCGATCACGACATGGGCGTCGGCGACGAAGGCTTCCAGCGCGGCATCGTCGATGTGATGGCCGGCGACCATGGCATCGGTGATGCCGGTCAGCTCGGTGACCGCTGGCGGGATCGGGACTGAAGGCTGGTTATAAGACTGGAACACGCCGCCGATGCCGGTGATCTCGTCGGCATCCGAATAGCGGAATTTGATCATCGCGACTTCGATGACCTCGTCGTTGGCGGCATCGAGCCCGGTGGTCTCGAAGTCGAGGACGATGCCGATCTTGCCGGTATAGCCGGCAGGCTGCGGTGTCGGCTGGCGCGGGACCAGACGGCGCAGCACTTTATAGTCGCCGGTCGCCTCAAGGCGCCGGGCCGAAATCTCGGTCTCGTCGCCATCGGCTGGCGCCGCGGTGGCCGGCGGCTGTGCGTGGACATTCATCGTGTCGCTTATGCCCGATTCGCAGCGCCCGCACCGGGCGCGCCGGCCGTGCCGCTGATATTGCGGGGTTTTTACGGGATGACGCGGTGGTGGCCAGTGCCTCCTGGATGTGTCGTCCAGAGGCGTCTAAGTCCATATAACTTGCTGACATATCTTGGCAATTTTAGATTGCCTGACATGGATAAGAGCGGCTGGGTGGTAAACGGCTTTATAGAATAAGGAGATAGCTATGATCCGCGACGCCCATGTTGAGGCGCTCGCTGCGCTTTTCCGACCGGAATTCCTAAATTTTCGCCGCGTTATGTCGGCTTTTCATGAAATGCCGTTCAATCAGACGAAACTGTCGATTGTCTTGAGCGCGCCGGATAGCGCGATGCCATCTTCGTCCTTCAGGGCGGCCTCGCGCAGGCGGCGCACCCAGTCGGCGGCGTCGGGCCGATCGCCGAGTTTGGCGGCGCCGGCCATCACTTTGTCGAACTTGGATTGACCGCGCGCGTGGGTGTCGGAATAGCCTTTGACCAGGCGACGGGCCGACAGCAGTTCGACCGCCAGCGCATAGTTCTTGGGCGCGGCCGCCCGGACGCGATCGAGCCAGGCGTCGCGATGGGCGACTTCGTTGGCATGGCGCAACGTGCCGCGCCGGAACCGCCGCAGGCCGCCAAGCACATAGAGCACCAGGAACCAACGGATGGTGCCGGTTTTCACCCGGCGCCCCTTGTTGACGATTTTGTCGAGGGCTTTGAACAGGCCGGGGCGGTTCTCGATGAAGCGTCCGAGCCAGAGCGGCAGCGAGCCGCAGACTTCGTCCATACGCGGATGCATGTATTCGGTCATGTAGACCAGTTGATCGGGCGCCGCCGCGACTTCTTTGCGCACGCGCGCGAAGCGGCTGCCGCGGGTCTTCAGGTCAGCGACGCGGTAGACGTCGTCATAGGCCATCGCCACGGCGAGGTATTTCGCCGCGGTGCGGGTGAGGGCAAAGCCGTGCGTCGCGCCGTTGCAGTTTTTGTCGAGCGCCAGCAATCCGGCAAGCAGGTCGAGATATTCCCGGCCATAGCCGACGTCCTGAAAGTCGACGGTGCGCTGCAGGCCGGCGCCGACCATGTCGTAGGTCTCGGGCGGAAATTCGGCGCGGGCGCGCGCCACCAGGGCGTCATAGACGGCATGGCCGACCGGGTTCAGCGCTGGATATGTCTTGGCGTCGACGGCTGGCGGCGCCAGGGCGGGCGCGGCGAGTGCCTCCGCTGCGGCGGCGTGGTCGGCTTTGACGTGATCATAGCCGAGCGCGAAGGCGCGAAGACTGCCGGCGACGCCGACGCCGGAGGCCCGCACGGCTTCTTCAAAGGCGTCACGCGGGAACGGCAACACGTTTGCCGCCGCGACCGCGCCAAACAGCACCGCCGAGACCGCGCTGCTGGCCTGTTCGGCCAGGGCCGCCATATCGAAGGCGATGAATTGTTTGGCCGCGACCGTGGCTGCGGCGTAAACAGCCTCCGAACTGCCGATGCCGTCGCCCGGCACCTGCTTTTCCGCGACCGCGTAATGGCGATGCGCGGAGGTGATCAGGGTCGTTCGATCCGGCGTGACGAAGCCGCGTTGGATAGCGCGGCCGGCTTCCATCAATTCGGCGCCGATGACGATATCGACTTCGCCGGGCACCACCATCAGCGACAGCACGGGTTTGAGGCCGCGCGGCGCGTCCTGCGGAATCGGCATTGCCTCGATGAAATAGACTGTGGCGCCGGTGCGCTGGGCAACGCCGGGCACCGAGGTCGATTGCGCGGCCCAGCCCTGGCTTTCGCACAAGGCGACGATCCAATCGACCAGGACGCCACCACCTTGGCCGCCCATCGCCATCACGGCGATGGCCAGTGGCTTGGTGGTGTCGAGGCGGAGCTGAGCGGACGGTGCTGCTGTCATTGTAAGGGGCTGCCGATCAAGCAAAGGCGACGCGTCGGCGGGCCCGGCGGCGTTGCAGGAAGCCGATGATCGCGCCGCGCATTCGCGCCATGAACCGGTCAAAGCCGGTCGGATTATAGATGATATCGGCGCGGTAGAACGACGGGCATAGCACCGCCGCCTCCGATACTTCGCCGCAATTGCCGCAGCCGACGCAGGTGTTGTCGATGGCCGCCACCGGATCGTCCTTGAGCGGATCGGCGCTGTGCTTGACCGATAGCGACGGGCAGCCCGATAGCCGGATGCAGGCGTGGTCGCCGGTGCAGACATCCTCGTCGACGCCGAACCGCTCGCGCACCTTGCGCTCGCCGGCCTTGACCGCCTTGTTGAACAGCGGTTTCACGCGGCGCTGCTTGTTGAGCATGCATTCCGACGACGCCACGATCACCTTCGGGCCCGGCTCTTTGTTGGCGAGCGCTTCCTTCAGGGTGTCGCGCATTTTGCCGACATCGTAGGTATTGTCGATCTGCCGCACCCAAGTGGCGCCGACGCCCTCGACGGCTTTTTTGATTGGATGCTGGGTCGAGCGCGATTTGTTGTCGGCGCGCGATGACAAAATGTCCTGGCCGCCGGTCGCCGACGAATAGAAGTTGTCGATCACGATGATGACGCCGTCATGCTTATTGTAGACGGCATTGCCGATGCTTGAGGTCAGGCCGTTGTGCCAGAAACCGCCATCGCCGATCATCGAGATCGACTTCTTGTCGGTCTTGACGTTGAAGGCGGCGGCCGAGGCCGGACCCAGGCCATAGCCCATGGTGGTGGCGCCGAGGTTGAATGGCGGCAGGCAGGAGAACAGATGGCAGCCGATGTCGCTGGCGATATGGTGCGAGCCGGTTTCCTGCTCGACCAATTTCAGCGCGGCGAAAATCGGTCGCTCCGGGCACCCGGTGCAGAATCCCGGCGGCCGTGGCGGCACTTCGCTGCTCAAGGCTTTTACCCGGCTATCATCATGAATGCTCGGTGCGTTCGGCGCCCGAACCTGGTCGGACAGCGCGTCCGGCGCGGCACTGGCGAGGAAACCGCGTACGCCCTTGAGCATGACGTCGGCGGTGTATTCGCCGGCCATCGGTAGGGCGCCCTTGCCGTAGAGCTTGGTGTTGATGTCGCGCCGCCGCAGGACGGTGGCGATCGCTTGTTCGATATGTTCGGGCTGGCCTTCCTCGACGACCAGAACGGCCTTCTTGCCGACGCAGAATTCGACGACCTCGTCGTCAATGACGGGGTAGGTGACGTTCATGACGTAAATCGGCACCCGGCTCTGGCCCCAGACATCGGCCAAGCCAAGGCGTTCCAGCGCGCGGATGACGCCGTTATACATGCCGCCTTGGGTTATGATGCCGACATCAGTCAGGTCGCCATCAAAGAATTCATTGAGCTTGCGCGACTTGATGAAATTGACGGCGGCCGGCCAGCGTTGCTCGATCTTTTCTTTTTCGTGCAGATAGGAGGCGGGCGGCAGCACGATGCGGCCGGTGTCGCGCTTCGGACTTTCCAGCGCCTGGCGTAGCGTGAACGGCGGCGGCTTGTTATCCTTGGCGATGAAGCTGCCATGGACGTGGCAGGCGCGAATTCGCACTTCCAGCATGACGGGCGTGTTGGACGCCTCGGAGAGTTCGAAACCTTCCTCGACCGCGCGCACGATCGATTCCAGGTTCGGGCGCGGATCGAGCAGCCACATCTGCGACTTCATCGCGAAGGAATGCGACCGCTCCTGCATGATCGAGGAGCCTTCACCGTAATCCTCGCCGATGATAATCAGCGCGCCGCCGGTGACGCCGCCGGAGGTGAGATTGGCGAGCGCATCGGACGCAACATTGATGCCGACCGGCGCCTTGAACGTGACCGCGCCACGGATCGGATACATCACCGAGGCGGCCAACGAGGCGGCGGCGGCGGCTTCAGAGGCGGAGGCGGAAAATTGCACGCCGAGCTTGCCCAGGGTGTCCTGAGCGTCGGCGAGCACGTCCATCAGATGTGAGATCGGCGCGCCCTGGTAGCCGCCGACATAGCCGACTCCGGATTGCAGCAGTGCCTTGGTAATGGCGAGGATACCTTCGCCGCGAAATTCCTGCCCGGCGCCGAGCTCCAGATCGCGTACTTCCTTGGCAAACGACCGCTCAGCCATCGCGCGCTCCGCTCAATTGATGTCGCCGGATCGTCCTGGAAACCCTGACACGGGAAATCGCAAGCCGAGGGCCTCGAGGCGACCGCCGTAAACCGAAAAATGCACGGCAATTCGAATATTAAGGCAACTAAGCTGTCCGCACTAGCGAGCCCGCTCGCGTCAGAGCGGGGGGCAGCTGAAACGCCTTCACATTGGTTCCGGTCGTTGACACTACGCCCGGCACCGATATTATTTCAACCCTAAAATAATTGCAGCGGAGCCCGCTATTCAGCCATTGTGCAATTCACGCGTCGTGTTCGTCATGCATAATGAGACGGTTCGACCTGCACCTTGAGGAGTAGTCTATGTCCGCGCCGCTCTTGACATAACTGGCCGCCGACCCGTCGCGTGCGCCGGAGGGCAAGCATGTGCCGTGGATTCAGGCGCGGGTTTTGCCGGCCACAATCGGCGGCGATGGTTTATCCGGGGCGAGCGGGCGCCCTGCCGTACCGCTCGTTGTGCTTTTTCGTTCTGTGATTTAGGATTTGCTCGGCGCAAGCAATCTGGATTTAGACTGACTTGAGTAGGCAGCCGAACGTGCGAGGTCGCAGAACCTCGCAGTAAAGCGCGTCCTGTCCACCGGGCCGGTCGCCACTCACACATGTTGGCCATGCCGATTACTTAGTGTTGTGGCAGTCCCGCGGCAACAAGATCGGCCAATATCTGTTCTAGGCGCGAAAGATAAATGGGGCTTGCGTTCTTCTTGGGCAAAGCCACATTGTCGGCAGACGAGCCCGGTCGCAATTTCATGCCGGCTGCAATGGCCGCTTTCGCCTCGCTGAATTGACCCAAGCGTTGGTAAGCGGCGGCGAGCGCAAAATCGGTGCGCCCCGTTCCCGGCGTGATCGCGAGCGATCGTTTCAGCCATGGAATGGCCTCTTGGTTGCGGTCCATCCACAGATAGGTCAGTCCGACGCCGAGCAGCCATGTCCAGCGGGAGACTTGCGGGGTGTCGAAATGGTCGGCCTGCAAGAACGTGGTGAGGGCGTCATCGAAGCGTCCGAGTTGGAGTTGCGACAGCCCAACTTGAAAAAGGACCAGCCCGTCCCAGGGATCCACGGTCAAAGTCTTCGCACATGCGACCAGGCTTTCGACGAAATGATTGGTCGCCGTCAAGAAGCGACAATAGCCCTCAAGCACGGGTAAATAGTTCGGCTCGGCTCGGACCGCGCGTTCAAGCAGATCTTTGGCTTTGTGCTCCGCGGTTGCGGCCTGGTCCGCGCGGTACCAGTCGGTCTGAATGCCGCGCAGCAACTGAGCGGCCAGCGCGGCTTGAAGATCGACATTATCTGGATTTGTGGCCAGCGCCTTTTCAAGCATTTCCTGCGCAATGTGGAATTTTTCGCGTGACGTCCGATTGATGAAGGCCATGGCCTGGTCAACGACGATTTTGGCGTTGCCTTCGCGTAAGCCCGAATGGATTGCGGCGCTGATGTGCAGCGCGAGGGGATAGCCGAGGCCGGCGGTCAGCCGTGACTGCTGAAGGGTCGGGTCGGTGTTGGCAGTGCCGACCGAATAGGATGTCGTCCACCGAATTTCATCGGTGGCGGCATCGATGATGCGCGCCTGTACGGTCCAAGCGTTTTCTGTCTTCTGTAACTCGCCGCGCAAAATGAAGTCCGCGCGCGCAAGCGGGCTGGAAGCCGTGCCGGACGAGGTGCCCCTGGTCACTTCCTTCGGTGCGAGCACACGAATGTTGGGAATTTTCGATAGGCCATCAACCAGAGTATCGGTCAGGTTCGAGGCCATCAAAGCCACTTGCGGATCTGCGCTGGCGTTGACGATTGGTGTGACGGAAATAACGGGTTGTTTCTGCGAAAAGATCCGCTGACCGATCAAGGGGGCCGCAACCACAAGGCCCACGACGCAGACCACAATCCCAAGCGGGACTGCCACCATGCGACGAGAAAGGCTAAATCTGAACCGGCCTGCTATTGGTGCCGCTGCAACGGCGCTGCCGGACACCGGGCTTGCGGCAATATTGTTTGTGGACGCGGGGCCGACGGGAGGCGAGGGTCGGTTGGCTTCGTGCTGGCGGTCGATGGTGGTGTCGGCAGAGGTTAGCGACTCGGCACCGGTGATGACGGCATCAACAAGGTAACCGCGGCCGGATACGACCTTGATTAATTGCCGACGGTCGTCGCCGATGGCATTTCTGATGTCCTTAATGCACTGAAACAGGCTGTCTTCGCCGACACTGATGTTCGGCCAAATTGCTTCCAACAACTCCTGTTTGGTCAGAATTCGGCCGGTGTTGGCTGCAAAATATTGCAGCATTGCGAAGGACTTAGGTCTAAGCCTGATCGCCGTCCCATCGGGCCGGCGCAACTCGGCTCGCTGCTGATCTATTTCAAAGCCTGCAATATGGGGCACGCAGTCACCGTTTTCTCTGAGGCGCTGGAACCGATCGGGCGCGGGCTATATCAGAAAAATTTCAGAAAATCATACCGCCATTTTCAGGACGCCGCCCGCAACTCCATGGAATTTTCGACAAAGTGTTAACAGTGTCGAGTCCGGGAGCGGCGCGGAAGAGGGATCGATAGAGAGTGGATCTATACAGCAGCGTGTATCGGGGCAAAGCCTCGACAGCGCCGCTTTATGCATTTCCCTGCAGTCCGTGTCCGCATGGACGTTCCGTATCGATCGCTTGGCGACCCGGGTGATCGCATGCCTTTTGGCGTATATGACCGCGGTACGGATCCTCTCTTCGGGCGAATGGCGCTTGCGGGTTGCCCGGCGCATATCCTTCACAATCCGCTCGGACGGGGATTCTGAATGTATGGATTTCTGCCTCATCTCCACTCCTTGATGGTTACGATGAGCCAGAAATCCTCCCTTCCTCAAGCCGTTAAATCTGTCTCACAGGTGCTGATCCGGATATGCGGGGATATCAATGACTAGCTTCATGCACAGTCGGACGCAGGCCTGCCATAAGCAGGTCCAACACGCGCGCGATCTGCTCGCGGTCGGCTGAGAGCGCCGCTGGAAAAACCGACCCTGCGAGGATGACCGTGACGTCGTCGGGTCGGAAATCGCCGCGAATGCTGCCGTCGCTCGATCCCGCCGACAGAAACTTTGCGATTGTCGCGTTGATCCGCGTCCGTATCTCGGATCCTTCTGTTGAACGGGGCGCGAGCGCGATCAGAAGCGCGTCGTGCATCGCATGTTTCGCGACCACGAACTTGGCGTAGCTGTCCATCCACCGCCGCATCGCTTCGGCTGGCGGACGATTGGAAAGAAGGTCGTCAGCCTCGCGGTCGAGCGCGTCAAGCTCGGATCGATACACGGCGCCAACCAGTGCCTCCTTCGTCGGGAAATGGCGATAGAGAGTGCCGATCCCAACTCCGGCCGCGCGAGCGATTGCTTCAAGCGAGACGTTGGCCTCTGCCGTAGAAAACAACCGCTGTGCTTCAGCAATGATACGCGCTTTGTTTTTGACGCCGTCGGCGCGCAAACGGGGTGGGGTTGACAAACGGAGGACCCTCCATTTATAGATTCGATAGACGGAGGCCGCTCCGTTTGTAAGACCTTCTAGCATCGATGTGCGCAGATGTCCCACGGCAAAGTGATGAACGGCGGTCGACTTGGTTCCTTCTCCCTTGGCGGGCACCAAGTCGCTCGTATCGGCTTTGGCGCGATGCAGATCGAACGCATGACCAGCCGACCGGAGGATGCGGTGGCGCTGCTGCAACAGGCGATTGATCTGGGTGCCGATCACGTCGATACAGCCCAGTTTTATGCGAATGGCTTTGTCAACGATGTCATCCGCAAGGTCTGGCTTGGCAGGCCTGAGTTCGTCGTCGTGACCAAAGTCGGCGCGGACCCGGACCCCGGCAAGGCGTTTCCCATCAAACCAGCCCAGCGCCCCGAGCAGCTTCGCGCCAGCGTCGAAGACAATCTGCGCAGCCTTGGGCTGGAACAACTGCCGGTCGTCAACCTGCGTCGGCTGGATATTGCCCCGGGATTGGTGGCCGAAGGGGACCAGATTGTCGACATCGATGATCAATTGGCCACGATGATTGCCTTGCGAGACGAAGGCAAGATCGGTGCGATCGGCGTCGGCTCAACCAGCCGTACGAACCTTGAACGTGCCATTCCCGCCGGAATTGTCTGTGTCCAAAGCGCATACAGTCTGCTGAGCCGGCAATATGAGGACATGCTCGATCTTTGCGTCGCAAACGACATTGCGTGGGTGCCGTTCTTCCCATTGGGCGGGGGGCATTTCCCAGGATGGCCGAAGGTCAACGATCATCCGAGGGTGGTCGAGATCGCGGCAGCCCTGGGCGCCACCCCGCCGCAGTTGGGCCTAGCGTGGTTGCTTGCCCGCAAACCGAACATTCTGCTGATCCCGGGCACGACGAACCGCACCCATCTTGAGGAGAATATCGCTTCCGCCACGTTGTCGATTGACGAGGCGATCCTGACCGAACTCGACACGCTTGGCGCTGAATCGCGCCCAACCCCCAAAGGCAAGGTCGTATGATGGACCAGTTGGAAGCAAAACCTCTTGTGAGTTCTGCCGTTACTTATGCGCGCCGGGGCGGCTATGATGTGATCGAGGTTGTCGACCGCGCTGTCCGCCCGCCAGCGGCCGGCGAGGTTCGCATTGCGGTCCATGCGGCCGCAGTCAATCCGACCGACATTCTTCTTCGCGATCCTGCGCCGGGGGTCGAGACCTGGCCGGTCGTGCCCGGCGTGGATGCGGCGGGAACCATTGAGTCGGTCGGGCCCGACGTGTCGCGCCTGCATGTTGGCCAAAAGGTCATGGCCGTTGCCATGCCGCGACGGCCGGAAGGTGGGGCGCAGGCGCAGCATATCGTCGTTCCGGCGGCATCGGTTGCGCCGATACCGGCAAATGCAAGTCTGACCGAGGCCGCAACGCTGCCGATGAACGGCCTTACCGCGCTTCTCGCGCTGGAACTCGCGGGCCTTGAGGCGGGGCAGACCCTTGCCATCAGCGGTGGCGCAGGCCTATTGGCCCACTATGCAACCGCCTTGGCCAAGCGCCAAGGGTTGAAAGTGATCGCCGACGCAAAGTCGTCCGAAATCGATCTGGTCCGCGGTTACGGCGCGGACGACGTTGTTGAGCGCAGGGAGGATTTCGCCGCCGCCATTCGCCGAGTTCGTGCCGGACGGTGCCGATGCATTGCTCGATACCGCTGTCCTTGGCGAAAAGGCGTTCGGTGCGGTGCGCGACGGCGGCGTCTATCTCCCAGTGCGGATGTGGGGCGACAAGCCGGGCGAGCGCGATCTGAAGATCAAGCAAGTGCTTGTCTACCACGCCTTCGAGCGCACCGAATGGCTTGAACTGCTCAGCAAGGTTGTTGAGGCCGGCGAAATTCGTCTGCGGGTGACGGGCAAATATGACATCCACCAGGTGGCCGACGCGCAACGCACGCTTGAAGCCGGCGGCCTGCGGGGCAGACCAGTGATCGTTTTCTAGCGATCGTCCCGCCGATCGGCGGACGGGAATTCCGATCTCACCACACAAAATAGCCCGCCGTATCGGTAAAGCGCGTGGCCAGATCCCGAGGCGATAGCTCGGGCTCGTTCAGGGCCAGTTGAACGATCCTTTCGCGTACGACGTTGGGGATGCGGTGCCAGACGCGGCGGGGTTTGGCGACTTATCTTCCAATGCTTCGGGCCCGCCGGTCTGCAGACGATCGTGCCATCGGTAGAACCTTGATGGCTGGATCCCAGCTTATCCAGCGTTCGGCGCACCGGCAGATGGGATTTCTCGACCAGCCGGATGAGCTGCAGCTTCTCGGAGGCAGGATATCTCATTCCTCGTCTCCTCCATCCGCGATCATGCATTTTTAAGCAGGCGCAATTCGAGCGCCTGTTCAGCCACAACCGCCTTGAGCTGCTGCGCCACACGCCGCAGGTCCTTGACCTCGCCATTGGTCGCAGCCCGCGCAGTGTCGCCTACTAGGCGCCGCTTGCCGGCCTCCAAGAACTCCTTGGACCACGAGTAATAAAGGCTCTCGGCAATGCCTTCGCGGCGGCACAGCTCCGCGATGCTGGTTTCGCCGCGGAGGCCGTCCAGAACGATCTGGATCCTCTCTTCGGGCGAATGGCGCTTGCGGGTTGCCCGGCGCATATCCTTCACAATCCGCTCGGACGGGGATTCTGAATGTATGGATTTCTGCCCCATCTCCACTCCTTGATGGTTACGATGAGCCAGAAATCCGCCCTTCCTCAAGCCGCTAGATCTGTCTCACTGGGGCTGACGCCGGACAATCGGCGTGGCGCGGCACATTTCCCGGGCCGATAAAATCTTGTCGCGCGGCTGCCGATGTCGGCCGTGTGTGCGATAGTTGCGATGGCGCGCAACGCAAGCCCTTGGCCGGCAGCCAATCGCCGGCATTGATCGTCGAGAATATGTCATTAACGGCAGCCATATTCTCAGTTACGAAAAATTTAGTTGTGATTTAATAACTGGAAGCGTTGAGTGCCGGTGTGCGCTTTCGTCGTCTGTTTATTCTAGTGAACAGGCCGCTTACCCTCCAAACTTTCAGCACACAGCCACGCCTTATCGGCGTGGCTTATTTTTTTGGGGTTGTTCACAGACGGTCGGCGAAAAGTTAAGGGCGGGTGGGCCTAACGCGACACTATGACGTCTTCGTGGGCCGCGCACACCATTAATTCATACTAGACCACTGAAATCTCGTGAATAATCAAGATCATAATAAACATACCGAGACGAAAGTATTATAAGCGTTCGTCATCATGATGATTTCGTTTAATGAAATCGGTACCCAAGCCAAGCGACCAAGATGAATTGTTTGTAATCTAGTGGTGACGAAAATTCGTACAAGACTTGTTGCATTCTTTTCCGGAAGCGCTATCAGCGAAGGTAAGACTAAGAAAAGCGATAAAAGAGCTTCCGGTGATGTACGGCACAAAAAAAGTCGCCGGACATTTGCTGTGTAACGGGATGCCGCAAAAGGGAGGACTACAATGAAAACGAAATTTCTATCGACGAAACTCGACCGCCGTACCGTGCTTAAGACGGCGGCGGCTGCTGGCGCACTGCAGATTGCTTCGCCGTTCATAATCTCGGCGCGCGCTGCCGAACTCGGTGAAGATCGGCCTCGATAACCCATTGACCGGCACCTACGCCGCGCTCGGAAAGAATGAGTTGATCGGCGCGAAATATGCGATCGAACAGATCAATGCCAAAGGTGGCATTCTCGGCCGTAAGGCAGAACTGCTGGTTGAAGACTCGACTTCGGGCGATGCCGGTACCGCGGTGCAGAAGGCGCGCAAGCTGATCGACCGCGACAAGGTCGACTTCCTGGTTGGGAACATCAACTCGGCGCTGGCACAGGCGATCGCCAACGTTGCCTTTGAGAAGAAGGTGTTCCATGTCGTGCCCGGTGGTCACACCGATTCCGTAACCGGCGCAAATTGTCATTGGGATGTGTTCCGCATCTGCAATACGACGCAGATGGAAGCCAGCGCGGTCGCGAGCACGCTGATCAAGACGGCGGGCAAGAAGTGGTATTACCTCACACCCGACTACGCCTTCGGTCACACACTGCAGGCGGGCCTGGAAAAGGCATCTGCCAAGCTCGGCGGCACCAAAGTCGGCGGCGATTTGATCCCGCTTGGCACCACCGATTTCTCGTCCTACCTGATTAAGGCGCAGGCGGCGAAACCGGATGTCATCATCTTCCTGATGGCGGGTGACGACGCCGTTAATGCGCTCAAGCAGGCGGTGCAGTTCGGCCTCAATAAGAAGTTCCATCTGGCTGGTGCGCAGCAGGAGCTTGAAGTTCTGCTCGGTCTGCCGCCGCAAGCGCGGATCGGCACCTGGGTGTTCGAATGGTATTGGAAGCAGCCGAACGTGCCGCATGTGAAGGAATTTGTGGCTGAAATCCGTAAAAGGAGCGGCGGGCACGTTCCCACGGCGCGCACCTGGTTCGGCTTTGCGGCGGTCCACACTTGCGCGCTCGCAGCCGCGCAGGCGAAATCGCTCGATTCTGTAAAGATGGCGAGAGCGATGCAGGGCTTCCATCTTCCGCCGGAAGTCGCGCTGATGCCGGACGGTGCCTACTTCCGCAAAGGTCAGGGGCAGCTTATTCCCGACCTTTTCGTTGGACATGCCCAATCGAAGGGTGCGGACGATCCTGAGGATCTGTTCGTCGTCCAAGACGTTGTCAAAGGCGCCGACGTCGCGGAATCGTTGGAAGAAACCGGCTGCAAGCAGGTATGGCCGTCCTGATCAACGGGAACAGCCGGGGGTCGCGCAATGCGCGGCTCCCGGACGTTCGGCCATTGCCGTGTTTCCACAAATATATAATCGATGTCCGCGAATGGTGACCGCATTCGTGCCGACAACCTGCTGCCATAGCGGGGCGGTCATGATGTTAAATCAAGTATGACACAACTCATTCTCTTCAACGTCTTCAACGGGCTGATCGTTGGTGCGTTTTACGCGCTGATGGCGCTGGGCCTGTCGCTCATTCTCAACCTGTCCGGGGTGATTAATTTCGCCCATGGCGGCTTCCTGGCGATCGGCGGCTATCTCGCATACTCGCTTATGCCCTACGTCGGCTTCTGGGGTGCTCTTGTGTTGGCGCCGATCCTGACGGCGCTTATCGGCATCATCGTCGAGCGGTTTTTGATCCGGCGGCTATATGGCCGGGATCCGCTATACAGCCTGTTGCTGACCTTCGGGCTTGCCTTCATCATCGAGGACGGCACGCGCTTCATCTGGGGTGCGCAGAGCCTGCCGTTTCAGGTTCCCAATTGGTTGGTCACGCCACTGAGCGACGATTATTTTTTCCTCACCGGCTATCGGCTATTCATGATGCTGGTGGTCGGCATCGCGGTGGCCGGACTGTTCTACATTCTCAACCGCACCAGGCTCGGCATTCGCATTCGCGCCGGCACGCTCGACCTTGAGACGGTGTCGGTGCTTGGCGTTAATGTCCGCTTTCTGCGCAATATGAATTTCGGCCTTGGCATTTATCTCGCCGGTCTGGCCGGCGTGCTGGCGGTCGGTCAGCTCGGCTTGCAGCCGACCATCGGCGCGTCGCTGATCATGCCGAGCTTCGTAGCGATTATTGTCGGCGGTCTGGGCAGTCTTCCGGGCACCTTGCTGGGCGGCATGTTGATCGGCGTTGCCTCTGGCATCACCACGGTGTTCTTCCCGTCGGCGACCGAGGCGGTGATTTACGTGATGATGGCTGCGGTGCTGCTGGTGCGCCCGCGTGGGCTTTTGGGCGAAGAGGGGCGTTTCTAATGCAGCCGGCAGATCTTTCGAAGCAGGCGCCGAATATCGTCGTCTGGGCGCTATTGTTGACGATGCCGTTCTGGTTGTCGCATGTCGGTGGTTATACCGAATTGGGCACCCAAGTCGTCGTTCTTGGCCTGGCCGCGCTCGGGCTCAACTTCCTCCTGGGCTATACCGGCGTTTTGTCGTTCGGTCATGCCGCCTATTTCGGCCTCGGAGCCTACGGCGCCGGCCTGACCATAAGGTATCTGCTGCCAAGCACCGGCATGGGCATCATCATCGGCACGCTGGTTGGGACCATTGCCGGCGCCATCATCGGTCCACTGATTATCCGCCTGCGCGGCGTCTATTTCGCCATGGTGACCATCGCCTTCGGCCAGGTGTTCTACTTCATCGCATTCCGCTGGAGTTCGGTCACCGGCGGCGACGACGGCCTGACGGGCTGGACGCGGATGCCGCTGCATCTCGGCTTCACCACCATCGACATACAAAAGAGTCCGGTGGCGTTTTACTATCTGGTGCTCGTGATGTTCGCGATCGCCGTTGGCTTCATGGCGTGGTTGTTGCGCTCGCCGTTCGGGCGCACGCTGATCGCCATTCGTGAAAACGAACGGCGCGCGCGCTTCCTCGGCATTCCGATCGACCAGCACATCTGGCTCTCTTGGGTTGTCTCCTGCGCCGTCGTCAGTCTGGCCGGCGCGCTGTTCGCGCTGCTCAACAATTTCGTCGACCCGCGGGCGCTCTATTGGACCCAATCCGGCGATTTTGTCATCATGGCCGTGCTCGGTGGCATGAGGTCGTTCTGGGGGCCTCTCATCGGCGCGGCGATCTATGTGGTGCTGCGAGATTATCTGTCGAGCATGACGCAGAACTGGATGTCCTTCATTGGTCTGTTCTTCGTTCTGGTGGTGTTGTTCTTCCCACGCGGCGTACTCGGCATTATCCGCCGGAAGGTGAAGTCATGAGCCTGTTGAAAGTCGAGAACATCAACAAGAAGTTCGGTAGCTTGGTCGCGGTCAACGACGTTTCGATGACGGTGGAGCCGGGCGAACTTCGCGCGGTGATCGGGCCGAACGGCGCCGGCAAGACCACTTTCTTCAACATGATCAGTGGTTTTCTGACCCAGACCTCGGGACGCATCGTGTTCGACGGTGAGGATATTTCCAATATGTTGC
Source organism: uncultured Alphaproteobacteria bacterium (assembly GCA_963830125.1). Taxonomy (GTDB): domain Bacteria; phylum Pseudomonadota; class Alphaproteobacteria; order Rhizobiales; family Xanthobacteraceae; genus Pseudolabrys. The sequence continues at coordinate 1,343 of CAWHKU010000013.1, read as the reverse complement.
CGGACCGTCGGGTCTGGCGCGGCATATCGCGAACCTTCCAGATCACGGAGGTCTTTCCGGAACTGTCGGTTGGCGAAAATCTACGCGTTCCGGTCGAAGTCGCCAGCGGTCGCCGTCTGAGTCCTTGGCTGTCGCGCGCCGGCGAAGCCGAAGTGCATGACCGCGTTGCCGAGCTTTTGGAAATGGGCGGGCTCACCGACAAGGCCAGCCGCCTGGTGGGCGAGTTGTCGCATGGCGACCAGCGCGCCACCGAGATCATGATGGCGCTCGCCCTCAAACCGCGTCTCCTGCTGCTTGATGAGCCGACCGCCGGTATGGGCGACCAGGAAACCCACGACATCACGAAGCTCATCAGTAAGCTGCACAAGAACGAGAACCTCACGATCGTGTTGATCGAGCATGATATGCGCGTTGTTTTTCATCTTGCCGACCGGATCATGGTGCTGGCGGAAGGAACCATGCTTGCCGAGGGCACGCCAAAGGAGATCGCGAATAGCGAAGTGGTGCAGGCGGCCTATTTAGGGAAGGCGGCGGCATGACCGTATTTGCGATCCAAGCGGAAGGTCTCCAGACTTATTATGGCAAAAGCCATATTCTCAAGGGCGTCGGGCTCGAGGTACGGCAAGGCGAGATCGTCGCGCTGCTCGGCCGCAACGGCGCCGGTAAGTCGACGACCTTGCGCAGTCTAATGGGACTGACCCATGCGCGCGAAGGCGTCGTTCGGATGTTCGGCGAGGTAACGACGGACTGGCAGCCCTATCGCATTGCGGCCCATGGTGTCGGCTTTGTGCCGGAGGGCCGGCGCATCTTCGCCAATTTGACCGTCGAGGAAAATCTCAAGGTGCCGCTTGAGCGGCCCGGCCCGTGGACGATCCCGCGCATCTATGAGTTATTCCCCCGGCTGGCGGAGCGCAAATCGAACAAAGGTCGCCAGCTCTCAGGTGGCGAGCAGGAAATGCTGGCGATCTCGCGGGCTTTGCTTCTGAACCCGAAAGTGTTGCTGCTTGACGAGCCATCGCAAGGACTTGCGCCGCTGATCGTGCAGGAAGTATTCAAGGTCGTGGTGGCAGCCCGCGAGCAAGGGATCTCCGTGCTGTTGGTCGAGCAGAACGTGCGCGCCGCGGTCGAAATCGCCGACCGGGCTTATGTATTGGATGATGGCCACGTGGTCTATTCCGGCGGGGCGGCCGAATTCGCCAAGGACGAGGAGCGCGTGCGCGCCTTGGCCGGCGCGAGCGCGGAAAAATGGGATACAGAAAATATCGAATGATATTGCCAAGCCGGACCTAGCGAATCCGTTCGCCACCAGTAGTTATATTTCGTAGTGGCGTTTGCTTTTGGCC
>CAWHKU010000012.1:0-198151 GCA_963830125.1 uncultured Alphaproteobacteria bacterium | reverse complement strand
ACACACACACACACACACACACACACACACACACACACACACACACACACACACACACACACACACACACACACACACACACACACACACACACACACACACACACACACACACACACACACACACACACACACACACACACACACACACACACACACACACACACACACACACACACACACACACACACACACACACACACACACACACACACACTCTCTCTCTCTCTCTCTCTCTCTCTCTCTCTCTCTCTCTCTCTCTCTCTCTCTCTCTCTTCTCTCTCTCCCCCCCCTCCCTCCCCCCCCCCCCCCCCCCCCCCCCCCCCTCGAAAAAGGAAGTCGATTTGGCCATCGACCGCGCCTATCGCGCCGGCGCGACCGTGCAGAAATCCGCCGAGGATGTGTTCTGGGGCGGCTATTGCGGCTATTTCTTCGACCCTGACGGGCATCTCTGGGAGGTCGCTTATAATCCCGGTTTCCGCTGACCGCCGATGGGCGGCTGATTGCTGCCGAATTACGGCGCAATCACATTTCTTCTTTGATGCCCGCTTTGATCAGCCACCAGTTCACCGGATAGCTCGTGACGAATCCGCAGATCATCGCGATCTGCATCGTGAACCAGAACTCCGGCGTGTTCGACTTCGAGCGGCTTGCCGACAGCGGCGAAATAGGCGAACTGCGCGATCGCCATGAAGCCGTACATGCCGACCTGCCACGCCGTCAGCGACAGCGTGTCGGCCTTGAGCGCGGCCATCGATGCCATCGCCGGAACGACAGCTCGCGCATCGGCACGATGGCGAAATACTGGAAGACGATGCCGATGGCGAAAGCGAAGACGAAATCGAGAATCCAGACCGCGAACATCTTCTCGGCAAAAAGGCTGTGCCAGCCGAACCAGACCGCAACCGCCGGAACGCGAAAATGCCAGCCACTCCGCGATGATGTCGCCGAGCGTGCAGCCTGCGCCGCAATGGGTTGTGCCGATGCCGACGATGGCCGCGAACGGTTTGCCGCCGCCGTGATGGCTCCTGCATGCTCGTCGTGGCCGTCGGCACGGCCATAGGCGAAATAACCCCAGAGCGCGATCGGCCCGGCATAAAGCCCGGTGATCGGCCACACGACGTTCATGATCCACATGTGCTGAGGGCGTCGCGCGATATCCGAGCAGAATGAGCGCCGCACAGACCAAGCCGCCGAGCAATGCGAAAATAGCAAACGTATGTAGCCAATCTGGAATCATGCCTCTCAGTCCGGTTTTGAATTCATAGAGGCAATACGCAGCCCGCCGTAAAAGTTCCGTCGGTGACGTACTTGCGCCGTTTTCGGGCTATCCCCGGTTTTCACCGCGCCATATCGCCCAGCAATTGAACTTAGCCTGAGTTGCGCGTACCCATCTGTCATGGCGAGCAAGCCGACATCGAAATCAAAAGCCGGCCCGGCGCAGGCGTCCGCGCCCGACCTTCCGGCGCGAGCGGCGCGCGATCAACGCCGGCATCTTCCCGGTCGCCGGCTGCGACGAGGTCGGCCAGGGGGCCGCTCGCCGGCCCTGTGGTCGCCGCCGCCGTGGTGCTCGATCCGGCCCGCATTCCGCGCGGCCTTAACGATTCCAAAAAGCTCGACGCCGCCGCGCGCGAAGTGCTGTACGACAAAATCTGCGCGACGGCGCAGGTGTCGGTGGCTTTCGGCTCGATCGAGCGCATCGACCGCGACAATATCCTGCACGCCTCGCTCTGGGCGCTGGCGCGCGCGGTCAAGGCGCTGCCGGTACGGCCGAAGCTGGTTTTCGTCGACGGCAACAAGGCGATCGATTGCGGCTGCGATTGCGAGCCGGTGGTGTCGGGCGACGCGCTGCTGCTGTCGGTGGCGGCGGCCTCGATCGTCGCCAAGGTGACGCGCGACCGGCTGATGGCGCGGCTGGCGCTCGACTGCCCCGGCTACGGCTTCGAACGCAATATGGGCTATGGCGTGCCCGCGCACCTGGCGGCGCTGGCCCGACTCGGGCCGACCATTCACCACCGCCGCTCGTTCGCGCCGGTGGCGGCGCGCTGGGACGCGATGAATGCCGAATTGAAGGGCGAATTGGACCTGGCTTAGGGGATAGAATGGCAGCCTTGTTGCCACTTGAGCCGGCGTTCTCTATGGCTGTCAGGCTCGTTTTTGACTGTCATCCCGCCACGGGCCCATGCATCACGTCTCCCTGATCATCGAATTCCTGCGTGGCCGGCCCAAGGTCGTGTTCTGGGCCGTGGCGCTGACGCAAGGCCGCGCTGTGGACGCTTGTCCCGTCGCTGTTTTATAGCGCGCCGCCGGGCGGCGCTCGCCGTCGTCCTGGCCATCGGTCATGAATTCATGCTCGGCAGCTACCTCGGGCCGCCACTGGCGTTTTGGCTCGGCGAACTCGCCTTCCGGCTCGGCGGATTGCCCGGCGTCTATGTGCTGTCGCAGGCCTGCATCGTCACCGTGTTCTGGGCGGTGTTCACGCTCGGCCGTTCGGTGGTCGGCACCCGCCACGCCGTGCTCGGCAGTTTGCTGATGGCCGGCGTCGCGGCCTTCACCGTGCCGAGCCCGGATTTCGGACCGGCGATCCTGGCCGCGCCGCTTGTGGGCGCTGGCGCTGCTGCTATTACTGGCGCGCCGCCGGGCATGCACGGCGCGGCGCCTGGTTTCTGCTGGGCGTCGATCTCGGTCTGTTGCTGTTGACCAGCTACATCGGGCTGGTCCTGGTGGTTCTGCTGATCGTCTTTACGGCTGCCACGCGGCGGGGCCGCGAAGCGCTGACGCGCCCCGAGCCCTGGCTTGGCCTGTTGCTGTTTGCGCTCGTGGTGTTGCCGCATGGGCCTGGCTTTATCGCGCGCGCGACTTTGTGCTGTCCGAATTCGAACATCGCCGCGCTGGCCTCCGGCACCATGTCGCCCGGCGTCTGGCTCATCGTCGCGTTGGTCGCGACGCATCTTGGTCTGGCGCTGATCATTGCCTTGGCCAGCGGCTGGCCGCGTCAGCGCCGCGAACGCGCGCCCGAGATCGACCGTCCGCCGGTCGAGACCCTTCGCCAAGCACTATGTTTATTTCTTCGCGCTCAGCCCCGGCGGCCGTTGCCGTGGCGCTGGCCTTTGCCATGGCCGGCTGTTGAATTTCGGCATGGTGACGCGGCTTTGCCGCGCTGGCGCCGCTGGTCTTGCTGTCGGGATCTGGCGGTGGTTGTGGCGGTCGGCGACCGGGCGCTGCTCTATCGCGAGGCGTTGGTGTCGTCGGCCTGGGCGGCGCTGTTGATCGCGCCGCCGGTGCTGGTGGTGCTTAGTCTCGGCGTGATGCCGTGGACGTTTGCCAAGGATGTGCGCATTGCGCAGCCGGCCAAGGCCGAAGCGGACTTCTTCGCCGACAGCTATCAACGCCGCATCGGCAAGCCGCCGGCCTTTGTCACCGGTGACGAACGGTTGGCGCCGGCGATTGCGTTGCTGGCGCCCGTCAGACCCGCGGCTGTTTTTCGCCTGGGCGCCGCAGCGCAGTCCGTGGGCGACGGTCGACGATGTCGCGGAGCAGGGCGCCGTGCTGGTCTGGCCGGCCGACAAAACCAACACGCCGCCGGCCGACTTGAAGACGCAGTTTCCAACCATGGTGCCGGAACTGCCGCGCTCTTTCGGGCGCGCGGTGCAAGGCCGGCTGCCGCTGATCCGGCTCGGCTGGTCGGTGCTGCGGCCGCGCGCCAATCCTTACCCTAGATTGCCCTAATTCCGAAACTCTTTGATTTCCGGCTTGGCGCCCCATTCGCAAAAGCCCTTCGGCTCGAACGGGAACTGACGTTCGCGATACAGAAGCTCGTCGGCGATGTCGCGCACGCCGGACGAATATTCGAACACCATATTGTCCGGGCCTTCGAAGTAGAGAAAGCGCGCCGACGACGTCGGGTGCCGTCCGGGTCCGAACACCATCGGCACCTGACGTTCGGACAAAAAGTTGAACGAGCGCATGACGTCGTCGCCGGTCTCGACCTGATGATTGATGTGCTGAATGCCGGCGCGGTTGGTCGGAAACAGCGCGATGGTGTGGTGGACTTCGTCGATGCGCAACAAGGCGGCGTCGCCGATGCGGTCGCTAACGCGGGCGTTGCAGACTTGCGTCCAGAAGGCTTCGTCGCGCGGAGCGTCGGTGGTGCACAAGACCGACATGGCTGAAGCCGGTAATGCCGGCGTCGCGCATGCCGTGATAGCGCTTGCCGCTCATTGCCGGCCGCCAGACCAGTTCGATGTTGTTGCCGGTCGGGTCCTTGAACGCGATGTAGCTTTTGACCTGGCGCAGGTCGCAATCGGCCGCTTGGCCGGCTTCGACGCGATGGCCGAGCTTTCTCAAGTTCGGCCGCCGCCAGGTCGAGATCGCTGCGCTCGGCGACTTCGAAAGCGACCGTCTGGTCGGCGGTCGAACCGGCGAAATAACACAAGGTGTGTTCGCGTTGATCGGATTTGAAATAGACCGCGTCTTTGGTGCGATGCGAAATTTCAAGGCCGAGAAAATCGGTGGCAAAGACCGTGGCGCCGTCGAGATCGGCGGTGCCGAGCCGGGCGTAGGAAACGTCTTGCAGCTTGATCATGTCGCTCTTCCCTTCGCCATCTTTGTCGTCAGTCCGCCGCACTCGCCTTAAACTCGGCGATCTTGCACTCGCTGCCCCAGCCGCACAATCCGGTTGGGCCTGCGGGAAACTGCCGCGGCCGGTTCCTGCTGAACGGTGCATTCGGGTCCTGCGGCGGCGGCGCGCTTAAGCCTTCCGCCACGAAACTGAAATAGACGTCGCCCGGTCCGGCGAAGGTGACGAAAAGCTGTTCCGACGCCGGCCGGCGGCCCGGCCCATGCACGACCGGCACCTGCAGGTTCTGCAACACGTAGAAATTCCGCATCAGCAGATTGACGTCCTCGACCGCGTATTCGACGGCGAGAATGCCGGGCTTGTCGGCGGGATAAAGCACGATGCGATGATGGGCGTCGTCGAAGCGTAGATAGGCGGCATCGCCGGCCCAGTCGGCGGCGGTCGCGCCAAGAGCCGACCAGATCGATAAATCTTTTTCGACGTCGGCTGAGCGCAGCATGACATCGGCAAGGCCCTTGATGCCGGCGTCGCGGCTCGGGAAATAGCGCCAGCCGGAATTAAGCGGCCGCACCACCAGTTCGATGCGGTTGCCGGAAAAGTCGGTAAACCACAGCATGTCCTTGACCTTGCGTGAGCCGCACTCGTCGGCTGTGCCGCGTTGCGCGCTCACACCGAGCTTACTCAACTTCTCGGCGGCTTCGTTGAGATGCGTCGGATAGCGCACTTCCAGCCCGACGCATTGCAGCGCTGACCCGCCTTGCACAAACGCCAGCGTATGGTCTCGATAATCCGAGCGGAAGGTCGCCAGCTCTTCGGTCCGGTCGATCGGCTCAAGGCCCAACACCCGCTGTGCAAAATCGGCGGCCTGACCGAGATTGTCGACACCCAAGCGGACATAACGTAACTGTTCAATCAAAACCGGCACTCCAAAAACGCATGCATCGCGACCCGGGCGCGATCAGCCCGTTCAGTTTCGCCATAAAATCAAAGACGGTGCAACCGGGCGGGGCGGGGCTTAGTGGTAGCTTTCACCGGCGCGTACTTTGCCGCGGAACAACCAATAGACCATCACCACATAACCGAGCACACAGGGCAGCAATAGCAGCGTGCCGATCAGCATGAAGATCTGGCTCGCGGGCGTCGCCGCCGTTTCCCAGACCGTCAGCGTTGGCGGCACCAGATAAGGGAAGTTGGATATCACCAGCCCGAGATAGCCGAGCATGAACAGCGCGATCGCGCCCAAAAACGGCGGCACCTCGCGGCCGTTTTCGATGCCGCGCCAGGTGGCATAGGCGATCAGCCCGGTTATGGTTGGTACCGGCCACAGGAAATAGAAATTCGGCAGCGAGAACCAGCGCGCCGCGATCCGCGGTTCGGTGAGCGGCGTCCACAGGCTGACCACGGCCATGAAGGCAATCACGGCGACCAGGAAGTGTCTGGATTGCCGGCGCGCGCGGATAGCGACCGGACCTTCCGTTTTCAAGGCCAGCCAGGTCGTGCCGAGCAGGCCATAGCCGGCGATCAGCGCCAGCCCGCACAGCAAGGCGAACGGCGTTGCCCAGTCGAACGAGCCGCCGGCGAAGGCGCCGTTCTTGACGTCGATGCCCTGGATCATGCCGCCCAGGATCACGCCTTGCGCGAAGGCGGCGATGATCGAGCCGGCGAAGAACGCACGGCTCCAGCCGGTCTTGCTGTGCGAGACGGTGCGGAATTCAAAGGCGACGCCGCGAAACACCAGCGCCAGCAGCATCACGATCACCGGCAGATACAGCGCCGGCATGATGATCGCGTAGGCGTGCGGGAAGGCGACGAACAGGCCGGCGCCGCCCAGCACCAGCCAGGTCTCGTTGCCGTCCCAGAACGGCGCGATCGAGCGCATCATCTGGTCGCGCTCGATCTCGTCGCGCGCGAACGGAAACACGATGCCGATGCCGAGGTCGAAGCCGTCGAGAATGATGTACATCGCGACGGCGACGCCAATGACGCCGGCCCAGATCAGCGGCAAATACCATTCCATGGCAGCGTCCTGTCTTTGCGTCGCGTTAAGCGCTTATTACGCCGTGACCGACTTGCGGCTCGTCCGGTTCCTTGTCGGGTCCTTTGGCGATCAGCCGGTTTATATAAAAAATGCCGAACGAGAACACGACGCCATAGGCGACGACGAACAGCGCCAGCGTGCCGGCAATGGTCGCGCCCGGCACCGGCGAGATCGCGTCGGCGGTGCGCAGGATGTGGTAGATGATCCAAGGCTGGCGGCCGCTTTCGGTGGTGACCCAGCCGGCAATCACCGCGACAAAGCCGACCCACCAGCCATGCGCCATGACGCGGAGATACCAGTGGGTCTCGAACAATACGCCGCGCCACCACAGGAAGGCGCCGAGCAGCGCCGCCGCGATCATGAAGAACCCCAAGGCCAGCATGATGCGGAACGCGAAGAACACCACCTTGACCGGCGGGCGGTCTTTCTCCGGCACGCTGAGCAGGCCGGGGAACAAGCCGTTCATGCGATGGGTCAGAATGAGCGAGGCGGCTTTCGGGATCGAGATTGAATAGCGGTTGAGCGCCTCGTGCTCGTCCGGCCAGGCGAAGATCTCGAAGTCGGCCGGCAAGGCACCGTCCCAGTGCGCCTCCATCGCCGCGATTTTCATCGGCTGGTATTTGAGCGTGTTGAGGCCGTGTTGGTCGCCGATGACGAGTTGCAACGGCGCCAGGACGGCGGTCATCCCGATCGCCATGCGCAGCATGGTGCGGCCTTCGGCGATGTAGCGGCCGGCGATCAGGAAGCGGGCGCCGACCGCCAGCACCACGAAGGCGGTGGTCAGATAGGCGGCGTTGAGCATGTGCGCGAAGCGATACGGGAAGCTCGGATTGAAGATGACGGCGAGCCAGTCGGTCGGGTAGACCACGCCGTCCTTGATCGCGAAGCCGGCCGGCGTCTGCATCCAGCTATTGGCCGCCAGAATCCAGAACGCTGAAATCGTGGTGCCGATGGCGACGACGGCGGCCGACAGCACATAGAGCCAGGACGGCACCTTGTTGAAGCCGAACAGCAGAATGCCGAGGAAGGTCGCCTCCAGGAAGAAAGCCGCCAGCACCTCATAGCCGAGCAGGGGCCCGATCACATTGCCGGCGACCACCGAGAAGCGGCTCCAATTGGTGCCGAACTGGTAGGACAGCACGATGCCCGACACCACGCCCATCGCGAACGACACCGCGAAGATCTTGACCCAGAACCGCATCAGAAACTGGAAGCGCTGTTCGCCGGTACGCAGCCACAGCGCGCCGAGCGTGGCGATATAGGCCGACAGGCCGATGGTGAAGGTCGGAAAAATGATGTGGAATATGATGGTGAAAGCGAACTGCAGGCGAGCCAACAGAACAGGATCGAAGTCCATTGCCTAACTCCCGGCGGCGCATCTTCGGCGCCATCATAAGCCCAACACGCGAAGCGTAACGAACCGATCAGGTTGCCGCCCCTGCGTTAAATCGAAGCGGGCAGGAAATAGAACAGAGCAAGAAATCGAACAGAGCAGGAATTCGAAGTGGGCAGGGCGGTGCAACGCAGAAAAAAAGAGACGGCTGTTATTCGTCCGCGCCGGCCACCGGTCAAGTCAGGCTTTCGGCCGGGCGCAAACAAGCGCAACGTGACTAATCGGCAAACCTAGGAAATTCAATATGAACCTCTGGTCGTCTTGGCAACACTCCTGGCAGTTATGGGCCGTGCTGGCGGCGCTGTTCGCGGCCTTGACCGCGATCTTCGCCAAGGTCGGCATCGAGAATATCAATTCCGATTTCGCTACCTTTATCCGCACCGTCATTATCCTGGTGACGCTCGCCCTCATCCTGCTGGCGACCGGCCAGTTCCAGTCGCCGGGCACGATCTCGGGGCGGACCTACTTCTTCCTGTTGCTGTCGGGGCTGGCGACCGGCGCGTCGTGGATCTGCTATTTCCGCGCGCTCAAAATCGGCGAGGCGGCCAAGGTCGCGCCGATCGACAAATTGAGCGTGGTGCTGGTGGCGCTGTTCGGCGTCGTGTTTTTGGGCGAGCGTCTGAGCGGACCGAACTGGCTCGGCATTGCGCTGATCGCCACCGGCGCGGTGCTGGTGGCATATCGGTGACGCGCTTCGAACTATTCAGTGGGTCGGCGCGCTGAGCTTCAGGCCGAAATAATTCGGCGCAGCCGATTCCGATTTGTCCGGCCGGATCTTTTCCATGTTCGACAGTTCGCCGCTGTCGTAGCCGCTGCGCGGATTTACGTCGCTGGTTTGTCCGGCCTTGAACTGCAGGTCGTATTTGCCGAGGTTGACGTCGGTCGGCAGCTTCGGCGCCGGCAAGGGCTTGCCGGTTGCGTCGAGCTTGGGCGCGGGACCGCTGGCGTCCGGCACATCCGGTATTTTGAGCATGTCTGGCGTCAAAGTCGGCGCTTTGACCGGCGCGAACTTCGAGTCGGTCGCCCGTTCCGGCTGCTGGGCGCCGGCGCCGAATGGAACCGCGCCGGCCAAAATGGCCAATACGGTCAATAGTGCTGTCCGGTTCCGGAGCCTGCGATGTGTCAGCGTGCGATGTGTCATGGCGCACCGGTAGCAAAATCACCGCGGTGCGCCAAGATGGTATGAAGTTGGCGTGAAGGGCCGTTACGCGATCCGGCGGATCGGGCTGCGGTCGCGCACGCACAGCTTGAACACGCGTTGCTGCTCGGCCGCCCAGGAATTGATGTCGAGTTCCTTGATCTTGCGCTTGAGGATCTTCATGCGGGCGCGCCGCTCGTCGAGCGGCATGTCGAGCGCCTGCTTGATCGCTGAATCCATGGCGGCATGCGAAAACGGATTGACCAGCACCGCTTCGTTGAGGTGGACGGCGGCGCCGGCGAATTCCGACAGCACCAGCGCGCCAACCTTGACCTCGTCGCCCTCTTTTTGGGCGGCGACGAATTCGCCGGCCACCAGATTGAGACCGTCGCATAGCGGCGTCGTCCAGCAGACGTCGGCGGCGCGATAGTAGGATACCAGTTCCTTGAAGGGGACCGGCGTCGATATGAGCGACACCGGCTGCCAATCGAAACTGCCGAACTGGCCGTTGATGCGGCCGCTGATCGCCTCGATCTCGCGCTGGACTTCGTCATAGGCCGAAACCTCGGTGGCCTGCACCGACACGTGCATCAGCCGCACTTTGCCGATCAGTTCGGGGCGCGACGTCAGCAGGCGCTCATAGGCCTGCAATTGTTCGATGCCGCCTTTGGTATAGTCGGTGCGCGATACCGACAGGATCAGCCGCATGTCGCCGAGATCTTTCAGGATCTCCGCCATCTTGGTGTCGGTTTCCTCGCTCTGCGCGCATTCGTCGATGTAGCGGACGTCGACGCCGACCGGATGCGACGACAGATGGATGTCGCGGCCGCGGTACGAGATCTTGGTCGGTGCGCGCGATTCCGACAGCGCCATGCCGCGCGCCGAGAATTCGTTGCGCACCGGCACCGAGGCGGTTTCCTCGACCTCGAACAGGCTCTTGGCGGTGGCGACGAAATTGGCGGTGTAGCGCGGAATGTGAAAGCCGATGGTGTCGCAGCACAGCAGGCTTTCGATGATCTCGTGGCGCCAGGGCAGCACGTTGAACATGTCGGCGGCCGGGAACGGCGTGTGATGGAAAAACGCGATCCGCAAATTCGGCTTGAGCTGGCGCAGATACATCGGCACCAGCCAGAGATTGTAGTCGTGCACCCAGACGACGGCGTCGTCGTCGGCTTCGGCGGCGGCCGCTTGCGCGAACTTCCAGTTGACCTCGCGGAAGGTCGGCCAGTCGACCGGATCGTAGTTATAGCGTTCCTTGAACGAATGCAGGATCGGCCACATCGCCTCCTTGGAGGTGATGTGGTAGAAGCTGCGCACTTCTTCCGGCGTCAATTGCAGGCGGCTGACGCGATAGCTGCCGTAAGTGTCATTGATGGTGATGACCGGCTCGAAATCTTCCGTCGCGCCTTCGGTCGACGTCCAGGCCACCCAGGCGCCGCCATCGCCGCGGCCGAAAAAGCTTTTCAGCGTCGGGACGATGCCGTTCGGGCTTTTGTGTTCATGCCGTTCGATTTTGCCGTCGACAATGACTTCCTGATAGGGCTGGCGATGATAAACGATGACAAGCTTGGACATTAGACAGTCTCCCCGGCCTCGGACATGAAATCAAAATGGCGAATGGCTTCGGCAATACCGGCGGCGCCGGGCGTGCCGGCGCGATAGGTATTGGGATGGTCGTCAAGGCGCGCGACCAGCGCCGGTTCGCTGTTGGCGACGGCAACGCCGCGCAATCCGGTTTCGAACAGCGACAAATCGTTGAGCGTGTCGCCAGCGACCAGCACCCGGCTGTCGTCGACGCCGAGGTGTTTGATCAGGCGCTGCAGCGACGGACCCTTGGAAACGCCCGGCGGCAACACGTCGAAAAAGCAATTGGCTGAAATCAGCGCGTCGAAGCCGTGGCCGCGCACGATTTGTTCGGCTTCGCCGTCATAGCTTTGCGGGTCGAAGTGATAACTCATGCGATAGCGGAACGCCGTCGCCTGTGGCTTAAGGCCGGCGGCGTTGGCGAGCAAGGCGCGAACCCGGTCGCCGTTGTCGTTCCACAGTTCGGCGATCTCGGCTTCAAGCGCGGCGAGCGGGCGGACGATCTTGGCCGTCGGCGTGGTAACGACTTCGGCAATGGTGGTGCCGACATCGCCGACCACGTAATCGGGCCATGGTACGGAATATGGCACGTGTCGTCGCCACAGAGCTGTTCGATAAATTGCGGGTCGCGGCCGGTGACAAAAACCAGGCCAATGTCGTCGCGCCGGTTTTCGATCCAGCGATAAAGCGCGGCGCGGTCGCTGTCCGATCCACCGAGAAATGTTCCGTCGAGATCGGTCGCCAATATGAGTTGTTTGTTTTTCATTGTTCCGGTCTTGGGCGTCTTGCTCGAACGCCGACAGTTCCTTTGCGTCTTAGGCTGCGCATGGGATTGCGCGTTGATGGGGCAGCGGCGCCTTGCGGTCCGCCGGGGCTATCGTCTCTTAATTCATCAGCGCCGCCAGCCGGCGGGCGCCTTCATGGCCGAACGGATGCGGCAGCTCGATCGAGATGGCGCGCGGTTCGGCTTCAAACGGTCGGGTCCAAAGCCGGCTGAATGTTTGGGCCAGATCCTGGCCCTCGTTGACGATGGCATGGACCGCTTCGACGATCGGCATCGACAAGCCTTTGGCTTGCGCAAGCTTCATGACAGAGGCCGCGTTGGCGATGCCTTCGACCACGACCGGCTTGCCGCCGTTGATTTGATCGCGCGGTATGCCTTCGCCGAGCTGTGTGCCGTAACTGAAATTACGCGACTGCGGGCTCGAGCAGGTCAGCATCAGATCGCCGATGCCCGACAGGCCGGTGACGGTCTCGCGGCGGCCGCCCAGAACTTCTGCCAGATTTTTCATTTCATCGAGGCCGCGCGTGATCAGCGCGGCACGGGTGTTGGCGGCAAAGCCGGCGCCCTGGATCATGCCGCACAGCAGCGCGAGCACGTTTTTGACGGCGCCGCCGATTTCGACGCCGGTGACGTCGTCGGAAATGAACGGACGAAACGTCTCGGTGCCGAGCGATACGGCGACGCGCGCCGCCAGGATATCGTTGTCGCCGAAGTCTTCCTTGTGATCGAATGCCGACGCGACGGTCACCGCGGTCGGCAAGCCCTTGGCGGTCTCGTCGGCGAAGGTCGGACCCGACAACACGCCGGTCTCGTGACCGGGCAGTTCCTCGCCGGCGACGTCGGTCATCAACTTGCCGCTGTCGAGTTCGACGCCCTTGGCGCAAACAATCACGGGAACGCCCGGCGCCAGCACCGCGTTAAGCTGGTGCGCGACGCTGCGCACCGAAGTCGACGGCGTCACCAGCAAGACGCAATCACAATGAGCGACCGCGTCGGCGAGGCTGCTGGTCGCTTGCAGATTTTCCGGCAGTGCAATGTCGCCAAGATAGCGCGCATTGCGTTGTGTGTTGTTGATCTCGTCGACGACGTCCTGACGACGGCCCCACAAGGTGACCTGCCGACCGGCACGCGCGGCGGTGATCGCCAGCGCAGTGCCCCAACTTCCCGCACCCAGTACAGCGATTGATCGAAAGGGCCGCGCCAACACCACGCGAACGCTTTTGTTGGCGATATCCTTGATCAGCTTTGTCATGGGTGTGTGTTGCTCCTAGAACGGTTGCGCCGATTCTGTCGCAAGAGGACAATAACTTATTTGGTGTTGCAATGCAACATTTTCAAGCTATTTTCGTTGCAAATATTGAGTGTTTTCGCTGTTGCAGCAGCGAGATACTACCACTTTATTGAGATCCGCGGCGCAATTGCGCGCATTTCATTCAAAGCGGCGATGATTTGCCTCATGCATCGCTGTTATGCGCTGAATTCAGCCGTGTTCGTGCGCCGAGTGGCGCAGCGTTTGCTCCGGATGAATGCGCGCGTGAATGCTGAATGTGCGTGTGAAACTATTTTCGAGTTGGGAAATCTAGCCGATGTCACCCTTGAAGCAGTCAATGTTGTCGGTTGCTGCGCTGATGCTCAGCGTTGCCATTCTGCTGATGGGTAACGGCTTGCTCGGCACTTTGGTTCCGGTGCGCGCCAATCTCGAATTATTCAGCGGCATCGACATCGGCATTCTCGGCTCGTGCTACTTCGTCGGCTTCACGCTCGGTTGTTTGTCCGGGCCTCTGTTGATCGCGCGCGTCGGACACATTCGCACGTATCTCGCTTTCGTTTGCGTGGCGTCGACCGCCGCGCTGGTACATGCCCTGGTGGTCGATCCGTGGACTTGGTGGCTGATGCGCGCGACCACCGGTTTTTGTTTCTCGGTGTTGTTCATCGTGATCGAAAGCTGGTTGAACGAGCGTTCCGACAATGCGACGCGCGGCACGGTGTTCTCGATCTACATGGTCATCAACCTGACGGTGTTGATGATCGGGCAGATGATGCTGACGCTGTCGAACCCGCAGACGTTTTCTTTGTTCGCGATCGCCGCGATCTTGTTCTCGCTGGCGGCGCTGCCGGTGGCAATGACCAAGTCGCAATCGCCGGAACCGATTCCGGTGGTGTTGCCGCGACTGTTCAGGCTTTACGGGCTGTCGCCGGTCGGATGCCTCGGCTGTTTCGCCGTCGGTCTGGCCAATGGCGCGTTCTGGTCGCTCGGTCCGGTGTTTGCGATGGACCGCGGATTGAACACGTCGGGTATCGCGTTGTTCATGAGCGCGGTCGTGTTGGGCGGCGCGGTCGGGCAATGGCCGCTCGGCAAGGTGTCGGACCTGGTCGACCGCCGTTACGTCATTCTCGCCAACTGCGTCGGCGCGGCGCTGGCCGCCATCGTTCTCAGCCTGTTGCCGTTGTCGAGCCAGACACCGATGCTGATCGCGGCCTTCGGCTTCGGCGCTTTCGCGCTGCCGCTTTATGCGCTGTCTGTGGCGCATGCCAACGATTTCACATCGCCGACGGATTATGTCGAAACCTCGAGCGGCCTGCTGCTGGTGCTGGGCTTAGGGTCGAGCATCGGGCCGACTTTGTCGTCCTTGCTCGACAGCTTGACCAAGGGACAAGCGCTGTTCGCCTATACGGCGGTCATCCATGTGCTGATCGGCGGCTTCGTGGTTTGGCGCATCACGCGCCGCGCGCCGGTCACCGCCGACGACAAGGGTGAGTTCACCGATACGCTGGTGTCGGCGCAGACGTTCGCGCCGATCGAGGACATCAAGACGCCGCTGACGGCCGCCGAATAATCGGCGCGGGTCAATGGCTCGTCGCCAGCGCCTTCTTCAGGCTGAGGAAGTCGCGCCAGGCAAAACGCTTCTGCAAGGGACTGCGCAGCAGGAAGGCGGGATGGAAAGTCGCCATCGCCCTGATCTCGCGTTTGCCGGTGTCGAACGTCGTCCAGCGGCCGCGCGCTTTTGAGATCGGCTCCTGGATGGCGAGCAAGGTCTGCATCGACGGCTTGCCGAGGCAGACCAGGAAGTCGGGATCGACCAGTTCGATCTGGCGCTTGATGAAGGGCAGGCAGATCGCCGATTCCTGCGGCGTCGGCGTGCGATTGCCGGGCGGCCGCCACGGCACGATGTTGGCGATATAGACCTGAGGTGCGGTCGAGGCCGATCGCCCCCAGCATCAGGTCGAGCAGTTTGCCGGAGCGGCCGACGAACGGCAGCGCCTTCGATGTCCTCGTCGCGGCCGGGCGCTTCGCCGACCAGCATGACGCGGGCTTGCGGGTTGCCGTCGGCGAAGACCAGCCGGCTGGCGGTGGCTTTCAGGGCGCAGCCGTCGAATTTTTCCAGCAAACCGCGCAGTTCGTCGAGCGAGCCGGCGCTTTTGGCGGCCTGGCGGGCGGCGAGCGCGGCTTCGTCGGGTGGTTGCGGCGCGGCCGGCTGCATCGCCGGGCTTGGCCGCATGACAGGCGCCGGCGTCGGGGGCGCCAGCGGCGTGCGTTCACGCGGCGGCGTCGGTGGCGCGTCGGCTTCCGCGAAGCGGTCGACTGCTTCCTCGCCGACCAGCGCATCGGCCCCGGCTTCCAGATAGAAGTCGAGCAATTGGCGGGGCGAATTGTCCTGTGTCGGCATCATCTTTGCACCATTGGGGCAGCATAGCACAGGGAATAGGGCGGCGGCGCGATTGCCCGGCCTGTGCAAAAGTGGAAAAAGGAGAAGGTAACAGGAGAATCTGATGACCGATCTGCCCGCCCGCGAAGCCATTGAACGTAATCCATGGAATTCGATGTCGTCGATCGTCGGCGCCGGGCCGGCCGGGCTCGCCGCCGCGATCCGGCTCAAGCAGCTCAACCCGGACCTCAACGTCGTGGTGGTGGAAAAGGGCTCCGAGGTCGGCGCGCATATTCTCTCAGGCGCGGTGATCGACCCGGTCGGCCTCGACAAGCTGCTGCCGGAATGGCGCTCGGAGGACACGCCGATCAAGACCGAGGTCACCGACGACCGCTTCTATTTCCTCGGCGAATCCGGCGCGCTGCGGCTGCCGAATTTCCTGATGCCGCCTCTGATGAGCAACCACGGCAATTTCATCGTCTCGCTCGGCAATGTCTGCCGCTGGCTCGGCACCAAGGCCGAAGCGCTCGGCGTCGAAATCTATCCCGGCTTTGCCGCCTCGGAAGTGCTTGTTCAACGAACAGGGCGCGGTCATCGGCATCGCCACCGGCGACATGGGCATCGGCAAGAACGGCGAGCCGAAGGATAGCTTCACGCGCGGCATGGAGCTGCACGCCAAGTACACGCTGTTCGCCGAAGGCGCGCGCGGCAATCTCGGCAAGCAGTTGATCGCCAAGTTCGGTCTGGCCGAAGGCCGCGAGCCGCAGAAATTCGGCCTCGGTCTGAAAGAACTGTGGCAGATCGATCCGGCGAAGCATCGCAAGGGCCTGGTGCAGCATTCCTTCGGCTGGCCGCTCGACATGGAGACCGGCGGCGGCTCGTTCCTCTATCACCTCGACGACAATCTGGTGTCGGTCGGCTTCGTGCTGCATCTCAACTACAAGAACCCTTATCTGTCGCCGTTCGAGGAATTCCAGCGCTTCAAGACCCATCCGCTAGTGCGCGACACTTTCGAAGGCGGCAAACGTCTCGGCTATGGCGCGCGCGCGCTGACCGAAGGCGGCTATCAGTCGGTGCCGAAGCTGAGTCTTTGCCGGCGGCGCGCTGATCGGCTGCGATGCCGGCTTCATGAATGTGCCGCGCATCAAGGGCAGCCACAACGCGATGCTGTCGGGCATGCTGGCGGCCGAAGCGGCCGCCGCCGCGCTCGCCGCCGGCCGCGGTCATGACGCGCTCGACGATTACGATGCCGCCTGGCGCGCTTCGCCGATCGGCAAGGACTTGAAGCAAGGTGCGCAACGCCAAGCCGCTATGGTCGAAATTCGGCACGCTGATCGGCATCGCGCTCGGCGGCATCGATATGTGGACCAATACCTTCGGCTTTTCGCTGTTCGGCACGCTCAAGCACGGCAAGCCGGATTATGCCTCGCTTAAACCCGCCGCCGAATGCAAGCCGATCGCTTATCCAAAGCCCGACGGCAAACTGACCTTCGACCGGCTGTCGTCGGTGTTCCTGTCCAACACCAATCACGAAGAAGACCAGCCGCCGCATCTCAAAGTCGCCGACATGGCGCTGCAGAAGTCGTCCGAGCATGACGTTTATGCCGGTCCGTCGTCGCGCTATTGCCCGGCCGGGGTCTATGAGTGGGTTGAGGAGGGCGGTTCGCCGAAATTCGTCATCAACGCGCAGAATTGCGTCCACTGCAAAACCTGCGACATCAAAGACCCGAATCAGAACATCACCTGGGTGCCGCCGGAAGGCTCGGGCGGGCCGAACTATACCGATATGTGACGGCGAAGTGCCGCCTCGGCCACGATGCCGCCACATCGAGGTTTTCAAGCTGTTTCTCTGGACGCCGCGTCGGCTGTTCTTGCGGGGGCGGCGCAAAAAGGCCATTCTGAGCTAAACCTTGGCGGTTCGCGCGACATCCGCGCCCCGCTTCATTGGAGCATCGCCAGTGAATTCTTCGAGCCTGTTCCGGTGCGTCGCCACCGGCGCTGCCTTTGCCGCATTGCTCGCCGTCAATCCTGCCTCGGCCACCGCCCAGACCTCCGAGCCCATGCCGAGCGCGCTGGATCTCGCCGGCATGACCGCTTCGGGCAGTTATCTCGCCGCCCGCCACGCCGGCCAGCAGCGCGACGCGCTTGCAGCGGCTGCCTTTTACCGAGCGGCGTTGCGGCGCGATCCGAAAAACGGCGAACTGCTCGACCGCGCCTTTCTGTCCTACTTGGTCGGCGGCGATATCGACGGCGCCGTGAAATTGGCCGAGCGGGTCGTGAAAATCGACAAGACCGACCGGGTCGCTCATCTGGTGCTGAGCGTGCACGCGCTCAAGCAAAAACATTATGCCACCGCGCGCCGCGATCTGGCGCAGTCGGTGCGTGGGCCGATTACCGATCTGACCGCCACTTTGCTCACCGCCTGGAGCCAGAGCGGCGCCGGCGATACCAAGGGCGCGATTGCGACCATCGACCGGCTCACCGGTCCGGACTGGTACGCATCTTCAAGGACTTGCATGCCGGCATGATCCTACGATCTGGCCGGCAACAAGATGAAGCCGGCAAGCGCTTCGAACGGGCCTACAAACTCGATTCGTCGGCCCTGCGCGTGGTCGAAGCCTATGGCGGCTGGCTGGCGCGCAATGGCAAGCCCGATGAGGCGCTCAAGGTCTTTGACCGATTTCAACAAGGTTCTGCCGAACCATCCGCTGGTCGCGCAAGCGATTGCCGTGCTGAGCAAGCCGGCACCGGCCGCGCCGGCGGTGGATTTGCCGGCCGGGCTGCCGCTTGACGCGGGCTCAAACGGCGATGCTGTCAAAAAGGTACAGGCCAAACTCGGCATGAAAGCCGACGGCATCTACGGCCGTCATCTGAAGGCCGCTATCCGCAAATTCCAGCGGCAGCATGACTTGACCGCCGACGGCGTCGTCGACGCCAAGACCTATACCAAGCTGTTCACAGCCGCGCCGGCGCAATTGGCCGCCGCCAAATTGCCGCGTCTGGTGTCGTCAGCGCAAGCCGGTGGCGCCGAGGCGCTTTACGGGCTCGGCGCCTCGCTTGGCCGCCGCGGCGGCGAGGATCTCGGCCTCGTTTATCTCCAACTTTCGCTTTATCTGACGCCGAATCATCCGCTGGCGCTGTTGTCGCTCGCCGATCTTTATGAATCGCTCAAGAAGCCGGAGATGGCGATCAAGATCTACGAGCGGATTCCGGCGAACTCGCCGCTGCATCGCAATGCCGCCATTCAGATGGCGTCCGACCTCGACGCGCTCGATCGCGGCGACGAGGCCGAAAAGCATCTCAACGCGCATCATCAAGCAGGATCCCGAAGGATCTCGAAGCCATCCTGGCGCTCGGCAATGTTCTGCGCGGGCACAAGAAGTTCGCCGAATGCGCCGATGTCTATTCCAAGGCGATCGACATCATCGGCGAGCCGACAAAGGCGAACTGGGTGACCTTCTATTTCCGCGGCATCTGCTACGAGCGCTCCAAGCAGTGGCCGAAAGCGGAAGCCGATCTGAAGAAGGCGCTGGAGCTGTTTCCCGATCAGCCGCATGTGCTCAATTATCTCGGCTATTCCTGGATCGATCAGGGCATCAACCTCGACCAGGGCATGGCGATGATCAAGAAGGCCGTGCAGCAGCGTCCGGATGACGGCTATATCGTCGACTCGCTCGGCTGGGCCTATTACCGGCTCGGCAATTACCAAGACGCGGTCAAGCAACTCGAGCGCGCCATCGAGCTGAAGCCGGAAGACCCGACCATCAACGATCATCTCGGCGATGCCTATTGGCGGGTCGGGCGCAAGCTCGAGGCCAGTTCCAGTGGGCGCATGCGCGCGACATGAAGCCGGATCCGGAAGATCTGCCGAAAATTCTGGACAAGCTGAAAATGGCCTGCCGGACGAAACTTCTTCGCAGGCCAAGGCCGTCGACAAGCCGGCGGCCAAGAATCCGGCAACGGCGGGTAGGTGCCGATTGAGCGCAACTGCTCGTCCGAACAGGCACCCGCCAAGATCAACCTGACGCTGCGTGTCATCGGCCGCCGCGCCGACGGCTATCACGAACTCGAAAGCCTGGTAGCTTTCGCCGATCTCGCCGACGCGCTGACGCTTGAGCCGGGCCCGGCGTCGAGCTTGACGGTTACCGGGCCGTTCGCCCGGCCAGCGGCGAGCCCGCCGACAATCTCGTGCTGAAAGCCCAGGCCGCCTTGCTGGCGCGTGTGCCCGGCCTCAAGAGCGGCGCATTTCCCGCTCGACAAACAAATTCCGGTTGCGGCCGGCATCGGCGGCGGCTCGGCCGACGCGGCGGCGGCGTTGCGGCTGCTGGCGCGCGCCAACGCGCTGGCCTTTGACGACGCGCGGCTGATGACGGCGGCGCTGGCCGTCGGCGCCGATGTGCCGGTGTGCCTCGCGTCGCGCGCCTGCGTCATGGCCGGCGTCGGCGAACGGCTGTCGCCGCCGCTTCGATCTGCCGAAGCTGCATGCGGTGCTGGTCAATCCGGGCGTGCCGTTGGCGACCCGCGATGTGTTTTCGGCCTTTGCCGGACCGCGCGCCGGCGCGCAAGCGCATCGGTCGCGGTGCCGCGCGCAACCGGGCGCCTGATCGAATTTCTGAGCGCGCAGGCAACGACCTCACCGACGCGGCGATTGCCTGCGCGCCGGTGATTGGCGATGTGCTGGCGGCGCTGCGCGCATCTGCCCGGCGTTCAGCTTGCGCGCATGTCGGGTTCGGGTCCGACCTGTTTTGCGCTGTTTGGCTCAGACGGCGCAGCGGCGGCGGCGGCGGCGTCTTGCGCGCCGAACGGCCGGATTGGTGGGTCGTGGCAACGGCTATCGGGTTAGCGACTCGGTACCTTGGAACTGGTGCCCTTGAAATTGCCGGCTTTGCAGGGAAACTGTTCGCGGGCAGACTGATTTGCCGACAGAGCTGAAGACGAGTGCGGCATTGGAGACGGATATGAAATCGAGGTGGCTTATCGTTGTTGTCGCGGGTCTGCTGGCTTGGGCGTTCTGTGCGCCTGGCCGCCGATCCGGCCTTGGCGCGCGTTCGCGCCACCACAAAGCCCGCGCCGCATTGCATCGATCGCGCGGCGCAGTTTTCCTGGGAGCGGCTTTCTTCGGCATCGCCGGCCCGCAGCCCAATGGCTGCGCGCCGCCGGTCTTCGAATACGGCCACTATATCGGGCAGGACCCGGATCCGAATATCCGCTTCCAGCTCATGCGCGAGCCCGACACCGGCTACACGGCTTATTATCCGTAAACGCCTAATGCGGCGGACGCAAGCATCGGTAAAGCCGTCGGCTACCTGCGTCAGTACAGCGCGCGCGATGCAGAACGCGACCGTCTCTTCCAGCGCCGTCTTGATCGGCGACGGCGGCACCAGCGCCAGCGCATCGGTCGCGATCGCGCCATAATGGCGCGCGCGCCCGACGGTATCCTCGATGGCGTGATGCTTGGCCATCAGGCCGAGCGCCGGTTCGAGATCGCCGTCCTGGACGTCGCTTTCGCCGAGCGTGCGGTTCCAGAACGCGCGCTCGTTGTCCGAGCCGCGCCGGAACGACAGCACCACCGGCAGCGTGATCTTGCCCTCGCGGAAATCGTCGCCGACATTCTTGCCGAGCTTGGCCGACTTGCCGCCGTAGTCGAGCGCGTCGTCGACAAGTTGGAACGCGATGCCGAGGTTCATGCCGTAGGACCGGCAGGCCGCGATGTTCGGATTTGTTCTTGCCGGCCAGCACCGGCCCGACTTCGCACGCCGCGGCGAACAGTTCGGCGGTCTTGGCGCGGATCACGGCCAGATATTCGTCCTCGTTGGTGGCGGTGTTCTTGGCGGCGCCCAGCTGCATCACCTCGCCTTCGGCGATGACCGCGGCGGCCGACGACAGAATATCGAGCGCCTGCAGACTAGCCGACCTCGACCATCATCTTGAAGGCCTGGCCGAGCAGAAAGTCGCCGACCAGGACGCTGGCCTCGTTGCCCCACAGCATGCGGGCCGCCTGCTTGCCGCGCCGCATGTCGCTCTGGTCGACGACGTCGTCGTGCAGCAGCGTCGCGGTGTGCATGAACTCGACCGCGGCGGCGAGCTTGATATGGCCGTCGCCGGTGATAGCCGGACGAGTTGCGCCATCGCCAAGGTCAGCATCGGGCGCAGCCGCTTGCCGCCGGACGAGATCAGGTGGTTGGCCACCTCCGGGATCATGGTGACGTCGGACCCGGTGCGCGCCAGAATTGCGGTATTCACGCGCTCCATGTCGGGCGCGACCAAGCCGGCCAGACGCTCGATCGAGCCAGAGTCCGGAGCTTCAAACGGAACGACGACGGCCAAGACGCATCTCCTCAACGCAAAAAGGGCAAATCGAGCATAGAAACGCTATGCTAAGGCGGCAAGTGGCATGAAGTGGCTTGAAAAGGCTCAGATCTGTACCGAACGTGACTTTAGCCCGTGGCTTAGCAAAATTCCTGGCAATTGCGCTAGATTGCCCTGTGCACGTGAATCGGCGCGCCGGCGGGCAGGAGAACAGAGCAAGATGACGCGCAACGGGGGCTCGATTGACGAACCAAATGACTGACGCCGCGTCAAATGCCGCGCTGTCGGCCGACCAGGCAGACGGCCGGCTCGATTCCTACAAAATTGCCGTGCTGATTCCTTGCTACAATGAGGAAGTTGCTGTCGCCCAGGTTGTGAAGGGCTTTCGCGCGGCGCTGCCGGACGCCGCGATTTTGGTTTTCGACAATAATTCGACCGACAATACCGCGAAAGCCGCGCGCGATGCCGGCGCCGAGGTGTTTTCCGAGGGCCGCCAGGGCAAGGGCTTCGTGGTGCGGCGCATGTTCGCCGATATCGAGGCCGATATTTACGTGCTGGTCGATGGCGACGCGACCTATGACGCGCCGAGCGCGCCGAAAATGATCGCACGCCTGCTGAATGACCGGCTCGATATGGTGGTCGGCAATCGCGTCGACCGCGAGGTCGGCCGCCTACCGGTCCGGCCACCGCACCGGTAACTGGCTGCTGACGTCGTTTGTCGCTTCGGTGTTCGGGCGCACCTTCAACGACATGCTGTCCGGTTACCGGATCTTTTCGCGCCGCTTCGTCAAATCCTTCCCGATGTTGTCGGGCGGCTTCGAAATCGAAACCGAACTCACCATCCATGCGCTCGAACTGGGGTTGGCGGCGGCCGAGATCGACACGCCTTACTACGCGCGGCCGGACGGCTCGGCTTCCAAGCTCAGCACCTGGCGCGACGGCTTCCGCATTCTGTGGACGATCTTGCAATTGTACCGCAGCGAACGGCCGCTGCCGTTTTTCGGCGCGCTCGGCTATGCGCTGGCGATCGCCTCGGTCGGGCTGGCGATACCGGTCGTCGTCACCTTCTGGCAAACCGGGCTGGTGCCGCGGCTGCCGACGGCGGTGCTGTCGATGGGCATCATGGTGTCTGCGTTCTTGTCGTTTGCCGTCGGGCTGGTGCTCGACACCGTGACGCGCGGCCGCCGCGAGATGAAGCTGCTGGCCTATTTGTCGCTGCGCGCGCCCGGTGAAGAACGGCGGAAAAATTAATGCGCGAACTCGTTCGCACCAATGATGCCGTGCTGGTCTCGGCGATCTGTGCCTTGCTCGACGGCGCCGGCATCAAGCATCTGGTGTTCGATCAGAACATGAGCGTGCTGGAAGGTTCGCTCGGCGTGCTGCCGCGCCGCGTGCTGGTGGCCGACGACGACATTGTCCCGGCTCGCCGCGTTTTGATCGATGCCGGTCTTGGAGCATGAGTTGCGGCCCGATGTCTCGCTGATCTCACCAGCGTCGAGACCACGCAGATGCTGTGCTCGGCGGCCGCTTGCAGTTGCGCCAGCCCAAGTATGGCCATCGCATCGGCCACGACGCGATCCTGCTGGCGGCAGCGACGGCGGCGCGCGCCGGCGAACAAGCGGTCGATCTCGGCGCCGGTGTCGGCGGCGCGGGGCTGGCACTGGCGGCGCGGGTTCCCGGTCTGACCATGACGTTGGTCGAAATCGATCCGGTGTTACGTGAACTCGCCGCCGTTAACGCGCGGCTCAACAAAATGGACGAACGGGTCAGCGCGATCGCCTGCGATGTCGGGAACCCCTCGACGCTGGCTGGAGCCGGGTTTGCCGGGCAAACAATTGACCGGGTCTTGATGAACCCGCCGTTCAACGATGCGAGGCGCCAAACCAGCTCGCCCGACCCGCGGCGGCGGCTGGCGCATGTGGCGGGCCAAGGGCTGTTGCCGCGCTGGATCGCTGCAGCGGCATGGTTGTTAAAGCCGCAGGGTACGCTGACGTTGATCTGGCGCGCTGATGCGTTGGGTGATGTGCTGGCTGCGCTAAAGACCGAGTTCGGCAGTGTCGCCGTGTTGCCGGTATTTCCGCGGCCCGGCGGCGCCGCCATTCGGGTGCTGGTACGCGCTGAAAAGGCGGCGCGCGGCTCGATGCGCGATTATCCCGGCCTGACGTTGAACGACCACCAGGGAAAACCCTCGGCTGCGGCTGAAGCCGTGTTGCGGGGCGGCGGCATTCTGGCGCTGGCCGCGTTGTAAGCCTTAGCAGGCTAGAACTTGCGCAACGCCGACATCAGATTTCGCCAGCCGCGGCCGGTCATCTGTTGCCGCAGGCGCGCGAAGGTTCCTCCAAGTTTTTGTTTTGTCGCGTTTCCGGACGGCGAACCGGTTTCCACTTCGCCTGGAAACGCTCCTAGATGCGATAGCGTGATGATGCTGCCGATCAACATGAACAGGATGGTCAATTTCGGTTCCATCGCTTCACCTCTTCTTCGTCCGACCCAAAGGGTAGCCTTGCGCCACCGACCAAGTGGGTCGTGTCAGTGCCGTCCGCGCAATGCGGCGCGGCGAGATGCACTCCACCGCTAAACAACGAGAAATTTTGGAGCTTCCTGCGGCTTATTCGTGATTTTTATTGCGCCGCACTTACCGGTATACCGATTCTGGCCGCCTGACCTGGGGCCATCGGCCGCTTTGACTAAGCGGCAAAGGGCTGCCTAACTGACACCATGGCTATTTCCCGATCCAAACCCGACCCGAACCTCCTGCGCCGGATTCTGTCCTGGCTGAGCATCCTGCTGCCGGCGCGCTTTCGCGCCGATATCCCGGTGGTGCCGGTGGTGCGTCTGAATGGCGTCATCGGCGTGTCCTCGCCGCTGCGCCCCGGCCTGATGCTGGCGACCACCGCGCGCACGCTCGAGCGCGCCTTTTCGGTCCGCCGGGCGCGGGCGGTGGCGCTGGTGATCAATTCGCCGGGCGGTTCACCGTCGCAATCGCATCTGATTTTCCGCCGCATCCGGCAATTGGCCGAAGAAAAGAACATTCCGGTCCTGGCTTTCATCGAGGATGTCGGCGCGTCGGGCGGCTACATGCTGGCCTGCGCGGCCGACGAAATCATTTGCGACGACTATTCGATCGTCGGTTCGATCGGCGTCGTCGGCGGCTCGTTCGGGTTCCCGAAGCTGATGGAAAAACTTGGAGTCGAACGCCGTATCTACACCTCGGGTGACCGCAAGGTGATGCTCGATCCGTTCCAGGACGAGAACCCGGACGACGTGAAACGCATCAAGGCGGTGCAAAAAGACATCCACGCCCATTTCATCGAGCTGGTGAAAGATCGCCGCGGCGCGCGCCTCAAGGGCACCGACAAGACTTTGTTCTCGGGTGAATTCTGGACTGCGACAAGCGCGATCGATTTGGGGCTGGCCGACCACCTCGGCGAAATCCGTTCGGCCTTGCGCGAACGCTACGGCGACAAAGTGCGCACGCCGTTGATCGCGGAAGCGCGCAACTTTCTCGGGCGCAAGATTCCGGGCATCGGACTGTCCGACATGCTCGGCAAGCAATTCCGGACTAGCCGACGATCTGATCTCGGCTTTGGAAACCCGCGCCATTTGGTCGCGTTACGGATTTTAGAGAGATGACCGATCGTTAATGTCCGGCCCTTGTCGGGGCCGCGAAAACGCCTAGATTAAGAACAACACTTTTGCCGCTTACCGATCTCAAGGAGCCGATATGCCCGCCTTTCTGCTCTCGCCCTTGGTCAAATGGTCGCTCGCCGCTGCTGGCGGCGCGATGGTCGTGCATTGGGTGGTGAAGGAAGCCCGCCGGATCAACGAGGAACTCGATTCCGCAAGGCAGGTGCGGGTGCGGGTTTCCGATCGCGATAGCCGCCCGACCCTGCGGCGCGATCCGCTGACCGGCGAATACCGGCCTTATTAACCGAGATTGACCGTAACGGATAGTGAGCTGGATAAAACGCCGGCTTAAGAGCGGCTGCTCGCGCTCGGCCTACCGGTGACGAGGGCGCCGAAGAACAGGCCGAAAAAGACCATCCCGAGCAAGCTGAAAAGTCACCATCGCGAATCCTCCGAAGCGGAAATTCCTTGGTTCCTATAGGTCGCGACGCTACCGGTTTCGGTTCAAAATCCCCTCAAAATAACCTGTAAAATGTCCTTAACGCAGCTTGACCCCTCCATGGGGCCGCCGATACGGTCCCGGCCATTCCCGTCCTTTAAAATCAGTAAGATAGCGATGGCCGAAGCCAATCTGTCCGCCGCCTCCCGGCCGCGGCAAAATAATCTGGACCCGACGCGCTCGTTCCAGGGCCTGATCCTGGCGTTGCAGCAGTATTGGGCGGACTATGGCTGCGTGATCCTGCAGCCTTACGACATGGAAGTCGGCGCCGGCACCTTTCATCCGGCCACCACTTTGCGCGCGCTCGGCCCCAAGCCCTGGAACGCGGCTTACGTGCAGCCGTCGCGCCGGCCGAAAGACGGCCGCTATGGCGAGAACCCGAACCGGCTGCAGCACTACTACCAGTTCCAGGTGATCCTGAAGCCGTCGCCGCCCGATTTGCAGCAGCTCTATCTCAATTCGCTCAAAGTCATCGGCATCGATTCCGATCTGCACGACATTCGCTTCGTCGAGGACGACTGGGAAAGCCCGACGCTCGGCGCCTGGGGACTCGGCTGGGAATGCTGGTGCGACGGCATGGAAGTGTCGCAGTTCACCTACTTCCAGCAGGTCGCCGGCGTCGAATGCGCGCCGGTCGCCGGTGAATTGACCTACGGTCTTGAGCGCCTGGCGATGTATGTGCAGGGCGTCGACCGCGTTTACGATCTGAACTTCAACGGCCGCGACGACGACAAGAAGGTGTCTTACGGCGACGTCTTCCTGCAGGCCGAGAAGGAATATTCCAAACATAATTTCGAAGTCGCCGACACCGCCATGCTGTTCGAACAGTTCAAGATGGCGGAGCAGGCGTGCCAGAAATATCTCGCCGCCGGTTACAACGACGACAAGTCGAAACACGCGATGGCGCTGCCGGCCTACGACCAGTGCATCAAGGCGTCGCACGTGTTCAATCTGCTCGACGCCCGCGGCGTGATTTCGGTCACCGAACGCCAGAGCTACATTTTGCGCGTGCGCGAACTGGCGAAAGCCTGCGGCGCGGCGTGGCTGGCCACCGAAGGCGGTGGCGCAGCCTAACGGATTTTGCTGCATACTCATGCCTGTTCCCCTCCCCCTTGTGGGGAGGGGTTAGGGGTGGGGGTCCCTGATCGGCGATGGCGCGCGGCAACGATAACGAACGCATCTGGGCGCGGACGGATCGCACAAAGTCTCCGCCGCAACGCGGCTTCGCGCGCCGCATGCGCAAAACACCGACCGAAGCCGAACGCAAACTCTGGTGGCATTTGCGTCATCGTTTGGCGTTACCCGAAACGCACTTCCGCCGACAAGTCCAGATTGGCCGCTATATCGCTGACTTCGCTAGCCATGCGGCGAAACTGGTGATCGAAATCGACGGCGGCCAGCACGGGTTACAGGCCGCGCATGATGAAGCGAGAACCGAGCGGCTTGAAGCGGACGGCTATCGCGTCTTGCGGTTTTGGAACAACGACGTTCTTTCCAATATCGACGGCGTGCTGACCGAAATTCGGCATGCTGTCATAACGACCCCCACCCCCGACCCCTCCCCACAAGGGGGAGGGGAGTAGCGCGGGGCCGCGCAAGCGGAGGAGGCGGATAGGCCCCGTTCTCCACATCAGGATCTGCGCCGCCGGATAATTTCAGCTATTGTTGAACCTTCCGCTCGCGGGGGTGCGACATACCGATATGCTGACCTGGATCGTTCCGCTCATCGCCCTGGCGCTGGCCGTTTATGTCACCGTCATGTTCAACCGGCTGGTCCGCGCGCGCCAGATGGCGCGCGAGGGCTGGAGCGGCATCGACGTGCAGCTCAAGCGCCGCTCCGACCTGATCCCCAATCTGGTCGACAGCGTGAAAAGCTACGCCGCGCACGAACGCGACGTCCTGACCAAGGTGACCGAACTGCGCGGCGCCGCCCGCGCGCTGCCGGCCGACGCGGTCGCGCAACGCGCCGCCGCCGAGACCGCGCTCACGGCGGCGCTCGGCCGTCTGGTGGTGATGGCGGAGGCCTATCCCGACCTCAAGGCGAGCGGCAATTTCCTCAAGTTGCAGCAGCAGCTCAGCGACATGGAATCCGAAATCCAGATGGCGCGCCGCTATTACAACGGCGCGGTGCGCAACCTGAACATCCTGATCGAATCCTTCCCGAGCAATCTGGTCGCCGGCCTGTTCGGATTTACGCGCATGGATTTCTTCGAACTCGACGATGCCGCCGAGCGCGCAGCGCCCGCGGTGTCGGTTTAATCGCGGAGGCCGGCGATGCTGAAATGGCTTAAACCGGTCGGTGTTGCGCTGGCTTGACGCTGCTCTTGTTCTGTCGCTTGCCGGCAACGCCATCGCCGCCGAGGTCATTCACAGTTTCGATTCGACCGTGCAACTGGCCAAAGACGGCACGCTGACCGTGACCGAGACCTTGCGGGTGCGGGCCGAAGGCCGCGAGATCAAGCGCGGCATCTTTCGCGATTTTCCGATGACCTTCATTGATGCCGGCGGGCGCGAGCGCGAAGTCGATTTCAAGCTTCTTGAGCGTCACCCGCGACGGCAAGCCGGAGCCGCATTTCACCGAGCGCAAGAACCGCTTCCTGCGCATCTATGCCGGCGCCAAGGATGTGTTCATTACGCGCGGCGATCACGCTTACGTCTTCCGCTATACCACCGGCCGTCAGGTGCGCTGGTTCGACGGCAAGCCGGAACTGAACTGGAACGTCACCGGCAACTTCTGGGACTTCCCGATTGAAGCGGCGCGTTACCGGCTTGAGTTGGTCGACGGCGCGCGGCCGTTGCGCTGGACGGCCTTCACCGGCCGGCCCGGCGCGCAGGGCAAGGACTGGCGCGGCGCGGTCGGCAATGACGGCGTGCTGACGGTCGAGACCACCAAGCCGCTGGCGCCTCGCGAGGGTCTTACCGTGGTCGCCGCGCTGCCGGCAACGGCGGTCGATCCGCTCAGCGCGCAACAGGCGCTGTGGTACCAGCTCAAAGACAACCGCCACTGGATCTTCAGCGGCATCGGTTTCGTGCTGGTCGCGATCTATTACCTGCTGGCCTGGCGCGCGGTCGGCCGCGATCCGAAGCGCGGCACCATCATTCCGCTGTTTCATCCGCCGGAGGAGGTCTCGCCGGCGCTGGCCAATTACATCGACAACTGGGGCTTCGGCCGCGACAAATGGCGCGCCTTCACGGCGGCCGCTTTGTCGCTGGCCGTGCGTGGCCTGATCACTTTCGACAACAGCGACAAGAAGCTGACGCTGACGGCAAAACGCAACGCCACTGCGCCGGACAAATTGCCGCCCGGCGAACGCGCCATCTTCGACTGGGTGCAGCGAACACGACGGCAAGGCGATCATCGACAAAGACCACGGCAGCGCGGTGGCGGCGGTCGGCGATGAATTCACCGCCGCCATCGAGAGCGAGAGCAAGAATAAGTTTTTCCGCCGCAATCTCGGCTACGCCATCGTCGGCGTCTGGCCATGACCATCATCGTCGTGATCGGCGTGGTGGTCATCGGCGGCCTGCAGGATGCGGACATCGGCGTCCTCATCGTCACGCCTGTTCGCCAGTTTCTTCCTCGGCCTGTTCATCGTGCCGCTGCTGTTGTCGTTTTTCGGCGGAGGCCGGACGCATGTGCTGATCCGTGGTGCGCTATGTCGCTGTTCGTCATTGGCATCGTTCGTCTCGATCTTTATCAATCATGTTGAGCACGGTCCTGCCCAATGGCGTCGCCGAAACCTTGCCGGTGCTCGGTGCGTTCATTGTCGACTATCCGTTCTCCTTCGTGCTGCTCGGCATCGTTCCTCGCGCTCAACGGCTTGTTCTTTTATCTGATGCGGGCGCCGACCGAACTCGGCCGCCCGGTCATGGATCAACTGGCCGGCCTCAAGCTCTATCTCGAAACCGCGGAAGCCGACCGCATGAACATGCAGGCGCCCGAGATCACCGCCGAGCGTTTCGAGGCGCTGTTGCCTTACGCGGTCGCGCTCAATGTCGAAAAGCCGTGGTCGGATGCCTTTGCCGCCGCCTTGCGCCGGGCCCATCCCGGACGATCCCGACCCGATGCGGACCTACCAGCCGGCCTGGACCGGCAGCGGCACCAACTGGTCGGGCGCGGCCTTCGGCGCAGGCGGTGGCCGCGACCGTCGGCAGCGTGTCGAGCGCGCTGGCCAGCGCCGTGCCGGTGTCGTCCGGCTCGTCGGGCTTTTCGTCCGGCGGCGGTGGCGGCGGCTCGGGTGGTGGCGGCGGCGGCGGCGGGGGCGGCGGCTGGTAGGTGGCGGGCGAAGTGGCGCCAAAAGGCGCAATGGGTGACATCGGCGACCTGCCTTGCTAGGCAAGCGACGCTCAACCCCCACGTAGACAGACCTTGGCGGCCATGCCCGATCTTTTGCTCGAATTTTTCTCCGAAGAAATCCCGGCGCGCATGCAGGCGCGCGCCGCCGATGACCTGAAGAAAATGGTCACCGACCGGCTGGTCGCCGCCGGCCTGGTCTATGAGGGCGCCAAGGCCTTCGCGACGCCGCGCCGGCTGGCGCTGACGGTGCAGGGCGTGCCGGCGCGCCAGCCCGATCTCAAGGAAGAACGCAAAGGCCCCAAGGTCGGCGCGCCCGAACAGGCGATCGCCGGCTTCCTGCGCGCCGCCGGTCTGACCTCGATCGATCAGGCCAAGGTGCAGTCCGACAAGAAGGGCGACTTCTATGTCGCCATCACCGAGAAGGCAGGCAGCGATGCGCATCGCCGTCATCGCCGAGATGATCCCGGAGGTCGTGCGCGCGTTCCCGTGGCCGAAGTCGATGCGCTGGGGCGCGGCGTCGGCAACGTCCGGTTCGTTATCGTGGGTGCGGCCGCTGCATTCGATCATCGCGACCTTCGGCCCCGAAACCGAAGAGCCGGAGATCGTGCCGTTCGACATTGCCGGCATCAAGGGCGGCGACACCACGCGCGGCCATCGCTTCATGGCGCCGGGCGAGATCAAGGTGAAGCGCTTCGACGACTATGTCGCGACGCTGGAAAAAGCCAAGGTCGTGCTCGACGCCGCGCGCCGCATGGACATCATTCGCGCCGACGCCAAGAATCTGGCCTTCGCGCAAGGCTTCGAACGTGATCGAGGACGAAGGCCTGTTGGCCGAAGTCGCCGGGCCTGGTCGAATGGCCGGTGACGTTGATGGGCTCATTCGACCAGAGTTTCTTGACCATCCCCGGCGAGGTGATCCGCTCCACCATCCGCGCCAACCAGAAATGTTTCGTGCTGCGCGATCCGCAGACCGCCAAGCTCACCAACAAATTCATTCTGGTCGCCAACATCGAAGCTTCCGACGGCGGCAAGGCGATCGTCGCCGGCAACGAGCGCGTCATCCGCGCGCGCCTGTCGGACGCCAAGTTCTTCTACGAGACCGACTCGAAGACCAGGCTGGAAGACCGGCTGCCGAAATTCGACGGCATCGTGTTTCATGAAAAGCTGGGCGTCGCAGGCCGAGCGCATCGCGCGCATCACTTCGCTGGCCGGGCAGCTGGCGCCGCTGGTCGGTGCCGATCCGGCCAAGGCCGAACGCGCCGCGCAATTGTGCAAGGCCGATCTGCTGACCGAAGTGGTCGGCGAATTCCCCGAACTGCAAGGCCTGATGGGCCGCTATTATGCCGAGGCGCAGGGCGAAGACGAGGCGGTCGCGCATGCCTGCGAGGACCATTACAAGCCGAAGGGCCCGGACGATCTGGTGCCGGCCGATCCGGTGTCGATCGCGGTCGCGCTCGCCGACAAGATCGATACGCTGGTCGGCTTCTGGGCGATCGATGAAAAGCCGACCGGCTCGAAGGACCCTTATGCGCTGCGCCGCGCCGCGCTTGGGCGTGATCCGCATCATCATCGAAAACGAATTGCGCCTGCCGTTGCGCACGTGGCTGTGGCGTCATTTCGGCGCGGTCGAACGCGATGAAACATTGGCGGCGGCGATTGCCATGCTGCATCCGCTGCACGACCAGATCGTGAATATCAGCGCGACCGATATCGAACTGGCGATGAAGCTCGAAGTGCTGGTGTCGGAGAAGCGAGCGCAAGTATCGAGCCCGAAGCTGGTGCAGGCGCATTCCTATCTGCACCAGACTCGCGATCTGTTGTCCTTCTTCGCCGACCGTCTGAAAGTGCAACTGCGCGAGCAGGGCGCGCGCCACGATCTGGTCGATGCGGTGTTCGCGCTGGGAGGCCAGGACGATCTGTTGATGGTCGTCCGCCGCGTCGAGGCGCTCGGCAAATTCCTCGATACCGACGACGGCAAGAACCTGCTGGCCGGCGTCAAGCGCGCCTCCAACATCCTGCGCATCGAAGAAAAGAAAGACAACAAAGCTTACGCCGGCGCGCCCGACGCCACGCTCCTCGCCGAGCCGGAAGAAAAGGCGCTCGCCGCCGCCGTCGCCACCGCCAAGACGGAAGCCTCCGCCGCCGTGGCCAAAGAAGACTTCGCCGCCGCCATGAGCGCGATGGCCAAGTTGCGGCCGTTCGTCGATGCCTTCTTCGACAAGGTCACCGTGAATGCCGACGACAAGGCGGTGCGCGCCAACCGCCTGACGCTGCTCAACGAAATCCGCGAAGCCACCCGCGCGGTCGCCGATTTCTCCAAGATCGAGGGCTGATCGTCAAGGGGCCGCGTATCGCGCGGCCCGGTTGGCGGGCATGACAGGGGTGCAAAGCCGGGCCGGCCGCGGCTTTCTGTCCCCGGTTATCCCCCGCAAATGACTCTCGAAAAAGCCGCCGTGCGTTGGCGGGACAGGGCCAGTCGCGTATGGAACTCTGCGTGCTGCTCCACCGTTGCACTGCATCAACTTTGAAAAAGGGAAACCTCCATGGTCATCGGTCTGGGTCAAATTCAGCCCATCGTCGCGCTGCTTGCCGGCATTCTCATCCTGATCATGCCGCGTTTGCTGAATTTCATCGTCGCGGCCTATCTGATTTTCGTCGGTCTGGTGGGGCTGCATATTCTGCCGCTCCACTAGGGGAATCTCCGGGGCTTGCGCCGCCCGCCCCAGCGGTGTTTTTAGGGGCGCAAATGCCCCGTCCTCGCCTCATAACGCATGAACCTGAGTAAGTCCCCGAGCATGGCCAAACGCAAAACCGTCAAAACCGCCAAAAAGAAACCCGCCGCGCGCAAATCCGCGCCGAAATCGGCGAAAAAGTCTTCTGCCAAAGCCAAAAAGGCTCCGGCCAAAAAGGCCAAGGCCGCGAAGGCCAATGCAAAGGCTAGCCAAGGCGGTAAAATCAGCGGCGCCCAAAGCAGCCATCAAGGGCAAGTGGGTCTATGCCTTCGGCGGCGGCAAGGCCGAGGGCAAGCCGAACATGCGCAACCTGCTCGGCGGCAAGGGCGCGGGGCTGGCCGAAATGGCCAGCCTCGGCCTGCCGGTGCCCCCCGGTTTCACCATCACCACCGAGGTTTGCACCTACTACTACGCCAACAAAAAGCAGTACCCGAAAGAACTGAAAGCCCAGGTCGACAAAGCGCTGGCGCAGGTCGGCAAGATCACCGGCAAGATTTTCGGCGACAAGGTCAATCCGCTGTTGGTGTCGGTCCGTTCCGGCGCCCGCGCCTCGATGCCGGGCATGATGGACACCGTTCTCAATCTCGGCCTCAATGACGAGACCGTCGAGGCGCTGGCGAACAAATCCGGCGACCGGCGTTTTGCCTATGACAGCTATCGCCGCTTCATCACCATGTATTCCGACGTGGTGCTCGGCGTCGGCCATGAGCACTTCGAGGAAATTCTCGACATCCATAAAGAGCGTCAGGGCTACACGCTCGACACCGATCTGACCGCCGACGATTGGGCGGAGCTGGTCGAGCTTTACAAGAAGCGCGTCCACGAAGAACTCGGCAAGCCGTTCCCGCAGGACCCCGAGCAGCAGCTCTGGGGCGCGATCGGCGCGGTGTTCGGTTCCTGGATGAACGCAGCGCGCCATCACCTATCGCCGCCTGCATAATATTCCGGCAAGCTGGGGCACCGCCGTCAACGTGCAGGCCATGGTGTTCGGCAATATGGGCGACACCTCCGCCACCGGCGTTGCCTTCACGCGCAACCCGTCGACCGGCGAGAAAAAGCTTTACGGCGAATTCCTCATCAACGCGCAGGGCGAAGACGTGGTCGCCGGCATCCGCACGCCGCAGGAAATTTCCGAAGCCGCGCGCAAGGAAGCCGGCTCCGACAAGCCGTCGCTGGAAGCGACGCTGCCGAAGGCTTATGCCGAGCTGACGCGCATCTACAACAAGCTCGAGCGCCATTACCGCGACATGCAGGATCTCGAATTCACGATCGAGCAGGGCAAGTTGTGGATGCTGCAGACCCGCTCCGGCAAGCGCACCGCCAAGGCGTCGCTGCGCATCGCGGTCGAACTGGCCAACGAAGGCCTGATCTCGAAGAACGAAGCGGTGCTGCGGGTCGATCCGTTGTCGCTCGATCAATTGCTGCATCCGACCATCGATCCGAAAGCCGAGCGCAAGATCATCGCCACCGGCCTGCCGGCGTCGCCGGGCGCGGCCTCGGGCGAGATCGTGTTCTCGTCCGACGAAGCCGCGCAGTTGAAGGCCGACGGCCACAAGGTCGTGCTGGTGCGGGTCGAGACCTCGCCGGAAGACATTCACGGCATGAACGCCGCCGAAGGCATTCTCACCACGCGCGGCGGCATGACCTCGCACGCCGCCGTGGTCGCGCGCGGCATGGGCAAGCCTTGCGTCTCCGGCGCCGGCACCATCCGCGTCGATTACGCCGCCGGTACCATGACCTCGGCCGGGCAGGTGTTCAAAAAGGGCGACGTTATCACCGTCGACGGCTCGACCGGCCAGGTGCTCGCCGGCAAGGTCGATATGATCCAGCCGGAACTGTCCGGTGAATTCGCCACGCTGATCGGCTGGGCCGACAAGGTCCGCAAGCTCGGCGTCCGCGCCAATGCCGACACGCCGGCCGACGCCAAGGCCGCGGTGCGTTTCGGCGCCGAAGGCATCGGCCTGTGCCGCACCGAGCATATGTTCTTCGACGACGAGCGCATTCAGGCGGTGCGCGAAATGATTCTCGCCGACGATGAAAAGGCGCGCCGCGCGGCGCTCGCCAAAATCCTGCCGATGCAGCGCGACGACTTCGTCGAATTGTTCGAGACCATGGATGGCCGTCCGGTCACCATCCGTCTGCTCGATCCGCCGCTGCACGAATTCCTGCCGCATGGCGAGGCGGAAATCGCCGAGGTCGCCGCCGCCATGGGCGAAGACCCGAAGAAGCTGGCGGCGCGCGCCCAGGAACTGGCCGAGTTCAATCCGATGCTCGGCTTCCGCGGTTGCCGCATCGCCATTGCCTATCCGGAAATCGCCGAGATGCAGGCGCGCGCGATTTTCGAGGCCGCCGTCGAAGTCGCCAAGCGCACCGGCAAACCTGTGGTTCCGGAAGTGATGGTGCCGTTGATCACCGGGCGGCCGAATTCGATCTGGTCAAGGCGCGCATCGACGCGATGGCCGAAGCGGTCAGGTCCGAGACCGGCGCCAAGCTCAAATACGACGTCGGCACCATGATCGAGTTGCCGCGCGCCTGCCTGATGGCCGGCGAGATCGCCGAGACGGCCGAGTTCTTCTCGTTCGGCACCAACGATCTGACGCAAACCACCTTCGGCATTTCGCGCGACGATGCGGCGAGCTTCCTCGGCATCTACACCGCGCGCGGCATTCTGCCGGTCGATCCGTTCGTGTCGATCGATCAGCAGGGCGTCGGTGAACTGGTGCGCGATCGGCGTCGAGCGCGGCCGCAAGGTCCGTCCGAAGCTCAAAGTCGGCATCTGCGGCGAACATGGCGGCGATCCGGCCTCGGTCGCGTTCTGCCATGAAGCCGGCCTCGACTACGTGTCGTGCTCGCCGTTCCGCGTGCCGATCGCGCGGCTTGCCGCAGCGCAAGCGGCCTTGGGCAAGACGGCGGCCAGCCAGGCGTAGCGTGATCTCGCGCCGACGACTGACGCTCGGCGCGTTCGCGGCGGCCCCGGCCCTGTGGCTTGGGACGGCCGTCGCGCAGGCCAGGAATGCCGACCTGCACAAAGCGGTTTCTGCGCTTGAACGCCGACATGGCGGCCGGCTCGGTGTCGCAATTGCCGACACAGCGACGAAAAAGTCCTTCGCATATCGCGGCGATGAACGCTTCGCCCTCTGCAGTACGCACAAGCTGCTGGCTGCCGCCTTCGTGCTGGCGCGCGTCGACCAAAAACGAGAGAGCCTGTCGCGCCGCGTTGTCTATTCCAAGAGCGATCTGGTGACCTACTCCCCGGTCACCGGAAAAAATGTCGATGGTGGACTGACCGTCGGCGCGTTATGCGAAGCCGCGGTTACGCTCAGCGACAACACAGCTGCGAACCTGTTGCTCGACAGCTTTGGCGGGCCCGCCGCGCTGACCGGCTATCTTCGGTCGCTCGGCGACAATGTCACGCGGCTTGATCGCCGGGAAACCGCGCTGAACGAGAACAAGCCGGGAGATCCGCGCGACACCACGACGCCGCTCGCCATGCTTGAGACCACGCAAGAGCTTGTTTTGGGGACAGTACTGTCCACGGCGTCGCGCACACAGCTCGTGACGTGGCTTGTGGCCTGCAAGACCGGCGACAAACGTTTGCGCGCCGGCATTCCGAACGGCTGGCAAGTCGGCGATAAGACCGGCGGTGGCGGACACAATGCGACAAACGACGTCGCTGTCGTTTGGCCGCCCGGGCGGGCGCCGATTGTCATTGCTGTTTACTATTCAGGCGCCGATGCTTCTCAGGCGGAACGCGAAGCGGTGCTCGCGGAAGTCGGCCGCTTGGCCGCGACGGTTTGATAGCGCCGTTGCCGAATGGCGCGCGGTGCTAACTGTATTACACCGCCACTTTCGCCAGGAAGTCTTCGACTTCGAGCCGCAAATTGGCCACCGCGGTCTCGACCGTCTCGGACGCGCCGCGCACCACATCGGCCGAGGCCCGCGTTTCGCTGGCCGCCCCCACGACTTCGGTCAGCACTTCGAGCACGTGGCCGGAGCCTTGCGCCGCGCTGGCGACATTGTGCGAGATCTCGCCGGTGGCGGAATTCTGCTGCTCGACCGCGCCGGCAACCGCCGCCGTATATTGGTTGATCTCCTGCATCCGGTCGGCGATTTTGCGGATGGCTTCGATGGCGCCGCCGGTTGAATTCTGCACCGCCAGAATGTGGCTGGCGATGTCCTCGGTCGCCTGGGCGGTCTGCACCGCCAGCGATTTGACTTCCGCAGCGACCACCGCGAAGCCACGGCCGGCTTCACCGGCGCGCGCCGCTTCAATTGTCGCATTGAGCGCGAGCAAATTGGTCTGACCGGCGATGTCGCGGATCAGCTTGACGACGTCGCCGATCTTTCGCGCGCCGTCGGCAAGGCCCGCGATCTCACTGTCGGTGGCGCGCGCTTCCTCGGTTGCGAGCCGCACGATGTCGCTGGTGCTTGTCAGTTGCCGACTGATTTCGGCAATCGAATGCGACAGCTCTTCGGCCGCGACCGCCGCGGTTTCGACATTGGCGGAGGCTTCGTTGAAGGCCGAGACGGCGCTGTCGGCGCGCTGCGAGGTCTGATCGGACGAGCCGAACAATTTGCTGGCGGTCGCGCGCATCGCGGTCGCCGAGCCGCTGACGCTCGACAACAGCTTTTCGACCAGCGGGCGGAACGCCGCGATCGCGGCATCGATCGCGGCGCGGCGCTGTTCGGTGTCGCGGATGGCGGCGCGTTCCTGTTCTGCCTGGCGTTGTTCGGTGACGTCTTCATGGGTCGCAACCCAGCCGCCGCCCGGCAGCGGTTCGTTCTTGGCCAGCACAATGCGGCCGTCACTGGCTTGCACGTAGAATGGTGTGCTTTCGCCCCTGCCGATACCGTCGATAATTTTTTGGCAATAGGTGTCAACGTCGCCGAAAAACAAGCCGGTGTCTTTGCGATGTTGAATCAACTTGCGCAACGAGCAGCCCGGCTTCACGACGTCGGGCGACAATTTGTACATATCGAGATAGCGTTGGTTCAACAACGTGATCCGGCTTTGCGCATCGAACATGCACAGGCCCTGCGACATATTGTTAAGCGCGGTCGACAGCCGGAGGTTTTGCCGGCTCTGGCGGCGTTGCATGACGGCAGCCGACACAAGCGAGATCAGGCCGACGGCCGCAAGCGGCAACGTCAGGTCGGATGACGCCGATAGTAGACTCGAAACTGACATGCCGGCTCGCTGGTATTTGCCCACCGTGATATTGGCGTTGAGCGATTGCCATATGGTTAAGATTTTCCTTCAACGCCGTTTGCCGGCTGCCGCCGGAAGCGGCAACTGCCGAAAACAGATCCCGGCTGCATCTATTTGTGCCATCGCGGCGCTAACGGCCGGGCCGTCTTAAGAAATCCGCAAGGTTAACCGGGTCATAACGAAGCCTGTCGCATTGTCGCTACTCGGGCGACCGTCGGGACGTTGTGGTGTTGCGTTGAGTGGTATCATGCCAGAGTTGCATCGAAGCCGTCGGCACAAATTTGTGCCGCCTGCGCGTATGCTGGCGATGCCGAAGCCGGTGCGGAAGACGCGGCCGAAATACAGCGGCATCGTTTTTGGCGCGCTGGTCTTTGCGATGTTGCCCACCACCATCGCCTATCAGGATCTCGGCGCGCTGTTGGCGCGGCGGCCGGCGGTGACCGAGCGCGCCCGCGCTTATTTGATCTCCTCGCCTTTCGGCACCATCCACGCCGCCATCTTCAGCATGCCGCGTCCGATCGGCACCGCGATCCCGCATCCGCCGGTCTATGCCTTGGCCAATTTCGATCCGACCGAAATCGCCAGCTCGATCGGTTCGCAATGGCTTGGCGACACTTCGGCACCGATTCAATTTCCGACCGTCAACCGCAAAGCGAAGCGCGATTCTCTCAGCCATCGCGCGCGCGCGCCGATGCCGCCATTGCCGCCGGTGTTGGCGATCAAGCCGGTGCCGGAAGCGGTGATCGACAAAGCCCTCGACAAAACGGTCGCCGCGGCGCCGAGCCTCGTCGGAAAGCCGAAGAATACCGACCGGGTATTTTTCGAAGCTGATGCCTTGTCGGCCGGCCGCGAGGCGCTCGCGCCTTGGGCGGCGGGCGAAGCGCCGGTGGTACTGGCGAAGATCGATCCCGATATCAAACGATCGGCGCTCGACGCAAGCCGGCACAAGTCGCGGACGCCGATCGTGGCGGCGTCAGCATCGCCAGCAAAGGCGAGGTGACCGGCGTCGATCAACGGCCGCGTTCGCCGGCCGAGCGGTTGTCCCTGGTCGGAACGTCGCGCGCCAAGGAGCGGGCACGGGCCGAAAAGTGTCTGGCCAACGCGGTTTATTTCGAAGCGCGCGACGAACCGGTGCGGGCGCAGATCGCGGTCGCGCAGGTCGTGCTCAACCGCGTGTTCTCGCCGTTTTATCCAAATGATGTCTGCGGTGTCGTCTATCAGAACGCCGGCCGGCATCTGGCTTGTCAATTCACCTTTGCCTGCGACGGCAAATCCAAGGCGATTGAGGAGCCGGACGCCTGGACGCGCGCTAAGCGCATCGCCAAGGACACGCTCGACGGCAAGCTGTGGATGCCGGACGTGGCGAAGTCGACGCATTACCACGACGACTGGGCGCATCCGAATTGGGTTCGGGAGATGAGGAAGCTGGATAAGCTTGGGGGCCTGATTTTCTACCGGCCACGTAATTGGGGCGACGGTTCCGACGAGCCGCGCTGGGGCAACGCCGCGGTCACGGCGCGGGAAATCAAACGACTTTAGGCGAGAGAGCAGGCTGCTCAACCGACTTAGGGCCGGATTTGCGTCGGAAAATGGCCCCGAAGGCGCAACTGGGCGGTGTAGTAGCCATGCGCCGGGCAAATGGGTCCGATCACGAA
The DNA here is from genome assembly GCA_963830125.1 of uncultured Alphaproteobacteria bacterium. Lineage (GTDB taxonomy): Bacteria > Pseudomonadota > Alphaproteobacteria > Rhizobiales > Xanthobacteraceae > Pseudolabrys. The sequence continues at coordinate 158,661 of CAWHKU010000012.1, read as the reverse complement.
TATTCGTTTTGGACTGGGCGGGCGAGACACTATGTTCCGTGTCCACGCCGGGGCGACAACCGGCTTTGTTTCTAAAGCAATAAGCCGGAGCCATTTTCCATGTCGGTGCAACCAGCAACAGGCCAGCCCGGCATCGCGGCGTGGCGCACGCCGCTCGTCATTCTGATTTGCGGCTGTTTGATCGGCGCCATCGGCTTCGGGCCGCGCGCCGCGCTCGGCCTGTTCCTGACGCCGATGTCCGCAACCCATGGCTGGAGCCGCGAAGTGTTTTCGCTGGCGCTGGCCATTCAGATTCTGGTCTGGGGCACCGCGCAACCGTTCATGGGCGCGCTCGCCGACCGCTTCGGCTCGATGCGCGTGTTGTCGGTCGGCGCGGTGATGTATTGCGGCGGGTTGGCCTTGATGGCCTATTCGACCACGCCCTTGATGCTTAATTTTTCCGCCGGCGCGTTGATGGGGCTCGGCATTGCCGGCTCGTCCTTCACGCTGGTGCTGGCGGCTTTCAGCCAGCTGATGCCGCCGCATATGCGGTCGATCTCGTTCGGTGTCGGCACCGCGGCAGGCTCTTTCGGCCAGTTCCTGTTCTCGCCGCTCGCCGTCGGATTTATCGGCTTGCTCGGCTGGCAACATGCGCTGGTCGCTTTCGCTCTCATCACGTTGCTGATGATCCCGCTGGCGATCGCAGTGCGCACGCCGCCGATGGACACCGCGCACAAGCCCGGCACCGTCAAGCAACAGTCGCTGGTGCAGGCGCTGGGCGAGGCCTTCGGCCATCGCTCCTACATTCTGCTGGTGCTCGGTTTTTTCACCTGCGGCTTCCAGCTTCTGTTCATCACCGTGCATCTGCCGGCCTATCTGGTCGACCGCGGCCTGTCGGTCGATGCCGGCGCCTGGACGCTCGGCGACCATCGGCCTGTTCAACATCGTCGGCTCGGTTACCGCCGGCTGGCTCGGCGACCGCATGCCCAAGCGCTATCTGTTGTCGATCATCTATGTGCTGCGCTCGCTGGCGGTGATCGTGTTCATCAGCCTGCCGGTGACGACGACCTCGGCGGTGGTGTTCGGCGGCTGCATGGGCCTGCTGTGGCTGTCGACCGTACCGCCGACCTCGGGGCTGGTCGCCTTGATGTTCGGCACGCGCTGGATGGCGACCTTGTTCGGCTTTGCCTTTTTCAGCCACCAGGTCGGCGGCTTCCTCGGCGTTTTGCTCGGCGGCATTCTCTATGAGCAGACCGGCTCCTATAACGTGGTCTGGTGGCTGTCGGTTGCGCTTGGGTCTGATTTCGGCGGTCATCAACCTGCCGATCATCGAAAAGCCGATCGAGCGGCTGGCGCCAATTCCGGCCGTCTAGCGACTTAGAGGGTTGCGCGCGGGCCCCTGCCGCGCAAAGAATGCGCGCTGAAAAGCTGACAAGAAACGACAGCGAGGTAGCGCGTGACGACATTCAAGGCGATGGTGATCGAGAAGACCGACAGCGGCACCAAGGCCGCTTTGGCCGATTTCGACGAAGCCAATCTGATGGAAGGCGACGTCACCGTCGCGGTCGAGTATTCCACGCTCAATTATAAGGATGGCCTGGCCATCACCGGCAAGGCGCCGGTGGTGCGGCGGTTTCCGATGATCGCCGGCATCGACTTCGCCGGCACGGTGACGAGTTCCAGCCATGCTGCCTGGAAGCCGGGCGACAAGGTGATCTGCAACGGCTGGGGCCTGGGCGAGACCCATCTTGGCGCTTACGCCCAGACGGCGCGGGTCAAGGGCGACTGGCTGGTGCGGCTGCCGGCGACCATGAGCGCGCGCGAGGCGATGGCGATCGGCACCGCCGGCTATACCGCGATGCTGTCGGTGATGGCGCTGGAGCGGCACGGCCTGACGCCGGCGGATGGCCCAGTGGCGGTCACCGGTGCCGTCGGCGGCGTCGGTTCGGTCGCGGTCGCCTTGCTGGCCAAACGCGGCTTTTCGGTCAGTGCGGTGACCGGCCGGGCGCAGGAGGCCGATTACCTCAAGAGCCTGGGTGCGTCCGAGATCGTCGAGCGCGCGGAGCTGACCGGGCCGGTCAAGATGCTGGCCAAGGAGCGCTTTGCGCGGCGGCGTCGATTCGGTCGGTTCGACCACGCTGGCCAACCTGTTGTCGATGGCCCGCTATGGCGGGGCGGTATCCGCCTGCGGCCTGGCCGGCGGCATGGACCTGCCGACCTCGGTGGCGCCGTTTATTTTGCGCGGGGTGTGTCTTTACGGCATCGACTCGGTGATGTGCCCGCTGCCGAAGCGGCAAGAGGCGTGGAAAAGACTGGAAACCGAGCTGGATCGGCAAAAATTAGCCGAAATGACCCACGAAATCGGGTTAAATGAGGTGCCTGAACAGGCAGCGGCGACTCCTAGCAGGTCAGGTGCGCGGCCGGATTGTGGTCAAAATCGGGTAAACGCGTTCAGGATTTGCTGACGTTCGTTAGGCATAATCCGCTAGAATTTAGAAATGGGCATTGCGCCCTCGTAATGTTCTAGTGGCGTCAGTCGGAGTTGCGGTGATGTTGCGTGTTGCTGCGTGCATGGTCGGCCTGTTGGCCGCGTTGCCAGCGTTTGCCGGCGAGATGACGGCCGAGGAGGCGCGTCATTTCGTCATCGGCAAGACCTTTACCTATAGCTGTTTCGAAGGCACGCGCGGCCAGGGCCGCGTGCGCGCCGACGGTTCGGTTGTCGGCTCGATCCAGTTCCAGGGCGCCGGCAAGGTCCGTTACGCGGTGCTGCCGCCCCATACCTTGCAAGTGAAGGGCGGGGCGGTGTGCGCCACGCTCCGCGGCTTGCCGTTCGAGCCGTGCTTCAATCTGGACAAGCACGACGATCATAGCTTCCGCGGTTCGATCTCTGGGCTCGGCTTTGCCGCCTGTGAATTCACCCGCCGCCCGACCCGCACAGCCAAGACCGATCACAGCCCGCTGCACCTGCGGCCGTCGCTGACGGCGGACAACAACTAACAGCAATCGCGTTTTGTGCCCCGCTTTGCGTCGCGGGTGAGCCGTTTGCGCGCCTCGTGGCGGGAGAGGGCGATGGTCGATATCATCTATGTCGAACCCCGGGGCGAGCGGGTGACGGTCGATGTGCCGGCCGGCATGACCTTGATGCAGGGCGCGGTCGACTGCGAGATTGCCGGCATTGACGGCGCCTGCGGCGGCCATTGCTCGTGCGGCACCTGCCACGTTTATATCGATGAGCGCTGGCTGGCGCGGCTGTCGAAGCCGAGTCGCGAGGAAGAAGACCGGCTCGACGAAGTCGCCGCCGAGGTCAAACGCAACAGCCGCATCGCCTGCCGGGTGGTGGTGACGCCGCAACTCAACGGGCTGGTTGTTTATATTCCGGCCTCGCAAGGCTGAAACAGCGACGCCAAGACGCGCTCTGCCCATCGACCGGCCCGGTTTGCCCACCGAATTACATGTTGATGAACTCCTGCCGCGTGTTGCCGCGACCGATTCGCGCGTGTTGACTAGAAATTAGGCGGCAAGTTCAACAAACAAACAAAAACAACGAACAATAAACAAAGTGGCGGCATGACCTCCAGCCCGGCCAAAGCACGCTTGCCTAGCGACCGGTCGTCGCCAACAGGGATGTCCGAAACGCCCGGATCGGTTTTGCCGCCGGTGGCGCAGCCGGCTGCGACGCCGCCGGACAACAGCAATTACGACGCACTGCGGGAAACCATCGATCTGCTCGAGGCGGATCTGGCCGCCATGATCCGCGACGTCCATCACGCCGCCCGGGCGGTCGGGCAGGGCATTCAGGCGTCGTCGACCGCTCTTGCCACGATCCGCGACCGCAGCGATGCCCTGGCGGTCAAGAGCCGCGCCGCCAAAGACGATGCCGTTCAATTGGCGACCGCGACCGAAGAATTCGCAATGTCATCGAACGATATTATTCGTCAGGTTCGAGACGCCAACGTTCTGACCGAAGACGCCAGCCAGGCGACCGAATCGGCCGCGACCAGCGTCGCCGGGCTCAAAGCCTCGTCCGCCGACATCGGCAAGGTGACCGATCTGATCGCCGCCATCGCCAAGCAAACGAATTTGCTGGCGCTCAATGCCAAAATTGAAGCGGCGCGCGCCGGCGATGCCGGCCGCAGCTTCGCGGTCGTCGCCGAAGAGGTCAAGGAACTGTCGGCGAGAACGAGAGACGCGACGGAAGAAATATCCCGCAAGGTGGCGTCGCTGCAAAACGATACCGCGCAAACCATCGAAGCGCTCGGCCGGATCACCGAGACGATTGCGTCACTGCGCCCGGTGTTCGCCGCAGTCGCCGTTTCCGTCGATGGACAGAACATTGCGACCAATGAATTGGCGCGTAGCGCCACCGTGACATCGCAATTCGTCGCCAGCGTCGCCGACGGCGCGGCCGACATTGTCGAGGCCGCCGGCTCCGCCACCGTTCACGGCGAGACCGCCGCCGAGGCCGGCCAGCATACCGCCGCCACCGTCGAGAAATTGCGAACCCGGTTCGTGGTGCTGCTCCGGCAAACCGAGTTCGGCGACCGCCGCCGCCACGACCGCTTGCCGTGCAACCTCGATGTCGTGCTGCGCACGCCGCGCGGCGACATTCGCGGCCAGACCGTCGACCTGTCGCAAGAGGGCATGCTGGTGCGATCGACCGAGGCGGAGCGGATCGTGATGGGCGGCTTGCTACAGGCCTCGATCGCCGGCATTGGCGAACGGACCGTGCGTCCGGTCAATTTTTCCAACCTCGGCCTGCATTTCGAATTTATCGGCGAGGCCGATGACACGGCGCTGCGGGCCAAGCTGGCTTCGATCCGCGACGCCCATCAGGAATATATCGACCGCGCGATCCAGGTGTCGCAGCGGGTGGCGCAGGCTTTGACGGAGGCGGTTTTAAACGGCGAGCTGTCGCAGGAGGAATTGTTCGACAACCGATATGTGCCGATCGAAGGCACGGACCCGCAGCAATACCGCACTCGATTTCTGGATTGCCTTGAGAAAGCGCTGCCGCCGATTCAGGAACCGCTGCTGGCGTCGGACAAACGAATGGTTTTTTGCGCCGCCGTCGACCGCAATGGTTATCTGGGCGTGCACAACGCGGTCTATTCGCAGCCGCAACGGCCCGGCGATGTCGCCTACAACACGGTCCATTCGCGCAACCGCCGCATCTTCGATGACCGGGCCGGCTTGTCGGCTGCGCGCAATGTGCGGCCCTATTTGATCCAGAACTATCCGCGCGACATGGGCAACGGTGTCGTCAGCCTGATGCAGGAAATCGACGCGCCGATCCGGGTTCTCGGCAAGCATTGGGGCGCATTTCGAACCGCCTACGAAAGCTGAGGCGATCGGGCGGCCGGTTCGGCTTTAGGACTTCGCCGGAAAGATCATGCAGGTCGTGGTGGCGTGGGCGTAGAGCTTGCCGGCTGAGTCGCGTCAGGTCGCCTTCCGACGTTGCCACCGTGCGGCCGCGATGAATGATACGGCCTTCGGCGCGCACCGGGCCGGTGTCCTGCGTGAGGCCGCGCACATAATTGAGTTTCAGCTCAAGCGTGGTCCAGGCGTCGCCTTTGTGCAGCGTCGAGAAGATCGCGCAGCCGAGCGCGGAATCCAACAGCGTCGCGGCAAAACCGCCATGCACCGAGCCGATCGGATTGTAATGGCGAAACTCCGGCAGGCCCTCGAACACCGCGCGGCCGTTTTCGGCTTCGACCAAATGAAAGCCCAGCACTTCACTGATCGGGGGCTGCGGCAAGGTGCCGGCGATGATCGCGGTCAGAAAGCTGAGCCCGTCATGCGATTGGAGCGCCTCGGGCGTCACCACGCCGTATGTCTTGTCTGTCACCTGCGCCCCCAACTCGTCAAACCGTTAATCTAGCCGAATACGTCAACCAATATCGAGCCGGAACGGATGGCCTTCGGTCGCCGCCAGCGCGGGGCCGAGATTTTCGACCGCGCGCACCATGCGGCCGTCGCGCTTAAGCAACCGGTCGGCGATCGCGACGATGCGCTTGTTCGGCGCCGCCGTCGGCGAGGCGCCGCGGATCGCCTGGGCGATCTCGCTTTCGTCGCGCTTCGGATTGAGCGCGCAGGCCGCGGTGTAGGCCGCGGCGGTCGAACGGCTGATGCCGGCAAAACAATGCACCACCATTGGCGCGGCGCGATCCCAAGTCTCGGCAAAGGCGATCAGGCGCTTGACGTGCTCGTCGCCCGGCAAGGTCTGGTCGCCTTCGGGCGCTGCCACAATATCGTCGACGCCAAGGATCAGATGGTTTTCCTCGGCGATATGCGCCGGCCGCGTCACCCGGTCGGTCAGCCGCAGCAGCGTAACGATATGGCGGGCCTGGGTCTCATCGACCGTGGCGTAAAGGCGGGCGAGCGAGCAGACATGGATCATGATGGTCTATCTAGGTTGCGCTGGCGGTTAATGAAAAGGAGCGGGCGGCCAATAGTTTTTTGACCCGTTCGCGCAGGCGTTTTTCGGCGGTCGAGGCCGGCCAGGGCGTGAGGTAGTCGCGTTCCATCGCGGCGGAATATTTCGGCGGTGCGCCGAAGAATTTGCGCGCCTCGGCTTCCTCGAAACCGGCGAGCCGGGTCGATTCCAGATAAGCCGCGTTGCTGTCGGCGGCCTTGATCAGCTTATGCAGGGTTTCCGGCAATTTGGGCGGCAGGCCGAAACGGATATGGATGGCGGCGAGCAGGCGGTTTTCCACCACCTTGTAGCTGTCGCCGATCACCGCCTTGAACGGCGAGATCATGTCGCCGATGACGTATTCGGCGGCGTCATGCAGCAGCACCGCCAGGCAGCCGCGGGCGTCGAGGCCCGGCACCTTCTGGCGCGCCAGTGCTTCGACCAGCAGCACGTGCTGCGCCACCGAGAAAATATGCGCGCCCTTGGTCTGGCCGTTCCAGCGCGCGACCCGCGCGAGTCCGTGCGCGATGTCTTCCAGTTCGACGTCGAGCGGCGACGGGTCGAGCAGATCGAGCCGGCGGCCCGACAACATGCGTTGCCAGGCGCGCGGCGCGGTCTTGGCCGATTTGGTGACTTTGCGCGCCTTGCTCATTTTTTGCGTTTCGCGAGTTTGTTGCAGGCGGCGTGGCGGTGACAGGTCACCAGATGATCGTTGACCATGCCGACCGCCTGCATGAAGGCGTAGACAATCGTCGGGCCGACGAATTTGAAGCCATGGCCGAGCAGTTGTTTCGACATCGCGCGCGAGATTTCGTTTTCGGTCGGCGTCTTGGCGCGGTTGCCGATCTTGTGGTCGTGCGGTTTGCCGTCAAGATGCTCCCACAGCATTGCCGAAAAACCCGGGCCCTTTGTCCATGATCTTGAGAAAGGCTTTGGCCGAACCGATGCTGCCTTCGATCTTGGCGCGGTTGCGCACGATGCCGGCATCCTGCATCAGCCGTTCGACTTTTTTCGGCGTATAGCGCGCGATCTTTTCCGGATTGAAATCGTCGAAGGCGGCGCGGAAATTATCGCGCTTGCGCAAAATCGTGATCCACGACAGTCCGGCTTGAAAGCCGTCGAGCAGCAGTTTTTCAAACAAAGCCCGGTCATCCCATTCCGGCACGCCCCATTCCTCGTCGTGATAGGCGACGTAAAGTGGGTCGTGCCCCGGCCAAGGGCAGCGGACGACGCCGTCGTCAACGAAGCTGGGTTTCGCCTTCGCCGTGCTCATGACGCTGCCTTCTCGTCACCCGGCCAGGCAAACGTCGCCCAGGCCGGCTTGACCGGGCGCAGCGTAACGCCGCCGGCGACGAGCGGCGTATCGGCGCCAAACGCATCGGCGACGCGGTCGAGCCGCAGCAACGCGAGACCCCGGCCTTGCGCGGTCGAGCCCATGACACCGACCGGTTTGTCGCCGGCCGTGACCTCAAGACCCGATGACGGCGCCGCGCCGTCAAACACCACCGGCACGACGCGGTTGCGCGCCGCTGAGCGATGCTCGACGCGCGACACCACTTCCTGGCCGATGTAACAGCCCTTGTCGAAATCGACGCCGTGCAAGCTGGTCCATGTCGGCTTCATGCGGGAAGGCGTCGAGATAGATGAAGTCCTGGCCGCCGCGCGGCACGCCGAGCGCGATGCGGTGCGCGTCATAAGCGTCAGAGTCGGTCAGCGTGGCGCCGAGATCGGCGGCGGTCTCGGCCGCGAGATCCGGCGGCACGATAATGCGCGTGCCGAGCGCCGGCAGGCGCGGGTCCGTGTAGCACAGGCCGTAGTCGGTGTCGGCTTTGGCGGCGTTTTCGTTCTTGGCGTCCCACACTGCCATGACGCCGAGCGCCGCTGACAAGTCCTCGATCGTCACCTTGGCACGCAGGCGGTAGAACGTCAGCTTATCGACCAGTGCGTCGGCCAGCGCTTTCGGGCAATCGAGGAAAAAGCCGCCGCCGTCCTCGGGCGTGGCCTCGACGGCGATGAAATCGACGACGATCTTGCCCTGCGGCGTCAGCAGGGCGGCAAATCGTGCGTCATCGGGGCCGGTTTTGCCGAGATCGTTGGTGGCGAGGCCGTTGAGAAAATGCCGGGCATCGGTGCCCGCCACCTTGACGACGCCGCGTTCGGGAAGAAGTGCAGCCTGCATTGTCACCCTTGATAACCTTTGGCGGTTCCCAGGAAATTTCTGTCATTTCAGTCTTGCCAGAACTCGCGCTGAAACGTAAGCGCTGTCGGGAAAGCCACAAGAGAGAAGCCGCAAGCCCCATTTTGGAGCCGTTCCAGCATGCCTGAGACCTACGACCTGATTCTCAAGGGCGGAACCGTCGTCAACCAGGACGGCGAGGGTGCCCGCGATCTCGGCGTCAAGGACGGGCGTTTTGCCGCGATCGGCGATCTGTCCCGCGCCTCGGCCGGCGAGGTGGTCGATTGCCGCGGTCTGCATCTGCTGCCGGGCGTCATCGATCCCCATGTGCATTTTCGCGAGCCCGGCCTGACCCACAAGGAAGACCTGGAATCCGGTTCGCGCGGCGCCGTCATGGGCGGCGTCACGGCAGTGTTCGAAATGCCGAACACCATTCCGACCACGACCGATGCCGACGCGCTCGCCGACAAGGTCAAAGCCGCGCACCATCGTATGCACTGCGACTTTGGGTTTTATGTCGGCGCGACCCGTGAGAACACCCGCGACTTGGCCGAATTCGAACGGCTGCCGGGCGCCTGCGCCATCAAGGTGTTCATGGGCTCCTCGACCGGTTCGCTGCTGATCGAGGACGATGACGGCGTGCGCGCCGTGCTCAAGGCGATCAACCGCCGCGCCGCTTTTCATTCCGAGGACGAAGAACGCCTGAATGCGCGTATGGATTTGCGCGTCGAAGGCGATCCGCGGTCGCATCCGATCTGGCGTGACGCGCAAGCAGCTCTACTATGCACCCAGCGGCTGATCCGGCTGGCGCGTGAAACCGGCAAGCGCGTGCATGTGCTGCATGTCACCTCGAAGGACGAGGCGGAGTTTTTAGCCGCGCACAAGGATGTCGCCACCGCCGAGGCGACGCCGGCGCATCTGACTTTGTTTGCGCCGGATTGTTACGAACGGCTTGGCACCTTCGCCCAGCTCAACCCGCCGATCCGCGATGCCTCGCATCAAGCCGGTTTGTGGAACGCGGTCGGTCAGGGCGTCATCGACAATATCGGCTCCGATCATTCGCCGCATACGCGCGAAGAGAAGACGTCGCATGTCTATCCGAAAACCCATTCCGGCATGCCGGGCGTGCAGACTTTGGTTCCGGTCATGCTCGACCACGTCAATGCCGGGCGTTTGACGTTGCAACGGTTTGTCGACCTCACCAGCGCCGGTCCGGCGCGCGTCTTTGGTATCGCCAACAAGGGCCGTATCGCGGTCGGCTACGATGCCGACATAACGGTTGTTGATATGAGGCGACGCGAGATAATTACTGATGACTGGACCGCATCGCGAGCTGGCTGGACGCCTTTTAACGGCGTCACGGTGACCGGCTGGCCGGTCGGTACTGTCATACGCGGGCATAAAGTTATGTGGGACGGAGATCTGAATACGCCGTCGCAAGGCGAACGTGTTCGGTTTTTAGAAACACTAGCCTGCTAGGACGCTATCAATTCGGGATGGAACATTGTGCGCGGCATTTGTGTTTCGATACTCAGCCATTTCCGGCGACGAGTTTTCCCCAGGCTTTTGCTGCAAACAGCACCCGTCGGTTGCAATATTTTGACGATGCGACCAACTATAAATGGAAATGACGCACCCGCCCCTGGTGTAGCCGGGCGAACTGGGATGCTGAGGGCGGGGACTTGTTAGAATGAGCGACGACCTCGTTTCGCTCCGCATGATCGTGGTCGCCACCGCGCCGTCCGATCAGGACATCTGGCGTCACGGCGCTGGGATGGCGGCTTTTCCGGTTGAATTCACGGCGCAAGACGTCACCGCTGCCAAGGCGGCGTTGGCCCGAGGGGCTGCCGATATCTGCGTGATCGACGGCGATGTGCCGGACGCCGAGAAGTCGGCGTTGATCGAGGCCGCGCGCGCGGCCCAGCCCGCGCCGGTGATTTTCGTTTGCGCCGTGCCTGGCAGCGTTCGTCCCGACGGCATCAACGGCATGCTGGCCAAGCCGAAGACACGCGATGAAGCGCGCTTGGCGGCCGAGATCTGCGTGCGCGCCAAGATCCCGACCCGTGTCCTGATCGTCGATGATTCCAGCACCATGCGTTCGATCGTGCGTAAGATCTTATCGGCCAGCCGCTTCTCGCTGGTTATGCATGAAGCCGCCGAAGGCATCGCCGCGCTTGAGGAATTGCGCAGCGGCCAGTTCGGCATGGTGTTTCTCGACTACAACATGCCCGGCCTCAACGGCATCGAGACCTTGCTGGAGATCAAGCGCGAAAGCCCCAACGTGGCGGTGGTGATGATGACCTCGACGGTCGACAAGGCGATCGCCGACCGCGCCTGCGCCTCGGGAGTGCTCGCCTTCCTTAAGAAGCCGTTCTACCCGGCCGATATCGACAGCGTGCTGGAGCGCTATTACGGCCTGGACACGCCGTAACGCGAGGCGCGATTGCCCAGCGCGCGGCGGTCGGAACAATAATGTGACGGGAGATAGTAGCCGGTGGCGGCGTTATTGCCGCTGTTGGTCGACGGTGAATTCGCCGTTGCGGATGCGCGGGGCCAGACCTTCGGTGAAGGTGGCGGCGGCTTCCTCGCCATAGGTTGAAACGAACTCGGCCAGCGCCGCGAACAGGCAGGCTTGCGCCAGACAATCGCCGTCGATGCCATCGAGCCGGGCTTCGGCCCAGGCTTCGTTCAGGTAGCCCAAGGCCACGCGCTTTTGCTCGTGGTCCGGCACCGGTTCGTGCGTTTCGGTCGATCGCCCCGCTATCGTCATTATCACCTGATCCCCGGGCGCGCTGCTGCGACCGCAAATTTCGTTTCTGGCGGGACGTTAGCATGCGAGCGTGGCAGACATAGCCCAGATATAAAGGAAAGGTTAATTGCTGTGGCTAATTCTTGGCGTCCGCCAGCCGTGCTCGCGGCGCGCGCCTTAGTTGCCGTAGCGGGCGGTAATTTCGCGGGCGATTTTGGCGCCTTCGTCGAGGTAGCGGCGAATGGCGAGGTCGGCGGCCGGCGTGCAGGTGCGGTAGGTCTGCTCGAAGCCACGGTAACCACGATTGAAGCGGGCAATGATCAGCTGGCGCCGCTCGCCGCTCGGGGCCTCGGCGTCGATCAGGGCCTGCATCTCATTGCGCCATTTCTGGCCCTCTTTGGCGCCGCAGATGGTGCGCAGATATTGCAGCGAGCCGAGGATTTCGGCCAGCCGCTGCAGGTCGCCGTCGAACGGCGCCGGCGTGTTGTCCGCCGTCGGGCTGCGAGCCGGCGCCGGCGCACGGGTCTGGGCCTGCGCCGGCAGGGCCAGGCACAGCAGCATCGCAGCAATGGTCAGGTGCTTTGTCACGCCGCTTTTTCGTTCCCGTTGCTCCGGTGATATGCGCCGGTCGAGCCGTCACTGCAAGACAAGCCGCCGCCGCACGTCAAGCCGGCTCCTTTTCCAACAGACTAACGCTCCAGGATCCTGACCGCGTCGGCGACGATCTCGGACAGGCCGTCGGTGGTCCGCAAGGCCGCCAGTTCGGCCGGGTCGAGCCAGCGGGCGTCATCGAGTTCCTCGTTGAGGGCGACCTCGCCGGCGATCCAACGCGCGGCGAAACACATGATGATGAAGTGCCGTTTGACCCGGCCCTCGGCGTCGCGCTGGATCGCCTCGCGGTGGCCGGCGAGCGCCACCGGCTCGATCGTCAGCGCGGTCTCCTCGCGCACTTCGCGCGTGACCGCTTCGAACAGGGTTTCGCCGGCCTCAACCACACCGCCCGGCATGGTGTAGAGATTGACCGCCGGCTTGCGGGCGCGCCGTACCGCCAGCACCTTGCCGTCGCGCAGGATGGCGGCCGAGACCGCCAGAAAGGGCCGTGTGGGGTAGGTTCGCGCGTCGGGCATGGTCTTTACGAGGTCCGTCCGGTCCGGGCGTTGATGAATGCGGCAAAGGCGTATTCTGCGTATCTGGGCGTATCTTGAAGGTCTTGCCGAAAAGACCCTGCCTAGCATTTCAAAGCGGCGAGGTCTTGCCCGGCCGCGTGCCGCATCAGTCCGTCGACCACCGTCTGAGGCGCGTCCGCGTCCGGGATATCGATCCGGCCATTGATCACGGCGCCGGCGCGCGCGATCAGCAATTTGAGCCAGGAGGCGGCGTGTTCGGCCAGCGCCGCGGCGGCCTCCGGCGACCGGTCGGCGGTCATGTTGCCGCGGGTGATCTCGATCACGCTGGTCATGGTCCGGGCCAGGGTGTTGAGGCGATCGCGCGCGACCGGGTTGGCGGCGTCGTAGGCGGCAATCGCCAGATCGCGGCCCTTGAAGCGCGAGGCCTGAAAATGTTCGCGATAGCTCATCGGCTGCCAGCCGTGGAAATCCGCCAGGCAGTCCGGGCAGGTCGCGACCATTTCAAGCAGCATGATCGCTTCGTTGAAGTGGTTGAGGTAGTCGCTGGCCAGCCCAGTCTGCGGGGTTGATGTTGGCGTCGGCCAGCCGGGGCGCCGATATGATTGCGGCCGCGGCGTCGCTGTCGGCAACAAGCGTGCCGTCGTCGATTTGCGCCGCACTTTGCGCCACGTCTTGAGTCCTTGTTGCGTCCCTTGCGCCGCGCGGTTGCGGTCCTGATAGTCCATCGAGGGCCCCATCCTCGAATTCCACTCACGGCGAGTGTTATATTGCCGGGGGTTAAGACGTTCTTAACCGCCGAGATTATTAAGGCATTTTATCATGTGCGGCCGTTACACCTTAACGTCAGCGCCGGAAGCGATCCGCGCGCTGTTTCGCTATGACGAACAGCCGAATTTTCCGGCCCGCTACAATATCGCGCCGACCCAGCCGATCCCGATCGTGCGGCTGGTTGACGGAAAGCGGCAGTTCGCTCTGGTGCGCTGGGGGCTGTTGCCGTCCTGGGTCAAGGACCCGAAAGCGTTCTCGCTGCTGATCAACGCACGCGGCGAAACCGCGGCCGACAAGCCGGCGTTCCGCGCCGCCATGAAGCGGCGGCGCTGCCTGATCCCGGCCAATGGCTTCTATGAATGGAAGGCGTTGGGCGCGCGCAAGCAGCCGTTCTACATTCACGCCCAATCGGGCGAGCCGCTGGCCTTCGCGGGCCTTTGGGAAACCTGGACCGGGCCGAACGGCGAGGAGGTCGACACCGCGGCGATCGTCACCACCGACGCTAACGCGACGCTTAGCGATATTCATAACCGGATGCCGGTGATCGTGCCGCCGGACGCCTTCGATCAGTGGCTCGGCGCCGGCGTGCTCGCTTCCGGCGCCGACGCCAAGCATGATCTCGAGAATGCCGAGGCGCTGATCAAACCGGCGCCGGATGATTTGCTTGAGGCTTATCCGGTGTCGACCCAGGTCAATCGCGTCGCCAACGACAATCCGAAGCTGCTGGAGTTGTTCGATCTGCCGGCTGAGCCAACGGCCGCGACGAAACCGAAGCCGGCAAAATCGTCGCCGAAAAAAGCCGCTGTCAAAAAAGATGATGGCCAGGGCGCGTTGTTTTAAGCGCGCGCCAAGCCGGCCGTTCGCGCCGTCAACGCATTAGTAACCAAACCAGGAAGCACGCTGCGGCGACAAGAGGTCATTCACTTTGCCGCCCTAGGTTGTTCTCTTACAGCAAAGGTGCGCCATGCCTCAGATTTGGATGACCTACGAAGAAGTCGCCGACCTTTTGGAATGCGGCACCGACCAGGCCCTCGCGCGCATTCGCGGCGACCGGTTGGATCGCAAGATAAGCCATGATGGGCAAAAGCGCGTGAAGCTTAATCTCGCGTTGATCGGTCTTTTTCTGGACCGGGTCCGCGCCCGCACCAATCCATTGGATCAGGCCATCGCGGATCTGCAGCATATGCATGGTCTGATGGCCGGCGCCGATCCGAACGAAGACATGCTGTTCGAAGCGCCGCCGCGCGCAGCCGGGTCATCCGCCGCCTGACGGCGGAGATTTCCGCGCTAAAGCACCTTTCCCGGGTTCAGGATCCCGTTCGGATCGAGCATGTGTTTCAGCCCGCGCATCAGGTCGAGCGCGACCGGGTCCTTGTAGAGATGCAAGATGTCGCGCTTCATCACGCCGACGCCGTGCTCGGCCGAGATCGAGCCGCCGTGCTTCTTCACGACGTCGAACACCACGGTGTTGACGTCGTCCCAACGCGCCAGGAACGCGTCTTTGTCGGAGCCTTCCGGCTGGTTCACGTTGTAATGGATATTGCCGTCGCCGACATGGCCGAACGGCAGCGGCCGGCTGCCCGGGATGAGCTTGACCACCGCGGCGTTGGCTTCCTCGATAAATGCGGGCACAGCCGCCACCGGCACCGACACGTCGTGCTTGATCGACGCACCGATATGGCGCTGTACCTCGCCGAACATTTCACGGATGCGCCAGAACGCTTTGGCCTGGTCGAGGCTGTCGGCGATGGTGGCGTCGAGCACTAGGCCTGCCTCAAGTCCTTCGGCGAGAATTTCTTCCATCGTCTCACGCAAGCCCTCGCGCGCCTGCGACGACAATTCGATCAGCACGAACCAGGGATAGTCGCCGGCAAGCGGCATGCGGCTGACGGAATCGAATTTGGCGACGGCCTCGACGCCCGCGCGCAGCATCAGTTCGAACGAGGTGACGCCGCCCGAAGTGCGGTCGGTGGCAAGCCCGAGCAAGTCGACCGAGGCTTGCGGCGACGGCACCGCGACGAAAGCGGTTTCGACCGAGCGCGGGCGCGGCACCAGGCGCAACACCGCCGCGGTGATGATGCCGAGCGTGCCTTCAGCGCCGATGAACAGGTTCTTCAGATCATAGCCGGTGTTATTCTTCTTCAGTTTATTGAGATCGCGCAGCACGCGTCCGTCGGCCAGCACCACTTCGAGGCCCATCGCATGTTGACGCGAGACACCGTGCGCGATCGCGGCGACACCGCCGGCATTGGTCGACAGATTGCCGCCGATGGTGCAGGTACCTTCCGACGGCAACAGTTGTGGATAAAGCCGGTCGGCTTCGGCCGCGGCTTCGCGCGCGCGCTGCAGCGTCACGCCGGCATCCACCGTCATGGTGTTGGAGACCGGATCGATCTCGCGAATTTTGTCGAGCCGCGTCAGTGATAACACGATCTCGCCGTGATGCGGCACCTGGCCGCCGACCAGCCCGGTATTGCCGCCTTGCGGCACAATCGCGGTCTTGGTTTCGTTGGCGAGCTTGAGGATCGCGGCTACCTCATCGACCGAACCCGGCCGCAGCACCACCGGCGTCTGGCCGTGAAAAAGATCGCGCATCTCGACCAGATACGGCTCCTTCAGATCCGGATCGGTCACCGCGAATTTTTGGCCGACAATGGCGATGAACTTGGCCAACAGCTCGGGCTTAAGTTGGCGGATGGCTTGCGGTTTGGTCTGAAAATTCATGATGTCACTCACGGTTTAGGTGCGGCGGCGCGGGCGAGTCGATCGTTGATGGCTTCGCCAAGCCCATCGTGTGGCACCGGCATGACGGCGATGGATTTCGCACCTGATGCATCGAGCGCGCGCAAATGCGAGAACAAATTCGCGGCCGCTTCGATGAGGTCGCCACCCGGCGATAGATTAAGCATGGTGCCGGTATAAGCCGGTGCGCGGCCGAAGGCGAGCAGCGCTTCGCCGGCGCGCGGCTCGGTGGCCTCCAGCCGCACTTTGGCTTTCGGTGCGTAATGCGAGGCCAGCATGCCGGGCGCGATCGGGGCGTCGTCGTTGTTGGAAGCGGCCGGCAAAGCGAGGGCGTGGCCGAGGACCCGTTCGATCTCGTCGCGCGCCAGCCCGCCCGGCCGCAGCAGCGTCGGTTCACCGAGGCAAGCCACGATGGTCGACTCGACGCCGACCGGGCAGGGGCCGTCATCGACAATGAGATCGATCCGGCCGCGCAGATCAGCCAGCACATGCGCGGCGCTGGTCGGCGAGACGTGACCGGAGCGGTTGGCGGACGGCGCCACCACCGGGCCGCCGAAGGCCTTGAGCAAGGCGAGCGCCGCCGGGTGGCTCGGCACCCTTAAAGCCACGCTGTCGAGCCCGGCGAGAGCCAGGGCCGCAACCGGGCTGTCCGGCCGCTTCGGCAGCACCAGGGTCAGCGGGCCGGGCCAGAACGCGGCCGCGAGCTTCTCGGCGTCGGCGTCAAAGTCCGCGATCCGGCGGGCGGCGTCGAGGTCGGCGACGTGGGCGATCAGGGGATTGAAGGCCGGCCGCCCCTTGGCGGCATAGAGCCGGGCGATAGCCTCGCCATTACGGGCGTCGGCGCCCAGGCCGTAGACCGTCTCGGTCGGGAAGGCGACCAGCCCGCCGGCCGCCAGGCAGGCGCTGGCAGCCTCGATCGCAGCCTTTTCAGCCTTGAGCACCCGGGTTCGCGGTTCAGCGGTCATTCGGCGGCATCTCTTTTCGGCCCTCGGGCCCGATTTAGGCATGACCTTCTTTTGAAAGCCGTTTTCCCACTTTCGGGGTCATGCCGCGCTTGCGGTTTCAAACGTGGCAGGGTTATAAGGCCGCCGACAGTCGGAGTGTAGCGCAGTCTGGTAGCGCACCTCGTTCGGGACGAGGGGGTCGCAGGTTCAAATCCTGCCACTCCGACCAATTTCCCGCCAATTCCATCCAAATTTCACCCCGTTCTGACGCCGAGCGGCCTCGTTCCGCCTATCGCCGGCCGGTTCTTATTCAGGTGTCGCCGTGCCATCGCCGGGCAGCTTTCCCGTTTTCGACGCCAGCCAGACGCCGGCGATGATCAGGACAAAGCCAACGATGTGGTAGGCGGCCAGATGTTCGCCGAGCAGGGTGCTCGCCAGCATGGCGGTATAGATCGGCACGAGATGCAGGAACGGGCCGGCCCGGTTGGCGCCGATCAGTTCGACGCCGCGGTTCCAGGCGGCGAAAGCGAGCACGCTCGGGAAGATCGCGACATAGCCGATCGCCGCGAACGTCATCAGCGTCGGCTGGGGCCTGATGCCGTCGATCCATTCCCAGACGAACAACGGGATGGTGACCGCCGACGACACCACCGCCAGCACGAACAGAAAGCTCAGCCAGTGGATTCGCGGCCGCAGGCGCAGATAGACGGCATAGACCGCGAACAGCAGCATGCTGACCAGGATGATCAGGTCGCCCCGGTTGAACGACAGCCCGGCCAAGTTTTCGAATTGCCCGTGCGCGATGATCGCCAGCACGCCGAGCGACGAGATCGCGATGCCGGCCATTTGACGCTTGCTGACGCGGTCGCGAAACAGCAAGGCGCCGACCGCGATGATCAACACCGGCACCAACGAGTTCATCACCGAGACGTTGAGCGCGCTGGTGAGATGCAGGCCGACATATTGCAGCACCGTGAACAGCGCGCCGCCGGTCAGGCCGAGCCACAGCATGATTTTCCAGTGCGCGCGGATCATCGGCCAATCGCGCCGGATCTGATGGCGCGCCAGCGGCCACATGATGAATGCCGGGATCAGCCAGCGCCGGCCGATATCGCCATCGCCGGAACCTGGCCGCCAATCGCCCGGCCGACGATATGATTGCCCGACCAGAACAGCGAGGTGGCCGCCAGCAACAGATAGGGATTGGCCAGCAAACGCAAAGGCCAAGGACCGGGCGCGGCTCTATGTCGGTCGATGTGTTGTCGGTTTCAACGGTCATAGGGCTGCGCCTGTCGAACATGCGGCGGCGCGCATTGTCGATATGGCGTTGCATGGCGGCGCGCGCCGCGTCCGGGTCGCGCGCGGCGATGGCGTCGACGATGGCGCGGTGTTCGTCCTGAACGCTGCGCAGCCGCTCGGCGGTGCGCAGCAGCGATGAGATTGCGGGTCAGATTCATGCCGAAGACGATGTGCGGGTGCAGCGAGGTCTGCACCGAGACGTGATAGTCGTTGTGCGTCGCCTTTGCGATCGCCATGTGGAAGCGCTCGTCGGCATCGACGCCGAGTTGGCCGTCGCGAATGCAGGCTTCCATTTCGTCGAAGGCGGCGCTGGATCGTCGCCAGGTCGTCGTCCTCCCGGCGTTCGGCGGCCAGCGCCGCCGCGGCGCCTTCCAGCCCGACGCGGAATTCGAAGCAGCGTTGAATGTCGGCGATCGAGCCGACCGGCACGAACCGCAACACCGCGGTGTCGGGCCGCCGCTTCACATAACTGCCGGAGCCCTGCCGCGACACGATGATGCCGTCGTCGCGCAACCGCGCCAAAGCCTCGCGCACCACCGGCCGCGACGCGCCGAAGCGCTGCGCCAGTTCGGTCTCCGACGGCAGCCGTGCGTTGACCGCGAATTCGCCGGCGATGATGAGCTCGAAAATACGCTGATAGATGCCGGCGCTGAGCTTGGCCTCGCTCCAGGCCGGTCAGCGTCGGTGCCACAGATGCCGCTTCGGCGCGTCATGCTGCGTGCGTCTCCGTCAGCGCTTGTTGGCTCGGCGCGCCAGCGCGCGAATTCCTCGCGCGCTTCCGGCTGCCGGCGGATACAGCCCGAAAATGCCGCGGCCTTCCTTACCTTCTCCTGGACGAAATCCTCAAACACGGTCTGCTCGAAGGCTTCGTCGCGCCACCTCATCGGCGATGCCGCCGGGATCACCGCAACGCCTTCGTTGTCGCCGACCAGGATGTCGCCGGGATAAACCGGCACTTCGCCGCAGCCGATCGGCACGTTGAGATCGATGGCGTGATGCTTGATCAGGTTGGTCGGCGCCGCCGGCTGCGCGTGATAGGCCGGGAAGGCCAGGGCCGCGATCTCCGGCGTATCGCGAAAGCCGCCATCGGTGACGATGCCGGCGACGCCGCGTTTCATCAGCCGCGTCACCAGAATATTGCCGGCGGAGGCGGCGGACGCGATTGCGCCGGCTGTCGATCACGAACACAGCGCCGGGCGGGCATTCCTCGACGCCCTTGCGCTGCGGATGCTCGCGGTCTTCGAACACGCCGAGATGGTCGAGGTCCTCGCGCGCCGGAATATAGCGCAGCGTATAGGCCGGGCCGACCATGTTCGGCGTTTTCGGCGGCGCCGGATTGATGCGGTGGATGCCGCCGATAAAGGTGTTGCGCAAGCCGTCGCTTGAACAGCACCGTGGTCATCGTCGCGGTCGAAATGGCCGCCAGTTTGGATTTGCGTGCTGTCGCGTTCATGGTCCGCCCATTAGGTTCGTATCCACGGAACCAACCACTTGTTCGCTTTGGTGCAATGTTGTCAAGAGTTGTAAAATTCCCTTGTGCGGGCCCCCGCCGCGCAAGTAAGCTTCGTCTTCTGGGAAGTAAAAATCGCCACCCAAGGTGATCGACAATAGCCCTCGCATTCAGGCGACGGGCGGGAGGAGACAAACAGCATGAAAATTTCGATCAAGACTCTCGGCTTGGGCTTGGTCGGGCCTCGGCTTGGTTTGGGCCTGGCTTTCGGTTTGACCGCGGCGATGCCGGCCTCGGCCGACGACGACTTGAAAATGATGTCCGGCCCGCAAGGCGGCTCCTGGATTCCGCTCGGTGGCCAGCTCAAGGACATGTGGGAAAAGGCGGTTCCCGGCCTGAAGGTTCAGGTGCTGCCGGGCGCCGGCATCGCCAATGTGCGCGGCGTCGACGAAGGCAAGGCCGATATCGGCTTCGGCAATTCGATTTCGACGGTCGATGGCGTGGCCGGCAAGAAGCCGTTCCCGAAGAAGGCGACCAATATCTGCAACATCGCCACGCTCTATCCGCAATATTATCAGTTCGTCGTGCCGCCGATCCGGCGTCAACACGATCGCCGATCTCAAGGGCAAGGCCATCACCACCCAGCAGCGCGGCAACACCGGCGAACTGATCACGCGCCAGCTTCTCGGCGTTAACGGCATCACCTATAACGACGTCAAGGTCAGCTTCGTCGGCTATTCCGACTCGGTGAACCAGATGAAGGACGGCCACGCCGTCGCTTCGGTCTCGGCACGCAGGTGCCGGCCGGCGCCATCATGGATCTCGCCTCCGCGCGTCGACGATCAAGCTGCTCGATCAATCGTCGAGCTATGCCGGCATGAAGAAGCTCAACCCCGGCTATACGCTGGCGACGATCAAGAAGGGCAGCTATCCGAAGCAGGACAGCGACGTGAAGGTGATCGGCTACGCCACCCACATCTTCGTGTCCTGCAAGCTGCCGGCCGACGAGGTCTATAAGATGACCAAGGCGATCGTCGACAACACCAGCAACCTGGCGAGCATCGCCAAGGCGATCGGCAAGCAGGACGTCGCCGGCTTTGCCTGCCGACATCGGCGTGCCGTTCCATCCGGGCGCGGCGAAGTACTACAAGGAACACGGCATCACCGTGCGTCCCACTAAGCGAACGATTAAACGGCGCGTCACTGACAAAGTGACGCGCCGGCTTCGTTTAGCCGGACGCCGGGCTACCCCATCACGCGTTGCGCTTTAGGCCGCAGGTCTTCCCATGACTATCAACATCGAAATTCGACTATCGCGGCATCGTGCGCTTGGTGACGGCCGTGGTCGCCATCTGCCATGGTGCTCTATCACATGTGGGCGATCGCCTTCGGCTCGCCCGAGGCGGTCTGGTTCCGCGGCATCCATCTTCATGTTCGCGATGGTGCTGACGTTTCTGATTTTCCGTTTCTCCGGCGCCACCGACGGCAAGCCGAGTGTTCTCGATCTCGTGCTGCTGGTGGTCGGCGATCACGCCGATCCTTTATCTGTTCGTGAACTACGACTACGTCGTCAACCGCATCTTCTACGTCGACGACCTGACGCTCGCCGACAAGGTCATGGGCGTCACCTTGATCGTGCTGTTGCTGGAAGCGGTGCGGCGCGTGCTCGGTCTGGCTTTGCCGATCACCGCGGCGGTATTTCTTGTTCTATGGGCTGGTGATCGCTCAGATCGAGCCGCAGCGCATGCTCGATCAGCTCTACATGACCACCGAAGGCATTTTCGGCATTCCGCTATCGGTGTCGGCGACCTATGTGCTGATCTTCGTGGTGTTCGGCACCTTCATGGAGCGCACCGGCACCGGGCAATTGTTCATGGATTTTGCCACCGGCCTGACCGGCCATCATGCCGGCGGCCCCGGCAAGGTGGCGGTGGTGTCGTCCTGGCTGTTCGGCACCATTTCCGGTCAGCGCCGTCGCCAATGTCATGGTCACCGGCCAGATCAGTATTCCGCTTGATGAAGCGCACCGGCTTCAAGCCGGAATTCGCCGGCGCGGTCGAAGCGGTCGCCTCGACCGGCGGCCAGATCATGCCGCCGATCATGGGCGCCGCCGCCTTCGTGATGGCCGAGTTCCTCGGCGTGTCTTATGGCGAAGTGGTGATCTGGTCGATCATTCCGGCGCTGCTCTATTACATCGCCTGTTTCTCGGCGTGCATTTCGAAGCCAAGCGCCTCGGCCTGAAAGGCCTGCCGAAGTCCGAACTGCCCAAGCTTGGTGAAGTGATGAGCAGCCAACGGCCATCTGTTCCTGCCGGTCGTGGCCATTCTGGTCATGATGTATTCCGGCTTTCAGCGCGCCGATGGCGGCGCTGGTCGGCACGCTTGTCCTGCTTCCCGGTGGCGGCCTTGCGGGCACACACCCGCGTCAACGTGCACCTGGGAAAATCTGGTCGGCGCCATGGTCGATGGCGCCCGCAACACGTTGTCGGTGGCGCTCGCCTGCGCCGCCGCCGGCATCGTCGTCGGCGTGGTGACGATCTCCGGGCTCGGCATCGTCTTCACCCAGTTCGTCGTGCATCTGTCGAAAGACATGCTGCTGCCGGCGCTGATGCTGACCATGCTCGCCGGCATGATCCTCGGCATGGGCATCCCGACCACGCCGGCCTACATCATCATGACCGCGCTGTTGGTGCCGGCGATCGTCAAGCTCGGCGTCATCGTGCCGGCGGCGCATATGTTCGCCTTCTATTTCGCGATCCTGTCGGCGATCACGCCGCCGGTCGCGCTGGCCGTCTTTGCCGCCTCCGGCATCGCCAAATCCGATTTATGGCGAACCGGCTGGGCGGCGGTGAAGATCGGCGCCACCGGTTTCATCGTGCCCTACATGTTCGTCTACGAGCCGTCATTGCTGATGATCGGGCCGTGGCCGCAGATCTTGTCGAGCTGCACCACCGCCATCATCGGCGTCCTGCTGTTCTCCGGCGGCTTGCATCAATATTTCGTCACTGCGACCAACTGGTGGCAGCGGCCAATGTTGATCGCCGCCGGTCTGTTGCTGATCAAGCCCGGTTGGGAAAGCGACATCACCGGTGCGGTGTTGGCGATCACCGTGATCGCGACCCAGATCATTGCCCGACGCGCGGCTTCCGCCGCGCTCAAGCCCGAGATTGCCGCCGAATGAGCAAAGTAAAGCGTTACGAGGATCTGCGCAGCCATCGCTGGCTTGGGACGCACCGATTTGCGCTCGTTCGGCCATCGCGCCCGGCTGCGACAGGGCGGCTTCGACCTGCCGGACTGGCAGGGCAAGCCGGTGATCGGCATCATCAATACCTGGAGCGACATCAACTTCTGTCACACCCATCTGCGTGCCCGCGCCGAGGATGTGAAACGCGGCGTGTTGCTGGCCGGCGGCTTTCCGGTCGAACTGCCGGCGCTGTCGCTGGCCGAACCCTTCGTCAAACCGTCGACCATGCTCTACCGCAATCTGCTGGCGATGGAGGTCGAGGAACTGTTGCGCAGCCATCCGATCGACGGCGCGGTGCTGCTCGGCGGCTGCGACAAGACCACGCCCGGCCTGATCATGGGCGCGATCAGCATGGGCGTGCCGTCGATCTATGTGCCGGCAGGTCCCCAGTTGCGCGGCAACTGGCACGGCCAGACGCTCGGCTCCGGTTCGGATGCCTGGAAATACTGGGACGAGAAGCGCGCCGGCACCATCACCGAAGACGACTGGAGCGAGGTCGAAAACGGCATTGCGCGGTCGTTCGGCACCTGCATGGTGATGGGCACGGCGGCGACCATGATGGCGATTGCCGAGGCCTGCGGCCTGTCGCTGCCGGGGGCGTCGTCGATTCCGGCGCCTGACTCCAATCACCCGCGCATGTGCGCGACCGCCGGCCGCCGCATCGTCGACATGGTGTGGGAAGACCTGACGCCGGACAAGATTCTGACGCCGGCGGCGTTCGACAACGCCATCCGCGTCCACATGGCGATGGGCGGTTCGACCAACGCCATCATCCATGTCGTGGCGATGGCGCGCCGCGCCGGCCTCAAGCTCGACATGAAGCGCTTCGACGAAATCTCGCGCGAAATTCCGGTGCTGGCCAATGTCCGGCCGTCCGGCAAATATCTGATGGAAGATTTCTTCTATGCCGGCGGTTTGCGCGCGCTGATGAACGAATTGCGCGACACGCTCGATCTCGATTGCCTCACTGTCACCGGCAAGACCATCGGCGACAACATCAAAGGCGCGGCGATCTATCTGCCCGAGGTCATCCACACGCTCAAAGATCCGGTCAATACCGACGGCGCCACCGCGGTGCTGACCGGAAACCTGGCGCCGCGCGGCTGCGTGATGAAACCGTCGGCGGCCGAGAAGCGGCTGCACAAGCACCGCGGCCCGGTCATCGCGTTCGAGGACTACAACCACATGGCGCGCGAGGTCGAGCGCGACGATCTCGACGTCACCGCCGACCATATTCTGGTGTTGAAGAATGGCGGTCCGAAAGGCGGCCCCGGCATGCCGGAATGGGGCATGCTGCCGATCCCGAAAAAACTGGTGAAGCAGGGCGTGCGCGACATGCTGCGCATTTCCGACGCGCGCATGAGCGGCACCAGCTATGGCGCCTGCATTCTGCATGTTGCGCCGGAAAGTTTTGTCGGCGGACCGTTGGCCTTCGTGCAGACCGGCGACGAGATCGAAGTCGATGTCGAAGCCCGCACGCATCCATCTGCATGTCTCGGATGAGGAACTGGCGCGCCGCAAGGCGGCTTGGAAACAGCCGGCGCCGCGTTACCCGCGCGGCTATGGCGCGCTTTATTCCGAGCATATCGGTCAGGCTGACGACGGCTGCGATTTCGATTTCCTGATGGCCGGCGGCGCGGTGCCGGAGCCGGAAATTCACTAAAGAGGTAACCTAGGGCTATACGTCGGTACTTATATACGACGTGATGGTAATGCGTTCACTATCAGAACAACTGGTTGCTGATCTTAAATTAGTAGCTCATAAATTTCGCATGTACTGACCTTGTTTAATAACCGGGGCAGAATTGCATGCAAATTTCGGCTCCAAGTCTCGCAGTCGCGATTTTGTTCGCCGGTACGCTGCTGACACAGACAGCGGGTGCCGCCGAGCCGTTGCGGATGGGTGGCACCGGTTCTTCGATCGGGATGCTTGGCAAGGTCGGCCCAAAATTTAAGGCCGCCGGTGGATCCGGCGTTATTGTTATTGCGGGTCTCGGCAGCTCCGGAGCCATCCGGGCCTTATCGGACGGCAAGCTCGATCTCGCGGTATCGGCGCGGCCGCTGAAAGCGGCCGAGCGCACCGCCGGCGTTGAGCAGGTCATGGTGGTGCGTACCGGCTTCGTGCTGGCGACGTCGCATCGCGATCCGAAAGGATTCAAGGTCGCGGACTTGCCCAAGATTTTTTCGGCAGACAAACCGGTCTGGGCCGACGGTGCGCCGATTCGCGTTATTCTGCGGCCGCGCAGCGAGACCGACACCGAACTGCTCGGAAATCTCGCGCCCGGCATGGGCGCCGCTATCGAGGCGCTGCGCAAACGAGCCGAAGTGCCGATCGCGGCGACCGATCAGGATAACGTTGACCTGGCGCAGCGGATCAAGGGCTCGCTGACCGGGACCACGCTGACGCAGCTTTTGACCGAGGACCGCCGCCTCAATCTGGTGCCGCTCGATGGCGTTGCGCCGACATTCGCGAATTTCGAAAGCGGGGAATATCCGCACGCGAAGAAGTTCTATTTCATCGTCCGTTCGAACGACGTTTCCGGGGCGGCAAAGTTCATCGCCTTTCTGCGCTCGCCGCAAGGCCAGACGGCTATGCGTGAATCCTATGTTTTGCCAGGCGTGGAATAATGCCAGGTCAGTCGCTCAAGAAGATCGTCAGTGCGATGGCGCTCGCGATTGCGGCGATCGTCGCAATCGCGGCGCCGGCCGGCTATTTTGCGATAAACTATTCGAATGAATCGGAAGTCTTGGCATTCAAGGCGCGGTTGAACGCCGGGCGCGTTGCCCAATACGTCTATACGCATGACGACCTGTGGCAATATC
Organism: uncultured Alphaproteobacteria bacterium; assembly: GCA_963830125.1. Classification (GTDB taxonomy): domain Bacteria; phylum Pseudomonadota; class Alphaproteobacteria; order Rhizobiales; family Xanthobacteraceae; genus Pseudolabrys. Next base: position 132,949 of record CAWHKU010000012.1, on the reverse strand, counting down.
AACAATTGCGGCTTGCCGAACTCATTCAATTGCCGGAACGGGGCGAGGAACCGTTGCGGCAGATCATCTACGATAAGGCCGGCCGGCTGGTGCTTGACGAAGGTGCGATATCGGAAAGCCTGGTCATGCGTCAGCGCGCGCCGATCCTGGTCGGAAATTCGATCATCGGGTCTTTGGTCATTGAGAGAAGCATGCGGCCCATTCTATATGGGGCCGGGCTGGCGGCGCTTCTGGGTCTGTTGCTTGGTTTCGCGGTTTACTTCGCGGTCCGGTCGTTTCCGTTGCAGGCGCTCGACAGGGCGCTCAATGCGCTGCGCAAGTCCGAGGTCAGTCTGGCCGAGCAGAACGAGCAACTTCACATCAGCGAGACAAAGCTGTCGGATGCTCTCAACATGGCGCGGGCGGGCCATTGGGAATACGATTTCGTGAATGACCGCTTCACCTTCAACGACAATTTCTATCGAATGTTTCACACAACCGCGGAGGCGATCGGCGGCTATACGATGACGGCCGCCGACTATGCGCGGCGGTTCGTCCACCCGGACGATATGCGGATCGTCGGCGCTGAGATAAAGGCGGCGATTGAGTTCGAATGATCCCGATTTCCACCGGGAGTTCGAGCATCGTATATTCTACGCCGACGGAACACCCGGCTACATCGCGGTGCAGATTTTCATCGTCAAGGATGAGCACGGTCGAACGATTAAGAGCTATGGCGTCAACCAGGACGTCACCGAGCGCAAGCGCGTTCAACTGGCGCTTGCCGAATCCGAGTTGAAGCTGACCACTGCGCTGAACAACATGTCGCAAGGCTTGTGTATGTTCGACCCGGACGGCAAGCTTGTCATTTTTAATGCCCGTTTCGCTGAGGTCTACGGCCTGCCGCTAGACAAGCTCAGGCCCGGCATGACGACGCCGGAGTTGATAGAACTTGCTTCCGCCACGGGCAAAGCCGCGGATGCCGATCCCGAAGGCACTCTTGCCGTGCAGGCCAGTTTTAGACGCGATGGTCAAGGTGGGGCGCTAATCCAGCAGTTGACCGACGGCCGCAGCATCGCGATTTCGCATCGGCCGATGCCGGATGGCGGATTTGTTGCGACCTTCGAGGATATTACAGAGCGGCTCGTCGCGGAGGCCAAAATCAAATATCTGGCGCAACACGACGTGCTGACAGACCTGCCGAACCGCGTGGCGTTCTACGAACAGATGCACGAGGTCCTGGAGAAACTGCGGCGGGATGAATCCGTCGCCGTTCTGAGCCTTGATCTCGATCATTTCAAGAGTGTCAATGATACGCTCGGGCATCCCGTCGGCGACAAGCTGTTGCAGATCGCGGCCGAGCGCATGCGCAGTTGCGTCCGCGACGAGGACGTCGTCGCCCGGTTGGGTGGCGATGAATTCGCCATCGTCCAGGTTCCGTCCGTGCCGCCGGCCAGCGCCCTGGCGCTGGCCACGCGGCTCATCGAGATCGTCGGCGCGCCCTACGAGTTCGACGGCCGCCAGGTGATCGTGGGAGCCAGCATTGGTATTGCCGTCGCGCCGGGAGACGGCGACGAGCCGGATTCCCTGTTGAAGAATGCCGATCTGGCGCTTTATCGGGCCAAAGCCGACGGCGGGAATATCTACCGGTTCTTTGAGGCGGAAATGGACGCCCGCATGCAGGCGCGCCGGGCCATCGAACTCGATCTTCGCAAGGCAATCGTGAATGACGAATTCGAGCTTTACTATCAGCCCATCGTCGACGTGAAGACCGGGGAAATTTCCAGTTGCGAGGCGCTCATTCGTTGGCACCATCCCGAACGTGGCATGGTCCCACCGCTCGATTTCATTCCGGTTGCGGAAGAAACCAACCTCATCGTGCCGATAGGAGAGTGGGTGCTGCGCCAAGCCTGCGCCGAAGCGATGCGCTGGCCGGAACATGTTTCCGTTGCCGTGAACCTCTCGGCGGTGCAGTTCAAGAGCCGAAATCTGGTCAAGGCGGTCACCGGCGCGCTGGCCGATACGAGGTTGGCGGCCAACCGGCTGGTGCTGGAGATTACCGAATTGGTCCTGCTGCAGGACAATGAGGGCGCTCTAAACATTCTCCATCAATTCCATGGCCTCGGCATCAGGATCGCGATGGACGATTTCGGCACCGGCTATTCGTCACTCGGCTATTTGCGCAGTTTCCCATTCGATACGATCAAGATCGATAAATCATTCATCGATGACATTGTGACCAAGGAAGACAGCGTGGCCATCGTGCGCGCGGTGGTCGGGTTGAGCAGCAGTCTCGGAATCACGACCACCGCCGAAGGCGTGGAGACGAAGGATCAGCTTGCGCGCGTGACGTTGGAGGGATGCGACGAGGTCCAAGGATATTACTTCAATCCGCCCAAGACGGCGGCGGAGGTCGAGCAGATTCTCAAAAAGCGGACGCCGGCAGGCGATACCGTTGCCTGAACGGCGATGCCTCGCACCGCAAACGGCACCAGCCCGGCCATGGTCGGCGCGACGCCAGTGGACGACACCTGCGTTCACCGGACCGGGCAGGTGACGGACATTGAGGCATGGCAGGAAACGCCCCCGGGCGCTATCGAGGGTGCAACCTTACCGAAATAGTGATAGTCCCACAGCTGAAATGACCGAAACCAGGAGCCCGGCCCGCAGTTCGCGGGTGCGCCGCAAGAATCGCGAAAGCATGAGCGACGACATTCCCTTCGATAAAAACCTTACCCTCGCGCCCGACACGGTCGAGGAGGTCATGCCCGGTGTGCGCCGCGTGATGGCGAATAATCCCGGGCCCTTCACCTTCAAGGGCACGATCAGCTACATCATCGGCAAGGGTAACGTCGCCATCGTCGATCCGGGTCCGGACGATCCGGCCCATATCGCCGCCGTGCTCGACGCCGTGCGCGGCGAGACCGTGAGCCATATTTTCGTCACCCATACCCATCGCGATCACTCGCCGGCGGTGCCGGCGATCAAGCACGCCACCGGCGCCACGGTTTATGCCGAAGGCATTCACCGCGCCGCGCGGCCTTTGCATATCGGCGAGATGAATCCGCTTGAGGGTTCGGGCGACCGCGACTTCGTTCCCGATGTCTATCTCAAAGACGGCGAGGTGGTCGAAGGCGACGGCTGGACCGTCGAGGCCATCACCACGCCGGGCCACACCGCCAACCACATGGCCTATGCGTTCAAGGAAAAGAACGTGCTGTTTGCCGGCGATCACGTGATGGCCTGGGCCACCACCATCGTCGCGCCGCCGGACGGCGCCATGAGCGATTACATGACCTCGCTGCGCAAGCTGGCGGCGCGCGACGAGCAGATCTATTTTCCCGGCCACGGCCCGGCGATCGATGACGCCAAACGCTTCGTCAATTATTACATCCTGCACCGTATCGCGCGCGAGGATTCGATCCTGCACCGCCTGGGCAAGGGCGCGAGCGACATTCCAACCATCGTGCGCGCGATCTATATCGGCATCGACCCACGCCTGACCGGTGCCGCCGGTCTGTCGGTGCTGGCGCATATGGAAGATCTGGTGGCGCGCGGCATGGTCGAGACCGATGGCCCGCCGGCGATCGACGGGGTTTATCGGCTGGCGCGCTGACTTAACGCTTTTTGCGCGGCGCCGGCTTCTTGGCCGGTTCGGGCTCCGGCGGCGCTTCCGGCGCATTGGTGGCGGCGTCGTCGAGGTCCTCGAGCAGGCCGCGCAGGCGCTTGGCATTGGCGCCGAAATCGAAGCGGCCGACCCGCGAGGCCGAGCGCAGGTCGATGCGCGAGCTGGCATTGTCGAGCGCGACGATGCGGATCACGATGTCGTCGCGGAAGCCCATCACCAGCGAGCGCGCGGTTGCCTCGATGACGCCGGTGCCGCGCGCGCCGACCGGCGGCCGGGCCTCGGCGATCGTCCACTTGTGCTTGACGACAATTTTCAGCGCCAGTGCGTAAAGCGTGCGCACCGGCAGATCGACCTGCAACGGCACGATATCCGGATAGGCCTTGAGCTGAAGTGCCGCCGTCTTGGCGCCCGGATAGGCGATGTGGTCCTTCGGGCGCTCGGGCGCCAGCGCCTGGAAGGCCGGCGGATTGCTTGTGTCGGTGGTGATGTCGTTGATCTGCGGTAGCGTGAGCGCCTTGCTGCCGAGATAGGCCGGATAGGCCAGCAGCAGCACGCCCAGCACCAGGCCGCGCAAGGCGCGCCCGAGCCCGGACAGGCCCTGGCGCCAGATCGTCACGAACGCGCCGAACGCGAACACAACCGCCAACGCCGCGAAGGCCAGTCCGGCGCCGAAGGTGGCGAGCGCCGGCCCGGTGTCGAGCAGACCCGAGCGCAGAATCAGCACCGACAGCGCCGCCACCGCCAGCCCGAACAGCGCCAGCCGCGACGACCAGACGGCCAGCAGCGACAGCGGTTCGTCGATAAAAGGGCGGCGCGCCATGTGAGATTAAGTCCTTGAGCGAATGTCACTATGAGGGATACTGGCTGACGCGCGGTTACGCAATCGCGCTGTTGTCATGTCCTCGCATGTTCGCGTGGCCGGGGGGCGTGAGCCGGACAAGTGAGGGGCGACATGCCGGAAGCGGCGACATTTCAGCAGCAACAGCGTGGGGTGGCGGTGCGGATGGCCGCGGCGGTGGCCGTGACCATCACCGTGATCGCGGCCGCACTCTATGCCGGGCGCGGCGCCGCGCCACCCTTTGCCGAGCGGATCGCTCATGCGCTAACGGCCGATCTGTTTGTCGCGGTCTGGCTGTTCGCAGGCGTCGCCAATGTCGCCCGGCTGCGGTTTTTTTCCCGTGAAGACATTGACGGCAGTGGCTCAGCCAGCGCCAGCGATCGCGGTGCGCAACGGCAACGCGGTGCTGCAAAACACACTCGAGCAGGTGGTGCTGGCCGTCGTCGCGCATCTCGGGCTGGCGGCGGTGCTTGAAGGCTCCGGCCCGTTGATCGTCGCGCTGGTCGTGTTGTTCTGTATCGGCCGCGCGCTGTTCTGGGCCGGCTACGCCAAAGGCGCGGCGGCGCGCGCGCTCGGATTCGCGTTGACGTTTTATCCGAGCGCGTTCGCGTTGCTGATCGCCATCGCCGTGACGCTCACCCGGCTGGCGGGCGTCTGACGGCGAAGCCGGCGCGCTTACTTTATGTCGAGCAGTTCGACGTCGAACATCAAGGTGGCGTGCGGCGGGATGACGCCGCCGGCGCCGCGTTCGCCATAGCCGAGCGCGGGCGGAATGATCAGCGTGCGCTTGCCGCCGACCTTCATGGTCGAGACGCCTTCGTCCCAGCCCTTGATGACCTGGCCGACGCCGATGGTGAACTCGAACGGCTCGCCGCGGTCGACCGAGGAGTCGAACTTCGCGCCCTTCATGCCGTTGGTATAAAGCCAGCCGGTGTAGTGCATGACGCAGAGTTGGCCGCGCTGCGGCGTCTCGCCGGTGCCGACGACGGTGTCCTTGATTTGCAGTCCTGAAGCTGTGGTCATGAATTTCTTTCCGGCGGTTTGTGCGGTGGCGGGAGCGGCGGCGAGCGCGGCCATGGCTGGCAGACATGCGAGGGCCATCACGGCGTCCCGGCGATTGAAAGCTCGCATTCCGATCTCCTTGAATACTTCGCCTGTTGGCGATGCGGGTGCCGCTTAAAGCATTTTTCCGTGCCGATGTCATTTCGGGCGGCGGGCCGCCGGCCGCCCGAACGGTAGGCGCAAACCGGCCTTGGTTTATGCCGAGGCCGGTTGCGCCGCGACGCGCAATGTCCTGACCACCGCGCGATGGCGCTCGGCCATGATTGATTTCTTGTAGTTCGGGTTGTTGGTGACCTCGGTGCCGATCCAGGCCGGCAATGCGACCGGCTGGTTTTCGCGTGCGAGTTCGACTTCGGCGATGACGATGCCTTTCAGGACGCCGTCATAGACGTCGACCTCCCAGGTCAGCCCGGCGTGCGGCACGAAGTAGCGGGTCTTTTCCAGGATCTCGTCGCCGCACATGGTGCGCAGCATTTCCTCGGCGTCGCCGATCGGAATCGGATACTCGAACTCGGCGCGGACCGTGCCGTGCTCCTCGCCCTTGACCGCGAGCGTACCTTTGCCGTCGATGATGCGCACGCGCGCCTTGCGGCCCTGCGACGCGGCAATCAGGCCGTCGCGCACTTTGACGCTGTGGGTGCACGCGGCTTTCCAACTGTCGTCGCGAACCAGAAACTTGCGTTCGATTTCCAACGGCATGTCGTGTCAGTTCGCCCAATCCTGAACGGCTGCATTGCCGTTAATCTTAAAAATATTCGAGGAGGAGGGGCCTTGATGTGGGTCAAGACGATCGAACGCTTCCGTCATATACTATTACCATCCGATCTCGGGCGTGGCCGGAGGGGGCGAGCCGTTTTAGTCCGGCGGACGGCCCGATTCTGGGATTGGCCGTGAAGAGGCCGTGCCGTCGTCACATTTTCATCAATGTTTGCAAAGACATAATATCTCGAAGGTCGAAATTTCCAACTGGCTGGCGGTTGGATTAAAATGAAGCATATGATGTCGAGGCAGGACCGCAGGGTGGCCGTGTAGGCAGGCAAATGTCTGATGTGATCGCGTCGCGAATGAGGGAGCTGCCGGTCGTCCTGGATGTTGCGGCCCGAGTAATGCCCGTCGTGCGGATGCTTGCCGGTATGCGCTTCTTTCGGCTTGGCGTTGCAGGGGCCGCCAGTGCCGTGGCCGCAACGGCCGTCTGCTTGCTGTTGCCCTATAGCCCACCGGCCGGCGCGCTCAAGTCCCAGCTGCCGATGTCCCCGCAATCGACATCCGCGCCCCATCCAGCCGCCGCCGGTTTCGATGTTGCCGCGCTCTGGCGTGAGGAGCGGGCGCAGTTCTTCGACATCACCGGCCTTGGCTCCCCCGGCGCGCGTGCGAATGATTGGGCGCCGGCCGGCGGCATGTCGACCTTGTTGGCGACCCGGTTCCCGAGTGCAGGCCATGTCCGCATGGACCAGGCCGAAGTCGCAGCCGTGCCGTTGCCGCCGCCGCGGGCCGTCGCCGTCGCGCGCCAGACGGTCGCGCCCGGAAAGCCGGTCCAGATCGAGCCGAAGCTTGCTTCGCTGCCGCCATCACAGGCGCAGCCACAACGCGAGTCCGGCACGCTCGGCTTCTTCGGCAAACTGTTCGCCGACCCGGACCAGGCTGCCAAGACGCTGCTCGCCTCCTACCCGAAGACGGCGGTCTACGACATCGAGAAACGCGCGGTGTTTCTGCCGGATGGCGAGAAGCTTGAAGCGCATTCCGGCTTTGGCAAGTGGATGGACGATCCGGCCTCGGTCGAGATCAAGGACCGCGGCGTGACGCCGCCGAACGTCTATGCCGTGTCCTTCCGCGAGAAGCCGTTTCACGGCGTGCGCGCGTTGCGCCTGAAGCCGGTCGGCGGCGGCAAGATGTATGGCCGTGACGGCATCCTGGCGCACTCCTATTTGCTCGGCGAGCAAGGCGCGTCGAACGGCTGCGTGTCGGTGCGGGACTACGACAAGTTCCTGCAGGCTTATGAGGACGGCAAGTTCGATCGGATCATCGTCGTGCGCAGCGCCGACGAGCCGGCGCCGTCGCTGGTCGCGGGCGCTACGCCCAGCGGCGCGTGAGGCGTTAGCGCGCAAGAAATTACATCCCGTTCGTCCCCGCGAAAGCGGGGACCCAGCGCCGCGAGTGCAAACCTCTCACCGTCACCCTGAGGTGCGAGCGCGAGCGAGCCTCGAAGGGCGACGGCCCGAAAGTCGGCGGCCATTCATCCTTTCGAGGCGCGCCTTAAGGCGCGCACCTCAGGATGACGGAGCGATCGTATGCTTGTATATGGGTTGAGCGGAGCGAAACCCATCAATGGAATGCGACTAACATAAGATGGGTTTCGCAAGGGCTCAACCGGGATTGGGGCGAAATGAGCTGCTGGAGTCCGTCGTCGCCCGAGCGATTACGTGAAGCCCTCTGTCCGTCAGGTTCTAAATCCGAAAACGCATCGTGCCGGTCGAATTCGGTTGACGATAATAGTGCGGGCCGATAATATGGCGAATAATGAAAGTCTATATTCGCCAAACAGTGCATCGATTAAGGGTTGTTCGAATATTTGGCGCGGATCGGAAGGCTATAATCATTGCCTGGAACCAATTCCGGATGTTTCTTGCGAACGAACAAGTGTTCCGTGTATTTGTGTGGCGTTTTCTTGTATATTCTGATACGCTCCAGTTTCGCATCGTGGCCAGACGATTTCCTGTTCCACGCAGAGCCCAGCCGCAGATATGGAAAGTGGATATTGTGGAATCTAACAGAGTAATGTCCGTCCGAGAATTTTTGTGTGAGTTTCGTCGAATGTAGTTATTTAAACTCGTCCAAGGCCATAAGCCCGACCTTTGATCCTTGAAGCCTGATACTTAAAACTCCAGCAATGTTCCGAAGTCGTCTTGCGCCATCGAGTCCTATTTTGATGGTACGTTATTATGCGAGCAAATCACCGTCATCCAATTTGCTTGGGCCGATTGGTGCTGACGAAACGCAGCCGTACTTTTTCGATCGTGGCGCTCCCGCAGAATGGCTCTCGCGATCATCGATCGGTCGCTAACCGGTCAATATACGCAACGCCTGTAAACGCTATTGTGACTCAGGGCGTCATCAAGATCTGCGATCAGAGCCTTATTGAACCGGTACATTCGAGAGGTTTGCCTTTGATCGTAACAAGTCGGTCTGAACTGATACTGAAATGCCACCGGCATACATAGTTCAGTTGATTGTCATGATCCGGTCATCGTCAACGCCGCTTTCAACTGATTTCCCCCAGTCGAAGGGAAGCCTCTGCTCAATAAAGCTCGCGGCTTTTATGTCGTCCCCTTCCTGGTCGTCGACATTTAGTCCCATGCGACTACGCGCCGAATTTGGTCTCCTTTTCCCCCTCACTCCGCCGCTTCCACCCCCGGCAACACATAATCCTGGAACTGCTTCCGCAACGTCATCTTCTGAATCTTCCCCGTCGCGGTGTGCGGGATTTCGTCGACGAACACGACGTCGTCCGGCATCCACCACTTGGCGACCTTGCCGTGCATGAAGTCGAGGATTTCGTCCTTGGTCGCGGTCTCGCCTTTCTTCAACACGATCACCAGCAAAGGCCGCTCGTCCCATTTCGGATGCGTGACGCCGATGGCGGCGGCTTCCGCCACCTTCGGATGGCCGACCGCTAGAGTTCTCCAGGTCGATGGTCGAGATCCATTCGCCGCCGGACTTGATGACGTCCTTGGCGCGGTCGGTGATCTGCATGTAGCCGTATTGGTCGATGGTCGCGACGTCGCCGGTGTCGAACCAGCCGTCTTCCTCGAACACCGGATCGTGCTCGACCTTGTAATAGGCTTTCGCCACCGCCGGGCCGCGCACCTTGAGGCGGCCGAAGGTCTTGCCGTCCCACGGCAGTTCCTTGCCGGCGTCGTCGGTGATTTTCATGTCGACGCCGTAAGGCGGGTGGCCCTGCTTCATCTGGATGTCGAGCCGGGCGTCGCCGGTCAGGTCCTTGTATTCCGGCTTCATGGTGCACAGCGAGCCGAGCGGGCTCATCTCGGTCATGCCCCAGGCATGGATGACCTCGACGCCGTAATGCTCCTGGAAGGTCTTGGTCATGGCGCGCGGGCAGGCCGAGCCGCCGATCACCACGCGCTTCAGGTAAGGCAGCTTGCCGCCGGTCTTTTCCAGATCCTGCAGCAGCATCAGCCAGATCGTCGGCACCGCGGCGGTGAAGGTGACCTTATAGTCGTTCAAGCAGTTCGTAGATCGAGGCGCCGTCCATCTTGGCGCCCGGCATGCACCAGGCTGGCGCCGACCATCGGCGTCGAGAAGGCGAGCGACCAGCCATTGGCGTGGAACATCGGCACCACCGGCAGGCAGCACGTCGCTGAGGCGACAGTTCTTCGAATCCGGCAGCGACGCCATGAAGGCGTGCAGCGTGTTGGAGCGGTGCGAATACACCACGCCCTTGGGGTTCCCGGTGGTGCCGGAGGTGTAGCACATGCCGGCGGCGGTGTTCTCGTCGAACTGCTGCCATTGGAAGTCGCCGTCGACTTCGCGCCAGCCAGTCTTCGTAGGCGACCGCGTTTTTCAGCGTGGTCTTCGGCATGTGCGCGCCGTCGGTCAGCACGATGTATTTCTCGATCGTCGGCAGCTTGTCGGCGATCTTTTCCAGAATCGGCACGAAGGTCAGATCGACGAACATCATGCGGTCTTCGGCATGATTGATGATCCAGATGATCTGGTCGGCAAACAGCCGCGGATTGACGGTGTGATAAATCGCGCCGATCCCAAGGATGCCGTACCAGGTCTCCAGGTGCCGCCAGGTGTTCCAGCACATGCGTGGCGACGCGGTCGCCGAGCTTGATGCCGTCTTTTTCCAGCCGCTTGCGCGACTTTCAGCGAGCGGGCGCGGATTTCGGCGTAATTGGTCTCAACGATCGGGCCTTCGACCGAACGGCTGATGACCTTGCGCTCGCCATGGAACTTGGCGGCGTGGTCGATGATGCGATGCAGCAGCAGCGGAAAGTCCGACATCAGGCCGAGCATGGACGTTTCCCTCGTTGAATCTTCTTAGCAGGTCTTTTGATTGACCTTTTGGGCGGGCCCCACGCCAGCCAGGTTATTAGGTTAGCGGGCGAAAGCGTCCGTGCAAACGGTCTTGATAGCCGCAGTCGCGGCGCAAATGCTGCCTCGCACAAATGCCTAATTCGTGGCAGAGATCGCAGCCATGTGGCGGCGGACAGCGATTGTTTTGGCAATAAGTTTGATCGGCGGTTCGGCCACCGCCGATCCTGTGCCAGTGCCGGCGGCCCAGACGGCGGCCAATGCGCAGGCCATCGCCGCGCCGGTGCCGTTGCAGGTGCCGTTGCCGCGGCCGCGCCCGCCGAAGACGGTTCCGCCCGCTTGGGCGCCGCGCGCCGGCTGGCATGAACCGCATTCGTTTCGCGACGCCGCCGGGCCCGATTTCAAATCGGCCGATGTGACATCCGAGCCGTCGGCCTGCCGGCTGCGCCTGGAAAAAATCGCCGTTGTCGAGCCGATGCCGCGCCTGATCGGGCCGGGCGCCTGCGGTGGCACCGACATCGTTCGGCTCGATGCCGTCAAACTGCCGGGCGGCGCGGCGGTCGAGATCAAGCCGGCGCCTTATCTGCGTTGTCCGATGGCGGAGCAATTGGCGCGGTTCGTGCGCGACGATGCCGCGCCGCAAGTCGCAAGCACCGGCGCGGTGTTGCGTGAGCTTGTGACCTATGACGATTTCGATTGCCGCGGCCGCAACCGCAAATCGTCCGGCAAGATCAGCGAGCACGGCAAGGCCGACGCCGTCGACGTGCGCGGGCTCGGCTTCGCCGACGGCCGCGTCGTCAAGCTGACCGACGTCAATGTGTCCGAGGTCTTGCGCGCCGGGCTACGCAAAAGCGCCTGCGCCCGTTTCACCACCGTGCTCGGGCCGGGCTCGGACGGCTATCACGAAGAACATATCCATCTCGATTTCGCGCAGCGCCATAACGGCTACCGGATCTGCCAATGGGAGGTGCGTAAGCCGCCGTTGCCGCCGTTGCCGCCGCCACTACCGCCAAAACCGCCGGCCGCCAACGAACCCGAAAAGCAGGCTGAACCCGCCCCAACGCCCGAGCCAGCCAAACAGGCCGCGCCTGCCGCTGTGCCAACGCCTGCCGTCCCGGCGGCTGGGCCGGTCGAATTTCCAGGTAATCTGGTGCCGCTGCCTCATCCCCGCCCGAAAAACCTTGGAAAGTTGCAGAAGCGGCGAAAATCGAGCGGTCGCTTCCACTTTCCATTCAACTTTTTGCGGTAGCGACAAGCGTAATGACCATCGATCTCCGCAGCCAATTCGTGCGTCCGCCGTCGCCGGGCCTGATCAGCCGGCGCGGCCTGCTCAAGACCGGCCTGACGCTGACCGGCTTTGCCGGCATCATGCTGCCGGGCACCACCGCCTATGCCGCGATGGAGGCTGCCAATGGCCTGTCGATCACCGATTACCGCCTGACCCCGCCGGGCTGGCCGGCCGGCCAGCCGCTGACGATCGCGGTGATCGCCGATCTGCATGCCGGCGGTCCGAACATGGGCATCGAGCGGGTGCGCCAGGTGGTCGATGCCGGCAATGCGCTGGCCTGCGATCTGGTGGTGCTGATGGGCGATTATTTCGCCACCCATCGCTTCATCACCGAACATGTCGCGCCGCCGGAATGGGCGGCCGAACTGGCGCGCTTGCGCGCGCCGCTCGGGGTCTATTCGATCCTGGGCAATCATGACTGGTGGTACGACATCACGGGCGTGCGCTCGGCGCTGGCGCATGTGCGCATTCCGGTGATGGAAAATGACGCCGTGCTGCTCGGCGAGGGTCGCCACCGCTTCTGGCTGGCCGGCCTGGGCGATCAGCTCGCCCACCGGATCGGGCCGGGCCGTTTCCGCGGCGTCGACGATCTGCCCGGCACGCTGAAAAAGGTCACCACCGACGATCCGGTGATCCTGCTGGCGCATGAGCCGGACATTTTCCCCGAGGTGCCGAACCGGGTGGCGCTGACGCTTGCCGGGTCACACCCATGGCGGCCAGATCCGTCCGCCGCTGATCCCGCCGTTCTGGGCGCCGTCGGCCTATGGCGCGCGTTTCGCCTATGGCCACATCGTCGAGCGCGACCGCCATTTGATCGTCTCGGGCGGGCTCGGCACCAGCAAGGTGCCGCTTGCGGCTTGGTATGCCGCCGGAAATCGTGCGGATTACGCTGGGGACGTAACCCTCCCGTCCGGCCATAAAAAAACGGCGCCCGCAGGCGCCGCTTTTCAATTCAATGCCGCGAAGCCTAGCGGAAGAGGTTGCCGGTCGAGGCCACCCGCGGGTTGAACGGCGAATCGCCCTGACGCGGCGCCAGCACCACCACGACCGTGCCCGGCTTGACCCGGTTATAGAGGTCGATGACGTCCTCGTTGGTCATGCGGATGCAGCCCGAGGAAATCGCCTGGCCGATATATTCCGGCTGGTTGGTGCCGTGGATGCGGTAGAGCGTGTCCTTGTTGCCGTCGAACAGGTACATGGCGCGCGCGCCCATCGGATTCTGCGGGCCGGGGCCGACATAGGCCGGCACATCCATGCGCTCGCGCTCACCCGGCGTCGGGTTCCACGCCGGCCATTCGGTCTTGCGCTTGACTTCGGCGACGCCCGACCAGGCCATGGCTTCCTCGCCGACGGTCACGCCGTAGCGGATCGCCTTGCCGCCCTTCAGCACGTAATAGAGATAGCGCGCATCGGAATCGATCACGATGGTGCCGGGCAGTTCCTTGCGGTGATAGGTGACGATGTGGCGCTTATACGGCTCCGGGATCGTCGCCTGGGCGTAAGGCGCCGCCGCCAGCAGCTTCTTATCGCGCGGGGTCAAACTCGCTTCCGAGGCCGGCTCGAGCGTCGCCTGCATGCAGCCCCCGAGCATCATGCCAACGCCAAACAAAGCTACCACCAATGCCTTAGCCCGCATTTTTTCCTCTTTCTCAGGTCGCTTCAAAGCGCCCGAAGCCCAAAATTGCACAAACGCAATTAATCCAAGAAACCCGCGCAATAGCTACGGTTACTAATCCGTCCACAGCGGATCGTGCACGATCTGTTGCAGGAATGCCTCAGTCCGGCATCGTTTGTGCCGGCGGCCGCCCAAGGCCCTCGCATCGCTGCGAAAACAGCTTAGCCTGCAATGCGTTAAGGCTTGGTTTACCATGCCGGGCGGAAAATGATCCCCAGCCGGCCATGACCTATGTCAAAGTCAGGTTATGGCACGGCTGATCAAATGCCGCGCCAAAACAACAAGAACTGCGCAATTTCGCCGCAGTCGGCTACCAAGTAGCGTTGTAGGGACAATCCCAAGGACACGTCCAAGGACGGACTGGAGACGACTGAAATGAACGCGATGAAGGCGCCGGAGCGCCCGCAGCAACAGCAGCAGCAAGGCTCCACAAGCCACTCGACGTCAGCTCAATGACCGCTACGGCAAGATCGGTATTTCCGCCGTGGCCGGTGCGGTGCAGCACAAGCCGGAAGTTCGGCCTGTGACCGCAAGCCGCTTTACGCCGCTCGACAGCGACTAAGGCGTTGCGGCCAGCCGGCGCGGCCTGACACGGCGCGGCGGCTTAGTCTCGATTATCAATCATGGATGTGAGGCGTCGCCTTCGTCTGGAGGGCGGGAGCGTTTGCGCGCGCGCCATTTATGGCTTGCACGCCGGCGGCCGATGGGGGCATGAGAGATCGCAACCGAAACTCGCGTCATTCCGGTGACTTCATGCTCTCAGTCTACGTCCCGCACGGCACCGTCCTGGAACGCATCCCGGTCGAAACCGGCGTCGAGCCGCCGGAGGCGGCGGTCTGGATCGATCTGGTCACGCCGACCGTGCAGGAAGACAAGCTGGTCGAGCACCTGCTCGGCATCGCGGTGCCGACGCGCGAGGAGATGCAGGAGATCGAAGTCTCCAGCCGGCTCTATGTCGAGAACGGCGCGCGCTACATGACCGCGACGCTGATGTGTCAGTCCGACACCGCGACGCCGAAGACCACGCCGGTCACCTTCATTCTGTCGAGCCATCGTCTGTGCACCGTGCGCTATGACGATCCGCGGCCGTTCGCGATCATCGAGCATAAGCTGGCGCGCGCCTGTCCGCCGAAGGTGTCGGGCGAAACCGTGCTGATGGATCTGCTCGACGCGGTGATCGACCGCTCGGCCGATATTCTTGAGCGCATCGCGGCGGAAGTCGACGAGGTGTCGCATTCTATTTTCGAGCCCGACGACGACGCGGCGGTGCCGTCCTACAAGGATGTGCTCAAGGCGCTCGGCCGCAAGGGCGATCTCACTTCCAAGGTGCGCGAGAGCCAGGTCTCGGTCGGCCGGCTATTGTCGTTTCTGGCCAACGAGGCCGAAGGCATGAAGTGGCCGAAGGACGCCAAGCTGCAACTCGGCTCGATGCAGCGCGACGTCATCTCAGCTGTCCGACCATGCCACTTATCTCTCCAGCAAGATCACCTTCCTGCTCGACGCGCTGCTCGGCATCGTCTCGATCCAGCAAAACGACATCATCAAGATCTTCTCGATCGCGGCGGTGATCTTCATGCCGCCGACCTTGGTGGCATCCGTCTACGGCATGAACTTCCACACCGGCATGATCGAGCTCGACTGGCATTTCGGCTATCCGTTCGCGCTCGGCCTGATGATCGTCGCCGCCGTGGTGCCGCTGTTGATCTTCAAGTGGAAGAAGTGGCTGTAGGGGCGGGGGTCGCATCGTTCCAAATTAACGGATCGTTAATCATAAATTAACAGCAAGCAAACGACCCCGCGACTATCATGTCGTCTGAAAGGGAGCCGGAATCTTGCGCAGAACCGCTTTTTTTACCGCCCTGAATTTCTATCGGTGGCTGCCTCCGATCGTCGGGCTCGCGTCTTTTGTAGCGAGCCTCTGGGCGCTGATGGTCTATGCCCCCAATTTTGCTGCGGCTGTCGCACATACCCAATCCGATAAACTTGTCACCGCCATTCTTGCCGTCGTCGCCGCGCTTATCAGCCAGAGCACCGCGACTGCAACCGGCGTCCTGATCACGCGCCATCTGCGTTGGAAAAGCGATCAGATCAACGTTGCCTTCGACAGCATGACGCAAGGGTTGAGCATGTTCGACGGCGCGGAGCGGCTGGTCGTCTGCAATTCGCAATATTACGAGATGTATGGCCTGACGTCGGACGACGTGAAGCCGGGATCGACGCTCTCCGAGGTGCTGGCGAAACGCGTTGCCAAAGGCAGCTTTGACCTCGATCCGCACCAATATCGCCGTGAATTCCTGGACGCCTATCATGACGGGCGAACCACCATAAAGGAAGTGAAGTCGACCGGCGGCCGCTTGTTGCTCGTGACCAATCACCCGATCAAGGGCGGTGGTTGGACGACGACCCATGAAGATATCACCGAACGGCGCAAGGCCGAGCAAGAGCGCATCGGTATGGCGCAGCAGGAGCAGCGGCGCGCAGCTCTTGAAAGTGCAATCTCGGAATTCCGCGACCGGTCCGAAAAGCTATTGGAATCCGTCACCGTCAACGCCGTTGAAATGCGCTCAACGGCGGAGTCGCTGTTCGGCGCCTCCGACGATACATCGCAGCGCGCCGAGGACGCGGCGAAAACGTCGAACCTGACCTCGCTCAACGTTCAATCCGCGGCGATTGCCGTGGAGCAATTGTTGAGTTCGATATCCGAAATCGGGCGGCAGCTCGACCAGGCGGCCGGTGTCGTGCGCGTCGCGTCGGAGGAATCGCAGGTCACCAATCAGGATATCGGCATCTTGGCGAAAGCCACGCAGCGGATTGGCGACGTAACCAAGCTGATCCGCGATATCGCGGCGCAGACCAATTTGCTGGCGCTGAACGCGACCATCGAGGCGGCGCGGGCTGGCGAAGCCGGGCGCGGCTTCGCGGTGGTCGCCGCCGAGGTCAAGTCGCTGGCCGTGCAAACCGCGACGGCGACCGAGGAGATTTCCCGCCAGATCGCCGAAGTGCAAAATTCGACCGACCGGGCCGTCGGTGCGATCGGACGCATTACGCAACGGATGCAGGAGATCGACGGCTACACCAGCGGCATTGCGGCGGCGATGCAGCAACAGAGCGCTGCGACCAGCGAGATTTCGCAAAACGTCATGTGCGCCACCGACAGCGCCAAACAGATCGAATTGGCGCTTGGCAAGCTGGCCGGCACCACGGTCGATACCCGGCAGTCGGCGCACAAGGCGCTCACCACATCGGAATCGGTGGAGAACACGGCCGCCCAAATTCGCGTTGAGGTGGAAAGCTTCCTGACCAAGGTGGCGATCTGAGCGGGCCGGGTTCGCTAACCGGCCGAAGCGGCGGCGCGGGCCGGCATCGCCCGTCGATTTGATATTGACTTAATTCCCATATCATTATAGTCCTATTTCGTCCAGTCCATTCGAGGGCGCTCTCATGAGGCGTCATGGAAGTGGGGCTGGATGCGGTGCCCGCGGGCAGGGGGATGAACGCACCCTCTGCGCTCGGGCGGCGCCGGGGCTCCGCCCGGGGACACTATGATCTCCCGCCAGGAGCTGGCTGATAGCGTGGGGGAAACCCCTGGCTAGAAGCGCGGCCCGGACGCCGTAAAAGACATCGCCGTGGCGCGCCGAGAGGCGCCGCATCTTCCGATAAGGAAGGTGCGCACGAAAGAAAACGGCTGCGCCGCTTGGCGCGCCACTCCCTCGCTATGGTCGGGGGACGAAAAGGGAAGGCCGGCTCACCCGGGGCCGCAAACAACACGGGCGATGCCGCATGGCCACGGCAAAGCTGTTTGACAATTTGAATCGAAGTCGGAGGTTTTTTAAGCGCGCCGCGCAAGGAACCGCGACGCGCTCATCGGCGTTCTCCGGTCATGCGCAAGGTCTTGAACAAGACAGTGGGAAAAACCCGCATCGTCGTGACTTGTCCGGAAACCGGCATCGTGGTCATGACGAAGCTGACTTATGAGCAGATGATCGCGCCACGTATCCGGCCGATGCTGTTTGCCTGTGTCTGTGGTGACGTTCACAAATTGCTATTTGTCGGCAGGCATCGCGGCCAGCGCGGCAACTCGCCAGCGCCGCGCGACCATCATCGGGCAGGGTGAGGGCGCGCGCGTGAGTGCGACCGCTCAGACGTGCTGGCCGCCGTTGATGTGAATCTCGGCGCCGTTCACATAACTGCTGGTCTCGGTGCACAGCACGTAAATGATCTTGGCGACTTCGTCCGGCGTGCCGAGGCGCTGCATCGGAATCTGTTCGACGATCTTGTCGGTGCCCGGCGACAAAATCGCGGTGTCGATTTCGCCCGGTGCGATCGCGTTGACGCGAATGCCGAGCCGGCCGAAGTCCGACGCCATCTCGCGCGTCAGCGACGCGAGCGCCGCCTTCGAGGTCGCGTAAGCCGCGCCGGCGAACGGATGCACGCGCGAACCGGCGATCGAGGTGACGTTGACGACCGAACCCTTAACCGCCTTCAACTCTTCGACCAGGCCGCGCGCCAGCATGATCGGCGCGAAGAAATTCACGGCGAACACCTGCTGCCAGACGTCGATATTGGTATCGAGCGAGCCGAGCCGTTTGCCGCCTTCGCCTTTCGGCGAGATCGCGGCGTTGTTGACGAGCGCATGCAGTTCGCCGTTGTCGAGCCGGCGCTTGATTTCGGCAATCGCCTCGTCGGTATTCTGGCTGTTGGCGAGATTGACCTGGATGTGATCTTCCGGACCGGCGTCCCACGGGCAGTTTTCCGGGAACGGATGACGCGAACAGGTGATGACGCGCCAGCCGGCGGCCGAAAACCGTTTCACCGTCGCGTGGCCGATGCCGCGGCTGGCGCCGGTCAGCAGCAGAGTGCGGCGCGGCTGATTGGTTTGCGAATTCGGCATGGCGTGTTTCGGCTTCCTTGAAATAATTCTGATCTACGAATGATGTCGTGGCGCGATGTTAGCTCACGGATAAAGCCGCGTCTTGCTCCACGGCGCATCGCTGGCATCGCGCTTGAACACGATGCGGTCGTGCAGCCGGAACGGCCGGTCGTGCCAGAACTCGATCGCGCTCGGGACCAGGCGATAGCCGGTCCAGTAGGGCGGGCGCGGCACCGCGCCGATGGCGTATTTGGCGGCGTTGACCGCGATCGCCTTTTCGAAGGCGAGGCGGCTTTCCAAAGGCCGCGACTGCTGGCTGGCCCAGGCGCCGATCTGGGCCTGTTTGGCGCGCGAGGCGAAATAGGCGTCGGCCTCGGCGTCGGACACGCGCTCGATGGTGCCGCGCACGCGGATTTGCCGGTTGAGCGATTTCCAGTGGAACACCAGCGCGGCTTTGCCGCTTGAGTCCAATTCCTGCCCCTTTTGGCTTTCTACGTTGGTGTAGAAAACGAATCCCCGCTCATCGGCGCCTTTGAGCAGCACCATCCGGGCATTCGGCATGCCGTCGGCGTCGACGGTCGCCAGCGTCATGGCATTCGGATCGCGCGGTTCCGAGGCGGTGGCGTCCTCAAGCCACGCGGCAAACAACCGCATCGGCTCGGAGCTTTGCGTGAAATCACCAGTCGTTAACCAAGTTGTGCGCTCAATTGGGGGCGTATCTGACATCTCGGAGTGCTCGCGTGACCGGTCCGACGACTTGTCATCAGAACTGGGAAAAAGGCCGTTGTTCCTCTCTATATAGGGGAACAAGCTGCCCACGCCTATGGCGCGGCCGGGCCTTGGCCGCAGTGCTGGCGCTCGGTTTCGGACTTGGCCTCGGCGGTTGCAGCCTGTCGTCGCAGTTCGATTCGATGTTTAATTCTGGCAAGGACGACATTACCGGCTCGATCACGCCGCCGCCGGACGCCAAAGCGGTCAACGATCTGCCGCCGGCCGCCGATCTGGTCTATGCGCGGGCCGCCGTCGGCGAAGTCCTCCGCCGCGGCCGCATGGACGCCAGTCTGCCGTGGGAAAACCCGGCGTCCGGCGCGCGCGGCACGGTGACGCCGATCGCCTCGGCCTACAACTCGGGCGTCCAGACGTGCCATGATTTCCTGGCCAGCTACATCCAGGGCAGTTCGCAGGCCTGGCTGCAGGGTGAAGCCTGCAAATCAGGCAAGGGCGGCTGGCAGGTGCGCAGCATGAAACCCTGGAAGCGGTCGTAAGCCTTCCGCCATTTCGGGGGACCGGGAACGGCGGTACCTCGTTGCATAACTGCCACAGGAACCCCACATTAGCTGCGATTCGCTGCTAACCGGCCGCGGATCTGGGTTTCACAGACGTTTTTCACGGAGATGGCAAGGATGCGCGACCCCTACACCATATTGGGGGTTTCCAAGACTGCGAGCGAGGCGGAGATCAAATCCGCCTACCGCAAGCTCGCCAAGAAACTGCATCCCGACGCCAACAAGCACGACGCCAACGCGGCCTCGCGCTTTTCCGAGTTGAACGCGGCCTACGAAATCGTCGGCGACGACGACAAGCGCAAGGCTTTCGACCGCGGCGAGATCGACGGCGAGGGCAAGCCGCGGTTCCAGGGCTTCCCAGGCGGCGGCCAACCCGGCGGCGGTTTCCGGCCGGGCGGCGGCAGTCCATTCGAAAGCTTCAGTTTCGGGAGCGATGGTTTTCAGCGCGGTGCCGGTGGTCCGGGTGCTGGCGGTGCTCCGGGTGCCGGCGGTTTTGAGGATCTGCTGCGCGGCATGTTCGGCGGCCGGGCTTCGCCCGGCGGCGGCGCGCGCGGCTGGTCCAACCAGTTCGAGCCCGAGGATTTCGGTTCGCAGGCCGCCGGCCAGGCCGTGCAGGCCAGTCTGACGATTTCGCTGCCGGACGCGGTCAAGGGCGCCAAGACCCGCGGTGAATCTGCCGACCGGCAAGGACATCGAGGTCAAGATTCCGGCCGGCATCGCCAGCGGTCAGCAAATTCGTCTCAAGGGGCAGGGCTATCCCGGCCCGTCCGGACGCAATGGCGACGCCATCATCACCGTCAATATCGCCGCCGCATCCGGTGTTCAAACCCGACGGCGACGATCTGCGGATCGATCTGCCGATGACGATTTATGAAGCGGTGCTCGGCGGCAAGGTCCGGGTGCCGACGCTCGACGGCGCGGTCGAACTGGCGATCCCGCCGGAGACCAATTCGGGCCGCACCTTCAGGCTCAAGGGCAAAGGCCTCAAGGCCAAAGGCAGCAAGACGCGCCGGCGATCTGCTGGCGACGGTGCGGGTGATGCTGCCCGAGAAAGCCGGCGACGATCTCAAAGAGCTGATGAAAAAGCTGCGCGACGACAAGCCGTATGATCCGCGCAAGGATATGGCCTAAGTGGATTTGGCCTAGCCCTTCTTCACGCTCGCTTTGTCGATCTGCTCATAGGCATTCTTGGCCACCGTCTCGAGCCGGTCGCGGTCGGCCGGGCCGCTCACGACATAGCCGATTTTGTCATCGACCCAGGTGAACGAGGCATAGCGTTTGCCGTCCTTGAAGCGCAGCGCGGTTTGCGGGCCGCCGGCCTTGGCGCAGTAGATCGTGAAGCGTTCGCCGCTCGGGCCCTCATACATATAGAACGCGGCAGCCCCGGTCGGTCCCGGCAGAAGCCTGCCGCCGACCAGCTTCAGTCCGATCGATTGCAGGTCGGGAATATCCAGTTGATCGCCGACCCGCTTCGACAGCCAATGTTCGCAGATGCGACGCGCTCGGAGCCGGGCACTTCGACCGGGTGACGGACCTCGACGACATAAAGCCGATAGGCCTCGACCGCGTCGGCGGTGATCTTGTCGGCGCCGTTCGTTGTGCCGCGGCCGGCGCCATGCGCGAACCAGCCAGCGCCGCCGCCGACCACGAAAGCGAACAGGGCGGTCGCCGCGATCGCCGCGAATGTGCGCGCACTCCAGCGCGTGTTCGTCTGTTCGCGTTCGATGCGGTCGAGTTGCAGCCGCTCCGGCACCGGCTCGCTCGCGACCGCGCCATAGCGGGCACGGATGGCTGTCGGCCTGCATGCGCCAATGGGCGACCAAGGCGGCTTGCTCCGGGTTCGCGGCGAGCCAGGCGGTGACCGCCTGCTCGCGGTCGTCCGGCAATTCGCCGTCGACATAAGCGTGCAACTCGTCCTCGGTCACGGGACTTCGCGATCGATCATGGCTTCAAGCTTTCTCTCCATGCTCTCTCTGCTGTCTCTTGCTCATTTCACGCGGCGCAGCGCCGGGCGCTCGCCGTCGAGATAGTTTTTGATCTGGGCGCGCGCACGCGCCAGACGCGACATCACGGTTCCGATCGGCACGCCCTGAACCTCGGCGACCTCGCGGTAGCTCAAGCCCTCCAGCACGACGAGCAGCAACGCCTGGCGCTGGTCCTCGACCAGCAGGCGAGCGCGCGTTCGATGTCGCGGCAGCCGCTTCGGGTCCGGCGAGGTCCGGCGCGTCATTGTCCTCGATCGAGCACATCGCCGGCCGTCTCGCCAGCGAGCGCAGCCGGTTGCGGTTGAGGTTGGTCAGGATGGTGTACATCCAGGCCCGGATGTCGCCGCCGTGGAACAGGTGTTCCGAGCGCAACGCCCGCACCAGCGTGTCCTGCACCAGGTCGTCGGCGAGGTCGGCGTCGCGCGTCAGCGAGCGCGCGTAACGCCGCAACGCCGGGATCGTCACCTCAACGTTCTGCCGGAACGTGGCCAGTTGGCCCTCCTTTGAGACGCTGCCGGTGGTTTCCGAGGGGATTTTGGCCGCTCCCGGACCTGCCGGCCGGACTACTTTTTGCCGCCAAATGCCGCTCACTGCCAGAGTAAACCCCGTCAACGGCGAACATATTCCCGGAACATGAATTGAAATCGCCAGCCCGGCCCGCAGGCGGCCGCCGGCTTGCTTGATGGCCCTGGCACCCTATGCCATACGGTGGCGGCCGGCGCCCGCCGGCCTTAGCGAGGACGGAAATGGCGGAAATCTCGGGTCTGATGCGCGGCAAACGCGGGCTGATCATGGGCGTCGCCAATAACCGGTCGATTGCCTGGGGCATCGCGCGCGCCTGCCGCGACCATGGCGCCGATCTCGCCTTCACCTACCAGGGCGACGCACTGAAAAAGCGGGTCGAGCCCTTGGCCGAGGAGGTCGACGGGCTGGTGGTCGGCCATTGCGACGTCACCGATCCGGCGTCGCTCGACGCGGTGTTTGCGCAGGTCCAGCAGGCCTGGGGCTCGCTCGATTTCATCGTGCACGCCATCGCCTATTCCGACAAAGATCAGCTCGACGGCCGCTACGTCGACACCACCGAAGACAATTTCACCAAGACCATGCTGGTCTCCTGCTACTCGTTCACCGCGATCGCGCAGCGCGCCGAGAAGCTGATGACCAATGGCGGCTCGATGCTGACGCTGACTTATTACGGCGCCGAGAAGTGGATGCCGCATTATAACGTCATGGGTCTGGCCAAAGCCGCGCTGGAATCCTCGGTGCGCTATATGGCGGCCGATCTCGGCGTCAAGAATATCCGCGTCAACGCGATTTCCGCCGGTCCGATCAAGACGCTGGCCGCCTCCGGCATCGGCGATTTCCGCTATATCCTGAAGTGGAACGAATACAACACGCCGCTGCGCCGTAACGTGACGCTGGAAGATGTCGGCAAGGCCGGCGTGTTCTTCCTGTCCGACCTGTCGAGCGGCGTCACCGGCGAAATCCAGCATGTCGATGCCGGCTATCACGTCGTCGGCATCAAGCACCCCGACGCGCCCGACTTCACGGTCAAATAAGCTTATGGTCTTAGCCGACGGTCTATTTACATCCGTCACGGCGAAACCGACTGGAACGTCGCCGGCCGCCTGCAAGGCCATCGCGATATCCCGCTCAACGACAAAGGCCGCGGCGCAGGCCGCCCATTGCGGCGAGGTGCTTGCGCGATCTGTTGGCGCAAGCGAGGCCGCGACCCGGCCGACGCTCGATTTCGTCTCAAGCCCGCTCGGCCGCGCCACCGAAACGATGGAATTGGTTCGGCCGGCGCTCGGGCTTGCGCGCGCAAGGCTATCGGCTCGAGCCGCACCTGATCGAAATTGTCCTTCGGCGACTGGGAAGGCTCGACCATCGCGCTCTTGCACCAGAACGATCCGGTGCGGATTTCGCAGCGCGAGCACGACAAGTGGCATTTCCTGCCGCCGGGCGGCGAAAGCTATGAGATGGTCGCGGCCCGCATGCGCGGTTGGTACGACAGCCTCACCGGCGACACGCGTCGCCACCGCCCATGGCGGCACCGCGCGCGGGCTGATGGCCTGCTTGCGGCATCGCCAAGCCGGCCGCCGCCCCGCTGATCGATATCATCCAGGGCGAGGTTTATGTGTTTCAGGGCGATAAACTGACGCGCTACGCCTGAATAGCCCCGATTTGACCCCCGCAGGCCCGCGGGCTACCAACCCGCGCAACAGCGGATCGCATCATGTCGTTCAACACCTTCGGCCATCTGTTCCGGTTCACCAGCTTCGGCGAAAGCCACGGGGCGGCGATCGGCTGCGTGGTCGACGGCTGCCCGCCGCGCATTCCGATGCACGGCCGAGGAAATCCAGGCGCATCTCGACAAGCGCCGGCCCGGCCAGTCGCGCTTCACCACCCAGCGTCAGGAGCCGGACGCGGTCAAGATCCTGTCCGGCGTGTTCACCGACGAGGCGACCGGCCAGCAGGTGACCACCGGCACGCCGATCATGCTGCTGATCGAGAATGTCGATCAGCGCTCGAAAGACTATTCCGACATCAAGGATAAATACCGGCCCGGTCACGCCGGTTACGTCTACGACGTCAAATACGGCATCACCGATTATCGCGGCGGTGGGCGTGCGTCGGCGCGCGAGACCGCGGCGCGGGTCGCGGCCGGCGCGGTGGCGCGCAAAATCATTCCGGGCCTGTCGGTGCGCGCCGCCTTGGTGCAGATGGGCCCGCACAAGATCGACCGCGCGCGCTGGGACTGGAACGAGGTCGACAAGAATCCGTTCTTCTGTCCCGACGCCGGTGCAGGCGAAATTCTTCGAAGAATATCTCGACGGCATTCGCAAGTCCGGCTCGTCCATCGGCGCGGTGATCGAAGTGGTGGCCGAAGGCGTGCCGGCCGGCTTGGGCGCGCCGGTCTATGCCAAACTCGATGCCGAGATTGCCTCGGCGCTGATGGGCATCAACGCCGTCAAGGGCGTCGAGATCGGCGACGGCTTCGAGACCGCGACGATGAGCGGCGAAGACAATGCCGACGAGATGCGGATGGGCAATGACGGCAAGCCGGTGTTCCTGTCCAACCATGCCGGCGGCATTCTTGGCGGCATCTCGACCGGGCAGGCGATTGTCGCGCGTTTCGCGGTCAAGCCGACCTCGTCGATCCTGACGCCGAAGAAGACCGTCGACCGTTACGGCAACGACACCGAGGTCATGACCAAAGGCCGCCACGATCCGTGCGTCGGCATCCGCGCGGTGCCGATCGCCGAAGCGATGGTGGCATGTGTGCTGGCCGATCACTATCTGATGCATCGCGGGCAAGTGGGCGAGGGAACGTGCTTGGCCGTTCACGAAGCCAGCCTGATGCCGCGCTAAAGGCCAAAAGGCCTAAGAGGTAAATGAGTGCCCAATACCCACAGTAAAGTCGACGCCGCCATCAAGGCCTTCGCCAAAGGCGAGATCGTGGTCGTCACCGACGACGACGACCGCGAGAACGAGGGCGACCTGTTCGTCGCCGCGTCGCTGTGCACGCCGGAGAAGATGGCCTTCATCATCCGCAATACCTCGGGCATCGTCTGCGCGACGCTGACCGCCGAGGATGCCCGCCGGCTGCAGCTCGATCCGATGGTGGCGAAAAACGACGCGCCGCTCGGCACCGCCTTCACCGTCACGGTTGACGTCAAGCACGGTCTGACCACCGGCATTTCGGCCGAGGAACGCACCAACACCGTGCGCGCGCTCGCCAACGGCAATAGCGGCGCCGCCGATTTCGTGCGGCCCGGCCATGTTTTCCCGCTGATCGCGCGCGAAGGCGGCGTGCTGATGCGCTCCGGCCATACCGAAGCCTGCACCGATCTATGCCGGCTCGCCGGCCTGCCGCCGGTCGGCGTGCTGTCCGAGTTGATGAACGACGACGGCACCGTGATGCGCGGTCCGGCGGTCGCCGCCTTCGCGCAGAAAGCACAAGACTGGCGCAGATTTCGATCGCCGAACTGATCGCCTATCGCCAGAGCGCGCGACAAGCTGGTCGACGCGCGTCGGCGAGTTTCCGCTCGCGTCCGAAATCGGCACGCTCAACGGCTATGCCTACGTGACGCCGTTCGACCGCGTGCATCACATGGCTTTCGTCTATGGCGATATTGGCGACGGCGAGAACGTGCCGGCGCGGCTGCATCGCGCCGACGTGATCGGCGACGTGTTCGGCGGCGCCAAGACGATCACGCTCGTGCCTTGCCCAGTTCAAGAAGGAAGGCCGTGGCGTCATCGTCTATCTGCGCGACGGCACCGCCGGCGTGCCGGTGGCCGAAATCCCGCATGACGGGGATACCGGCACCGATGCCGCCCGGTCGCAGCAATGGCGCGACGTCGGCTTGGGTGCGCAGATTCTCAAGGATCTCGGCATTTCCTCGATCAAGCTGCTTGCCTCCAGCCATCGCACCTATGTCGGCCTCAGCGGTTTCGGCATCGAGATCGTCGGCACCGAGCGCTTGGAAAGCTGACGTTTCACCGGAAACGAGTGGCCTTTTTTCCGCCCTTGCGCCGTGCCACCATATGTTGCCGGTGCCAGAGAGCACCGGTGGGCGGCACAGGTGCCACATGAGGCGTTTTCGTCTTTATGGTGCGATCGCGGGCGGTGTTACCGCCGCCTGCTTTTGCCATTGCGCGTTCGCTGCGCCGCATCCGCGCTTTGCCGACCGCTGGGCCGAACGCCATTCCGGTCGATGTCGAACTGGTTCTAGCGGTCGACGTGTCCTATTCGATGGACCCGGACGAGCAGGCGTTGCAACGCGAGGGCTATATCCAGGCGCTGACCTCGAAAGAATTTCTGACCGCCTTACGCGAAGGCGCCAACGGCAAGATCGCGATGACATATTTCGAATGGGCCGGGCAAGACGACCAGCGGATCATTATGCCGTGGCGGTTGATCGAGGGTCCGGAATTGGCGGATGCCGTCGCCACCGAAATCGCCCGCGCGCCTTATCGGCGCGCCTCGCGCACCTCGATCTCGGGCGCGCTGAAATTTGCCAAGCCGCTGTTCGATCATAGCGGCTATCGCGGCTTGCGACGGGTGATCGACGTGTCCGGCGACGGCGCCAATAATTCCGGCGATCTGATCGCGCCGACGCGCGACGAGGTCATTAAAGCCGGCATCACCATCAACGGCCTGCCGCTTGTGCTCAAGCGGTCCAATTTCGGCATGATGGATATCGAGAACCTCGACGTTTATTATGAGGATTGCGTGATTGGCGGACCGGGCGCTTTCGTGGTGCCGATCAACGACCGCGCGAAATTCATCGAGGCGACCCGCACCAAGCTGGTGTTGGAAGTCGCCGGCCGCCAGCCGACGCCAAAGTCATTCCGGCGAGCGCCGACAAGCCGCGCATCTCCTGCACCATCGGCGAGAAAATGTGGCAGGACCGTTGGGGCGGCGGCCTCAATATGGACTTGCGGTAGAGCACGCTACCGCGCGAACTTCGCCACCAGTTCGACGTGATGCGAATAACGGAACTGATCGACCGGCGTGACGGTGATCAATCTTGTAACCGCCATCGATCAGAATGCGGGCGTCGCGCGCGAAGGTCGTGGCATCACATGACACCGCGACCACCACCGGCACTTTGCTCAACGCCAGTTCGCGCGCCTGCGTCTCGGCGCCCTGGCGCGGCGGATCGAACACGACCGCGTCGAACACCTTCAGTTCCGACGCCATCACAGGACTGCGGAACAGGTCGCGGGTCTGCACTTCGATCTGCTTTCAGCCCCGATGTCTTGGCCACCGCCTGCTGCAGCGCCTTGATCGCCAGGCCTTCGCTGTCGATGGCGGTGACGCGCGCGGTCTCGGCCAGCCTCAGCGCAAAGGTGCCGATGCCGGAAAACAGATCGGCGACGCGTTTGATCTTCTTGCCGGCGCCGATATGCGCCGTGACCAGCCGCGCCAGGGTCGCTTCGCCTTCGGCGGTGGCTTGCAGGAACGCGCCCGGCGGCAGCGGCACGAAGGCGCGGCCGATTTTCAGCAGTAGGCGGTTCGCGTTGCAGCACCAGTTCGCCGTGGCGGGTGATGCGCGCCAGCCGGTGTTGCTCGGCCAGTTTAGCGAGCGCCGTCGTGCGCGCGGTCGTTGAGCGGGCCG
Source organism: uncultured Alphaproteobacteria bacterium (assembly GCA_963830125.1). Lineage (GTDB taxonomy): Bacteria > Pseudomonadota > Alphaproteobacteria > Rhizobiales > Xanthobacteraceae > Pseudolabrys. The sequence continues at coordinate 105,158 of CAWHKU010000012.1, read as the reverse complement.
GAGCCGCGCACGTCGACATCCATGCCGGTGTCGGTCGCGGTGACGTGAATGTCGAGCGGCTTGTTGGTCGGTTTCAACAAGTTCGGCAATCGCCCAGGCGGCCGGCACCGCGCCGTTCAAGCCCGGTGCGAGGATCGGGCATTTGTCGATGGCGATGATGTGGTGCGTGCGCGGCGCGGCGAAACCGACTTCGAGAATGTCGCCGTGGCCGCGGCGGGCATGCAGCACGGCGCGGCGGCGGCCTTTGCCGTGGGCGTCGATCAGCGGCTCGACCGGCGCGACCAGGCCGGCATGCTCGAGCGCCTCGACCACCAGATTGCGCTTCCACGCATGATATTCGGCCATCGACCAGTGCTGCATGGCGCAGCCGCCGCATTGGCCGAAATGCGGGCAGACCGGCGCGATGCGCTCGGGGCTGGCGTTATCGACATGCAGCAGATGCCGCCGGTCGGGATGGCCGGGCACTTTCTCGACCGTCACGGTTTCGCCCGGCAGCGCATAGGGCACATAGACCGGCCCGACATTGGTGTCGGCGATGCCGTCGCCACGATGGCCAATGCGAGCGATGGTGAGTTGTTCGGTCATGCCTCGACTTAGCCGACAACCGCCGTGCCAAGCAATGCGCGCAATTAAGGCGGCGCGGTGTGTCCCGGCGGCAGCGGCATATAGCCGTGACGGGTCAGCCGGTTGAAGCGCCAGACCAAAAGCAGGGCGTAGACGCCGAGGCCGAGGGTAAAGCCGACCCAGATGCCGACCGCGCCCAGTTTGGCGACGAAAGCCAGCGAATAGGAGGCGGCAAAGCCGACGCCCCAGAAGCTGAAGGCCGAGAACAGCAACGGTACCCTTGTGTCGTTGAGGCCGCGCAGCGAGCCGGCCGCAACCGTCTGGATGCCGTCGACGATGGAAAAGCTCACGCCGACCAGCAACAGCGTGGCGGCGAGCGCGGCGGTGGCTTTAGCGTCGGGCGACGCCACGCGCAAGAACAGCAGCGGAATGTCGTGGCGGAAGGTGACAACGACCAGCATCATCGTCGCCATGAAGGCCACGGCCAGACCGATGGCGGCAAATCCGGCGCGCCGGCTGCCGGCGGGATCGGCCCGGCCGACGGCATGGCCGACCCGCACGGTCGCCGCCATCGATATGCCGAACGGCACCATGAACAAAATCGCCGCGGTTTGCAGCGCGATCTGATGCGCGGCGAGCGCGATCGTGCTGATCCATCCCATCAGAATGGCGGCGGAGGCGAACAGTCCGTATTCCAGCAGCACCGTTCCGGCGATTGGGGCGCCGACGACGATCAACTCCCAAAACAACGGCCAGTCGGCGCGCCAGAACCGGTTGAGCACGCGGTATTTCTTGAACGGCCGCATGGTGTAGGCGACCCAGAAACCGGCGATGCACATGCCGATACTGACCAGCGTGGTGGCGACGCCGGCACCGAGCAGTTCAAGCCGCGGCAGGCCGAACGCGCCGTAGATCAGCGCATAAGCGAGCAGGGCGTTGAGCGGTATGGCGCACAGCGTGATCCACAGCGCCGGTTCGGGCCGGTTGACCGCGCCCATGAAGCTACGAAGCCCGATGAACCACCAACTCGGGATCAGACTCCAGCCAAGACCGAGAAGGTAGATGCCGGCGAGGTGCGCGATTTCCTGGCTCTGGCCGAGCGCCAGCAGCAGGTCTTCGCCGTAATGCTGCATGATGGTGAGCGGAACGCCGAGCATCACCGCCGCCCAGAGGCCGACGCGCAACGAACGCCGCACCATGCGCGGTTCGCGCGCACCGAAGGCCTGCGAGGCGAGCGGTGCGACCGCCGAGACCAGGCCCATGCCGAGCATGAAGGCTGCGAACATCACGGTCTGGCCGAGCGCGGCGCCGGCAATCGCCTTGTCGCTGAGATGGCCGATCAGAATGAGATCGCTGGTGACCATCGCGATCTGGCCGAGTTGGGTCAGCGCAATCGGGATGGCGAGCTTGATCGTGCCGGCGAACTCGTCACGCCATAGTCTTCGGCGCTGCGTTGCTAACATCGCTCGGCCCCGAGCAAAAATTCAACATTGCCGTCGCCGCCGGCGATCGGCGACGGGATGGTGTCGAGGACGCGCCAGCCGAGCGACGTCACGAGGCTTGCGATGTCGTCGCAGACCGCTTGGTGAACGGCCGGATCGCGCACGATGCCTTTTTTAAGTTGCGCGCGGCCGGCCTCGAATTGCGGCTTGATCAGCGCCACCAGTTGCGCGGAAGCGCCGGCCAAAGCCAGCGCCGGCGGCAGGACCAGCTTGAGCGAAATAAAGCTGACGTCGCAAACCACCAGAGCGGGCGGCTCGCTGAATCGGTCCGGCGAGAATGTTGCGAATGTCGGTTTGCTCGAGCGAGACGACCTCGGGCCGCGCCTTGCACGCTGTCATGCAGTTGCCCGCTGCCGACATCGACAGCGTAGACTTGGCGCGCGCCGCGCTCAAGCAGCACTTGGGTAAAGCCGCCGGTCGAGGCGCCGACATCGAGGCAGACGCGGCCTTTCGGATCGAAGCCGAAACGGTCGAGCGCGGCCACCAGTTTCAAGCCGCCGCGCGAGACGTAAGGATGCGCCGCGCTCGCTTGAATTTCGGCGTCGGCAGCGACGGTCTCGGACGCTTTGCTGATCTGTCTTGCCATCGACACTGACCAGCCCGGCTTCGATCGCGGCTTGCGCCTTGGCGCGGCTGTCGAACAGGCCGCGGTCGACGAGTAGGCGATCGATGCGTTGGCGGGAGGGCATTATCGATGTCCTGCGTACATTTCCGGGTCGAGCGAAGCGAGCAGACCCGGAAGTTCCATTGTCGGCGCTTGCTGTTAAGGTGAGAAGCGCTTCGGCATCGGTGACGGTTTTATGACAAATTCCCGTGTGGCATCGGTCCGGTTCTGCATTCCGCGTTCGCGCCGTGAGCCGCGCGCCCGGAATGACGGCTCAAGCCAGCTTCACCGTCTCGGCGGCGGCGTCCTTGCCCAGCGCTTCGAACACTTTGGTGACGATGCCCTTGGCGTCGAGCCCGGCGGTGGCATACATCGCGGCCGGCGTATCCTGATCGAGGAAGATGTCCGGCAGCACCATGGCGCGCACGCGCAAGCCGGCATCGAGCACGCCGTTTTCAGCCAACGTCTGCATCACATAAGAGCCGAAGCCGCCGATCGAGCCTTCCTCGATGGTGACCAGCACCTCGTGTTCGCGCGCCAGCTGCAAGACCAAGTCGATGTCGAGCGGCTTGGCAAAGCGCGCATCGGCGACGGTGGCCGACAGCCCGAACGCCTTGAGTTCGTCGGCCGCTTTCAACGTTTCCGCGAGTCGCGTGCCATAGGACAGCAACGCGACCTTGGTGCCTTCGCGGACGATGCGGCCTTTGCCGATTTCGAGCGGCATGCCTTCTTCGGGCATGACGGCGCCGGTGCCTTCGCCGCGCGGATAACGCAGCGCCGAGGGCCGGTCGTTGATCGCCACTTGCGTCGCCACCATGTTGACCAGTTCGGCCTCGTCGGCCGCCGCCATCAGCACGAAATTCGGCAGGCAGCCGAGATAGGCGACGTCGATAAGCGCCGGCATGGGTCGGGCCGTCGGCGCCGACCAGTCCGGCGCGGTCGATGGCAAAACGCACCGGCAGCTTCTGGATGGCGACGTCGTGCACGACCTGGTCGTAGCCGCGCTGCAGGAAGGTCGAATAGATCGCGCAGAACGGCTTGAAGCCTTCCGCCGCCAGACCGGCCGCAAAGGTCACCGCATGCTGTTCGGCGATGCCGACATCGAAGCAGCGCGTCGGGAATTCCTTCTCGAACAGATCGAGCCCGGTGCCGGACGGCATTGCCGCGGTGATGGCGACGATCTTGATCGTCCTTGCGCGCTTCCTTGACCAGACTTTGCGCGAACACCTTGGTGTATTGCGGCGCGCCGCCTTTGGATTTGGCCTGTGTGCCGGTGGCGACGTCGAACTTGACGACGCCGTGATATTTGTCGGCCGAGCTTTCGGCGGGCTCGTAGCCTTTGCCCTTTTGCGTAACGACATGCACCAGGATCGGCCCGATCTGGGCGTCGCGCACATTGCGCAAGATCGGCAGCAGATGATCGAGGTTATGGCCGTCGATCGGCCCGCAATAATAAAACCCGAGTTCCTCGAACAAGGTGCCGCCCATGACATAGCCGCGGGCATGTTCGACCGCGCGGGTGATGGCGCGGTCCCAGGCTTTCGGCAGATGCTTGGTCAGTTGCTTGCCGACGTCGCGGATCTTCAAATAAGTCGCGCCGGAGCCGAGCCGGGCGAGATAAGCCGACATCGCGCCGACCGGCGGCGCAATCGACATGTCGTTGTCGTTGAGAATGACGATCAGGCGTTCGTTGCGCGCGCCGGCATTGTTCATGGCTTCGTAGGCCATGCCGGCCGACATCGCGCCGTCGCCGATCACGGCGATGACATTGTTGTTCTTGCCTTCGAGGTCGCGCGCCACCGCCATGCCGAGCGCGGCGGAAATCGAGGTCGAGGAATGGGCGGTGCCGAACGGGTCGTATTCGCTCTCGGCGCGCTTGGTGAAACCGGACAGGCCGCCGGCCTTGCCGCAGCGTGCGGATGCGGTCGCGCCGGCCGGTCAAAATCTTGTGCGGATAGGCCTGATGGCCGACGTCCCAGATCAGCCGGTCGGTCGGGGTATCGAACACCGCGTGCAGCGCCACCGTCAGTTCGACCACGCCCAGGCCAGCGCCGAGATGGCCGCCGGTCTTGGCGACCGCGTCGATGGTCTCATAGCGCAGCTCGTCGGCGAGCTGCTTGAGCTGCTCGGCCGACCAATTGCGTAAATCGGCCGGGATGTTGACGCGGTCGAGCAGCGGGGTTTTGGAAGCCTCGGACAAGTGGAACTCCGGTCTTTGCCCTTGTTGGCCCTGGTTCTGGCCTCATTTGGCCCGAAATCACGCCATCGGGCCGGGCTGGTCTGGCTTACACCAATTAGGCGGCCGCGGGCAATTCGGGCCGGGCGGTGGCGCCCCATTTCAATCCGCTTTCGGTGGGAATTCCGACGGCAGCGCGGCAGCGACCTCGGCCGGTCGAGTCGCCCGGGTCATCAGATCGGTCGGCCCGCAACAGATCAGATAATAGTCATAGGCCGCGCCCAGCCGCTCATTGGCATGCAGGAACTGGAAATGGGTGCGGTAAAAGCGCCAGCGGCGGCGGCCGAAATGGTCCGGGATCCACAGGTCGCGAAAGCTGATGGCGACCACCATCGGGTTGCGCCGCTCGGCGCCAAGCCGGATGCCGTGCCCGGCGACCGGGTCGAATGGCCAGAAATTCATGATGTCATGGCGGGACTGATAGTCGACCCAGTCGATCTCGGTATTGAGCGCCAAGCGCCGCAGCTTGTCGCGGAACCATTGCGCCGGCGGATGGAAGCCGACGATCGGAAAATTGGCGCCGAGCGTGAGCAACCGCACCCGCGGACCATGTTGCCCCAAGGCCGGATCATGGCTCAGCGCGCGGTCGAGGACATCGACCGCGAGGAACGAACCGGAACTGTGCCCGACGATAATCGCCTCGTCGGCATTCGAGTTGCGCACCGCCTCGACGACCTGGACGGCGAATTGCTCCATGCGCGCTTCCCAGTCCGGCCGCTGCTGTCGCGCGTATTGATGGGTGGCGATGATGTCGTCGCAAAGATAGAGCAGATAGGTCTTGCGTTCGGTCAGCCACAGTGCGCCAGCGAAGACTCCGGCACCCGTGATCGTGCCGGCAAGGGCGGGAAGCGGCACCGGCGTTTCGAGCCGATCCATCAACGCCATGATCGCGGCACCGGTGGCGATGCCGCACAGTAGCCAAACCGTCATCAGCACGAGCGGATAAAGAATGAATAGCCCGAAGCGCCAATGCGCCTTGACGATGCGCGTGACCACGCCGTTGGCAAGCGCGATCAGCATGGCGCGATACATGTGCACGATCTTCCACCACGGTGGGCGGACGAAGTCCTGGCGAATGATGTCGTCCCAGCGCAGGAACTGATAGTGGGTGGCCACCTGCCAATTGTCGCCGGCGGCGGTCACGTCCCAATGAGTGGAAAAGCGATCGGCGTCGCGTTCGATGCCGCCGACGGTTCCGGTCAGCCCATAGAGGTCCAGGCTGCGGCGAAATTCGCGCCGGAACATCCGATAATATTCCGGCAGGCCGCGCGGGTCATAACCTTGAACGTATATGACGAGCCGGCGGCGGACCTGCACGGCGGACGTCAGTCGACGTCGAGCGGGGTCGAGCCGGTCGGCTTGCCGGAGGCGTCGAGGGTGATTTTCTCGACCCGGGCTTCGGCCTGCTTCAGCAGTTCCTCGCAGCGCTTTTTGAGCACTTCGCCGCGCTCGTAGATCGCCACCGATTCCTCGAGCGGGACCTTGCCTTCTTCCAGCCGCTTGACGATCGATTCCAGTTCCTCGATCGCCCGCTCGAAGGGCAGTTTCTTGATATCGGCGTTGTTGGTCTCGGCCATCGTCTCAGATCCCGGTCAGCGGGTGGAAGTTCGCAGAATACGCCATTCTGGGATGGCCAATCCAGCCGCTCCCGTCAACCGCTCCTGTCAATTGCGCTGGAGAACCCGGCTCCAGCGCCGGCTTTGGATCGCCAGGGACAGGCCGCGCGGCAACAGCCGCGGCAACACCGTCGCGATCCGGTTGAGCGTGCCGGGCGCGACAACGCGGTGGCCAGCCATCATGCCCTCATAGCCTTCGCGCGCCACCCGTTCGGCGGAGCGGGTCAGCATGTCCGGGAATGTGGAAGCCCGGCACGCCGGCACGGTCGAAGAACTCGGTCATCACCGGACCGGGGCAGAGCACGCAGACTTTGACGCCGTCGGCTTTGAGCTCCTCGTGCAGCGCCTCGGTGAACGACACCACATAGGCCTTGCTGGCGTGATAGATCGCCATGCCGGGGCCGGGCCAGAAGCCGGCGATCGAGCCGACATTGAGAATGCCGCCTTGGTGGCGGGTCACGCTGTCGAGAAAGCGCAGCGACAGATCGGTGAGCGCGCGGTTGTTGAGATCGATCATCGCCAGTTGTTTGGCGCGGTCGATGGTGGCGGCGTCGCCGAGCAGGCCGAAGCCGGCATTGTTGACGACAAAGGACGGCTCGAGCCCGGCGGCGGCGAGCGCCTCGGCGATTTGGTCGGGGCCTTGGCGGTCGGCGAGATCGGCGACGATGACATGCGGGCGCGGCTGGCCGCTGGCTTCGATTTCGTCGGCGAGCGCGTTCATTTCAGGCTCGCGCCGCGCCGTCAGCGCCAGCGGATGGCCGTGACCGGCAAAGACCCGCGCCAGCGCCGCGCCGATGCCGACGCTGGCGCCCGTGATCAGGCAAATGGGCTTGCAGGGATGACATAGTACGATGAATGCTCGACAATCAGTCATAATGCAATGCCGGGGGCGTGAAGCGTGGCCGATCTCACCGATAAAATCGTGCTGGTTACCGGCGCCGGCGGCGCGATTGGCGCCGCCGTCACAAAGGCGGTGCGCCAAGCTGGCGGCGTCGCGATCGCCAGCGATCTGAAAGCCGGCGTCGGGCATCGATATGACGCTCGATGTCACGTCGGAAGCCGACTGGCAGCGCGTCGTCGGTGAGATCGCCGACAAGCACGGCCGGCTCGACGGGCTGGTCAATGCCGCCGGCATCGCGGTCGTCGGCAGTATCGAGAAGACCGACTTTGCGACCTGGCGGCGGGTGCTGTCGGTCAATCTCGACGGCACGTTTCTCGGTTGCAAATACGCCTTTCCTTTATTGCGCCAGCAGGGCGGATCGATCGTCAATCTGTCGTCGGTGCTCGGCCTCGTCGGCAGCGCCAGCATGGCCGCCTATAACGCGTCGAAAGGCGGCGTGTCGCTGTTGAGCAAATCGGTGGCGCTTAACGGTGCGCGTTACCAGCCGCCGGTGCGTTGCAATGCGATCTGCCCGGCGTTCATCGACGGCGCGATGGTCGACGAGATTGCTTCCGGCGCGCGCGACCCGCTTAAAGCGCGCGACAATTTCGCCGGCGATATTCCGCTGGCGCGGCTTGGCAAGCCGGAGGAGGTGGCGTGCTTGTGCGTTTATCTGTTGTCGGACGCGGCGGGCTTCATCACCGGCGCCGACATGCCGATCGATGGCGGGTTGACGGCGCGATAAGAAAGCTAGCCCCGCATCAACGCCGTGACATGCGCGGCGACCGAACGCGACAGGCCCTGCAGATCGTAACCGCCTTCCAGCAGCGACACGATGCGGCCTTGCGCCGACTCGTCGGCGATTTGCATCAGGCGCTGCGTCACCCAGGTGTAATCGGCTTCGACCAGATTGAGGTTGGCGAGCGGGTCGCGGGTATGGGCGTCGAAGCCGGCCGAGATGATGAGAATGTCGGGCCGGAAATTGCGCAGCCGCGGCAGGATTACGGATTCAAACGCGTCGCGGAACTGCTGGCCGCCATTGCCGGCGCGCAACGGCGCGTTGACGATCATGTTGTGTTCGCCGGTCTCGCTGACCGCGCCGGTGCCGGGATAAAGCGGCATCTCATGGGTCGAGCAATACATCACGTCCTTGCTCGACCAGAAGATATCCTGCGAGCCGTTGCCGTGATGAACGTCGAAATCGACGATCGCCGCGCGCTCGACGTCGTAACGCTTTTGCGCGTAACGCGCCGCGATCGCCGCGTTGTTGAAAAAGCAAAAGCCCATCGGCTTGGCGGTCTCGGCGTGATGGCCGGGCGGGCGGGTGGCGACGAAGGCATTGGCCGCCTTCTGGTTCATCACCTCGTCGACCGCGAGCGTGGCGCCGCCGGCGCAGCGCAAGGCAGCCTCGAAACTGCCGGGCGACATCGAGGTGTCGGCGTCGATGTGAACCATGCCTTCCGACGGCGAGGCGGACCGGATCGCTTCGAAATATTCCAGCGGATGGGCGAGCGTGATGATGTCGGCGTCGGCCATCGGCGCCTGTTCGCGCGCCAGAATGTGGAAACGTTCGTCCTCGAGCGCCTGTTCGACCGCGCGCAGGCGGTCGGGCCGCTCCGGGTGGCCGGGCGGCGTGAGGTGATCGAGGCAGGCGGGATGCGAAATAAGGAGTGTCGACATTTTATTTATGTAGCGCTGCTGACCGCACGTTGCAAACCGCGGGCATGGCTCGGTTCGCGGTTCCTAGCCTGGGCCAAATCCCATCGTTCTCGCGGCGCGATGACGCCGGCGGTTTGCGATGACTTCCCCCTCCGGACGAAAAGAGGGGCGCGCCGAACCGCCCCCACGGGCCAGCGAAACCGGTTCATGGCCCCTCATGCCGGCGGGCATGAGTAGGCACATGACTATATCGTAATGTTATCGATATTTCTTATGACGACTATTACTATCGGATGGAGCACCGTCGGGAAGAAGCGGACATTTCAAAAGCCGACGATGACCCGATTGCCCCAAACCAGCCCAGAACGTGCTATATCGTCGTGGCGATTTGGGGGCGACTTCCCAACGCGGCCCGATCTGTCCTGAGCGACGTATCGGTCGTCGAAACTAATGGTGCCAAAAAATGCTCAAAAGCTTTATCGCCGGCGTTGCCGCAACGGTCGCCGTCGCACTCGCTGGTGGCTACCTGATCTTGCAGAGTGGATATATTCCGGCCAATGCCGACGCAACGCCGGGCCCGATCGAGATCTGGGCTGCGGGTAAATCGCTGGATGCAACTTTGGATCGCCTGGCACCGAAGGGTGAAAACCCCGTCGCGCTGACGGACGCGAATCTCATCGCAGGGGTCGATCTGTTTGCGAAGCACTGTGCGATTTGCCACGGCACCGCGAAAGGCGATGCGTCCATTTCGCCCATTGCGAAGGGGCTCTATCCAAAACCCCCTCAACTGGCGACGGACGGTGTCGAGGATGACTCGGACGGGAAATCGTTCTGGAAGATCGAACACGGAATTCGATGGACCGCGATGCCTTCATGGAAGGGCACACTTAACGAGCAACAGATTTGGACGCTCGCTCTGTTTTTGAAGCATATGGACAAGCTTCCGCCGGCCGCGAAGCAGGCTTGGGAGAAGGTGACGAATTAGGCTAGCCCGATACGCGATTGTCCCTTAGCGGCCTTTTTGCAACGTCCGCACAACGGTCGTCTTTGGGATAGCAGCGGACATTAGCCTGCCGAGCTCGACAAAATCGATTTTTGAGCACGGCCTAAGGTTCGGATTGCCGTAACCCACCATGGGATTCGCATTGCGATTTAACATGGTGGGTTGCGCGCCTTTGGCGCTAACCCATTGGTCATCATCGTTCGAGGCTCGCTGCGCCCGCGCCTCAGGATGACGAGAGCGGCTTCAAGCTCACGCCCGTCGGCGGCGGCATGTTGTCGGGCACGAAAAAATCGACCTGCAACGGCTGGCTCGGGTTGACGCGATATTGGTCGAAATCGGTGACGCCTTCCGCGCGCCAGGAACGTGTCGTCGATGATGAAATTGCCGGTAAACGTCTTCGGCTTGTTGAAAATGCGCCAGGCGGCGTCGGCCAGAATGGCTGGCGTGCGCGACATGTTCATCAGCGCGTCGCCGCCGAAGCAGATTGCGCACCGCGGCGGTGGCTATGGTGGTGCGCGGCCACAGCGCGTTGACCGCGATCTTGCCGTGCTGCTCGCCGGCCAGGCCCAGCACGACCAGGCTCATGCCGAACTTCGCCATCGAATAGGCGGTATGCGACGCGAACCATTTGGTCTGCATGTCGAGCGGCGGCGACAGCATCAGGATATGCGGGTTCTCGGCCTTCAACAGATGCGGCAGCGCATATTTCGACACCATGAAGGTGCCGCGCGCATTGATCTGATGCATCAGATCAAAGCGCTTCATGTCGGTGGCCGCGACATTGGTCAGCGAAATGGCGCTGGCATTGTTGACGACAATGTCGAGGCCGCCGAAATGCGCCGCGGTCTGGTCGAGCGCGTCTTTGACCGCCGCTTCGTCGCGCACATCGACGGCGAGCGCCAGCGCCTTGCCGCCGGCTTTTTCGATCTCGGCGGCGGCGGTGTGAATGGTGCCTTCGAGTTTGGGATGCGGATCGACCGTCTTGGCGGCGATGGCGATATTGGCGCCGTCGGCGGCGGCCTTGAGCGCGATCGCCAGCCCGATGCCGCGCGAGCCGCCGGTGATGAACAGGGTCTTGCCTTTGAGCGACATGGCGCATCCTCCAATCTTTCGTCTCCGGGCTTGTCCCGGTGACCCCGCTTAGGGTGGCACCGTGCCCGTATAAGCGGGATGGCCGGGACATTAGGGCGTTTACGCCTGTCTGCAACGGGCTATGCCCGGCATGACCGATAACTATTCAGCCAGCGCCGCTTCAGCGTTGGTAATGCTCTGCGCGCCTTCGGTGACGCTGCGCTCGAGGCCCGATAGCCTGCACCGCGACGTTCTCGGCAAAGAATCGCGCCAGCGCCGTGCGGCCGGCGCCGTCGCCTGAGTCACGCAACGCAGCCAAACGCCTGTTCGGCCAGCATGCAGCCGCCGGCGGCATTGCCGAACAGGCGCAAATAAGGTGTCGCGCCGGCCAGCGCGTCCGGTGACGACTTCTGCGCCAGCAGCCATTGGGTCGCGCGTTCGAGCGAATCGACCGCTTCGCCAAGACGCGCCGCAGTCTCGCCCGAAGCCCGGCGCATTGCTCGCCGTCACGGCCGACGACCGTCGCGCGCAGTTCGTCGATATAAGCCGCCACCGTCTGGCCGCCCTCGAGCGGCACCTTGCGCGTCACCAGATCGATCGCCTGAATGCCGTTGGTGCCTTCGTAGATCGCGGCGATGCGGGCATCGCGATAATGCTGCGCCGCGCCGGTTTCTTCGATGAAGCCCATGCCGCCATGCACCTGCACGCCGAGCGAGGCGACCTCGATGCCGATATCGGTCGAGAAGGCTTTGGCCACCGGCGTCAGCAACGAGGCAGCGCTCGAATGGCTTTCTTGCGCGCCGCGTCGTCCTTGCCGCGGATCGAGCGGTCGAGCGCCACGCCGGTCGCGTAACAGATCGCGCGCGCGGCGCCGGTCATCGCGCGCATGGTCAGCAACATGCGCTTGACGTCGGGGTAGTCGATGATGGCGTGGCCCATCTGCTTGCGGTCGCGCGCATAAGCCATTGCCTGCTGCAAAGCGCGCTCGGCAATCGCCACGCCCTGCAAGCCGACGGCGAGCCGCGCGCGGTTCATCATCGTGAACATGCAGAGCATGCCTTTATTCTCTTCGCCGATCAGGAAACCGACCGCGCCGCCTTTGTCGCCATAGACCATGGTGCAGGTCGGCGAGGCGTGAATGCCCATCTTGTGCTCGACCGAATGGGCGCGCACGTCGTTGCGCGTGCCGTCCGCCATGAACTTCGGCACGAGAAACAGCGAGATGCCCTTGGTGCCGGGCGGCGCATCGGGCAGCCGCGCCAGCACGAAGTGAATGATGTTGTCGGTGAGATCGTGCTCGCCGTAGGTGATGAAGATCTTCGAGCCGGTGATCTTGTAGGTGCCGTCGCCGGCGCGTTCCGCCTTGGTGCGCAGCGCGCCGACATCGGAGCCGGCCTGCGGCTCGGTCAACTGCATCGTGCCCATCCATTCGCCGCTGATGAGCTTTTCGAGATATTTCTGCTTGAGATCGTCGGAGCCGTAGGCGTGCAAGGCATCGACCGCGGCCATGGTCAGCACCGGGCCGATGCCGAAGGCCATCGAGGCGGCGTTCCACATTTCGATGCAGGCGGCGTTGACGGCTTGCGGCAGTTCCTGGCCGCCGAAGTCGGCCGGCGAGGCGAGCCCGTTCCAGCCGGCGGCGGCCCAGGCGGTGTAGGCCTCTTTCCAGCCGGGCGGCGTGGTGACCTTGCCGTCCTTGAACGGCGTGCCGAATTTATCGCCCACGGTGTTGAGCGGCGCGATCACGTCGGAGGCGAATTTGCCGGCCTCCTCGAGGACCGAATCGACGGTTTCCTCGTCGAGATCGCCATAAAGGCCTTCGGCGAGAGCCGATTTCAGGCCGGCGGCGTGTTTGAGGGCAAAGGCGATGTCGGAAACCGGGGCGCGGTATGTCATGGCGGCAATCTAGCCGGGCTTGCGCAGCCGTCAAACAGGCTGCCGGCGCGCGGGCCGGGGAAGGGGCCCAAAATCATGGGGTTAACGGCCTGCATGGTCGGCCCGCGCGATCGGCTCGGGGCCGCTTAACAGGCGTTGATTGTGGCCAAGACCGCCGCTATGGTCCGCGCAATCTCGTCCCGGGTGCTTCGCGCCCGGTCGGGCGTCTACGCGCACAGCGACGGATTGGGGCGTAGCCAAGTGGTAAGGCAGTGGATTTTGATTCCGCCATTCGGAGGTTCGAGTCCTCCCGCCCCAGCCAGCCAGAAGCCAGCCCGTCTCACCCGCGGGCTTCAAAAAATCCGTCAGGCGCTAAAGCCAAAAATCTAGTTTTTCGCGCTGCGGCGGGGCGGTTCTCCGGTCGAGAGCCATCCCCGCAAGTCAGCGTTTTTTTAGGCTTCAGATCGCGCCCGCCGACATCTGCTTGGCGATGAAGTCGGCCTGGCGGATCGCCAGCGAGACGATCGTCAGCGTCGGGTTTTCCGCGCCGCCGGTCGTGAACTGGCTGCCGTCGGACACAAACAGATTCTTGATGTCGTGGGCCTGGCCATGCTGGTCGACGACGCCGTCGGCCGCCTTCGCGCTCATCCGGTTGGTGCCGAGGTTATGGGTCGACGGATAAGGCGGCGTCGGGAAGGTGCGCGTTGCGCCGACCGCGTCATACAGCGCCTGGCCCTGCTTATAGGCGTGGTTGCGCATCGCGGTGTCGTTCTCATGATCGTCGAAATGCACGTCGGCAATCGCCATGCCGTGCTCGTCCTTCATGTCACTGTGTAGCGTGATGCGGTTCTGCTCGCGCGGCATGTCCTCGCCGACGATCCAAATGCCGGCCATGTTGACGTAATGGTCGAGCGCCGTGGTGAACGACGCGGCCCCAGGCGCCCGGATCGAGGAACGCGGCCATGAAGGGTAGGCCGAGCGACAACGTCTCGAACTCATAGCCGCCGACGAAACCGCGCTTCGGATCGTTACGCGCCTCATCGCGAACGATGCCGGCCATGGTCGTGCCGCGATACATGTGCACCGGCTTTTCGAAGATGGCGTAGACCGAGCCGGTGGTGTGGCGCATGTAGTTCTTGCCGACCTGGCCGGACGAATTGGCCAGCCCGTCCGGGAACATGCTCGATTCCGAATTGAGCAGCAGGCGCGGGCTCTCGATCGAGTTGCCGGCCACGCGCGACGATGCGCGCCTTCTGCTCGCTGCATCTTGCCGGCCTTGTCGGCATAGACGACGCCCGTCGACCTTACCTGTCTTGTCGTGGTTCGATCTTGAGCGCCATGCGCATTCGGCCGGACCTCCATGTGGCCGGTCTTCTCGCCCTTGGGGATTTCGGTGTAGAGCGTCGACCATTTGGCGCCCCATTTGCAGCCCTGGAAGCAGAAGCCGGTCTGCTGGCAGGCGTTGCGGCCGTCACGCGGCTGCGAGTTGATCGCCATCCGGCCGGTATGAGCATTCCTTGTAGCCGAGCTTGTCGGCGCCGGCCTTCAAGACCTTGAAGTTATTGTTGCCGGGCAGGCCGGGGATGCCGTTGGTGCGGGTCACGCCCATCTTGTCCTCGGCCTTGGCGTAATAAGGCTCCATCTCCTTCGAGCGTGATCGGCCAGTCGAGCAGGTTGGCGCCGGCGATCTTGCCGTAGGTCGAGCGCGTCTTGAACTCGTGCTCCTGGAAGCGCAGCGACGCGCCGGCCCAATGGGTGGTCGAGCCGCCGACCGCCTTGACGATCCAGGCCGGCAGATTGGGAAAGTCCTTGTGCACGCGCCAGTCGCCCGACGTCGTGCGCTTGTCGGTCCAGGCCAGTTGGCCGAAGGACGGCCCATTCATCGTTGATGAAGTCGGTATATTCGTGCCGCGCGCCTGCTTCGAGGATCACGACGTTGATGCCCTTCTGCGCCAGTTCGTTGCCGAGCGTTCCGCCGCCGGCGCCGGAACCGATGATGACGACGACGCTGTCGTCCTTGAGATCAAATGGCGCTGCCATGGTCTTTTCTCCCGAAGAATGTCGTTGTTGTTGGGCTGTCGCGCGAAGCCGCGCGCTCATAGCCAATCGATGTCGTCGAAGCCGCGGTGGATGTAGCCGCCCTTTGAATAGGACTCGCCCTCGTAGCCGAAGATCGGCCAGATCGCGTGCTGGTTATAAAGACCGACCACCAGCCCACCGCGGATCGCTTGGAAGAATGGCGTTGTGCTCGATGGCGCGCAAAATCGCCACACGGTCGTCTTCCCAGCCGACGCCACGGTAGCCGCCGGGCCCGGCGCGCTTGTCGAGGTCGGCAACGCCTTCTTCGATCAGGAGCTTGTGGGCGTCGTTCTTGGCGGCGTCGACCTCGTGCGCCTTCATGGCTATGGCGTAGTATTTGTCGGCGACCTGGTCGTGCGGGTAGATGTCGCGGGCCAGTTGGATGAGCGTCGCCATGGTTTGCGGCGTCAGCGCGCTGGTCTTCATGCCCCAGGCCCGATCGGCGCTTAAGACCGCTCCGCCGCTGACGACGAGTGCCATCAAGGCGCCGGCCGTTCCGCCGTGCTTCAATATCTCGCGCCGGGACAAGCCCGCTGCGCTGTCCTTGTGAACAGTCGTCATATCCGTCTCCTCCTTATGTCGGCGCAAGCTTTGCAGCTTTGTTCGCTGCAATTGCGCTCGTTCTGACGTCAGCGATAGCGGCCGTGCCGTTGCAGCATTTCGATTTTGTAGCCGTCGGGGTCTTCAACGAAGAAAAAGCGCGCCAGCAAAGCGCCGTCGCGGTTGAACTCGACGATGTCGCGCGGCTTGAAGCCCAATTCGACAAAGCGGGCGTGCTCGGTGTCGAGGTCGTCAACGCAAAAGGCGATATGGCCGTAGCCGTCACCAAGCTCGTAGGGCTTGTCGCGGCCCTTGTTGATCGTCAGTTCGACTTCGAAATCGTTTTCCGCGTTGCGCAGGTAAATGAGCGTGAAGGTGTCGAAGTCGAGCCGGTCGGCAATTTCGAGACGGAATGCCTGACAATAAAACGCGACCGAGCGCTCCTCGTTCAGAACGCAAATCATCGAATGAATTGCTTTTGCCAAGTTCTGCTCTGCCTCGCCGCGATGTCGTGGTGCGCCAGCGCCTGTGGCGCCCAGTTGGCGGCAAGTATCGGACGAAACAAAACAGGGTGGTGGCAGCCTGCTACCACGCTTCGACATGACCGATATCGGCTTGAAACGGGCGCGAGCGCCGGCTTTTCGTTGGCCCGTTCCGTTTTTTTCTTGTCTTTCATCGGCTTTGGACGAACAATCTTGCCGTCAAGCATAGTCGGAAATCGGTCTCGCTCCGGGGATTGGGGGCGCAAAACGGCCGTTTCCGAAATAAAATTCGGGAGGTCACCATGTGTAAGGTTTTCGCAGGCCAAAACCCCGCAGGTTACAAGCTGGTCAATCGATCGGTCCGTATCGGCGGCCACTCGACCTCGATTCAATTGGAAGCCGCGTTTTGGCTTTTGCTCGATGAGATCGCGGCGCGCGAGGAACTGTCGACGCCGAAATTCCTGTCCAAGCTCTATGATGAAGCGCTTGAGATTAACGGAAAAATCCCGAACTTCGCGTCGATGCTGCGCACCACCTGCGCTTTGTATCTCAGAGGCAACCACCCGCAACCGCTGGATCTGGTGTCCAACCACGAGGTCGCGGCCTAGCGCGAAAGCGTTAGCGCACAAACATAACATCCGCGCAAAACCGCTGGCTGTCAGGCCATAAGAGCGTGAGCGGGGTGGAGCGAGATTCGACCGCTGTCTCGGCTATCTTAAAAAGTCAGCGCAAAAATCGGCTTATAAGCTCAAATCAAATCCGGCAGGCCGGCTGATGCCGCCATTTTGCCATTCCGGACGCGTTAAGTTGGGCGCAGGCCATGCCGCACCACTTTGAATTGCGGCTGGCCCCACCTATACTTTGCGCAAAGCCCGCTTAAGAGCTGATCAGAGACCCGAAAAGGCCGACGTCAAGGGAGGACTGGCCGATGCACCTAAGCTACCAGCCCTGGCTGGTCGTTTTGTCGGTCGTGATCGCGATTCAGGGCGCCTATGTCGGCTTCGGCTTGGCCGTGCAGATCGGCGAGGCGCTCGGCACCCGGCGCCGACTGTTGCTAGCGGGCGCAGCCTTTTCCTTCGCGGTCGCGATCTGGACCATGCATTTCGTCGGCATGCTGGCGGCGCGGCTGCCGTTCCCGGTCGATTATCTGGTGTTTCCGACTTTGTTGTCGTTTCTGGTCTGCGTCATCGTCGTCGGCATCGCGGTCTATGCCATTTCGGCTGGTCAACTGACGCCGCTGCGCCTGACGTTGTCGGCGGCTTTGATGGGCACCGGCATTTTCTCGATGCATTACATTGGCATGTTTGCGCTGCATGACAGCGCCATCATGGTTCATGCGCCGGCCTATGTGCTGGCGAGCCTGGTCATCGCGGTGGTGGCCTCGGCCTTGGCGTTGTGGCTGGCGGCCGAACCCGGCACGCGGCCGCCTTTGGTGCGTTCGGCGGCGGCTTTCGGCATGGCGGTGTCCGGCATGCATTACACCGCGATGGCCGGTATGACGCTTTATCCTTATTCGAGCGGAACCTCGGCGGCGCCGGCTTTATCTGCCGCGCTATTGGCGATTGTGGTCGCGATTGTCGCGTTCTGCGTTTCCGGCATTTTCCTGTTGTTCCTGGTGCCGGACCCCGACAAGGCCAACAAAGAGGCGGACGATAGCGCGACGGCGCATAACGCTGTGCCGCCGCTTGCGACGGTGGTGGCGGACACGGAAGTCCGGCGCGGCTCTTATGCGCCGCTGGGCGGCGCCGGCGCGCCGCCGCCGCGGCTGGCGCGTCATTTGCCGGTCGAGCATGACGGCGGCACACAATTCATCGCCGTCGAGCAGGTCGTCGCGGTCCACGCCAACGCGCACTACACATATATCTTCAACGGCGAGGCCAAATTATTCTGCCCGCTGGCGATCGGTGAGGTCGAAGCCCGGCTCGATAAAAGCCGCTTCATGCGCGTGCACCGCAGCCATATCGTCAATATCGAATGCGTCACCGGCACCAAGCGCTCGGGCGATAGCGAAACCGTCGAACTCACCGGCTCCGGACATTATACAGTGCCGGTCAGCCGCAGCCGCGCCGGCTGGCTGAAGTCGCGTATTGGCACCATAGGCAATGCCTATGGCAGTGACGATGCCAGCGCCGCCAAGCCCAAGCCTGCGCGGCAAAACGGCGGCGGGCCGCAGCACGCCCGCGTTCGCGCCGCGACATAGACCCGCGCCGCCGCAGTCCCGTCTCCCTTAAGACCCAAATTACGACAGTCGCTCTGACGCAATTCGTGCAAGCGCGCCGCCATTGGTGCAAAGGCGCCGCGTTTGGTGCATCGGCGGCGCCTGCTCGTGCATCGTAACTTGTTGCTGCACCGCACCCTTGGCCACCTTGCCAGACAACGATGCCCACAGAGGCAAGAAGCGAGGCGAGGGAGGACAGCGATGATACCCGGGTCATTTGCCTATCACCGGCCGACATCGGTCAACGAAGCGGTCGCCATGCTCGGCGATCTCGGCGAGGACGCCCGCGCCATTGCCGGCGGCCACAGCCTGATCCCGATGATGAAGCTGCGGCTGGCCGCACCCGCCCATCTGGTCGATCTCGGCGGGCTGGCCGATCTCAAGGGTATCCGCGAGGACGGTGGCGACATCGTCATCGGCGCCATGACCACGCAGCACGAGGTCATCGCCTCCGACCTGCTGGCGGCGAAAATCCCGATCCTGCGTGAGACCGCGCTGCTGATCGCCGATCCGCAGGTGCGCTATCTCGGCACGCTCGGCGGCAATGTCGCTAATGGCGACCCCGGCAACGACATGCCGGCGGTGATGATGTGCCTCAACGCCAGCTACCAGATCGCCGGTAAGTCCGGCGAGCGCCGCGCCGCCGCCCGCGACTTCTATCAAGGCGCTTATTTCACGTCGCTCGAACCCGGCGAAATCGTCACCGCCATTCGCATCCCGATGCCGCCGGCCGGCCATGGCGCGGCTTATGAAAAGCTCAAACGCAAGATCGGCGATTACGCCACGGCGGCGGCCGCCGTCGTGTTGACGATGAAGGGCGGCAAGGTCGCAAGTTGCTCGATCGGGCTGACCAATGTCGCCGAGACGCCGTTATGGGCGGAGGAGGCGGCCAAGATCCTGACCGGCTCGTCGCTCGACGCCGCGACGGTGAAGAAAGCCGTCGCCGCCGCCGAGGCGATCACCCATCCGGCGACCGACGCCCGCGGGCCTGCCGCCTATCGCACCAAAATGGCCGGCGTGATGCTGACGCGCGCGCTCGCGCGTGCGCAACAGAACGCCAGCGCATGATCCCGAAAAGTGGATACCGGTTTTCGGACAAGATCATGCGCAGACAATAAGGCATCGGGAGAAAACAAATGGCCAAATCTCACGTCACCATGACTGTGAACGGCAAACCGGTCGAACAACTGGTCGAGCCACGCACGCTGCTGATCCACTTCCTGCGTGAGCAGCTCAATCTCACTGGCCCGCATATCGGCTGTGAAACCACGCATTGCGGCGCCTGCACCGTCGATCTCAACGGCAAGTCGGTGAAATCCTGCAATGTCTTCGCGGTGCAAGCCAACGGCTCCGAGATTCGCACCATCGAAGGCATGGCCAATGCCGACGGCACGTTGCACGCCCTACAGGAAGGCTTTCGTGAAATGCACGGGCTGCAGTGCGGCTTCTGCACGCCCGGCATGATCACGCGCGCCTACCGGCTGCTGCAGGAAAATCCATCGCCGACGGAAGATGAAATTCGACACGGCATTGCCGGCAATCTGTGTCGCTGCACCGGCTATCAGAACATCGTCAAAGCCATTCAATACGCGGCCGACAAGATCAACGCCGCGCCCAATGATCGTCCTTTGCAGGAGGCCGCGGAATGAACGACATGACCCCCACATCCGCCGAACGCGCGGAAAAACTGCAAGGCATGGGCTGCAAGCGCAAGCGCGTCGAGGACGTGCGCTTCACGCAAGGCAAAGGCAACTATGTCGACGACCTGAAACTGCCCGGCATGCTCTATGGCGATTTCTGCCGTTCGCCGCATGCCCATGCGCGCATCAAGAAAATCGACACCACCAAGGCCGCCGCTGTTCCCGGCGTGATCGCCGTCATCACGTCGGAAACGCTCAAGACCGTCAATCTTGACTGGATGCCGACCTTGGCCGGCGACGTCCAGATGGTGCTGGCCGACGGCAAGGTGTTGTTCCAGAACCAGGAAGTCGCCTTCGTCATCGCCGAGGACCGCTACACCGCCGCCGACGCCGCGGAACTGGTCGAGGTCGAATACGAAGGGCTGCCGGTCAATATCGATCCGAACAAGGCGATGTTGCCGAATGCGGTCATTGTCCGTGAGGATATCAAGGACAAGAAAGAAGGCGCGCACGGGCCCCGCAAGCATCCCAACCACGTGTTCAACTGGCAGGCCGGCGACAAGGCCGCGGCCGACGCGGCCTTCTCAAAGGCCGATGTCACCATCAACGAGCGCATCGTTTATCCGCGTGTGCATCCGTGCCCGCTCGAGACCTGCCAATGCGTCGCGTCGTTCGACAAGATCACCAGTGATCTGACGCTGTGGGGCACGTTCCAGGCGCCGCACGTCATCCGCACCGTTGCCTCGCTGATCTCGAAAATTCCCGAGCACAAAATCCACGTCATCGCGCCCGATATCGGCGGCGGCTTCGGCAACAAGGTCGGCGCTTATCCCGGTTATATCTGCGCCATCGTCGCCTCGATCGTCACCGGCCATCCGGTGAAATGGGTCGAGGACCGGATCGAGAACCTGTCGACCACGGCGTTTGCCCGTGACTTCCACATGGATGTAGAGCTTGCCTGCACCAAGGACGGCAAGATCACCGGCTTGCGCTGCTACACCATCGCCGACCACGGCGCCTTCGATGCTTGTGCCAACGCCACCAAATGGCCGGCGGGGCTGTTCTCGATCATCAGCGGCTCTTACGACGTTCCGGCCGCCCACGTGTCGGTCGATGGCGTTTATACCAACAAGGCGCCGGGCGGTGTCGCCTATCGTTGCTCGTTCCGCGTCACCGAGGCGGTCTATGCGATGGAGCGTGCCATGGACATCATGGCACAGAAGCTCGGCATGGATCCGGTCGAGTTCCGCCGCAAGAACCTGATCCGGCGCGAGCAGTTCCCCTACACGTCGGTCTTTGGTTGGGTCTACGATTCCGGCGACTATCAGACCGCGCTCGACAAGGCGGTCGAGACCGTCGATTACAAGAAGCTGCGCGCCGAACAAAAACAAAAGCAGGAAGCCTTCAAGCGCGGCGAGACCCGCGAACTGATGGGCATCGGCATGTCTTTCTTTACCGAAATTGTCGGCGCCGGGCCGTCGCGCAATTGCGACATTCTCGGCATCGCGATGTTCGACTCGGCCGAAATTCGCATCCACCCGACCGGCTCTGGCATTTGCCGGCTCGGCACCAAGTCGCAAGGGCAAGGCCACGAGACGACCTATGCCCAGATCATTGCGAGCGAACTCGGCATCGCCGCCGATAACATCACGGTGGAGGAGGGCAATACCGACACCGCGCCTTATGGCTTGGGCACTTACGGTTCGCGCTCGACGCCGGTGTCGGGGGCGGCCACCGCCCTGGCTTGCCGCAAGATCAAAGCCAAGGCGCAAATGATCGCGGCTTACATGCTGGAAGTGCATGACGACGATATCGAATGGGATGTCGACCGCTTCAAGGTCAAAGGCAATCCGGAACGCTTCAAGACCATGACCGAGATCGCCTGGGCGGCTTACCACGAAGTGCCGCCCGGCATGGAGCCGGGGCTTGAGGCGGTGAACTATTACGACCCGCCGAATTTCACCTTCCCGTTCGGCGTTTACATCGCCGTCCTCGATATCGATGTCGATACCGGCGCCTCCAAGGTGCGGCGTTTCTACGCGCTCGACGATTGCGGCACCCGCATCAACCCGATGATTATCGAGGGCCAGATCCACGGCGGCCTGACCGAAGGCTTCGGCATCGCGATGGGCCAGGAGATTCATTACGACGAGGACGGCAACGTCACCACTGCCTCGCTGATGGATTATTTCCTGCCGACCGCGGTCGAAACCCCGCATTGGGAAACCGACTGGACCACGACGCCGTCGCCGCATCACCCGATCGGCGCCAAGGGTGTCGGCGAGAGCCCGAATGTCGGCAGCGTTCCTGCGTTCTCGAACGCGGTCAACGATGCCTTCGGCTTTCTCGGTTCGGTTCATATCCAGATGCCGCACGACAATTGGCGGACCTGGACGGCGGCCGACAAGTTGGGGCTGCATGCGTAACCGACACGCGCTTGAATGTATTGCAAGGCGTGACCACATTCTCAAACGTCATGCCCGGGCTTGGCCCGGGCATCCACGTCTTTGCTTGTTCCGAGAAAGTCGTGGATGGCCGGGACGAGCCCGGCCATGACGAACGAGAGGTATCAGTAATATGACCCTCGATCGCGACACCATCTCCGACCGTCTGGCGCAAGTCGGCTATATCGCCGACCGCGATCTGGCGACCGCGCTGTGGCTGATGGATTTCCTGCAGCCGGCCCTTGCTGCTGGAAGGCGAGGCCGGCGTCGGCAAGACCGAAGTCGCCAAGGCGCTGGCCGCCGTGCACGACGCCGAGCTGATCCGGCTGCAATGCTACGAGGGCCTCGACCAGAACGCCGCGCTCTATGAGTGGAACTATCAAAAGCAATTGCTCGCGATCAAGACCCGCGAAGGCGAGGACGCCGACAATATCGAGGAGCACATCTTCTCGGAACGCTATTTGCTCGAACGTCCGCTGCTGGCGGCGATCCGGCGCGAAAAGCCGCCGGTGCTGCTGATCGACGAGGTCGACCGCGCCGACGAGGAGTTCGAAGCCTTCCTGCTCGAACTGTTGTCCGACTTTCAGGTCAGCATTCCCGAACTCGGTACCATCAAGGCGACCGCGATCCCGCGCGTCGTGCTGACCTCGAATGGCACCCGCGAATTATCGGACGCGCTGCGCCGGCGTTGTCTCTATCATTACGTCGATTTCCCCGACGTCGACCGCGAAGCCAAGATCATTGTCACCCGCACGCCGGGCATCGGCGTCGCGCTGGCCGTGCAGATCGCGGCCATGGTGGCGTCGGTGCGCAAGGAGGACCTGCGCAAGGTTCCGGGAGTCGCCGAAACGCTCGACTGGGCCGCGACCTTGGCCGGATTGGAAATCCACGATCTGCGGCAGGAGCCGGAAGTCGTCTACGAGACGATGATGTGCCTGATCAAGACGCGCGAAGACCGCAGCCGTCTGACGCGTGAAGTCGCCGACCGGCTGCTCGGCCGGGTGGCGTGATGGCGCAGAAAACCATCCGCTCAGCGTCGCGACAACGAGCGTGACAACATCGTCGGCCCGGCCACTCAGCGGCTCGCCGGCTTTGCGCGCACGTTGCGCGACAACGGCTTCAAAGCCGGCCTGGCTGAAACCAGCGATGCCTTGTCGATTCTCGCGACATCGCAAGCGGCCAAGCCCTGGACCTTGAAGCCGGCCTTGCGCGCGTTGTTTTGCACCACCCATTCCGACTGGGAGCGTTTCGACGCCATCTTCGACGCCTATTGGCAAGGCACCGGCATGCGCCAGGCCCGCACGCTGGCGGGCGCGGCGCTCGAAGCCCGCGCACCGGCGCGGCAGCTGCAACACCCGGCGCAGCCGAGCGGCAAGACCGGTCTGCCCGATCATGTCGAGCGCCGCTCAGGCGACGGCGAGACGGAGGCCGACGGCCAAGGCAAACGCGAAGGCGCCTCGCGGGTCGACAATCTGGCGGGCACCGATTTGCGTCACATCGTTGAACCCGACGACATCGCGCAGGCGCATGAACTGGCGGCGCGGCTGGCGCGCGTGATGCGGGCGCGTCTGGTCCGGCGTCAACGCGCGCACCGGCGCGGCCACCGTCTCGATCTGCGCCGCACCATTCACCGCAGCGTCGCCCATGGCGGCACGCCGCTTGATCTGATTTGGCGCAAGCGCAAGGACAAGCCGTTGCGGCTGGTGTTTCTGCTCGACGCCTCCGGCTCGATGAGTCTCTATACCGCGTTCTTCGTGCGCTTCCTGCATGGCGTCGTCGATGCCTTCCGCCAGTCGGACGCTTTCGTGTTCCACACAAGGCTGGCGCATGTCTCGGCCTCGCTGCGTGACCGCGACGTTGACCCGCGCGGTCGATAAGATGTCGCTGATGGCGCAGGGCATCGGCGGCGGCACCAAGATCGGCGAGAGCCTGGCGACCTTTAACCGCTGGCACGCGCGCCGCGTCATCAATTCGCGCACGGCGGTGATGATCGTCTCCGACGGCTACGACACCGGCGAGCCGGAACAGATGGGCCAAGAGATGCGCCGCTTGCGCCAGCGTTGCCGCCGCATCGTCTGGCTTAATCCGTTGATCGGCTGGCGCGATTATGAGCCGACCGCGCGCGGCATGCAGGCGGCTTTGCCGTACATCGATCTGTTCGCGCCGGCGCATAATCTCGACAGTCTCGCCGCGCTCGAACCTTATCTCGCGAGGATCTAGTCATGCGACATGCATCCGACATTCACACCGTCATCTCGGCCCGCAAACAGACCGGCGAACCTTTCGCGCTCGCCACCGTGGTGCGGACGGTGTCGGCGACCGCGGCGAAAGCCGGCGCCAAGGCGGTGATCCTGCCCGACGGCAGCATCACCGAAGGCTGGATTGGCGGCGGCTGCGCCCGCGCCGCGGTGTTGAAAGCCGCCAAGGATGCGCTCGCCGACGGTCAGTCGCGGCTTGTGTCGGTGCAGCCGCCGGACGCGCTCGACGAACGCGGGCTGAAAGCCGGCGAGGAAAAAGAGGGCGTGCGGTTCGCCAAGAACATGTGCCCGAGCCAGGGCACGATGGATATTTTCATCGAGCCGGTACTGCCGCGCCCGCAGGTCATCATCTGCGGCGCTAGTCCGGTTGCGGTCGCGGTCGCCGATCTCGCCCGCCGCAGCGGTTTTGCCGTCACCGCCTGCGCGCCGGCGCCTGAGCAGTCCGCGTTCGACGAAGCCGACCGCCGCATCGAAGGTTATGCGCTGCCGGTCGATGAGCCGGGCGCGCGTTTTGTCGTGGTCTCGACCCAAGGCCGCGGCGACGAGGCGGCGCTGATGGCGGCGCTGGCGGTCGACGCCGATTACGTCGCCTTTGTCGGCAGTCGCCGCAAGGCCGAGGTGCTGAAAGAGGCGCTTTGGCGAAAAAGGGCGTCGCGCCGGATCGTCTCGCCAAACTAAAAGCGCCGGCGGGGCTCGATCTCGGCGCCATCACGCCGGAAGAAATCGCGATCTCGATTCTGGCCGAAATCGTCGCGCTGCGGCGGGGCAAGGCCGCGCGGGTTGCCAGTCCGGGCTGAAAACGCCGCCCCGCGCCAGCTTGGCGACCACCCACCCGGGAATTCCGCGTTCTTTCAGGCCAAAACCGCAAAGCCGTCCGGCCGCGCGCCGCCGGGCCGAGGCTGCTTTGGTGCCGGGAAAAGTCTGGCCGGACGTATGCCACATGGTGAGATGAAAATTTCCAATTGAAAAAATGAAGTGATAACGTCGCCATCAGCAATCGGGAGATCGACGACGTGACAGCGCGAGCCAAGACGAAGCCCGCAGCCGGTAAAGCGACGCGCGTGAAGCGCGCGGCGCGGCCGCCGGCCGCCGCGATCGAAGCGGCCGCGGACGAGCCGGCGCGCGGCGGCGGCGTCCAGTCAATCGGGCGGGCTTTTGCGATCATGGAAGAGATCGCCCGCAACCGCGACGGCATCAGCCTGGCCGAGCTGTCGAAGCGTGTCGGGCTGCACAATTCCACGACCTTCCATCTGGTCAAGACCATGGTGTCGCTGGGTTATGTCCGCCAGCTCAAGGATTCCAAGCGCTACCGCATAGGCCGTCCATTGTTCGCGCTCGCCGCCAACGCGCTCGATGAAGTCGAGATGATGAGTCTGGCGACCCCGGTGCTGGAAGATCTGTCGCGCGAGACCGGCGAGAGCGCGCATTTTTCCGTCCGCATGGGCGACTCGGTGGTCGTGCTGGCGCGCACCAGCGGGCCGGGCGCCTTTCAATTGACCGACCGGGTCGGCGTCGTGCGGCCGGCGCATTGCACGGCGCTCGGCAAGGTCGTGCTGGCGGCATTGCCGCCGGACCAGTTCGAGGGCTTCCTCGCGCGCACCGAGTTGAACGCGCTGACGCCGCACACCATCGTCACCGCCGACCGGTTGCGGCGCGAAATCGCTGAGGTCCGCCGCGCCGGCATGGCGATCGACGACGGCGAGTTCGATCCCGAACTGCGTTGCGTGGCGGTGGCGGTGCGCGACTTTAGCGGCCAGGTGATTGGCGCCATTGGCATTTCCGGTCCGGTCTGGCGGCTGTCGATCGAGGGCTTGCACAAGCGCGCGCGGATCACACGCGTCGCCGCCGACCGTCTGTCGTCGGAATTCGGCTTCAGTGGTGAGCCCGAGCCGCGGGTCAAAGCGGCAAGCTGACGTATTTATCTTCATCGGGAGGGGCCGGCCATGCCGCGATATACCAACTACATTCCCCATGGCGTAATCCCGGCGGTGCTGCTGCCGTTCGAAAACGATCTGTCGATCGACGAGGCGAGCTTCCGCAGCCATCTGCGCGACGTCGCGTCGGTCGAAGGTCTCTCGGCCATCACCATCAATGCGCATTCGACCGAGGTCGCGTCCTGCACCTTCGACGAACAGCGCCGCGTGCTCGACATCGCGCAGGATGAAGTCGGCGGTAAGCTGCCGCTGGTCAATGGCGTCTGGGCCGACGGCAGTCTCGAAGCCGCGCGCATCGCCCGCATGGCGGAAGCAAGGCGGCGCCTCGGCGCTGCTGGTGTTTCCGCCGGCGCCGTTCACGCTCGGGCAAAATCCGGCGATGGCGCTCGCCCATGTCAAACACATCGCCGACGCCACCGACCTGCCGCTGATTGTGTTTCAGTATCCGCTGGCGACCGGCCAGGGCTATCCGAAGGATACGCTGCTGAAGATGTGCGAAGAGGTGCCGACCATCCGCGCCATCAAGGACTGGATCGGCAATGTGCCGCATCACGAATGGCACATTCAGACGCTGCAAAGCCTCAAGCGCCCGGTCAACGTGCTGACCACCCATAGTTCGTGGCTGTTTTCGTCGCTGGTGCTGGGCTGTAATGGTTTATTGTCGGGCTCCGGCAGCGTGATCGCCGACCTGCAGGCGCAATTGTTCCGCGCCGTTCAGGCCAACGATCTGGCGCTGGCCAAACAATTGCACGCGCGCATCGCGCCGACCGCGCAGGTGTTCTACGCCGATCCCTTCGTCGACATGCATAACCGCATGAAGGAAGCGCTGGTGCTGATGGGCAAATTGCCGCGCGCGGTGGTGCGTCCGCCTTTGGTCAAGCTCGAACGCGCGGAGGTTGCGCGTATTCGGCTGGCGTTGATCGAAGCGGGCTTGCTCGACAAGAACGCGGCGCGGGATGCGGCGTAACTACGCGCACCGCGAATTCGCTATTCTTCCGGTCCGTCACCAGCATGCTGCCGGGATAATGCGTGATGCAGAACTCCGGCTTGACCGTCGCGATCACCGATTGCGGCGTCACCCCGCAAGCCCAGAACACCGGCAGTTCGTCGTCGCCGACCGGCACCGCGTCGCCATAGTCGGGTTTCATGATGTCGGAAATGCCAATCAATTCCGGTTTGCCGATATGAACCGGCGCGCCATGCACCGCCGGGAACCGCGAGGTGATCTGGACCGCGCGAATGGCGTCGGCCGGTTTCATCGGCCGCATCGACACCACCATCGGTCCGTGAAACGGACCGGCTGCCTGTGTTGCGATCGATGTGCGGTACATCGGCACATTGCACCCTCGCGCGATATGGCGGATCTCGATGCCGTCGGCCATCAGCGCTTCCTCGAATGAAAACGAACAACCGATGACGAAGCTGACCAGATCCTCGCGCCAGACTTCGTTGATCGTTTCGGGCTCGGCGACCAGTTCGCCGTTACGCCAGACGCGATAGCGCGGCAGGTCGGTACGAATGTCGATGTCGTCGCCCAGTTCCGGCACGCGCCAGTCGCCCGGCGCCGAGGTGCCGATCAGCGGGCAGGGCTTCGGATTAAGCTGACAAAACGTGAGGAAATCCGCTGCCAAAGTTCGCGGCAGAATGGCGAGGTTGCCCTGCACAAAACCGGGCGCCAGGCCCGAGGTTGGCCCGCGATGCGCGCCACACCGGATATCGCGCCGCGCCGACAGGCCGCTGCCGGCATCAGCCGCATCGCTACGCCGCATCGTGGCAACAGGGGAGGTTGGATCCATCGGTAACCCGTTCGGTTTGTTCGTGACAGCCTAGCATTGCGATGCCGTCCGAAAATGCGCCGATCGAGGTTGCGAGCGCGTCGGCTTCGACCGCGACTAGTCTCGGGTCAAAAGGCGGCAGTTGCCAAGCGCAATCGGAGCAAGTCTGTCCGACCATGTGAGTGACGATGCATCGATACGAAAATAGCGGTTGAAACTTGCAACGGGATCGAGTTTGCTTGCACCATACGTCAAGCCAATAATTGGCACAGAGCCCGCAAAGGGCCGGCCTGGGGAGGATGACGATGCCGCGGCATTGCGCGTGGAGCAGGCGTGAGCCTTGCGCCACGACAGCGAGTGCGGGATTTGGGGCTAGGCTTGATGCCGGGTGGGATGCCGGCGTCGGCCCGATGGGCGCGTGCGCTCGTATTGCTTCCTGTCAACATCAAGACTTCAAACCCGCGACTTCGGCGGCGCGCATGCCTTTCGCGCCGGCGCGCGCGCTTGCGCAATTGCTGGCGCACGAAAGTCTCAATCGATCGGGAGTGCAAGGCAACTAAGCCAAAACGGCAAAGCCGGAATATCCAGGTCAAAACGGAAAGCTGAAACGTCAATCGCATTCAATCTCTGGGAGGGATTTGCAATGACTGAAAAGTGGAAAGACGAAGCTTGGGCTAGCGACATTTGGTACAGCGGCAAGGTTACGCGCCGCACTTTGGTCGGTTGGGGCGGCGGCGCGATCGGCGCCATGATGCTGGTGCCGGCGCCGTGGCGCGCGGCCTTCGGCGCCGCCAAGGCGATCAAGATCGGCTCCGAGCAGCCTTTGTCGGGCGCCGGCGCCGCCGGCGGCAAGACCGCTTTGGTCGGCCTGCAAATGGCCGCCGACCGCATTAACAAGAACGGCGGCATCAACGGCCGTCCGGTCGAACTGGTCATCGCCGACGACGAGTCCAAGCCCGACGTCGCGCGCCGCAAGACTCAGAAGATGGTGGAAGAAGACGAGATCGACGCCCATGTCGGCGGCTTCCTGTCCAACATCTGTCTCGCCTGCATGCCGGTCTGGGAAGAAGCCAAGATCATCAACATGATCAGCGTCTGTCTCGACACCACGCTGACCACCACCAAGTGCAACCGCTACAGCTTCCGCCTGCACGACTTCGCGCCGGCGCAAGCGGTCGCCTTCGCGCCGACGCTGACCAAGATGGGCAAGAAGTGGCATATCGCTTACGCCGATTATTCCTGGGGCCAGTCGACGCGCGACGCCTATATTGCCGAGATCAAAAAGAACGGCGGCGAAGTGGTCGGCACTACCGGCATTCCGCTCGGCACCGCCGACATGACGCCGTTCCTGTCCAAGATTCAAGGGCAATTTCGACGGCCTGTTCGGCATCTTCTTCGGCAAGGATGGCGTCACGATCGCCAACCAGGCTTACGATCTCGGCCTCACCAAGAAGTACAAATGGGCCGGCGACGGTTCGATCTGCGAATCGACCAATCTGCTGGCGCAGGGCAACAAGATCAACGGCTTCACCGCCATCAACCGCTATATTCCGGTGTTCAAGGGCACGCTCGACACCGACGTATCACAAGGCATGGTTCAACGAAGCCAAGGCGCGGCTGGCCAAGATCGATCCGTCAGGTCCGTTGCCCGACAAATACGTCCAGTCGAACTTCGAAGCCTTGAACGCGCTGAAGATCGCCATGGAGAAGGCCAAATTCGAGACCCGCAAGGACACCATGAAGGTGGTCGAGGCGCTCGAGGGCTTCGAAGCCAAGGCCGGCCCGGACTTCATCCAGGGGCCCAAGACCCTGCGCAAGGAAGACCATCAGGCCTTCCTCAATGAGTTCATCTACGAGATCAAGGACGGCAAATACGAACTGCATGAGACGGTTCCGTATCAGAAGACTTTGGTGCCGCCGGCCTGCAAGTTCTCCGCGTAACGCCACGTGGAAGTCATGTCGACCGATAGCCGCTCCCCGGTGATGGACCGGGGGGCGGCGGCTCCATCCTGAAGACCGAACAGCTTACCGTCCGTTTCGGCGGCTTGGCGGCGCTTAGCCAGGTCAATTTCGAAGTGGCGCGCGGCCAAGCGCGCGCCATCATCGGACCGAACGGCGCCGGCAAAAGCACGTTCTTTAATTGCCTGACCGGCGTGCTGCGGCCGACCGGCGGGCGCATCATTTTCAATGGCGAGGACGTCACCGGTCAGCCGTCCAATGTGATCTCGCAACGCGGCATCGCGCGCTCCTACCAGATCACCAATATTCTGCCGAACGCGACGGTGCTGGAAAACGTCCGCATCGCCGCGCAGTCGCGCCGGCATGCCTGGAATATGACTACGCATCACTCGGCCTTCGCCGACATCAACGAAAAGCGCCGAGCGCGCGCTCGATTCGGTCGGGCTGTTGCGCATGGCGCATGAACTCGCCGCCAATCTGTCGCATGGCGAGCAGCGCAATCTGGAAATCGGCATTGCGCTCGCCACCGAGCCTTTGATGCTCTGCCTCGACGAGCCGACCGCCGGCATGAGCCAGGCCGAAACCAACGAAACCTTGGCGCTGATCAAACGCATCGCCAAGGATCTGACGCATCCTGATCGTCGAGCACGACATGGAAGTGGTGATGGAATTGGCCGACCGCATCACCGTGCTGCATTATGGCGAAATCCTCGCCGAAGGGACGCCGCAGGAGATCCAGCAGAATCCCAAGGTGCTGGAGGTTTATCTCAAGACATGAGCGCCATCGGCACACTTCCCATCCGCGCCTTGCCCCCGTCGTCCGCACCGGCACGCCCGACACGCTGCCGGCCGGTTCTGATCCAGGTCGAGGGCCTGCACACGCTACTATGGCAAGAGCCATATTCTGCACGGCGTCTCGCTGACGGTCGCGCCCGGCGAGGTGGTCGGGCTGCTGGGCCGCAACGGCGTCGGCAAGAGCACGACCTTGAAGTCGATCATGGGGCTGGTGCCGGCGCAAGCCGGGGCAAGATCACGCTCGAAGGCAGAGACATCACCGGCCTGCCGCCGCACAAGCTGGCGCGCATGGGCATCGGCTATGTGCCGGAAGACCGGCGCATCTTCCGGCTGCTGACGGTGATGGAAAACCTGCGCACCGGTCTCGACCGCGACGGCGTCACCGACGACCGCAAAGCGGGAATTGCTCGACAAGGTCTTCACATTTTTTCCCGGTGCTGGCCGAACGGCGCAATCAGGCCGGCGGCACGCTGTCGGGCGGCGAACAGCAGATGCTGGCGATCTCGCGCGCCATGATGCTGGAGCCCAAGATCATCCTGCTCGACGAGCCGACCGAAGGCTTGATGCCGCGCATGGTCTCGCAGATCGGCCAGATCATCGAGGTGCTGCACAAGGAAGGCGTCGCCATTCTGCTGGTCGAGCAGAACGTGCCGCTGACGCTTGGCCGCCAGCCAGCGCGTCTACATCATGGAAAAGGGTCGAAATTCGTCACCATTGCGCGGCGTCCGAGATCGACGTCCACGACGCCGTCATCAAACAATATCTGGGGGTCTAGGGCGATGGACGCAGTCGTCGGCTTTATTCAAGCCATTCCCTACGATCAGATCATCATCCAGACGGTCAACGGCATCGTCACCGGCATGATCCTGGCGCTGGTCGCCTCCGGCCTGACGCTGATCTTCGGCATCATGGACGTGGTCAATTTCGCGCACGGCGAATTGCTCATGCTCGGCGCCTATATCGGCGTGCTGGTGATTGCCGCGACCGGCAATTTCTGGGTGGCGCTGGTCGTCGCGACGTTGGTCGTCGCGCTGATCGGCGCCGCGCATGCAGATCGTCACGCTGCGGCCGCTGATCGGCCGCGACCCGCTCAACACCATCCTGGTGACCTTTGGCATCTCGCTGATCCTGCAGAATTACGCGCTCTGGCAATTCGGCCCGACCGCGCGCCGCATGCCCGAGCCGATGTCGGCGAGCTTCCACCTCTTCTATCTGACCTATCCCTGGTACCGGATCGTGATCGCCGGGTTGTCGGCGGCGATCATCGGCGGCTTCTGGCTGTTCCTGAAATACAGCAAATTCGGCGTCTGGATTCGCGCCACCACCCAGGACCGCGTGATGGCGCAGGCCATGGGCATTCCGGTGCCCTGGGTCTTCACCGGCGTGTTCGCCATCGGCGCCGGCATGGCGGCGGCGAGCGGCGTGTTGTTTGCCCCGCTGGTCGGCGTCAACCACACCATGGGGCTCGACTGGGTGCTGAAAGCTTTCATCGTCGTCGTGGTCGGCGGCATGGGCAATCTCGGCGGCTCGATCGCGGCCGCGATCTTCATCAGCCTGCTTGAGTCCTACGCCTCGATCTGGGTCAGTCCGGCGCAGGCGGTGATCGTCTCCTTCGTCGTCCTCATCCTGACATTGTCTGTTCCGGCCGACCGGCCTTTTCGTTCCGACACCCAAATGACAAGACATCATAAAATATACTGGACCGGTTTCGCCGTCGTCATGGCGCTGCTGATCGTTGCGCCCTTCGTGCTGCCGGAATTCTGGAAGCGCTTCCTGACCGAGATTCTGATCTGGGGCCTGTTGGCGATGTCGTCCGACATCCTGATCGGCTACACCGGCATGATCTCGTTCGGCCATTCGGCGTTCTTCGGGCTCGGCATGTATGGCGCGGCCGCGGCGCTGATCATGTTCAGTCCGGCGAATCTGTGGCTGGCGCTGGCCTTCGGACTGTTTGGCGCGGCGCTGGCGGCCTTGTTCGTCGCCTATTTCTCGACGCGGTTGCGCGACATCTATTTCGCCATCACGACGCTGATTTTCAGCCAGATTTTCTACGTCATCATCTTCACCTGGACCAAGGTGACCGGCGGCGAAAACGGCCTGATTTTCTCGCGTCCGCACTTCACCATTCCGTTCCTGGTCGACGTGCAAATTCAACTCGTCGATGATGCACTGGTTCGTGCTGGCGGTGGTGGCGGGCTCCTATCTGCTCGCTGCGCCGGATCACGCAATCGCCGTTCGGCATGGTGTTGCAGTCGATCCGTGAGAACGAGGCGCGCACCCGCGCCATCGGCTATCCGGTCGAGCGCTACAAGATCGTGGCGGTGATGCTGTCGGGGTTGTTCGCCGGGCTCGCCGGCGTGCTCTATGCCGTACAGAACCAGTTCGCCGCGCCCGATTTCGTCTACTTCATCACCTCGGGCGATACCGTCATCTTCAACGTGCTCGGCGGTATCGGCACTTTGGTCGGGCCGATCGTCGGCGCGGCCTTCTTCCAGTTGCTGCGCGAATTGCTCGGCCGTATCTTCGGCGAGCAGTTCCCTTATCTGATCCCGCTCGGCGTGATCTTCATTACGATGATCATCTTCCTGCCGCAGGGCATCCTGGGATTCGCGCGACGGTGGCTGAATAAATAGGGCTTCTTAGTCGCAGCGCACGCTCATCCCGCCATCGACCACGATCTCGGTGCCGGTGACGAAGCGCGCCTCGTCGGACGCCAGATAGAGCGCCGCGTTGGCGGTGTCGCGGCCGTCGCCCATAAAGCCGATCGGGATGCGCGCCAGACGCTGCTTGAGCAGCGTTTCGACGTCGCCGCCGGTGCGTTGCTTGGCCAGCCGCGCCTCGACCATCGGCGTATGCAATTGGCCGGGGATCACGGTGTTGATGCGGATGCCCTTGGTGGCGTATTGCACGGCGATGACGCGCGACATCTGAATGACGCCGGCCTTGGTGGCGGCATAGCCGACCTGAAACGCGCCGGTAAAGCGAATGCCGGAGGTCGAGGCGAGATTGACGATCGCGCCTTTCTTCTGCGCTTCCATCACCGGCAGCACATGCTTGAGGGTCAGGAACACGCTCTTCAGATTGAAATCGACTTGGGCGTCCCAGACCTCTTCCGTCATTTCGACCGGTCCGCCATGGGCCGAGCCGCCGACATTATTGACCAGGATGTCGATGCGGCCGAAACGTTTGACGCAGGCCTCGACCATGGCCTTGACCGAGGCCGAGTTGGTGACGTCGCAGGCGTGCACCTCGATTTCACCGCCGGCGGCCTTGACCCGCTCGACCGTCTCGGTGACGGCGTCGAGATTGCGGTCGACCGCGAAAATCTTGGCGCCTTCCTCGGCAAAGCGCACCGCGGTGGCGCGGCCGTTGCCCCAGCCCGGACCGACCGAGCCGGCGCCGGTGACGATGGCGATGCGATCCTGCAAACGTCCGGTCATGATGTGGTCTCCGTATGCTGGCGTGCGCCCGGACACGGGCGCGAAATCGTAAAAGCGTTGCGGATTGTCGACCAGCAGCGCCTGGCGCGCTTCCGGCGTCGGTGCGATGTCGGCGATCAGATCGACCAGCCCGCCGTCGTCGGGGATCGGCCCTTGATGATTGGGATGCGGCCAGTCGGTGCCCCAGACGCAACGGTCGCCGAAGTCGGCCACCAGCTTGCGCGCGAACGGCACGGCGTCGGCATAAGGCGGACCCTGGCGGGTGGCGCGGTCGCAGCCGCTGACTTTGACCCAGACGTTGTTGTCGTCCATCAGCCGCAGCAGATCCTGGAACGGCTTCTGGTCGAGCCCGAGCGAGGCGTCGATGCGGCCCATATGGTCGATGATGACCGGCACCGCCGATGTCTTGATCGCCGGCGTCAGTTCGGCGATGCGCTCGGCCGCCATATGGATTTGCAAATGCCAGCCGACATCGGCGAGCCGTTTGCCGAAGGCGATGACCTCGTTAATCGGCGTGCCGCCGCCGAGATGCTGCATGTAATGAAAGCGCGCGCCGCGAAATCCGGCGGCGTTCGAGCCGCTTGAGTTCGGCGTCGCTGACATCGACCGCCACCAGCGCGGTGGC
Source organism: uncultured Alphaproteobacteria bacterium (assembly GCA_963830125.1). Lineage (GTDB taxonomy): Bacteria > Pseudomonadota > Alphaproteobacteria > Rhizobiales > Xanthobacteraceae > Pseudolabrys. The sequence goes on along the minus strand of CAWHKU010000012.1, from coordinate 69,959 downwards.
GCGATAGGCGCCGTTGGTGTCGGCCAGCGCGTCCTCGGTCACCGAATTGTCGGTGCCATGCTGGGCGGTGTGCACGATCACGCCATGGTCGATGCCGAGAAACTTATGCAGCGCGAACAACGTCTCTTTCGGCGCGTCGGTCGGCGTGTATTTGCGGTCGGCCATATAGGGAAAGCGCGTGCCCGGCCCGAAGATATGGAAATGGGCGTCGCAGGCGCCTTTCGGCAGCCGCAGCGTCGGCTCGCGACGGCTTGGCCATGAAGGTTGGCGGCGCCAGCGGCGGTTCGGTGGTCGGATCGGTCATAACGGTGCTCTGGGTCTGGTCGGTTCGGTTCACTCCGGCGCGCGGGTGCGCTCGAAGGCCGGTTCGTGCTTGGAAAACTCCGCCAGCCAGGCGGCGACGCGCGGATGATCGCCGCGCCATTCCACCGGCTTGCGCCAGTCGAGATAGCCGAGCGCGCAAGCCAGCGCGATCGCGGGAAGATCGGTCTTGGCCGGATCGGGCAGGTCGTTGGCCATTGCCGTGAGCGCACGCGCGATCTTTTCGCGTTGATGTTCGAGCCAGCGTTCGGAATAGGTGCCGGGGTCGCGGAAACGGCCTTCATAGACCATCAGCAAGGCGGCTTCGGCGATGCCGTCGCCGAGTGTCGTCTTGGTGAGCGCCTTGTAACGGTCAAGCCCGCGCGGTGGCAGCAGCGTGTCGACGCCGGCCACTTCCTGCAGGAATTCGACAATGACAACGCTGCCGTAGATCGCGGTGCCGTCGGCCAGCAGCAGGCAAGGCAGTTTGCCGAGCGGGTTCTGCTGGCGCAGCGTGTCGTTCTCGTCGAGCGTGTTGGCAGGCACGATGACGATACGGTCGCTTAATCCCAAGAGTTCGATCGCCATGCGGACCTTGCGGCCGAACGGCGAGGTCAGCGTTGAACGCAGGACAAATTTTTCCGTCATGGCAGACGCCTCAACTACATCGTCTGCGGCAAAAACATCGCCAACTGCGGGAACAGACACAGCAGCAGCAGCATCACGAAGCCGGCAATGACGTAGGGAACGAGGCCCATGAACACGTGCTCGAGTTCGACACGCCCTTCCGATGAGCCTTGCACCACGAAGCAATTGACGCCGACCGGCGGCGTCACCGCGCCGATCTCGACCAGCAGCACGACGAACACGCCGAACCAGATCGGGTCGAAGCCGAGCTTCATCATCACCGGATGGGTGATCGGCAAAGTGATCGCCAGCAAAGCCGGCGCGTCCATCATCATGCCGAAGACCAGATAGATCATCGTGATCAGCAGTACGACGATCCAGCGATTGACGTTGAGCCCGGTCAGGAAGTCGCCGAGCGTATTGGCGACGCCCGACAGCGCCAGAAAGCGCGAGAAGATCAGCGCGCAGATAATGATGCCGAAGATCATCGCCGAGGTCTTCACGGTCTCGCGCAACGTCTCCATCAACCGCAGGCCCTTGAAGCTGCGCTGGCGAATGAGCGCAAGCAGCAGGGTCACGCCGGCGCCGGCGCCGCCGGCCTCGGTCGGGGTGAACACGCCGACATAAAGACCGATGATAATGCAGGCGATGACCAGAATGAGCGGGCCGGCCAACCGCAGCGAATAGAGCTTTTCGCGCAGCGTGTAGGTTTCAGTCGAACGCGGCGCGTAATCGGGGTGGCGGTAGACGGTCACCAAGGTCGCGCCGCACAGCAGGGCGGCGAACACCAGGCCGGGAATGACGCCGGCGATCAGCAACTTACCGATCGAGGAATTGGTCAGGATGCCGAAGATCACCATCACCGCGCTCGGCGGGATCATCACGGCCAGCGTGCCGGCGATGGCGATCGACGCCGAGGCCAAGCGTTTGTCATAGCCGCGGTCGAGCATTTGCGGCAGCGCCAGCTTGGTGAACACGGTGGCGGTGCCGATCGACGAGCCTGATGCCGCGCCGAAGGCGGCGGCGCCCAGCGTGGTGGAGATCGCCAGTCCGCCGGGCATCCGGCCGAACCATTTATTGGCGGCGTCGAACATGTCTTCGCCCAGGCCGGCGCGCATGGCGAACATGCCCATCAGCAGGAACAGCGGAATGACGCTGAAATGAAAGCTGTGCGTGGTCTCGAAGAATACCGTCGACAGCATCGAGGTCGCGGCGTGGAAGCCGACCACGGCCATCAGACCGAGCGCACCGACCGCACCGAGCGCAACCATCACGTTGATGCCCGCCAGAATGGCGATGAACAGCGCCGGTGATGCCGACGAGTCCGAGTTCGAGCGGGCCCATCAGATTTCCTCCATCGCGCGCGGATTGTCGGCGGCGATCGGCATCATGGTTTCGGCAATGGCGTCGAGCAGGAACTGGATCGCCAGCAAGGCGATGCCAAAGAACACCACGAATTTCATCGGCCAGAGCGGGAAGACGACTTCGCCCCATTCCTGTTCGCCGAACGAATAGGACTGGGCGGCGAACAGCCAGGCGGCGTAGCTGCACCAGGTGAAGAAGGCGCAGCCGCACAGCATGGCAATGACGGTCAGGATGCGCGACGCGCGGTCCGGCAGCCGGCGGGTGATCAGATTCACCCGAATGTGGCCGCCATCATATTGGGTCAGCGCGATGGAGCAGAAGATGGTCAGCACCAGCAGGGACTCGGTGAATTCCAGCGTGCCGGTAACCGGCTTGTTGAACAGGTAGCGGCCGATGATGTTGGCCACCACCAGCAGCATGGTCAGGAAGGTGGCAGCCGACGATATCAGGCCGAAGCCGCGCAACAGGCGGCCGTAACCCCGGTACAGACATTGAAAGGTGGACATCGTAGCGGTCCCGGACAAAAGCGGAATGCGGCGGGCGGCCTCGTTGGCCGCCCGCCACGTAAGATCAGCGGCTTTCGATTTCGCTCACGATCTGCTGGGTGTCGGCGTCGGTCAAGCCGGCGGCCTTGGCCTTGGCGATCCACTTCTGGCGCACCGCCTGGACATCTTTCGACTTTAGCGCGGCATCGAGCGAATTTGCCGGCAGCTTGGTGATGGTCACGCCCTTCTTCTTCCAGCCGGCCAGGATCTCCTGGGTGAGCACGTCGAGAGTGACGGTGTAGCGCATGGCGTATTCGCGGCCGAGGCCGTCGAGGATCGCCTTGGTCTGCGGGTCGAGCGCGTTATAGCTCTTCAGGTTCATGGTGATCATGTGGCCGAACGAGGCGCCGATCGGCAGGTCGACGTAATACTTCGCCACTTCGTCGTACTTCCAGCCATGCGCCAGCGACGGGCCGATCGGCGAGCAGTCGAGGATGCCGCGCTGCAGCGCCTCATAACCGTCCGAGGAGGTCATCGACACCGGCGTGGCCCCGAGCGCCTTGACCAGCGCCGGATAGGCGAAGCCGTAGGTGCGGATGCGCTTGCCCTTCAGGTCGGCGATCGACTTGATCGGCTTGTTGCAGATCAGGCCGTAGTTCTCCAGCGGCCGGAAACCGATGGCCTTGAGATTGTACTTGGCCATTTCCTTGTCGAATTGCGGATACTGGCGATGCCAGAGCTGCATCAGCTCGGCGATTTCGATGGTCGAATGCGGCTGCGGGATGAAATAGCCGACCGCGTTGTTGAGCGGGAACTTGTCCTGGAAATAGGGCGTGATGATATCGCCGATGTCGCCGACGCCGCCCGACAGCGCATCCGGGATTTCCTTGGCCTTGGCGACGCTGCCGCCCCAGAACATCTTGATGTCGCTCTTGCCGCCGGTGCGCTTCTTGAACTCGTCGACGAACCATTTGGTGCTGATCGACTGGGCGTCGCCGGAGGCTTCGGGCTTGAAGGTGATCCATTTCAGCGTGCTCGCCTGCGCCGGCGCGCTGAAGGCGGCGAAGGCAAAGCCAATGGCGGCGGCGGTCGCGGCCAACGTGAAACGTGTCGTCAATTGCGGCATGTCGAACTCCTCCCGTAAGGTAATTTATTGTCAGGAAGGCTAGTTCGATCCGCCGAGGGCCGCAATGGCCGCTGCCGTTTCGAGCAATACTTTCTCGGTATGTGTTTGCAGTGCGATAAGTTGCCCGCGCCGGATCGCGATTGCTCGTGTCAGACAAGCACCGCGCCGGCCCAGACTTTTTGCCGTACCAAGCGCGCGGCAGACGTCGTGCAGCATTGCGCTGGCGTCCTGCGGTCAGCTTGGGAGGTTGTTTGTCGCGCAGCGTGATGATCGACACGCGCGTCGACAATGTCGGCCGGACGATCGGATAGGCGGTGAGCACGCCGCGCGCCAACTTCGTCCTGCACGGCGGCGATAGGTGAGAATGGTATAACCGAGTCCGGTTTCGACCATCGCCTTGGCGAACGAGACGCTGTCGGCTTCGATCTTGATGCGCAGCCGCACGCCGTGTTCGAGCGCGGCGTGTTCGACCAGCCGCCGGTTGGTGTGCGCCATGTTCGGCAAGATCAGCGGCAGTTCGCCGAAATCGCGGATGCGGTAGGTCTTGGGGTGTTGGCGGTTCTTGATGAGCTGCGCGGCGGGCCGACCACCAGCATGCGCTCGGTCAAAATAGGGCTGATATTCAAGGCTTCCAGGTGCGGCGGGTTATGCAGCAGCGCCAGGTCGAGGCGCTTGTCGATCAGCCATTCCAGCAGCGAACTGGCGACGCCTTCGCGCATATGCAGCGTGGTCTGCGGCCAGGCTTTCTGGAAGCGGTCGGCAAAAGGCGGGATCAACAGCCGGCCGGCCGCCGGTGGCACGCCGAGCGTAAAGCGGCCGCGCGCCGGCGAACGGTCTTCGCTGATTTCTTCGCGGGTCTCATGCACCAGTTGCGCGATCGCCTCGGCGCGTTCCAAGAGCTTCGAACCTGCCGCGCTCAGGCGCACGCCGCGGCCGTGACGGGAAAACAGCGGGACGCCGAGTTCATGTTCGAGTTTTTTGATCTGACGGCTGAGCGCCGGTTGCGCCAAGCCGCAATTCCTTGGCCGCTCGGCTGACGCTGCCGGCGCGGGCGACTTGCATGAAATTTCGAAGCTCGCGCAGTTCCATTTTAGCCGCCAAACCATCTATGCCATGAAAGCATAGCTTACTTTATTCCATGCCGGCGTCAAAGTGGCGGGATGGACATCGGTCATTGGCCGGACCGGGGAAATAAGTTTATAGGAGGCTCTTAAGCAGCGAGGAGATAGCGGCACGATGACGGACAAACAAAGCGCGCTCAACATTCTGGTGCTGGAAGGCGACGGTATCGGACCGGAAATCACCGCCGCCACGCTCGCCGTCCTGCGTGCAGCCGACCAGAAATTCGCGCTCGGTCTGTCTTTCGAATTTGCCGACGTCGGCTGGTCGTCGCACCGCGCCACCGGCACGACGTTTCCCGACGCGGTTGAACAAAAGGCGAGAGCCGCTGCCGGCGTGTTGCTCGGCCCGGTGTCGCATAACGATTATCCGCCGCGCGCCGAGGGCGGGCTCAATCCGTCCGGCGAATTGCGCAAGCGTCTCGACCTTTACGCCAACATCCGGCCGGCGCTGTCGCGGCCGGGCTTCCCGCCGCGTTGCGGCAAACCGGTCGATCTCGTCATCGTGCGCGAGAACACCGAAGGCTTTTACGCCGACCGCACGATGTTTGCCGGCACCGGCGAATTCATGCCGACACCCGACCTGGCGATGGCGATGCGCAAGGTAACGCGCGCCGGTTCGACCCGCATCGTCGAGGCCGCCTTCAAGCTCGCCATGCAGCGGCCGCGCAAAAAGGTCACCGCCGTGCACAAGTCCAATGTGCTGCGCATTTCCGACGGCCTGTTCCTGGAATGCGCGCGCCAAGTCGCGGCGCGTTACCCGCAGGTGAGCTATCAGGAGCAGTTGATCGACTCGATGGCCGCTTTGTTGATCCGCGACGCCTCGCAGTTCGACGTCATCGTCACCACCAATATGTTCGGCGATATCCTGTCGGACGAGGCGACTGAGATTTCCGGCAGCATTGGGCTGGCGGCTTCGCTCAATGCCGGCGCCGATTACGCCGTGGCCCAGGCCCAGCACGGCTCGGCACCCGACATCGCCGGCAAAAACCTCGCCAACCCGTCGTCGCTGATCGGCTCGGCGGCGATGTTGCTGGCCTGGCTCGGCGAGCGCCGCGGCGAGGCCAAGCTGCTAGGCCGCCGCCCGGGCGATCGAGGCGGCGATTGACGCGCGTCATCGCCATGCCGGATGGCCGGACCTCGGACATGGGTGGAAAACTCGGCACCGACGCCTTTGCCGCCAAGGTGGCGGACGCGGTACAAGCGGCCGCCTGAGCCCGGCCGCTATATTGCACCCGCCCGCCATATTGCATATGACCGGAGCCGACTTCATAACCTGAGATGAAGGCCGATCCGGCCAAGGTTGCCCGCTGATGGATTTCAACGCCGTTTTCGATGTGGTGGTCGCCGGTGGCGGCAATGCCGCGCTCTGCGCCGCCATCACCGCCGCCCGCGCCGGCCGCAAGGTCGTGGTGCTGGAGGGCGCGCCCGAATTCTATCGGGGCGGCAATACCCGCCACACCCGCAACCTGCGCTGCGCCCATGACGGCACCGCGCCGACCATGGCCGGGCCTTACGACCCGGCGGAATTCCTCGACGACCTCTACCGCGTCACCGGCGGCCAGACCGACAAGGAGCTGGCGCAACTGACGATCCAGAAGTCGCAGGACCTGATCCCGTGGATGAACGGCGCCGGCGTCAAATTCCAACCGCCGCTCGGCGGCACGTTGTCGCTCGGCAAGACCAACGCGTTTTTCCTCGGCGGCGGCCGTGGCATGTTGAATGCGCTGTACCGCCAGGCCGAAGCCTTGGGCGTCACCTGCGTCTACGACGCCATGGTGACCGGGCTGACCATCGAAGACGGCTTTTTCACCGCCGCGACCATCAAGCAGGGCGGCGTCGACAAACAAGTGCGCGGCAAGACCTTCGTCGCCGCCTGCGGCGGTTTCGAAGCCAATATCGAATGGCTGAAGGAATATTGGGGCGACGCTGCCGACAACTTCATCATTCGCGGTACGCCCTATAACCGCGGCGCGGTGCTGCGCATGTTGCTCGACCAGGGCATCATGCCGGTCGGCGATCCGACGCAGTGCCACGCCATCGCGCTTGACGCGCGCGCGCCGAAATTCGACGGCGGCATCGCGACCCGGCTCGACAGCGTCGTGTTCGGCATCATGGTCGACCGTAACGGCCAGCGCTTTTACGACGAAGGCGAGGATGTCTGGCCGAAGCGCTACGCGATCTGGGGCCGGTCTGATCGCGCAGCAGCCCGGCCAGATCGCTTATTCGATCATCGACTCGCAATCGGTCAATCTGTTCATGCCGTCGATCTATCCGGCGGTTGAGGCCGGTTCGATTGCCGAACTGGCGACGAAACTCGAACTCGATCCGGTCGCGGTTGAAAAGACCGTCGCCGACTTCAATGCCGCCGTGCAGCCCGGCACCTTCGACCACACCGTGCTAGACGATTGCCGCACGGAAGGTCTTGCCATTCCGAAAAGCCATTGGGCGCGCAAGATCGACAAGCCGCCTTATTACGGATTTCCGATGCGGCCCGGCATTACTTTCACCTATCTTGGTGTGCGCGTGAACGAAGAGTTGCGCATCCTGCTCAGCAGTGGCAAGCCGTCCGGCAACATGTTCGCGGCCGGTGAGATCATGGCCGGCAATGTACTCGGCAAGGGCTATCTGGCCGGCATCGGCATGACCATCGGCGCCGTGTTCGGGCGTCTGGCCGGCGAGGGAGCGGCCAAAAATGCACGCAACTAAGGCACTCCGCTCTCCCGCGCTGACCGAAGCCGACCGGCTGATGACGATCTGCAATGGCTGCCGTTATTGCGAAGGCCTGTGCGCGGTGTTTCCGGCGATGGAAATGCGCCGCACCTTCGGCGATGGCGACCTGAACTATCTCGCCAATCTCTGCCACCAATGCGGCGCCTGCTATTCCGATTGTCAGTATTCGCCGCCGCACGAGTTCAACGTCAATGTGCCGGCCGACCTTCGCCAAAGTGCGCAATGACTCTTATGCGCAATATGCCTGGCCCGGGATGTTTGCCGGCGCTTTCGCGCGCAATGGCTTGTTCATCACGCTGCTGGCATCGTTGAGCGTCGCGGCTTTCATCGCCGCCTTTGTCGCGCTGAAAGATCCGGCCGCGCTCTACGGCCGCCACGCCGGCGACTTTTATAAACTGATGCCGCACAACGGAATGGTGGCGCTGTTCGGCGCCGTCTTCATCTATGCCATCATTGCGTTGGTTTTGAGCCTGCGTTCGTTCTGGCGCGACATTAATGGAGACGGACCTGGCGCCGACATCGGCGCGGTCGGGCAGGCGACCGGCGACGCCGCGCATCTGAAATATCTTGGCGGCGGCGGTGGCGGCTGCACGTCGCGAAAATGAAAAGCCGTCGGCATTGCGCCGCGTCTTCCACCACTTCACCTTTTACGGCTTCCTGTTCTGCTTTGCCGCAACCTCGCTGGCCACCGTCTATCACTACGCGCTCGGCTGGCACGCGCCTTATGCGCTCACCAGCGGCCCGGTGCTGCTCGGCATCATCGGCGGCCTCGGTCTGCTGATTGGGCCGGCCGGTCTGTTCCTGCTGGCGCGAACGCGTGACCCGATCCTGACCGACAAGCCGCGGCTCGGCATGGACACCGCCTTTCTCGCGATGTTGTTCCTCACCAGTCTCACCGGCTTTGCGCTGATGCTGTTGCGCGACACGTCGGCGATGGGCCTGCTGCTGGCCATCCATCTCGGCGTCGTGCTCGGGCTTTTCTTAAGCTTGCCCTACGGCAAGTTCGTCCACGGGCTGTACCGCTACCTGGCGTTGGTGAAGTACAACAAGGAACGCAAGACCGCGACCTTCGTGGAGTAGGTTCTGCGCAGCACCCGGGCTAGGGTTGGCTTCGATTTTGCATATAACTTAAGCAAACGAACGCCGCTCAAAGGACCCCACCATGGCAAATCCGCCAGACAAACTTGACGATTTCATCGCCGCCGCCGCGGCCGCGCTCGATTTGCCGCTTGAGGCGGCCTGGAAACCGGCCGTGAAGGCCAATCTCGCGGTCACGCTCAAGCACGCTGCGCTGGTGGCTGAATTCGCGCTGCCGGACGAGGCCGAGCCCGCGCCGATTTTCAAGGCGTGAACCGATGAACAAAGACACAAGCTGGTCCACCGCGTCCGACATCGCTGCTGCCGTTGCCTCCGGCGAAACCAGCGCGCTCGCCGTCACCGAAGCGGCGCTTAGCCTCATCGCGGCGCGCAACCCGACGCTCAACGCCTTCACCGCGGTGACCGCCGAGCGCGCGCTTCGTCGGGCCAAGGCGATCGACGCGTCGCCCGAGCAGAAGAAGCTGCCGCTCGCCGGTGTGCCGTTCGCGGTCAAGAACCTGTTCGACGTCGAAGGCATCCCGACTGTCGCCGGCTCCAAGATCAACCGGGCGCATCCGCCGGCCAAACGCGACGCCGAATTGATCGTGCGTCTGGAGAAAGCCGGCGCGGTGCTGGTCGGCGCGCTCAACATGGGCGAATACGCCTACGATTTCACCGGCGAGAACGTGCATGACGGCCCGTCGCGCAATCCGCACGACATCACCCGCATGACCGGCGGTTCGTCCGGCGGCTCGGGCGGCGCGGTCGGCGGCGGTCTGGTGCCGCTGGCGCTCGGCTCCGACACCAACGGTTCGATCCGCGTGCCGTCGTCGCTGTGCGGCATCTTCGGGCTGAAGCCGACTTATGGCCGTCTCACCCGCGCGCGTAGTTTTCCCTTCGTCGACAATCTCGATCATCTCGGACCCTTCGCGCGCTCGGTCCGCGATCTGGCGCTGAGCTATGACGCCATGCAGGGCTACGACGCCGACGACGCGGCGCTGCGTCGACCAACCGGTCGCGCCGGTGACGGCCTTGATTGAAAAGGGCCTTGGCGATCTGCGCGTCGCGGTCGCCGGCGGTTATTTCCGGCAGGGCGCATCGCCCGAAGCCTTGGGTGCGCTCGATGGCGTCGCCAAGGCGCTGAGCGCGCGCGAGATCGAAATCCCGGAAGCGGCGCGGGCACGCGCAGCGGCTTATGTCATCACCGCCACCGAAGGCGCCGCGCTGCATCTCAAACGCTTGCGGAGCCAGGCCAACGAGTTCGACCCGGCGGTGCGCGACCGCCTGATCGCTGGCGCGATGGTGCCGTCGACCATGGTGGTGAAGGCGCAGATCTTCCGGCGCTGGTATCGCGAGCAGGTACTGAAACTGTTCAAGGACTGCGACGTCATTCTGGCGCCGGCGACGCCGGTGACCGCGCCGAAACTCGGCCAGGTCAACTTCACGCTCGACGGCGTCGACATGCCGGTGCGCGCCAATATGGGGCTTTACACCCAGCCGATCTCTTTCATCGGCCTGCCGGTCGCCGCGGTACCGGTGCCGTTGTCGCCGCTGCCGATCGGCCTGCAGATCATCGCCGCGCCATGGCGTGAGGATGTCGCCTTGCGCGTGGCTTATGCGCTTGAGCAGATGGGCGCGGTCAAGGCGACAAGGCCGAAGCTTTAATTACAAGGGTAGACACGAGGAGCATAAACATGGAAATCGACCTGCCGGAGGTCGTGGCCGAGGTGCGCGAAGCCTTTGATGCCTACGAAGTGGCGCTGGTGAATAACGATGTCGCCGCGCTCGACATGATGTTTCACGACGACCCGCGTACCATCCGCTATGGCGGCGGCGAAAACCTTTACGGCTATGCGGCGATCAAGGCGTTTCGCGGCGGGCGCTCGCCGGTCGGCTTAGGGCGTACGATTTCACAGACCGTGATCACGACTTACGGCACGGAATTCGCCACCGCCTCGACGCTGTTTGAGCGGCCATCGACGGCCGGCAAGATCGGCCGCCAGATGCAGACCTGGGTGAAATTCCCGGAAGGCTGGCGGGTGGTCGCTGCCCACGTGAGCGTGATCGATCCGCCGAAGTAACGCACTCTTGTCCCGGGCGCGGCGCAGCGTGAGCGAAGCGAAACGGTGCGCCGCAGAACCGGGACCTTTCCAACCACGGCGTGCGTAACGGTCCCGGTTCTGCATCGCATCACGAAGACGTGCTGCGATGCGCCCGGGACACGCAAGCCTTACCCGACTTCCGTAATTTCTTCCGGAAACGTGTGCAGCCGGTCGCCCGGGCCGTTGCCGCCGATCAGGTAATTGTCGCACAGCCAGTTCAGATAGCCGGCGTGGATATAAGTCGGGTGGACGACGATGTTCATGTCCTTTTCGATGGTCATGGGTTCGTCGTTGCGGATCAGCGGGCGCTCGACCAGGTCGTAGCCCTGGCCGTGGCAATACAGCCGCGATTCCATCGGCCGGCCGTTCTTGCGCATGAAGGCGTTGTAGCCGTCCCAGATCGCCTTGCACGGCGTGCCGGGCTTCAACAGATCGAGCGTCATCTGGCGCGCCGATTTGCAGAACTCGAGTTCGTCCTTCATCTCCTGCGGCACTTTGGCGCCGACGACGCAGGAGCGGCCGAGTTCGGTATACATGCCGCCCGGGCCTGAATCCTCGACCAGCAGCACGAACTGATCGCCTTTTTCAATGACGCGGTTCTGGACGTGCTTATTGCCGAAGAAGCTCGGCTTGCCGAGCGGCATCGAGGCGCACAGATAAATGCCGTTCTCGCTGCCATGCGACACGCTGTAGGCCTGCGCGATCGCGGCGACTTCGGTGTCGCGCATGCCGGGCTTGATCGCGGCAAACGCCGCCTTCATCGCACCGTCCTGCATGGCGGTGGCGCGCTTGATCAATTCCTTCTCTTCATCGCTCTTGAAGATCTTGATGCGGTCGACCAGTTCGGTGGCGTCGACATGGCGCGCCTTGGAGAATTTGCGTTTCAGGTAAGTCGCGGTCGCGTGCGACATCTGATAGGTGCCGACAAAGCCGATGGTCTTCTCCGCATAAGGCTCCAGGCCCTTGGCGGCGAGTTCGGCGTCATAGTCCTTGGTGTAGTCGGCCGACGAATAGCTCGGCGTCATCAGGACCTGTTTAACGCCGCGCCAGACCGGATCGTCGGGGCCGGGCGTTTCTTTAGCCCCGAACGGACCCTGGCGCACGACAGTCATGTCGTCATCGACCGGGAACACCACGGTGTTGGGATAACCATTGGTCGCCGGAATGTCGGTGAACCAGCGGACATAGCCGCCCATGTGATCGTTGTTGTTCTGCATCAGCAGGACATCGATCTTGGCTGCTTTCATCGCTTCGCGCACCAGCTTCCAGCGGCGCTCCAGTTCGCCGGTCGAGATCGGCGTGTTCAGTCGTTCCGACAAAGCCATTTGTTACACTCCCCAGGAAGTCGGTTTGCGCACGATATTGATCATGCTTTTGAGGTCATTATTAAGAAATTTGGCCATGTTGCCGGCGATGGTCGGCATGGCGCGGTCCTCGTAGCCTTCCGAATAGCCGCCGAGATGCGCGAACAAGGTCAGGTTCTTGGTCTGCCACAAGGGGCTCGACGACGGCAGCGGTTCTTCCGCGAACACGTCGAGCGCCGCGCCGGCGATCTGGCCGCTCTCCAGCGCCTTGATCAATGCCGGTTCATCGACGACGCCGCCGCGTGCGACATTGACCAGATAAGCGGAAGGCTTCATCGCCGCGAACACCTTGTCGCCGATGACGTGACGGGTCTCTTCCGTGAGCGGCGCCAGCGCCACCAGGTAATCGAGTTCCGGCGCCAGCGCGATCAGGTCGGTGCGCGCCACCATGCGGTCGAAGCCGGCTTGCGGCCGTGGCGTACCGCTCAGGCCGATCACGGTCATGCCGAGCGCTTTAAGGATCGGCGCCAGATATTCCGCGATCAGGCCGACGCCATAGATGCCGACGGTCTTTCCGGTCAGCAGTTTTGCCGGATGGCGGTCCCAGGTATTTCGGTCTTGCGAACGCACCGATCGCGGCATATCGCGCGCCAATGACAACATGTAAGCGATGGTCGCTTCCGCCACCGGCGCGCCATGAATGCCGCGCACATTGGTGACGACGACTTCTTTGCCGAGCGAGGGCAGGTCGACGATGTTATCGACGCCGGTGCCGAGCGCCTGAATCCATTTCAGCTTCGGCGCTTCGGCGACGACATGGTCGGCCATTGGTGGCGAGAAACACAGCAACACGTCGGTGTCGGCGATATAGGGGCCGACATCGTTATGATGACCGACCACGTTGATCGTCAGTTGCGGGAACTTTTCCAGCAGCATGGCCTTGTAACGGGCCCGCATCGATTCCTGGACTTCGGTGAGAATGAGGACGTTGGTCATGCGGCAGGGTATAGATCGAAACCGGCGCGGCGCAAATAACGAGAGCCGCGATATTCCGGTGTGGCGGCGGTTTGTGTTAGGCAAAGCCGGAATGAAATGACCCGGTGACCCGCATGGCGGGTCTGGGTTAGGCTGGTGACACCGGATGGCCGGGCACCCGGCCGAAAGCGCGCAAAAGCGACACGTCAATCAGCGAAAAGGACAACTCATTATGCCGACCGATCTCGCCCAGGTGCTGGTGCAAGTGGACTGGCTTTATGTCGCGGTGCTGGCGATTTTTGTCTTTCTGTCGAGCCTGATCGGCGGCCTGGTGTCGTTCAACCGCCGCGGTACCGGCGCTGTGCTGTCGGCGCTGATTTTCGCGGCGATTTTCATCGCCTGGACCTATTATCCGCACGGCTTCCCGCTGCCGACCCGGCTGACCGACCAGACCGCGCCGGCCACAACCGCGGCGCCCGCGCCGATGGCCCCGGCCGCAGCCGGTCAAGCCGCGCAATCCGGTCACCGACATCACGCCGCCGAAGAACCCGGTGACCGACATTACGCCGCCGGCGCGCTAGGAGCGCCAAACCAAAGCCGCTTTCGTTTCGGCGAAAGTCCATGTAGAAACTGGCCTGTAGTACCGACGGCACAAATACTGACAGGCCCGGGGAATTGGTGGGAGTGGAATGAAGAAGGTTTATCCAAACGCCAAAGAGGCGCTCGCCGGCGTCCTCAAGGACGGCATGTTGATCGCTTGCGGCGGCTTCGGCCTGTGCGGCATTCCGGAAACGCTGATCGAGGCGATCCGCGACTAGTGGGGTGAAAAACCTCACGGTTGCGTCGAATAACGCCGGTGTCGACGGCGCGGGCCTCGGCCTGCTGCTCGAGACCAAGCAGGTCAAGAAAATGATCGCCTCCTACGTTGGCGAGAACAAATTGTTCGCCCAGCAATATCTGGCCGGCGAACTGGAAATCGAATTCAACCCGCAGGGTACGCTTGGCCGAACGGCTGCGCGCCGGCGGCGCCGGCATCCCGGCCTTCTTCACCCGTACCGGCGCCGGCACCGATATCGCCAAGGGCAAGGAAGAGCGCGAATTCGACGGTGAGAAATATATCATGGAGCGCGGCATCGTCGCCGATCTGGCGATCGTGCATGCCTGGATGGGCGATACCGAGGGCAATCTGGTCTATCGCAAGACCGCGCGGAACTTTAATCCGATGATGGCGACCTGCGGCAAAGTCACGGTCGCCCAGGTCGAGCACCTGGTCCGCCCCGGCGAGATCAACCCCGACCACATCATCACGCCCGGCGTCTTCGTGCAGCGTATCGTGCACGTGCCGAACGCCACCAAACACATCGAACAACGTACGGTGCGCAAGCGCGTTCCCGCCGCCGCCACCGGCGAGGAGGTTTAATCATGGCCTGGACCCGCGATCAGATGGCCGAACGCGCCGCCAAGGAGCTGCGCGACGGCTTTTACGTCAATCTCGGCATCGGCATTCCGACTTTGGTGTCGAACTACATTCCCGACGGCATGAGCGTGCAGCTGCAAAGCGAGAACGGCATGCTCGGCTTCGGCCCGTTCCCTTATGAGGGCGACGAGGACCCGGACCTGATCAATGCCGGCAAGCAGACCGTCACCGAAATCCCGACCACCAGCTTTTTCTCGTCGGCCGATAGCTTCGCCATGATCCGCGGCGGTCATATCGACATCGCGCTGTTGGGCGCGATGCAGGTCGCCGAGAACGGCGATCTCGCCAACTGGATGATCCCCGGCAAGATGGTCAAGGGCATGGGCGGCGCGATGGATCTGGTCGCCGGCGTCAAGAAGGTGGTCGTGATCATGGAACACACCGCCAAGGACGCGCCCAAGCTGCTGCATCAAGTGCAATCTGCCGCTGACCGGCGCCGGCGTCGTCGACATGGTGATCACCGACTTGGGCGTCTTCACCATCGACCGCAAAGGCTCCGGCATGACGCTGATCGAACTGGCGCCCGACGTGACGCTGGATGAGATCACCAAGAAGACCGAAGCGACGTTTAAAGTCGATCCGAAGCTGAAGCACTAAGCAAAGCGGCGTCTCACGTAAAACTGTCGTCCCCGCGAAAGCGGGGACCCAGTAAACGCAGCCTTTCGATTTATCTCGACGACATGGAATACTGGATGCCCGCCTTCGCGGCCATGACAGCCGCATTTATCGCTACCGCGCCGCGACGATCACGACCGTGCCGCGCGCGCCCGTGACCACCACAGGCGTGCCGGCGCTCAGGTCCGGCCCTTCCGCCAGCCAGACGCTGTCGCCCAGTGTGACCTTGCCGCGGCCGTTCTTGAGCGCTTCGAACACCGTGCCGGTCGCGCCGACGATTTCCAGGTCGTGCTGATTGAGCGGCTGGGTGCCGTCGAGCGGCGCGGCCAGTCTTCCGATAGACAAAATAACCGGCGACGCAACTGACGGCGCTGACGACCGCGAAAATCAACAGCTGCGTTGTCAGCGCGATATCGAAAGCAAACGACGCCAAGGCCGTGACCGCCGCGCCGGCGGCCAGCCAGATCAAATAAAGGCCGGGAACGACGATTTCTGCGACGGCGGCGGCGAGCGCGCCGATGGCCCAGATCCAGGGATTCATATCCGGTCCGCCATCGTTAAATTTTCTTCGCCGTTTGCGCGAGCGTGTCTTTGGCAAGCTCGGCAATGCCGGCAATGGTGCCGACCAGCCCGCCGGTTTCCAGCGGCATCAGCACCAGTTTCGAATTGGGCGACTGGCCGATCTGCGTGATGGCATCGACATATTTCTGCGCGACGAAATAGTTCAACGCCTGGACGTTGCCGCCTTCGACCGCTTGCGACACCACCTTGGTCGCCAAGGCTTCGGCCTCGGCCAGGCGTTCGCGCGCTTCGGCGTCCTTGTTGGCGGCGGCGAGCCGGCCTTCGGCCGCCAGGATCTGCGACTGCTTTTCGCCCTCGGCCTTGAGAATTTCCGATTGCTTGATGCCTTCGGCCTGCAGCACGGCGGCGCGTTTTTCACGCTCGGCGGTCAATTGCTTGGCCATCGAGGCGACGACGTCTTCCGGCGGCCGGATGTCTTTCAATTCGACGCGGGTGATCTTGGTGCCCCAGGGATGGGTGGCGGCATCCAGCACCTGCAACAGGCGGTGGTTGATTTCGTCGCGCTTCGACAACGTCTCGTCGAGGTCGAGCGCGCCGATCGCGGTGCGGATATTGGTCATGGTGATGTTGGTGATCGCCAGTTCCAGGTTCTGCACCTGATAAGCGGCGCGGGCGGCGTCGAGAATTTGAAAGAACACCACGCCGTCGACGATCACCGAGGCGTTGTCCTTGGTGATCACCGGCTGGCTGGGAATTTCCAGCACCAATTCCTGGACGTTGATCCTGCGGCCGATCAAGTCGATGAACGGGATGATCAGGTTGAGCCCGGGCGTCAGCGTCGTCTGATAGCGGCCGAAGCGCTCGACGGTCCATTGCATGCCCTGCGGTACGGTCTTGACCCCGAAATAGAGCGTGACGACGACCGCTAACACCAGCGCCGCCAGGAACACTAAATATCCGTCCATGAGCCTCGTTCTCCCGGTGTGTCGTTTTTAAATTGCGGTGGCGCAGGCCGACACTACATCTTTATCGTATCGCTTACGAAGCCTTGCTTTGCGCTGGCTTGGCCAATTCCGACTTTTCCCGCGGCACATAGTCTCCGCCACCCAGCGCGCCGACGAGCTTGCCGTCGCGCACCACGAACTTGCCGCGCACCATCGTCGAGACCGGCCAGCCGGTGACTGCGATGCCTTCGTAAGGCGTGTAGTCGCAGCCGCCATGCATCAGGCTTTGCGAGATGGTTTCCTTGCGCTTCGGGTCCCACAGCGCGATGTCGGCGTCCGAGCCGACCGCGATCGTGCCTTTCTTCGGATAAAGCCCGTAGGTCTTGGCGTGGTTGGTCGAGGTCAGCGCGACGAATTCGTTGAGCGTGATGCGGCCTTTGCTGACGCCTTCCGAAAACAGAATTGGCAGCCGGGTCTCGACGCCGGGAATGCCGTTCGGCACCCAGCGGAAACTGGTCTTGCCCTTGGGCGCCAGCTTGCCTTCGCCGTCGTAACGGAACGGGCAGTGGTCGGACGAAAACAATGAGAAGATGCCTTGCTCTAAGCCTTGCCAGCACGCCACCTGACTTTCCTTGTCGCGCGGCGGCGGCGAGCAGACATATTTGGCGCCCTCCATGTTGAGGCCTTCCATGTCCTTCTCGGTCAGCACCAGATATTGCGGGCAGGTCTCGCCATAGATCTTCAAGCCACGCCGGCGGGCGCGGGCGATTTCTTCCATCGCTTCGCCGTTCGAGACGTGCACGATCACGATCGGCACGTCGACCAATTCGGCCAGCGAGATGGCGCGGTGGGTGGCTTCGCGCTCGACCGGAATCGGCCGCGACGCGCCGTGGAAATAGGGTGCGGTCTTGCCGGCCTTTTCCAGTTTGTCGGTGAGAAACCGGATGGCGTCGTAGTTTTCGGCGTGCACCATCACCAGCGCGCCGGTCTCGCGCGCCACGCTCATGACGTTGAGCATCTCGATGTCGGACAGCGCCATGCCCTCATAGGTCATGAACACCTTGAATGAGGTGTAGCCGTCATGAACGAGGGCCGGCAGCTCCTGACCAAGCACGGCGTCCGAGGCGTCGGCGATGATCAGATGGAACGAGACGTCGATGTAGCACTGGCCGTCGGCTTTGGCGTGATAGTCCTTCACCACCTGCCGCAAGGATCTCGCCCTTCTGCTGCATGGCGAAGGGCAGCACCATGGTATTGCCGCCGAAGGCGGCCGAACGGGTGGCGGAGGCAAAATCGTCGGCCATCACGATGCCGGGGCCGGACGGTTGCGCGATATGGACATGGCTGTCGATGCCGCCGGGTAGCACCAACAGGCCGCTGGCGTCGACGATCTCCTTGGCGGGCCCAAGGTCGGTGCCGAGCGCGGTGATCTTGCCGCCGGCAATGCCGACGTCGCAGGAAAAGGTATCGGAAGCGGTCGCCACCGTGCCGCCGCGAATGATGGTGTCGAAACTCATGCTGTCTCCTGGGCTCGCGCGGCCAGTATTTCAGGTTTTCGCCGGCCGTGCGATATGCTCGTTATCCGGCATGTTTTGTATGCAAGGACCGGACCGCCGGGATAAAGTTCGCACCATGACCGACACCGACACACTGTCAGCCCGCATCGACGCGCTGGAAATGAGCAAGGCCCATCAGGACCGCGCCATCGAGGATTTGAGCGAGGCTTTGGCCGCGCAGTGGAAGGAGATCGAGGCGCTGCGCGCCCAGGTCGCCCGCCTGACCGAGCAGCTGGCCGAAGCGGCCGCCGCCGGCGCCGGCGGCGGCGAGGTTGAACCGCCGCCGCCGCACTACTGACGCAGCCCGCTTGGCGGGCGAGTGCCGGCTTTTCCGCGATTTGGCGCATAGCCGCGTTTCGGCTTTGGCAGGCGTTACCGGGCTTTGCCCCATTTTAATTTCGTCCCGGAGCGGCTACAGCATCACGCAAAGTCCGAAGGAACGTCATCAGGGAGGGACCCGTCCAATGTTGTCCGAAGCCGACCGCCAGAAGTGCGTCGAAATCCTGGTCAAAGCCCAGAACGAGCACAAACAGGCCACCCCGTTCTCGCAGACTTTCCCGGGTATCGAGCTTGAAGATTCCTATGCGATCTCGGCCGCGGTCGCCAAGCGCAAGATCGACGCCGGCGCCAAGCTGATCGGCCACAAGGTCGGGCTGACCTCGAAGGCGATGCAGCGCTCGTCGATGATCGACTCGCCGGACTACGGCTACATCCTCGACGACCAGATGATCGGCGACGGCGCCAAGGTGGTGCACGCCAATTACTGCAAGCCGCGGGTCGAGGTCGAACTGGCCTTCGTCATGGGCAAGCGGCTGGAAGGGCCGGGCGTGGGCTTGGCCGACGTGCTGCGCGCCACCGAATATGTCATTCCGGCGATCGAGATCGTTGATGCGCGTCTGGCCGATCCGCGCAAGATCGTCGACACCGTCGCCGATAACGGCGCCGCCGCCGGCATCGCGCTTGGCGGCCGTCCGGTCGGGCCGATGGATGTCGACCTGCGCTGGGTCGGCGGCATCATGTATCGCAATTCCGAAATCGAAGAGACCGGTTTGGCGGCCGGCGTCCTGGGCCATCCGGCGCTCGGCGTCGCCTGGCTCGCCAACAAGATCTGCGAACTCGGCCACGCCATGGAGCCGGGCCACATCGTGCTGGCCGGTTCGTTCACCCGCGTGGTGTTCGCGCAAAAGGGCGATACGCTGCACGCCGATTTCGGGCCGCTCGGCGGCATCGCCATTCAATTCATTTAGCGTATGATCCCGAAAAGCGGGAACCGGCTTTCGGAAAAGATCATGCGCAAATTAAATAAGAGGGAGCCCTCATGAGCCTCGAACTGAACCGCAACGCTTTTAAACATGCCATCGCCGCCGGCCAATTGCAGATCGGCCTGTGGTCGAGCCTGTGCAGCAATATCGGCGCCGAGATCATCGGCGACGCCGGCTTCGACTGGATCCTGCTCGACACCGAGCATTCGCCGAACGAAATCCCCGGCCTGTTCGCGCAGTTGCAGGGCATGGCGCGCGGCACCGCGACGCCGATCGTCCGCCCGGCCTGGAACGATCCGGTGCTGGCCAAGCGCTGCCTCGACATCGGCGCGCAGACTTTGCTGTTTCCCTATGTCCAGAACGCCGAGGAAGCCAAGCGCGCCGTCGAGTCGACGCGCTATCCGCCGCAGGGCATTCGCGGCGTCGCGGTCGCCTCGCGCGCCAGCCGCTTCGGCCGCACGCCCGGCTATCTGACCAAGGCCAACAGCGAGATCTGCACCTTGGTGCAGGTCGAGACCCGCGAAGCGATGAACCAGCTGGAAGCGATCGCGGCGGTCGAGGGCGTCGACGGCGTGTTCATCGGCCCGTCGGATCTCGCCGCCTCGCTCGGGCCATCTCGGCAACCCGGCGCATGCCGACGTGCAGGCGGCGATCAAGGACGCGGTCACCCGGCTGAAGAAGGTCGGCAAGCCGGCCGGCATCCTCACCGGCAACGAAGACGAAGCCCGCAAATATATCGAGTGGGGCTTTCTGTTCGTCGCCGTCGGCGCCGATGTCGGTCTGCTGGTCAAGGCCGCCGACACGCTGGCGAAGAAGTTCAAGAGCTGAGGGCGACGGTAGTCAGTCTCTCCATCGTCACGCCCGGCAACAGCCGTCCGAAGGACGACTTCGCTTCGCTCGCCTATGTGCCGGGCATCCACGTCTTCGAAGCGCGGCCGTAAAACAAATCGTGGATGGTCCGAACAAGACCGGCCATGATGGCTGCCGTGCGGCTACCTCCAACCCCTTTGCGCTAGATCAAGGCCCCGCCCGGTCGCCCCGTCACAATGGTTACGGGAGAAACCAAGGAGGCGGGCACATGACGGCGCAGGCGGAACCTCTTCACGATATTGCACATTTAGGAAATGTGGAATTATTCACGCCGAAGCCGAAGGAAAGCCTGTGGTATTTCCGTGACTTGCTCGGCATGGAGATCGCGCATCAGACCAAGGAGTCGGTCTATTTGCGCGGCTATGGCGACTACGCCACCTCAACCCTGAAACTGACCACGGCCGACACCAACGGCGTCGGCTGCATCTCCTGGCGGGCCGACAGCCCGCAGGCGCTCGAGCGCCGCGCCAAGGCGATTGAGGAGGCCGGGCTCGGCATCGGCTGGACCAACGGCGATTTCGGCCGCGGCCGCGCCTACCGCTTCCACGATCCCGACGGCCACGTGATGGAAGTTTATTACGAAGAGCTGAAATATGCTCCGCCGCCGGAATTGCATTCGAACCTGAAAAACCTGCCGCAGAAATTCACCGGCCGCGGCGTCGGCGTGCGCCGCATCGATCATCTGGCGCTGTTGGCCAAGGACGTCGAGCCCAACCGCAAATTCGCGCAAGACCTGCTCGGCTTCCAGCTGCGCGAGCAGGTCCGCTACGATCAGGGCAAGACCGAGATCGGCTCCTGGATGAGCCCGACCGCGATCCATCATCAGCTCGCTTACGTGGTCGACGTGAAGGGCGGACACGGCCGCCTGCATCACTTCTCGATGTGGGTCGACAACCGCGACGACGTCATGCGCGCCGCCGATATCCTGACCGAGAACGGCATCTTCATCGAAGCCGGCCCTTCCAAGCACAACAATTCGCAGGGCTTCTATCTCTACAGCTACGAGCCCGGCGGCAACCGCGTCGAGGTTTATTCCTCGAGCTTCCTGGTGGTGGCGCCGGATTGGGAGCCGGTGACCTGGAACGAGGAAGAGCGCGGCACCGGCACCTATTGGGGCGCGACGCTGCCCGACAGCTTCATCGAATACGCCACGCCCGATGTGCAGGGTGAGGTGACCAAGGCCCCCGAGGTTCTCAAAGAAGCGATCGCATCGCTGTCGTAGAACGGCGCGCCGGAAATTCCGGTGTTGTTTGAACGGGTTCGAGCGGCGCGGCCTTGAAAACGGGGCCGCGCTCGCGTTTTGCGCCAAGGCTCGCGCGGCTGCCCGAATCGGCCGGCTAGACTCTTTAAATCACAAGCGAATCAGCTTAAACGAGATGGTGTTATCCACACCTGTGCATCGTCGTCATTGTACGATTGCTGATCGCCGCAGTTCGCGTAACGATTGAGGAGTAGACGATTCGGCACACGCCACGGGCTACACCATGCAGACTGTCGCAGGCGGACCTGATTTTAAGAAGATCGCGCACAAATGGCACGATCTGGCGGAGCGTCGCCTCGACTATTACACCGAACTCTACCGCAGCGGCCGTTGGCAGCATTATTACACGCAGGATCGTTTTGCCATGCGCATGCTCGATGTGATCGAAGCCGCCAAGCGCTGGCGCGGTTTGGCCGGCGTGCCAAGGCCGGAACGGCCGGCGCGCTCGTCGCTGTCGGACATCTACGCGACTCCGGAAGAAAAAGCCCGGCGCTCAGGCGAATTGCGCTCGGTGGCATGATCTTTACCCGGCTCTTCTCGGCCCCGAAAATCTGGTCGGCCATTCAATTCAGCGCGGCGGCTTTGCTGCTGTCGGCGGCGCTCGCCTGGCCGGTCCATGCGGCGCCGAAAGCTGCGGCCCAAGCCGCGCCTAAAGCCGCGCCCCAAGCGGCGCCGAACGCGGCAGCGGATGACGATCAGCCCGATCCGGAAGACCTCAAGCTGGGCGAGCAATTGCTGACCCGCGATTGCGCCCCTTGCCATGCGGTCGGCCGCACCGGGACCAGCCCGCACAAAGGCGCGCCGGCTTTTCGCGATCTCGGAAAACGCTATCCGATCGAATCCCTGGAAGAGGCGCTCGCCGAGGGCATTATGTCCGGCCATCCGGACATGCCGGAATTCAACTTTGACGCCGACCAGGTCGGTGCCATCATTGATTATCTGAATTCGATCCAGACACACTGAGGACGCGGTCTGTCCGGCGATGCCGGCGTCCCGTCGCATCCCGCTCCACCCCGCACAAGATGGATCCGTCATGAGCAGCGCGCTTTTCTCGCCTTTGTCGCTGGCCGGCCTTGAGCTTGCCAACCGGCTGGTGGTGTCGCCGATGTGCCAGTATTCCGCCGACGACGGCTGCGCCAATGACTGGCATTTGATGCATCTCGGCATGCTGGCGAATTCCGGCGCCGCTTTGGTGGTGGTCGAGGCCACCCATGTCGAGCGCTTACGGCCGCATCACGCATGGCTGCCTGGGGCTTTACTCCGATAACAACGAAGCCGCCTTGGCCCGGGTGATCGCCAGTGCGCGCCGCGCCGGCACCGCCAAGTTCGGCATTCAGATCGGTCATTCCGGCCGCAAGGGCTCGGCGCAACGCCCATGGGAAGGTCCGGTTGCGCTGAAAGCCGATGCCGATCCGTGGCAGACCATCGCGGCGTCGCCGATCCCGTTCGGCGAGCAATGGCATACGCCGCGCGAAGCGACCGAGGCCGATCTCAACCGCGTGCGCGATGCCTTCGTCGCATCGGCGCAACGCGCGCTGCGCATCGGCTTTGACGAAATCGAACTGCACATGGCGCACGGCTATTTGCTGCACGGCTTCATGTCGCCGTTGTCGAACACAGCGCACCGACCAATATGGCGGCAGTTTCGAAAACCGCATGCGCTTTCCGTTGTCGGTCGCCAAAGCGGTGCGGGCGGTGGTGCCCAAGGGCGTGCCGCTCGGCGCCCGCATCACCGGCTCGGACTGGCGCGATGGCGGCTTGACGCCCGATGACGCGGTGGCGATCGCCAAACTGCTGAAGGCCGAAGGTATCGACTTCGTCGACGTGTCGTCCGGCGGCGTCGCCGCCGACATCCGCAATCCGACCGAGCCGGGCTACAACGTCGCGATCGCCGCCCGCGTGAAGAAGGAAGCCGGCATCGCCACCCGCACCGTCGGGCTGATCATCAAGCCGGAACAGGCCGAGGAGATCATCGCTTCGGGACAAGCCGACATGGTCGCCGCCGCCCGCATGTTCCTCGACGATCCGCATTGGGGCTGGCACGCCGCCAAGGCGCTCGGCGCCGACGTGCCGCGTCCGGTGCAATATGCCCGCGCCGGGCCGAAGCTGTGGGCGCCGGCGGCATCGAAGGCGTAAAGTTCAGAGCGTCATCTCCGGCACGTCGCGTTCGAGCCGGTCGAGATCGCGCTCGGTATCGACATCCCACAGCGCCGGCATCTCGACGCAGGTTAAGCCCAGCGCGGCGATGCGCTCGCGCGTGTCGCTAAGCACGGATGGCGTGCTCCAGACCATGCCTTCGAACAATTCGGCGCGCGGCTGTTGCATGCCCGATCAAGACATAGCCGCCGTCCTCGGCCGGTGTCAGGACGACGTCGCTGCCGTCGCGCAAGGCTTGCGCCGCTGCGCGCAAGTGCTCGGGCGTGAAGGCCGGACAATCGCTGCCGATCAGCACCGTCGGGCCGTCATGGCCGACAAAAGCCGCCAGCATGCGCTCGCCGATGTCGCCATCGATTTGCCGTTTGAGCGTCACTTGGCCGAGCTTGCACAAATCGCGAAACGAGACATGGCCGGGATCGGGCGCGCACCATACCGTCACCGGCCCGGCTTGCGCGGCTAGTGCGGTCGCAACCGTGCGTTCTGTCATGCGCTCCTGCAACACGGCGGCGGCATGCGCGCCGATCGCCGGGATCAGCCGGGTTTTCGATAAGCCGGCGACTGGCGCCTTCGCCAGAATGGCGATGTTAAGGTGCGGCATAGCCATAGGCCCGCGCCAGTTTCGCCGGATCGGCGCCGAAGTAATAAGCCAATCGCAGCCGCCACATCAGCAGCATGGTGCGCACGGTGCCGTGCTTGTGCCAGCGCCGCGGCGAGGTGACGGCGCGCGCGGTCAGGCACAACGGCCTGCCGATGCGCTTGAGCGTCGCCGACAATTGCACGTCTTCCATCAGCGCGATGGCGGGAAAGCCGCCGGCCTGGTCGAACGTCGCGCGCGTGACGAACATCGCCTGATCGCCGGTGCAGATCGAGGTCAGCCGCGAGCGCGCGTTCATCATCAAGGCGATCAGCGGCAGCAGGCCGCCGCCGTCGATGCGAACGTCGAAGCGGCCCCAGTTGTCGCTGGGACTTTGTCAGTCCATCCAGCACAAGCTTGTCGGCATCGGCGGGCAAATGCGTATCGGCATGCAGGAACAACAGCACGTCGCCCGAGGCCGCCGCCGCGCCGGCATTCATTTGCAAGGCGCGCCCGCGCGGTGCGCTCACGACCTTGTCGGCCAGCGGCGCGGCTTTATCGGCGGTGCCGTCGTTGCTGCCGCCGTCGGCGACGATCACCTCGACGCCGCGCGCGCGATAAGGCTGCAAGGCTGTCAGCGCCGCTTCGATCTGCGCGGCTTCGTTCAGCACCGGCATGACGATCGAGAGTGTCATTCGTTGTCGCTTCTTGGCGCGGCCTGCGCCAACGCAAAGTCCGGGCCGTCGACGATGCGGTTGTAATAGGATTCATAAGCCGGCGAGCCGGGCGGCCAGCGCTTGATAAAGCGCGCCAGAAACGCCTCGGTATCGTAGTCGACCGCCAGCGCGTCGATATGGAGGCCATCGCGTTGCAGCGCCATAGAGCGGCGTATGCGGCGAGGGCGTCGTCGCGATGCGGGTGATGACGCCGCAGCGGTTGCCTTTGAAATTCGGCATGCCGGCCGCGCCATTGTTGATGACCGTCAGCCGCCCGCCGCCGAAATCGAAATCGCGCAGCGCCGCCAGGCAGGTATGGGTGCAGGCAAAGACGTCGACCTGCGCCGCGCTATGCATGTCGGCGAGCCAGTCGCGCCGTTTTGGATTGTCGAGTTCGTCTTGCGCGAAGCGCCAGCCGGCCAGCGCCGCGGCGTCGCCATGCACGATGCCGACGCGTAAAGGCCCGACTTGCGCGACCAGATGCATCGGCAAGTGGCCAAGCCGTTGGCGGGCGTCGGGCGGCGTCGACGTCGCGGATCTGCGCGATGATCTCGTTCGAGCGCGTCACCACCGTCGCCCGACACGCTCGGCGGATAGGCGCAGCCGCAGCCGGCGCCGATGTCGCCGGGCCGCGCGATCTCGGTTTCGACATTGCCGCGCAGCGCGCGATAGGGCGACACGCCGCGTTCGATGGTCGGCGAACCAGTCCGGCTCGGCGTCGAACCAATGAAAATCGCCGTTGAACACGATCTCGGGCTTTGACGGTTCCTGCGCCGCCAGCGCCTTGATCGCGCTCAAGCGCGGCGAGATTGCCGTACAGCCCGCCGACGACATAAAGCGTTTCAGCGTGAAGTCCGGCGCGCGCGCGAACACGCTCGGCGCATAGGTATAGTCGAGCGGGCAAACCCGGCCGGCTTCTTCCTCCACCGCCGCGATGTCTGCGGCACGACGTTCATTCCGCCGCTTCTTTAAGCGCGCCGCCGCAGCTCGAGCCTTGGCCGGCGGTGCAGCCGTAACAATGGCCGGCGACGCGGATCGGATTGCCCGGCGAGCTCGGCGTCGAGCAGGTCCGACAGATGCACGCGCTTCTTGCCGTCGTAGGGAACGGCAGATCGAGCATCTGGTTGAAGTCGCAGTCGAACACGTAGCCTTTGTAATCGACCGAAATCAGCGTTGCCGGCACATGACGCCGTCGAGATTGGCGTCGAGATGGGCGTCCTGCAACAGGCCGAGATAGCCGTCGAACTCGCCTTTGGTCACCAGCATCGAGCCGAAGCGCTGGATCGGCATATTGGCGAGCACGAACAGCTGATTGAACACGATGCCGTAGTGCTCGCCGAGCACGCGCTTGTAGTCTTGCTTCGAGCGAGGCCTGCGCCGGCGGCAGCGACGGCCCTTGCGGATTGTAGACGAGATTCAGGGCAGCTCCGGGTCGCGGCCGTAGCCGAGCGCGTTGAGCGTCTGCAAGCCGCGGATCGATTCATCGAACACGCCTTTGCCGCGCTGGGCCTCGACATTGTCTTCGAGATAGCACGGCATTGAGGCGACCACCTCGACCTCGGTTGGCCGCCAGAAACTCGCGCGAGATCTTCCTGGCCCGGCTGTTCCAGAATGGTGAGGTTGCAGCGGTCCATCACCTTGGCGCCGAGCGCGCGCGCGCCCGTCACCATGCGGCGGAAATTGGCGTTCAGTTCCGGCGCGCCGCCGGTGATGTCGAGCGTGCGCGATCTCGCGGCGCTTGATGAAGTCGAGCACCAGCTCGGCCACGTCGGCGGCCATCTCCTCGGTGCGGTTCGGCCCGGCATTGACGTGGCAATGAAAGCAGGTCTGGTTGCAGCGATAGCCGACATTGATCTGCAGCGTATCGAGCTTGCCGCGCGTGAGGGCCGGAAACGAAATTTTGTCGAGCAGCGGCAGCGTGTCGCGCATTTTTTTCGGGCCTTGCGAATGAACCTATACAGGTCCAATTCGCATGTTCCGGGCCAAACGTTACCCCCATTAGCGTCAAAGACGCACAAATCGGCGTGAGTCGGGGAAAACGAGGGCCGTTTCAGCGCGCCAACGCGGTCGCGACCGGCGATTCGACGCCGATCCGGCCGAAGCCCGGCAGTTTCAGCGCCGGATGGCGCAGATCGAGCCCGGCCACCAGTCCGAGCAGATTGACCTCGAAACCCTCGACCCAGCCGACCTTCAGGGCCGCCAGCCCATAGGCGTTGAGTTCGACGCCGGTGCCGCAGTCGGTGCGGCCGGCGTAAAAGCCGGCGCGGTAGTCGCGGCCGATCGGCGTTGGCCGGCAGCGCCACTTTGAGTTCCGGCACCGCGCGCAGCACGGCGGCGGTAAAGCTGTTTGAGTTCGGCCCCGGCCAGATCCGGTAATCGCCGTACGCGGTTATAGCTGTAGTTGTGCACCGCGCGCTCGACCTTGGGGATCAGGCGGGTGGCCTCGTCGCCCGACACGTCGGCGATCGCCACCGGCGTGTTGCCGTACCAGCGGCCGTCGGCCGGCCAGCCATTGGCGCGCACTGGCCGGCCCCAGCCGACGACGTCATAGCGCGTCCAATTTGTGGCGCCGGCCGGCTTGAACACGATCCAGCTATGGACCGAGAAAATGCCCTTCCAGGCGCCGGTGGTGCCGGTGAACACGATCAGCCGCGCCGGTTTGTAATCGGCCGCCCGCGGCAGCACGCCCGGTCGACGACCAGTCGGCGTCGCGCCACGAGCGCGCGCCGTCGCCCGCGGCATAGAAGCGCCGCGCGCGCGAGAATAGCGGCGCGAGAAAATATCGCAAAGATCAGCAGCATGATTTTGGTGCGGCGTTTGAGGCGGTTGAGGACCGGCATGGACGCTGAATATAGGCACGGTTCGCGGCGCAAACGTGGCAGGCCTGGTCGTCTCGCATGACAATCGCGGTCACCCGCGCCGCCGTCAGCTCACCCGGTTGCCGCTCAGCTTCACGTTCGGATATTTCTCGGCCCCGTCCAACATCAGATCGCCGGTCGCCGGCTTGTCCCAGGCCATGCCGACAATGGCGCCGTGCGCGGGCGCCGCTGATGAGGTTGTCGGTAATCACCGCCGATCCCGGCGCCCTCGACCACCGAGACGCCGATGCCGATGCCGATCTGGCGCACGATGTTTCGGCTGACAGTCACGTTGCGCAGATATTTGCCCGAACCGACGCCGATACCCATGACCGGCGCGTTTTCGATGGTGTTGCCGATCACGTCGGTATCGGCCTCGGCGCCGATGCCGACGCCATATGAATCCGGCCCGCCTTGCGGCCGCTTGTTGATCATGTTGCGGATGACGTTGTTGCGCACCACCGCGCCGTGACCGCCTTTGTCCATGTTGGTGACGGCGATGCCGACCGCCGCGGTGTCGATCGAATTGTTCTCGATCGTCGCATCCTCGAAGTCGAATTCGGAATAGATCGCGACTTCGCCGAGCGCGAAACATTGATTGCCGGTCATCAGGATATGCGAGGCGGCGTTGCCGCGAATGGCGGAAAACGCCGCGCCGCGGATGACATTGTTGCGTACGGTCACGTCGGCGGCGCGGTAGACATTGATGGCGTTGCCGTTCTGGCCGTCGCCGCCGCCGCGCGCTTGCGTATCCTCGATCATGTTGCTGTCGATCACGCTGCCGTCGCTCTCTTTCCGGCTGCGCCAGACCCGGATGCCGCCATTGCCGGATTTGGCGATCGTGTTGCCGCTGATCGTGATTTTGCTGTCGTTGCTGAAAATGGCGTTGTCCGACGAACCGGTGATGCGGTTGCCGGTCACCGCGCCGCTGCACCGATAAAGCGCGATGCCGTTGCCATGGGCGGCGCTGATCGCGCAGTCGGCGATCTGCACATTTCGGGTGGCCATGAAATTGATCAGCCCGCCATTGCCGTCGAGCGGGCGGTTGCCGCCGTCGAGCGTGAGATTGGTCAGCGTCACCGCTTCGACGCCCTGCGCCGTCAGCAGCGCCGGACCTTGCGTCAGGATGAGGCGGGTGTCGCCGCGCACGCCGGTCAGCCGGCTGCCGGCGCGCAATTGCAGATTGCTGGCGCGATAGCTGCCGGGCCTCAGCCACAACGGCCGGTGCGCGCGCGCCGCCTCGTCGATGGCGCGCTGCAAGGCGCGCGATTGATCCTCGGGCGCGTTCGCCCGCAGGCCGAAATGGTCGGCGTTAAGGCCTTGCGCCAGCGTGGCCGAGAGCGGCGCCGCAAATACGGCGGTCGCGGCGGCTGATCCGGCGAGCAGATGACGGCGGCTGATGGTCATGCCGCCATTGTGGCGGGCAGAGGATTAAACCCGGTTAACGGCGGAAAGCATTGTAACCAAAACATTTTCGCCCGCTCGCAGCAAATCGCCGGCCGTGAGTGGAGCAGGTGCTCTCAACCGTTCGTCCCCGCGAAAGCGGGGACCCAGTTCTTTGGCCGCTGGGTCCCCGCTTTCGCGGGACGAACGGAGAAAAAAGCGCCAGTCTGTCCTTTGGCCCGCGGATTACGCGCCACCGGCGGCACATGCACGAAAGCGGCCAGGCGCGGGCCGTTGCCTGAGGCCACCGCCTCGGCGGCGCGCCAGCACAGGTAATTGCACAAATACCGCCCGGCATCGCGTGACAGCCGTGCCGGCACATGCGCCGTCAGGGTTGCCCGCAGCAGGCGTTGTGCCGGCGCGGGCAGGGGCAAGGCGGCGGGACTGCCGGGCGCGATCACGCTACGCCGCAGCGCCTTGCCGTCGACACCGGGCAGCAGCGCCAGCGCATTGCGCGCCCGGGTCTCGATCCGCAGCCGCTTGGCGCGGCTCGCCAGCCCGAACATCAAAATGGCGTCGGGCCGGTGTTCGGCAACCAGGCGCGGCAGATCGCGGTCGACCGCGGCATAGCCGGTCTCGAACACATGGCCGACAAGCGTCACATCGGCCAGAGCCGGCCGCCGCAGCCGCGCCAGATGCCGCACCAGTCTGTCCGTCGGATTAAACGGCGCGCCGGGAAACGGGCCGAAGCCGGTGATGAGGAGCGTGAGAGTTGGCTTGAGCATCGGCGTGACCATGACCGCGCGACTGTGTCACAGCCATCGGGTGGGCGAAAGCCGGGACGGCCCAGGCCGCGGCCGGGGCAGGCTGTCGCGGTCATGCGCGGATACCGCCGATCTCGGTCAGCATATTTATGATACGGGCTGATTTATGAAACGAACTGAACGGCGAAGCCATTGGGAAGGTGACGGACAACGCGTCCGACCAGCTTGCCGACGGCAAGCGGCGTTCCAATCGGCGGCGTGATCTCGGCGGACACGGCGGCGCCGGTCGCGGAGATATCGATCACGCGGCACTTCATCCGTTTATTGTCGGCGAAGATCAGGATTGAATCGGTGTCCGGCGGGACGATGCGCTTGCTGCGGCGCCGGTCCGGCACGTCATGATTTTTGATGTTTTCATAGAAATGGATCTTCGACTCCAGCATCGCCCGCATGTCGGCGGAGGTCTCGATCGCCATGACAAAGCCTTGGTCGAGCACGCGGATGATGGATCCTTCGAACGCTCCGAACTCATCGCTGTGCGTTGTCACCGGCTCGCCGATGTCGCCGATCACGGGGGCCACCAGCGCCATGGCGTGCAGAGAAATATTGACGAGCCGGCCGGAAAATTCGCGCCGATTGCCGCCGGCGTCGCGTTGGTTTGCCAAGCTGTAGCGGGCGGGGACGCTCAGAATAATGCGCGGCTCGCGCCGGCTTTCAACAAAGGTGACATCGTCATCCTTCCGACTGTCGCTTTTCACCCTGTGTTCCCCCGAAGCACCACTGAATGATAAATAGCAACTCGTCATCCCGCTTTCGTGGCCTGCTGAACGCTCATAAACCGGATCGTTCTTTGCGCGGACGCCTGCGACAGCGCGAGAAATGAATCCCGGGCCGTTTCGAGCTCGTATTCCGACACGGTGTGATGGACGAGGCGGGCTTTCAGCAGGGCGGCGAATGTCGGCCAATTGAGTTTGGCGGCCTTGCAGGCGATCACCAGTCCGTCGTGACTGGCGGACTTCATCAATTGCTCGATGACCTTGGATGATGTGCCGCAGAACAGGGCCAGCGTCGTGGTCATTTGTTCGACTTTGTTGGCTTGGGCAAAGCCGAGCAGCAGCGCTTCGTTCAGCTTGCCCTGCCGGTTGAGCTCTTTCACCTCGGCCTCGGCCGCGCTGTAGTCGCGCGGCTTGTCGGCTTCCATCGAGACGTCTTTGGCGATGTCGGCGAGCGCGCTTTGGATTTTGCTCTGCATCTCGGGCGGCGCCGAGGCCAGCAGTCGCGAGCGCACGATATCGGTGGCGCGCGACAGAAGCTGGCGAAGCAGGTTGGGTGGAATGTCGAGCCGCCGGCCCAGCCGTTCGACAAGGCCGGCGTCGGTTTCCGATTTTTTGACCAGCGCGGAATAGCCTGACGCGGAAAAATTCGCGCCGGCGTTGCCGGCCAGCACATGGGCGACGTTCTGGTCGCCGCGTTCAACCAGAACGTCAGTCACCGCTTCTGTCAGCGTTGTCCGCCCGGAAATGGCGGCCAAATGGCTCTGGCTGTTGGACTGGGCAATTTCAATGAGGTCGCTGTCGGCCAGGCGGATTGAATTCGTCAGGATCGGGCCGGCGATCGAGATCTCGGCATTGCGGGCCAGGGTTTGGGCGACTTGCGTCGGCGCATTGGCGACGTTGGCCAGGCTGGTGCTCAACTGCACCAGTGCTTTGGTTTCGACTTTTTCGACAAGATGCATCAGCAGGTCGTCGAAAACGCCGATCTGGTGCTCGTTGAGGCGTTCGGCCTCGCCGAGAAACAGATCCGTGACTTGTCTGAGAGTGGCGATCCGCTTTTCGGAAGATCCGTCCTTCAAGGCTGTTTCGAGCTCGCCGAGAAGCGAAATGGCTTGGCTCATGATGCGGCTTTCTGCGGCATAATCGACGCTTGCGTGGCGGCCTGGTCCCGCTTTGGAAAGGGCGGGTCCCAATGCGCGCTGAAGTGCCCCCAAATACCGAATTACAACCGTGTAATTAATAATCGCGCAAAATACAACTTCATCTAAAATAACATCAATTATTGGTTGTTTCCAAATGTGAAAAAGTCGGCGGATTTTGCCCGGCGCGTGCGTCGTAATTGTTTAGATAAATTAATTCGTACTGCAATCCGGGACACTTTTCATTTTAAGATTTTTACCGTTCTGGCTGTGGCCGGGGGTACAACCTGGGCGGTCCGTTTCCAGGCCGCAAGCCGGTGCTGGGGAGCACGCATGGACCGGCGGCACACCGATCTATTGCGGAGGTTCGCGATAATAGAACACGACGTGCAGGTCCTGCTTCGGCACGAAATTCGTCGCCGTCCAGGTCTTGCCGTCGCCGGCGGCCTTCAGGCCGTCCGGCACGCAAAAGCTGGCGATCGCGTTCTTGTCGGCGACGGTGAGATGAAACGTGCCGATCGGCCCGTGCCAGTTGCGCGCTGTCTTGAGAATGTAGCCGACCGTCGTCGGCTCCGGCGTAGGGCCATCGGCCTTGAGCTTGGCGAGCTGTCGCCCGGTGGCGTCGGTCAGACAATAACGTTTGGCTTTCGATCCGCCGGGGTAATAGGCGTCGTAATCGTTGCCGGCGCCGGAGACCGGTTGATAGGAAATATCGACGTCGGTTCGGCCCGGCGCGAAGGTTTGCGTCCATTCATAGACCGACTGATACAGCCATTGCGGCACCAGCCAGGCGCTGTTTTCATCCGCCTCGACCAGCTTTCCGGCTTTCAATTTGTTCACCGTCGCCTTCGGCAGCGCCGCGAGCGCTCTGAACAGATCGGGGGTGGCGGCAAATACCGGCACCTTCAAGCGCCGCAAATTCAACGGTGTGCTTGGCAATCACGGCGACGAGACTTTCAAGGGTCCGCTCGTGGGTATTTTTTTCCTAGGACTATTGACCCATCTATATTCTTGGATTATAGTCCTTCTATTCCCGCTCAACGAGGGCGCTTTCATGAGGCGTCGTGACGGTGGAGCGGGATGCGATGCCCGCGGGCTGAGGGATTACGCACCCTCAGCGCTCGGGCGGCGCCGGGGCTCCGCCCGGGGACACTATGATCTCCCGCCAGGAGCTGGCTGATAGCGTGGGGGAAACCCCTGGCTAGAAGCGCGGCCCGGACGCCGGAAAAGACATCGCGGTGGCGCGCCAGGCGGCGCCGCACCTTGCCGCATTCGGTTTGCGCAGACGGCGTAAACTTGTCTGCGATGAAGGTGCGACCGAAGGACTAAGGTTGCGCCGCGTGGCGCGCCATCCCCTCGTGTTTGAGGGAACCAAGAAAGACAGGCCTTGCCCGGGCCTCGACAAACAACAGGGGCGGCGGAGCTTTGCTTGCCCGGAAATTTACACGCCCAACAATGCCGCGATCTGCTCGACCGCCAAGGTCGGCGCCAGCGTGCCGGCGGCGACCTGGGTTTCGGCTTGCTTCACCTGGGCGCGCACCGTCGGGTCGCCGCGCAGCCGTGCGGTCAGGCGTTCTTCCAGCAGCGTCCACATCCATTTGACCTGCTGGGCGCGGCGCAGCTCGGCCAGTTCGCCGGTCGCCGTCATCTTGTCCTTGTGCGACAGGATCTGGCTCCACAGTTGCGGGATGCCGTCGCCGGTCAGTGCCGAGAAGGTCACCACCGGCGGCGACCAGGTCGGCGTGCGCGGCGCCAGAATGTGCAGCGCGCCGCGATAATCGGCCGCCGCGATATTGGCGCGCGCGATGTTGTCGCCGTCGGCCTTGTTGACCGCGATCATGTCGGCCAGTTCAACGATGCCCTTCTTGATGCCCTGCAATTCGTCGCCGGCCCCGGCGACCATCAGCACCAGAAAGAAATCGGTCATGTCGGCGACCGCGGTTTCCGATTGGCCGACGCCGACGGTCTCGACGATCACGACGTCGTAGCCGGCGGCCTCGCAGACCAGCATGGTCTCGCGGGTCTTGGCGGCGACGCCGCCGAGCGTGCCGGAGGACGGCGACGGGCGAATGTAAGCGTTCGGGTCGATGGCCAGCCGCGCCATCCGCGTCTTGTCGCCGAGGATCGATCCGCCGGTGCGGCTCGACGACGGGTCGACCGCCAGCACCGCCACCTTGTGGCCTTGCGAAGTCAGCATCGCGCCGAGCGCGTCGATGGTGGTCGATTTGCCGGCGCCGGGCGCCCCGGTGATGCCGAGCCGGATTGCCTGGCCGGTCAGCGGCAACAGTTCCTGCACCAAAAGATGCGCGGTCTGGCGGTGGTCGGCCCGCGTGCTCTCGATCAGCGTAATGGCGCGCGCCAAGGTCGCACGGTTGCCGGCGCGAATGCCGGCGGCCAGATCGGAAGGCCGGGCTTTACTCATGCGGCCCTAGCGCCGCCGCCGGGTCGGGCGCTTGCGCCGTTCGGGCGCGTCCGGCAGGCGCAGCACCAGCCCGCCATTGTCGTGATCGCGCGCGGCGGTGAAGCGGGCAAAGGCGAACAGCTCGTCGCGCGTCTCGATCCGGCAGGCCGACTTGTCGACGCGTTTGCAATAAAGCACGCGGGTCTGCTCGTCGGCGTCGTCCTGATCGATCGGCAGAACCTGAAACACGCCTTCGGCCAACTTATGCATGACGGCATATTCGGTGATGCGCGCGTGGTTGGATGGTGTGGCCTGAAGGATGTAGTCGCCGTTCTCGAACGGGTGGGCCGAAAATCCGCTGAAGTCGCGCATGCGGCCGCGGGCAAGAGCATAGAACGCGCCGTTCCAGCGATAGGTGGCCTGGTGCTCGTCGTGGGCGTAGCCTTTATGCAGGCCATAGAACTGCAAATTCAGTTGCTGGCCGAACACCGGTTCGGCATCGACCAGGATCGGCGAGCCGGAATCGATGCAGCCCGACAACGACAGCGCGCACAGCGCGGCGATGCCGGCACGGGCGAAGAATCGCGTCAATGATGATTTCACTCCGCCGCCTCTTGGTCGTGCCCCAGGCGGTGATGCAGCGTCTTGAGCAGTTTCAAGGCGGCGTCGGCGATCACCGTGCCGGGCGGGAAGATCGCTTCGCAGCCGGACTTCATCAGTGCGTCGTAATCCTGCGGCGGCACGACGCCGCCGACCACGATCATGATGTCGTCGCGGCCTTGCTCGGCCAGTTCCTTCTTCAGTTCCGGCACCAGCGTCAGATGCGCGGCGGCCAGCGACGAGACGCCGAGAATATGCACGTCGTTTTCGACCGCCTGGCGGGCGGCTTCTTCGGGCGTGGCAAACAGCGGCCCGATGTCGACGTCGAAGCCGAGATCGGCGAAGGCCGATGCGATCACCTTCTGGCCGCGGTCGTGGCCGTCCTGGCCGATCTTGGCGACCAGCAGGCGCGGGCGGCGGCCTTCGGCGGCCTCGAAGGCTTCGACCGCTTCACGCACTTGTTCGACGGCAGGCGTCATGCCGACCTCCCGCTTGTAGACGCCGGTGATCGCTTTGATCGAGGCGACGTGCCGGCCATAAACTTTCTCGAGCGCCATCGAAATCTCGCCGACGGTCGCCTTGGCGCGCGCGGCGTCGACCGCGAGTTCCAAGCAGATTGCCGTTGCCGCTGGCCGCGCGGGTCAGCGCGTCGAGCGCTTCCTGCAAGACGACCGGATCGCGCTCGGCGCGCAGGCGCGCGAGCTTGTCAAGCTGCATGTTGCGCACGGCGGTGTTGTCGATCTTCAAAACGTCGATCGGCGCTTCGTCGGTCGGCTGATATTTGTTGACGCCGATCACCGATTGCATGCCGGCATCGATGCGGGCCTGCGTCTTGGCCGAGGCTTCCTCGATCCGCAGCTTCGGAATGCCGGCCTCGATCGCCTTGGTCATGCCGCCAAGCGCTTCGACCTCTTCGATATGGGCCCAGGCCTTGGCGGCGAGATCGTAGGTCAGCTTCTCGACGTAATAAGAGCCGCCCCACGGATCGACGATGCGGGTGGCGCCGGCTTCCTGTTGCAGCACGATCTGGGTGTTGCGGGCGATGCGGGCGGAAAAATCGGTCGGCAGCGCCAAGGCTTCGTCGAGCGCGTTGGTGTGCAGCGACTGGGTCTGGCCTTGCGTCGCCGCCATCGCTTCGATCATGGTGCGCGAGACGTTGTTGAACACGTCTTGCGCCGCCAGCGACCAGCCCGAAGTCTGCGAATGCGTGCGCAAGGACAGCGAGCGCGCATCTTCGGGCTTGAACGGCTTCATCAGCTTGGCCCAGATCATGCGGGCGGCGCGCAGCTTGGCGATCTCCATGAAGTAATTCATGCCGATCGCCCAGAAGAACGACACGCGCGGCGCGAACTGATCGATGGTCAGCCCGGCCTTGATGCCGGCGCGGACATATTCGACGCCGTCGGCGAGCGTATAGGCAAGTTCAAGGTCCTGCGTCGCGCCGGCTTCCTGCATGTGATAGCCGGACACCGAAATCGAATTGAACTTCGGCATCTCGGCCGAGGTGTAAGCGAAGATGTCGGAGATGATGCGCAAGGACGGCCCGGGCGGATAGATATAGGTGTTGCGCACCATGAATTCTTTGAGGATGTCGTTCTGGATCGTGCCCGACAATTTGGCGTGCGGCACGCCCTGTTCCTCGCCGGCGACGATATAGAGCGCGAGAACCGGCAGCACCGCGCCGTTCATGGTCATCGACACGCTCATCTTGTCGAGCGGGATGCCGGAAAACAAAGTGCGCATGTCGTAAATGGAATCGATGGCGACGCCAGCCATGCCGACATCGCCGGCGACGCGCGGATGATCCGAGTCGTAGCCGCGATGGGTGGCGAGATCGAAGGCGATCGAGAGACCTTTCTGGCCGGCGGCGAGATTGCGCCGGTAGAAGGCGTTGGAATCTTCCGCCGTCGAGAAGCCGGCATATTGCCGGATGGTCCAGGGCTGCGCCGCATACATCGCCGGGTAGGGCCCGCGCAGATACGGCGCCTTGCCGGGATAAGTTTCGAGGAAGTCGAGCCCGGCGAGATCGGCTTCGCCATAGACCGGCTTCACCGGGATGGCTTCCGGCGTCATCCAGGGCGGCGGCCGCAGCTGCGTCAGTGGCGTACCGGCGTGTCGGCGAAATCGACGCGTGGCGAAATTCGGAATCTGGCTCATGATCGGACTGCGCCTTCCATTTGAGTCATCGAGCTCTTCGCATAGTCCGCGCATGGCCGTTCCGAAGATGAACCGCCACCAAGCTCGCGTATCCGGTCGGCACCGATGGAATTCCGACCACGGTCTGTACATCCGATCGCCGTGATTTGCAGCGCCTAACCGCGCCCAAACTGTACAAGACATTGGTTCCGGCACAAATGCGCAGCAGAAAGTCATGCGCCGGCGGCCATGTAGAACGTCGGTATTTTCGAGAAACTGACGATAGCCGAGCGGCGGAATACGCAGATCCGGCAGCGGCGCCAGCAACACGCAGAATACGATGCCGCCAAAAGTGCCGCATCAAACAGTCCGAATCTCGACCTATCGACGGATCCGAGTACTCCAATAAGCTGTGAAGCGACCGCCACGTCGCCGTTATCGCAGCCAGATATTTTGGCCGATCCACGCGTGGTGAGAATCGTTCGCGCATATGTCCCGCACGGGAGTTCAACGTTACGTCCTGATTGTTGCCAGACTATCATAGGCCGCCTGCAAGGTCGAAAGCACGTCGCAGCCCACGTATATGAAGGCTTTCACGCCGGCCTCCTTCAGCGCGGTTTCCAGTTCGCCCGGCCGGCCGGCCAGATGAACGATGGCGCCGGCATCGGTCAGCGCCTTGGCGGCGTCAGCGGCCTGTTCGGCGTAACTCGCGTCCGACCCACACAGGCAGGCCAGCTTGGCGCCGGAGGCCTTGAACGCCGCGACCATCGCCGGCCTGATCCTTGAAGCCGTCATTGCCGAGCGCTTCGATGCCGCCGGCTTCGTAGAAGTTCTTGGCGAACATCGCGCGCGCGGTGAAGTCGGCCAATTTGCCGAGACTGGCCATAAACACTTTCGGCCGGGCGCCGGTCTTGGCGGCCAGCGTGTCGGACTTGTCGCGTAACGCTTCGAACGGTTCGGCGAGCCGAATGCTCGGCAGCGGCTCGGTGGTTGCCGCCGCGGCGTTCGTCTTCGGAGCCGCGACCTTCGCAACCTTGAGCACCGCCGGCGATTTTTCGCCGAGATTGGGATAATCGCTGGTGCCGGTCAGCGCATCCTTGCGGCGCGCGATCGCGGTCTGGCGCGCGGCGCGCACTTTGGCGATATCGTTCTGGATCAGGCCGCTCTCAAGCGCGGTCCAGACGCCGCCGGCGTTTTCGATCTCCTGCATCTGCGACCAGGCGGTCGTGCACATCTCGTTCGTCAGATGTTCAATCGCGCCGGAGCCGGCAGCCGGATCGCTGACCTTGGCGAGGTTCGATTCTTCCAACAGAACGAGTTGCGTGTTGCGCGCGACGCGGCGCGCGAAAGCGTCGGGCAGGCCGAGCGCGGCGCTATGCGGCAGGGCGACGATGCTGTCGGCGCCGCCAAGGCCGGCGGCGGCGACCGCGATCGTCATGCGCAGCATGTTCACGTCCGGATCGCGTTGCGTCATCGTGCGCCATGCCGTCTCCGCTGCGACATAAGCCGGCTTCGGCGCGAGACCGCAGGCCTGCTCGACCCGCGCCCATAATTTCCGAAAGCTGCGGAATTTGGCGATGGTGAGAAACTCGTCGGCGTCGGCGACCAGCAGGAACGAAATGCGGTCGCGCGCTTCGTCGAGCGTAAAGCCGGCGGCTTCCAGCAGACGCAAATAGGCAATGCCGGTGGCGACGACGAAGGCAAGTTCTTGCGCTTCCGAGCCGCCGGCCTCGTGCACGGCGCGGCCATCGGCGCGCAGGAAGCGGGCCTTGGCGAAGCCTTTGGCCTTTAGATCTTTCGCGGTCGCACCGGCGCGTGCCGACAATTCCGGCCACGGCAAGATCGCGGCGCCGGTGCGGGCAAAGTCGCCGACCGGATCGAGGCCGAAATCGATCGCCAGCGCCGATGGGTCGAGTTTGCGGTTCGTCACCAGCGTTTCGATCAAGGTGGCGACCGGACGGCCGGCAAACGGCGCGGTCTCAACGCGCAACGGGATCAGATCGAGCATCACGCCGGCAAGGGTCTGCTCAAGGGCGTCAAGCTTGTCGGCGACCACGCCGAAACCGCGCGCGCTGGGCGCGCCGGCAAAGACCAGGCTCAGGCCGCTGGCGCCGTTTTCCAGGTCCTGCAGCGCCTGTTGGTTGGCGGCTGTCGGATCGGGATGATCGATCCGCTGCATCACGGTCCAGGCGGTGGCGGGCGCACGGCCGGCGACCGGCGTCGCGTCCTTGGCGCGCGGGTACAGCGGTTCGACCCGCAGGCCGTCATAGGTCTGGCTGACGAGGCGCTTGTCGAACGACGCGCCTTTCAGCGCGGTATCGACCAGTTTGCGCCATTCGGTGGCGTCGGTGGCGGGGAATTCGGTGGCGAGGGCGAGGTGGTCTTTCATGCGTTCAAATTGCCATAGTCCGTGCTTTATCGCCATTGCGATAACGCAAATTACATGCCGTCAGGATCGCGGCGGCAGCTGTTCAATACCGCCGCTGTCGACCTTGGCCAGCGCCTCGCGCAAGTTTTGGCCCGGCGATGACGCGCTCGCCGGCGATTTCGGCCAGCGGCTTGAGCACGAAAGCGCGCTCGAACAGGCGGGGGTGCGGCAGGATCAGGCCGTCTTCGTCGAGGGCGAGATCGTCATAGGCGATAATGTCGATATCGGCGGTGCGCGGGCCCCAGCGCGTCTCATGGGCGCGGTCGCGGCCGAGCGCTCGTTCGACCTGATGGGCGCGGGCCAGCAATTCGTGCGGGCCGAGCGTGGTCTCGACCGCGATGCATAGGTTGATGAAAGGCGGCTGGTTTTCGACGCCCCAGGGCGGCGTCGAATAGTCCGACGAGCGCGCGGTCAGCCGGACTTGCGTGCCGTCGCACAGCATCGCCACCGCCCGGTCGAGAATGGCCCGGCTGTCGCCGACATTGCCGCCGAGCGCGAGGTAGGCTTGCGCGCGCTGCGCGCCGGTCATGGTTTGGATTTTTGCCGGCTGCGCATGATCGTGACGCCGACGTCGCTGAACGTCGCGGCGATCGGCGCATGCGGCTTATGGATCGTCACGGCAACGGTCCGAATGCGCGGGAACGCCTTGAGGATGGCATCGGCGACCCGGTCGGCGGCGGCTTCGATCAGCTTATAGCTTTGCGCGCAAAACGCATCGCTGGCGCAGGTGGCGACCTGATCGTAGGAGACGGTGTCTTTCACCTTGTCGGACCGGGCAGCGTCGGTCAGGTCGATGTCGAGATCGAGATCGATGGTGAAGGTCTGCCCGACCTTGGATTCGTACGCCAGGACGCCGTGATAGGCGTGCAGCGACAGACCCTTGATGAAAATACGGTCGTTCATTTTCAAATTTCTTTCGCGCCGGCCTCGATGGCCTCGGTGACCCGCAGCGCCTGCACGGTCTCGGCCACGTCGTGCACCCGCACGATGGCCGCGCCATGGGCGACGGCATAGAGATGGCTGGCGAGCGACCCGCCGATGCGCTGGTCCGGCGGCGACGGGGTGACGCTATTGATGAAGCGTTTGCGCGAGGCGCCGACCAGAAGTGGCAGTCCGAAGCGCTTGAAGGCGTCGAGCCGTGCCAGGCAGATGATGCTCTGCTCCGGCGTCTTGCCGAAGCCGATGCCGGGGTCGAGCACGATCTGGTCGCGCGCGATGCCGGCGCGGTCGGCGATTTCGAGCGTGCGTTCGAAAAAGGCGATGACGTCGGCGACGATATCGATGTTTTCGTCGGCGGCGTCGCGGTTATGCATGGCGATCACCGGCACGCCGCGCTCGGCGACCAGTCTGGCCATGTCCGGGTCGCGCTGCAGGCCCCAGACGTCGTTGACGATGCTCGCGCCGTGGTCGAGCGCCCACTCGGCGACTTTGGCCTTGATGGTGTCGATCGAAACCGGCACGCCGAACACGCCGAGCGCGGGCACCACCGGGAGCAACCGCGCCAATTCGTCGTCGGCCGAGACCGGCTGCTGGCCGCCATAGGGCCGGGTAGATTCCGCGCCGATATCGAGGATGTCGGCGCCTTGCGCTGTCATCTCGCTGGCGTGCGCAATCGCGCGCGCCGGATCGAAGAATTGGCCGCCGTCGGAGAACGAGTCCGGCGTGACGTTGAGAATGCCCATGACCAGAGCCCGGCCGCGCTTCAGCAGAGCCGACAGTGGTTCCGGCGTCCGGTTGGGCCCAGATTGAGCCATGTCGGTGATGGGTTGAGTGCGCGCCATAACGTCGATTTGCGCGGGTTGCGGGAGGCTGTCAAGCAGACTCCGAACTCACCGCGATTGGCGCATAGGCAACGATAATCGGCTAATAGGAAATCTTGATCGGCAATTTCTTGGCGTGCTCGATCCAGCGTCCGACCACTTTCTCGGATGGCAGCAGCCGCACCAGTTTGCGTTTCGTGTTGGCTTCGGCCATGGCGCGGGCGAGATTGGCCGGATTGCGATATTTCAGTTCCTTGACCGTATCGACGCCAGCATGGTGCAAAAGCTCGGCATATTCCTTGCTGATGCCTTTGATGCGCATTCGGTCGGCGACATTGGCCCAGCTCAGCAACCGCTTTTCGCAAAAACAGGTTTTTTCGGCCAGCGTCTTGCGGCCTTTGACGGTCCGCGCGGCCTCCAGCAACCGTTCCGTTGACCTGATCCCCACCGATTTTAGGGTCTTGGCGGTCTTCGCCATCGATCCCTTCGATATCGGTGATGGGGTAGGACATACGGGTTCCCTCGACTTCTTTAAATGCGTGTTCGGCGGTCCGAAACGGACCGATTAAATGAACTGGCTCAAGCCAGGGATGGACCCAACGATTTCGCCGACGGCATCGTCGCCGAGCTTTTTCGCGGGCATAGTTGATGGTTTCCTTGGTCACGCCCTGGACCTGGCCCATGCTCAGGCCCGCGCCCATCATTTTGGTGCCGGCACCCATCAGGCCGCCCATGGCGAACATGCTGGCGCTGCCGCTGTCGGCCTGCTGGGCCGCCAACAGCGCTTCCGCGCCCGGTATCTTGTCGATCAACGCCTGAATCTTTTCGGCGGGCCCTTCCTTGCGCAGGAAGTCGAGAATGATGGCCACGGCTTTTTCCGCGGAAGCTTGATCGACGCCAACATTGGCGACGAGACGTGCGACAAGTTCGTTCATGATCCCCTCACGCCCCGCAATAACAGCGGATTGCAAAACATATTGAACGTCGTTGACCGCGATGACAAGTATGAAGCGCGGTCATGGCGTTGATTGTTGTCGTCGCCAACGCATCTCGACGAATGAAATGCAAGGCGGCAATGAATTCCATACGATGTGGTCTAGATCACGGCTTTGCGAGCAAGCGCGTGGCGCGATCTCATTGCGGCAATTCTTGAATGTGAACGGCCGCGAGCGGTTTCGGAAAAATGCGGGCTATTGCGCAGCGTCAGCCGCCTTCGGCCGCCTGGTGGCTGCCGGTGTAATCGGATCGAGTGTCTTGAGGTCATTCCAAGGGTCTTGTCGTCTGGCTTGTCTTGAGTGTTGCCGATCAATTTCATGGCGATCGGCGCACGCCACCGAGATGTTCTGGTGAGTGTAAGAATACCGCTAGCACTATACGTGGAAGTACCATCAGTATTTTTTCAGCTTGGGTGGGCCTTCCTGCCGTGTTTGCTTAAAAATTTCTAAATCAGGCGCGACGACGTCATACCGAGTCGCGGAGGCATCGCGATTTTACTTGAGCGCGGATGAAAGCGGCGGAAGGCCGCGGTCGCGCTGTCGGCGGCTTCTCGAGGGTGGACGCAAAACGGGCTCGCAATCAAGCTGGTCCCGAACGCATTTGGTGTTGTGGTTCCCAGGCGGCGCCGGCGGCCGTAAATCATGCACCCGGACGCGTGTGCGGCGGTGCCGTCCTCGACCAGCCTTGTCCCGGGCGTGACCTATCGATGGATTGGGGCCGCAATGCAGCATAGGTGCGCCGCTTACCGTATCCGGCGCCGCCTCGGCGGAGCGCCCCTTGCCAAATCCGGCTTCATTAAAGGATTTCGACAAGCCAACTTTGCATGAAGAGAGCTTTTCACGCCGCGCGCGCATTGCTAGCGTACCGACCTTAGTTCAAGGAGCACCCCGACAATGAGCACACTCGACGCGGTTTTGAGCCGCATCGACCAGGATATCGACCAGAGCGTTGAGCGGCTGTTTGCGCTGCTCCGTATCCAATCGATTTCGACCGATCCCGCCTACAAGGAGCAATGCCGGGCCGCCGCCGACCATGTTGCGGCCGATCTGACCGAAATCGGCTTCGAAGCCAGCGTGCGGCCGACCGACGGCCACCCGGTTGTGGTGGCGAAGTCGAACGGCGTATCCGGGCCGCGTGTGCTGTTTTATGGCCACTACGACGTCCAGCCGGTCGATCCGCTCAATTTGTGGAAGACGCCGCCATTCGAGCCGCGCATCGAAACCTTGCCGGATGGCCGCAAGATCATCGTTGCGCGCGGCGCCTGCGACGACAAAGGTCAGTTCATGACCTTCGTCGAGGCCTGCCGGGCTTACAAGGCGGTGACCGGCAAGCTGCCGCTCAATATCACGACTATGATCGAGGGCGAGGAGGAGTGCGGCTCCAGGAACCTGCCTGCCTTCGTTCGCGACAATGCCGAGGAGTTCAAACTCGACCTCGCGCTGGTCTGCGACACCGCGATGTGGGACGCCGAGACCCCCGCCATCACCACCTCGCTGCGCGGACTGGTCTACGAAGACGTCAAGATCACCTGCGCCGACCGTGACCTGCATTCCGGCGTGTTCGGCGGCGCGGCCCAGAACCCGATCCGGCTGCTGGCCAAAATCCTGGGCGCGATGTGGGACGACAACGGCCGCGTCACCATTCCCGGTTTCTACGAGGGTGTGCCGGAACTGCCGGACGACATCAAAGCCGACC
The DNA here is from genome assembly GCA_963830125.1 of uncultured Alphaproteobacteria bacterium. GTDB lineage: Bacteria > Pseudomonadota > Alphaproteobacteria > Rhizobiales > Xanthobacteraceae > Pseudolabrys. The sequence goes on along the minus strand of CAWHKU010000012.1, from coordinate 25,860 downwards.
TCAAGGGCCTCGGCCTGACGGAAGAAAAATTTCTTGGCCCGATCGGCCTGAAACACTCGGCCGGCGAAAAGGATCGCATGCTGATCGAACAGGTCACCACGCGGCCGACCGCCGAGATCAACGGCATCATCGGCGGCTATACCGGCGAGGGCGCCAAGACCGTCATTCCAGGCGAAGCGTCGGCCAAAGTGTCGTTCCGTCTGGTCGGGGACCAGGACCCGGAAAAAATTCGCGATAATTTCCGCGCCTTCGTTAAAGCCCGGCTGCCGGACGACTGCAAAGTCGAATTCGGCAATTTTGGTCTGGGTGGCGGGCTGCAATTGTCGTTCGACAATCCGGCGCTCAACAAAGCCCGCGATGTGCTGGGCGAGGAGTGGGGCAAGAAGGCGGTCGCTGTCGGCGCCGGCGGTTCGATCCCGATTGTCACCGATTTCAAGAGCGTGCTCGGCATGGATTCGCTGCTGGTCGGCTTCGCGCTTGATGACGACCGGGTGCATTCGCCGAACGAGAAGTTCGACCTGAAATGCTACCACAAAGGCATTCGCAGCTGGGCGCGCATTCTGGATGCGCTGTCGCAAGCTTAGGTGGCCTATGGGCGATGCCGGGTTGGCTATGACCGCGGACATATGAGTTAAAGTAGCGCGACCTGAGGGATGGCAATCCCGTTCCGTCGTGTTGCGCCGGAGATAAGATGAGACAAGATGCTGCCCGCTCGCCGGAAAAAGGTTCTGTCCCGGGGGACAAAGACCGGCCATTGCGCGACGACATCCGCTGGCTCGGCCGCCTGCTCGGTGACACGGTGCGGGCACAACAAGGGCAGGCCGTTTTCGATCTGATCGAGACCATTCGCCGGACCTCGGTCCAATTTCATCGCGCCGACGATGAGAAGGCGAAACGAGAACTGGAAGACATCTTGCGTGGGCTCGACCCCGCGCTGGCGGTGCAAGTGATCCGGGCGTTCAGCTATTTTTCTCACCTCGCCAATATCGCCGAAGATCACCACCACATCCGCCGCACCCGGCACCATGCCATTGCCGGATCGAAGCCGCGGCGCGGCACCATCGCCAATGCGCTGGCGCGCGCTTTCGCGGCGGGCCATTCGCCGAGCGAGGTCAAAGCATTCTTCAATGACGCCCAAATCAGTCCGGTGCTGACGGCGCATCCGACCGAGGTTCGCCGCCGGACGATGATGCGCCGGGAAATTGCGATCGCGGATCTGATAGCCCGGCAAGAACGCAGCGATCTGACCCCCGATGAAAAAGCCGAGATTGACAATCGCTTGAGCCGGGCCGTGCTCGTGCTCTGGCAGACCAATCTGCTGCGCCGGACAAGGCTAGACGTGATCGATGAGGTCAGTAATGGTCTGAGCTATTTCGATCACACCTTTTTCCGTGAGTTGCCGCGGGTCTATGGCGCACTTGAAGACCAGCTCACCGCCGCCGACCGCAGCACCGAAAACACGCCGCTGGCGTCGTTTCTGACGATCGGCAGTTGGATCGGCGGCGACCGCGACGGCAATCCGTTCGTCACCGCCGATATCCTGCGCGAGACCTTACGCCGGCAAAGTTCGCAGGCCTTGAATTTTTACCTTGAGGAAATTCACAAGCTCGGCAATGAGCTGCCGCTATCGTCGTTGATCGTCACGGTCTCGAAAGAGCTGGAAGACTACGCCGCGCGCTCGCCCGATATCTCGCCGCACCGTCAGGCGGAACCCTATCGGCGGGCGCTATCCTGGTTCTACGCGCGCTTAGCCGCGACCCAAATGAAGCTCAATGGCGAGGCGCCGGCCCGCAAGCCGCTCGGAATTGCGGAGCCCTACAGCAATGCGGCGGAGTTGCTGGCGGACCTTCGGGTCATTCACGATTCGCTGGCGCAGAATGGCTCTGTCGCCTTGACCAATGGCCGGCTGCGCAGCTTGCGTCGGGCTGTCGATTGCTTCGGCTTCCATCTGGCGCGTTTGGATATGCGCCAGAGCTCCGATGTTCACAGCGCGACCCTGGCCGAACTGCTTGAGGCGGTCGATCCCGGGACCGATTATGCCGGCAAGAGCGAAGCCGAGCGCCGGCAGGTGCTGAGCGCCGAACTGCGTTCGAAGCGGCCGCTGATCAGGCCGCGTCATGGGTATTCGGAGCAGACAACAAAAGAACTCGCTGTTTTGCGCACGGCCCGCGAGGGCTTGGACACCTACGGCGGTGACGCCATTCGCACGGCCATTGTCTCCAACACGCGCAACGCGTCGGACCTGTTGGGGCTGGCCGTGCTGTTGAAGGAGACCGGCCTGATCAGCGAGGACGGGAAAAGCGCGCTCAACCTGGTGCCGCTGTTTGAAACCATCGACGACTTGCGGCGTTCCGTCGACATCATGGAAGTGCTGTTTTCGACGCCGGAGTATCGCCGTCTGCTCGACAGCCGCGGCGGTCTTCAGGAAGTGATGCTCGGCTATTCCGACAGCAACAAAGATGGCGGCTACGTCACCTCGGGCTGGGAGTTGTACAAGACCGAGGTCGGGCTGGTCGATCTGTGCCGGCGCCATGGCGTGAAACTGCGCCTGTTCCATGGCCGCGGCGGCTCGGTCGGCCGTGGTGGTGGGCCCAGCTTTGACGCCATTCTGGCGCAGCCGGCGGGCGCGGTCGGTGGCCAGATCCGCCTGACCGAGCAGGGCGAGATTATTTCCAGCAAATACACCAATCCGGAAGTCGGCCGGCGAAATCTCGAGGTGCATGCCGCCGCGACCCTGGAGGCTTCGCTTCTTCACCCGCAGCAGGACGCGGTGCCGGAGCCATTCACCCAAGCCATGGAGCGTTTGTCCGCGCTCGCCTTTAAGGCTTACCGCGATCTGGTTTTTGAAACGCCGCGGTTCAACGAATATTTCCGCGCGTCCACCGTCATCGACGAAATTTCGACGCTCAACATCGGTTCGCGCCCGGCGTCACGCAAGGGCTCCGGCGCAATCGCGGATCTGCGCGCGATCCCCTGGGTGTTCAGCTGGTCGCAATGTCGGGTCATGTTGCCGGGCTGGTACGGCTTCGGTTCGGCCGTCAAGGCGTGGCTGGCTGAAAACGCCGGCAATGACATTCAGCTGCTGCGCCACATGGCCCGCGACTGGCCGTTTTTCAAAACGTTACTGTCGAACATGGACATGGTGCTGGCCAAGTCGAGCATGGCGATCGCGTCGCGCTATGCCGATCTGGTTCCCGACGCGAAACTCCGCGGCGACATCTTCGCGCGCCTGAGCACCGAACGCACGACGACCATCGATGCGCTGTTCGAGATTACCGAGACCGACCGCTTGCTGGCGACCAATCCGCTGCTGGCCCGCTCGATTGAAAACCGCTTCCCCTATATCGACCCGTTGAACCATTTACAGGTCGATTTGCTGCGCGCGCACCGGTCCGAAGAGGACGATCCCAAAGTCCTGCGCGGGCTGCTTCTGACCATCAACGGGATTTCGGCAGGCCTGAGGAACAGCGGGTAACCCTGATTTTAAGTTCAGCCGAACTCGAACGATGTCACGCCAAAAATCTTGTCGACCGGCAGGTTCGGATTCGGACCGTTGTACAGACAAGCGCAGCCGAAGACCGGCTTAAGGCCGAACCGCTCGGCCAGCCGCACGCCGGCGGCGTTGGGCTCCGGCACGTCGAGTTGCACCTGCTCGCCCGGAATGCAAGCGAACAGGCTGGCGATGAGGCGTTCGGCGATGTCGGCGCGTTCGGCAAAGACCGGACCGATCTTGAAACCGGTGCGCGCCGGCCGCGCAGCGCCGTAGCCAGCCAATTGATCGTTCTCGAATAGTCCGATGGCATAAGCGCCCGGCTGGAACATCCAGCGGTGCAGAAATGCCGGTCGCGGCGCCGGAACGAAAGCGCGGTCGAACCGGTCGATCGTCTCGAACATCGCCGGTTCGAGCCGCCGCGCCGCCGGGTCCATTGTGCCTTTGGCAATGCCCTCGTAGCGCACATCGTTATGGGAAAAGACGAAGCCGCCGCGCTCATAAAACGGCACCATCGCGAACACGCCGTCCATGCCGATCGAGGCGCCGGGCGCGAGCCGGTCCCGCAAGCGTTTAAGCCGGTAATGCCACAATTGTTCGCCGAGGCCTTCGCCGCGCAGATCACGGCGCATGATGAAAAGCCCCATGAAGCCGTAGGCTTTGCCATACGCGAAGATCGTGCCGCCACCGGCCAGTTCGTCGCCCTTGCGCAAGGCAATAAAGGCTTCCGGATCGGTCTGCCAGGCGATGTCGATGTCGGCCTTGCCGGGATTCCAGCCTTCGTCGGCGGCCCAGCCGACGAGGATGTCGGCTTCGTCGCGACGCATCGGGCCGAGTGATAGACCGGCAGGGAAAGTCATGTGCTGTGGCTCGCCTCGGTAAGACGGTTAGGTCCCGCTGACCGCAGACAAGAGAATAAACGCCGTCAGCAAAGATTTCCGTACAGTATGCCGATTATCGCAACCGCGGCAATTGGTGTGCCCAGGTGGAATAGTGCCCGTGGGTCGATAGGCCCGTTCGCTACTTCTTCAGTCGATAGCCGGTCTTGAAAATCCACCAGATTGTCGCGAGACAAATCCCTAAGAACACCAGCGTCATGGCAAGGCTGACCAGCGGGCTGACGTCCGAGATCTCGAAGAAGCTCCAGCGGAAGCCGCTGATCAGATAGACCACCGGGTTGAACAGCGTGACCTTCTGCCAGAACGGCGGCAGCACGTGGGTCGAATAGAAGGTGCCGCCGAGGAACGTCAGCGGCGTGATGATCAGCAGCGGAATGATCTGCAACTGTTCGAAGCCGTCGGCCCAGATGCCGATGATGAAGCCGAACAGGCTGAAGGTGATCGCCGGTCAGCACCAGGAAGGCCAGCATCCAGAGCGGATGCGCGATATGCATCGGCACGAACAGCCAGGACGTCGCCAAAATGATCAGCCCGAGCACGATCGACTTGGTCGCCGCCGCGCCGACATAGCCACAGGCGATTTCGAACGATGACACCGGCGCCGACAGGATTTCATAGATCGTGCCGGTGAAACGCGGGAAATATATGCCGAACGAGGCGTTCATTGTGCTTTGCGTCAACAGCATCAGCATGATCAGGCCGGGCACGATGAAGGCGCCATAGGCGATGCCCTCGATCTGCGTGATGCGCGAGCCGATCGCGGCGCCGAACACGACGAAATAAAGCGAGGTCGAAATCACCGGCGAGACGATGCTTTGCCAGATGGTGCGGGCGGTGCGCGATACTTCGAACTTGTAGATCGCCCAGATCGCGTGTGAATTCATGGCTGAGCTCCCGCACCGGCGTTGGGCTTTCGCGGACCAGGCCGATGAAAATATCCTCAAGCGAGGACTCTGCGTCGTGCGCAGATCGCGGAAGCGGATTTCAAGCCGGTTCAAGTCGCTCAGCAGCGCGGTGACGCCGGTGCGTTCGCCCTGCGTGTCGTAGGTAAAGACCAATTCCTTGCCGTCTTCACCCAGGGTCAGGTTATGCGCCGACAGTTCAGCGGGCACCGCGTCGAGCGGCTTTTGCAACTGCAGTATCAATTGCTTCTTGCCGAGCTTGCGCATCAGTTCGACTTTGTTCTCGACCAGAATGATTTCGCCCTTGCTGATGACGCCGATGCGGTCGGCCATATCTTCGGCTTCTTCGATGTAATGCGTGGTCAGAATGATGGTGACGCCGGCGGCGCGCAGGTCGCGCACCACCTGCCACATGTCCTTGCGCAATTCGACATCGACGCCGGCGGTCGGTTCATCGAGAAACAGCACTTGCGGCTCGTGCGACAGCGCCTTGGCGATCATCACGCGCCGCTTCATGCCGCCCGACAGCGCCATGATCTTGCTGTCTTTCTTGTCCCACAGCGACAGGTCCTTGAGGATCTTTTCGATATGCGCTGGATTGCGCGGCTTGCCGAACAGGCCGCGGCTGAAGCTCACCGTATTCCATACCGTCTCGAAGGCGTCGGTGGTCAATTCCTGCGGCACCAGCCCGATCATCGAGCGGGCGGCGCGATAATCCTTGACGATGTCGTGGCCGTCGACGGTCACCGAGCCGGTCGATGCATTGACGATGCCGCAGACGATGCCGATCAGCGTGGTCTTGCCGGCGCCATTGGGGCCGAGCAGAGCGAAGATCTCGCCGCGCTTGATGTCGAGGTTGATGGTCTTGAGCGCCTGGAAACCGGACGCGTAAGTCTTCGACAGATTTTTGATGGAAATGATTGATGACATGAATGGGCCGCGCGGGAGGGATTGTCGTCGGCCCCGGATATAGGAGCCGATCCCCGTCCGCGCCAGACCCGGCACCTGAGTTTCCCAAAGCTTGAATTCCGCCGCGTTTAGGACAGGTTAGCCAATGAGCTGAGGTCGGCTCAACACTTGCTCGCGGCGCGAAATCGAGATATTCGTCCGGCATCTTGGAGCGGTTGACCCACAGACCGCTAAAGCCGACCGAGATGCTGGCCATCACGTCCCAGCGGTTCGATGATACGAAAGTGACATCGGCGGGCTTGCATTTGTAGTGATCGGTCACCAGCGCATAGACCTCGGGCCGCGGCTTGAACATTTTCAGGACGTCGACCGACAGCACGGCGTCGAGGTCGCCGCCGATCCCGGCGTTGTCGACCGCGCCCTTGAGCATGTCGGGCGAGCCGTTCGAGAGGATGCCGGTCTTGTGGCCGGCTGCTTTCAACGCCTGTAGCGCCATGCGCGCATCCGGAAAGGCATCGAGCTTGAAATAGGCGTCGAGCAGGTTGGCGCGGAGCGATTTTGGCACGGATGGCACCCGCGCCAGCGCGAAATCGAGCGCGCGCCCGGTCAAGGTCCAGAAATCCACATAGTGGCCGGCCAGCGTCAGCGTCCAGGTATATTCCAGTTGTTTGGTGCGCCAAATTTCCGACATGCGGTCGCCATCCGGCCCGACCTGGTCGCGAAAGCGCGCCATTGCGGCATGGACATCGAACAGCGTGCCATAGGCGTCGAAAACGAAAATGGATGACATGGTATGCTCCCGGCAAGAATTGTAATATGTGCAAAGCACATCACGATGGGCAATGAAAAGCTCTCATAGATCACAATCGGGTGTTGGGAGACGCAAGGATGGCGCTCGGACAAAACTGGTCCCAGACCTGGACTTTCTACGAAGGCGATTGGCATGAGGGCAATATCCCGATCATGGGAACGCGCTCGCATGCGGCGCTGTTTTGTTCGTCGGTGTTCGACGGCGCCCGGACCTTCGAAGGCGTAACGCCCGATCTCGATCTGCACTGTGCGCGGGTCAATGCCTCGGCCAAGGCTATGCATTTGCTGCCGTTGGTGACGCCGGAGGAGTGGCAAGGACTGGCGCGCGACGGCATCAAGCGTTTCGGACCGGACGCCGCACTTTATATCAGACCGACCTATTGGGCGGAGGCCGCCGGTCGGACGATGATCGCGCCCGATCCGGATTCGACGCAATGGTGCCTGACAATTTACGAAGCACCGATGCGGCCGCCGGAAGGAAATTCCATCACCCTGTCGCCATATCGCAAGCCGACGATGGAAACAGCGCCCTGCGATGCCAAGGCCGGCTGCCTTTATCCGAATAATGCGCGCGCCATGATCGAAGCCCAGTCGCGCGGTTTCAATACCTGCGTGATGCGCGACGCGCTTGGCAATGTCGCGGAATTCGCGTCGGCCAATCTGTTCATGGCCAAAGATGGTGTCGTGTTCACGCCGGCGGTAAATGGCACGTTCTTGAATGGCATCACCCGCCAGCGCGTCATCGGGCTGTTGCGCGACGAGAGTGTCGAGGTAGTCGAGACCATTTTGACCTATAAGGATCTCGAGACCGCCGACGAGATTTTTTCATGTGGCAATTATGCCAAAGTCAGTCCGGTCAACCGCATCGACGTGCGCTCATTGCAGCCCGGCCCGCTGTATCGCAAAGCGCGCGAGTTATACTGGGCGTTTGCGCATAGCTAAGCGTCAGCATAGCCCGAGCCGTAAAGCTTGAGTAGCAATTCGCGCTATTGTGAATGGGTGGCGTCGTCCTAACCGAGACCGTCGTCGCGGAAGGTGAGGCGGGCGATATGCGTCATCGCCGCCAGGATTGCGATGGCCACGCGGTCGGCGAAATGTATTGCCGACCGCGTGGCCATGAGTATGACCGCCGAAGCCTCTTCTTTTGCCGTTACTTCGTTGCCGCTTCGAACATCTGTTCGACGTATTCCCAATTCACCAGATGGTCGAGGAAGGCCTTGAGATAATCGGGCCGGCGGTTGCGGTAATCGATGTAGTAGGAGTGCTCCCACACGTCGCAGCCCAGAATCGGCGTGCCGCCGTGGACCAGCGGATTTTCACCGTTCGCGGTCTTGGTAACGGCGAGTTTGCCACCCTGCACGGTCAGCCAAGCCCAGCCCGAGCCGAATTGCGTGGCGCCGGCGGTGGCGAAGTCGGCTTTCATCTTCTCAAGGCCGCCGAGATCTGAGTCGATCGCGGCCTGCAGTTTGCCCGGCAGCTTGTCGCCGCCGCCATTCGGCTTCATCCACTGCCAGAAGTGCAGATGGTTGTAGTGCTGGCCGGCATTGTTGAACAGGCCGGCATTCTTGCCGAAGGAGCCTTTGACGATCTCTTCGAGCGATTTGCCCTCAAGGCCCGAGCCTTCCAACAGCTTGTTGCCGTTGTCGACATAGGCCTTGTGGTGCTTGTCATGGTGATATTCGAGCGTCTCGCGCGACATGTAGGGGGCGAGAGCGTCGTGGGAATAGGGCAGGTCGGGCAGCTTGAATGACATCAGTTCCTCCTCGGTCCACAAAAATGAATGTTTGCGGAATTAAGCCGGTCTGTAAGTGAAACCGGCAGGTCCTCTGCAAGTTCCTCGGTACCGTTAATTAGGCTCTGGCGCGCGCCGGAGCAACGTCTGAGCGGGCCAAGCGGATTAAATCGCGGATATTGCGGTTGGATCGGCGCTCTAGCTTCTAAATCGGCCTGAAAGGGTCCGTTTTGAGGCAAAACTAGCGTTAATGATGTTTGAAGGCATTTTTTAGTATTTTAACATTAACGGTTGCCGCGAACCCATCGAGAAGCGAGAATTTCTCTTTGGTTGAATAGTTTAGCGGGTCGATGCCTATTTGGCTCCAAGCTTAGCCCATCGCTTGACCCCAAGCCTGGGGCAAAAAGCAGAGGATCGAAACGAACATGTCGATTCTGTTATTTGGCGCGGGCGCCTTGGCCTTTCTGGCGGGCGTCGCGATGGTCGGATACGGCATTCCGATCAACGAATTCAGCTTTGGCAATACGCTGATCGTTTCCGGCACCGTGGCGATCGTCGGCGGCTTGGTGATTGCGGGCCTCGGCGCTGCCGTTCTTTATTTGCAGCGGATCGCCGACGCGCTGGCCAACAATAAGGCGCCGGTGCGCGCCGGCCGGCCGCCATTCAATACGTTCGAACAGCCGGCCGGCGCGCGATCCAGCGCTGCGCCAGCCCGCGTGCCGTTCCCGCCGAAAGTGAAACCGGAACCGAAAGCAGAAGCGGTTGCGCGCGAGCCGGCCGGGTTTGAACCGATGGCGGAACCGCCGTTTGCCGCGCCGTCGCCGGCGCCATCAGGAATGCCGTTCAAGGAGCCCGGGCCGGATTATTTTGCGCCGTCGCTGCCGAATCCCGACGAGCCGCCCGTTCGCCGTCGAGGACGAGGTTTCTCTGTCGCCGCGCCATCCGCTGACGCCGGCCGCACCGGCCGAATTTGACGCGCCGAAGCCGCCGCACGGCCCGTCTTTTAGCATCGAAGAAGCCGAAGAAGAACCGGCTCACGACCAAGAGCCAGCGCGCGGTGCCGACTCGCATTCGTCACCGGTGCCGCCGCCGCCAGCAGCGCCGGCGCCAGCCGCAAAGCCGGTCCAGAACGCTTATTTCGACGCCATGTGGCCGGCTGGACCGAAAGTCAGCGAGACCGCGCCCGTTGAGCCGGAATGGGACAGCGAGCCGCCGGCCGCCGAAACGCCAGAGCCCGAGACCGAACCGCCCGCAGATGAGCCCGTGCGCAGCGAGGAGCCGCCGGCGGTGGCGATCCTCAAATCGGGGGTCGTCGATGGCATGGGCTATACGCTCTATGTCGACGGGTCGATCGAGGCCGAATTGCCGCAGGGCACGCTGCGGTTTGCCTCGATTACTGAATTGCGTCAGCACCTTGAGAAGACCGCCTAGTTAGCTTGCGGGTCGACTTAACCCCGATGGCGGCATTTCTTCGCGGCGGGCGAGGGTGGTCGCATCGGGCATCGGGAACCATCGGGTTTTCTTGACCCGAAAAGGTTCCAGCCGGCACCGCCGGTTAGTGGGCCAGAACTCAATACCTCCATGTATTCAATAACATCACAGCATAGTGCAAAGTCTAGCCGGGCTTAGGCTCAGGTTCGTCTTGCGGCTCTTGATATAGAATAGTAAAGTTCAAATATTAGATTTCGGGCCGGACGATGGCGAAAGCAGCCGCGCCGCGACGATTGCTAAAGACATGTTTCAAACCGCAGGGATGTTCTGATGAGCGACAGCGCGGCGAGCGGCAATTTCATTGAGCTGACGGCGGAGATTGTGTCGGCTTATGTCAGTAATAATTCGGTTGCCGCCGGTGAAATCCCCGGCCTCATCAGCCAAGTCTATACCGCGCTCAGCCGGATCTCGGGCAAGCCTGGCGACGCGCCGGCCGAGCCGCTCAAGCCCGCGGTGTCGGTGAAAAAGTCGATCACACCGGAACACATTGTCTGCCTTGAAGACGGCAAGAAATTCAAATCGCTCAAGCGGCATCTGCGTACGCAATACAATATGACCCCCGAGCAATATCGCGAGAAATGGGGTCTCGGCGCCGATTATCCGATGGTTGCGCCCAATTACGCCGCCGCTCGTTCGCAACTGGCCAAGCAGATGGGTCTCGGCCAGCAACGCCGCCGCCGCGCCAAATAGCACCTCGTCGTTCGTCACGCTTCGGCCGCGCTATTTCAGCGGCCTTTGACTTGATGTATTTTTAGGAAAAAATTCTTGCACTCTGATGGCGACCTTGATATAGGTAGAAAAACCTAAATGAGGTCGCCATGCAAGTCAAAAGGCAAAGTCAGGCGAAAGCCGAAACCAGCAAGACCCGACAGAGCAACGCGCTATCCAAGGCTGAGCCGGTTCCGGACATCAATGCGTTTCGCGCGCGTCATCTCGCGCTCGGCAATCGCGATGTTACAACCGAGTTGGGCCGCGCTCAGGTCATCGTCGACGAGGCGGAAAGTCCGCTAGTCTGGCTGGCGCGCCGCCGCGGCCGCGACGGGCGCGCCATGATCGTGCCGCATCAGCTGCAGGCCGGTGAGCGCCTGCGCGCCGATTTCACCCGCGCCCATTTGATGCCGCGCACGACCTCGAACTGGCAGAGTCCGATGTCGTCGGGTGGGCGGCGCGAAGGCGGCCACGGGACGGCCGATTTCACCGATGCGATGATTGCCGCGCGCCAGCGCGTCAATCAGGCGCTCGACGCGGTAGGCCCGGAATTCTCCGGTCTGTTGCTTGATGTCTGCTGCTTTCTCAAAGGCCTCGCCAACCTTGAACAGGAACGCGGCTGGCCGACGCGTTCGGCCAAGGTCGTGCTGCAACTGGGCCTCGACCGGCTGGCCCGCCATTACGGCTACGCGGCGCAGGCCAAGGGACAGGCGCGGGCGCCGATCCGGACCTGGCTGGCCGACGGCGCCGGCTTTGTTGTGGAGTGAGCGCCCTGCTTAAGCCGCGGCCAGCGCGGCGCTGGCTTCGGTGCGCACGCGCTCGACCATTGAGCGCAGACCGTTCGAGCGCTGCGGAGTGAGGTTTTCCCGCAGACCGATGCGGTCGAATAATGCGAGCGCGTCGGTCTTGAGGATCTCGCGCGCGCCTTTGCCGGAATAAAGTGCGATCAAAATAGCGACCAGCCCGCGCACGATATGGGCGTCGCTGTCGCCCTGGAAGGTCATGCACTGGGCCATCGGGGCCATCCGGCGCGATATGTGTGGTGAGCCAGACCTGGCTGGCGCAGCCCTGCACTTTGTTGGCGTCGGTATGGTCGCTCTCGGGCATTGGCGGCAAAGCGCGTCCGAGCTCGATGACATAGCGATAGCGGTCGTCCCACTCATCGAGCAGGGCAAAATCCTCAATAATGTCGTCGATCTTGCTCATCGGAAAATTCGGCCCGCCATCCTTGCGCGGCATCGAAGGCCGCGACGCGTGTCTGATGGGGAGATATATAGACTCTGCGGCGCGGATCGCCAAAAACGGCAAAGGCGGGCGTCATGCGCCCGCCTCCCGTCAACATCGGGTCATATCGCAGTCAATTTGGCGGTCAAGCCGCTGATCAGGCTGCCGGCCGGCCTCCGCGGCGCGGTGGCAACGGCACCGGTGCGTGCCAGGCCGGACGCATATCGGCTGGCGTCAGGGTTCCGCCGGTCAGGCGCGGTCCGGTCGATCCGGTGGAAGACACCGGTACGACGCGCGGCGACGCCGCGGCAGGCACCTTGTTGGCCGCGACCTCGGTGGTCGCCGGAGGATCAATGAGCTTGGCGCTGATGAACTTGTAGATCGTGCGGGCGCCGGCCTCGGCTTTGTGCCCGATCGCGGTGGCGACCTTGCCGCCGACGACGCAGGCGTTCGGCTGGCGGTCGCAGAAGCCGCGCACATCCGACACTGCGGCGCTGGCGAGTGTGACCGCCTGCGTCGCGTCAATTTGCGCATCCGGTGATGTCTGCTTGGCGCCGCCCGTCGGCAGCAACACGCAAACGACGGTCAACCAAAACCCCATTCGCAACAAGAAGAACATGACCCTACCCATTATCCCCGGCGGCTATTGAGCCGCCTTTTCCGCTCTCTTGTATCAAAATCTAGCAGACAGGATTGAAGCTGTCGTTGGCAATGAAGCGCAGTTTTTGGCCAAACTTGACGCGAATTCGACGCGATTTTTAGTCAAATTGCAGACATTCAGATTTGACTAAAATTGTAACGATCGCAGCCTGCACGCCTGCGTTCGGCATTGCCGCCGCGCGATCATGGTTACCGCAACGGTAACGAATAATGCGCACGCGCCGACTTGGGTAGTTTGGCAATAGAATTTTCACCATGACCGGCAAATGCCGCGGCGACCGAGCCAGAAAACGCTGCTCGTTCGGTGCGAAGGCCGGTGCTGGCGGACTCTCCTTAGCTTTCGCTTAAGCGGGATGACCGTAAGGTTTGCTCACGAAAAAGGGGCGCGTCTGGTCAAGGCGTGAGACAGGGACCTTGAGTTTTCTCACACCAGTGTGGAATTACGTTGACGCTTTGGTGTATCCGGCGCGCGCAGACCGATGCGCTGACGGCGGCGCGCCATCGCGCCTTCATCGCGCCGCGTCTGGTCGGCAGTCTGGCCGCGCTCGCGAGCTTTCCGGTCTATATCGCGTTTCGTGGCGTGCCGAGTGTGCTCGAGGTTGCGGTGTTCGGCTGGCTGGTGGCGCCGATTCTGATCGCCTATTTTCTGTCGCGCACCGGCCGTTACGAGAGCGCGCACATTCTGTCATCGCTGGCGCTCACCGGTCTGGTGACGTTGGTGGCGCTGTATAATGGCGGCATCGGTTCGTTCGCCGCGATCTGGCTGGTGGTGGTGCCGCTCGAAGCCGCGCTGTCGGCATCGCGTCGCGTCGTCGCATTGGCCTCGACCTTTGCGCTGCTGGCCGCCGGACTTTTGTTGCTCCTGAGCACGGCCGACTTTTTGCCGCCGGCAACGACACTTGCCAATGAACATGGTGCGCTTGCCGCGCTCGGTATTGTCTCGGCCGCGCTTTATGCCACCGGACTGGCGCTCGGCGCCGAGTCGCTGGCGCGCACCAGCTACTGGCTGCTGTACGCCGAGGAAGACCGCTATCGTCTGTTGGCGCGCAACATGACCGACGTCATCAGCCGGCATGGCAAGAATGGCGCCGTGCTGTTTATCTCGCCGGCCGCCGAACAGCTGTTCGGCGTGCGCACCAGCGAATTGAACGGCCATGGCCTGTTCGACCGCGTTCATGTTGCCGACCGGCCGGCCTTTCTGACCGCGCTCGCCGATGCCGCCACCGACAATGACGGCCGCTCGGTCGAATTCCGCATTCGCCGCGATGGCGATGATAACCACCAGCCCGGTCGTTTCGTCTGGGTCGAAATGCGCTGCCGCCCGCTCGACAAAGCTGGCACTACTCCGGACGCCAGCGAACGCGAAGTAGTCGCGGTGCTGCGCGATGTCAGCGAGCGCAAGGTGCAGGAGCAGGCGATCGAAATCGCGCGCGTCTGAACAGGAGCGCGCCAACGCCTCCAAGAGCCGCTTCCTGGCCACCATGAGCCATGAGCTGCGTACGCCGCTCAACGCGATCATCGGCTTTTCCGAAATGCTGACCAATGACGAGTTGATGCTGCAGCCGGCGCGCAAACTCGAATACGCCAAGCTGATCAACGAGTCCGGTCACCACCTGTTGTCGGTGGTCAACGGCATTCTCGACATGTCGAAAATGGAGACCGGCAATTTCGAAATCACGCCGGAGCCGTTCGCGCCGGCGCAGGCGATCACCAGTTGCAGCGATTTGCTGGCGCTCAAGGCGCGCGACGCCGGTGTCGAGATCAAGACCCGGATTGCCCCAGCGTTGCCGGAGGTGGTCGGCGACCGCCGCGCCTTCAACCAGATCCTGATCAACCTGATTTCGAACGCCATCAAATTCACGCCGCGCGGCGGCCGCATCACGGTCAGCGCGCTGTGCGATGGGCCCAAGCTGTCGGTCTCGGTCGAGGATACCGGCGTCGGCATCGGCGCCGAGGATCTGCCGCGGCTGGGCGAAGCCTTCTTCCAGGCGCGGGCGTCCTATGACCGCAAGCATGACGGTTCCGGCCTCGGGCTGTCGATCGTCAAGGGACTGGTCAAACTGCACGATGGCGACATCGACATTCGCAGCCGGCTGGGCGAGGGCACGCGCGTGACGGTGCGGTTGCCGCTCGATTGCGAAGGTGGCAGCAAGCCGTCGGCGGATCCGATCAAACTCGTGACTGAGCGGGCTGGCGAACTCGCCGCGGCCGCCAATGTGTTGGTGAAGAAGAGTGCCTAGGCGTCCAAGAAAAACTGCAGCCATCGCGATCGAGAGCCATGGCACCGGCCTCGGCTCCCTGATTACGCGCTATCCGCGCGAGTTTGTCGGCATTGTGATGGCGAGCGGCGCCGTGCTGGCGGTTTTCATCAATGCGCTGTTCATGCAGAGCGGTCCACACCCGGCGCCGATTTTCGCGACCCGGCCTTTGCTGGCGAGGTCCACGCCGGTTCGGTTGCCGGCACCGCGTATTGCTCCGCCCGCCAGCCAGACCGTGGTTCAGCCGCAGACATCGGCCGCGGCCCCCTCGGCGACGGTCGCGAGCGCGGTGCAATTGACTGCCAATATTCAGCGCGAGTTGACCCGGCACGGTTACTATGATGGCGCCGCCGACGGCATCTGGGGCGCCAAGACCGACGCCGGCGTGCGTGATTTTCTCCAGGCGTCCCGCCTGACGATTGCGCCGGAGGCGAGCGAAGAGCCTGCTGCGGGCGCTTGTCGCCGCGCCGGTCAAAGCAACGGTAGCAACGGCGGCTACGGCCAATTCATCGCACAACGATCCAATTGCCGCCCTGATCGCACCGTCGCAGCGCGTCCTGGCGATCCAGCGCGCGCTTACCGATTTCGGCTATGGCCAGATCAAGCCGACCGGCACCTACGATCCGGACACCCGCACCGCCATCGAAAAATTCGAGCGCGATCATCGCCTACCGATCACCGGTCAGATTTCCGACCGTTTCGTGCGCGAACTCGCCAGTATGACCGGCCGTCCGCTTGAGTAATCTTTTTCCGCTTTTCACGCGGCGAACTGGCATGAATGACTTTATTTGCGCATGATCTGATCCGAACGCCGGTTGCCACTCGTCGGGATCATGCGCCATGCGATTGAAATCCGGAATCTGGGTGGCGGCTTATATTCGGCGTTGTCAGGTCGAAGGCGCCTTTGCGGCGTTGCGTCGGCATGGCGCCGAAGAAGCCGGCGCGATTTTTATCAAGGTCAATCGGCTCGACGGCACCGGCACACTTTATGGCCCGGCGCCGCAGACCGCATTTGACGACGCCCAGCCGTCCGAGCGGTTTTTCACGATAGTCCTGGGCCGCGACGGTCCGGTACCCGACGCCGATATCGAAGCGCGGCTGGAGCGGGAAATTCGCTTCGATCCCGATATCTGGATTGTCGAATCCGAAGACCGCGCCGGACGCCACTTCCTCGACAATCTCGTCAAGTAAGCCGGTCAGCGCGTCGATTTGAACCGGTCGGGCCGTTGTTCCGGCTTGGTGTTGGCGCGGCGCGGCGTTGGCGTGGCCAGTTCGCGGGCATTGCGGTTGACCGGCTCGCTAGTGACCGACTGATGTGCTGGGCGTGCCGGCACATTGCCTTGACGCCAGATTGCCAGCATACGCTCGGCCGCGTCGCGCGACAGCTCGTCGTAAAGGTCGGCCAGTTCATAGACCCGTTGTATCGACTGGCCGACCGCCGGGTTGATGAACAAGAGAATGCGTTGCAGCACGGCGGCCTTCATGGCCAAACCTTTGGCCGCGACTACGATCGGCTCGCCGGATGCGTCACGCGTGACTCGTTCGGCGACATCCCGGTGCAGGTTGAGCGCGCGCTCAAGGACGCGCGAAAATTCGCCGGTATTGCGCTGGAGCGCCGCATTCTCGAGTCGCTTGATGGTGTCGGCCGAAGCTGGCGGTGCCGGGGTCACTGGTTCGGTGGCGGCGGCATCGAGGTTGAGCAGGATGAGGCGGCGGTCTTCAGAATTGGCCGTGAAGAACAGGTCGGCCAGGTTGTCGGTATTATCGTCGGCTTCTACCTCTTCACCTTTGGGCGTCTCGACCCGGCTTTCGGCGTGGACTTTGGCTTGGGCCTCGGCTTGGGCCTCGGGGCGCGCTTCGGCTCGAACTTCGGGGCGGGTCTGGTGTGTCGCAGCGACGGCGCTCGCCAGCCGGTCAAGGACCGCGGCCGGCGCTGCCGGATAGGCCGTCAGGCTGGCGGTGACCGCGGCGCGTGTCGGGGCATCGACCGCGTCGATCAGCCCCAGCGCCAGTTCGACGTATTGGATGGTCTCGAAGTCGCTATGTGTCGGTTTTTGCACATAGAGGTCGGTTAGGACGCGCAGCAGGGTCGGGCGCACATCGACGCCGTCGCGACAGGCCAGATCGACCAGCCCATCGAGCGGGGAATTGGCAAGGGACGGGGCAAGAGACGGGGATTGCAATTTCGTCATGACACAACGCTCACACTTACAAAGAGCCACTTTAGTGTGGGCGCGTTAGCAGAGCGTTAACCTTGCGAACCCTTTAATTGAACGTGCCGATCCGGCAAGTCGGAGTGCATGACCTGGTAGCGTAAGGAAGTGGAATTCGACAATCGAGGTCATGTAGTCGCTAGCGTGGTGCTGAGCCGGGCGGAAAAGGGGACTGCAATGGGCGAAGTCATCCAATTTCCCGACGACGCGGGCAGCGGACGCGGTGGCCGATACATCGACGCCAGTTCGGAACCGGCGACCGTCATAATTCTCCCGGTGGTGCGGATCGATCGTGGACCCGACGGGTCGAGCGGCTTCGAGCCCGGCACCGGCAACACTCCGGGCCGTCGCCGCCGCAGGCCGATCGCGCGCTGAGCCGGCCTGGTTCACAAAGGACCTGATGCGTACATTACGACAGCCGATTCCCGTCGGGCTCTATTTCCGTCTGGCCTTTTGGCGCCGGGCCGTCATCGCGGCCGGCGCGCTGGCATTGCTGGCCGGCTGCGGCATCAATGGCGACTTCGGCGAAGTCAACCGGAGCCTGGTGCGCGACGATATTCACGATTGGATCGGCCGCAATCGGCCGCCGGATCATCTCGACGCGCTGGCCGAGATCCAACCGACCGACGACGAGCGCCAACTGCGCGATCTGGCCTTTCCGCTGCTCGACCCGCCCTATAACCGGCATAAGCTCACAGCTGTCGTTCGCGAATACGGCCTGACCCGCGAAAACCTGACCGAAGCCGCCGACCCGACGATGTATTACCGTCATCTGGTCGATGACGAGGTCCGTTCGCCGGCGTCGCGCTATGCCCAGCTGATCGACGATATCCGCAATGACAGCACGCGCGTGCCGGGCTTTTTCGAAGTCGCGGGCCGGGTACTCGATCTCGATGCCAAACGTCAAAAGAGCCTGGCTTTCATCACCGAACTCAGCAATACCGAACGCGACCGGGCGCAAGATCGCATGCGTGAAAATGCCCGCGTGATTGCGATGGTTCGAAAAAGCCTGGCGCGCCGCGCCGCGTCTTATCGCTATGCGCTCGAACGGCTGATCATCACGTCGCCGTCCCGCGAGGCCGCCGACACCGACCGGCTGCTGGTCGATCTGCAGGCGCAAGTCGCCTATTACCGCGATCATACCGCGCCTGCTTACCGGCGTGGCACCAGCCTGTCTTATGCCGGCTGATTAATGGGACGCCGCGTCGAGCGGCTCACGCACGCATTTGGCGTTGGCGATGGCGTTCTGCGCCATCGGCATCAAGCCCGGCTCCGGCGCCAGCGCCCGGATTGCAATCAAGCCATTGATGGTCGGTGAATTCGATAATCAGCCGGTCGGCGGCGGTGATGTCTTCGTCTTCCGGCAACTGGCTATGTTGCTCGGGCGTCATCAACTCAAGTTCGATCACGCGGCGGCCGGCGGCGCGGTCGTTGATGGCGTAATAGGCGATGTCATGGCGCGTATAGAACGAGATCGACGTATAAGCGAGACTGACCGGCACGGTCAGCTTGAGCGGGCCGTCGGTCAGATCGTAGCGGCAGACAGCGGTGGCAAAGGCCGGGTCCATGAAGGGCATGATGGAACCGGCCGGCTTTGGCGTCGGCAGGGCGGTGACGGTGTTGACCGGCGCGATTTTCTGCAGCCGCGCAAATGCATCCTGCGTCGCCGTGCGCGGCAGGATGATGATGGTCGCCAGATGAACGACGCCGCCGAGCAGTGCGCCAGCGAATAACAGCAGCAGCCACCGGATCATTTGCGGCTCCAGATCATGGGCAACTCCGGGTCATGACCTGCGGCATCGGCACTTCGCGGCCGGCCTTGGTCGCAACGCCGACCGCCGTATCGTAGAGCCGCAACACCAGGGTGTAACGCTCGACACCGCCGGTCGGCAGCCAGTTGCCCGGTTGGGCGCGCGGCGCGGCGACGATGTTGAAGCTGCCGTCGGCGTGGCGCACGATCTCCTGGCTGGAGAAGCCGAAGCGGTTGACCGCATTGGCGACCAGTTCGCCTTCGGGATTATAGAGGGTCAGGGTCCAGAACCGCGCGGTCGGCGTAATGCCGGACAGCACGACGTCGCAGCGCCCGTCCAGCAATTTGCCGTTGTCGTCGGCTTTCGCCGTGAACGAGACGCCGTCGCCGAGCGCGATCGGCAATTTGCCGGTCCGGGCGATGCGTCGCGCGCGCGTAAGGGTCGGCATCGGCAGTGCCGGTTTTCGGCCACGCCGTCCAACTGCCGATCGTCAACGCACCGAACGCCGCGCCCCGGGTGAGCGCCAGATACGTCGTGCCCAGGCCGACGACCGCGGCGACGATAAGGGCAAACAGCGTTCCGATCAGCAGCCGCACATTCGATCCGCAGGTAGGGGGGAGTTGATTCGTGTCAAGGCAGACTACGCCGGTTGGCCCGCCGCGGCCAATCAGTAGCGGACGCCAAAGGATCGTCCCTCAAGCTCAGTGGCCAAGACATCGTCTTTGGGCTGCGCCGAAGCGGCCCGAACCTTGGGCTCCGTTGACGAAACCGACGGTGTTAGCGGCGGCATCGCACGATTGGCGTCGTCCATCATATGTTCAATGCGGACCAGAATTTCGGCGCCATGTTTGGTCAGCACGGTCGGGCGTGGCGGCGGCGGCGGTTCGTTGTTTTTCGATTGCGCGGCGGCCGGAAGCTTGCGGTCCGGCACCGGAATGCCGGGCAGCTGTTTAATCTCGATTCCCTGATGGGCATATTCCATGATGGCGTGCCAGGTCATGGCCGGCAGCGAGCCGCCGGTCATGCGGTTGGTTGAAGTGTAGTCGTCATTGCCGAACCACACGCCGCAGACGAAATTGCCGGTGTAGCCCATGAACCAGGCGTCGCGGTAATCATTGGTGGTACCGGTCTTGCCGGCGGCGACGATGCCGTCGAGGCGGGCGCGGCGGGCGGTGCCGTTTTCGACCACGGAATTCATCATCTTGATCATGTCGGCGGCGACCGAGGCCGGCAAAGCGCGGTGCGGCTTCGGGCCCGTCGCGGTCGTAGCGCCAGATCGATTTGCCGTCGCCGGTGCGCACTTCCAGGATGGCGTGCGGCTTCACCGCCATGCCGAGATTGGGGAAGGTGGCATAGGCGCCGACATGCTCGATCATGGTGACGGCATCGGCGCCGATCGGCAGCGATGGCGTATCGGGCAAGGGCGTTGTGATGCCCATGTCACGCGCGGTCTGAATGATCTTGGCGCGGCCGAGCTTGGCGTTGCCGTCGCCGACGATGACCGAGAGCCGGACCGCGACGGTATTGATCGAATGGGTCAGCGCGGTGATCAGCGTCATCGCGCCGCGATAGGTGTTGCCGTAATTATGCGGGCACCAATTGCCGAGGCAGATCGGCGCGTCGATCACGATCGAACTCGGCTTGAGGCCGTATTTCAACGCGGTCGAATAGACGTAAGGCTTGAACGACGAGCCGGGCTGGCGCATCGCGTCGGTGGCGCGATTGAACTGGCTGGCGCCGTAGTCGCGCCCGCCGACCATGGCGCGCACCGAGCCGTCGACATCCATCAGGACCGTACTGGCCTGGCTGGCATGATACTGCTGGCCGTATTGACGCAGCGAATTTTCCACCGCGGTATCGGCGGCGCGTTGCAAATTGGTATCGAGCGCGGTGCGCACGACGAACACGCGCTCGGTCATCGATTTCGGGAAGGTGTCGACCAACTTCTTCATCTGGTCGAAGGCCCAGTCGAGATAATAATTCGGCGCGCGGTCGTCGCGGCGGTCGACGGGGGTGGCGGGGTGGCGGCGGGCGCCGAACACCTGACCCTCGGTCATGAAGCCGGCGTCGACCAGATTATCGAGAACGACGTTGGCGCGCGCGCGCGCCGCCGGCAGATTGACGTGCGGCGCGAACTTGGTCGGCGCCTTGAACAGACCGGCGAGCATGGCGGCTTCCGCCAGATCGATATCGCGCGCCGACTTGTTGAAATAATACTGCGCCGCCGCATCGACGCCGAAAGCGCCGCCGCCCATATAAGCGCGGTCGAGATACAGCTTCAAAATCTCGTTCTTGGTCAGATGCGATTCCAGCCACATCGCCAGAAACGCTTCCTTGATCTTGCGGTCGAGCGTGCGCTCGTTCGACAAAAACAGGTTCTTGGCGAGCTGCTGCGATCAGCGACGAGCCGCCCTGGCACGACGCCGCCGGCCGCGCGCGTTGGTGACCAGCGCGCGCATGGTGCCGCCGATGTCGATGCCGAAATGGTCGTAGAAGCGCCGGTCTTCGGTCGCCAGCACCGCCTTGATCAGGTTGTCCGGGAACTGGTCGAGCGGCACCGAATCGTTGTGCCGGATGCCGCGGGTGCCGACCTCGTTGCCGTAGCGGTCGAGAAACGTCACCGCCAGTTCGGACTTCTTCAGCCAGTCCTCGTCCGAGGTCATCTGGAACGCCGGCATCGCCAGCGCCAGCATCAGGACGCCGCCGGCCGCCCCCAAGGTGGCGCCTTCCGACAGCAGCTCGACCAGCCAGCGCCGCCAGCCGGCGATGTGGAAGCGGTCCATGAAGGTCGAAAAGCGCTCATAGCTGTCGCGCAAGCCGGTCGCCGGAGCGGAACACGCTGAAATCGACCCAAGCGTCGAACGCGAGCATCGCCCGCTTGAATTTCGGCTTCCAATCCTCGGGAAATAGGTCGCGCAAGGCTGTTTTGCTCTGTTTGAGGCAGGCGCGGGCGCCTGTTTATGCATCAAATCGCAGCCCCCGACGCGGCAATTTAGCCGATCGGACGGTTTCGGCCATGCCGTTCAAGGGATTGTCAGCGGTTAACGCTCATCAAGGTGAACGCAAATTGCGGGGAAATGGCGGCGGTTTCGCTTCTCCCTCCCCCCACGAAACTCGGGCTTGCCCGAGTTTCGATCTATCGTGCCCAAGTCGGGCGAGCCCGACTTGGGATGGCGAGGGTTGGGGAGGGGGGTAATTAGTAGTAGCAACTAAATCGCCAATACCCCCACCCGGACCGCTTCGCGGCCCGACCTCCCCACAAGGGGGAGGTGAAGAAAGACGCCGATGCCCAAGGCCCTGCCCAATCCCAATCCACAAGCCCAAAACCAAAGCCAAGCCCGCGAAAGCGGACGCCAAGATCGGCCCGACGACCAGACTGCGCCGTTCTGGCGCGCCAAGAAGATGAGCGAGATGACGGCCAAGGAGTGGGAGAGCCTGTGCGACGGCTGCGGCCGCTGCTGCCTCAACAAGCTGACCGACGTCGACACCGCCGAGACCGTCTATACCGACGTCGGCTGCAAGCTCCTGGACGGCAGACCTGCCGCTGCACCGACTACAAGCACCGCCAGGCCAAGGTGCGCGACTGCGTGCGGCTGACGCCGCGCAACGTGAAGCGGCTGACCTGGCTGCCGCCGACCTGCGGCTACCGGCTGATTGCCGAAGGCCAGGACCTTGCACTGGTGGCACCCGCTGGTCTCCGGTTCGACCGAAGACCGTGCACACCGCCGGCATCTCGGTGAGCGGCAAGGTCGCGGCCAACGAGAAGGACGTGCCGGACGAGCGGCTGGTGGATTTCATCGTCAGTTGGCCGGGGAAGTGGCCGAAGGGGAGCAAGGGGAAGGGGCCGGCCACCAGGAAACGATAAATATGAGGATTTAAACTCATAAGTTGGCGTTAAATTGGCGACTTAAATCTATGCGCCACCCACCGTGCCGAGGTTGGGCCATTTAAAATCGCGCCGGCTGTCGGTGTCGTAGAGTGCAGGCCCTATAGTCATGAGGCGTGCACGTCTCTAGACTTTCCCGTCTTGCGCGTCGCGTCTAAGCCGGCGGATGCGATGCATCCTTATTCGTCCATCTTCAGCAATTCCGCTTCATGTCCGACCGATTTGTTCGCCAGATCGACCCGCGGCCGACAGACGAAGTCGTCAAGCCGAAGCGCATGTCCGATTATGTGGGCACAGTGAATATCGTCCTCGTGGGAGACCCCGGCGCCGGTAAGTCGCATTTATTCGACGAACTCGCGCAGGCGGCAAAGACCACCGTGCAGAGTGCGCGCGCCTTCCTGAACACGCCGCCTAGGCCCGCAGGCGCAACATTGTTTATCGACGCCTTGGACGAACGGCGGGCAGGGAGAACCGATCAGGCGACGATCGATCTCATCGTTCAAAAGCTATTTACGGTCAATGCCGCGCGCGTGCGGCTTGCCTGCCGCGAACATGACTGGTTGGGCGGAACGGATCTCGCGGCCTTTCATCCGTACTTCGCACAATCCGGCGGGCATGTCGTCTTGGCGCTTGAGCCGCTAACGGAGGCTGAGCAGCGCGACATCCTAAAGAAGACGGGCGTCACCGATTCCCGGCAATTCATCAAAGAGGCCCAGCGGCGCGGATTGTCCGAGTTCCTGATTAACCCGCAAAACCTGATCATGCTTGCGGAGGTCGTACTTAAGAAGGCATGGCCCGCGACGCGCAAGGACTTGCTTGAAGACACGACCGTTCTCCTCCTCAAGGAACACAACCTAGCGCATGTCAGGAGCGGGGGCGGCCAGTACGCGGTCAATGAGGTTCGGGCACCCGCGAGTGCTGCCTGCGCCCTGCGTCTGATAAGCGATGTCGAGGGCATCGGCCTTGCCGAGACTGAAATCGATCCCTTGCATCCAAGCTATCGGACAATTCCTTTCGCCAAGCCTGAACTCACGCTGGCTTCGCTGGGACGTCGGGCGTTCCGGGCGCTTGGCAACGAAGCAGTCGATTACTCGCACCGCGTCCGCGCAGAGTACGCCGCAGCCGGCTGGCTAGCTCAGAAAATCCGGAATGGCTTGCCGCTGAGCCGCGTTCAGGCCCTTATAGGCATAGACGGGGTACCGGCGCCGGAATTGCGCGGCATGCATGCTTGGCTCGCAGTGCTCTTGCCCGAATTTTCCGAGACGATCATCGACGCCGACCCATTCGGTATCCTGATTTATAGCGACCCCAATAGTCTCGGCCTTACGCAACGCGTCCGATTGTTGCAGGCGCTTTCCCGCCTTGCGGCGGCCGACCCCTACTTCAGGCCAGAAGAGCATGCGCCTGTCGCCATCAGTGCGTTGTGCGGCTCCGATATGGCGCCACACTTAAAGAAGGTTTTGAAAGATGCCGCAGCACCGTTTGGAATCAAACAACTTGTTCTTGAGGCATTGGGTTCGGCACCACCGTTGCCCAGTCTTCAAAAGGAAATTGTCGGCATCATCGCCGATCGCGCGGCGTCTTTCGGCTTAAAGGTGCCTGCGATGCGCGCGGCGGCGCGTCTCGGGGCCACGGGAAGCAAGGCGGTGGTGAAGATTGATCGTGGGCTCGGTGAATTGGCGGATGACATCCGGCTACGAGCCTATATCCTCGCCAAGTTCTATGTAGGCAATTTCTCGGCCGAGGACGTGTCCGATCTCTACAACGCAGCTGTCCGGTGCAAAGAGAATTTGATTACTGGAGTGCTTTGGCAAATTTCAACGTCCATTCCCACGCACGACATTCCGCTAGTTTTGGACGCTGTCGTTGCAGGCCGCGAGCCCTATTCAAAACTGAAGAATAGCCGTGACAGCATTGAGATTGAGCATTTCATTGAGCGACTTATTATTCGAGCAGTAGATGAACGCGCGGATGGAGTGTCGGGACACGCCTGTGGGCGTGGCTGGAAATGCGGAGTGCGATCCGCGGAATTACAACGATCGGCAATTTGAAGACATCAAGACGCTGCTCGCCGCACGGCCGGAATTGGCCCGCGCCACCTTCGAAGCGGCCGTTGACAGCTACACATCAACGATACCCTACTGGCGCTTTAGTAAAGGCTTCTTGAATTTCTTCCTTTTTCGCTCAGCACCAAGCCGCTTCGTTGGCTGACCATCCGCCTTATGGAGGGCATCGACGACGTCAAGAAAGAGCGGCCCTCTATGAGATGGCATTTTTATGGGTCTATGGCAATCCGGACGACAATGTCGATATTTTTGAATCCCTTTACAATCTGGCGGATGCAGTGGCCGGGTTGCGTCCCATCCGGAGACAGCTTGCTCGCAAGCATTCAAAGCTGGCAAGCAGAAGACAAGCAGCGCGCCGCTGCAGCGCTGGAGGAGCGGAAGGCAGGGCGCCACACAACCTTCAACAGTTCGCGAAGAATATCGGCAAGATTAAGGACGGCACGCATCTTGGCTGGATGATTTGGGCCGCGGACGTGTACTTCGCAAACTTCAGCGATGTTGATCGCGCCAAATCCCCCCGCGAGCGCCTCGAAGACGAGCTCGGCTCAGAGAACACTGTTGCTGTTCTCGATGGACTTAAAGCCTTTGCGCGCACGGGGACGCTTCCATCTTTGCAGGATTTGGCGGCAGCAAATTCGAAGAACAGTTACCCGAGGCTTTGGTACGCGTTCCTCGCCGGCATGGACGAGCTATGGCTTGAGACGCCCAGCTTGACCGGATTCTCGGATGACGCGTTAAAAGTTTTAGTGAGCATCGACCTCTTGCTGCCGAGCTCGTCCCAGAGCGCAAGCGGAACGACGGAGCGGGACGCGCACGCGTGGAAAGATCATATTGTCTCAAGCAAACCTGCGCTCGTCAAAG
>CAWHKU010000011.1:95000-98378 GCA_963830125.1 uncultured Alphaproteobacteria bacterium | reverse complement strand
TTGGAAATGAGAGGATCAAGCCAATCGAGCTATTAGTACCGGTAAGCTCAATGCGTTGCCGCACTTACACACCCGGCCTATCAACGTGGTGGTCTACCACGGCTCTCAAGGGAGTACTCGTTTCGAGGTGGGTTTCTCGCTTAGATGCATTCAGCGATTATCCCGTCCATACGTAGCTACGCTGCACTGCGGCTGGCGCCACAACAGCTCCACCAGAGGTATGTTCATCCCGGTCCTCTCGTACTAGGGACAAATCCTCTCAATACTCCTACACCCACGGCAGATAGGGACCGAACTGTCTCACGACGTTCTGAACCCAGCTCACGTACCACTTTAATCGGCGAACAGCCGAACCCTTGGGACCTGCTCCAGCCCCAGGATGTGATGAGCCGACATCGAGGTGCCAAACGATGCCGTCGATATGGACTCTTGGGCATCATCAGCCTGTTATCCCCGGCGTACCTTTTATCCGTTGAGCGATGGCCCTTCCACGCGGGACCACCGGATCACTATGACCGACTTTCGTCTCTGCTCGACTTGTTGGTCTCGCAGTCAGGCAGGCTTATGCCATTGCACTCAACGAGCGATTTCCGACCGCTCTGAGCCTACCGTCGCACGCCTCCGTTACTCTTTGGGAGGCGACCGCCCCAGTCAAACTACCCACCATGCAATGTCCCGGCCCCGGATAACGGGACGCGGTTAGACAGCCATAACCATTAGGCTGGTATTTCACATTTCGACTCCACCCGAGCTAGCGCCCGAGCTTCAAAGTCTTCCAGCTATTCTACACAAACAGTCACGAATGCCATTGCAAAGCTATAGTAAAGGTGCACGGGGTCTTTCCGTCTGACCGCAGGAACCCCGCATCTTCACGGGGAATTCAGTTTCACTGAGCCTATGTTGGAGACAGCGGGGAAGTCGTTACGCCATTCGTGCAGGTCGGAACTTACCCGACAAGGAATTTCGCTACCTTAGGACCGTTATAGTTACGGCCGCCGTTTACCGGGGCTTCGATTCAAGGCTTGCACCCCTCCTCTTAACCTTCCGGCACCGGGCAGGCGTCAGACCCTATACGTCCTCTTCCGAGTTCGCAGAGCCCTGTGTTTTTGTTAAACAGTCGCCACCCCCTGGTCTGTGCCACCCCTCGCTGCTTGCGCAACGAGAGGGTCCTCCTTATCCCGAAGTTACGGAGGTAAATTGCCGAGTTCCTTCAACATAGTTCGCTCAAACGCCTTGGTATTCTCTACCAGTCCACCTGTGTCGGTTTCGGGTACGGTCTAATGTGGGAGCTATTTCCTGGAACTCCTTCGCAGCCCTCTCAATCCAATAAGAGAGAACAACTTACGGAATTCGTCACTACCCACTGGCTGCCGAATATTGACGGCATTCCCATCGACTACGCCTTTCGGCCTCGCCTTAGGGACCGGCTAACCCTGCGCAGATTAGCTTTACGCAGGAACCCTTGGACTTTCGGCGACAGTGTCTTTCACACTGTTTTTCGTTACTCGTGCCAGCATTCGCACTTCTGATACCTCCAGGAGCCCTCACGGGTCTCCCTTCGCAGGCTTACAGAACGTTCCGCTACCGCATGCACTTGCGTGCACACCTAAAGCTTCGGCTCGTGGCTTGAGCCCCGTTACATTTTCGGCGCAGGAGTTCTTAATTAGACCAGTGAGCTGTTACGCTTTCTTTAAAGGATGGCTGCTTCTAAGCCAACCTCCTGGTTGTTATGGGACTCCCACATCCTTTCACACTTAGCCACGAATTAGGGGCCTTAGCTGTTAGTCAGGGTTTTTTCCCTCTCCACAATGGACGTTAGCACCCACTGTGTGACTCCCGGAGCAGTGCTTTTGAGTATTCGGAGTTTGGTTAGGTTTGGTAAGACGGTAAGTCCCCCTAGCCCATCCAGTGCTCTACCCCTCAAAGCATTCACTCGAGGCGATACCTAAATATCTTTCGCGGAAAACCAGCTATTTCCCAGTTTGGTTGGCCTTTCACCCCTAGCCACAGTTCATCCGAGTCTTTTTCAACAGACACCGGTTCGGTCCTCCAGTGGGTGTTACCCCACCTTCAACCTGACCATGGCTAGATCACTAGGTTTCGGGTCTAATCCGACGAACTGAACGCCCTGTTCAGACTTGCTTTCGCTGCGCCTACACCTACCGGCTTAAGCTTGCTCGTCAAATTAAGTCGCTGGCCCATTATACAAAAGGTACGATGTCACTCAGGACGAACCTTGAGCTCCATCTGTTTGTAGGCATTCGGTTTCAGGTCTCTTTCACTCCCCTCGTCGGGGTGCTTTTCACCTTTCCCTCACGGTACTAGTTCGCTATCGGTCGCTGAGGAGTACTTAGGCTTGGAGGGTGGTCCCCCCATGTTCAGACAGGATTTCACGTGTCCCGCCCTACTCGAGGATAATCTCTCGCATTACGCATACGGGGCTGTCACCCGCTAAGGCGCGTCGTTCCAGACGCTTCTGCTTGTCTCAAGATTATCACTGGCCTGGTCCGCGTTCGCTCGCCACTACTAGCGGAGTCTCGGTTGATGTCCTTTCCTCCGGGTACTGAGATGTTTCAGTTCTCCGGGTTAGCTTAAAACCCCCTATTTTATTCAGAGGTTCTATACCTTCTATTTGATAACGGAAATCCAAACTCCCGCACCCCTTGCGGGATGAGAAGTTCAGAATTCCGTTATCGAAGGTGGGTTTCCCCATTCGGAAATCCGCGGATCAAAGCTTCTTCGCAGCTCCTCGCGGCTTATCGCAGCGTAGTACGTCCTTCATCGCCTCTCAGCGCCAAGGCATCCACCAAATGCCCTTATCACACTTGATCACTCTCATTATCAATGCTCACCCCATCCGTTCATCTGCTGGGACCTCGGCAGAGACCCAACAGCGAAGCGAATGCGGTTCCTGTTCGATTGTGCAATCGAGCAGGCGATCATTGATTTAGCCCGCGCAAACTTTCGTTCACACGGACGGTCATTAGAAAAACCAGTTTACTTCACAAGATCGAACCGATGGCCAGCAGTGATGCCGGCCAACAAGAACATGACCGCGACTTGAATTCCGCGGGATCAACTTGATCCAACGACATTCTCATCACGACCTGTTTGGAGAGTTGCACGCCGTGTTGCTTCCAAGGCCGGCATGACAATTAAGTCAGGCCAACATGGCTGCTACACGATCGTCCGGGACGATCTCCTCTTTACGATGTCAGATAACACGCACAAGCAACCGGCCCCATAAGGGACACGATCAACATGCGCGAATACATTTTCTCACGGACGAGCATTCAAGCGGGATCGAAAATCGATCGGCGACGCACCGCTGGTGGAGCCAGACGGGATCGAACCGACGACCTCCTGCTTGCAAAGCAG
>CAWHKU010000011.1:0-92500 GCA_963830125.1 uncultured Alphaproteobacteria bacterium | reverse complement strand
CGATCCCAGCCCCTCACCGCGAGCGATTGGCGCCCGGCCCGTCGCCACCCTGCCCCCCGGCTACGGGTTGAGCGGCTGGCGGTCGCCCTCCCCTGGATCCGGCAGCCTGGCCCGGCGGTACGGCGGGCATAAGCCCGGCTACGCCGTACTGAGGCCATATTCACGCGCATTTCTCACAGTTCAGTTCGTGGGATGGACGCTCTATCGGGGACAGTCGGCCGCCGACCTTCAAGGCAAGCGCCTGCTACACCAGACGACGACGGGTTTTATCGCCCGTTATTGACGGCTTAGGGGCTAACCGGCATCTTGTCGGCTTCGATTCAACGGCGCATTCAATCGCTTGCCGGCGGCATTTCGGGCATTTTCGATCGCGGCAACCACCTTCGATCGCAGGCGCAGAGGACGGTGAGCTTGGACACCATACGGTCGCGCGGTGCGCATCGATCGAGATTTGCCGAGACCATCGTGCTCGGCAACGAGGCGCCGCTGTCGGTCGACGGCGGCACGTCGGGATTCGTCGATCGCCGCCGCGTCTCGGTGCAATGGTTTGCCGGTACGATTCTGACGGCGCTGTGCGGCGCGGCCCTGATGGGCGGCGCCGTTTTCACGTCGCTCGACGGAGAAACCAATTTTGCTTCACTGCCGGAACGGGTCGAAGTCGCCTTGCGCGGCGCGATCGGCGCCGGCGCCGACAAGCTGGGCGTGCGCAAGAGCGACCGGCTGCCGACGGCGGAAGAGCCCTCTTTCGCCAAGCGGCTGATCCGGGTGTCGACCATCACGCGGGTCGGCAATCACGAGGTGGTGCGGGTGCGCCCGTTCGTGCGGATCTCCGGCAACCTGTCGATGACGGTCTCCGACCTGACCGCCAATATCCCGCCGTTTAATCCGCAACGCCTGCTCGCCGATACCGCGCCCGGCGGCACCGCTACGCCGGACGACGCGCCGGCAGCCGAGCCCGACGCCGAGGTCGCCTTCGTGATGCGCAACCTGGAGCCGATGCTGCCGCACCTCAAGATCGCGCTGCAGACGCCGAAGGACGAAGTCATCGCGCGCGTGCGCGAAGCCGCCGAATGGAGCGAGAAGGCCGCCAACCATCTGCCGGTCGCGGCCAACATCACCGGCATCAAGCTCGCTTATGCCGGCACCGTCGCCGCCGATCCCTATGCCGGCTTCGAAGCCCGCGTCGTGCCGGAAAACATCACGCTGCTGCCCAAGACCAACAACGAGACCACCGGCGGCAATCCGTTCAATGAAAAAACCGTCATCGCCAAGAAGGGCGACAGCGTCGCGTCGATCCTGAGTGGTCTCGGCGCCGAAAAAGACGACATTGCCGCGCTCACCAAGGAACTCGGCCGGCGCAGCCTCAAGGAAGGCCAGAAGCTGCGCATCCTGCTGTCGCCGGTCAAGGGTTCGAAAGAGCTGCAGCCGGTTCGCGTCATCATCGCCAACGATAACGTCATCGACGCCGTGGTCGCGTTATCGGATAGCGGCAAATATGTTCAGGTCGACGTCAAGAACGTCGACACCGAAATCGCCGCCAATACTGATCAAAACGACGACGATACCGATAACGGCGGCGGCGTGCGGCTCTACCGCAGCGTTTACGAAACCGCGCTACGCAACCAAATTCCGCGCCCGATCATCGACGAGTTGATCCGCATCTACTCCTACGATGTCGACTTCCAGCGCAAGGTTCAGCCCGGCGATTTATTCGAAGTGCTTTATGCGGGCCAGGATGAAACACCGAGCGCCGACAGCCGCAACGACGTGCTGTTCGCCGCGCTCACGGTCGGCGGCGAAGCGAAAAAATTCTACCGCTTCCAGTCGCCCGACGACGGCTTGGTCGATTATTACGACGAGAACGGCAAGAGCGCGAAAAAGTTTTTGGTGCGCAAGCCGGTGCTGACCGGCCACGTCACCTCCGGCTTCGGCCTGCGTCGGCATCCGCTGCTCGGCTACGTCAAGATGCACACCGGCGTCGACTGGGCCGCGCCGACCGGCACGCCGATCTACGCCGCCGGCAACGGCGTCGTCGAGAAGGAAGGTTGGGAGTCGGGCTACGGCAAGTTCATCATGCTCAAGCATAATAACGGCTACGAGACCGCCTATGGCCATATGAGCGCCTATGCCAAGGGTCTCGAAGAGGGCAAGCGCGTCCACCAGGGCCAAGTCATCGGTTTCGTCGGTTCCACCGGCCTGTCGACCGGCTCACACGTCCACTACGAAATCCGCGTCAACGGCCGCTTCGTCGATCCGATGCGCATCAAACTGCCGCGTGGCCGCGAACTAAGCGGCTCGATGCTGGCGAGCTTCGAACAGGAGCGCGCCCGGCTCGACGGCATCATGGCCCGCAAGCCGGCGCGTCTGGCATCGAGCGCCCGCTAAGTCCAAGCATCAATCGACGAATTGCCCCGTTCATGCTTTGTACGAGCATGACCGCTGCCGCACCCCGGACCGCCGATACAAGCTACCTCGCCAAACTGAACGCCGAGCAACGCCGCGCCGTCGAGCACGGCGGGCAAGCCCCGAACGAAGCGCCGCCGCTGTTGATCATCGCCGGCGCCGGCTCCGGCAAAACCAATACCTTGGCGCATCGGGTCGCCCATTTGATCGTCGGCGGCGTCGATCCGCGCCGCATTCTGCTGCTGACCTTTTCGCGGCGGGCGGCCGCCGAGATGCAGCGGCGGGTCGAACGCATTACCACCCAGGTCCTTGCCGCACAGAATGGCCCAGGCGCCGCCGGATCGACGGCCGGCGCCTTGAGCTGGTCCGGCACCTTTCACGCCACCGGCGCCCGCCTGTTGCGAGAATACGCCCGCGACATCGGCCTCGACCCGGCGTTCTCGATCCACGACCGTGAAGACTCCGCCGACCTGATGAATTTGGTGCGGCATGAACTCGACTTCTCGTCGACCCGCAAACGCTTCCCGATGAAAGGGACCTGCCTGTCGATCTATTCGCGCGCGGTCAATGCCGAGACGCCGCTCGGCGAGGTGCTCGACCGTTACTTCCCGTGGTGCGCGGAATGGGAAGGCGAATTGCGCGCGCTGTTTGCAGGCTATGTCGAGGCCAAGCAGAAACAGAACGTGCTCGATTACGACGACCTGCTGCTGTACTGGGCGCAAATGATGTTCGAGGGCGCGATCGCGCAAGAGATCGCCGCGCGCTTCGATCATGTCATGGTCGACGAATACCAGGACACCAACAAGCTTCAGGCCTCGATCCTGCTCGGCCTGAAACCCAATGGTCGCGGCCTGACGGTCGTCGGCGACGACGCCCAGTCGATCTATTCGTTTCGCGCCGCGACCGTGCGCAACATTCTCGACTTCCCCGGCCATTTCACGCCGAGCGCGGACATCATCACGCTGGACCGCAATTACCGTTCGACCCAACCCATCCTGGCCGCCGCCAACGCGGTCATCGAGCTGGCATCCGAACGCTTCACCAAGAACCTGTGGTCGGACCGGCCGTCGGCCGACCGCCCGGCGATCGTCAACGTTGCCGATGACGTCCAGCAGGCCAATTACATCGTCGAGAACATTCTGGCGAACCGCGAAGCCGGCATCACGCTGAAGTCGCAAGCCGTGTTGTTCCGCACGTCGAGCCACAGCGCCGGACTCGAAATCGAACTGACCCGCCGCAACATTCCATTCGTGAAGTTCGGCGGCCTGAAATTTCTCGAAGCGGCGCACATCAAGGACGTACTGGCGGTGCTGCGCTTCGCGCACAATCCGCGCGACCGCGTCGCCGGCTTCCGGGTCGCGCAATTGCTGCCCGGCATCGGCCCCAGTTTCGCCGGCCGGCTACTGGCTCACATCTCCGACACCGGCGATCCGATCCACGCCTTAGCCGCGTTCAAGCCGCCGCCGGCGGCGGCCGAGCACTGGCCCGGCTTCGAGGACATGATCGGACTGCTGCGCCGCAATGTCATCGGTTGGCCTAGCGAAATTGATTGCGTCTGCCGCTGGTACGAGCCGCATCTCGACCGCATGTATGACGATGCCACCGCCCGCCAAGGCGACCTGCAGCAATTCGGCCAGATCGCCGCGACTTATCCGAGCCGCGAACGCTTCCTGACCGAACTGACGCTCGATCCGCCAAGCGCCACCAGCGACCAGTCCGGCCCGCCGCTGCTCGATGAGGATTATTTGATCCTGTCGACGATCCATTCCGCCAAGGGCCAGGAATGGACATCAGTCTACATGCTCAACGCGGTCGACGGCTGTCTGCCGTCCGATCTATCGACCGGTTCAACGCCGGAGATCGAAGAGGAACGTCGCCTGCTCTATGTCGGCATGACGCGGGCCAAGGACCAGCTACACATCATGGTGCCGCAGCGCTTTTTCACGCATGGCCAGCGCAACAACGGTGATCGCCACGTCTACGCCCAGCGCACCCGCTTCATTCCGAATTCGCTGCTGACGCATTTCGACCACCGTTCCTGGCCGCCGCCGAAGTCCGCGCAAGCCGCTGGCGCAAACCCGGCGCGCGCGCCGGTCGATATCGGCGCCCGCATGCGCGGGATGTGGAAGTGAGGCTTAAAACAAACGGGCGCCCCATTGGTATGGAGCGCCCGGTTGGTTTCATAGGCTTGGTCGGGCGTTACGCCGCCTGCGCCAGCTTGCCGTTGAAGGTCAGCCCGTTCTTGCCAACTGACACATCGACCGTCTCGCCGTCCTTGATCGCACCCGACAGTATCAACTCGGCCAGCGGATCCTGGATCGACTTCTGGATCACGCGCTTGAGCGGGCGCGCGCCATAGGCTGGATCCCAACCCTTGTCGGCCAACCATTCGCGGGCACTGGCATCGAGGTTGATGACGATCTTGCGATCTTCCAGCAACTTGCGCAGCCGACCCATCTGGATGTCGACAATGGCCGTCATTTCGGACTTTTGCAGCCGGTGGAACAGGATGATCTCGTCGATACGGTTGAGGAATTCCGGCCGGAACGCCGACCGCACCACGCTCATCACCTGATCTCGCACAGCCTCGGTATCCTCGCCCTCCGGCTGATTGACCAGGAAGTCGGCGCCGAGATTCGACGTCATCACGATCAAGGTGTTGCGGAAGTCGACCTGATGGCCCTGTCCATCCGTTAAACGACCGTCGTCGAGCACCTGCAGCAGGACGTTGAACACGTCCGGATGCGCCTTCTCGATCTCGTCGAACAAGATGACCTGATAGGGCCGGCGCCGCACCGCTTCGGTGAGCGCGCCGCCCTCCTCATAGCCGACGTAGCCCGGAGGCGCACCGATCAACCGCGCGACCGAATGCTTCTCCATGTATTCCGACATGTCGATGCGGATCAGCGCGTTCTCATCGTCGAACAGATAAGCCGCCAGCGTCTTGGTCAGCTCGGTCTTGCCGACGCCGGTGGGCCCCAAGAACATGAACGACCCGATCGGCCGATGCGGATCCTGCAAACCGGCGCGTGCACGCCGCACCGCAGTCGAAACCGCCTTGACCGCCTCGGCCTGGCCGACGACCCGCTTGCTAAGTTCCTCCTCCATGCGCAGCAGCTTGTCCTTCTCGCCTTCAAGCATACGGTCGACCGGCACGCCGGTCCAACGCGACACCACGCCGGCGATATGATCGGCGGTCACAGTCTCTTCGACCATGTTCGCGCTTTCGCCGCCGCGCTTGCTTTCGGCCTCTTCATTCTCCTTCAGCTTCTTTTCCAGGTCCGGAATCCGGCCATAGGCCAGTTCGCCGGCCTTCTGGTACTCACCCTTACGTTGGGCGGTCGCCAGTTCGTTGCGGGCGTCGTCGAGCTGCTTCTTGAGCTCGGTCGCCGAACCCAGTTTTTCCTTTTCCGACTTCCAACGCGAGGTGATGTCGGCCGACTGCTTCTCCAGCTCGGCTAATTCGGCTTCCAGGCGCTGCAAGCGATCCTTCGAACCCGGATCGGTTTCCTTTTTCAAAGCCTCCTGCTCGATCTTCAGCCGCACGATTTCGCGGTCGATGGTGTCGAGCTCTTCCGGCTTGGAGTTCGACCTGCATCTTCAGCCGCGCGCCGGCTTCGTCGATCAAATCGATCGCCTTGTCGGGCAGGAAGCGGTCGGTGATGTATCGGTTCGACAAGGTCGCGGCCGCGACGATCGCCGAGTCGGCAATGCGCACGCCGTGATGCTGTTCGTATTTGTCTTTCAGGCCGCGCAGGATCGAGATCGTGTCCTCGACCGTCGGCTCCGACACAAACACCGGCTGGAAGCGCCGCGCCAAAGCGGCGTCTTTCTCGACGTGTTTTTTGTATTCGTCCAGCGTGGTCGCGCCGATGCAATGCAGTTCGCCGCGCGCCAAGGCGGGCTTGAGCAAATTGGACGCGTCCATCGCGCCATCGCCCTTGCCGGCGCCGATCAACGTGTGCATCTCGTCGATGAACAGGATGATGCCGCCTTCGGCTGCAGTCACCTCATTCAACACGGATTTCAGCCGCTCTTCGAACTCGCCGCGATATTTCGCGCCGGCTATCAGGGCGCCCATGTCGAGCGCCATCAGCTTCTTGTCCTGAAGGCTCTCCGGCACGTCGCCATCGACGATTCGTTTGGCCAAGCCTTCGACGATGGCAGTCTTGCCGACGCCGGGCTCGCCGATCAACACCGGATTGTTCTTGGTCCGGCGCGACAGCACTTGAATAGTGCGGCGGATTTCCTCGTCACGGCCAATGACCGGATCGATCTTACCGTCGCGCGCGGCCTGCGTCAGATCGCGGGCATATTTCTTGAGCGCATCATAAGCGTTTTCGGCGGTCGCCGAGTCGGCGGTGCGGCCTTTGCGCAGGGCTTCGATAGCGGCATTGAGATTTTGCGGCGTGACGCCGGCCTGGCTCAGGGCCTTGCCGGCCTCGCTATCTTTTTCGAGCGCTAGCGCCAGCAGAAGGCGCTCGACGGTGACGAAGCTGTCACCGGCTTTGACGCCGGCCTTTTCGGCGACGTCGAACACCCGGGCCAAAGCCGGACTGAGATAGACTTGGCCGGCGCCGGCGCCGGACACTTTCGGAATCTTGCCGAGTGCCGCTTCAGTCGCCTGCAGGGCCAAGCGGGACTGGCCGCCAGAGCGGTCGATCAGGCCAGCCGCCAACCCTTCCGGGTCGTCGAGCAAAACTTTGAGCAGATGCTCGGGGGAAAATTGCTGGTGGCCCTCACGCAGGGCCAGCGATTGCGCGGATTGGACAAAACCTCGCGCCCGGTCGGTATATTTCTCGAAATCCATGTTTTTGCTCCCTCGGCCCATGACGGCACCGCTTCAAACCAGGTCCCCGTAGGCGGCCTGCATGGGTGTTATGTGGGGGTATTATTGCCAGTTTGAAGCCCCGGCGGGGTTGATATAGGTCAGATCGTCGATTTTTGCCGGTTGGAAAGCCTGAAGCCCATGACCGATCTCAGCGCCCGGATCGAGGCCCTTTACCGCTACCCGGTGAAAGGCCTGTCACCGCAAAAACTTGATCGAAGCCCGCTCGAAATCGGCCAGACAGTGCCAGCCGACCGGCTTTACGCCATCGAGAATGGCCCGACCGGCTTCGACCCGGCGGCGCCGAGCTATTTCCCCAAGCAGCGCTTTCTGATGCTGATGCGCAATGAGCGGTTGGCCGGCCTTCGCACCGACTACGACGAGGCCAGCCACACGCTGAGCATCCACGCCGACGGGCGCCAGGCCGTGTCAGGGGATCTGCGGACCAAAGAGGGCCGGCTGGCGATCGAGGCTTTTTTCCGCCGCTTCATGCCGGCGGAATTGAACGGACCGCCCAAGGTGCTCAGCGGCGAAAACGCCGCCGGCGGCCCGCACAGTTTTTCGGACGTCGCCAAGAAGGTCGTGTCGATCATCAACTTGGCTTCGGTCGCCGAAGTCGAAAAGGCCGCCGGCCACCCGGTCGATCCCTTACGCTTTCGCGGCAATATTTATGTCAGCGGCTGGCCGGCCTGGCATGAGTTCGATCTGCTCGACCAGGAAATCGCGGTCGGCAATGGCGTGCGGCTCAAGGTGGTCAAACGCATCGTGCGCTGCGCGGCGACCAACGTCGATCCGGCGACCGGCATCCGCGATCTGACGATTCCGAAGACCTTGCTGCAGACCTTCGGCCACCCCGATTGCGGCGTTTATGCCGAAGTCATTGCGGCGGGCGAGATCGCGGTGGGCGATACCGTCAGCGCATAAAAAACGGCCGGCGAAAAATGCCGACCGTCATGTTCGGTTGAAGCTATCCGGCGTCAGCGCGACAGCGGCAGGCCGAGAAAAGTGGCCAGGCCGGTATCGTCGGCAACCCGGCCATTGGACTCGCGGCCATGGTGCTGCTGTTCGACACGCTGCTCACGCTGCGGCGGCGTCACGGCGCGCGGCCGGCTCTGGCCACGCTCCTTGATGCCGAGAAATTCGGCCAACCCCGGCTCGAGCGGCAGATCACGCCGGTCGGAGGCCTGGGCTTCCGCCTGCTGCACGGTCAGATGCGGCACCGGCGGCGGCGCCCGGCGCGCGGCCTTGGCGCGCGGACGTTCGTTGCGGTTCTGCTCCGCATCGATCGCCGCCAGCAGTTCGGTAATTGGCGAATCCAAGGTTCCTTCAGACGCCGAGCGGTTTGACGTCACTGCGCGCGGCGAGTTGAGTGGTGCCTTCGCGGCGCTCGGACGGCATGACATAGGCGATCACGCGCGAGCGCGGATAAACCGCCTCACCGACGGTACGGCCATGGTTGCCGGAAATGATGATCGGATTGCCGTTGGCATCGATGCCGGACACGACGCCGACATGGCCGCCGCTCTTGCCGCGGGTCAGGACGGCGATGGCGCCGACTTTCGGTTCCGAAATGCGATGGCCATAACGTGCGAACGACCGGGCGGCATCGGAATGGGTGCCGGCATAGCCGGTCTTGGCCAGCACCATGTTCATGAAGGTGGCGCACCACAGCCGTTTTCGATCGGTCGGATTGGTGCCGATATATTTACGCGCTTCCGTGACCAGCACCGGCCAACCGAACGCCGGCGCTTTCGGCGGATGCGTCACGGCCATACTGACCAGACGGTTGGCGCGGTCTTCCCGGCGGCGATTGGCTTTCGCCTTGGCGGCGCGATGAACCGCGCCATGCTGTTGCGCGATCTTCGGTTTCGGCTCGGGCAGCGGTTGACTGAACGCCGGCCCGCTTACCGCGAACAGGCTCACACAGCCGATGGTCAACATCATCCGAGTCTTGGAACGCATTGCGAATCCCCGTGACACCGTTTCTTGAGCACGCCGGTTTCCTGGCGACGACAGCTCCGGAATAGCACGACAATTTTCCGCGTTTCGATCAGATTGAATTAACAATGAAATGGTTTACGCGCGCCGTTTAACCTTAATCCGCCGCGCGATTAGCAAGCGCCATAAAAAAACCGCGCCTCTCGATCGAGAGGCGCGGTTTTTATCTCGCATTCGTTTGGAACGAACGCTTGTCGGCTTCGTTATTAGGTATCAGCCGTTCGGCAACACATAAGCGGTGATGCGACTACGCGGATAAACCGATTCGGCGGTCGTGTGATTGTGGTTGCCCGATATGATGATCGGGTTGCCGTTGGGATCGATCCCGGAAACGACGCCGACATGACCGCCGCCGCGGCGCGGCATCACCGCGATGGCGCCGACCTTCGGACCGGATATCCGGGTGCCGTAATGAGCATAGGCGCTAGCCAAGTTACCGCCACCGGGGTGGCCGGTCCGCTTGAGCACAAAGTCCATAAAGGCGCCGCACCACAAGCTGCGGCGGCCGGTCGGGTTAGTCCCGATATATTTGCGCGCCTCGGCCACCAGGGCATTGGTGGTGAAACCGCCGAAGGCGTCACCAGTGTGAGCGCGTCGCGAGCTCCTGCTGGCGGATTTCGCATGGCGAGATTTGGAACCGCCAATGACCCGCGGCTGCCCGGGGAGCGGGTAAGGCCGGTAATTCGGCGAGCGGGGATCGTTCGACCCGGCCGCGGCCGCCGTCTGATTCTTGGATTTATGGGCAGGTTTTGCTGAGGCTGCACCGGCGGAAACCGCCAGCGCCACCGCGCACAGCAACAGTGTCGCCTGCCTCGGTATCGATCTCATATCGCGTCATCCTCTCATCATCACAGCAATGCACCCGGATCGGACAGATGTCTGGACCGGGCGCATGGCCTAAACGCCGTTCAATAATGGCCATTTCGTGATCAACGCAAGGTCATTTTGGGCAGCGGGTAGCAGCTATGCTTCACAATACACGCTGGCTGGATGTCTAAAATTAGATATACCACATGGGTACTTATAAATTTCAATAACTACTGTATTCGAAGTAAAATATACTTTGTTATCAAGTCGTCATCACCCCGCACCAAGTTGATGGTGCGACGCACAAACAATATTCGCTGAAATTGACCTGCCGGCCGCGCCAGCGCGTCAGTCTTTGCGGCCGAGCAGAAACACCGCCTGCTCGCCGAACAAATTCCAGAACCACCACGGCGCGTTGAAGCGCAGCGGCGAGCCCCAGGCATTGAGCGCCACCGCCTTTTCCATCTTCAGCCCGAGCACGTTGCAGAGCTGGACGAAGTCCTTGATCGAGCAATGGTGGATATTCGGGGTGTCGTACCAGGTGTGCGGCAGGATATCGGTGCGCGGCATGTGGCCTTCGAACAAAAGCTGCATGCGCACCCGCCAATGACCGAAATTCGGAAACGACACGATGGCGTGACGGCCGATCCGCAGCATGTGTTCGAGCACGACGCGCGGCTGACGGGTCGCCTGCAGCGTCTGTGACAGGATGACATAGTCGAAGGCGTCGTCCGGGTAATCGGCGAGATCGGTATCGGCGTCGCCCTGAATCACCGCCAGCCCCTTGGCCACGCCGGCATTGACCCCCTCGCGCGACAATTCGATGCCGCGACCGTCGACGCCGCGGCTTTCGCTCAGAAGCTGGAGCAGTTCGCCGTCGCCACAGCCGACGTCGAGCACTTTGGCGCCTCGTTTGACCATCTCCGACACGAGCACGAGGTCGACTCGGGCGCCACTCGAGGTGCGCGCGATCTTAGCGTTGGCTTGATCGGTCATGCCCGCCCGCTCAATTCCTGGCCACGGCAGCGCGGGTGAGCCCACGCGCCAACCCACGTGCTTTGCCGGCGCCGTCGAGGAAACCGCGCACGATGCCGAACATTTCCGGCTCATCGAGCAGGAAGGCATCGTGGCCCTTGTCGGTGACAATCTCGGCAAACGACACCCGCGCACTGGCGGCATTGAGCGCATGCACGATGGCGCGCGATTCCGAAGTCGGGAACAGCCAGTCGCTGGTGAACGAAATCACGCAAAACCGGGTCGGCGTCGCTTTGAAGGCATTGGCCAGTACGCCGCCGGCGTCGGCGGCCAGATCGAAATAGTCCATCGCCCGGGTCAAATAGAGATAGGAATTGGCGTCAAAGCGCTCGACGAACGAAATGCCCTGATGGCGCAGATAGGACTCGACCTCGAAATCGGCGTCGAATGAGAAGGTCGGATTTTCGCGATCCTGGAACTTGCGGCCGAACTTCCGGTGCAGGGCAGCATCCGACAGATAAGTGATATGCGCACCCATGCGCGCGACCGCCAATCCACGGCGCGGATTGCCGCCGTCGAGATGGTAGCGGCCGCCCTTCCACTCCGGGTCGGCCATGATCGCCTGACGGCCGACCTCGTGAAACGCGATGTTCTGCGCCGAATGGCGGGTCGCGCGTGGCAATCGGCAACGCCGCGAACACGCGCTCGGGATAGCTCGCCGCCCATTGCAGCACCTGCATGCCGCCCATCGAACCGCCGACGCAAGCAAACAACGTGTCGATGCCGAGATGATCGAGCAGCATCGCCTGCGCCCGCACCATGTCGCGAATGGTGATGACCGGAAAATCCAGACCCCAGCACTTCCCGGTTTTCGGATTGGTCGAAGCCGGTCCGGTCGAGCCCATGCAGCCGCCGACCACATTGGCGCAGATGACAAAATAGCGATCGGTATCGACCGACTTGCCGGGACCGATCAGGGTTTCCCACCAGCCGTTTTTCTTGGTGATCGGGTGAGCACCCACGACATACTGGTCGCCGGTCAGCGCATGGCACACCAGCACCGCGTTCGACCGGTCAGCGTTCAGGGTACCGAAGGTCGTGTAGGCGATTTGAAACGGCGACAGTTCGACACCGGCATCGAGCTTGAGCGGCTTGTCGGCGCCGAAACAGCAACCTGGCAATCGCGCGGATGATCCGCGTCGCGCGGCTCCTGCGGCGCTTCAGGCGCTTGGCTCAAACTGACATCGACCATCCCTTATCGCGCTCCCGGCGCGCCGCGATCCTGGAGAAATGGGGCTTCCCGGATAGCGGACCTTATATCTAGTGGCTCACTGTCAACCTGGCTACATATTGTCAACGTTTGATTTAAAGCCCCGTCCCACCTATCAATGCGCCATGCCGAAGCCGCCGCAAACCCCAGTTCCTGCCCCCGACCTCGCCGATCTGCGCAAGGAGATCGACCGCATCGACGAGACGATGCACCGGCTCCTGATGGAGCGCGGTGAGATCATCGACCGGCTGATCACGGTCAAAAAGAGCCAGGCCACCGGCTCGGCCTTCCGGCCGGCACGCGAGGCCGAAATGATGCGCCGGCTGGTCCAGCGCCATAAAGGCCTGTTGCCGCTCGACACGGTCGAGGGCATCTGGCGGGTCATCATCGCGACTTTCACCTATGTTCAGGCGCCGTTTTCCGCCCATGCCGATTTTTCGGCCGGCGACGCCTTGATGCGGGATTCGGCCCGTTTCCACTTCGGTTTCACCGTGCCGCTGGTGCCGCATATGGGCGCCGCCGGCGTGGTTGAGGCAGTCTCGGAGTCGAAAGGCGATCTCGGCCTGATCCCGGCGATCGCCAGCGCCGGCGCCTGGTGGACCGCGCTCGAATTCGACGCCGCGCCCAAGATCATTGCCCGCCTGCCCTTCGTCGAGCGTGCCGACCACCCGGCCGCCCTGCCGGTTTTCGTGATTTCGCGGGTCGCCGACGACGCCCGGGCGACCGAGGCCGAGGTCTGGAGCGTGCGGGTTTCGGGCTGGAGCGCCAAGGCGGCCCAGACCCTGAATGCGCTCGCCGACTTTATAGCGGTGCCGGACCGGGCTTTCGACGGCGCCGCGCTGCTGGTCACGCTGCCCAAGGACGAAACCCTGGCGGCGACCACCGACGCCCTGGTCAAAGTTGGCGTCACGGTCCGCTCGACGGCCCTCGTCGGCAGCCACGCGACCCGCTATACGGTTGCCGCCGACAAGTAACCCCGACTGTGCAGTTCGGCCGGACGCCCCCTTAAGCCGGGGCCGACAGGCCTTGAGGACGAAGACAATGACCGCGACCCGCCCCACCCCGCGCCCCGGCGTGCTCGACATCGCCCCTTACGTTCCGGGCAAAAGCACCGCGCCCGGCGTCGACCGGGTGATCAAACTGTCCTCGAACGAAAGCCCGCTCGGCCCGAGTCCGAAGGCGGTCGCGGCCTATGAAACCGCCGCCGCCAAGCTGGAAGATTACCCGGACGGCGCGGTCACCGAATTGCGTGGCGCGATCGGCCGGGTGTTTGGGCTCGACCCGGAACGCATCGTCTGCGGCGCCGGTTCCGACGACCTGCTCAATTTGCTGGCGC
Organism: uncultured Alphaproteobacteria bacterium; assembly: GCA_963830125.1. Taxonomy (GTDB): domain Bacteria; phylum Pseudomonadota; class Alphaproteobacteria; order Rhizobiales; family Xanthobacteraceae; genus Pseudolabrys. The sequence continues at coordinate 78,883 of CAWHKU010000011.1, read as the reverse complement.
ACGCTTATCTGCAGGATGGCGACGAGGTGCTCTACAGCGCCCACGGCTTCCTGATGTATCCGATCTATGCGCTCGGCCATGGCGGCAAGCCGATTGCCGTGCCGGAAAAGAACTACACCGCCGACATCGACGCGATCATCGCGGCGGTGACGCCGCGCACGCGCATCGTGTTCATCGCCAATCCGAACAACCCGACCGGCACCTATGTGCCGTTCGACGACATCAAGCGTCTGCAAAAGGCGCTGCCGCCGAACGTCATTCTCGTACTCGACGCCGCTTACGCCGAATATGTTCAGCGCAACGATTACGAAGCCGGCATCGAACTGGTCGCGACCTGCGAAAATGTCGTGATGTGCCGGACCTATTCCAAGATCCATGGTCTCGCCGCCGTACGGCTCGGCTGGCTCTATGGCCCGGCGCATATCGTCGATGCGCTTAAATCGCGTGCGCAATCCGTTCAACGTCAACACGCCGGCGATGAAAGCGGGCATCGCGGCGATCGAAGACGCCGGGCATGTCGAGAAGTCGGTCGCGCATAATGCCAAGTGGCTGGCCTGGCTCACCGATGAAATCACCAAACTCGGCCTCGAGGTGACGCCGAGCGTGGCGAACTTCGTGCTGATCCACTTCTCGCAAGACAAGGGCAAGACCGCCGCCGACGCCGATGCCTTCCTGACCAAGCGCGGTCTGATCCTGCGCCGCGTTGCGGGCTACGGCCTGCCGAATTGTCTGAGGATGACGGTCGGCACCGAGGAAGCCAACCGGCTGGTGGTCGACGCGCTTAAGGAGTTTGTGGGAGCGAAGGCGTGAGCAAGCCGGCGCCGATCTATAACCGGCTCGCCCTGATTGGCGTCGGCTTGATCGGCTCGTCGATCGCGCGCGCCGCGCGCGCGCAAGGTGCTGTCGGTTCGATCGTCGCGACCGCGCGCTCGGAAGCAACGCGCAAGCGCGTTGCCGAACTCGGCATCGCCGATCAGGTGGTGGAGACCAACGCCGCCGCCGTCGAAGGCGCCGATCTCGTCATCGTTTGTATTCCGGTCGGCGCCTGCGGCGCCGGTCGCCAAGGAAATCGGCCCGCATTTGGCGCCGGGCGCGACCGTGTCCGATGTCGGCTCGGTCAAGGGCTCGGTCGTGCGCGACATGGGACCCTATCTGCCGAAGGGCGTCCATTTCGTGCCGGCGCATCCGGTTGCCGGCACCGAATATTCCGGCCCCGATGCCGGCTTTGCCGAGCTGTTCGTCAACCGCTGGTGCATTCTGACGCCGCCGGAAGGCCAGGACCCGGCCGCGGTCGAAAAACTGGCGGCGTTCTGGCGTCTGATCGGCGCCAATGTCGAAATCATGCCGCCCGATCATCATGACCTGGTGCTGGCGGTCACCAGCCATTTGCCGCATCTGATCGCCTACACCATCGTCGGCACCGCCGACGAACTGGAAACCGTGACGCGTTCGGAAGTGTTGAAGTTTTCGGCCGGCGGTTTCCGCGACTTCACGCGTATCGCGGCGTCCGATCCGACCATGTGGCGCGACATTTTCCTCGCCAACAAAGACGCCGTGCTGGAAATGCTCGGGCGCTTCAACGAAGACATTTCGTTGTTGACCAAGGCGATCCGCAAAGATGACGGCGACGCCTTGTTCGATCATTTCACCCGTACGCGCGCGATCCGCAAAGGCATCGTGCAGATCGGTCAGGATTCACCGGCGCCCGACTTCGGCCGTCCGCATCCCGATCTTGCCGCACGAGCCTTTGCCGAAGCCTTACGCGGCCGACGGCGACTAGAGCGCATCCCAGTTCAATTGAATCGGAGACGCGCTCTAGGTTCTTTATTTGATCGCATTTTCTACGGCGAACCGGTTCCCACTTCGCCGGAAAATGCTCTAAGCCGCCGCGACCGCCGGCTCGCTGCTGGCGTTGAAGGCATAAACATCCATGCGCAACACGCTGAAGGTCGAGCTGGCGTGCAACCGTTCGGCCCGCGCATTCTCGCCGGCCGCGCCGAGAGCCGCGAAGAGCGGCAACAGATGTTCTTCGGTCGGATGGTTCTTGACGGCAAACGGCGCGTCGCGACGATAGTCGATCAGCGCAGCCGTGTCGTTGCGCGTCAAGGCGGCGTCGAACCAATCGGCGAAGCTGTTGACCCAACCCGGCGCCGGATCGTTGAGGCCGTGACCGCGAAACTCCGACAGATCGTGCGTGAAGCTGCCGCTGCCGACGATCAACACACCTTCATCTCGTAGCGCCGCCAGAGCGCGGCCGACACGGAGATGATGCTCCGGGCCCAAGATGCGGCTGAACCGAAAGCTGCAACACCGGAATATCAGCCTGCGGCACCATCAACAGCAACGGCACCCAAGCGCCGTGATCGAGCCCGCGCTTGCGGTCGATATTGCAGTCAAAGCCGGCTGCCTGAAGTTGTTCGGCGATCCGCGCGGCGAGCTGCGGCGAACCGGGCGCCGGATAGCGCAGATCGTACAGCGGGCGCGGGAAACCAAAGAAGTCATGGATCGTTTCGTTGACCGCGACCGCGTTGACGGTCGGCACCTCGGTCTCCCAATGCGCCGAGATCACCAGAATGGCTTTCGGCCGCTCCAGCGTGCCACCGAGCTGCTTGAGAAATTCGCGCGCCGGCGTCTCGGTGAGCGGCAAGGTCGGCGCGCCGTGCGATAAGAACAGGCTGGGCAGTGTCATGACATATCCTCCGGCGGCGCGAGACCGGACCGGCCGGCCTCGCCGCCTCGTTCAATGGGACTGGGTACCGGCGATTTGACCGGACAGGACCGCATCGCGGCCGGTCGCGCTCAGCGCATAAGCGCCGTCGCCGAGCAAAGCCTGGACGACCAAAGCAACGATCCAGAACGCCGGATATTCCCAGCCGCCATGGGCGTTGGTGAAGAAGAAGCCGGCCGGGCCGTGCACGGTAAAGATGGCGCCGAGCAAAATCGGCGTCAGCAGCACGGCGACGACGCGGGTCCAGACGCCGAGGATCAGAGCGATCCCGCCCAGAACTTCGGCGGCCATCGTCACATAAGCGAGCGCCGGCGGCAGGCCGACGCTGGCGAAAAACTGCGCCGTGCCGGCGGGAGTAAAGACGAACAGCTTGAGAGCGGCATGGGCGAGAAAAAGCCCGCCCAGGCTGACGCGCAGGATCAGCGCGGCGTAAGGGGCGGTGCGGACGTCAATCATGGTCATCTCCTGTTTCGACGACCGCAATATCGTTTATTCCTTATAGTGTGATAATATGCATATATAGAATGATACTTCATACCATTAGAGTGAAATAGCCGCCCATGCTGGATCGCCTGACCGGACTTGAGGTTTTCGCCAAAGTCGCCGCCAGCGGCAGTTTTTCCGCCGCCGGCCGGGCACTCGGCCTGTCGCAGACCATGGTGACAAAACACATCGCCGCGCTCGAAGTCCGGCTGGGCGTCAAATTGTTTCACCGCAGCACCCGCCGGCTGTCGATCACCGAGGCCGGCCGGCAATATCTGGAATCGTCGGAGCGCATCCTGGCCGAGGTCGACGCCGCCGATAACGCGGTCGCCGCCGACCGCTTCGAACCGCGCGGCGTACTGCGGCTCAATGCGCCGGTATCGTTCGGCACCAGTCAGATCGCCCCGGCGCTGTCGGCCTTCGCGCAGCTTCATCCGCTGGTGACGGTCGAGCTTGGCCTCGCCGATCGTTACATCGACCTCGCCGAGGAAGGCTGGGACCTGGCAATCCGGATCGGCAACTTGAGCGATTCAAGCCTGATCGCCCGCCGCATTGCACCTTGCCGCACCGTCGTCTGCGCCGCGCCATCCTATCTGGCGGCACACGGCACGCCGCGCACGGTGCCGGAATTGAACGCGCATAATTGTCTCGGCTACACGCTGTCGCGCACATCCCACGCCGACCGCTGGACCTTCGGCCCGAAAGGCGAATTCGGCGTTCCGATATCCGGCAACCTGCGCGCCAATAATGGCGATGCGCTGCGCAGCGCCGCGATCGCCGGCCAAGGGCTCATCTATCAGCCGACCTTTATTGTCGCCGATGACCTGCGCGCCGGCACGCTGACCGCGCTGACGCTCGATCAGCCGACCGAAGAACTCGGCGGCATCTATGCGATTTATCTGCCGGATCGTCATCCGCCAGCGAAAGTGCGGGCGTTCATCGATTTTATCGCCGAGCGCTTTGCGCCCGAACCGCCGTGGGACCGCGGTCTCAACTGAGAATCGCAGCCGCCTGCGAGCCTAACCGAATACGCTATTCGGCGGCCTGCATCGTGCCTTGCAGCCGATCCTGCGCGCTCACGAGTTGCTGCATCAGCTTGAGATCGCGTTCGCTCAACTCGAGGCACGAGTTGGCCCAAATCGCGACGATGCGGTCGAGTTCCCCGAGCGACACCGGATTGACCTCGCGCCCGGCGCGGAACACGCCGCGCGCGCCGGCGTGGCGCCGCTTGTTGGCCTGAATGTAATCGCGCACGGCGTCGATGCCCTGACCGGGTTCGACCACGATGTGCACCAGACCGGCAGCCTTCATTTCATCGGCGCTGTAGGTCCGCCCGCTCAGCATCATTTCTTCGGCGAACGCCGCGCTGCCGCGGCGCGCCAACAGGCTGTAGGCACCCATGCCCGGGAACAAGCCAAACAGACTTTCCGGAAAGCCGAACTTCGCGGTGCGCTCGGCGATGATGACATTAAACGACAGCAGGGTTTCGAAGCCGCCGCCAAAGGCATCGCCCTGCGCCAGCCCGATCGTGATCATCGGCAGGCCGAGGGTGTTCAAGTTCCGGTGCAAAACGCGGACACAGGACTTGCCATAGGCAACCAGGGCCAGACGATTGCGCTCGCGGATCTTGGCCAGGAAATAGTTGAGATCGCCGCCAAGGTTGAACACACCGGGCGTGCGTGACCCGAGCACCAGATATTTCAGGTCCGAAGGCCGCTCGGCAAATGCCGCCATGATACCGCGCTGGCCGGCGTGGAAATCTTCCAGAAGGTCGAGGTTGTAACTCGGCCGGCCGCGGGGCCGCATAAAGGTCCACAACGCGCCGGTCTGCTCGTCCCAAGAGACCTCTAACTGCTCAAGCGCAAACAGCCGTCGCGCATCGCGGTCCTTGGCGAAATCGATGGTGGTCTGCTCGCCCGCCGGCGCCACAGACGGCGTCGGGCCAAAAGCCACCGTCGGAACCCCGGTCCAAGCCGGGGAATACACGCCCGTGTGAGGGACTATCGACATACGCCGCACCCATACGCATCGAGTTACTAAGTATTAACCTTAACAGAAAGTTAACCCCGCCACAATCGAACGTTGAGAATCCGGTATGCGCGACACGCGCAGCAGTCATCGCGGCCGTAAATTCCACAACGACACCCGGGAGATGCCAGTTGCACATTCTATGGTTGTAAATTTAGAAGACGTACAAACGCCGGCTTTACGCGCGCTACACGGTCGAACAGCTGGAAACGCGATAACCGGCGACCGCGGCAACGCTAACGGCCGACAAAACGACGCGACCGTCGCGCCATTCAACAGCGGCATTTTGCGGAAAAAGGCCGGGTCGCCGTTGAGCAATGATTCACCACAACTGGCAATCGATTCTAGCGTTTCCGCGTTGTTGAACTTCGACGAGTACGGTTGCGGAGCTTTCAGGAAGCTGCGCAGGTCACATGCTTATCAAGAAGTTACTTCAGACGCGCAAAGCCGACGCGGAACTTTCAGCCGAAATCCGCGCGGCGTTGATCGAGTCGTTGTTCGCGCCGATCTCCTCGCTGATCGTCGGCGCGGTCGGCGGCGCCATCGTCGGTGCACTGGTCGCCGCGCGCATCGGCAATTTCTGGATCATGGCCAATTCGATTGCCATCCTGGCCGTCGGCATGCTGCGCGTCGCCTCCGCGCTTCTTTACCGCAAATGCAAGAACAGCAACCGGGTCGCGGCGACGAAGCTGTGGGAGCGCATCTACGAATACGGCGCCTGGGGTTTCTCCGGGCTGCTCGGCCTGTTGTGCTGGCTGACGATCATTCAAACGGAGGACGTGTCGCTGCAACTCGCGGTAACCGCGACCTCGATCGGTTACGCGGCCGCGATTTCCGGCCGCAACGCCGGACGCCCACTCATCGCGATCGGTCAGCTCACTTTGTGCACGCTGCCGATGGCGATCGCATTGCTAATTTATCCCGACTGGATTCACAAGACGCTGGGCGTCGTGTCACTACTGTTCATCTACGGCATGATGGACATCACGCTCAGCATCCGCGACACCATCATCCAGGCGTTGACGATGACGCGCAAGGAAGCCGCGCTCGCCGCGCGCTTCGAGGAGCAAGCCAACCGCTTCGACATCGCGCTCAACAACATGTCGCACGGCCTGTGCATGCTTGACGAGCACAACCGTCTGCGGGTCTGGAACAAGCGCTTCATTGAATTGCTGCATCTGCAGAACACGCCGATCCGCGTCGGCATGCCGGTCTCGTACCTGATCCGCCACAGCATTCGCGCCGGCAATCACAAATCCATGAGCGTGAAGCAGGTCGTCAGCGAACTGGCCAGCGCCCTGCAACGCAACGAATTCGACCAGTTCCAGATCTCGCCCGATGGCGAGCACACCCTCGCCGTCTCGCGCCGCATCATGTCCGACGGCGGCTCGGTCGTCATTCTCGAGGACGTAACCGAGCGCAAGCGCGCGCAACAGCGCATTGAGCACCTTGCCCGCTTCGACGAGCTCACAGGCCTCGCCAACCGGGCGCAGTTTCACGACCGCATCAACGAGATCCTCGGGGCCATGCACCGGTCGAAGAAACACATCGCTATCCACCTGATCGACCTCGACCGCTTCAAGGCCATCAACGACACGCTCGGCCATCCGATCGGCGATAAATTACTGAAGCAGGTCGCCGCCCGGCTCAGCACAGAGATCAGGCCTGCCGACATGATCACCCGTTTCGGCGGCGACGAATTCATCGTCCTGCAGACCGGAAACCCGAACCATCGCGACGCCAAGTCGCTGGCGCAGCGGTTGGCCGCAACGCTCAACGACCCGTTCGATATTGACGGTCACCGCATCGATATCGGCGCCTCGATCGGCGTCGCGATCGCGCCGAATGACGGCAGGGATGCCGATCAGCTCTTGAAAAAAGCCGATATGGCTTTGTATGCCGCCAAAAAACTCGGCGGCGGCGACCATCATTTCTTCGCCGCGGAAATGGAAGAAGCGGCGCAGGAGCGCCGCGCGCTCGAACTCGATCTGCGCGAGGCGCTCGCCGCCGAACAGTTCACCTTGAATTTTCAACCGCTCATCGACCTGCGCACCGGCCGGGTGACGACCTGCGAGGCGCTGGTGCGCTGGACACATCCGCAACGCGGCAACGTATCGCCGGCGATGTTCATTCCGGTCGCCGAGGAGACCGGTCTGATCGTCGCGCTCGGCGAATGGGTCTTGAACCGCGCCTGCGTCGAAGCGGCGACCTGGCCGAATGACGTCAAGGTCGCGGTCAACCTGTCGCCGATCCAGTTCAAGGATCGCCGCCTCGGCCTGCAGGTGGTGTCGGCCCTGGCAAAGTCGGGATTGCCGGCGCGACGGCTCGAGCTCGAGGTCACCGAACGTCTGCTGCTCGAGGACAACGACAGCACGCTGGCCACGATGGAACAGCTCAAGGAGCTCGGCATCAGCCTGTCGCTCGACGACTTCGGCACCGGCTATTCGTCGCTGAACTATTTGCGCAAGTTCCCGTTCCACAAGATCAAGATCGACCAGTCGTTCATTCGCGATCACGGCAACGAACGCGAAGCCCGGGCGATCATCGGCGCCATAGCCAGCCTCGGCGCCGGCCTCGACAAGATCGTGGTCGCCGAAGGCATCGAAACCGAGGAGCAGCGGAAACTGGTGACCGCGCAAGGCGTCCACGAAGGGCAAGGCTATCTGTTCGGCCGGCCGATGGACGCACAAGCCATTCGCGCCCGGCTCGAGCACGCGGTCAATAAGGTTCAGCTGATCGCTTAAAAAGCCGCGCTCAGGCAGTCTAATAAATTTGCCAAATCGCCGATTGCCGGGCCATTGACGGCCACGCGCTAAAACAACGCCGGTGCATTACCGAGCGGAATTGGCCCGAGGAACATCGCGCCGTCGTCGATGCGCAGCGGTAATGTCACCGCCGGCTTGCCTTCAAGCGTCGCCTGCTGGCCGAGCATCTTGATGCCGGCCGAAATATTGGCGCCGACCTGTTCGCGCGCGACACTGCCAAGCCCCGGCGACAGCCGATCGAGCACGCCGGCCAGTTTGTCGACCGCCTTCGATTGCTCGACCATCTTCTGGGCGCCGATCGACTTGAGAAACGGCTCAAGTCCGGCGACGGTGACGCTCAACTGGCCCTGCAGTCGTCCGTCCGGGTTGATCGATACGTTGCCAGCGCCGACCGCCAGCGTTTCACCCTGCTCGACGCGCGCCTGCGTGATCTCAATTTTGCCGCCGGCCGCCTGCATCTGGCGAAAGCGTTCATGCCAGGGCTTGGGCGAGAAATCCTTGAGGCCGCGCAACACCGTATCGATCGTGGCATCGACCGGTTGCGCGGCAGTCGCTGCGAAGCTCGGCAACAGCCCGCCTTTGAGCCGCAAGCCGACCTCGATCGCCGGATGGTCGGCGACCGAACCTTGCGCCAGCCGGCCGTGGATTTCGGCATGGTCGGCGCGAAACAGCGTTTGCGCGCGGCCATCGACGACGTGGTCGATCACCGGCCGATCCCACACCAGCGAAACGCGCTCCGGCACCCGCGGCGTGCCACGCACGCTCGACATGAATTGCTTCCAGTTGACGACGAACTCCGGCGGCTGGCCGGGCGCGGCCACCGTCAGCGGCCCGTGAATTTCGCTGATCAGCAAATTCGGCTGATAGACTTGGGCGACGACCAGAATGCCCTGGGCCTTGAGTTCGACCGGCGGCCGGTTGCTCTGAAACAACGCCGAGGCGCGGTCGCAATTCAATTCAAAGCGGAACGGATAGCCGCCCAGATTTTCTGACCCGCAGGTATAAATCCGCCCGGCCGTGGCCTCGCGCGCGCGCCAACCCTCGACCGCCGCTTGGATTTTGCCGGAAGCATAGCTCCAAAACCAGCTCCAGCCTCCAATCAAAGCGGCGACCAGGACCAGCATCGTGATGTAGCGTCGGGATGTTCTCGTCATTCTACGTCAGACACCTGCGGATTGCGGCGTTTTCACGCCGTTCGGGCGTTCGGTCACAGCATTCGGGCCGTTCGCTTGTTTGCGCATGTTCGGCTGCGATGACAAGCGCCGCGCGCCGGTTGCGGCCCGGTTCCAATAGCCTTTTGCGATGAACGGGTTGCACGGGGGTTAAGCGCCTGATACGCGGGCGCGGCCCTGATGGCCTTGGAACGACACCGCAAAGGCCAGAACGGGCGAGGGCTGCTTCAGCGACGATGAACACCAAACCCGATCAAAACACAGGCGATTTCTGGGTCTTCGGCTATGGATCGCTGATGTGGCGGCCCGGCTTCGAAGCGCTGGAGCGCCGCCATGCCCGGCTGGTCGGCGCCCATCGCGCACTCTGCGTCTATTCCTTCGTGCATCGCGGCACGCCGGAAAAGCCCGGTCTGGTGCTCGGCCTCGACCGCGGCGGCAATTGCCGCGGCATCGCCTACCGGGTAGCCGCCGACAAGCGCACCGAGACCATCGACTATTTGCGCGCGCGCGAACAGGTCACCATGGTCTACCGCGAAGCCTGGCGCCGGGTCTGGCTCGACGATAATCCGCAGCAGGACGTGCAGGCACTTTGCTACATGGTCGATCGCGGCCACCAGCAATATGCCGGCCGGTTGAGTCTCGCCGAGCAACTGCATTATTGCCGGCAAGGCCATGGCCGTTCCGGGCCGTGCCGGGATTATGTCTTGGCGACGGTCAAGGAACTGGAAGCGATCGGCGTCCAGGATGCCGGGCTGCACATGCTGGCCGCCCAACTCAAGGGCGCGCATGAAACGCACTCACATTGAGTGAGCGGCAATCTCGCGGCGGCCGTCCTCGATCAGGCGCGCGGTCGCGGTTTCGATGCCATCTTTCAGACGCTCGAAGAATTCATCCTTGGGCAGGCCGGGCGGAATCGGATCGAGAATCTCGATCACCACCGTACCCGGAATGCGCCGGATCGACCGGCGCGGCCAGAACAGGCCGGAATTGAGCGCGACCGGCAGACAGGGCACGCCCTCTTCGGCGTAAAGATGGACGACGCCGTGTTTGTAGCGCGGCTCAGCGCCAGCGGCGCGGCGCGTTCCTTCCGGGAAAATGATGAGTTGGCGGTTGTCGGCCAGTTCAATGCGCGCGCGCTCGGTCATGCCGATCAGCGCTTGCGAGCCGGCGCTGCGGTCAACCGGGACCATGCGGCCCTTGATCATCAGCCAGCCGAAGATCGGGATCCATTCCAGCTCGCGCTTGACGATAAAGGTCGGATTGTCGAAAAGCGGCAACAGCGCGAAAGTTTCCCAGGCCGACTGGTGCTTGGCGGCGACCAGCAGCGCGCCCTTTGGAATTTTCTCGGCGCCGCGCACTTCGATTTTGACGCCGGCCACCACGCGCAGCAAAACCAGATTGATACGGCCCCAGGTCTGCGCCACCCAGATGATGGCGCGATAGGGCAGGAAAAACGTCGGCAGCGCCGCGACCAACAGGATCGCCGTGTTCAGATAGAACAGGATGTTGAAAACGATGGACCGAACGAGAATCAACAAGGGACTACCATCCTTCACGCGGCGCCATCGGGATCGATGCGCATACGGGTCAGCGCGAACAGATATTTCAGATATTCCGCCGCCAGAAACCGCGCCGTGCCGGTGTTCGACCACCACGGTTCGGTTTTCACCTTTTCCGATATCACAGGATACGGAATGAGTGTGACATCCGGCAATTGATGTTCGATTTCCGCCATCGCGCGCGGCATGTGCCAGTTCGACGTCACCACGATCAACGAATTGAAATTATGCGCGCGCGCCCAGCGCCTGGCTTCGAGCGCGTTACCGAAGGTATTGAGCGCCGAGCGATCGAGGTCGATGCAGCAGGAGAAATATTTCGCATAAAGCGGCGTCAGCCGCGCGATTTCCTTGGCGCTGGTGGCGCGGTGCACGCCGGTGATCAACAGCCGTTTGCCGCGCTCGGCCGCCAGCAATTCGATGGCGTCGGGGATACGCGACGCGGCGCCGGTCAGCGCGACGATGCCGTCGGCGTTGCGTTCGAGTTGGACTTCCTCGGGCGCGATCTGCGACGTGAACCAGAAGAACCCGCCGGTCAGCAGCAGGCCGCCGACAATGGCGACCGTCATGGTCAGAAAACCGATCCAGCGGGCGAAACCTGCGAACATCTAGTCGATTGACTCCAAGGTACGGTTGACGGTCTGGCGCGAGGTAACCGCCGTCACCACCGCGGTCAACGCGATCTGCGCCAGCACGCCGACATAACCGGCAAAGCCGATCGAGAACGAACCGAACAGCGCCGCGGTCTGGTCGCCGCCCGCCGTGCCGGCGAACCATCGGCTGATAAAGGACGCCAACGCAAACAGCAAGATCGCCGCGCCGCCGCCGATCGCGCCGCCTTGCAGGCCGAGCAGCAGGAAGTGGCGCTGGAAATTGCTGGCGATGAAGCCGTTCTTGGCGCCGACGAAATGCAGGACCTCGATCACGGTCTTGTTGGTCGCCATCGCGCCACGGGTGGCGAAGGTCACCGACAAAATCGTGGCGGCGAACATCAGCAGCAGCACACCAATGCCGACCGCGACCACGGTGCCGGCCATCGCGCGCATGCGATCGATCCAGCCGCGGTGATCGTCGAGCGTGGCGCCCGGCACCTGCTCGCGCAGGATCGTACGCAATTGCGAAATATCAGGCGTCGCGCCCGAGGCGATCTTGACCACGATCAGGCGCGGCACCGGCAAGTCGTCGAGCGTCAGCCCGCTGCCGAGCCAGGGCTCCAGCAGCTTGGTGGATTCGGCCTTGCTGTAGACCCGCACGTCGCCGATGCCGGTGAAAGCTCGCGCCACCGCCGCCGCTTTCTCGACAGTAGCGTCGGTGTCGCGGCCGGCCGCCGGAATGACTTGGATCGTCACCTCACGCGCGACATCGGCCTGCCATTCGCTGGCGGCCTGACCGACCAGCATCACCGCGCCGGTGGTCAGCGACGCCAGGAACGTCATGATCGCGACCACCGCCACCAAAGCACGGCCTGAGATCGAATTGCGTGGCACCAACGGCGTGTCGAAACGCGGCAGCACGCCGCCCAACAGGCGCGGCGGCGCCGTCATTTCGTCTTGCGTTGAAACCGCCATGGTTCGTTCCGGTAGGCTCACGTCGTCATCGGTTCAGTCGTAAATATGCAGGCGTCCGTCATGCAGCACCAGCCGGCGCGCATCGTATTGGTCCATCAGGGCGATATCATGGGTGGCGATCACCACCGACGTACCCGATTTGTTGAGTTCAACGAACAGCCGCAGCAGGCGCTGCGCCAGCGCCGGATCGACATTGCCGGTCGGTTCGTCGGCCAGCAGCAATTGCGGCCGCGCGATCACCGCGCGCGCAATCGCGGCGCGCTGCTTCTCGCCGCCCGACAGCACCGGCGGCAGCGCCCACATGCGCTCGCCGAGATCGACCCATTTCAGCAGTTCGATCACCTCGTCGCGGTAGCTCTCTTCCGGACGGCCCATCACGCGCAGCGGCAAGGCCACGTTTTCGTAAGTGGTCATATGATCGAGCAGACGGAAATCCTGGAACACGATGCCGATGCGTCGGCGCAGCGTCGCCACCGCGTCCTTCGACAAGGTCGCGACGTCGTGGCCGAACTGGGTGATTAATCCGCGCGTCGGCTTCAGCGACAGAAACAGCAGCCGCAGCAGCGAGGTCTTGCCGGCGCCGGACGGCCCGGTGAGAAACTGGAAGGAATGCGGCTCAATCCGGAACGTCAGGTCGCGCAGGACCTCCGGCCCGATGCCGTAGCGCAATCCCACATTTTCGAATCGGACCACGCCCGTCTCCGATAATTCTCCTCAGGACCCGAAAAATAGCTCCCGGGCCTCAGGCTTTCGAGAAGTCCGTCACCGCGTTGGGCCCCGAGCGCACGCCAATCGCCGTCAAGAATCGCGCTTTTACAGGAATATCACAGTGTCGCCATAGGCATAGGGCCGGAAATACCACTCAAAACCCGGAATTAGCCGCTCCGCCATGGTTTCCGGTCCATTAACGGTCAGCTGGTAGGTTTTGGGCAGTGAAAGCTGCGTAACCGCCTGAAGACGCCCAAAGACGCACATGTTGATTGTCTGTCCCAACTGCGCGACCTCCTACATGATCGATCCGGCGTCCGTCGGGCCGGCAGGCCGCGCCGTGCGTTGCGCCCGCTGCAAGTCGACCTGGTTTGCCGGGGCACCCAAGACCGCGCCCGATACGACGCCACCGGCCGAGTCGAGCGTGTCGGCTTTTGTCGATGGCGTGATCGCCGAAGCGGAGGCCGAAACCGGCCGCGCGGCGCCCGATTCAGGCACCTTCGGACAGGGCCAAACGCCGCCACCGGCTGACGACAACGCCGCCCAGGCCGCCGATGAATTCGGCGCCGAGCCGTCCGATCCATTTCCGCCACAGTCCGGTCCGGACGCGCAACCGGCCCCGTTCGAAAACGCCAGCCTCAACAACGACCTGGCGCCGCGCGACGACGACGTCCGCATCGGCGACGATGGCGCCTTCGGCGGCCCCGACGCGATCCCGATGGCCGATGCACCATCGCTGGTGCCGCCGATCGGCGACGATGTGCTGGTCGACGGCGACCGCCACGAGGCCGACGCCGAAGAAGTCGAATCGTTCGCCGCCCGGCGTGAGCGCATGAAAAAGCGCCACAAGAAAAGCAAGCGCACCTCGCGCTGGACCGCGATTGCGCTCGTCCTGTTCGCCTTCAACATCGCGCTGATCGGCGCCCGCAGCGAAGTGGTGCGCTATCTGCCGCAGACCGCGTCGCTGTTCGCCGCGCTCGGGCTGCCGGTCAATCTGCGCCACCTCAAATTCGATAGCGTCCGGATCGCCAAGGAAACCGCCGATGGCGTCAGCATCCTGATCATCGAAGGCCGGATTGAGAACACCGCCAACAAGGCGACCGAAGTGCCGCGTCTGCGCTTTGCCGCGCGCAACGCCACGGGTCAGGATGTCTATACATGGAGTGCGCTGCCGAGCCGCAGCATTCTCGGGCCGAAAGAGAGCATGGCATTCCGCAGCCGGCTGGCCGCGCCGCCAGCCGACGCAGTCGACGTGATGGTGCGGTTCTTCACGCCGCAAGACTCCGCCGACGGCGTCATTCACGGCCAGAAATAACCACCGCAACAGCGGCACGTGCGCGCCCGGCTACGCCACCGCGCGCGTCACGTCCCGGTCGAAAAATCAGAAATCTTTAAGCAGCCGCTCGATGTAATCGAGTTCGAGCTGGGGCCGTCCGCTTTCGCCATAACGCTTGCGCAACTCTTCCAGGATGCGGCGGGCGCGCTGGGCGTCGATTTCGCCCGGCACTTTCACCGTGACGTCGTCGCCATATTCGCGGCCGCGTAGCGGTCGGCCGAGCGGGTCCGTATTCTGGTCGGCGCGCTGGCGGCCGTTGCGGCCGGGCCGGCCCGGACCCTGGCCCCTGCCCTGCTGCTGCATCTGTTGCGCCAGACCTTGCGCGCCCTTGCGCATCGCTTCGAGCGCGCGGCCCTGGTTGCCGACGGCGCCCTCGGTGTCGCCGTCGCCGAGATCGCCTTCGGCCTCGCCCATCGCCTTGCCGGCGTCACCAAGCTGGCCCATCTCGCCGGGACCCTTTTGGCCATTTTGACCTTGTTGGCTTTGACCGTTTTGGCCTTGCTGCGGATTGCCGAGACCGCGCTGACGCAATTGCTCGAGCAGCTTGTTAAGCCGGTCTTTCAGGCCCTGCTGATCCTGGCGCAGGTCGCCGAGCCGCGGTTGGCCCTGCTGGCCGCGTTGACGATCGCGGTTCATATCCTGACCTTGCTTGAAGGTCTTGTCTCGCAATTGCTGTTGCTTGCGGATCATGTCGGAAAGTTCGTCGAGCGCCGAGTTCATCTCGTCGTCGCCCTCTTCGCCCGGCGCACCCGGCCGCGCGGTCTGCAGGTTCTCCAGCATCGCCTGCAACTGATCGAGCAACTGCTTGGCGGCGTCCTTGTTGCCGGACCGCGCCATCTGCTCGAGCCGGTCCATCATGCTCTTGAGGTCCTGCTGGCTCAGCGTCCTGGTGTTGCGGTCGAGCGGCCGCGACAGCGCCTGCGGATTCTTGCGCATTTCCTCGGCCAGCGCCTGCAGGAACTTGTTCATCGCGGCGCGCAGATTATCCATCAGCTTTTTGAGTTCTTCGTCGCTGGCGCCGCGCTCCAGAGCCTGACGCAAGGCATCCTGCGCCTGCCGCAAGGCCTGCTCGGCCTGGCTGACATTGCCGTCCTCGATCTGCAGCGCCATCTGCCACATCCGCGCCGCCACTTCGCGCAGGGCATCATCGCTGCGGGCATTGCGCAGGTCGTAATAGATCGAGCGCAGGCCGAGATAGACGCCGAGATCGGGCGTGAATTTTTCCGGCGCGATCGTCAACGTGTCGAGCGCGGTCATCACCAGCGGCTTGTCGTTGGCGTCGAGCGCCAGGATCCGGCGTTGCTCGACCAGTGCGCGCGCGATCGGCTTGACGAAGATCCGTTGCGGCAGTTGGAATTCGCGCGGCGCGCTGCGGCCTTCATTGCCGGCTTCGTCGCGCGCCACCAAAGTGACCGCGACATTGGCGCCGGCCCACGGATGCTCGGTCAGATCATGGGTGGTTTGCGCCACGCCGGCGCGGGTGCGCGCCTGCGGCAAGGTCAGCGGATATTCCGGCGCGGCAAACAACGGATGCGGCGGCTTGCCTTCGCGATCGATGGCGGAGTTTATCTTTTTAAGCGCGAAGGTCGCCTTGGCTTCGATCGCGCCGTAATCGTCGTCGATCTTGTAATCGAGCCGCACCGAACCGCGGGCCTGACGCTCGGGATCCTTGATCAGCGCGATGATCGGCGCGCGGTCCGGGATCGCGCTGAAGGTATAGACCGGCTCGCCGCTGCCGGTGCCCTTGAGCGTCGCCGAACCGTCGCCTTTGATGACAAAGCGGCGCTCTTCGGTGCCGGCCGGCAACGACGCATTTTTGTCGGGCGGCGCTTTTTCCAGGCCGCCGACCCGCGCCACTTCGAAACCGACCTGGCCGGTCGAACGGATCACCAACTGGCTGCCGACCGGCACCGAAATCGGCGCTGGTGCCAGATCCTTGTTTTGCGCGCTGTCGCCGGGCCGCAGGCCCGGCAGCATCACCGGCGGCCGGCCGGTATAAAGCGGCGGCGTCACCCAGGCATCGATGCGGAAATTGGCCGGCGCGACCACGCCGTGCCAATCGAACGCGGCGGTGATGCGCTTGATACGATCGTTGCCGGCGGCAAAGAAAGTCACGACCACCAGCAGTAACGTCAACGCCCGCAGCGCCATCGGATCGCGCAGGGACAGTTTGGGTTGCGGCCAGCCGGCCTTGAGCTGGCGCGCCGACAACAAGGCGCGTTCGATGTGCGCGCGCCACAGCGCCTGCGCCACCGGGTCATGTTGATTGGCAGCGATCTCGTCGGCGACCGCGGTCGCCGGCCGGTGCGCCGCGCCGCTGACGCTGTCGAGCCGGCGCAGGCCGTCATAGTCGTCCGGCACGCGCAGCCGCAGCAGCGGAATAGCGGTGGCGGCGATGACGATCAGGAATAAGACAGCGCAAATGGCGCGCGCCAAAGGCGGCAGCGCGATCCACAAACCGGCCCAGGACAGCGCCAGGAAAAGTCCGATGGCGGTCGCCAGCAAAGCCAGCGCGGGCCACAGCCGTTCCCACAGCAAGCTGCCGCGGGCGCGTTGCACCGCGCGCGCGAGCAAAGCCCTGGCCGAAACTGGCCGATCGTGACCGTGATTGTTCAGTTCGTCCAAATGCCGCTCCGCCGCCGTCGCCCGGGCTGGAGAATCTCGCCGTTTTTCAGGCTATCACGCAGGCAAATTCCAAGCCACGTCACAAGCGATTGATGGCCTATGCACCTATAGCCAATCCGGCATGCGATCGAGCGCAATCAATTGGTCGGTTTCAAGGCGGGGCCGGACAATCGCCCAGTCCGCGCCATTGACCAGCACTTCCGGTATCAGGGGACGGGTATTGTAGGTTCCGGCCTGAACCGCGCCATAGGCGCCGGCAGTCATCACCGCCAATAGCGCGCCGTTGGCCGGTTCCGCCATGTCGCGATCCTTCCCCAGGAAATCGCCGCTTTCGCAGACCGGACCGACCACATCGGCGCGAATGCGCTTGGCGGTGGACGCCGGCTCATCAACCGGCTGGATGCGGTGATACGCCTCATACAGCGTCGGGCGGATCAGGTCGTTCATGGCGGCGTCGACCACCACGAAATTCTTGGCCTCGCCATGCTTCACGAACAAAACCCGCGTCACCAGAATACCGGCATTGCCGACCAGCAGACGGCCCGGCTCGAAAATCAAGCGGCAGCCGAGATCCTTGGTGGCGCGCTTGACCACCGCGGCATAGGCGTCCGGTAAAGGCGGCGGATCGTTGTCGTCACGATAGGGAATGCCGAGACCGCCGCCGAGATCGACATGCGAAATCGTGTGCCCGTCAGCGCGCAACTCGCGCACGAACTCGGCCAGCAGGGTGAAGGCATTGCCGAACGGATCGAGATCGGTGATCTGGCTGCCGATATGCATATCGACGCCCGAGACCTTCACGCCCGGCAGCTTGGCGGCGTGGGCGTAGACTTCGCGCGCCCGGCTGATCGGAATGCCGAATTTGTTTTCGGCCTTGCCGGTGGCGATCTTGTGATGGGTCTTGGCGTCGATGTCGGGATTGACCCGGATCGAGATATGCGCGGTGCGGCCTTTGCCGTCCGCGATCTGCGACAGCAGAGCGAGTTCGGGTTCGGACTCGACATTGATGCAGAGAATGCCTTCGTCGATGGCGAGCGCGAGTTCGGCCGGCGTCTTGCCGAGGCCCGAGAACATGATCTTGTTGGCGGGAATACCGGCCAGCCGTGCGCGCTTCAACTCACCGCCCGACACCACGTCGGCGCCGGCGCCCAACTTGGCCAGCGTCTTGATGACGGCCTGGTTGGAATTCGCCTTCATCGCGTAGCACACCAGCGCGTCGACATCGGCGAAGGCGCCGGCGAACACCTTGTAGTGGCGTTCCAGCGTCGCGGTCGAATAGCAATAAAACGGCGTGCCGACGCTATCGGCCAGGCTGTCGAGGTTCACCGCTTCGGCATGCAGGACGCCGCCGCGATAATCGAAATAATCCATCGGACTGACTTTTTATGGCGGACGTTTTCAAACGGCGGGAACCGGGTTCATAAGGCGCGGACCCGAGCCCGCACCGCTCAGTTGAGCAAATGATCGAGAAAAATCGATTTCTCCGGGCCTTTCGGCGCCAGCGGCTGACCGTCGGGGCCGACGCCGGGATGACCGTCTTGGGTCTTGCCGCCGATCGGCGTCGCAGCGGCATTGCCGCTCATCAATTCCGGCATATTGGCCTGCGGCACGCCAGCGAGCGAAGCGCCCGGCGGCGGATCGAGCGGGCCTTTGCGGCCGCAGCCGGCCAAGCCGAGGGTCGCGGCCAACGCGCCGATCAGGGCGAGACGGAGAAACGGGCGATCGCAAAATGAGGACAAGCTGTGAACTCCTGATATGACAGCCATCTTAGCAAAGCCTTCGATAAAAGGCGAAATCGGGTCCGATCTCAATCCGACGGCTCCGGTTGGATCGGCTGGCGTCCAGCAAGCCGGCGATACGGCGCTTCTATGCCATGGAGCCGCTCGCGTTGGGCTTCAAGCCACGTCAGCCGCTTGAAGGCATCTTTGCGCAAATTCGAATTGGTCGCCCCGTCAAATCTCCATTGGGCGCCCGATATGAGCTGCTCCAATTGCGAAAGCGACAGTTTCTCGGCCTCCGCGTCGGTGTTGGCTCCACCCCTGAGCCGGCCCCTTTTTGGTTCAGCCACCTCAGACCTTCTCTTTTTCAAGCTTGCGCAGCCATTTTTTGGCCTGCGAACGCACGTTTTTCGGCGCGGTGCCGCCATAGCTGAGTCGGCTTTTGACCGAGCGATCGACCGACAGCACGCTGAAGACGTCCTGGCCGATTTTCGGCTCGATCTCCTGCATGGCCGCCAGCGGCAACCGGTGCAGCGGCAGGTTTTGCTCCGACGCCTTGGCGACGATTCGTCCGGTGATGTGGTGGGCGTCGCGGAACGGCATTTTCATCGACCGCACCAGGAAGTCGGCGAGATCGGTGGCGGTCGCATAGCCTTCGCCAGCGGCCTTTTTCAGGCGCGCGGTGTCGGGCACCAGATCGCCGACCATGCCGGTCATCGCCGCGATCGACAGGCTCAAAGCAGAGAGCGCGTCCATCACGCCCTCTTTGTCTTCCTGCATGTCCTTGGCGTAGGCGAGCGGCAGGCCCTTCATCACGATCAAGATGCCGTTGAGAGCGCCGATGATGCGACCGGTCTTGCCGCGCACCAGCTCGGCGGCGTCCGGATTGCGCTTCTGCGGCATGATCGAGGAGCCGGTGGTGAACTTGTCCGTGAGCTTGACCAGATTGGTCAGCGGCGACGTCCAGATGATGATCTCTTCGGCAAAGCGCGACAGGTGCACCGAGGTGATCGAGGCCGCCGCCAGCGTCTCCATCGCGAAGTCGCGGTCGGAAACGGCATCGAGCGAATTGGCGGTCGGCCGGTCGAAGCCGAGCGCTTTGGCCGTCATGTCACGATCGACGTCGAACGACGTGCCGGCGAGCGCCGCCGAACCGAGCGGCGATTCGTTGAGCCGCTTGCGGGCATCGGCAAAGCGGCCGCGGTCGCGCGACGCCATTTCGACATAGGCCAGCATGTGATGGCCGAAGGTCACCGGCTGCGCGGTCTGCAAATGCGTGAAGCCCGGCATCACCGTGCCGGCATGCTCGAGCGCCTTTTCAGCGAGCGCGCGCTGGAAGCCGGCGAGCGCGGCATCGATGGTGTCGATGGTGTCGCGCATCCACAGCCGGAAATCGGTCGCGACCTGGTCGTTGCGCGAGCGCGCGGTGTGCAGACGCCCGGCCGCCGGGCCGATCATTTCGGTCAACCGGCTTTCGACATTCATATGGATGTCTTCGAGCGCGCGCTTGAATTCGAATTTTCCGCTGTCGATTTCCGACAGGATCGTGTCTAGACCGTGAACGATGTTTTTGGCGTCGTCCGCCGCAATGATGCCTTGCTTGGCCAGCATGTCGG
This sequence comes from uncultured Alphaproteobacteria bacterium, assembly GCA_963830125.1. GTDB lineage: Bacteria > Pseudomonadota > Alphaproteobacteria > Rhizobiales > Xanthobacteraceae > Pseudolabrys. The sequence goes on along the minus strand of CAWHKU010000011.1, from coordinate 58,580 downwards.
CATGGGCTTTGGACGCGGCGATGTCCTGGCGGTACAAATGCCGGTCGAAGTCGATGGAGGCGTTAATTTCCTCCATGATGGCGTCGGGACCGGAGGCAAACCGCCCGCCCCACATTTTGTTGCTCATGAGATCACTACCGAAGGCTCAAAAAAATGTCCGACCCATCACCGTCCGGTTTCGGCAAAAAACGGCTCACGCTGATCGTGGCAGCCTGCCTCGCCGGAGGGCTCGTCGGTCTGGCCGGGGTATACGGGATTGCGACCCTGACACGCAATGCGCCCGGCGAGACCGCCAAGGAAACGGCCCAGAACGCCGAATGCCAGCCGGCGGTCGAATTGGCCAAGAAAGTCGCGCCCTTCGCCCGTGGCGAGGTCGCCGCCGTCAATGTCGCCCAGAACCCGCTGATGCTGCCCGACCTCGCGTTCCAGGACGGCAGCGGCGCCCATAAGAGCCTGGCCGATTTCCGCGGCCGCACCGTGCTGCTCAACCTGTGGGCGACCTGGTGCGTGCCCTGCCGCAAGGAAATGCCGGCGCTCGACGCCCTCGAGCAGAAGCTGGGCAGCGCCAGAATTCCAGGTGGTGGCGGTCAATATCGACACCCGCGATCCGGACAAGCCGAAGAACTTCCTGAAGGAGATCGGCGTCAGCAAGCTCAATTATTACGCCGATCCGAGCGCCAAGGCGTTTCAGGCGCTCAAGGCGATCGGCCGCGCCTTCGGTATGCCGACCACCTTGCTGGTCGACCCGAAAGGCTGCGAAATCGGCACCATCGCCGGCCCCGCCGAATGGGCCAGCGACGACGCGGTCAAGCTGATCGAAGCGGCGCTGAAGGGCACCAAAACCGGCATTTGACCGGCGCGCCAACCTCAGGCGCCAGTGTCGACGGATTGAGCCCACCACCATTTTAGCCGACAGCCGCCGTGGCGGCTTGACGCGGCAGTCCGCGCCACTATACTTAACCATATGGTTTACTATTCAGACGCCACCCTCGACCGCACCTTTGCCGCCCTCGCCGACCCGACCCGGCGCGCCTTGCTGGCGCGCCTCTCCGAGACCGAAGCGATCTCGGTCAGTGAACTGGCCAAGCCGTTTGCGATGTCGCTGCCGGCGGTGATGAAGCACCTCGACGTCTTGTCGGACGCCGGCCTCGTCACCCGCGCCAAGACCGGCCGAACCGTATCGTGCCGGCTGCGGGCCGCGCCGATGCAAGAGGCCAATGACTGGCTCAACCGCTACCAGCGTTTCTGGAACGACCGTCTCGATCAACTCGCCGCATTCCTGGAGGAAGATCAATGTCAACCGCCACCGCCGTTAAACCAAGCCTCACCATCAAACGACGATTCAACGCCCCGCCAGCCAAAGTCTACGCTGCCTGGACCGACCCGGAAAAAATGAAACGCTGGATGGGTCCCGGCGAGGTCAAAACGGTACGAGCCGAAAGCGATGTTCGCGCCGGCGGCCGCTACCGCATTTTGATGGTGAATTCCGCTGGTGAAGAACACGATGTCAGCGGCGTCTACCGCGAAGTGATCACCAACGAAAAGCTTGTCTACACTTGGGCCTGGAAGTCGACGCCGGAACGGGAATCGCTGGTGACAGTGACGTTCAAGCCGGATGGCGAAGGCACTCTGTTCACCCTCTTGCACGAGCAGTTCTTCGACGAAGACGCACGCGATCGCCACAACGGCGGCTGGAACGGCGCTCTCGAAAAACTCGCAGCCTTTCTGGAGGCGTAAATGGCACACGGTCATTTCGTCTGGAACGAACTCACCACGCACGACGTCGACAAAGCGAAGAAATTCTATGCCGACGACTTTGGGCTGGAGCTTCGACGCCATGCCGGGGCCGAACGGCTCGACGTATTGGATCGCCAAGATCGGCGAGCAGCGGATCGGCGGCCTGTTCCCGCTCGATCCCGCCACCTGCGCCGATGTACCGGAAGGCTGGCTGGCCTACATCGCGGTCGACGACGTCGATGCGCGGGTCAAGAAGGCCCAAGCGAACGGTGCCAAATTGATGCGACCGATTTTTGACGTCCCCAATATCGGCCGCATCGCCATCCTCACCGAACCCGGCGGCGCCGGCATCGGCTGGATCACACCGGTTCAAATGTAATGGGTGCGAGCATGACACACACCATTGTCTCGCAAAGTGAATGGCTGGCGGCGCGCCGGGCGCTGCTCACCAAGGAGAAGGAATTCACCCGCGCCCGCGACGCCTTGAGCGCCGAGCGTCGCACCATGCCGTGGGTTAAAATAGATAAGCCTTATATCTTCGAAGGCCCCGATGGCCGCGAGACGCTGGCCGATCTATTCGGCGGCCATAGCCAGCTCATCATCTATCACTTCATGCTCGGCCCCGGCTGGGTGCAGGGCTGCCCGAGTTGCTCGTTTCTCGCCGATCATTTTGACGGCGCGATTGCCCATCTCGCACAGCGCAACGTCGCCATGCTGGCGGTGTCGCGCGCGCCTTATGCCGAGATTGCGGCCTACAAGAAGCGCATGGGCTGGCACTTCGAATGGATGTCGTCTCACGACAGCGAGTTCAATCGCGACTTCAGGGTTTCATTTACGCCGGCGGAAGTCGAAAACGGCGCGACCTATAACTACGCAACAGGTGAAATCCCGAGTGAAGAACTGCCAGGCCTGAGCGTCTTCGCCAGGAACGACGGCGGCGACGTCTTCCACACCTATTCGGCTTATGCGCGCGGCCTCGACATTCTGGTCGGCACTTACAACCTGCTCGACATGGTGCCGAAAGGCCGCGACGAAGACGGCCTGCCGTGGAGCATGGCTTGGGTCAGGCGGCACGACGAATATGACGGCGCCGCACAACCGAAGGCCGCCAGCTGTTGCCGCGGGGCGCAGGCGTAAGCCGCGCGATCGGATCAACAGCGATATCCCACACAGGAGTTGACCATGAAACTTATCGGCTTCCCCGCTTCGCCCAATACCTGGAAAGTACGCGCGCTCGCCGCCCATCTCGGCATGCCGCTCGCATTCGAGGTCGTCGATCTGACGAAGGGCGCCTCGCATGCGCCCGACTATCTTGCGCTCAACCCAACTGGCCGTGCGCCGGTGTTGATCGACGGCGACTTCAAGCTGTGGGAATCGACCGCGATCATGCAGTATCTCGCGAGCCAGAAGCCAAACTCGCTCTGGCCCGGTGACGCCCGCACACGCGCCGACATCATGCGCTGGCAAAGCTGGAGCCTGGCGCACTTTGGCAAGGAGGCCTGCGAGCCGCTGCTCTTCCAGCGCATCGTCAAGCAAATCCTGAACCTTGGGCCACCCGACGAAGCCATAGTGGCCAAGGGCCTGGATTGCTTCAATCGCGACGCCGCCATACTCGACGCACATCTGGCAAAGCAGCCTTACCTTGTCGGCACGGATGTGACACTCGCCGACTTCTCAGTCGCGGCGATGTTGTTTTATGCCGAGCGTGCGGGCTTGCCGCTGACATCCTACCCGCATGTCAGAGAATGGTTCGCCCGCGTCGCGGCAATGCCGTGCTGGCAGGAAACGGCGCCGCAGTTCACCGCCGCAGCGGCGTAAGCCCCCAACGAAAATGGCCGGCTTGCGCCGGCCACTTTTTGTAGCGAAACCCGATATAGGCGTCTTAGCGCGTCGGCACCGGCTTTTCGCCGCGATAGTCGTAGAAACCGCGCTGGGTCTTGCGGCCGAGCCAGCCGGCTTCGACATACTTCACCAGCAGCGGGCACGGCCGGTACTTGGTGTCCGCCAGGCCCTCGTGCAGCACCTGCATGACCGAGAGGCAGGTGTCGAGACCGATGAAATCGGCCAGCTCCAGCGGCCCCATCGGATGATGCGCGCCCAGCCGCATCGCCATGTCGATGGCTTCGACATTGCCGACGCCTTCATAGAGCGTGTAGATCGCCTCGTTGATCATCGGCAGCAGAATGCGGTTGACGATGAAAGCCGGGAAATCCTCCGACACCGCGATGGTCTTGCCGAGCTTACGGACGAAGGTCTTGCTCGCTTCGAAGGTGTCGTTGTCGGTCGCGATCCCGCGAATGACTTCGACCAGTTCCATCAGCGGCACCGGATTCATGAAATGAATGCCGATGAAACGCTCCGGCCGGTCGGTCGATGACGCCAGCCGCGTGATCGAAATCGACGAGGTGTTGGTGGCGATGATCGCTTCGGGCTTCAGCGAGGCGCACAGATCCGCGAAAATCTTGCGCTTGGCGTCTTCTTTCTCAATCGCGGTTTCGATCACGATGTCGCAATTGGCCAGATCGTCGTATTTTTCGGCCGGCTTGATCAGCGCCAGCGCCGCCTTCCGGGCGTCTTCGGTGATCGTGTTCTTGGAAACCTGCCGGGTCATGTTGCCGTTGATGGTCGCCAGGCTCTGCTTGATACGATCGCCCGACACGTCGTTCAGCATCACCGGAAACCCTGCGAGCGCGCAGACATGGGCAATACCGCTGCCCATCTGACCGGCGCCGATCACCCCGACATTCTGAATATTGGCAGCCATTTTCTTATCCGATCGATGCGAAGCGCCGGCGTCCGGCTTCAGCTTCGGGTTTATTATTCTATTCACTCAGATCGAGACGGTGTCGCGGTTCTCTTTTACGACGAACTGGAGATACGCGCCACCGTCCGCATCAGATGCATTTAACGCCCGATCTTGCCCAGTTCCTCGGCCAATTCCGGCAGCGCAGTATAAAGGTCGGCGACCAGACCATAGTCGGCGACCTGGAAGATCGGCGCTTCCTCGTCCTTGTTGATGGCGACGATGACCTTGGAGTTTTTCATGCCAGCGAGATGCTGGATCGCGCCGGAAATGCCGACCGCGATGTAAAGCTCCGGCGCCACAACCTTGCCGGTCTGGCCGACCTGCCAGTCGTTCGGCGCATAGCCGGCGTCGACCGCCGCGCGCGACGCGCCCATGGCGGCACCGAGCTTGTCGGCGACCGGCTCGATATATTTGGTGAAGTTCTCGCGGTTCTGCATCGCGCGGCCGCCGGAGATGATGATCTTGGCCGAGGTCAGTTCCGGCCGATCCGATTTCGACAGCTCCTCGCCGACGAACGACGACAGCGCCGGATCGGCGGCGGCGGCCGCGGCCTCGACGGCGGCCGAACCGCCTTCACCAGCCGCGGCGAAAGTCGAGGTCCGCACCGTGATGACCTTCTTGGCATCGGTCGACTTGACGGTCTGGATCGCGTTACCGGCATAGATCGGACGTTCGAACGTGTCGGGCGCAATCACCTTGGTGATTTCGGAAATCTGCATGACGTCGAGCAAGGCCGCCACGCGCGGCATGACGTTCTTGCCGTTGGTGGTGGCCGGCGCAACGATGTTGTCGTAGCTGCCTGCCAGCGACACGATCAGGGCCGCGAGTGGTTCGGCCAGTTGATGTTCGTAAGCGGCCGCGTCAGCCATCAGCACCTTGGCAACGCCATCGAGCTTGGCGGCAGCGTCGGCGGCGGCCTGGCAATCCTTACCGGCGACCAGAACGTGGACGTCGCCGCCCAATGCCTTGGCAGCGGTCAACGCCTTGCTGGTGGCGTCTTTCAGCGATTTGTTGTCGTGCTCGGCGAGCAGAAGCGTTGCCATGTCAGATTACTCCCGCTTCGTCTTTAAGCTTGGCGACCAGTTCGGCGACCGAGCCGACCTTGACGCCGGACTTGCGGCCGGCCGGCTCGCTGGTTTTGAGAATTTCAAGGCGCGGCTTGGTATCGACGCCATAATCGGCGGCGGTTTTCTCGTCGATCGGCTTTTTCTTCGCCTTCATGATGTTCGGCAAGCTGGCGTAGCGCGGCTCGTTCAAGCGCAGATCGGTAGTGACGATCACCGGCGCCTTCAGCTTGACGGTCTGCAAGCCGCCGTCGACTTCGCGCGTCACCGCGACGCTGTCGCCGTCGATCTCGATCTTGGAGGCGAAGGTGCCCTGCGCCCAGCCGAGCAGTGCGGCCAGCATCTGACCAGTCTGGTTTGAATCGTCGTCGATCGCCTGCTTGCCGAGAATGACAAGACCGGGCTGTTCGGCTTCGACGATGCCTTTGAGAATTTTCGCGACCGCCAAAGGTTCCACGACACCGTCGGCCTTCACCAGGATGCCGCGATCGGCGCCCATGGCGAGCGCGGTGCGGATGGTCTCTGACGCCTGCTGCGGGCCGATCGACACCGCCACGATCTCGGTCGCCTTGCCGGCTTCCTTCAGACGGATCGCCTCTTCGACTGCGATTTCGTCGAAGGGATTCATCGACATCTTGATATTGGCCAGTTCGACGCCCGAGCCGTCCGCTTTGACGCGGATTTTGACGTTGTAATCGACGACCCGCTTCACGGGCACCAGAATTTTCATATTTTCAATCCCCGTCGGGGTTTTTCATGGAAAGCGGGCGGTAGCTAAAGGCCGCACCAGTGGCATGTCAACGCTTATGCTGCGGCGCAATGCATATCTCCGCCGGTCACCCGGCTGTTAAATGGCGCGATTTAGCGGTTCTGTCCCGGCGTCCACAGCACATCGGCCAACCCTTTGTTGTTGGCGTAGCGGCCGGCGACGAACAGGTAATCCGACAGCCGGTTGACGTATTTCAGCGAAGGGCCCGACACTTCTTCGCCGGGGATATCTTTCAGCGCGACCATGATGCGCTCGGCCCGCCGGCAAATGGTACGGGCCAGGTGCATGTAGGCCGAGGCCGGGCTGCCGCCCGGCAGAATGAAGGATTTCAGCGGCGCCAGATCGTCGTTGAGCCGATCGATTTCGGCCTCCAGCCAAGCGACCTGGGCGTCGGTCACGGTCAGGCGGGCGCCCCCCGGACCTTTTTCGGCCAAGCACAGGTCGGCTTCGACGTCGAACAGGTCGTTCTGGATCCGGCTCAAGGCCGCGTCGAGCGCAGGATCGGCGACGGTATGCAGGCGCACCAAGCCAATCACAGCATTGGCCTCATCGAGAGTACCGTAGGCATCGACCCGCAAGTCGTATTTCTTGCGCCGCGCGCCGGAGCCGAGCGACGTCGTGCCGTCGTCGCCGGTGCGGGTGTAGATGCGGTTGAGCACGACCATGACAGCGAAATCCTCGGCAATCGTGTGAGCCAGCCCGCGGATGAGCCTAGCCGCGCATCACCCAGATCGTCGCCATGATCACGACGATGGCGACGAACTGCAGCAGCACGCGCAGGCGCATCAGCTTTTGCGAGCGGTTGGGCGAACCGCCGCGCATCATATTGATCAAGCCGAGCACCAGCACGATCGCAACGGCAATGATGGCCGCCGGCACCAGGAAAGTAGACATGAAATGTGACATGCCGGGCTTATTAGCCCGTCCGTCCCGCGAGGCCAAGCCACCCGGGATGCCGGCCTGCCAGCCGGCCGGTGCATAGTTCGGACTCGCCCTAAGGTTGTATATTTGCCATAATAGGTTGAACTGGGTGCATACAGGTGGGGCATGGGGTCTGGGGTCGGGGCTGGCGCGGCACGCTTCCGCGCGCGGGGGACGCGTAACACTTCGGCCGGCAGCCCATCGCATGCCATTCCGGAGCCGGATCGCCAGACCGCCCGCAAGAATGCCCGGACGCCGGTCGGGCGCGCCGCCGGCCCGCAGGCCTGGCCAAGCGGCGTCGACGCCGGACCGGCCGTTGACGAAAACAACCCGGCTTGTCCCGAACTCGACTGCCTGCGTCACCGCCTTCCGGCCGTCGTGCTGGCCGCAGCCGAACAACGCGCGCAAGCTATCGGCACCGGCGCCGACCGCGTGCTGATCGCCTCAGGCCAGATTGATGAAGAGACCTACCTGCGCGCGCTCGGCGCGGCGCTCAATGTCGGTTTCGAACCGCTCGACGACATCGCCCGCGCGCAATGCCCGTTTGACGATGCGCGCCTGATCGAAGCCGCCGCCACGGGCCTGTTGTCGCTGGCGGCCGATGACGCTCTCGCCGACGATCCCCTCACCCTCGTGATCGCGCCGCGCGGCATCGCGGCGCGCAACATCGTGCGTCTGATCGAACACGATCCGGTCTCGGCCGCCCGATTTCGCTTCACCAGCGCCGAACGCTTCAATCGTTTCGTCATGCACTATGCCGGCGACGCCATCGCCGCGCGCGCCTCACATACGTTGCAACAGACTTGGCCGCAGATGTCGGCGGCCTCGTCCAACCGGCTCCAACATCTCGCGACCTTGGCATCGATCGCCGTGCTATCGCTCGCCGCTTTTGTGTTCGCACCGGGAGCGACCCTTCTGACATTCGAACTCATACTGGCGGTGGTGTTCCTGGCCTGGCTGGCGTTGCGGCTGACCGGCGCCTTCATCGACGGGCCCGAGCCCAAACCCGCGCGCGAACCACCCGACGAAGCTCTGCCGGTCTACTCCATCATCGCGGCGCTCTATCGCGAAGCCGCCTCGGTCAACGGGCTGCTGACGGCAATCGAGCGGTTCGACTATCCGCCCGAAAAGCTCGACGTCATCCTCGCGGTCGAGGCCGACGACCGCGACACCCGCGCCGCTATCGAGGCCGCGAAATCCCGCCTGTCGATCACAGTCATATCGGTGCCGGCGCAAGGCCCGCGCACCAAACCGAAAGCGCTCAATGTCGCGCTGCCGTTCGCGCGCGGCAGCTTCGCCGTGATCTATGACGCCGAGGACCGGCCAGAGCCCAATCAGCTTCGCCGCGCGCTGCTAGCGTTTCGCACCAACGACAGTAATCTCGCCTGCGTGCAGGCGCGGCTCTGCATCGACAACACCGCCGACAGTTGGCTGGCGCGCTATTTCACCGCCGAATATGCCGGCCAATTCGACGTATCCTTGCCGGGGTTAACCGCCCTGCGTCTGCCTTTGCCGCTCGGCGGTTCGTCCAACCATTTTCACACCACGACATTGCGCGAGATCGGCAGTTGGGACGCCTATAACGTCACCGAGGACGCCGATCTCGGGATGCGGCTGGCGCGTTTCGGCTATCGCGCCGACATCATCGATTCCACCACCTATGAGGAAGCCCCGGCCCATGTCAGCCCATGGATTCGTCAGCGCACACGCTGGTTCAAAGGCTGGATGCAGACTTGGACCGTGCATATGCGCCAGCCGCGCCGCTTGTTACGCGAGCTCGGGCTGCCCGGCTTTCTCGCCTTTCAACTCATGGTCGGCGGTAGCGTTCTGGCTGCACTGGTGCATCCGCTGTTCGTCGCCGGGCTGATCTATTCAGTCGCCAGTGGCGGCAAGACCTGGCACGGCAACAACGCCGTCATTCTCGGCGCGCTTTATGGCGCCACCGCCATCATCGGTTATCTCAGTTCCGGGTTTCTCGGCTGGCTCGGATTAATCCGGCGCGGCCTGCCGGGCGCCGCCTGGGTGCTGGCCCTGACGCCGCTGTACTGGCTGCTGCTGTCGTTCGCGGCGTGGCGCGCGCTCGTTCAATTCGCGGTCGCGCCCCATACTTGGGAAAAAACCGAGCATGGCCTGGCCAAGACTTCGCACCGCGCCAACAAGATGACGCGCGCACTGTTGAACCTGGAACGGGAACTGCGCGGCTTGAAAGACAGCGGCCGTCTGCCGATCATCGGCGAGCCGACACCGGACTGGCTCACCCGGCGCGGGCGGCGCAGCGAATTCTAAATGTTTTGTTCATCGCCGAATGACCTCCGCACAACATGCCGGCGCCGGCACGTTGTGGTTGTATTTCTGCATACCGAGTGATCTATTTGGTTAAAGCGGGCACTAACTAAGTTGCACAAAATAGACAGCGCACGTTTTGCGAAAGGTTATTCTCAAACCAATAGAGCCAAACGTAAAACCGGTTGAGCCCATCCATGACCGACCCGAACCCAATGCCTCGCACCGCCGCCGAAGCGAACCAGCCGGCGCCCCAACTGAGCCCGGAAGACGGCCATCGCATGATCGCCGCTCTGATGCGAATTAAGGATCCCAATCAGCGCGAACGATTAATCGCCTTGGCCGAGGCAATCGCCAAGGATTAACGCTGCGTCTCTTGCGCCTGTTTGTTGGCCTTGATGCAATTGGCCGCCTCCGTCTCGACCAGCCGGAGCAGGTAGGCGAGCATCGGCAGATCAGCCTTGTCGGCGATCTCGGATAATTCCTGCGACATTTTCGAGATGTGGCCGGCCGCCTTCAGCCGTCGGCCACTCTCGCTGATTTCTACGACGTTTGCGCCCATGGTCAGCCCGCTGCGTAAATCGGCGACGGAATTTGGCGCTGGTTGCCGATCATAACCGTGCCATCGATCCCGAACATGTCCCGGGTCGATTTAAGAGCGGCGCGGCTCACTTCCAGGTAGATCGCGATCGACCACTCCCCTTCAATGAGTTCAGGCAAGCCGAGGGGCTTAACAACCCAGCCCATCTCGAAGAAATGCGGCAGCCACCACATCTCCACGATCGCGGTCATGCCGACGATGTCGTTGGCGAGGCAATACTCAAGAATCCCGCAGAAAATACTACCCATGACGATGCCGCGCTTGCGGCCTTCCCGCCGCTCTTTGACGACATGAACGCGGGTCCATTCGAAAACATCGCGGCTTCGCGGAACGCCGTTCTGGGCGAGACGCGGAAACACCTCGCTCAGCAAATGCGGTTTCAGCGATGAGATAAGCCGGGAGCCGCCAACCACCGCGTCGTTGTCGTCGATCGCCAGCAGATAGATCGCATCTTCGTTATCGAATTGATCGCACTCGCGGCCATCGGGTCGGTCAAGGTTCATCCATTTACGTTCTTTGACGTAAATGTCATGGCGGATCACAAAATGCCGTTCAAGTTCCTGAGCGTAAGCACCGCGATTTTGCGATGTGACAACATGAATCATCGCATGCCCCAAGTGAAAAAATGCACTGGGACACTCTCAATAAACAGTCGTTATGCGGCTAGTCCCACATGTGGGACTTGACACGAAACTACAGATTGATTTCGCGAATACGAATTGCGTTGACGACCGCTTGCGTTCTGTTGACGGCGTCGAGCTTCGCCGCCGCCCGCTTGGTCAAGGTATCAACGCTGGTCTTGGCGATCTCCATGATCTCGGCAATCTCCCACGACGTCTTGCCGTGCGCCGCCCAGGCCAGAATTTCACGCTCTGTCGGCGACAGAACGCCTTTCTTCTGAACGCGCCCGCCCTGCACGTGCGAAATTCTACCGTGCGCAAACATGCTCACGACATGCAAGGCGCGCTTGGCGTCTGGATCGAGATCCGGCTTGGCGCCGGCGATCGACACGCAGGCCTGATAGCCGCTCGTGCGCATGATCGGAACCAGGAACCCTTCGCACATGCCAAAGTCACGCGCCGCGTTCATCACCTGGGCGGATTTTGGATACCGCTCCGCGTCCAACCGAATGTCGGACCACTCGAATGGATTGCTTGTCTTGCGGCACAAGGTGGCGACAGGGTCGTACCGATAATAGTCGCTCTTACTGTAATGCTCCGACCAGCCGTCGGGCCAACCGTTTACCAGAATGTATTCTTCAAGGCGGGTCGGCGGCTCCGGAACGCCAGTCACAAGACAGGCGGTGAACCCAAACGATGAAATGAACTGCTGCAGACTGTCGGTAATGCCTTGCACGGATTCGATCTGTTCAATTCGCGCAACGGCGTCAAACATTCGGTTTGCGTATTCAGCCATAGCCCGCCGTCGATGACGCCCCCTCGGTCTGCGCTAAATTATAATTATAGCGCAAAGACCGCGGCGCTGCCAGTTCTGCATTCCGCCATTTAACGGCGCTTTGACCTTGCTCAGCCAGCTCGGATCGCTGCGCACGGCCCGCCTGCAACTGACAAGGCCGCGGCCTGAAGCAACGGCCCGGCGCCGCCAAGCGCCTCACCAGCGCAACAGCCGCCGGCCCAGCACCGCGCCCAAGGCCGTCACCGCGCCGATCGACAGCGTGTACCAGGTCGCAACGAACAGCGGCGAATCGTCGATGCATTGCGTGCCGTACAGCGCGGCGGCCAGCCCGCCGGCAACCAGCCCGGCGACGGCGCCGGCGGTGCCACGTTTGGTCGGCGCGCTCTGTCGCAACGCCAACAACGTCGCCGCCAAGAGCGGCAACGACAGCAGCGGGATCGCCGTGATGCACAACATCGACATGGTGCCGACCATCTTGGTTTCCCATTGGCTTTCCGGCAGCACGAACAATTCGACCAAGACGGCGACGACGAGCAGCGCCGGCGCCAAGGCCAGCACCCATTTCTGCAAAGCCGTGCTGGCGCCGGGCTGCGCCAGCCGCACGGCCAGCGCGATGGCGGTCGCCGCCAGCAACAATGCTTCGGTAATTTTCAAGTCGAAGCGCACCGTCTTCACGGCCGCGGCGATATCCGGACGCGGGCCGAGCGTCACCCAGAACAAGCTTGCGGAAATCGCAAAGCCGATGGCGATCGCGACAGCAAATTTGCGGCCGGTCGATGCATGAGCCGACGCGTGGTCCGCGGCCAGGGCATGAACGAGATCGTCGGTGCGCATGTCAGCCCTCTCCTAAATTCTTGGCCAAAGCGGCAAGGCCGCGGTGCAACGCCACCCGCACCGCGCCCGCGCTCATGTCGAGACGAGTCGCGGCGTCGGCAATCGAAGCGCCGTCGACCGCGATGGCCTGCACCACCGCACGCTGACCGGCCGGCAACTGCGCCAGATGGCGCTCGGCTTCGCCGCTCGACAGCTGCGGGCTTTCGTCTTCAGCCGCCAGCGTCTCGGAAAAATCCTCGATCGGCAGATCGAAATTGCCGTTCCGGCGGCGCAGCGCATCGACCAGCTTGTAGCGGGCAATCGCATGGACCCACGGCTCAATCGGCCGCGTGCTGTCCCATGTATGCCGTTTCAAATGCACCGCAAGCAAAACCTCCTGCACGACGTCCTCGATATCGGCGCCGGAACGGCCGGCGCGTGTCAGGCCGCGCCGGACCACCGGACGCAAAGCCGCGGCGATCTGGCGCAACAGCCGCTCATACGATTCCGCGTCGCCGGCATCGGCGGCGCGCATCAGATCGGCCCAACTCGGTTCGCCCCCGCTCACGCGCGCTCCTGCAATGTCATTCGTTGGCATTCCGTCATTTGTTACACGCGCGGCCCGCACTTCACGCCGAGTTGATCACCTAACACATCGGCGTGACCACTGTAACGCATCGGGCCCCGCCCACGAAGAACTCGGTATGAGCCGGTTCGACCGGCTCACCACGGCAGGGCACTGGGCCCTGGCCAACCAACAAACGAACGCAACAAAGGAAGCTACCCATGAAGAAGCACACCGTCGCCGCCGCCACCATCGCCGGCTCGCTCGCCACCGCCTTCACCATGATCGCCCTGACGTCGGTTACGCCGGCCAAGGCCGCGCCCGCAATGGAAAAATGCTACGGCGTCGCGCTCGCCGGCAAGAACGATTGCAAAGCCGGCGCGGGCACGACCTGCGCCGGTACCGCCAAGGTCAACTACCAGGGCAATGCCTGGAAGAACGTGCCCAAGGGCACCTGCACCTCGATCAAGACCCCGAACCACATGGGCTCGCTCAAAGCGATCAAGTCCTAATCGGTCAATGGGAGACGCGCGGCGACCCGCGCGTCTCCCCAATCTTTCAAAGCCAACTCTCGAAACCAAGAGCGCAAGAACCCAAGAGCCATTGTCATGCCGACCCTATCCAAACTTCCTGCGCGCGCCGGCGTCGGCTTCAAGCCGCAGCATTTCACCGACATCCTGAGCGGCGAACAGCCGATCGGCTTTGTCGAAGTGCACGCCGAAAATTACATGGGCGCCGGCGGCCCGCCGCACGCGCAATTGACCGCGCTGCGCGAGCGTTACGCGCTCTCGGTCCACGGCGTCGGCCTGTCGATTGGCGGCGCCGCGCCACTCAACGGCGACCATCTGGCGCGGCTGAAACTGTTGTGCGACCGCTACCAGCCCGACAGTTTTTCCGAACATCTCGCATGGTCGTCGCATGGTGAGGTCTTCTATAACGACCTGCTGCCTTTGCCCTACACAGCGGAATCACTGGCCCGCATCGTCGAGCATATCGACCAGGTGCAAAACACGCTTGGCCGCGAGATGCTGCTCGAAAACCCCTCGACATACGTTACCTTTACCGACAGCACTTTCGCCGAGACCGAATTTCTCGCCGAGATCGCGCGCCGCAGCGGCTGCGGCCTGCTGCTCGACGTCAACAACGTCTTCGTCAGCGCGAAAAATCACGGCACCGATCCCGATGCCTATCTCGCTGCCTTCCCGCTCGGCCGCGTCAAAGAAATCCATCTCGGCGGCCATGACGAGCAGACCGACGATACCGGCGCTCCGCTGCTGATCGACGCCCATGGCGCCCCGGTCGCCGATCCGGTCTGGGCGCTCTATGACAGCGTGATTGCGCGCACCGGGCCGATCGCCTCCCTGATCGAATGGGACAATGACGTGCCGGCCTGGCCGAACTTGCCGCCGAAGCGCGCGCCGCCGAAGCCATTCTCAATCGCGCCCGCGCAGCCAAAAACGCGGCAAAGGCGGCGTGATGTCAAACGCCTTCGAACAACTTCAGGATCATTTCGCCGGCGCGCTGCTCGATCCGGACCGGCCGGTGCCCGACGCCGTCACCTCGCACACCGCGCGCACGCCGCAAAAGCGTTTCGCGGTCTACCGTAACAATGTCGTCGCCGGATTGATCGAAGCCTTACGGACGCAATTTCCGGCCACTGAAAGCATCGTCGGAGACGAATTCTTCGCCGGCATGGCGCGCGTCTATATCGAAACCCAGCCGCCGCGCTCGCCGATCCTGGTGACCTACGGCGACGGCTTTCCCGATTTCATCGCCAACTTCGCGCCGGCTGCCGACGTCCCCTATCTCGCCGACGTCGCCCGCCTGGAGGCCGCGCGCGTCCGCGCCTATCACGCCGCCGATGTCGTGCCGCTCGATCCGGCGCGCTGGCAGGAGATCGACCCGCAAGCGCTTACCAGCCTTCACGTCGCGCTACATCCATCGGTCGAGATCGTTCGCTCAGCCCATCCGGTCGTCACGATCTGGGCGATGAACGACGGCGAAGCCGAACTGGCGGCCATCGATGACTGGGCCGGCGAAGACGCCGTCGTCGCGCGTCCGCATCTCGACGTCACCGTGCGCAAACTGCCGGCTGGCGGCGCGGCGTTTCTAGCGGCTTTGGTTGACGGCGCCGCGCTAGGCGATGCCGCGCAAGCCGCCGCCAGCGACCATCCTGAATTTGATCTCGCCGTCAACCTCGCCGGACTGATCGGCGCAGGCTTGGCAACCGACTTAATCCATTAGCCCTATCAAAAAGGACGTTTCACCATGAGCCAGCAACTCATAGCGCCATCGCAGCCGAGCCTGACCAACGTCATCGCGCGCGTGATTGGCGCGATGCAAACTATTCCTTATGGTTTTCTCGCGCTGATCACCCGCCTGTCGATTGCCGCCGTGTTTTGGCAATCTGGAGAGACCAAGGTCGATGGCTTCCACGTCACGGATTTGGCGATCGAACTATTCCGCACCGAATACAAACTGCCGCTGGTCGACCCAGTGATCGCCGCCCATCTCGCCGCCTTCGCCGAACATTTTTTCCCGGTCTTGCTGGTGCTCGGTCTGGCGACGCGATTTGCCGCGCTGGCGCTCTTGGGCATGACGCTGGTGATCGAGATCTTCGTCTATCCCGACGCCTGGCCGACGCACGGCACCTGGGCCGCCTGCTTCTTGATTTTGATGATGCGCGGCGCCGGGCCGGTTTCGCTCGACCATCTGATCGCGCGCAACCGCGTCTGACGCGCGTGGCCGAAGCCGGACGCTACAAATATTTGCGCAAATCGGCGGCCGCCGCTTCGGGCGACCGCTTCAGGCTGAACGGCGCGACGAAGCGGCCTTGCTTGTCCATCAGATAGACCAGCGCGGTATGGTCCATGCTGTAGTCGCCGTCCTTGGTCGGAATTTTCTTGGCATAGACTCGATAGGCCTTCTCGGCGGCGTCGATCGCCTTGCGGTCGCCGGTGGCGCCGATCAAATGCGAATCGAAGCTCGACAGGTAGTCCTTCATCACCGCGGCGGTATCGCGTTCGGGATCGACCGTGATGAACACCGCCTTGGTGCGATCGGCGTCCTTGCCGAGCGCATTCATCATTTCCGACACCTCGAACAACGTGGTCGGGCAGACATCCGGGCAATGGGTGTAGCCGAAGAAAATCAGGAACGGCTTACCCTTGAGATCCTGGTCGGTGAACGGCTTGCCGTTCTGGTCGATCAGCTTGAACGGACCGCCAATGGCCGAGGCGCCGGGGCCGCCGCTGCTGAAATTTCCGGTGGCGAACAGGAAGACGCCGAGAAAAATCACCAATCCGGCCAGAAAGGCCGACATGACGAGCAGCATATGGGACGTGCGGGTGGTCATCGCGGGGGGCCTCGCTTTAGGTCAGAAGCACGCAGCAAAACCGGTGCGCACTATTTCAAAAAACACCGTATTGCCGAAATAGGCCCAAAGCCCGATCGCCGACGCCACCAACAAGCCGGCGACCATCGAAACCAGCACCAAAGGCCACGACAGCCCGGCGCCCCCTGCCGGGTCGTCAGATTTGGCTTTAGACGTGGAAATAGCCGTGGACATGCCAAATCTCTCTCGTTCCTGTCTCCAAATAGGTCCGATTACCGGTTTAAGCAACGCAAGCGGCTCGGCACAGCCTAAAAGTACCTCCGTTTACCATATTCTCAGTAAAAAGGCGCCGAAATTGCGGGCATTTTGGTCCCTGCGTTGACTTAAAAGGTCAAAGCCGCAATGTATTCTCTTAAGAAATTACTAATTTCAGTCATGAGATGGAGCACGTCATGCGTACCGCCTTGGCACTAGCTGTTGCGATGTCGATCGCGAGCACCGCTGCTTGGTCTCAAGCCGCCAACACCCAGGGGGCCGACCAGGCCCAGGCCAAGGCGCCCGCGCCGGCCGCGATCGCCACCAAGTGCGACAACCCGAATGCGCTCGGTGTGTCGCGCATCGTCCAGATCGACACCACCGGCGGTCCGGGCTTCGGCTTCCAGCAGTATAAAGCCTATGACTTCCTGAAAGACCACGAAGTCGTGCTGACCTTCGACGACGGTCCGTGGCCGGGCAACACGCCGCGCGTTCTCAAGGCGCTCGCCGACCAGTGCACCAAGGCGCTGTTCTTCCCGATCGGCAAACATGCCGGCTGGCATCCCGAGATTCTCAAGCGCGTCGTCGCCGAGGGTCACACCGTCGGCTCGCACACCTGGTCGCATAAGGACCTGTCGCGGCTGACGCCGGAAGAAGCCACCGACGAATTCGAAAAGGGCGTCGCCGCCGTCAGCATCGCGCTCGGCAACAAGCCGATCGCGCCGTTCTTCCGCTTCCCGGCGCTGCGCAACCCGCCGGAAATGGTCAAGTATCTCGGCCAGCGCAACGTCGCGATCTTCTCGGCCGACTTCGACTCGTTCGATTTCAAGATGCGCCGGGCCAGCCAGGTCGTTAAATCGGTCGAGACCAAGCTGGAGAAGCACGGCAAAGGCATCATCCTGATGCACGACTTCCAGCACGCCACCTCGGAAGCGCTGCCGGCGATCCTCAAATACCTGAAGGATAACGGCTACAAGGTGGTTCAGATCACCGGTAAAACGCCGATCGAACCGAAGAAGGAATATGTCGACGCCGTGCTCAAGGAAATGGGCGGCGGGCTCGATGAAGCGCGCCCGATGTCGAGCGTCATCAAGACCATCAAGGTCAACTAACCGACGCCTGTCAGCTTAAAAAGCCGGCCGCGCAGCAATGCCCGGCCGGTTTTTTTGATATCGGTTACCGGATCGAGTCCGAGCATGCTTTCGGATCACGGCGCCGTTGCTATTTGCCGGCGGCCTTGCGCAGCGCGGCGTTGATGCGGTCCTGCCAGCCCGGACCGTCTGCCTGGAAATGCTCCAGCACATCCTTGTCGATGCGCAGCGACACCATTTCCCTCACGCCCGGCAGCGACGGCGCGGCTTAGCCGGCGCTTCCACCGGCTTGGTGGTAACCGCCTTGAACAGGGCTTCGGCGTCCTGCCGGCTGTCGCCCATCCGCCGGGGCCGGCTGTTGCGGTTTCGATCGTTATTCATGACGCTGTCCTTGTCCGTGGCGGTGGCGTCTCGCGCCAGCCGACCACCGTGGCCTCGATGATTTCGCCGCCGCCGCAATTGCGCCAGCATCTCACCGTGCCACTGGCAGAGATAGGGCAGCACGTATGTTCCGTTGTGATCTTCGCACAGCACGTGCAGCGGCCGGTCCGGCGGCGGCGGACCCTCGTTGAACTCATTCAAGCGATGCTGCCGTGTGGCCATGCCGGCTTTCCAAGGGCGGTTTTGACGTTTAACCGCCTTAATATGTATATAGCAGAGGTTCTTGCCTTGTGGGCCGATTTAGGCTCACAGTTCCCGCTGGCCCACAATCCGAATCAATTCGGCGCCGGGCCTATCCAAAGCCAAAGGAACAATTAGATGAGTGAAGATGTCCGGAAACCGATCCGGGCCAGCAAGGAAGTGTCACGTATGGCCACGATGACCATGCCAAAGAAGGACGGCGTGTCTAAAAAGAAGCGGCCGAACCGATCATGGTAAAGGCCGGACAGACACGCGCTCCGCTTGGCCGTTTCAGACTGCAGGTCGATCGTCAGACCAAGGCAACTTTCGCCTCGATGGACGAAGCCGAAAAAGCCGGCAAAGCGATCAAGAAAGCGCACCCGATCGTGCAGGTTTCGGTCTACGACGCCGAACAAAGCGCGCAGACTTTGTTGGACTGATTCGAAGCTCGACCTAACGCCGACTTTGTAAACCATGCGCGTTGTTAGCGCGCGGCGGATACGCGCGCAGGCGTTATCATCGAGGCCTCGGGTTCACCGAGCCGCAACGGCCGCCTTCCGGCCCGTTGTCTCCTTCAAGCGCCAGCCGCCCTGCGGCGCGCATGATCTCCACGAACCGTCCGTGTGCGTTTAGGCGGCAGGAGCACAATGCGCCGTATCGTTGTCACAGGTTCCGGCATCGTCTCCCCGCTCGGCTGCGGCGCCGATCTGGTCTGGCAACGGCTTGTTGGCCGGACGCTCCGGCATTCGCCGGCTGTCCGACAATCTCGTCTCCGACGTAGCGGCCAAGATCGCCGGTGTAGTGCCGACGATTGACGAAGATGCCGAAGGCGGCTTCGATCCACAGCGCGCCGTCAACGCCAAAGAGCAGAAGCGCACCGATCGCTTTATCCAATTTGCGATGGCGGCGGCCAACGAAGCCATCGCGCAGTCCGGCTGGGCGCCCAAAACCGACAACGAACGTAACCGCACCGCCACCATCATCGCCTCCGGCATCGGCGGCTTCCACACCATGAAGCAGGCGGTGCACACCACCGACCAGCGTGGCGCGAAAAAGCTGTCGCCGTTCACGGTGCCGTCGTTTCTGGTCAATCTCGCGGCCGGGCAGGTCTCTATCCGTCACGGCTTTCGCGGGCCGATCGGCGCGCCGGTCACCGCCTGCGCCGCCAGCCTGCAGGCAATCGGCGACGGCGCGCGCATGATCCGTGCCGGCGAAGCCGACGTCGCCTTGTGCGGCGGCGCCGAAAGCTGCATCGAGCGCGTCAGCCTCGGCAGCTTCGCCGCGGCGCGCGCGCTTTCAACCCATTTCAACGATACGCCGGAGCGCGCCTCGCGCCCGTTCGACGTCAAGCGCGACGGCTTTGTCATGAGCGAAGGCTCCGGCGCGCTGGTGATCGAAGCGCTCGATCATGCGCTGGCGCGCGGCGCCACGCCGCTCGCCGAGATCGTCGGTTATGGCACCACCTCCGATGCGTTCAGCGTGACGGCAGCGCCGGCCGACGGCGAAGGTCTTGCAGCGCTGCATGCGGCTCGCGCTCGATGCCGCCGGCATCCGCCCTGAACAAGTCGGCCATATCAACGCCCATGCGACCTCGACGCCGCTCGGTGACGCCGCCGAGCTGACCGCGATCCGCGGGGTCTTTGACGGTGCAAAGGTGTCGATCACCTCGACGAAGTCGGCGACCGGCCATCTGCTCGGCGCCGCCGGCGCGGTCGGCGCGATCTTCGCCATCGGCGCGCTGCGCTCGGGCCAACTGCCGCCGACGCTCAATCTGGAACAGGCCGACGAGTTGGCCGAGGGCCTCGATCTGGTCGGCCCGCGCACGGTTTCCCGCCAGGTCGATTATGCGATGGCCAATGGCTTCGGCTTCGGCGGCGTCAACGCCTCGCTGCTGCTGAAGCGCTGGGACGCCTAAGCCGGCAACGCTTCAAAAATCATTCGACCGCGCGCGACGTGAAGGCGGTGAAGATCGACGACACCGTGGTCACGTGTTCGTAGGCGATGCGGCTTGCCACCACGAACAAGGTCGACGCCAGAATCAGCCGCAAGGCGCGCTCCGGAATGCGGATGGCGAAATAGCTGCCGACGAAAATGCCCGGCAGCGACCCCACCAGCAACGACAAGATAATATGCCAGTCGACCGAGCCCATCATCCAATGGCCAAGGCCGGCGATCAGCGTGAGCGGCACCGCGTGCGCGATGTCGGACCCGACGATCTTGGCCATTGGCAGTTGCGGATAAAGCAGCATCAAACCGATTACGCCGATGGCGCCGGCCCCGACCGAGGAAATCGACACCAGCGCGCCGAGCGCGGCGCCGATCAGTATCGTCGCGGGCGCCGTGCGGCGCGGATCAAGCGCGGCGACCCGCGTGCGGTAGAGTGCCACGATTGGCTGGCCGAATACGAGCACGAAGGCGGTGGCAAACAGAGCGACGCTCAATACCAGCGTAATCAGGCTGCGTGCGCCCTCGCCATTGAGATTGAAATGCGACAGCACCGCCAGCGTGACAATCGTCGCCGGAACGCTACCGGTCGCCAGCCGCCGCACAACCTGCCAGTCGATGCTGCGCGCAAAGCCGTGCACCAGACTGCCGCCGGTCTTGGTGATGGCGGCATACAGCAAATCCGTGCCGACGGCGGTGCTCGGATGAATGCCGAACAACAAGATCAATAGCGGCGTCATCAGCGCGCCGCCGCCAACGCCGGTCAGACCGACCAGCATGCCGACAACAAAGCCCGACAACGAATACAGCGGATCGATCATTGATGCCTCGTCGCAACCGGCCGGCTACGCTCAATCTAACCATAGTCCGGCGGCACGGTCATGGGAACAAAGCGCCCAGTATGACTTTGACCAACTTGACACATGTAATTCGACGAAATTTTCGTATCGCTTGTGCCGCAAATGCGATCAAAAAATACCAAATCGTGTTTCGATCATATATTTTGTCGAAACAACCACCGAAAGCCGCGTCGAAAGGCAAACCGTGCCCAAAATCGTTACGCTCACGATTAATCCCGCCGTCGATATTTTCGTCAATGTCGGTCACGTCGAGCCGACGCAGAAATTGCGTTGCTCGGCGCCGAAACGCGATCCCGGCGGCGGCGGTATCAATGTAGCACGCGCCGCGCACCGTCTTGGCGGCGACGTGACGGCGATCTATCCGGTCGGCGGCGCGATTGGAAAATTGCTGCAGCGGCTGGTCGAACGCGAGGGCATCGACAGCCTGGTAACGCCGGCCCATGTCGAGACCCGCGAGAACTTCACCGCCTATGAACGCGACAGCGGCGAGCAATTCCGTTTTGTGCTGCCGGGTTCGGCATTGCATCGCGCCGAATGGGAAGCCTGTCTCGACCGGCTCGTCACGCTGCCAGAAAAGGCCGATTTCGTCGTCGCCAGCGGCAGCATACCGCCGGGCGTGCCGGAGGATTTTTTCGCACGCGTGGTTCGCGAGGCCAAGCGCCAGGGTGCGCGAACCGTTGTCGACACGTCCGGCGCTGCGCTGGCCGCCGCGCTCGACGAAGGCGTCACGCTGATCAAGCCGAACCTAGTCGAGCTCAGCGGACTTGTCGGCGCGCCGCTTGAGACTGATGCCGCGTGCGTCACCGCCTGTCGCAAGTTGATCGCCGCCGGCGCCACGCAAGCGGTGGCACTGACGCTCGGCGAACAAGGCGCGCTTTTGGTGACGGCGGCGCATAGTTGGAAGGCGCCGGCACTCGCCATCGAGATCGTCAGCGCGGTTGGCGCCGGCGACAGTTTTCTCGGCGGCATGGTTTGGGCGCTGGCCGCCGGCCAGCCGATCGAACAGGCGTTTCGCGTCGGAATTGCTGCGGGCTCGTCCGCCGTCGCCAGTCCCGGAACCGAGCTGTGCAGCGAGGTCGATGTGATGCGGCTGTTGGCGCAGGTGCGAATCGAGGAAATCGCGACGGCATAGAGCACCAACCACTTCGCCGGTCTTCGCTGCCGAAGGTTGGCTTGCCAGTCAAAGCCGCGAAGGCTGGAGCGGGCGAAGGGAATCGAACCCTCGTATGCAGCTTGGGAAGCTGCCGTTCTACCATTGAACTACGCCCGCGCGCCGCGACCATAGCCAAAGACAGGTAGCGGCGGCAAGCGGCCCGCCCGCCGAACTGGCGACGCCCGGCACTCCTCGACGATCGGGCCACCACCTTCGCGCGCGCCTGCAGTCGGCAAATCGGTTTCACGTCAGCCGCGGCGGTTGAGGTCCGGCAGCCGGCCTTATGCCCGCCCTTAACGAGGACCGGCCGGCGTTCGCTTCAGGCGCTTTCATATTTCTTGCGACGACGATCCGCCGGCGCAAATTGGCGAAAAACGCCGGCCCGTCGCCAGCCCGGAAATGCCTCATTTATAATTTACACGCATTGCGCGTTAATCCACGAGACTCCTTTTGAGCCAATAAGACTCATTTTACTGGTGTTTTAGACTCTTTTTGACTCAAGCACGCGCCGCATCTGCCGCGTCATTGTAACCTTAGGTTTAGGACTTCACGTTAGGTTGCAAATCAAATGATTTACACCTCTGAACCGCCCGATAGCGCAGACAATGCAAATCCCGCCCGGCGCGCCGGTCCAGCCTGGCCGGCACTGGCCGCCTTGGCGCGCCGCATCTCGCTGCCGTCGATACTACGGTCGCCGACCTTCTTGACGGTGCTGGCTGGCGTCCTGCTGCCGAACTTGTTGTCGCTGGCGACATTGGTTTCGTTCATCGACGTCGGATTGCCGCCGCGGACCGGCTGCATCCTGCTCTATGCCGCGCTGGCGATGTGCGCCCGGATGTTACCGTTCCTGGTCACCGCTGTTCTTTATCTCGCCATCCTCGCCTTCGACATTGTCTGGACCCTGTCGGTCAGTTTCGGATTGCGCCCGCACGATCTCGTCACCGCCATTGACCAGGCCCGCCGCATTCATGTGCTGGCCTCGCCGCTTTATATCGCGCTGCTCTCCGTAATGGCCGCGACCACGCTGTCGGCCTTGTTTCTGTTGTCGCGCCGGCACGTGATGATGCGCGCTAATCTCGCCGTTCTGCTCGGCGCTGGCCTGCTCGTGGCGGCGACCGACTTCGTGTCGAACGCCGACGCACATTATAATTTCGGCGCCATGTTCGGCGCCCATGTCCCGGTCGACTCGGCGATCAAGGCCTCCGGCTTCAACAAGGTGGCCGGCGTCAACGGCCGCAATGTCGTGCTGGTCATCGTCGAAAGTCTCGGCAACCTCAACGACGACAAGGCGCGCGCGCGCATCGTCGCGCCGATCTACGATCCGCGCGTTACCGCCAAATACGACGTCAGCTACGGCCGTATCGTCTATTACGGCTCAACCACATCGGCGGAAATGCGCGAACTGTGCGACACCCGCGCACCTTACGCCGAATTCACCAAGACCTCGGGCGTCTCCTGCCTGCCGGAACGGCTGCAGATGCGCGGCTACGCCACGACCGCCGTACACGGCTTTTACAGCGGCGTGTTCGAACGTAATCGCTGGTATCCGAAAGTCGGTTTTGAACACATGAATTTCGGCGAGAAGCTAATGCCGCTATTCAAGCGGCGTTGCGGCACCGCCTTTCGCGGGCCCTGCGACGCCGACCTGCCGCCGGTCATCGAGCAGGCCGCCGCCAAGACGAAGCGGCCGGATTTCATTTATTGGCTGACGCTCAATACCCATATCCCGGTCGCGCCCGGCGAGGCGCTGACCCATTTCCATTGCGAGAAGGCCGACAACGGCTTCGGCGTGGCGCGGGTCTGCCGGATGGCCGAGCTATGGCACGACGTGTTCGGCGCGGTCGCGCAGCTGGCGCTCGATCCGGCGATCGGCCCGGCGGAAATTCTGGTGGTCGGCGACCACGCGCCGCCGCTGTGGTCAAAGCGCGGACGCAGCGAGTTCGAGGCCGGCAAGGTGCCGTGGTATCGGCTGACGCCGCGCGACGACGTTGTCGCCTCGGCGTTCGATGGCACCGGCATGGACGCCGCGGCCGCTACGCCTTGAAATGCTTACTGAGCTTCAGGCTCTGCGCCTGATAGTTCGAGCCGATGCCGGTGCCGTATAATGTCTTCGGCAGCGCCAGCATTTTCTCATAGACCAGCCGGCCGACGATCTGGCCGTGCTCGAGAATGAACGGCACTTCGCGCGAGCGTACTTCCAGCACCGCGCGCGAGCCCTTGCCGCCGGCGCCGGCATAGCCGAAGCCGGGATCGAAAAAGCCGGCATAGTGGACCCGGAATTCGCCGACCAGCGGATCGAAAGGCACCATCTCGGCGGCGTAGCCGGGCGGCACCTGCACCGCTTCCTTTGACGCCAGAATATAGAATTCGTTCGGGTCGAGGATCAGGCTGCGGTCGGGCCGCGCCTGCATCGGCTCCCAGAAGTCGAGCACGCTGTAGCCGGCGCGGCGCTCGACATCGATCAGGCCGGTGTGGCGCTTGGCTCGATAGCCGACAATGTTCGTGCCCGCGCCGCCCAAGGTGCCGGACAGATCGACACCGACGGCAATGCCGTTGCTCAGATCGGCGTCGTCGGAATCGACCAGCCGCTCACGGGCATGCAGTTCGCGTAGCGCCTCGGCGTCAAGTTGGGCGTGGCCGTGCCGGAACCGAATTTGCGACAGGCGCGAGCCTTCGCGCACCAGCACCGGAAAGGTGCGCGGGCTGATCTCGGCATAGAGCGGACCGTGATAGCCGGGCTCGATCTGGTCGAAGCCGCGCATCTCGTCGGCGATCACGCGGGTGAAAACGTCGAGCCGGCCGGTCGAGCTTTTCGGATTGGCGGCGGCCGAAATATCGTCCGGCAGCGCCAGGCTTTCCAGCAGCGGCACGATATAGACGCAGCCGGTTTCCAGCACCGCGCCGTCGCTCAGCGAAATCTCGTGCAGCTTGAGTTCGTCGATCCGGCGGGCCACCGAGGTCGAGCCCGGCAGGAAGCTGGCGCGCACCCGGTAGGCGACTTCGCCGAGCCGCAGGTCGAGGCTGGCCGGCTGGATCTGGTCGGGCTGGAAGGCAGTCGCGGGCAGAATCCCGCCGTCGGCAGCAAGCTGCTCGATCATGCTGTCGGACAGAATTCCCCTGTCGTCTAGTCCGAAAGAAAGTGCCACGCGACTTCGACCCCTCTCCGTCATCCTGAGGTGCGAGCGTGAGCGAGCCTCGAAGGATGGCGGGCATTGAATCCCAGGCCGCCGCCCTTCGAGGTTCGGCCGCGCGCGCGGCCTCACACCTCAGGGTGACGGATTAAGGCCTGCGATCTAACCCGACTGACGGCTTGACGGGAAGCGCCGGGGGCCGCTACAAACCAATTATCCCGTGGTCATTTGAGCCGGCCGGCTTGCAGCCACGTTAAATAATTCGCTAAAAGGCCGCGGACATATGACCACAAGGACATGTGAGCCCGGCCGAGACGATTGTCTCCGGCCGGTTTTTTATTGGCCGGCGCCGGCTTTGCGAAGTAAGCAGGCGCCCTGAGGCCGAAGGAGACCCGCAATGTCCGCGTCGAACGACAAGAACTACCGCCCCGAGACCAGACTGGTGCATGCCGGCACGCTGCGCTCGCAATTCAACGAAATGTCGGAAGCGCTGTTTCTGACGCAAGGCTACAAATACGACAGCGCCGAGGATTGCGAACAGCGCTTTTCCGGCAAGATCCCCGGCTACGTCTATTCGCGCTATTCCAACCCGACCATGGACATGTTCGAGCAGCGCATGGCCGCGCTCGAAGGCGCCGAGGCCGCGCGCTCGACCGCGACCGGCATGGCAGCCGTCACCACCGCGCTGATGGGTCTGGTCAAACAAGGCGACCACGTCGTCGCCGCCAAGGCGCTGTTCGGCTCATGCCGCTGGGTGGTCGAGGAATGGCTGCCGCGTTTCGGCGTGCCCTGCACCTTGGTTGACGGCAAGGATCTTGCCGCCTGGAAAGCCGCCGTCACCCCGAACACCAAAGTGCTGTTCATGGAGACCCCGACCAATCCGACCTTGGAAGTCTACGACATCGCCGCGGTTGCCGACATCGCTCACAATGCCGGCGCCAAGCTGGTGATCGACAACGTGTTCGCGACGCCGTTGTATCAGAGCCCGCTCAAGCTCGGCGCTGACGTCGTGGTCTATTCGGCGACCAAACACATCGACGGCCAGGGCCGCGTGCTTGGCGGCGTCATTCTCAGCACCGAGAAAATCATTCTCGACAATTACCATCAGCTGCTGCGCCAGACCGGACCGTCGCTGGCGCCGTTCAATTCCTGGATCATGTTGAAGGGCCTGGAGACCCTGGCGGTGCGCGTCGAGCGCCAGACTCAAACCGCCGGCGCGGTTGCCGACGCACTGGCCGGCCACAAAAAGATCAACCGGCTGATCTATCCCGGCCGCGCCGATCATCCGCAGGCCGATATCATCAAGAAGCAGATGACGGCCGGCTCAACTTTGTGTTCGTTCGAGATCAAGGGCGGCAAGGAAGGCGCGTTCCGTTTCCTCAACGGGCTGAAGCTGATCCTCATCACCAACAACCTTGGCGATGCAAAGAGCCTGATCACCCATCCGATGACCACGACGCATCAGCGTCTGACGCCGGAGCAGCGCGCCGAACTCGGCATCGGTGACGGGCTGGTGCGGCTGTCGTGCGGCCTTGAGCATCAGGACGACATCATCGAAGACCTGCTGACCGCGCTCGACAAGGTGTAAAGGCAGATGCCGTTCGTCCCCGCGAAAGCGGGGACCCAGCACTGTCCCGATGACTGGCTTAAGAACTGGATTCCCGCTCCCTGCTCCGCCAAAGCGAAGCCGCTTTGGCGGCGCGGCGGCGAGTGCGCGGGAATGAACGGAGTGTGACGCTGCGGTCTATTCCGCCTCGAATTGCTGAGGCATGACCCGGGCCGATTGGATCGGCCGCTGCGCGGCTTCGGCAATCGCCTGACCCAGGCCCTTGGCCATGCAGGCATAGCTCCAGTCGTTCATGTGCAATCCGTCAGCGGCGACGAATGTCGTAAACGGCAGATGATCGACCTTGTTCCAACGCTTCATCACATCGTAACGGCGGAACAGCGCGACGTTTTCTTCCTTGGCAACGGTCGAGATGAACCGCACCATCTGCAACGCGTCCGGCTTGACGTTGACCTTCGGCGCAAATTGCGGATCGATCAGCACGATGTCGGCGCCGGTTAAACGGATCTTGTTCAGGCCAGCGCGGATCGCCGCGCCGCGGTCGGTGATGTGATGGTCGCGTAGCAAGGCATTGGTGCCAAGCTGCCACAAAACGAGGTCGGGCTTGTTGGCGACCACCGCCTTGTCAAAGCGCTTGAGCATGTCCGGAATTTCTTCGCCGCCAACGCCGCGATTGATCACTTTGATGACATGCGTCGGAAAGCGCTTCCTGAGGTCGGCGGCGAGCCGGCTCGGATAGGTCGCTGCCGGCGAACTGGCGCCGGAACCGGCGGTCGACGACGACCCAATGGCGACGATGGTAATCGGCTCACCGGCGGCCAGTTTATGAGACAGGCGCGGCAGCGGATTGGCCAGCCGCAGCATATCGAGCGGCGCGTCGCAGGACGCGGATACCGCCTCGGCGCGCGCCGCCAGCGGCACCATCAGTCCGGCCATCAACACAGCAATAGCGAGCGGTTTCACCGCCCGGTCGGCGAGATCGGCAGCTTGCACGGTCAAGTCCCCCAGCCCAGCTAGCGGCTGCCCCCGGTTTGCGGCTCGCCCGGCGCCTTGGCGGCGTCTAGCACGAGTTCGGCCAGCAATCGGCCGATGCAGTCGTGTACCCGTTCAGCCATATCAAGTTTCTTGGTCGCCGAATAGAGATCAAAAGTACCAAGATCGTTCCAGGTCTTCATCTGGTTGAACCGGTCAAACACCGGAACTTCCTGCTGCAACGCAACCCAACGCAGGCTTTCGCCATAAGTACCAAGCGCAATCATCGACTCGGTGCGCGGGCTGTATTGCGGATTAATAAACACGACATCGGCGCCGGCCGACCGGGCCAGATTAATGCCCTTATCGAGGCTCTGGCTGAACTCATCGGGGTCGACCGCCAGCATGGCGTCGACCGTCGCGGTCTGCCAGATCATCAGCGCCGGTTTGGCCGCCGCCAGCGCCGGGGCCAGGGTCCTGACCATGTCGGCGGCGGTACGCCGCCTCTTAACATCGGTTGTCACCTTGACCGTCACGCCGGGCAGCTTGTCGGCCAGCGCCTGCTGCAGCCGGGCCGGATAGGCATTCTTCACGCCATCAGGACCCGGCAGCGACGACGAACCGGCGCCGACGACCAGGATGCTCAACTGCTTGCCGGCGATCGCGCGGGCGACCAGCGGCAGCGGGAAGTCGATATCGGACTGGTGGCCGGCGACAAAGCATTCCGCCGGATGTTCGGCGAAAGCGGCACCCGAACACACGAAAGCCAGCAACGCCAAACCCGGCACCGCCAGCACCTTGCGTACCCCCTGCGTCATGCCCCGCTCCCCGCCAGGCCCGACTTGATCGCCGGCGGCCGTGGCCCCGTTCCTTGTCGCTCGATGCGCCGATACCACGAAATCAGCGCGGCGGCGGCGATCATAATGGCAATACCGCTGGCGCTGACGATGACCTGCATAAACACCCGGTTCGATACCTCGGTAAATACAAAGTGGCCGGCAAACGACAGGAACACCCCAAGACAGAAAATGCCCAGCGAATGCTGGCCGCACATGATCGCCGGTTTAAACAGCGGCGATTCAAGC
Source organism: uncultured Alphaproteobacteria bacterium (assembly GCA_963830125.1). Lineage (GTDB taxonomy): Bacteria > Pseudomonadota > Alphaproteobacteria > Rhizobiales > Xanthobacteraceae > Pseudolabrys. The sequence continues at coordinate 29,592 of CAWHKU010000011.1, read as the reverse complement.
GCCGGCCAGCCCTTCGGCACGAACCAGACCGTGACCACCGCCAGCGAAAAGAAGTGCAACAGGCGCAGCACGTCGAGATTGGTCTTGCTGATCGGATAGATCGCGTCGCTGACGAATTTCGGCACATAGGCACCGAGCGCGGGGAAATACCAGGTCAGCACGATCGACAGGGCAAACACCAGATAGGCGATCGCCAGCCCGACGGTCACCGGCGAATGGATCCAGCGCGCCAGCCGTTGCGCGCCGCCGAGCGCGCACCAGGCGCCGAACACGAACAGCAACTGCCACGCAAACGGGTTGAACAGCCAGTCGCCCTTCGGCCAAGCCGGGAAATTCCAGCCGAACAACCACGACAAGGCATAGATCGCCGCCGAGGCGGCAAGGCCGAGGGAAAGCGACCGCAGCAGCAACCACAGCATCGGCGCGAACGATGCCAACAGCACGATATAGAGCGGGAGCACGTCCATGTTCACCGGCTTGAACTTCAACAATAACGCCTGGATGATGGTGACGTCCGGGTGACTGAGAAATCTCATCACGCCCATCTCTTCGGAATAGAGCGGGTTGTCGAACGAGTGCGAGACGTAGGCGATCTCGGCTAGGTAGATCGTGAACAGGAACACGTGCGCGATATAGATCTGCCAGGCGCGCTTGAGCACACGCGCGGCGGCCACGACGAAGCCATGGGTCGTCATGGCACGGCCATAGACGAAGGCGGCGGTATAGCCGGAGATAAAGACGAAGATCTCGGTGGCGTCGGAAAAGCCGTAATTGCGGATGGTGATCCAGCTGACCACGTTCGACGGAATATGGTCGAGGAAGATCAGCCACAGGGCGATCCCACGGAATAGGTCAAGCCGCAGATCGCGTTCGACGGGTAGCGTGGCCATGAATGGCTTTTCTTTCATCCGCCGTTTCGGCCATAATCCGGCAACGGAGACGGATGGTTAGCCCAGGCTTTAGTCAACTGTAAGGCAATTAACGGATGAACCTAGAAATACCTGCTGCCACGTCCTTGGGCCGACCATGTATCGCGCGATAACCCGTAAAATCGAAGTCACGGTGACACCGCGTTACCAGTCGGATCGGTCGTCGCCGAGCAATGGCTATTTCTTCTGGTCATACACCATCGATATCGCCAACCACGGCAACGATACCGTCCAGCTCAAGACCCGGCACTGGCGCATCACCGACGGCCTCGGCCGGCTGCAGGAGGTCAAGGGTCCGGGCGTGGTCGGCGAGGAACCGACCCTGAAACCGGGGGAATCCTTCGAATATACCAGCGGGGTTCCACTGCCGACGCCGTCCGGCTTCATGGCCGGCAGCTACGGCATGATCACCGATGATGGCGAGCACTTCGATATCGAGATTCCGGCGTTTTCGCTCGACGCGCCGGGCGACGGCCGGACGCTTAATTAGGCAAACAGCCTTTGAACCGCGCCAGCGCCCGGCGCGGCAGCACCGCCAGCACGGCGCCGCTTTGAGCGAAATCCTGCAAGGCTTTGACCTGCGGCTCCGGCAACGACACGCAGCCATGGGTGCCGGTCGCGCCCGGCAGCCGGGTATGGATGAAAATGCAGGAGCCGGCCCTCGCCTTCCGGCTGGTCGGATAATCGACCAGCAGGCCGCGGCGGTATTCCTTGATCCGCCACATGTTCTCGCCGTGCACCTGCCAGCCCACTTCGGCGCGCCAAGTGATGGCGTTGTAGGCCGGCGAGCGCGGATCGTCGACGCAGGTCATGCCCTTGGCGATGCGCAAATAGCCGGGCCGGCGTGACGGGCCGAAACCGAAGCTGCGACCGATCTTGAAAAAGCCGGCCGGCACGCGCTTGTCACCGTCGACCTTGATCGGCTCGCCTTTGTGCGCGTAAGCGCGAAACGCCTGAGCCCAGCCGACGCCATTGTAACCGATCAGCGCCGTCGTCGGTCCACCATCGGCGCGCCACGGCGCGTTCGGCGCCGTCCGCGTAAAGCGTTGCAAGCTGGCGGTCGTGCTGGTGAGCGTATCGGCTGTCACAAGCACGAGTTTGCGTGCGTCGCGCAGCGGCGCCGGGCAGCTTTGTGCCCAAGCCAAGCTGGGTACCAAGCCCGGCGCAAACATCATGATCAGAACGAACAAAGCCCGCATTAACCCACTCCGCACGCGCGAAGTGAACATTACCGCAAAGCGGATGATGGATGCCGGGTACGATCCGACAATGGCGGCGCAGGGTTAATTCGGCTTCGCTTCGCCGGCGTCAGTGTCCGCATCGGCAACGGGGTTAACATCCGCCGGTTCGAACACGTAAGTCGAATTGCAGAACTCGCAGGTCACCGAAATTTTGCCGTCCTCGACCATGTGGTCGCGGTCGTCCTGCGAGAAGCTCTTGAGCATGGATTCGACGGTATGGCGGGCGCAGGTGCACTGCGCGCGCACGTCCTGCTCACGGAACACCCGCACGCCCGGCTCATGAAACAGCCGGAACGCCAGCCGCTCGCTCGACACCGCCGGATCGATCAGCTCGATATCCTCGACCGTTTCCAGCAGCGCCTGACCTTGCACCCAGGCGTCGTCTGCCGGCGCCGACGAAATCTCGACGCCTTCCGGCGCGTCGCCGGGGTGCAGATCCATCCGCGCCCGATCGGTCGACTTCGGCAGAAACTGCAACATGATGCCGCCGGCGCGCCAGCGATGCTGCGCGCCCGGCGCGAGTTCTTCCGCAACCGCCAGGCGGACCCGGGTCGGGATCTGCTCGGAGCGCAGGAAATATTCATGCGCGGCGTCTTCGAGCGACCCGCCGTCGAGCGCGACCAGCCCCTGATACCGGCTGCTGACGTCGCCCTGGTCGATGGTCATGGCGAGGTGGCCCTTGCCGAGCAGCGCGCCGGGGGTGGCCTTGCCTTCGGCAATTGCCGCCTCGACGCCCGGCTTGCCGAAGCGGGCGCAGGCCCGGATATGGCCGGGGGTGGTGTAGTCGACCACCAACAGACCGACCGGGCCGTCGGTCTGGGTCTGCAGAATGAACCGGCCGTCGAATTTCAAGGCCGAGCCGAGCATGACGGTCAGCACGATCGCCTCGCCCAGCAACTTGGCGACCGGCGCCGGATAAGCGTGCTTGCTCAGGATTTCGTCGACGACCGGGCCGAGCCGCACCACTCGGCCGCGCAGGTCGAGGGTCGAGACCTCGAACGGCGTCACCGTGTCGTCGGCAGAAACATCCGACGGGGCGCGGGAGGGAACGGCGGCGTTGGGATCGATGTTGATGGGGTCGGTCATGATGGTATCGGTCATGCGCCTTATTTAGAGTTCAAACGACGAATTGCGAGGCCCCTGTTCTCGCTCGTCATGGCCGGGCTCGTCCCGGCCATCCACGTCTTTTTCGTGGCCCAAGACGTGGATGCCCGGCACAGGGCCGGGCATGACGGTGTCTAAGGCCGCGGCTTACGCCCCTTCGGCGTGCATACACCAGGCCAGCAGACCCTTCTGGGCGTGCAGCCGGTTTTCCGCCTCGTCGAACACCACCGACTGCGGTCCGTCGATCACCTCGTCGGTGACTTCCTCGCCACGATGGGCCGGCAGGCAATGCATGAACAGCGCGTCCGGCTTGGCCTTGGCCATCAGCGCGGCATTGACCTGATAACGTTGCAGCACGTTGTGGCGGTGCTTGCCGTCGCGGTCGCCCATCGAGACCCAGGTGTCGGTGAACACGCAATCGGCGTCCTTGACTGCGACTTCCGGATCTTCGCCGACCGAGATCGCCGCGCCGGACTTCTTGGCCCAGTCCATCAGCCACTTCTTCGGCTTGAGTTCGGGCGGCGAGGCCACCCGCAATTCGAATTCGAAGCGTTCGGCGGCGTGCATCAGCGAGGCCAACACATTGTTGGAGTCGCCGGTCCAGGCGATCTTGCGGCCCTTGATCGAGCCGCGATGTTCTTCATAGGTCATGACGTCGGCGAGCACCTGACAAGGGTGCGACTTGCGGGTCAGGCCGTTGATCACCGGCACGGTGGCGTAGCGCGCGATTTCGGCGACCGATTCATGATCGAGCGTGCGGATCATGATGGCGTCGACGAAGCGCGAGAGCACGCGCGCGGTGTCGGCCAAGGTCTCGCCACGGCCGAGCTGCATTTCCTGCGCGGTCAGCATGATCGCCTCGCCGCCGAGCTGACGCATACCGACATCGAACGAGACGCGGGTCCGGGTCGACGGCTTGTCGAAGATCATCGCCAAGGTCTTGCCGGCAAGCGGCGCCGACAATTCGCCGCGCTTGCGCGCGGCCTTCATGGCGCGGCTGTGGTCGATCATCCCGGCCAGCACCGGCTTCGGGATATCGGTCAGATCGAGAAAATGCCGGATATCGGTCATCACGCGGTCCCCTGTTTCGTGGGACGCGGATGCGCCAAGGCCAGTTTGGCGCAAGCGCGGTCGATACGCGCGACCGCCTCGGCGATTTCACCCTCACTGATGATCAGCGGCGGCAGCAGCCGCACGACATTATCGCCGGCGGCAACCGTGATCATTTCCTCGTTGCGCAGTTCCTCAACCATTTCAGAGACCGGCGGTATCATGCGCAGGCCCATCAGCAGGCCTTCGCCACGCACTTCCGCGATCACACCGGCGTAACGGTCCTTCACTTCGGCCAGCTTTTGTTTCAACAGCAGCGAATTGTGTTTCACGCGGTCGAGAAAGCCCGGCGCGGTCACGATATCGAGCACGGCATTGGCGGCCGCCATCGCCAACTGATTTCCGCCGAAGGTCGAACCATGAGTGCCGGCGGTCATGCCCTTGGCCGCCTCAGTGGTGGCCAGACATGCGCCGATCGGAAAGCCGCCGCCCAACGCCTTGGCCAGCGCCATGATGTCGGGCGTCACGCCGGTGTGCTGATAGGCGAACAGGTCGCCGGTGCGGCCGATGCCGCTCTGCACTTCGTCGAAGATCAACAGCAGGCCGTTGTCGTCGCAAAGCTTTCGCAAGGCTTTCAGGAAATTGTGCGGCACGACCCGAACGCCGCCCTCGCCCATCACCGGCTCGATGATGATGGCGGCGGTTTCCGGCCCGATGGCCTTCTTGGTCGCTTCCAGATCGGCATAAGCGACTTGATCGAAGCCCGGCATCGCCGGCCCGAAGCCTTCGAGATACTTTTTGTTGCCGGTGGCGGCGAGCGCGGCCAGCGTGCGGCCGTGGAATGCGCCTTCGAAGGTGATGATGCGGTTGCGCTCCGGTTTGCCGGAGGCGAACTGATATTTGCGCGCCATCTTGATGCAGCACTCGATCGCCTCGGTGCCGGAGTTCTGGAAGAACACGAAATCGGCAAACGACAGCGCGCACAGCCGCTCGGCCAGCCGCTCACCTTCCGGAATCCGGTAAAGGTTGGAGGTGTGCCAAAGCTTCTGCGCCTGCTCGGTGACCGCGGCGACCATATGCGGGTGCGCATGACCGAGCGCGTTGACCGCGACGCCCGACGTGAAGTCGAGATAGCGCTTGCCGTTATCCGCGATCAGCCAAACGCCCTCGCCCCGCTCAAAAGCGAGGTCGACACGTGAATAAGTCGGCAATAGATGCGAGCTCACGACGGTTTCTTTCATCAAGGCAGAGTGTTGACGCAGGGATCATAACCGAAACGGACTTAGCGCCCCCGGACCTGCGCCCGTAGACTTGGTCCGCAGCGCTGGACTTTTCGGAAAAATGCGCCCGAAACGAAACGTGCCGCCTCGCCGGGCGGCACTTTTGGCATTCTATTGCCCGACCCTGCCCTGTCAACCGGCGGCTCTGCGGCGATTCGCGACTCAAAATCGCCGTAAGTGCGGATTCTAAAGGAAAACCTGTTGGTAGATCGCTTTTAGCCGGTTGCAAATGCTTGCGGGCGAGTCAACCGGTAGTGTAGTTTTTCAATCAGACGGTACGACATATCGTGCGTATCGCAGCGAAAATCTAGTTCATCCCTGATGTGTATGCGTTCAGGTGCGGAAAACCCGTGCCCGACGAAGGGGTTGGATTCCACCTAAGGCATAGGTTTGCCGAGGAGCTACCCAATGAGCTGGACCGACGAGCGGGTCGAATTACTGAAGAAATTATGGGCTGACGGCTTGTCCGCCAGCCAGATCGCCGCCGAATTGGGCGGGATCACCCGCAATGCCGTGATCGGCAAGGTGCACCGCCTTGGCCTGTCCGGCCGGGCCAAGAGCCCCTCTTCCACCTCGCCGCGGCCGCGCAAGGCGCGCTCGTCCGGTCACATGATCCGGGTGCAGCGGCCGCAGGTGCGCGGGAATACCGCGCTGGCCTACGACTACGAGGTCGAAGCCGAGCCTGAGATGCTCGAAATTCCGATGGAGCAGCGCAAGACCTTGCTGCAACTGAGCGAGAAGTCCTGCCACTGGCCGGTCGGCGACCCGAGCGGCCCGGACTTCTTTTTCTGCGGCGGCGAAACCGCCGACGACAAGCCCTACTGCACGTTCCACTGCCGCGTCGCGTTCCAGCCGGCATCCGACCGCCGCCGCGTCAACCGGCCGCCGTTCAGGAACTAAGCGCAACATCAATTGTTGGAATGGAATTGGCCGGGATGTCATCCCGGCCTTTTTTATGTCGGCGGATTTGATTGTCCGCGGATGTCATACCCGCACTCGCCGCTGCGGGGATAACAGGAGACGGCTAGTTCGGCCGGCCGAAGCGGTCGTCGAGCGCGTAACCGGCGCCGCGCACAGTGCGGATCGGATCGGCCGACTGGCCGCGATTGATCGCCTTGCGCAGGCGGCCGACATGAACGTCGACGGTGCGCTCGTCGATATAAATGTCCGAGCCCCAGACGCCGTCGAGCAATTGCTCGCGCGAAAACACCCGGCCCGGCCGCTCCATCAGGAATTCGAGCAGGCGATATTCGGTCGGCCCGAGATCGATCGCCTTGCCGCTGCGCGATACCCGCTTCTTGTCGCGGTCGAGTTCGATGTCGCCGATATTCAGAATGCTGGCGACGCGTTCGGGATTGGCCCGGCGCAACAAGGCACGCACCCGCGCCAACAGCTCCGGCACCGAGAACGGCTTGACGATGTAGTCGTCGGCGCCGGTCGCCAAGCCACGGACCTTTTCGCTTTCCTCGCCACGCGCGGTCAGCATGATGATCGGCAATTGCCGGGTTTCCGGCCGCGCCCGCAGCCGGCGGCACAATTCGATGCCGGACAGGCCCGGCAGCATCCAGTCCAACACCACCAGATCGGGCGTCGCTTCCTTCAGCTTGGTATCGGCCTCGTCGCCACGCGCGGCCGTCTCGACCTCGTAGCCTTCGGCTTCGAGGTTATAGCGCAGCAGCATGGTGAGCGGCTCTTCGTCCTCAACGATCAGAATGCGCGCACTCATTGTTGTGACCTGTTAGTTACCCGCACCGGTCATCGCCGGAATGGTCGTGGTGTCGCCCTTCGGCCGGCGCTCGGTGATCGGGGAGCCGTCGATGATATAGTGCACGGTCTCGGCGATATTGGTGGCGTGGTCGCCCATGCGCTCGATATTCTTGGCGCAGAACATCAGGTGGATGCAGAAGGTGATGTTGCGCGGGTCTTCCATCATATAGGTCAGCAGCTCACGGAACACCGAGGTGCAGACCGCGTCGATTTCTTCGTCGCCGCGCCACACCGCCATCGCCTTCGAGTTGTCGCGGCGGGCATAGGCGTCGAGCACCGCTTTGAGCTGTTCGAGCACCAGATCGGTCATATGCTCGACGCCGCGAATGAGCTTCGGCGGCGGGAATTCGGCGTTGAGCGCGATCACGCGCTTGGCGATGTTCTTGGCGAGATCGCCGATCCGCTCCAGGTCGTTGGCCAGCCGCAGCGCGCCGACGATGTCGCGCAGATCGACCGCCATCGGCTGGCGCCGGGCGATGGTCAGCACCGACTTGTCCTCGATCTCGCTCTGCAGCGCGTCGATGGCGGCGTCGGCGACCGTGACCCGTTGCGCCAACGTGGTGTCGCGCTTGGCCAAAGCATCGACGGCATCGGCAACCTGTTTCTCGGCCAAGCCGCCCATCTCGGCAACCATGCGCGACAGGTCCTGCAGATCGGCATCGAACGCCTTGGCGGTATGCTGCTCGTTCATGATCGTAATCCTTAAATCAGGCCGGCGCGGGCGGTCGGGGATCAGCCGAACCGGCCGGTGATGTAATCCTGGGTGCGGCGGTCGTTCGGCGCCGTGAAGATCTTGGTGGTTTCGCCGTACTCGACCAGTTCGCCGAGATACATGAAGGCGGTGAAGTCGGAGACGCGCGCGGCCTGCTGCATGTTATGGGTCACGATCGCGATGGTGTAATCTTCCTTGAGCTCGTCGATCAGCTCTTCGATCTTGGCGGTCGAGATCGGATCGAGCGCCGAGGCCGGTTCGTCGAACAGAATCACTTCCGGCCGCACCGCCACCGTGCGCGCGATGCACAGGCGCTGCTGCTGGCCGCCCGACAGCGACAGACCGCTGGCGCCGAGCTTGTCCTTGACCTCGTCCCACAAAGCGGCGCGCTGCAAAGCCTGCTGCACGCGGCTGTCCATCTCGGACTTCGACAGCTTCTCGTAGAGCCTGATGCCGAAAGCGATGTTTTCGTAGATCGTCATCGGAAACGGCGTCGGCTTCTGAAACACCATGCCGACCTTGGCGCGCAGCAGGTTGAGATCCTGCGACGGCGACAGAATGTCGTCATTGTCGAGCCGGACGTGGCCGGTGGCGCGCTGGTTCGGATAAAGGTCGTACATCCGGTTCAGGATGCGCAGCAGGGTCGACTTGCCGCAGCCCGACGGGCCGATGAAGGCCGTCACCTTGCCGTGATACAGCGACACGTTGATGTTTTTCAGCGCGCGGTTGTCGCCATAATAGAAGTCGAGGTTCTGGACCGTGACTTTCTCGACCAGGTCGCCGGGATTGCTGACGGCGTTGGTGACGGTCGGTACCGTAAAATTGGCCATACTCATGACGGTTTTCTCTGTCCACCGAGGAAACGAGCGGTGATGCTCAACGCGAGCACCGCCAATGTGATGATCAAGGCGCCGGTCCAGGCCAGATTCTGCCAGTCCTTGTAAGGGCTGAGTGCGAACTGGAAGATAACCACCGGCAGGCTGGACACCGGCGCGTTCATATTGGTGCTCCAGAACTGATTGTTCAGCGCCGTAAACAACAGCGGCGCGGTCTCGCCCGAGATGCGCGCCACCGCCAGCAAGACGCCGGTGATCATGCCGGCCCGCGCCGCGCGGTAGGCGACCTTCTGGATCATCAGCGAGCGCGGCAGGCCGATCGAGGCGGCAGCCTCGCGCAAAGTGTCCGGCACCAAGGTCAGCATGTCTTCGGTCGTGCGCACCACCACCGGCACCACGATCACGGCCAGCGCCACCGCGCCGGCCCAGCCGGAGAAATGGCCCATGGTGGCAACCATGATCTCGTAGACGAACAGGCCGATCACGATCGACGGCGCGCTCAGCAGAATGTCGTTGATGAAGCGCACCACCGACGACAATTTATCGTAGCGGCCGTATTCGGCCATATAGGTGCCAGCCAGGATGCCGAGCGGGGTGCCGATCATGACCGCAATGAATGTCATAACCAGGCTGCCCATGATCGGATTGAGCAGACCGCCGGCCGAGCCCGGCGGCGGCGTCATTTGCGTGAACACCGCGACGGACAAGCCGCTGAAGCCTTTCCAGAACAACACGCCGAGAATGAGCGCCAGCCAGGTCAGGCCGAAGCCGGTGGCGGCATAGGACAGCGTCATGGTGATGACGTTCTTGCGGCGGCGCTTGGCGTAAAGCGGGCTGGAGGCGCCTGAAACCATATTGGCCATGATCAGGTCCCCAGCCGGGCGTTAAGCCGCATCAACATCAAGCGCGCGGCAGCCAACACGATGAAGGTGATGACGAACAGGATGAGACCGAGCGCGATCAGCGACGAGGTGTAGAGGTCACCGACCGCTTCGGTGAATTCGTTGGCGATGGTTGCCGAGATCGTCGTGCCCGGCGCCATGATCGAGCCGGAGATGCGATGCGCATTGCCGATCACGAAGGTGACCGCCATGGTTTCGCCGAGCGCGCGGCCCAGGCCCAGCATAATGCCGCCGATGACGCCGACGCGGGTAAACGGCAGCACGACATAGCGAGCCACTTCCCAAGTGGTACAACCCAGCCCGTAGGCGGCTTCTTTCAGCACCGGCGGCACGGCGTCAAACACGTCGCGCGAGATCGAGGTGATGAAGGGCAGCACCATGATCGCCAGGATCAAGCCGGCGGTCAGAATGCCGATGCCGTAAGGCGGGCCCGCGAACAAAGTCGACAGCACCGGAATAGGACCGAACACATCGATCAGGAACGGCTGGACATGCTGCTGCAGGAACGGCGCGAACACGAACAGGCCCCAGATACCGTAGATGATCGAGGGGATGCCGGCGAGCAGTTCGATAGCGATGCCGATCGGGCGGCGCAGCCACTTTGGGCACAGCTCGGTGAGAAACAGCGCGATGAACAGGCCGATCGGAACCGCGATCAGCATCGCGATAATAGAGGTGACGACGGTGCCGTAGATCGGCGCGATCGCGCCATATTGATCGGTCACCGGGTTCCAGACCTCGGTGTACAGAAAAGCGAAACCGAATTGATGCAGTGCCGGCCAGGAGCCTTGCACCAGAGAAACGATGATGCCGCTGAGAATAATGAGAACGGCGATCGCGGCAACGCGGGTCAGGTGCCGGAAGGCCGAGTTGCCCAGTCGCAGGCGCTGTAGAACCTTGGCTCGGTCTGTCCGTTCGGCGACCGTAACAGCCCCGCCGCCCTGATACGCTACATCAACCACGGGTCGCCTCCCGGAGGAATTCATTCGGCTCTCCTTAGGCCTGGCTGGCTATCGGAGGAGCCACTCAAGCGGCCTTACGGCCACAAAACAAGTCGTGAAATTCCGCGGTGGACAAAGAAAAAGGGCGCCAAATCCGTGGCTTGGCTTGGCGCCCTTTCCCGTCGTTGTCAGATTAGAACACCGGCTTGCCGCTGGCGTCCTTGATCTCTTCCTTCCAGGTCTGCTCGACCTGCGAGACGACCTTCTCCGGCATCGGCACGTAGTCGAGGGACTCGGCCATTTTGCCACCGTTCTTGTAGCACCAGGCGAAGAACTTCAGCGCTTCGGCCGAAGCCTTCGGATCCGACGGCTTCTTGTACATCAGGATCCAGGTCGCGGTGGTCATCGGCCACGAGGCCGCACCGGGCTGGTTGGCCAGGATGACGCCGTAACCAGGCTGGGACTTCCAGTTGGCGCCGGCAGCAGCAGCCTGGAAGGCGGCCGAGGTCGGCGAAACGGTCTTGCCGTCCTTGTTCATCATCTTGGTGTAGGTCAGCTTGTTCTGCAGAGCGTAGGCGTACTCGACGTAGCCGACCGAACCCTTGGTGTTGGCGACGTTGTTGGCAACGCCTTCGTTACCCTTGGCGCCAATACCGGCCGGCCATTGGACGGCGGTCGAATTGCCGACCTTGGACTTCCAGTCGGCCGAAACGTCCGACAGGTAATAGGTGAAGTTGAAGGTGGTGCCCGACCCGTCCGAACGGTGGACGATGGCGATCGCCTGATCCGGCAGCTTGACCTGCGGGTTGAGCTTCTTGATCGCCGGGTCGTTCCACTTCTTGATGTCGCCCATGAACATCTTGGCGAGCGTCGGGCCGTCGATGACGAGTTCGCCCGGCTTGATGCCGGCCAGGTTCACGACCGGCACGATGCCGCCCATGACCATCGGGAACTGCACGAGCTGATACTGGTCGAGCTCCTTGCCGGGACGCGGCGCATCGGACGCACCGAAGGTCACGGTCTTGGCGTGAATCTGCTTGATGCCGCCGCCGGAACCGATCGACTGATAGTTCAGACCGTTACCGGTTTCCTTTTTGTAGGCATCGGCCCACTTGGCGTAGATCGGGTAGGGGAAGGTCGCGCCGGCACCGGAGATGTCGGCGGCGTTGGCGGGGGCGAAAGTGGCGGCGGCGATCATGCCGGCGGCGGCCAAACCGACGCAGTATTTGGCGGTCCAGTGTTTCAAGGGATCTCTCCATGTTTGCGGCCAAAGACCGAACTGGGCCATCGGGACCCTCGGTTCTTTCGTTGGGCCCGTCGGACGGGCGACCGCTGTTGCTCTAAAACGCACTCCACGAGTGACTTCGGACGGAGTTTTCTTTGCGTTGTCTCAGGTTCGTTCCGAAGTCGACGCCAGCGATAAGCGCCGCATGTCACCGTTCTATAAAGCTTTTGTGACAGTCACATGACAATTTAAGTAATTGATTTATCTAATATTTCTGGCGTTTCGGCAAAATTTCCGGTGGCCAAGGGCAAATGCATGACAAAGCTGGCGCCAGCGCCGGGCGTGCTCTCGATCGTCACCCGGCCGCCGTGCCGGTTGAGCACGTGTTTGACCAGCGCCAGCCCGAGGCCGGTGCCGCCCTGGGCGCGGCTGTCGGCGACGTCGACCCGGTAAAAACGCTCGGTCAGGCGCGGCAGATGCTCGGGCGCGATGCCCGGACCGTAATCCCGCACCGCGATCCGCGCTTCCGGCGTACCGGCTCGAGTATGGGCGCGTGACAAGGTGATATCGACCCGCTTGCCGGCGGCGCCGTATTTGAGCGCGTTCTCGACCAGGTTCTCGAGTGCGCGGATCAGCTCGTCGCGGTCGCCAAAGACGATCAGCGGTTCTGGCGGCGCCGCGACCTTGATCTCGACCTCGCGGTCGCGCGCCAACGTCAGCAGCCCGTCGGCGACCTGGCGCACGACCGGCGCCAGATCGAGCGGCGTACTCGGCTGCAAATGTGCGTTGAGTTCGATGCGCGACAGCGACAACAGATCGTCGATCAGCCGCGCCATGCGGGTCGCCTGCTGCTGCATGATGCCGAGAAATTTCTCGCGCGCGGCGACGTCGTTCTTGGCCGGACCTTGCAGCGTTTCGATGAAGCCCAGCAAGCGCGGCCAAGCGGCGTGCGCAATTCGTGGCTGGCATTGGCGATGAAGTCGGCGCGCATTTCCTCGACCCGGCGCAACGGCGTCAGATCGTTGAAGGTCATCAGCAGAATGTCGGAGCGGGAATCGCTGGCCGGGCAGCGTGACCGGCGTCACGAAGGCCTCGAACCAGCGGTCGAGCGGCACGCGCTCGAAAAACTCGACGCGCTGCGGCTCGCGCCGGCGGCCGGCGCGCCGGATCGCATCGACCAGTTCCGGCATCCGCAGGGTGATCAAAGCCGGTTCGCCGACGCGCAAGGCCGGCGCCAGGCTGGTGGCCGCCTCGTTGAAGGCAATGACGCGCGCGTCGCGGTCGAGCACGATGGCCGGACTCGGCAGGCCGCCGATCAACGCCTTGATCAAGGCGGCTTGCGGATGTTCGGACGCGCGCCCCGCCGACGGCTGCGGTAAGCCGTTGCCGCCGTCATTACCGCCACGACCGAGCAACGCCCGCCACGCGCCCAGCAACCGGCCCGGCTTGCCGCCTTGCCGCGGCTGATCGTCGTCGGGGGAATTGCTGTCAGCGGCCATGGCTACAATTTCGCTCAACCGGCGTCGGTTTTCTGCGGGTTTTCGGCTGTTTTGGTCTTTTCACCGTGATGCACGGCGTGGACCGGGCCGGTCACCTTGCGCACGGCCTCCAAATCCAGTTTGTGCCGCGCGCCTTTCATATTCAGCCAGATTTCGCGCGCACCCGAGAATGACCAAGGCGATGGCAAACGGCACCAGATAATAAAGCACGCGGAACAGCAACAGGCCGGCCAGCAGGTCTTCCCGGTCGAACTGCCACAGCGCCACCAGCATAGCGGCGTCGAACACGCCCAAGCCGCCGGGCGCATGGCTGGCAAAGCCGAGCAACGTCGCCGACACGAAAATCACCGCCATCGTGATGAAGCCGATATTGCGGCTCGTCCGGCACCAGCATGTACATGGCGAGCGCGCAAAAGCCGAGATCGAAGATGCCGATGACGATCTGCAACAGCGTCAACGGGCCGCTCGGCAACCGCACGGTCCAGCCGCCGCGGCCGATTTCGCGCGGCGCGCTCCAGACCCAGGCGACATAAGACACCAGCATCGATCAGTAGCCCGATGCCGATGAAGCGGTTGGGCAGCGCGCCGAGCTGGTCGATGGCGCCGGCGGCGGTCGGATGGATGGTGACGCCGAGGCCGAGCACGGTGACATTGCCGAGCCAGAAGGTCAGACCGGCGACAAAACAGATCTTGGCGACCTCGACGGCGCTCAGACCGTGCGCGGAATAGATGCGGTAGCGCACCGCGCCGCCGGTAAAGACGGTGGCGCCGATATTGTGGCCGACCGAATAGCTGGTGAAACCCGACAAGGCGGCGATGCGATAGGGAATTTCGCCGCGCCCGATCGTGCGCAGCGCGAACCAGTCGTAAAATGTCAGCGTGAAATAGCCGCCGGCGACGAACAGCCCCGCGGCAACGATGCGGTGCGGCTTCGTCGCCTTCAGCGCGACCACGACCTCATGGACGTCGATCCCGCGCAGCATGTGCACCAGCACGTACAGCGCAACGCCAATGATGCCGATACTGAGCACGACGCCCAGCCGATTCCAGCCGACATATCTCTGAAATAATCGCGCCCCCGCGCGCAGCAAATCAAGCATCGGCCCTCCGGACTGGCGTTTCCAGTAGCAGAACCGCAAGGGCGGCGCGAGGGGATGGGATAAAGCAGGCTATTGCGGCTTTTAGAGGCGCAAAAAGGCGGTATTCGGCGCGGACACAACCCTATCGGCCGGCCGCGAAAAACTCCCGCAAGGCGGCAGCGGTCTCGGCCGGGGCTTCTTCGGTCAAATAATGCCCGCTCGGCACCGTCTTGGCCGCGACGATATCGGCGGCGTAACGCTGCCAGATCTCGCCGGGCGACGGATCGGAGTTGCGCCCGACCCCGCCCGTCGCGCCCCACAGGATCAAGGCCGGGCATTCGATCTTGCGGCCGGCCGCAAAATCCTTGGTGTCCATCTCGAGATCGACGCCGGCACAGGCGCGATAGTCCTCGCATATGGCGTGGATGGTGTCCGGATTGCGAAAACATCGCTTGTATTCGGCCAGCGCGCGGGGATCAAAGAAGCTCAGGCCTTGTTGGGTCTTGGCCAGTTTCTTTTCGATGAACCAATCCGGATCGGCACCCATCATTTTTTCCGGCATCGGCGCCGGCTGAATGTTGAACAGCCAATGCCAGGAAAACCGACCCCAGGCGAGCGTCATGTGGTTGAACACATGATGCTGCGGAATGATGTCCATGATCGCCGCGCGCAGCACCTTGTCCGGATGATCGAGGCACATGCGATGCAAGACGCGCGCCCCGCGGTCGTGGCCGGCGGCGAAAAACCTATCGTGCCCCAACGAAGCCATCACCTCGACTTGGTCTTGCGCCATCGCGCGAAACGAATAACCGGAATGATCGTCGCCGCCCGGCGGCTTTTCCGAGTCGCCATAGCCGCGCAGGTCGGTCGCGACCACCGTGAACTCTTTCGCCAGCTCCGGCGCCACCTTCAGCCACGACAAATGCGTGAACGGATTGCCGTGCATCAACAACAGCGGCGGGCCTTTACCGCCGGTCACCGTGACGATGCGGGCGCCCGAGGTTTGGATTTCGCTGCGGGTGAAACCTTCGAGCATTGTCGTACCCTCCCCGATCTTCGTCTTATTGTTCTTGTTCGCTTCAAATTTTTGACGCCCGCCAATATGTCTCAGAATAGCGCCGCCTGAACAAGCGAAAGCCCCGGCTTCGCTGATGCGAAACCGGGGCTATCCGGTGGTCATGGATCTACCGATTAATCGCAGACCGTGACGCGGCGCCAGCGCTTGCCGTGCGAGGTGTAGACGACACGGCGAACGACGTAGCAGTCCGAGGCGGCGTAATAGGCCGGGCCGTAGAAACCGATGCCGAAGCCGCCACCGTGCCAGCGGTGATGACCGTGGTGGCCGTGATGGCCATGCCAGCCGCCGGCGGCGGACGCGGCGGTCGGGGACAGAGCGGCGGCGGCGATGACGGCGGTGGCACCAAGGGCGATGGTCAGTTTGCGGAACATGGTGGTCTCTCCTAATTGGGGATGTGCCTCTCACATCCGGTAACCATGGGTCGCCGCCATCCCGAAAAGGGTTCAAAATCTTTTTTGCCGGATTTCGGCCCGACCGGGCGTGACCGGCGGCCGATGCGGCATTTTAGCTAAAATTGCTCTGAAAACAGCGATTTGACCGGCTTTAGCTTGCCCTGGCGCGCTCGAACGGGGAAACTTGCCGGCGCAAGCTGAGGGCCGGCCAGTCCAGGGGCGCTTTTTTATTCGGCCGGCTTGAACCTGCGCGCGATCCCGAACGACTTATGACCATGAGCAAGTTAGCCCATGATGCAAACTTCGACGGACGACGTTCTCATCAGCCGAATCGCAAATGGCGATCGGCTCGCCATGCAGGTGCTGTTCGCGCGCCATCATGTCCGGGTCTACCGCTTCGTGTTGCGGCTGGTGCGTAATGAAGCCACCGCCGAGGACCTCATCAGCGAGGTGTTCCTCGACATCTGGCGGCAGGCGGGAAAATTCGAAGGCCGCGCCGCGGTCTCGACCTGGATGCTGGGTATCGCGCGCTTCAAGGCCCTGTCGGCCTTGCGGCGCAAACCGGAAGCAGACTTCGACGACGAAACGGCGGAGCGGATCGAAGATAATGCCGACGATCCGGAAACGACGCTGGCGAAGAAAGACAAGGGTTCGCAGTTACGCCAAGCCTTGAACGGCTTGTCGAACGACCATCGCGAGATCATCGACCTCGTTTACTACCACGAGAAGTCGGTGGAGGAAGTCGCCGAGATCGTCGGTATCCCCGCCGCGACCGTGAAGACGCGCATGTTCTACGCGCGCAAGAAATTATCGGAGCTCCTCAAAGAGCAAGGGATTGATCGAGGTTGGCCATGAACACGACGAACGACAAAGTGCCGGGCGACATCGAAGAGCTGCTGCCATGGCACGCCGCCGGCTCGCTGTCGAGCGCCGACGCCCGTCGCGTCGAAGACGCCCTGGCGCGCGATCCCGAACTGGCGCGTCGCTACGCGCTGGTGCGCGATGAATTGAGCGAAACCATCCTGCTCAACGAGACGCTCGGCGCGCCGTCGGCGCAGGCGATGAACAGACTGTTCGCCAAGATCGACGCCGAGCCGGCGCGCAAGCCGGCCACGTCGCTCAATCTCGTCGCAAGGCTGTCGTCGTTCCTCACCAGCCTGACGCCACGCACGCTGGCCTTTGCCGGCGGCGCGGCGGTGTTCGCCATTCTGCTGCAGGCCGGCTTCATCGCCAGCGTGCTGGTCAAGGAATCAGGCCCGGCGCATTACGTCACCGCCTCGGCGCCCTCGACCGATCCCGGCGTCGGCGCCTTCACGCTCATTCGTTTTTCGCCGCAGGCGACACAAGACGACGTCACCAAATTCCTCGAAGGCAACAGGCTGGCGATCGTGGCCGGCCCCGCCGATGGCGGCTTCTACAAGGTCCGGGTTTCGGCGGCCGCGATGCCGAAGGCCGACTACAAGGCCATCGTCAAGAAACTGAGCGCGAACAAGGTGGTCGGTTTCATCGCCGCCACCGAATAAACCGCGCAGCCGAGGAACTCGAACGGGACACATGGAGACACCGCCATGCGCGTCACTCTGAAAGCCCTGCTCTGCGCCGCCGCGCGCGATCGCGCTGACGCTGGCCATGTTCGAAAGCGCGTCCGCGCAAAAGTACAATAGCCGAAGTACGCCAAGCATCGGCGCCAGCAAGCCGACCGCGCCATCGCGCGGCGGCGATGGCGGCGGTGGCCATCGCGGCGGTGGCGGTTATCGCGGCCCCGGCTGGGAGGCGGCGATCCCGGGCATCATCGCCGTGCTGCCGCATTTGGTGCAGCCGAGCCACAGCGGAGAATTTGTCGACGACGGCACCGTTATCGAAGAGATCGATCGTCCGCGCCACGGATCGCGGCGGCCGGCGCGCCGCACGACCCAGCGGACGCCAAGCAACGCGCCGCCGGCCAACGAACGCCGGCTGGTGCCGGACGAGATCGTGATCGAACTGCGCAACACGGTCACGCCGCAACAGGTTCAGGCGCTGCAAAACCGGCACCGGTTGGCGCGGCTGGAATTGCAGGTCAGTCAACTGTCCGGCACGACGATGTATCGCTGGCGCATTCCCGACCGCCGTTCAGTGCCGACGGTGGTGCGCGAACTCGAACGCGATAATCTGGTCGCTTCGGCGCAGCCGAATTATCTGTTCGCTTTGCAGCAAACCAGCGACACCGGCCGAAGGCGATCCAGCGCAATATGAACTCGCCAAGTTGAAACTGCCGCAGGCGCATACATTGGCGCGCGGCGGCAAAGTGCTCGTGGCGGTGATCGATTCCGGCATCGACGCTCAACACCCGGATCTCGCCGGCGCGATCGCCGACAGCTTCGACACTTTGCCGATCCGAAAAAAGCCGTTCACGCCGCACAAGCATGGCACCGCAATTGCCGGTCTGATCGCGGCGCACGGCAAGCTGGTCGGCGCGGCACCGGAAGCGCGGATCCTCGCCATTCGCGCCTTCGACCCCGACGGCCACCGCGACGCCACCACCTTCAACATTCTCAAGGGCCTCGACTGGGCGGCCGCGCATCACGCCCGCGTCATCAATATGAGCTTTGCCGGGCCGAGCGATCCGGCGATCCACCGCAGCCTTGAAGCCGCGCACAAGAAAGGCGTCGTGCTGGTCGCCGCCGCCGGCAATGCCGGACCGAAATCGCCACCGCTTTACCCAGCCGCCGATCCGAACACGATCGCGGTGACCGCGACCGACGCCAACGATAAACTGTTCGCGCTGTCCAATCGCGGCAAGTACCTCACGGTGGCGGCGCCCGGCGCCAATATCTTCGTCGCCATTCCCGACGGCGGCTATGAGCGCTCGTCCGGGACATCTTATTCGGCGGCCGAGGTCAGCGGCATTGTCGCGCTGATGCTGGAGCGCAACAGCAAGCTGACGCCCGACCGGTGCGCGCCATCTTGATGGCGACCGCCAAGGATCTCGGGCCAAAAGGCCGCGACAGCCTGTTCGGCGCCGGGTTGGCCGATGCTTTCGGCGCGGTCAACGCCGAAAGCCCGGCGCTGGCTGCGGTGCCGCTGCCGGTCAAACGTGTTAGCACGGGCGCGCGCTAACTGAACCCGTCACGATATATAATTCCGGACCTTGCCGCGGCGGCCAAAAGCCGCCACTGGTTGACGGACGAAAAAAGCCGGAGACCTTAGCCCCGTGTCCGAACAGCCCGACCTGGTACCGCTGCGCGTCACGCGCAACGAGAAAATCGCCGATGGTATTCATCTGCTGGAATTCCGCGACGCGCATGATGCCGCGCTGCCGGAATTTACCGCCGGCGCGCATATCGCGATTTACCTGGCGAATGGGCTCATTCGCAAATATTCGCTGTGCAACGATCCGGCCGAGCGCGACCGCTATCAGGTCGCGGTCAAGCGCGAGGCCAGTGGCCGCGGCGGTTCGGTCGATCTGATCGACAACACCAAAGCCGGCGACACGCTGATGGTGGCCAGGCCGGTCAACGATTTCGCCTTGCCGCCGCGCGCCACCGATTTTCTGTTCATCGCCGGCGGCATCGGCATCACGCCGATGATGGCGATGATCCGGCAGGTGCAGGCCGCCGGCAAACGCTTTCGGCTGTTTTATTGCTCGCGGTCGCCGGAGACCACGGCGTTTCGCGACCAGTTGAGCGCGCCCGATCTGAAGGATCACGTCATGATCCATTACGACGGTGGCGATTCATCCTGCTCGCTCGACCTCAAGCCGATTTTGGCGGAACGGCAGAACCGCGAGCATCTTTATTGCTGCGGCCCGCGCCCGCTGATGGAAGCCGTGCGCGCCATGACCGACCACTGGTCGTCGACGGCGGTGCATTTCGAAGCCTTCAGCGAAGCCGAAACCCACAAAGCCAGCGACAAGCCGTTCAAGGTCAGACTGGCGCGCAGCGGCGACGTGCTCGACGTGCCGGTGACCAAGACGATTTTGGAAGTGCTGCGCGAGCATGGGCTCGAGGTGCCGAGCTCATGCGAGACCGGCACCTGCGGCACCTGCCGCACCAAGATCCTGGCCGGCGTGCCCGATCACCGCGACTTGGTATTGGCCGAACACGAAAAGGCCGACACCATCATGATCTGCGTGTCGCGCGCCAAGACCGATGAGATCACGATCGACCGGTAAACGCCGGCGCTATTCCTGAATATCGCGCAAATAGACCGCGACCGCGCGGGCGTCTTCCTTGTCGAACTTGAAGGCCGGCATGTCGGGATGGCCGGGCATCAGGCCCCGCTGCAGGTCCAGGGCAAAGTGGTCGAGATTGAAGCTCCGGCCGAGGATGCGAAACGGCGGCGCCGCTTCATGCGGGCTTCTGCCGGTCTTGCCGATAGCGTGACAGCGCGCGCAATTGCCGTTGAGCAACATGCGGCCGCGCTCGCTCGGGCCTTGCGCGGCGGCGGCGGTCGCAAGCAGCGACAACGCCAGACCGGTGCCGGCGAATGTCAAAAGCGGTTTCATCAGATGGCGCATGGCGGACTTTCGCAAATGGCAGATTTTCGCAAATAATGACACATCGCAGATCGCCGCCGGCGCAGCCGCCGGGGCGATCCTTGATTCGAATTATACCACTATATTTGCGATCAAACCTTGACGACGTTCGCGCGAGGCCGCGCGGCAATCTGTCCACCAGCCGGCGGTCCGACGCGCGGCCTTAGCCGGCAATCATCGGATTGGGCCGGTGCTTTTGCTTCTTGTTCTTTTTCGGCTTTTTCGGCCCTTTGGCCGGCTTGGCGAACGCAGGCTTGGCAAAGGGCGCGGCGTCGCCGCGCGGCCCGCCGCCATTCGCGGGCCTGTCGTCGTGCTTATGCTTCTTGCCGAAAGGTCGCTTCTTGTCATAACGCGGTTTACCCTCGGCGCGCTTGCCTTCGTAAGGTTTGCCTTCGTAAGGTTTGCGCTCGAACGGCTTGGCTTCCGGCGATTTGGCCTCGTGCAGCTTGCTATCCGGCAGCTTGGGCTCAAATGGCTTGCCCTCGTGCCGCTTGGCCACAAACGGCTTACGCTCATAAGGCTTGCTCTTGTTCGGCACTTGTTCGGCGGACTTCACCGGCGCGGCTTCGACCTGCGTTTCACCTTGCGGGCCGCCGGGCAGCTGCGCGATGACGTGCTGCTCTTTATCCGGGCGTTTGATCTTGACCAGGAACTGCTCGGCCGCCTCGCCTGAGATTTCGAACTCCGAATGGTTCTCGTAAATCTTGATGGCGCCGATATCGTTTTTCTCGATGCCGCCGCGGCGGCAGATCATCGGCAACAGCCAACGCGCTTCGGCCTTTTTCTGCCGGCCAGCGGACACGCGAAACCACATGCTGCCGCCCGACATTTCACGGCGGGGCGCGCGCGGCTTGCGCGGGGCTGGTTCGAAATCGTCGCTGCCATGGCTTTGTGTGCCGCGGGCATCACGCGAATTGCCGCGCTCGGCGAAACGGTCGCGATAGCGATCCTGGCCGGGATCGAGAATATCTTCGGGCGCCGGCAGCCGGGCGCGGTACATCCGCGCCAGCGCGGCGGCGATCGCCTCGCCGGACCGTTCGGCCATCAGTGCACGCGCCAGACACCAGATCGTCCTCGGTCGGCTCTTCCGTGAACAGACGATCCTGCATCATGCGTTGCTGGTCGAGCTTGCGGATTTCGTCGGCCTGCGGGGTCGTGCCCCAGATCGCGTCGATGCTGCCCTGGCGCAGCATGATCTCCGCCTTGCGGCGGCGCGACGGCGGCACCAGCATGACGCTGACGCCTTTGCGGCCGGCGCGGCCGGTGCGGCCGGAGCGATGCTGCAAGGTCTTCGGCGTCGTTCGGCAGATCGGCGTGAATGACCAGACCGAGATTGGGCAGATCGATGCCGCGCGCCGCCACGTCGGTGGCGACGCAAACGCGGGCGCGTCCATCGCGCAAAGCCTGCAGCGCATGGGTGCGCTCGCCTTGCGACAGTTCGCCCGACAGCGCGACCACCGAGAAGCCGCGCTCCAGCAGCGCGGCCTGCAAATGGCTCACGGCATTGCGGGTGTTGCAGAACACCAAAGTACTGGGCAATTCAAAAAACCGCAGCACATTGACGACCGCGTGTTCGACATCGGCCGGCGCGACCCGGATGGCGCGATATTCGATGTCGACGTGGCCGCGCTCGCCGCCGGCGACTTCGATGCGATGGGCGTTCTTTTGATACTGTTTCGCCAGCGCGACGATGCCGCGCGGCAAGGTCGCCGAGAACAGCAACGTGCGGCGTTCTTCCGGCGTGGTCTTGAGGATGAATTCCAGGTCCTCGCGAAAGCCGAGATCGAGCATCTCGTCGGCCTCGTCGAGCACGACGGCTTTGAGTTCCGAGACGTCGAGGCGGTTGCGGCGCAGATGGTCGCACAGCCGGCCCGGCGTGCCGACCACGATATGCGGCGCCGTCGGCCAGTTCGCGCTGCTCGCGCCGCGGGTCCATGCCGCCGACGCAGGAGACGATGCGCGCGCCGGCTATATTGATAAAGCCAGGCCAGCTCGCGCTGCACCTGCATCGCCAGTTCGCGGGTCGGCGCCACGATCAAGGCAGCCGGCTTGGCGCCGCGGTCGAACCGGTCGGCGTCGCCGAGCAGGTCCTTGGCGATCGCCAGGCCATAGGCGACGGTCTTGCCGGAGCCGGTCTGCGCCGACACCAGCAGGTCGCGGCCGACAGCGGCCTCGGTCAGCACCGCCGGCCTGGACCGGCGTCAGATCGGTATAGTTGCGTTCAGCCAAGGCGCGGGAGAGATGCGGGCTAGTCGGCGAGAATGTCACGAGATGTCAGACCTTGGCTGGAAAAGCAGGGCTTCGCGCCGGCGGTGTCACCGGCGCGCGGCAGCGATGAAGCGCTGACCACGAAAGGTTGGCGGAATGATTGATGTGGGGTTGCTTTAGACCAAGACAAGCCAAAGCGCCAATCCTGGTTCGAGAATTCGCCCGAACTGGCTAACGGGCTACCGGACGGGTCATTTTACCGCCGATCCGGCCTGCCCCGCTTAAAGCGCCTACTCGACCGCCTGCCCGGCCCGCAACGACCGGCTCAAGCGCCCGACGATCCCGTTCCAGGCCGCCTTCTCGCTGGCCGGATAGCTCACCTTGAAGCACTCGACGATGTCGCCACCGGGCGGCGGGAAATTGCAGCGCTGATAAAAAATCTCACCGTCGCTCAACCCAGAGACCGCGAAGAAGTCCGCCGTCACCCGCCGGAAGCTAATGCCTTTGCCGTCGATATATTTGTCAACGTAGCTTTGCGGCGTGTCGTTCTCGGCATTATGCGTGCCGTAGACCAGCAACTGGGCGCGGCCATCGGCGCTGCGGAAGGTCTGGCCGTCGCCATTTGCCGGCGGCTGGTCGTGCACGGTAAAAATACCGGCGGGATAGTCGATGGTCGTGCCAAACCGGGCATTCTTATAAACGGTCCAGCCTTCGCCTCCGGCTTGTGGTTCGGCGGCCGTCGCCATTGGCGCGGCTGTCGCGACCGGCGCGGCCGCGGCCGTTACAACCGCGATCTGTTGCGCCTTGGCGCAGGACAACAGTGCCGGGATCAAGGCCGCATTGAATTTGTAAACCGCGACAATATTGGCGGTTGTCCCGCGTTGCTCGGACTGCACGACGACGAACTCACCTTTGGCCGCCGCCACCATCTCCAGGAAGCTCTTGGCGTCCGCCTTGCCGACTGCGGTAAAATTGCCCTTGCGCGGCTCCGGCACGGAAAACGTGATCGGCCCGTCATAGGCTCTCAGCACAGTGTATTCGCCTGTGGCGAATTCGTTGTTGCCGACGCGGCGGGTCTTTTCCTTGCCGGCGAAAATGCGCACCGGCGGCATCGGCGTTGCTTCGCGGGGCTCCGGCGTCTGCAACCGGACGAACGCGCCCGGCGCGGCGATGCCGATATCGAGCCGATGGGTGTCGCCCTGTTCACGGAAGTAGCAAGCGACCGTTCCGGTGTTTGACTTGCCGACATAGATGTTCTTGCCGCGGTCGAAGGTCGCGGTGCGGGTCAGCGCGCCGATCGGATCAACGTGGTTCACGAACAGCGGATCGGCCGGCCGCCGCACTTGCGGCGGCGCCGACGGTTGTTCGACCGGCGCGGTCGGTGCCGGCGTCGATTGTCCACCGGGGTTCTTTTTCAACGCATTGAGATCGATATCGCCGAACGGATCTTTAGATTGCGCCGCCGCCGGATGGACCGCAGCGACAACGACAAACGCCGCGCTTGCAACAACGAGCGGTAAAAATCCAGGTCGAGCCATTCACAATCTCCGGAACCGGCGTCGATGGTCGCGACGCACCAGTTTTCATATTCGATGCATCAAGCTTTAAAGGCATTGACCTGCGTCAACCGGCGACAACACCGATCGCAAGGTGCGCCGGCGTCTATTGACGCGCGGCGCTCCAGCTTCCGTTCCTCGGCGATTTCCAGAGCGGTTTGGTCGTTCTGCGCAGTACAATCGAACCGTTCGCTTTGACGCCAGCGATGCGACCGTTGAATTGACCGGCAAATGGATAATTGAACATCATTTCAAGTACATTATCCACTGCTCTGCCCACCTTGGAACCGACATCGTTACCACTGCCGGAGGCGGGCCCGCTGTCACCCATTTTAGAATTGCCTGCCACTGTCGCCGTGATGCGGCCGTCGCTTGAAACGCTCCCCGTCACGGTCGCGTTCTGGCTGATGTTTCCTTTCGGCAACCGACCGACGAAGGTACCGGACAGCCGCTCGCCCGCGACTGTCAGGCGCAGCGTGAATGCTGTTTGCGCAGAACCCGGGACTCCGTAGCTGCCACGGCCGACATAGGTTCCGTCGAAGCCCTGCTCCGGCTCGGTCAGCATCTTGGCGAGTGCAGCGACTTGCGCGGCGTGCTTATCGCTGGGGCAGATCGCGATAGCTTCCCTGAAGAACGGCAGGGCTTCGGCGGCCTTGCCGGCTTCGTAGAGTTTTTGACCGCGGCTCCAAATCCTCAGAGCCAGGGCTTTTGCTTCGCCCACACAAGGCCCGCCCAAATTTTCCTCGACAGCAGACGTGCGCTCCTGGTTCAACGCGGCCATCGCACCGGCATATTCCTTGGAATCCTTACCGTAGACCAGCTTCGCCGACAGCGCCCGCGATGTTAATGTCAGGCTGCGGTCGCTGTCCGGATCGAGTTCCGGCATGCCCTCTAAACTGACGGCGACCTGATTGACAAATAAGCCGAGGTTATAGGGATTCTGCTCCAGCGCCTGAGTACCGTTCTTGCGTTCGTATGCATCCTTGAGCGGCGTAAGAATGGTTGCCACTCTCTTCTCCCCTGCGGCACGCGCTGCCTCCAGATCTTTATCCTCCTTTTCTTTGGCAATGCGGCCTTGGAACGAGGCAACCATGCTGGCGATGATCTCTTCTTCCGTGGTCTTGGTCAGATGTTCGCGAATGGCGTCGCCGGCAATGTCGGCGGCGTCGCCGATCGCGGCCTCCTTCTGCGCTTCAAGCTCCCGGCGGCGTTCGTCGATGACAACTTTGTAGCCGCCCGTTCCCCAACTCACTTCGCCTATTATCGCGTTACGCGCGTCGTCATCGGGAGCATTTTTATAGCGCTTGTAGAGGCCTTCGACCTCGCTATCGACGTATTCGCCCCTGACGTATTTCATCGTACCGACCGAAGCCTGGTAAAATCCGATAACGCCGGCCGCCGGCGTCAGCCCGATCAAGGCCTGACCGACATATTCGGCCGCCGCGCGCTGGCCGGCCTTGGTGCCGGAGGTGGCGTTGCCGAGCACTTGTGAGATTTCCCTGACCTTATCGGCCTTGCCGATCAACGAGCCGAGCATTTCGCGCGACTTGGCTGTCGAACCGAGGCGCGCCAGTTGCTCGCCGAATTTCACCGCCACCGATTTGGACGCGGCGCGAATCTTCTCGGGATCGCCGGAGGCATAGGCATCAGCGGCATCCTCAGCGAGCTTCTCGAAGTCTGGCGTCATGATCGCGACTTCGGCCAGGGCACGCGACGCGCTCGGATTGATCTTTTTTCTCGCGGCATAGAGCTTTTTGTAAAGCGCCATGATCGCGGCTTTGGATTGCGACCGGACCAGTTCGTCCTTCTTCTGGTCGCCATATTGGAGCGCGGCTTCCTTGGCGTCCTGACGCCAGTCGGCATAAACCGGCGCCGGTGCGAACAAACCGATCGCGACCGCGACCATAAGCAGGCATGCCATCAGCCGCGATCGAGATTTTTCATATTGAAACCGCACTGCCGCCCCCTGCCCCTTGTCGTGCACGCCATTTCGGCGGACTGGTATGACAAAAGGCGTTGCGCGATGTTTGGGCGTTGATTTCGCTCAAACCAGGCGTGAATAGCCAGAGGCCCGCGCGGCGGTATCGGCAAACCGCGCACGAGGCGGTGGCGGCCGTCGCGGCGCCGGCACGCGTTGATGGAATAAGAACAGTGGACGCTGAACCTTTGGCGCGCCGGTCGGAATAAAACGGCAAACACCTATATCATTGAACTATCGATATAATTCTTAGGGGCAGATTGCGCCGTCTCATTGGATCAGCGGGAAGAAATTGAGGAAACCGCTGCAACCGATGCGGCAGCTCTTAACTCGCTGGCTCAAAAACCGATCACGCCAAAAGATCGATCAGGCCATGTGGAAGCGGGTATTCGCCAGGAAGGAGAGCAACCGCGGATGCTGCGAGCTAACGAAAACATGCTCGGGGGTGCCGCTTTCGACGATGACACCTTTGTCCATCACCACCACCCGGTCGGCCACATCGCGGGCGAATTCCATCTCGTGGGTGACGATGACCATGGTCATGCCTTCGTGCGCCAGTTCACGAATGACTTCCAGGACCTCGCCCACCATTTCGGGATCGAGCGCGCTGGTCGGCTCGTCGAACAGCATCACGGCGGGACGCATGGCAAGCGCACGGGCGATCGCGACACGCTGCTGTTGGCCGCCGGATAGCTGAACCGGATAGGCATCCTCCCTGCCGCCAAGGCCGACGCGCGCGAGCAGCGCGCGCCCTGTCGTTACCGCTTCGGCGCGGGCGATGCCGCGCACATGGATGGGCGCCTCGATAATATTCTCCAACGCGGTCATGTGCGGGAAGAGATTAAAGCGCTGAAACACCATGCCGACATCGCGGCGCTGGCGAGCGATGTTGCGCGGCCGGTCCGGTACCATCTTGCCGCCGTGTTCGCGGTAACCGATGAAATGCCCGTTCACCCGGATCACGCCGCGCTGGATCGTCTCCAGATGATTGAGGCAGCGAACGAAAGTCGTCTTGCCCGAGCCTGAGGGGCCGATGATCACCACGGTCTCGCCGCGGCGCACCGACATGTAGACACCATCCAGCACTTTGCTGTCGCCGAACCATTTGTGCACATTGATCGCCTCGACGACGACGTCAGGATCGGGCGATGCCGTGAAGGCGGTGTCGGGTGACAGCATATCGTCAGCTTGATCCATTATCGCGATACCGCATTCATGACATTGCGAAGAGCGAACCGCCACGGACGCAATGCCATTGAGCCATCGCGCGACGGCGCGGCAAAGCGCATTTCAATCGCACGCTGCACGAAGCCCCAAAGCGTGGTGAGGGTCAGGAAGTAGAGCCCGACAACCGTGTAAAGCTCGAAGGTGCGAAAGGTCGCGGAGTTGATCGTTTCGGTGATGAGCAGCAGCTCCGACACGCCAATGATGCTCACCAGCGTGGTATTCTTCAGCATGATGTTGAATTGGTTTCCGAGCGGGGGAATGATCAGCCGGAAGGCCTGCGGCAGGATGATGCGACGCATCAGCAGCGAACGCGTCATGCCGAGCGAACTCGCGGCCTCGTCCTGGCCGTGATCGACCGAGGCGATGCCGGCCCGGATGATTTCGGCCATATAGGCGCCCTCGTTGAGGCTCAGCGCGAGGATGGCCGCCTGGACGTTGCCGGCGATGACGATGAAGCCGAGATGCCAATCGTGAAAGCGCACGATATTGGCGGCGGCAAGGCCGGTATAAATGAAGACGATCTGGACCAGCAGCGGTGTGCCGCGCATGACCCAGATGTAAAAGCGGGCGACGGCCTGCACCGCGCGGATCTTCGATATCCGCGCCAGTGCAGCCGCCAGCCCCAGCGCCGTGCCGACAAGTTGCGACACGACGCTGAGGACGATGGTTAGCAAAAGCCCATTCAGATAGACCGAACTCGGTTCGAACAAGTATTGCCAGAAGAACGGCCAATCAAAGGACATTGGGGCTTATTGATCCTTCGGCAGTTCGTCTTGCGTGATGGCCCACTTGACCAAAATCTTATGGTAGGTGCCATCCTTGCGCATGTCGGCGAAGGCCTTTGCCATCGCGGCCTGCAACTGCGTCTCGTCCTTGCGCAGTCCAATCCCGGTCAAGATTTTGTAATAAGGCTTGCCGCCGGTCATGAACAGCTTCGGTTCCTTATGCGCGTAATAGGCAGCCGCCTCAAAGGCGAGGCCATAGGCTTCCACCTGGCCGAACTGCAACTGTTGCAGCGCCGCGGTGTTCTGCGGGAACATGACCATGTCGATCGGCGTCTTGCCGGCCGCCTTGAGCTTGACGTTCTCTTCCTCAAGCAGATTGGTGGCCGTCGTCCCGGTGACCGCGGCGACCTTCTTGCCCGACAGGTCCTCGATCGAATTGATGCCTTTCGTGCCGGTACGGAGCAGAAGCACTTCGTGCGAATACATATAAGGGATGAAGTTGATCACCTTCTTGCGCGGCGGCTTGATGAAAAGCTGCGAGATGATCGCGTCGCAATGGCCGGCGAGCAGCGCCGGGATCAGTCCGGAAAAGGGCATGTTGTTGTATTCGGCCGTGACGCCGAGCCGGCTGGCGATGCCGTTCGCCAGATCGATGTCGGAACCGATCGGCTTCGATGAGGGATCCATGAACTCGACCGGCGGCAGGTCGATGAAGCTGCAGAAAGTAATCTTGCCGGCCTTGGCAACGGCAGGTGGCAGCATCGGCGACGGCGCGGCCTGCGCCGCGGTCAGCGCGCAGGGCGCGGCGAGCGCGGCCAGAAGAAGAACCAGAGGACGGCAGCCGGCGCGCCGAGCGCCACGCTGCAGGTGTTCGTTCGCACCGAACGAATTATGGTTTCTTTTCATTGGTTTGCTTTCGGGGAAAATATTGAAAGGGCGCGATTCCACTACGAGTATCGTAGCGGCCGGGTCGCGTGAGACTTCCCGCGACCTTCACAGTTAGAGCAAGCGTCATGCCAAGCGCCGCAACAGGCGCCGGCGTCGCTACGCCCTCAAAGAGAGGCCAAAAATTCGGTTCGCCGTGCAAAACTAAAATAAAATTAATGATTTAAAAGGCAACAGCCAGTCGTCGCTGTCGACATCTTAGGCAGCCGTCTGCGCGGCCTGCCGATGCGCCACCCCATGGCGCGACGGCATGATCGCAACAGAGATGTTCCCGCGCGTGGCCGTTACCACCACAAATAGGCATAACGCCCGCTCACGCGTTCGCACTTTCGTCTAAATGGCCGCGCTGCTCATCCTGCGCGGTGCGCATGTTGGAAATATTTTTTGGCGCGCCAGTCGGAA
>CAWHKU010000010.1:0-15147 GCA_963830125.1 uncultured Alphaproteobacteria bacterium | reverse complement strand
CACGGGGCCGGCAAAGTCCATAAGGGCCCTCGCCGCTGTATATTTCAGACAATCACAGCGCCGCCTCAACTCCGATACAACCTATTGTGATATCGTCTGAATTGGACGACAAAGCCCCGGCGTGATTTTTCCGGCTAAACCCGCGGCAGCGGACGGCCGCCTTGCTCCTTCGACGGCACCTTCACCCAGGCTTCGCCGTCGAGCACGACATCGTCGCCGACCGCGCAGCTGCAGGTCAGTCTGGCACGGCATTTCTCCGGCATCAGTTCGGCAACCGTGACGCTGACGTCGACGGTGTCGCCAATCTTGACCGGCGCGCGAAAGTTCAAGGTTTGCGAAATGTAGATCGCGCCCGGTCCCGGCAACCGGGTGCCAAGCACCGCCGAAATCAGGCTGGCGGTGTAAAGCCCGTGAGCAATGCGGGTACCGAATGGTGTCTGCGCCGCGAAATGCTCCGACAGATGGATCGGGTTGCGGTCGCCGGTGACTTCGGCAAAGCCGACGACATCGGACGACGACACGTGCTTGGCCAGCCGTCTCGGTCTGGCCGACGGAAAGATCCTCAAAATAAAGCGTTTGCAGCGTCAGCATCGTCACGTGTCCGATCTCGTTTGGCGGCGGCACAACAGCCACAACAGGCCGATCAGCACCACATTGATCAAGGCCAGTCCGGTCAATACGCCGATGGTCGCATCCGGTCCACCGGCCTCAATCAGCCAGGCGCCGGCCGATGGCGACAGCGCCAGCACGATCAGGCTCGGAAAGGCGATTTTGCCCATCAGGCGCGGAAAGCGCACCGGCCCGAATATCGCCAGCGGCAAGGTACCGCGCCCGATCCAGGAAATGCCGAAGCCGGCGCCGTAGAGCAGAATGATCAGCACCAGCATCGGGACATTGCCGAGCAGCATGAGCAGGCTGACCGCCATCAGCACGCAGGACACGATCATGGTCCAGATCGGGTGGTAGTGGGCGCCGAACAGCCGTTCGACGACGCGGGCGCCGACCTGCGCCGGGCCGAACAAGGTGCCGAGGCTGATGGCGACCGCGTAGTCAACGCCCCTCGCCTGCAGGAAGATCATGAAGTTCACGATCACGATCGAGCCAATGCCGGCGCTGAACGACAGCACCAGCGCGACCAGCGCGAAGATCAGCTTTTCATTGGCGATGGGCTTAAGCGCTTGCGGCGCGCCATCGTCAGCCGCGATGCCGGCTGTTGCCGCTTCGGCCGGCGCCTTGCGCACCACCGCCATTTGCAGCGGCAGCACGATCACGAGATGCATCGCGGCGTAGATCAGGCAGGCGACGCGCCAGCCGGTATGCTCGATCATGAAGGCGCTGAGCGGCCAGCACACCGTACTGGCAAAGCCGCCGAACAGCGTGAGGTTGGTGATCGGCCCACGGGCGTCGTTGCCATAGAGCCGGCCGAGCGTCGCGAACACCGCGTCGTAGGTTCCCGTCCCCATGCCGAGGCCGATGACCACCCAGAACGCCATGAACACCGGCAACACCGGCGCCACGCCGATACCAACCAGCCCGGCGGCAAAAAACAGCGAACTCGCCAACAAGACCGGCCGGCCGCCGTGGTGGGCAATAAGACCGCCGACTTTCGGCGAGATCAGCCCGGCGACCAGCAGCCCGATCGAAGTGCCGCTGACGACCAGCCCGAACGACCAGCCGGTATCGGCGACAATCGCGGTGGCAAAGACCGCCGGAAAATAAAACGACGTCCCCCACGCCAGAATTTGCCCGACACCGAGCGCTGGCACGACAAGACGGCGATCGACGGTAATGGGCACGCTCGTCCTCCCCCGGGCCGGGCAATTTACACAGCCACGCCCTTTTGAGGAACTTTCGGCCGGCGCACGCCGAACATTCAAAACGGCCCGGTCGCCGAAGGCCTCCACGTTAGCAATGCATTAACGCATGGATAATCTGGCCCAAGATCGGACGTCAGAATCAAAAATAGAGCCTGTATAGGCTCGTATTGATTCTGTTTTGTGAAAACCAGTCAAAATCGTGGCAAAAAATGCACGACTTTTGGCAGATTGCGGCACGCCTGGGTATGATGCAAAAATAGGCACCGTCCAAAACAGCGCCACAGGGCGAATATTGTATTTTATAATTAAGTATCAGATACTTAAGCTATGCGTTTTAGGATTAGCTGCAGCGCAACATTGTTTCTTTTCAAATTGCCAAACAAGACTATGTCTGTTGCACAAATAACCGGCGTCGGGCCGGAGCTAATGGAAAGAGAAAGCTATGTTTGCCGCCATCGTCCGCTTCATCACCGAATGGAAGCGCTATAACCACAGCGTGAGAGAACTGTCCCGCCTCGGCGACCGTGAACTCAACGACATCGGTATCAGCCGCTCAGACATTGAGCGTGTCGCCTGGAATGCCGCCCACCAGGGCTAAGCCATCGCTTGATCGCGTCGATCCGGATAAACGCCCGCGCCTGCCGCGGGCGTTTTCATGTCTGACGGCTTTCGCCGCTAATCGAGCGTTTTCCAACGGTCCAACGGCATAATTTCCGGCGCCTGGCCATAGGCGCGGGTCCAGGAGTCGACCGACCATTCCTCGCCGGTCGCGCGTTCGCGCAGCACGGCGGTGACGTGGGGTGGGCGCAGGTCAAAAATATGGCCGCGCGCCACCGGCTCCACCACGTCGTGGTAGCGCAGCAAGTTGAGCTGAACGAGGATCAATAACAGGCTGGTGGTATTGCGGCTGGAATCGACACAATCGAGTTGCCGCTTGTCGAACATATAGTACCGGTTGGCGCGGGCGACGTGGCCCTTGGTGCCGGCGGCAGGGCCGACGCGCCGGTCGAACCAGGCGCCGGCGGTCCCGATCGCGCGACGCTCGGCCGCTGCCGAACCGCGGCCCGCCGCCATGATCCGCGCTAAGTGGGCGCGGTCTGCGCCGCTGAGACCGATCTCATTGCGGAACCGGCAGCCAAAGCCATGGCAAATGGTCACCAAAGACGGTGTCGGCGTCGACAGCGAAAAATCGCGATAGGTCGCGGCGGCGACCGAGGCGATATCAGTCGCGGCCAAAGCTGGCGAACCGGCAAGCTCGAGAAAAAGACCCAGAAAAACAGCGGCCGGAACGCAGTACCTACTGAACCAACTCATTAAAGCCCTGCCATTGCCGCCCTGTACCCGACAGCTTAATGATCTCCGCATGACAATAAAACCTCAAACCGTTCACATTATCGGCGGCGGGCTGGCCGGTTCCGAAGCCGCCTGGCAGCTCGCCAAGGCCGGCATCCCGGTCACGCTGCACGAGATGCGGCCGCAGCGCGAAACCGCCGCGCACAAGACCGACGGCCTGGCCGAACTGGTCTGCTCCAACTCGTTTCGCTCCGACGACAAGGACCACAACGCCGTCGGCCTGCTGCATGAAGAAATGCGCCGGCTTGGCTCGCTGATCATGCAATCGGCGGACGCCAATCAGGTGCCGGCCGGCGGCGCGCTCGCGGTCGACCGCGAGGGCTTTTCGGCGGCCGTGACGGCAGCGCTCCAATCCCAGCCATTGATCACGATCGAACGCGGCGAGATCGCCGTACCGCCGGACGACTGGGACAACGTCATCATCGCGACCGGGCCGCTGACCTCGCCGGATCTGGCCGCTTCAATCGCACAGCGCACCGGCGAACAGGCGCTGGCCTTCTTCGACGCCATCGCGCCGATCGTGCACAAAGAGTCCATCGACATGGAGCAGGCCTGGTTCCAGTCACGCTACGACAAAGTCGGCCCCGGCGGAACCGGCGCCGACTACATCAATTGCCCGATGAGCCGCGAGCAATACGACGCCTTCATCGACGCGTTGATTGCCGGCGACAAGACCGACTTCAAGGAATGGGAGACCAAGACGCCCTATTTCGACGGCTGCCTGCCGATTGAAGTGATGGCGGAACGCGGCCGCGAGACCTTGCGGCACGGCCCGATGAAGCCGTTCGGCCTGACCAATCCGCGCGCACCGGATGAAAAGCCTTATGCGGTCGTGCAACTGCGCCAGGACAACAAACTCGGCACGCTCTACAACATCGTCGGTTTCCAGACCAAGCTAAAGCATGCCGAACAGGCGCGGGTGTTGCGCGCGATCCCCGGCTTGCAGAACGCGGAATTTGCGCGCCTCGGCGGACTGCACCGCAACACGTTTCTCAATTCGCCCAAGCTGCTCGATCCGATCTTGCGGCTGAAGGCCCATCCGGCCTGGCGCTTTGCCGGCCAGATCACCGGCTGCGAAGGCTATGTCGAGTCCGCCGCCATCGGTCTGCTGGCGGCGCGCTTTGCCGCCGCCGAACGGCGCGGCGAGACCGTGGCGCCGCCACCGCCGACGACCGCACATGGTG
The DNA here is from genome assembly GCA_963830125.1 of uncultured Alphaproteobacteria bacterium. GTDB lineage: Bacteria > Pseudomonadota > Alphaproteobacteria > Rhizobiales > Xanthobacteraceae > Pseudolabrys. The sequence goes on along the minus strand of CAWHKU010000010.1, from coordinate 10,793 downwards.
CGCTGCTAGCTCACATCACTGGCGGCCATCTTGAGAGCATCGATGCCGGGCCGTCGTCGTTCCAGCCGATGAACGTCAATTTCGGCCTGTTTCCGCCGCTGACCGAAAAGGTCGACTACGACAAAGACGGCCGCAAATATGGCCGCGGCTCGGCCAAAAACCTGGCGCGCAAAACCGGCTTGAGCCAGCGCGCGCTGGCCGACCTCGCCGCTTGGATGGCCGGCACCCCAACAAACGAACAAGCCGACGCGGCGGAATAGACCTAGACGCCGAAAATCCGGCGCGGATCGCGCGCCGCGCGCCACAGCAGCCATTGCCGCCGCAAACCCGACAGCGGCGGCACATCGAGCGGCTCGTAACCGCGCCGTTCCATCGGCCGCAACGTTGGCCCGACCAGCGCCAGTGGCAGCAGCGCCGGCAGGATCGGCGCGATCACGGCCTGCGGGGCACCGTTCATTTCCATCTCCGCCGCCGTCAGCTGCCGGCGTGCATGGCGGCGCAATTCGGCGAGCGCGTTTTTCACCGGCGCGGTGACCTTGCCGGCGAACAGGTCCTCCCGGTCGGCGCCGTGCCGGTCGAGCACTTCGAGCGGCACGAACAACTGCCGGCGGGCGGCATGACGCGCCAAGCCGGTCAGAACGCCGGTGACGGTCATGGCGATACCGGCCTGGCGGATCAGCATCATCACCTCGAAGCCGCCGCCGCCCAGGATCGACGCCGCGATATCGAGCAACGCCGACTGGGTCATCACCGCGTAATTATCGAGATCGTCCAGGGTCGGCATCGGCTCGTCGTAAAGATCGAAGGTGTGGGCGTCGACGATCGCCGCCAGTTGCTCGGGCGCGATGGCGTATTGCTTGAGGCTCGCCATCAAGGCAGCGGCAACCGGATGCGACGCCGCCTCGCCGTCGCGCTCGCCCGACAGGACCTCGCGCCACCATTGCAGCCGGATCTCGCCCGGCATCGGCTCGCGCGCGACGTCCCGCACCCGGGAAATCTCGACATTGAAGGCATAAAGCGCCATCAGCGCGTCACGCGCGGCGGCCGGGGCAAACAATGTCGCGAGGTAACGGTCCCGGTCGGCTTCGCGCACCAGTGCGGCGCAATGTTCGAAATGAGCTTGCATGATGCCAATCTATGATGGGAACCCAAAAACGCCTTACAGCAGTTTTTGGTCCGGCACCAATGGCGCGATGGCCGTGCCCTCGGAGCGGGTCGCCGGGTTAGCGTCGGCCACCCAAACCTGCACCGATTGTGAAAAATCAATCGCCGGGTGGCTCGTCAGGGGATTTTGTTAATCTAGTTTATTGAACTGGCTAACAACCTAGCCGCCGCGGTTAACGCATCGGTAAACGTGCGCGTTCAATACTACCTAAGGGGCGGCTCCGAATCATCAAAATCTCGTGTGTCCATAGGGCCTAAAAACTCACACCGACTTCGAGACAGCACGAGCAAATCTATTCGCTCGTCGCTGCGCTATGGCGCAGGCAGTCCGATCAACACCGAGATCACTATAACGAAGGGCTGAAGCCCTTCTCTAGGGAGCCACTATGCTTCGCATTTCGGATATCCGTATCGGCACCAAACTCATGGCCATGTCGGGCATTGGCATCTTGCTGATGGCAGGCATGCTGGCGACCCAGATGATCAGCAGTTCCTCGGTCATGTCCGCCAATGAGACGGCAGCCCTTCAGCAAAATCTGGTCCGCAGTCTTGAGGCGGCGCGCGCCTTTGAACGCGGCATTGACGTCGGCGCGCGCGACCTCCTGCTGGCGCAAACCGTCGAGAACCTCAAAAAGGCAGCAAAATACGTGGGTGAGCAGCAACACGACGCTCATAAATGGCTAGACCCGCTACCCGCAAAGCTGACGGTTCCGGAGGACCGCGCGAGGGTCCAAAAGGTCATCGCATCGATCGACCTTTATGCGGCTAGCGTGCAAGAAGTCGGCGCTGCAAGAATTGAAACGATGGCTATCGAGACGAAGGATAACCAAAGCGCGGACGACGCACTGCGTATTGCAGCGCTCAAGGACAAAGCCGATCATATCGCACGCGAGCAAACGCAGCCTCTCGTCAAGCAAATTGAAAGCCTCCTCGGTAAGGCGACTGAAGTCGCGGGTGCCGCTTCCGATAAGGAAACGGCTCGCGCACGAAGCGAGATGATCTCCACGCGGCGCAATGCCATTGCGATCGGTGGCGCGATCATTGCCGTCCTGATCGGCTCCGCAGTATTCGGCGCGATCAGCATCGGTAGGCCGCTGCGGGCGCTGGTGCATCCGCTGGAAAAGGTCGCCGACGGCAATTTCGCCATTGATGTGCCGGGACGCGACCGCAAGGATGAGGTCGGCCAGATCGCCGGTGCGGTGGCCCTCATGGCGGAAAAAGTCAGCCAAACGATAGGTGAGATCAAAGCATCGGGCCGTGAAGTGACCAACGCCTCGGCGGAAATTTCGACCAGCACCACCGATCTCTCGCAGCGCACCGAGGAGCAGGCCGCCAGCCTGGAAGAAACCTCGGCCGCGATGGAACAGCTATCCGCGACGGTGAAAAAGAACGCGGAGAACGCCCAGCACGCCAATAAGTCCGCCAACTCCACGATGGACATCGCCGATCGCGGCAGCGAGGTGGTGGCCGAGGCGGTCAATGCGATGGCCAAGATCGAGGATTCCTCGCGCAAGATCTCCGACATCATCGGCGTAATCGACGAGATCGCCCGCCAGACCAACCTGCTGGCGCTCAACGCGGCGGTCGAAGCTGCGCGCGCCGGCGAGGCCGGCCGCGGCTTCGCGGTGGTGGCCTCTGAGGTGCGCAGCCTGGCGCAGCGCTCCTCGCAAGCGGCCAAAGACATCAAGGACCTGATCACCAACTCGAACGGTCAGGTCAAGGACGGCGTGGAACTCGTGAACCGCGCCGGCGGCTCGCTGAACGAAATCGTCGAATCGATCAAGAGCGTTGCCAGCATCGTCGCTGAAATCGCTAATGCCAGCACCGAACAGGCGACCGGCATCGAAGAGATCAACCGGGCGCTGACGCAAATGGACGAGGCCACACAGCAAAACTCGGCGCTGGTCGAGGAAAATGCTGCGACCGCAAGGACATTGGAGGATCAAGCCAAGGCAATGGGCGAACGGGTTGCCTATTTCCAGATCGGCGATGCCGACGAAACGAAGGCTGCGCCGCGCGCTACGCAGCCGGCCGCTTCAAAGCAGAAGCCGGTGGTCCAACTCAAGCAAGTCGGTGCGGGCAACAGCGGTGGGCCGGTGCGCAAGATGCAGGCCGCGCTCAGGAGCGCCGTCAGCGCGCCCGATTGGCAGGAATTCTAGCGGCGCAAGCTCCTGCGGCGGTTGGGAATTCATGCGGCTGCCCCGAGGGCGCGGTGTGCCCTGGGAAAGCTGTCGGTAAACAGAATTCGACGCGTCGTCGCGCGACGAGGTTTCGCGGATGTGTCGGTGCGCCAATCAGGGCACCGCAATCAGCCCAGCGCCGGCGCGGCGGTTTTCACCGAGCAGGATATTATAGGTCCGAACCGCCGACCCCGTCGTCATGGCATCGACCGAAATCGAGCGGTCGCGAAACAGCGCCCGCAGTTGCGGCGGCAACGCCCAGGGGTCGCGCCCGGCGCCGATCAGAAATACGTCCAGCTCATCGGCACGGGCAAAGACCGGCGCCAGCAGCGCCTCGGTCAGTTCGGCCGGCGACGTTACCGGCCAGGCCCAGATGCCGTCGGGAAAACACAACAGCGAACCGCGATGCGACATGCCGCCGAAGCGAAAACCGCCATTGCCATAGGCCTCGATCGGCGCAGGAACTCGGCAGATGCGGGGCGTCGTTGCCGAGCCCGTCCGCCATAACTAGCGGCGGCCTTTGGGCTTGCGTGCCTTGGCCGGCTTCGCGGCCGGCTTTTGCGCCGGTTTCTCTTCCGGCGTGTCATCGACGAACTGCGCCGGGATCGCGTCCGGATCGCTGTCGGCCGGGCTCGTCGAATGGGTCAAGGCATCGCGTCCGGTGCCGACGCCGAGATAGATCAGCACCGGTGCCGCGATGAAAATCGAAGTATAGGTGCCGACCAGCGCCACGCCGAACATCATGGTCGCGGTGAAGGAATGGATCGCCTGGCCGCCGAACAACAACAGCGCCAAGAGCGCCAATGTCACGGTGACGTGGGTGATGACCGAGCGCGACAAGGTCGAATTGACCGAGGCATTGAGCATGTCGGCCATCGGCATCTTCTTGTAACGGCGCAGCATTTCGCGAATACGGTCATAGATGACGACGGTATCGTTGAGCGAATAGCCGAGAATGGTCAGAAGCGCCGCGATGCTAGTGAGATCGAAGTCGATCTGGGTCAGCGACATGAAGCCGATGGTCAGCACCAGATCGTGGACGTTGGCGATCATGGCGCCGAGCGCGAATTGCCACTCAAACCGGAACCAGAGATAGACCAGGATGCCCAGGATCGCGAGCATCAGGCCGACCACGCCATAGGACAAAAGCTCGCCCGACACGCGGGGGCCGACCACTTCGACACGGCGATAGGTGACTTCGTTGCCGAGCGCGGCCTTGACCTTGGTGACCGCGACCTGCTGGGCGGCGTCGCCACCCGGCTGTTCCGCAATCCGGATCAGAACCTCCTTCGGGCCGCCAAATTGCTGCAACTGGGCCTCGCCCAAGCCGAGCCCGGCGATGGTCGCGCGCATTTTCGCGATGTCCGCGTCGCCGACGGTGGAACGCACCTCCATCAAGGTGCCGCCCTTGAAGTCGATGCCGAAGTTCAGGCCGTGGAAGAAATAGAGCGAAATCGCCAGGATCGACATCAAGGCCGACAGCGGAAAGCTGATGCGCCGAAAGCGCATAAAGTCGAACTTGGTGTCGTCGGGAACGATGCGAAGCAGGCGCATAAGCTGGTCTCTATCCTATTTCGCGCTTAGATCGGCACATGCTGCGGACGACGCCAGCGCACCCAGGTCGCGACAATCAGCCGGGTCACGGTGAAAGCGGTGAACACGGTCGTGAGAATGCCAATGCCCAGCGTCACGGCGAAGCCGCGGACCGGGCCGGTGCCGATGTAAAACAGCACCGCGGCGGCGATAAAGGTGGTGATGTTGGAGTCGAGAATGGTCGCCAGCGCCCGGCTGAAACCGGCGTCGATCGCGTTGATCGCCGAGCGTCCGCCGCGCACTTCCTCGCGGATACGCTCATAGATCAGCACGTTGGAGTCGACCGCGATGCCGACGGTCAAGACGATGCCGGCGATGCCCGGCAAAGTCAGCGTCGCGCCGAGCAGCGACAGCACGCCGAAGATCATCGCAACGTTGATGGTCACCGCGATATTGGCGAACAGTCCGAACAGACCGTAGGTCGCCAGCATGAAGATGATGACCATCGCCGCGCCGACATAAGACGAGATCTTGCCTTTGGCGATCGAGTCGGCGCCGAGGCCGGGGCCAACGGTGCGTTCTTCGATAATCGTCAGCGGCGCCGGCAGCGCGCCGGCGCGCAGCAGGATCGACAGGTCGTTGGCGCTCTGGACGGTGAAATTGCCGGAAATCTGGCCCGAGCCGCCGGTGATCGGCTCGCGGATCACAGGCGCGGAAATCACCTGGTTGTCGAGCACGATGGCAAACGGCTTACCGACGTTTTCCTGGGTCGCCCGGGCGAATTTGATCGAACCTGAATTGTTGAACCGGAACGAGACGATCGGCTCGCTGGTGCGCTGGTCGAAACCAGGCTGGGCGTCGGTCAGATCGGCGCCAGACACCACCACCCGCTTCTCGATCAAATAAGGCGTCTTGGGCGCGGTCGAGCTATAGAGCAAATCGTCTTCCGGCGGCACGCGGCCCTTCAGGGCGTCTTCTACCGAGTTGTTGGTATCGACCATGCGGAAGTCGAGCTTGGCGGTCTTGCCGAGCAGTTCTTTCAGCCGGGACGGGTCCTGCAGACCGGGCACCTGAACCAGGATGCGGTCGGTGCCCTGGCGCTGGATCAATGGCTCGACGGTGCCGAGTTCGTTGACGCGGCGCGAGATGATTTCGATCGACTGCTGCACCGCCTGGCGCACGCGCTCCAGGATCGCCTCGTCGCCGAGCGTCAGTCTGATCAGGTTGCCATCCGACGAGATGTCGAGGCTTCGTTGGCCGTTGCCGCCGAGAATGCCGCCCAGCGGCGTCGACAATTCGCGCAATTTGGCCAGCGCCTGGTCGGTCCGGGCGGCTTCGCGGATGTGGACTTCGACGCTGTTGCCGCGCACCACCAAGCCGGTATAGCCGATGCGGGCTTCACGCAAAACACGCCGGACGTCGTCACGGGTGGCTTCGAGCTTGTCCTTGCGCACCACATTGGTGTCGACTTCGAGCAGAATGTGCGAGCCGCCCTGCAAATCGAGGCCGAGCACGACGTGGCGCTGCGCCCAAGCCGGCCAGCTATCCACCATATTCTTGGGCAGGAAGTTCGGAACGGCAAACAGACAGACGACCAGGGCCGTGATGACTACCGCCGCCGCCTTCCACCGCGTGAAATAAAGCATGAGATCCCGACTTGAAATTCAATCTGGATATCGACCGTGATATCCGCCTGAAAGCGCCCCACGAATTAAAAGCGCCAACGACCTGGAAGCGAAAGAAACGAAAAACCGATTCCGTCCGGCGATCAGCCGGCGGCGTCGTCCTTCACCGGTTCCCCCTTGGCGCGCACGTCGCTGACCATCTGCCGCATCTGGCGGATCTTCACCCCGTCGGCGATTTCGATTTCGATCTGGTCGTCATCGACCACCTTGGAAACCTTGCCGATCAGGCCGCCATTGGTGATGACGGTGTCGCCGCGGCGGACGTTCTTGACCATTTCGGCATGCGACTTCACGCGCTTTTGCTGCGGCCGCAGGATCAGGAAGTACATGATGACGAAGATCAGGATAAAAGGGAGCAGCTGCATCAACATGCCGCCCTCGCCGCCGGCCCCGCCGAACAGACCACCGAGCGACCCCTGAGCAAATGCGGGCGTAATGAACATGAAAGCTTCCCTTAGACGTTTCGACGAGGCCGCGGGTTTAAAGACCCCGGATCGGCCTATGGTCTTGTAAATTCGCGCGGACTATAGCGGCCGCCCGCTCAATTGCAACGCTGCCCGGCCCCTGAATCATGGCGGTTTTGCGCCATTTTGGCTGGCTTTGGCCGCTGTCCCGTGGAAGTTGCCGTGGCGCGCGCTTGCAGGGCCCCAGCAGCCCCGCTAAGAGCAGCCCCATTGACGAAAGACCCCTCATGGCCAAGACCTCCTCCAAATCCAAGCCGAAATCCCCCGCCAAAGCCAAGGCCAAAGCCCCAAACAGGCCCAAAGCCAGCCCGAAGGCCAAACCGGCCGCCAAGACCAGAGCCAAGCCCGGCGCAAAGCCCTCGGCCAGCCTCGGCGACGCCGTCGTGCTGGCGCGAATCGCCGACGCGCTCGAGCGGCTGGCACCCGCCGCCACCAAGGCTCAGGACCTGTCGGCGGCTGACGCCTATGTCTGGCACCCGGACGGCCATCTGGTGCCGGTGCCGCACGTCAACCGCGTCGGCATGAGCCTGCTCAAGGGCGTCGACCGGGTGCGCGATACCCTGCTGGAAAACACCGAACGCTTCGCCAAGGGCCTGCCGGCGAACAACGCGCTGTTGTGGGGCGCGCGCGGCATGGGCAAGTCGTCGCTGGTCAAGGCGTCGCATGCCGCCGTCAACGCCACTTATGCGCGCGGCAGCCAGACCGGTCCGCTCAAGCTGGTCGAAATCCACCGCGAGGACATCGAGACCCTGCCCGACCTGATGGCGATCACCCGCGGCTCGAAATTCCATTTTATCGTGTTCTGCGACGACCTGTCGTTCGACAATGACGACACCAGCTACAAGTCGCTCAAGGCCGTGCTGGACGGCGGCATCGAAGGCCGGCCGGATAACGTGATTTTCTACGCCACCTCGAACCGCCGCCACCTGATGGCCCGCGACATGATCGAAAACGAGCGCTCGACCGGCATCAACCCCGGTGAAGCGGTCGAGGAGAAGGTGTCGCTGTCCGACCGCTTCGGGCTGTGGCTCGGCTTCCACCGCTGCAGCCAGGACGAATTCCTGGCGATGGTCGACGGCTACGTCCAGCACTACAACATCAAAATCGATGCCGACGCCTTGCGGCGCGAGGCGCTGGAATGGGCGACCACGCGCGGTTCGCGGTCCGGCCGCGTCGCCTGGCAGTTCATCCAGGAACTGGCCGGCCGGCTGGGCGTGATGTTAAAAGATTAAGGCACCGGGTTCAGCAGAAGCCATCCCCAGCCGACGACAAGCACGGCCGTCAGTGCGATCGGCACCGCAAAATCAATCGCGTCACCGGCCATGCGCCAGACCCGCGCGAATTCGCTTTCGCTAACGCGACCGGCCATCGCCGAAACCATTGCCATCATAAAAAAACCCTCGTTCACCTGGAACGAAGGTTTTAAGGCGGTGCCGGACCGGCAGACGTAAAGTTGAGCCGGCGTGACGTAAATTTACAATAATCTTCCGCGTTGAAGGCTCAGGCCCCACTCAGGTACTTGGTCGGGTCAACCGGGGTCGAACCTTTGCGGATCTCAAAGTGCAATTGCGGTGAGGACACGTTGCCGGTTTGCCCGGCATGGGCGATCACCTGGCCGCGCCGATCCGGTCGCCGCGTTTGACCAGCAACTGGCTGGCGTTGGCATAGGCCGAAACATAGCCATTGGCGTGGCGGATCAGCACCAGATTGCCGTAGCCCTTCAACTCATTGCCGGCGTAAGCGACGACACCATCGTCGGCGGCCTTGATCGGCGTGCCTTCCGGCACCGCCAGATTGATGCCGTCGTTCTGTACGCCATTCGAATGCGCGCCGAAGGCGGCAATGACGCGGCCATGCACCGGCCAACGGAATGACGGCAGAGCGCCGGCGGTTTCGGTGTGCGACGCGGCGGTCTCGGTCGTGTGGGGTTCCTGCGTCGCCATGCGCACATTCTGCGACGGCGCGGCGGTGACTTTGCTGGCGACGATCACGCGCGGCTGGGCGATGCGCGGCGGCGCGGCATAACGCGGCTGCGCAGCGGCCACGCGCTTTGGCGCGGGCGCCGGACGCGCGGCGGCAACATTGCGGCCGCCCGGAATGACGACGCGGTCACCGATATTGAGCTTGGTGAACGGCGAGATCTTGTTGGCGCGCGCCAAAGCCGACAACGACATATGATGGCGGCGGGCAATGCCAATCAGGCTTTCGCCGGGCGCGACGGTGTGGACGTTGCCGGTGTTAACAGCTTTGGCGACAGGAGCCGGCGCGGCGACACGCGGCGTGGCCGCTGTCGTCGTCGTCGTTGCCGTCACATAACGCGGAATGACCAGACGCTGTCCGGGGCGAACCTGCGAAGCGCTGGTAATGCCATTGGTTTTCAGGATCGCATGGGCCGGCACGCCGTATTTGCGCGCAATCGACTCGACGCTGTCGCCATATCCGACCGTGACCGGCGAACCGCCGTCCCAAGTCCAGTGACCGGCGGGCTCGGCCGGCGTCGACACCGAACCGGTGATGTCTGAGCCGCGCGACGCCGGGCGATAAGCCCCCAGCCCGTGCGCGCCGATGCCATAACCGCCGCTGGTATAATTTGTATTGGCCGCGACCGTGGCCGGACGGCTCGGCATCGGCAAAGGCTCCGACACCACGGCGCGGCGCGTGGATGCGCGCCGCGTCACCGAACCGGTATATTCCGGCGCGCGCGCCTGGGCGCGATAAGCGACACGGTTTGTGTTCTGGCGCTGATAGCCGGCGTAAGGGGTATCGAAACGGCTTGAGTTGGAGCAACCCGCGACCGCCACGCCGATCAGCGCAAGGGCGGCAACGCGCGGCCAGACAAGCGAAGCAAACGACACGGACAGGCGTGGCATAGGGTTACTCACTCTTACGCACTAAAAACTAGAGTTTGAAATAAAGCAGTCACCAGTAAATAAGCTTTTAATAATTACCGAACCGTTTCCGACGGGCTCATGGAACTCGGCAAAAATGTCACAGCCTGACGCGCGAATGGGCAAAAGCCGGCGCGTTCGTTCGACGCTTCGGCGTCAAACCGGCATCGCGGCTCAACGCCGCCTACAATTCCTTGGCTTGGCCCGGCAATAGCGGCACGAAGCGCACCGGGATCAGCGTTTCACGCTCAAGCCCCGTTTGCGATTTGGTAAGCTTGATTATGTTTTGCGGTCCGTTTTGCGGTCCGAGCGGGATCACCATGATGCCGTCGTCGGCCAATTGATCGAGCAAGGCCTGCGGCGCCCGTTCGGCGGCAGCGGTGACGATAATGCGGTCGAATGGCGCCCGGTCCGGCGCACCGGCAAAACCGTCGCCGGCGATCACCTCGACATTGTCGTAGCCGAGCGATTTCAGCCGGCTGCGCGCCTGGTCGGCGAGTGTGCGATAGCGCTCGATCGACACCACCTCGCGCACCAGCCGCGACAACACGGCGGCCTGGTAACCCGAGCCGGTGCCGATTTCGAGCACCTTGTGGTGCGGACGTAGCGCAAGCTGCTCCGTCATATAGGCAACGACATAAGGCTGGCTGATGGTCTGGCCGCAAGAAATCGGCAGCGCCTGGTCAGCATAGGCGCTGTCGGCAAAACCGGCCTCGACGAAATGCGCCCGTGGCACCTCGTCCATCGCCCGCAAAACCGCCTGATCGCCGATGCCGCGCCGCTTCAGCGTCAGCAGAAACTCCATCCTGCCATTGTCGCCCATGTTCCGGCCACCATGCACACTTTGAGTTCCATTATTCACGATCTAGCCCCCGTTCG